>NZ_JBGAHF010000004.1:0-240166 GCF_044226305.1 Nocardioides sp. | reverse complement strand
TCGAAGCCGGAGATGCCCACCTCGGTGGCGGCGATCTTGGCCAGCGTGTTCTTGACCACGGCGTAGTTGGCGTTCTCGCCGAGTGAGCGCCGCAGGTCCTGCAGCTGCTTCACGGTGAGACCGCGGTACTCGGTCAGCACGGCGCCGGCGCTGTCGTTGAACGAGTCAACGATCTCCGCGACGGCTGCCTGCTTGTCTGCCCGCGCCATGGGTCTCCTTCCGGTGGTCGACCGCCGCTCCGGGCCCACCGGAAATCACGAACGCCCCGAGCACAGGCTCAGGGCGTCTGGTCCCGGCACACGGCCGGTCCTGCTCTGTGACCTGCGCTGGCCGTCCGCATCTCCGCGGAACCTTCGGTCCTGCTGCTGGCGCAGCCTGACCACCGGCGGTCTCTGGTTACGAGGAGAACAGTACGGCGCGGGCCGGGTGCCCGCCAAATCGGGCACCCCCCGCACGACGACGCCGGCCCGCCAGGAGGACCTGGCAGGCCGGCGTACGGGTGGAGCTGGAGGTCAGGCGGTTGCGGACTCGTCCTCGACCGCGACGTTCTTGGTGCGGTTCGGGTCGACCTGGATGCCCGGGCCCATCGTCGTGGAGACGGTGACCTTCTTGATGTAGCGGCCCTTCGAGCTGGCCGGCTTCAGACGGAGCACCTCCTCCAGCGCCGCGGCGTAGTTCTCGGCGAGGGCGACCTCGGAGAAGGACGCCTTGCCGATGATGAAGTGGAGGTTGGCGTGCCGGTCGACGCGGAACTCGATCTTGCCGCCCTTGATGTCGGTCACGGCCTTGGTGACGTCCGGCGTCACGGTGCCCGTCTTCGGGTTCGGCATCAGGCCACGGGGGCCGAGCACGCGGCCGAGGCGGCCGACCTTGCCCATCATGTCCGGGGTCGCGACGACGGCGTCGAAGTCGAGCCAGCCACCGGCGACCTTCTCGATCAGCTCGTCGCCACCGACGACGTCGGCGCCGGCCTCACGGGCGGCCTCGGCCTTGTCGGCGTTCGCGAACACGAGCACGCGGGCGGTCTTGCCGGTGCCGTGCGGGAGGTTGACGGTGCCGCGGACCATCTGGTCGGCCTTGCGCGGGTCGACGCCGAGGCGCATGACGACGTCGACGGTCTCGTCGAACTTCTTCTTGCTGGTGGTCTTCGCGATCTTGATCGCGTCCAGCGGGGCGTGGAGCTCGTCCTTGTCGAACTGCTCGGCGGCCGCGCGGTAGGTCTTGCTGCGCTGCATGATGTGTTCCTACTTTCGGAGGACGTGGTCTTCGACGAGCCAGCGCGGCTCTCCCACGTGAGTTGCTGAGGGGCTGGGTTCGCGGAGGGGCGAGCTCAGTCGGTCGTGACGCCCATCGAACGGGCGGTGCCCTCGACGATCTTCATCGCTGCGTCGATGTCGTTGGCGTTGAGGTCCGGCAGCTTGGTCTGGGCGATCTCGCGCACCTGGTCCTTGGTCAGCTTGCCGACCTTCTCCTTGTGCGGGACGCCGGAGCCCTTCTGCAGGCCGGCGGCCTTCTTGATCAGCTCGGCGGCCGGCGGGGTCTTCGTGATGAAGGTGAAGGACCGGTCCTCGTAGATGGTGATCTCGACCGGGATGACGTTGCCGCGCATCGACTCGGTCTGGGCGTTGTACGCCTTGCAGAACTCCATGATGTTCACGCCGTGCGGACCGAGGGCGGTACCGACCGGCGGAGCCGGCGTCGCGGCACCGGCCTGGAGCTGCACCTTGACGAGTGCGGCGATCTTCTTCTTGGGAGGCATGCTGCTTCTCTTTCTTCCTCGTGGTCATGACGAGGCGTACGTCGTGCGCCTCTGCCACCTGCTGTCGCCCGAGGGCAACTGTCCTATTGTGCTGCGCTTCTCGCGTCTGACGAAATCGCAGTGGTCCGGGCTGCTTCTCGTCCCACCGGGTTTCGAGACGCGTCGCTCGTCCCGCGCTCCGCGCGATCCGAGCCGACGCTCCTCAACCTCTTCGCCTCTCGTGCCCGGAGCAAGCTCCGGGCACGGGCTCAGACCTTCTGGATCTGGCTGAACGACAGCTCGACGGGGGTCTCGCGACCGAAGATCTCGACGAGCGCCTTGACCCGCTGCGACTCCGCGTTGATCTCGGTGATCGTCGCGTGCAGCGTGGCGAACGGGCCGTCGACGACCATGACGGAGTCGGAGACGTCGAAGTCGGCCACCTCGACCGGCTTCTTGGCGACCGCCCCACCGGAGGTGGACGGGGTGCCGGCGGCCATCGCCTCGGCCTCGGCGCGGGCGACGACGGCGGGCGCGAGCATGTTCTCGACCTCGGTCATCGACAGCGGGACCGGCTGGTGGCTGTGGCCGACGAACCCGGTCACCGAGGGGGTGTGGCGGACCGCGGCCCACGACTCGTCGGTGAGGTCCATGCGGACCAGCACGTAGCCGGGGAGCACGGTGCGCTTGACCATCTTGCGCTGGCCGTTCTTGATCTCCGCGACCTCCTCGGTGGGGACCACGATCTCGTGGATGTAGTCCTCCATGTTGAGGGAGATGATGCGGTTCTCGAGGTTCGACTTCACCCGGTTCTCCATGCCGGAGTAGGTGTGCACGACGAACCAGTCACCGGGCTTGGCCCACAGCTCGCGGCGGAACATCTCGAGCGGGTCGTTGGCGTCGGGGTCCTCGGACTCGTCGGACTCCTCCGACGCGGCGTCCGGGCCCTCGTCGCCCTCGGCCACCGACATCTCGATGCTGGTGGCGTGGCCGTCGTGGGTGTCGTCGAGGCCCATGGCCCCGTCGGTGTCCTCGTCGGTGACCTCGGCGTCCAGGCGGGGGTCGTCCTCCACCTCGGGGCCGTCGTTCGGCTCGCCGTACTGGTCCTCGAGGGTCGGGTCGACCGCGGGGGCCGCCTCCTCGGGCTGCGCCGGGTCGTAGTCCTGCTCAGACACGTACTGCTCCATCAACTTCTCGTAGGTGTGCGGCCGGTCAGCCCGCGAAGACCTTGAACACGAGCTTGCCGAAGCCCAGGTCGAGCGCCGACACGAAGGCCATCATCGCGACGACGAAGACCATGACCACGATGAAGTACGTGACCAGCTGCTCCTGGGTCGGGTAGACCACCTTCCGGAGCTCCGCGATCACCTGGCGGTAGAACACGGGGATGCTGGTGCGCTTGTGGCCGGGCTTGCCGCGTGCGCCGCGGATTGCCTTGCTGTCCGGCACGTCCTCCACCTCTCGTCGTTGCGACCTGTTGGCCGACCTTGCAGGGCACGAGGGACTTGAACCCCCAACCTTCGGTTTTGGAGACCGATGCTCTGCCAGTTGAGCTAGTGCCCTTCGCCGGGGTCTCCCGGGCAGGACTGATCCTGTGGGAGAACCACCAGCCGCGAGTCTACGGGGTGGGGCGAGGTCGAGTCCAAACCGGCTTCGGGAGACCCGCGCGGCCGCCCTACGATGAGGCCATGACCTCCGACGGCTCCTCCCCC
The DNA here is from genome assembly GCF_044226305.1 of Nocardioides sp. Classification (GTDB taxonomy): domain Bacteria; phylum Actinomycetota; class Actinomycetes; order Propionibacteriales; family Nocardioidaceae; genus Nocardioides. The sequence goes on along the minus strand of NZ_JBGAHF010000004.1, from coordinate 236,716 downwards.
CGCTCGCGCCGCATCTCCCGCCGGATCGGCGCCATCGCCGAGTCCGCGACGCTGAAGGTGGACGCGAAGGCCAAGGCGCTCAAGGCCGAGGGGCGACCGGTGATCGGGTTCGGCGCCGGCGAGCCGGACTTCCCGACGCCCGACTACGTCGTCGAGGCGGCGGTCGACGCGGCCCGGGACCCGAAGAACCACCGCTACACCCCCGCCGGCGGCCTCCCCGAGCTGAAGAAGGCGATCGTCGCCAAGACCCGGCGCGACAGCGGCCTCGAGGTCGAGCCCGCCCAGGTGCTCGTGACCAACGGCGGCAAGCAGGCCATCTACGCGGCGTTCGCCACGATGCTCGACCCGGGTGACGAGGTGATCGTGCCGGCGCCCTACTGGACGACCTACCCCGAGGCGATCCAGCTCGCCGGCGGCGTCGCCGTGGAGGTCCTGGCCGACGAGACCCAGGACTACAAGGTGACCGTCGAGCAGCTCGAGGCCACCCGCTCCGACCGGACCAAGGTCCTGCTGTTCGTCTCGCCGTCCAACCCGACCGGCGCCGTCTACACCGCCGACGAGATCCGCGCGATCGGGGCCTGGGCCGAGGAGCACCAGCTGTGGGTGCTCACCGACGAGATCTACGAGCACCTCGTCTACGACGGCATCGAGACCGGGTCGCTGCCCGTCCTCTGCCCCGAGCTGGCCGACCACACCGTCGTCGTCAACGGCGTCGCCAAGACCTACGCGATGACCGGCTGGCGGGTCGGCTGGATGATCGGGCCCGCCGACCTGGTCAAGGCGGCCACCAACCTCCAGTCGCACGCGACCTCCAACGTCGCCAACGTGGCCCAGCGCGCCGCGCTGGCCGCCCTCGAGGGCGACCTGACCGCCGTCGACGAGATGAAGGCGGCCTTCGACCGGCGCCGGCGCACGATCGTCGCGATGCTCAACGAGATCGACGGCGTCGTGTGCCCGACCCCGGGCGGGGCGTTCTACGCCTACCCGTCGGTGAAGGGGCTGCTCGGCAAGGAGTACGGCGGCCGCCGGATCGACAGCTCCGCCGACCTCGCCGAGTACATCCTCGACCAGGCCGAGGTGGCCGTCGTGCCCGGCGAGGCCTTCGGCTCCCCCGGCTACCTCCGGCTCTCCTACGCGCTCGGCGACGACGACCTGGTCGAGGGCGTCACGCGGCTGCAGAAGCTCTTCGCCTGAGGGTGCGCGACCTCCACGCCCTCCCCAAGGCCCACCTGCACCTGCACTTCACCGGCTCGATGCGGCACTCGACGCTGCTCGAGCTCGCGGAGCGCGACGGCATCGCCCTGCCCGACCAGCTCGTGGAGGAGTGGCCGCCCCGGCTGTCGGCGGCCGACGAGAAGGGCTGGTTCCGCTTCCAGCGGCTCTACGACGTGGCGCGGTCGGTCCTACGCACCGAGGCCGACGTCCGCCGGCTGGTGCTCGAGGCGGCCGAGGACGACGTCGCCGACGGCGGCCGCTGGCTGGAGATCCAGGTCGACCCGAGCGGCTACGGCGCGAGGTTCGGCGGGATCACCGCGTTCACCGACCTGGTGCTCGACGCGGTGCGGGACGCGGCGGCCGCCACCGGGCTCGGGATCGCGGTCGTCATCGCGGCGAACCGCACGCGACACCCCCTCGACGCCCGCACCCTCGCCCGCCTCGCCGGGCAGTACGCCGGCCGCGGGGTCGTCGGCTTCGGGCTCTCCAACGACGAGCGGCGCGGCAGCACGGCGGACTTCGCGCCCGCGTTCCGGATCGCCGAGCGTGCCGGCCTGCTGCTGGTGCCGCACGGAGGCGAGCTGCGCGGGCCCGAGCACATCCGGGTCTGCCTGGACCAGCTGGGAGCCCAGCGGCTCGGCCACGGGGTCCGGGTCGCCGAGGACCCGGCGCTGCTCGAGCGGGTGGTGGCGGCCGAGGTCGTGCTGGAGGTCTGCCCGGTCTCGAACGTCGCGCTCGGGGTCTACTCCGACCTGACCTCCGTGCCCCTGCCCACCCTGCTCGAGGCCGGCGCCCAGGTCGCCCTCGGCGCGGACGACCCGCTGCTCTTCGGCTCCCGGCTGGCCGGGCAGTACGCCACGATGCGGGCCGCGCACGACCTCGAGGACCGGCAGCTCGCCGAGCTCGCCCGGATGTCGGTGCGGGCCTCGCGTGCCCCCGACGCCGTCCGGACCGAGATCCTCGCCGGCATCGACCGGTGGCTGGCCACGGACCCGGCCGGGCCTGCGAGGATGGGGACATGAGCGATCAGCCCGAGCCCCCGGGCCCGAACCCCTACGACCCGCAGAACCCGTACGGCACCCCGGCGCAGCCCGAGCAGCCGCCGCAGCAGCCGCCCTACGGCCAGCCGCAGTACCCGCAGCCGCCCTACGGCGAGCCGCAGCAGCCGCCGTACGGCCAGCCGGCGTACCAGCAGAACCCGTACCAGCAGCAGCCCTACGCCCAGCAGCCCTATGCCCAGCAGCCGTACGGCCAGCCCTACGGCCAGCAGCCGCAGACGCCCTACGGCTACACCCCGCCGCTGCCCAACCACCCGTCGTCGAACACCGCGATGGTGCTCGGGATCATCGGGCTGGCCGGCGTCGCGACCTGCGGCGGCATCACCCTGGTGCTCTCGCCGTTCGCCTGGGCGGTGGGCAGCAAGGCGGTCCGCGAGATCGACGAGAACCCGGGCGTCTACGGCGGTCGCGGCTCAGCGAGCTCCGGCAAGATCATGGGCATCATCGGGACGGTGCTGCTGATCCTCGGCATCCTGTTCTTCGCAGGGATCATCGCGCTCGCGATCGCCAGCGACTCGTCGTCGACGACGACCTACAACAACACCTGAGCGCCGCGGTCGCCGTCCGGGCTCGTCAGAGGGAGCAGCCGACGAGCACCGGCTCGTTGACGAGCCGGATCCCGAAGCGGGCCTCGACGCCGTCGCGCACCTCACGCGCCAGCGCCAGCAGCTCGGCCGCGGTCGCCCCGCCGCGGTTGGTGAGGGCGAGCGTGTGCTTGGCGGAGAGCGCGACCCGGTCGTTGCCGTGGCCCTTGTGGAACCCGGCGTGCTCGATCAGCCACGCGGCGCTCGTCTTCACGGCGCCGTCGGGCTGCGGCCACGCCGGGGCACCCGCGGGCAGGGCGTCGGCGGGCACGACCGGGTTGGTGAAGAACGAGCCGGCGCTCCACGTGTCGTGGTCCGCGGCGTCGAGCACCATGCCCTTGCCGGCGCGCAGGCCGAGCACCGCCCGACGCACCTCGGCGAGCGGCGCCCGCTGCCCGACGTCGACGCCGAGCGTCCGGGCGAGCTCGGCGTAGGCGACGGGGGTACCGAGCGAGCCGGGCCGCAGCTGGAAGGTCACCGAGAGGACCACGTGCCGTGCCGGGTCCGCCTTGAACCGCGAGGTGCGGTAGCCGAAGCCGCAGTCGGCGTTGGCGAAGGTGCGCACGCCACGCAGGGTCCGGTCCCAGACCCGCACCGAGGCGATCGTCTGGGCGACCTCCTGGCCGTAGGCTCCGACGTTCTGGATCGGCGTGGCCCCGACCGAGCCGGGGATGCCGGACAGCGCCTCCACGCCGGACCACCCGCGGTCGACCGCCAGGGCGACCAGGTCGTCCCAGCCCTCCCCCGCCGCGACCGTGACCAGCACGCCGCCGCAGGCGTCGGGGTCGTCGACGTCCGTGCGGACCCCCACGGTGGCGACCTCGACCACGGTGCCGGGGAACCCGTCGTCGGCGACCACCAGGTTGCTGCCGCCGCCCAGGACGAGGAGCGGCTCGCCCGCGGCGTCCGCGGCGCCGACCGCCTCGATCAGCTCCTCCTCGGTGGTGGCCCGCACCCAGCGCGCGGCGGGCCCGCCGAGGCGGAGCGTGGTGTGGTCGGCGAGCCGCTCAGGCACGGACCACGGCCTTCGGCATGCCGAGGACCTTCTGGCCGGCGCAGGCCACGGTGAGCGCGACCGTGGTGAGGCCGTCGGTGCTGTCCTTGACCTCGCCGGCGACCTCGACGTCGACGCCGCCCTCGGCCGGTACGACGACCGGGCTGGTGAACTTGCAGCCGAGGCTGACGACCTCGGCGCCGGGGAACCACGCCTCGACCGCGCGGGCGGCGAGCGCCATCGTGTACATGCCGTGGGCGATCACCCCGGGCAGGCCGACGCTGCGGGCGACCTCCTCGTCCTGGTGGATCGGGTTGTGGTCACCGCTGGCCTCGGCGTAGCGCACCAGGTCGGCGCGCGTGACGGTGTAGGTCTGCGTGGCGAGCGTCATGCGGGCCCCCGGTGGACCAGGGTGGCGCTGGTGGAGCACACCAGGGCGCCCGATGCGTCGGTGATCGCGCTCGTGGTGCCGATGATGTCGTTGCCCGCGATCTGGCGCAGGCTGCTGACCGTGAGCGTGGCGACGAGCTCGTCGCCGGGCACCACCGGGCGCTCGTAGGTGAACCGCTGCTCGCCGTGCACGATGCGGTGCAGCTCGACCTGCTCGGCCTCGAGGAACGCGTTCATCGCGTCGAAGGCGAGCACGATGGGGAAGGTGGCCGGAGCGGGGCCGCCGGCGTACTCGCCCCCGGTGGCGGCGACGAAGGCGGCGATCCGCTCCTCGGTGACGACGTGCGCCGGGGTGGGCGGGAAGACCCGGCCGACGAGCGACTGGTCCACAGGCATGGGCCCCAACATAGACGTCGACCCGCCCGGAGGACCGGACGGGTCGGACGGAGGAGCGGTCGGCGTCAGCGCGTCTCGCGGTGCGGCTGGTGCTTGCGGCAGCGCGGGCAGAACTTCGCCAGCTCCATGCGGTCGGGGTCGTTGCGGCGGTTCTTCTTGGTGATGTAGTTCCGCTCCTTGCACTCGACGCAGGCGAGCGTGATCTTGGGGCGAACGTCGGAGCTCTTGCTGGCCACGGGAAGTCCTTCTGCAGGTTGGTACGGGAGTCGCTCGTTCTGAGTAGCGGGGGCGGGACTCGAACCCGCGACACCACGATTATGAGCCGTGTGCTCTAACCACCTGAGCTACCCCGCCACGAGGGCACGACTGCGCGGACCAGCGTAGCCGGTCCACCCTAGGCGCCTGCCCAGAGCCCCTTTACGGAATCGAACCGTAGACCTTCTCCTTACCATGGAGACGCTCTGCCGACTGAGCTAAAGGGGCAACGACGGAGAACGATACACATCGCCTCCGGGATCGAGAAATCGCACCTGGGAGCGCTGCGTCCGGACCTCCGGGAGCCCTGTCCGGGCCCCTTCCCGGCCTCCGGCGGAGCCGGTCGGCGCGGTCCAGTCACGTCCGACCCGGTCCGGTGAAAACCCGGGTCCCGTCCCCGTCGGCGAGGCATCATGGACGGGGGCGGGACGGACGCTGTCCGGAACGCATGGAGCAGGTGAGTGGCACGCCGGGGGGCATGGTGTCGCGATCATGGAAGGCCGATGCCTGGGTGCTGGTCGCCCTGGCGCTGCTGGCCTCCGCCGCCGCCTACCTGTGGTTCCGCGACCTGGGCACCGTCCTCGGCTACAAGGACGCGCTCTCCCACCTGCTCATCGGGCGCCGGCTGGTCGTGGGGCAGCACCCCGGGTTCGGTCAGCTCGGCGGCATCTGGCTGCCCCTCCCCCACCTGCTGATCGCGACGCTGGCCTGGAACAAGGACCTCTACCTGTCCGGGCTCGCCGGCTCGGTGTTCTCGATGCTCGCCTACGTCGGCACCGTCCTCGGGCTGTACGTCGCCGTGCGGGTCGCGACCCGCGACCGGCTGGCCGGCTGGGTCGCCGCCGCCGTCTACGGGCTGAACGCCAACGCGCTCTACCTCCAGTCGACGCCGATGGGCGAGACCCTGATGTACCTGGGCATGGTGACCGCGGTCGCCGCGATGCTGCTCTGGTACCGGACCGAGCGGCACCGGTGGCTGATGCTCGCCGCAGTCACCTGCACGCTCCTGGTGCTGGTCCGCTACGAGGCCTGGGTCTTCTCCCTCGCCCTGCTCGTAGTGGTCGTGCAGATCTGCTTCGTGAAGGGCTACCGGTTCTTCAGCCACGACTTCGCGGGGCAGGCCTACGTCCTGGTGTTCACCGGGTACGCCGCCCTGGGGATCATCCTCTGGCTGGTGTGGGACCTGGTGATCTTCGGTGACCCGCTGGCCTGGTTCACCGGCCAGTACACGAGCATCGACCAGACCCGGGACCTGGAGCTGAGCCAGGTCGCCGACCTGCGGGTGTCCCTGCAGACCTACGCGTTCGGCATCCGGGACACCATCGGGCTCCCGCTGGCGCTGTGCGGCGCCGTCGGGATGGTGCTGATGGCGTGGCGCGAGCGGCTCTCGCCCGTGTTCACGACGTTCCTAACGACCGCGGCGGCCGGCGCGTTCATCACCTACGGCCTCTACTCGGGGACCCAGCCGATGCGCGTCACCGAGATCGACGGCGACCTCTACAACCTGCGGATGGCGGTCGTGATGCTGCTGCCGATCTCGCTGTTCACCGGCTACGCCGTCTCGCTGGTGCCGCGCACGGGCCGGCTGCTCTCCCGCGCGCTGCGACTGGTGGGCGCCGCCCTGGTGGTGGTGCTGGCCGGGGCCGGGCTCGCGAGCGCCTCGGCCACCGACGGCCACAGCGTGGTGACGAGCCTCGAGGCGTCCCAGGCGTACGCGGCGTACGACGAGGAGCGGGAGGTCGGCGACTTCGTGGAGGACCACACCACGGGGCGCCTGCTCATCGAGTCCTTCGCCAACGAGTGGGTGGCGTTCCCCAACCAGGAGCGGATGGTCTACGAGGGCAGCGACACGCTGTGGCGCGACGCGCTCGTCGACCCGGCCGGCCAGGAGGCGGACATCGACGTCGTCGTGATGCGCACGACCGAGGGCGACACCGACGCCGTGTACGACAACCTGTACGGCACGCCGGCGATGTCGGCGTACCGGGTCGTGCTGCGCACCGACCACTTCCTCGTCTACGAGCGGCGGGAGGCGGCGTCGTGACGATCCTGAGCAGCCGCCCGGCGGCCACCATCGTCCGGATCCGCCACCGGATCCGCCCGCGCGAGCGGGGTCACCGCCCGCTGTACGTCCGGGAGACCGCGGAGGAGCCGACGACCCGCGGCCAGCGGATCATCGGAGCGGTCGTCCTGGTGGCGGTCGTGATCGGCCTGGTCGTCGACCCGCTGGTGACCCTGCGCGTCCTGGTCGCGCTCTCCCTGGCGTTCAGCATCGCGTACCTGGGGCTCCGCGTGACCCTGGTGCTGGCCGCGGGCCGTTACCGCTTCCCGCCGCGGGTGGAGGTGCCGACCGAGGAGCTCCCGCGCTACACGACGCTGCACCCGATGTACGACGAGGCGCACATGATCCCGACGGTGGTCGCCGCGATGGAGGCGCTCGACTACCCCCGGCACCTGCTCCAGTGCCTGCTGGTCCTCGAGGAGCGGGACCGGGCGACGGTCGAGGCCGCCCGCGCCTACCCGCTGCCCCCCTACTTCCAGATCGTGGAGACCCCGACGGCGCGGCCGTACGGCAAGCCCAAGGCCTGCGACCACGCCCTGCGCTACGCGACCGGCGACTACGTGGTCATCTTCGACGCCGAGGACCGCCCCGAGCCGCAGCAGCTCCGCAAGGCGGTCGAGACGTTCCGTGCGGCCGAGGAGCGCGGCGACCCGCTCGGCTGCGTCCAGGCGCGCCTGGTCTTCGCCAACCAGTCCCCGCTGACCGGCCCCCTGGGCGAGGTGGTCCGCGACCAGGAGGGCTACGACGTCCGGCCGAGCACCTGGTGCTCGCGGTTCCTGGGCAACGAGTACGCCGTGCACTTCGAGCTGGTGCTCGCCGGGCTGTCCCACCTCGGCCTGCCGGTGCCGCTCGGCGGCACGTCGAACCACTTCCCGGCGAGCGTGCTCCAGGACGTGGCCTTCGACGCCGAGGTGATGCCCGACCTCGGGGGCGAGCCGATCACGACCGGCGCCTGGGACCCGTGGAACGTCACCGAGGACGCCGAGCTCGGGGGCGCGATCGCCGCCCACGGGTACACCACCGCGCTCTTCGACAGCTGGACCGACGAGGAGGCGCCGGTCACCCCGCTCGCCGCGCTCAACCAGCGCAGCCGGTGGCTCAAGGGCTTCCTCCAGACCACCCTCGTCCTGCTGCGCCGGCCCTGGCGCAACGCCCGGGTGATGGGGCCGGTGCGGTTCACCGCCTACCTGATGCAGGTCGGTGGCACCTACTTCTCCCTCTTCCTGGCCCCGCTGAGCTGGGCGCTGACCATCGCCTACGTGATCGACCGCCCCCAGTTCATCCGTGACCTGTTCCCCGGCCCGCTGCTCTACCCGGCGGTGCTGATCTTCGTGGGCGGCAACCTGCTGCTCGTGTCGATCTCCATCGCGGCGGCGCTGCGCCGGCGCGAGTTCGGCGCGATCCGCTACCTGATGACGCTCAGCCTGCCGTGGTGGCTGCTCCTGTCCGCCGCGAGCTGGACCGCGACCCTCGAGCTGGTCTTCCCGCACTGGCGGCCGACCTGGAACAAGACCGCGCACGGGGTCCGCTACGCCACGCGCCGCCGCCGCTGGTGGCTCGCCTTCACCCGGTGGCTCCAGGACCGCGAGATCGAGGCGCAGCAGCCGCACCCGCACGCCGCACCGCTCCCCGCCCTGGCACCCGCTCCCCTGGCCGCCGGGCCGCCGGTCGCGGCCGAGGAGGACTGGCGGGTCGCTGCGCGCGAGCGTGCCGAGGCGTCCCGGCGAGCCGCCAAGGAGCTGCGTACGGCGTCCGCCCAGCAGCGGCGCGACGCGATCACGGACCGGCGGACCGCCGCGCGCGCGGCCAACCGGGTCCGCCGGGAGGTCGCCAAGGCGGCTCCCGACAGCCGCGGGCCGATCGACTTCGGCGCCGGCGTGGACCGGCAGCTGGTCGGGGTCAGCCGGTGATCCGGGGCCAGGGTGCGGCCTCCTCGAGCTCGTAGGCGAGCTCGAGGAGCGTCGGCTCGCGGCCGGCTCCGGCGGAGAGCATCATGCCCTGCGGCAGCCCGGCCGCGGTGGTCGCGAGGGGCAGCGAGACCGCGGGGTCGCCGGTGGCGTTCTGCCACGGCGTGAACGCCACCCACTCCAGGATCCGCTCCATCACGGTCTCGAAGTCGTTGGTCGGGTCGAGCCGGCCGACCAGCGGCGTGGTCTCGGCCAGCGTCGGCGTCAGCACGACGTCGTACCGCCGGTGGAACTCGGCCGAGAGCCGGGTCAGCCGGCGCAGGCGGGCGATCGCTCCCGGGAGCCGGTGCAGCCTGGTGCGGCAGTGCCGGTCGAGGCCGAGCGTGAGGTTGTCGAGCCGGGTCGCGTCGAACGTCGGGCCGAGCTGGCGGCGCCCGGTGCGCACGATCGCCATCGCGAGCATCGACCAGTAGAGGAGGAAGTCGTCGGGCACGGTGGCCGGCGCCGGGTGCTCCACGTGCTCGACGTGGTGGCCGAGCTCCTCGAGCAGCCGCGCGGTCTTGAGGGTCAGCTCGACGACCTCGGGCGCCGCGCTGCGGCCGATCCCGCCGGTGTGCACGGCGACCCGCAGCCGGGCCCGGCCCGGCTGGGTGACGTCGCCGATCGGCGGCAGCGAGAGCGCGCGGTAGACCCGCTCGGCCTCCCGGAGGAACGCGGCGGTGTCGCGGACCGACCGGGTCAGGACGCCGTCGGAGACGATCTTCACCGGCATCTGCCGGGTGATCTTGTCCTGGGCGAGGCGACCGCGGGTCGGCTTGAGTCCCACCAGCCCGTTGACCGCCGCCGGGATGCGGATCGAGCCGCCGCCGTCGTTGCCGTGCGCGAGCGGCACGGCGCCGGCGGCGACCAGCGCGGCCGTGCCGGCCGACGAGGCGCCGGCGGTGTGCTCGAGGTTCCAGGGTGACCGGACCGGGCCGAGACGCGGGTGCTCGGCCGCCGGGCTGAACCCGAACTCGGAGAGCTGGGTCTTGCCGATCGGCAGCAGGCCGGTGGCGAGGAACATCCGGGCGAAGTCGCCGTCCGCGGTCAGCGGCCGGCCGCGGAACGCGTCGCAGCCCTGCTGGGTCGGCATGTTCGCGACGTCGACGTTGTCCTTGAGGAAGGTCGGGACGCCGGCGAAGTAGCCGCCGCGCGGGTCGCGAGCCTCGGACCGGGCCCGGTCGTAGGCGACGTACGCCACCGCGTTGAGCTGGGGCTGGAGCCGCTCGGTGCGCGAGATCGCGGCCTCGACGACGTCCGGGATCGACACCTCGCCGTCCTGGATCGCGGTCACCAGGCCGACCGCGTCGCGGTCGCCGAGGGCGTCGTCACCGAAGGCGTGGACTCGGGTCACGGGGCGCGTGGTCACGGAGCGAGGCTAGCCGCGGACGGCCGTCCCGGAGGGCTGTCTCAGAAGGCTTCCGAGCCGAACCGGTAGACCGCGACGATCACGCACATGACCACCAGCGCCAGGCTGCGGACCACGTCGGGGAGGAACTCGCGCCGGCGCACGTGGACGACGATCGCTCCCGCGGACAGCACCGCCAGGCAGGTCGCGGCCACCGGGGTGAGGATGCCGAGACCCACCAGCGGCGGCACCACCAACCCCACGGCGCCCAGCAGCTCGGCCCAGCCCAGCGCCCGCAGGGCCGGCTCGGAGTAGTCCTCGGCCCAGGTCAGTCCGGCGGCGACGATCTCCTCCCGCGTGCGGGTCAGCTTGAGCAGGCCGGTGCCGAGGAAGATCGCGGCCAGGAAGCCGGCGAGGATCCAGAGCCAGACGTTCGCGGTCACGCCGCGACCCTACTGAGTGGGCCGGCGACCCCTGCGCCGCGGGCGACCGCAGCGTCATCCGAGGTGGTCGCCCCGGCAGCCAGGTCGGATGACGTCCCCGGCGGCGCCGGCGCGACGTCATACGAGGTGGTCGCCCCGGCAGCCAGGTCGGATGACGTCCCCGGCGGCGCCGGGTGGTCCAGCCCTCGCCCGGTCCGGGTGATCACGGAACGGCCGGACCGGCGAAGGATCGGGGGCATGGGACTCAGGGACAGGCGGGAGGAGCGTCGCGACGCACGCCGCGGCGTCACGACGTACCGGATGCGCGAGAAGCTGTTCGCGATCGGTGACGACTACTGGATCGAGGACACCGGCGGTCAGCGGGTGCTCAAGGTCAACGGCAAGGCGCTGCGCGTCCGCGAGACACTCATCATCGAGGACCCCTCGGGTCGCGAGCTGTACAAGATCCAGGAGCGCAAGCTGCGGGTCCGCGACACGATGGAGATCGAGGACGGGAACGGGCACACCGTCGCCACGGTGAAGAAGGCGATGATCACGCCGCTGCGCGAGCGGTTCAAGGTCGAGCTGGCCTCGGGCGGCGAGCTCGAGGTGCACGGCAACATCGTCGACCACGAGTACGAGATCAGCGGGAACGGCGGCAAGGTCGCCGAGGTCTCCAAGCGCTGGTTCCGCGTCGCCGACACCTACGGCGTCGAGGTCGAGGACGGGCAGGACCCGGTGCTGCCGCTGGCGATCACCGTCGTCATCGACCAGATGACCCGCGACGTCGGCTGACCGGCACCGACGGACCGAGGGGACGACCCGCCGGGTCAGCTCCCGGCGGTGAGCCGCGCGTCGACGGCGACCGGCGCCAGCACGTGGTCGAGGGCCAGGGCGCCGCAGCCGACGACGCCGGCCCGGTCGCCGTGGGTCGCCGGGAGGAACTGCAGGTCGCGGGTGGCGAGCGGGGCCGAGCGCCGGTAGACGCTCTCGCGCACGCCCGCAACGTAGAAGTCGAACGCCGCCGCCATGTCGCCGCCGATCACGACGGCGGCCGGGTTGAGCAGGTTGATGGCCACGGCCAGCACCTCGCCGAGCTCCCGGCCGCTGTCGCGCAGCAGCCCGCGCGCAGCGGAGTCGCCCTGCAGGGCGAGGGCGACGAGGTCGCGGACGTGCCCGACCGGGTGCCCCTGCTCGGACATCCGGGCGACCAGCGCCCAGCCGGCGGCGATCGTCTCCAGGCACCCGGTCGCGCCGCAGCGGCAGGGCAGCTCCCCCGCGGCATCGACGACGGTGTGCCCGATCTCACCGGCCGCGCCGAGGTGGCCGCTGAGCACCTTTCCGTCCGCGACGATCCCGAGGCCCAGGCCCGTCGAGGCCTTGACGACGAGGACGTCCTCGAGGGCGCCGGCGCCGCCGAGCAGCTCGGAGCGGGCCAGGACGTCGGCGTCGTTCGCGACGAAGAGCGGTGCGTCGGCCACGTCGGCGAAGTACGGCGCCAGCTCGACGCCGTCCCAGCCCGACATGACCGGCGACCCGATGCTGAGCCCGCGCACCGGGTCGAGGGTGCCGGGCAGGCTCAGTCCGATGCCGAGCACGGGCGGGACCACGCCGTCGAGGAGGTCGCGCAGCCGGTCCGCCACCGCGGGCATCAGGTCGTCGGGGCCGATCCCGACCTCGTGGTCGCGGGAGTCGGCGGCGAGCTCCTGGCCGTCCAGGTCGAGGACCGCGAGCTGGCTGCGCGAGCGGCCGAGCGCGACGGCGAGCACCACGCCGGCGTCCTTGTTGAAGACCAGCGCACCGGGCGGCCGGCCGCCGGTCGAGGCCAGCTCCTCGCCGATCAGCAGCAGTCCCGCCCCGGTCAGCGACGTCACCCGGGCGGTGACGGCGGTGCGCGAGAGACCGGTCAGCAGACGCAGCTGCGACCGGGTCTCGGCGCGGCCGGTGCGCACCAGCTCGAGCAGCTCACCGGCGGTCGCCGGCGCCGCCGACTCGCGCGACTCGACCCCCGTGGACATGGGCGAGAGCATAAACCTCCCTACTTTGATCTTGAAAAAGCGTAACTTGGGCTTGCTTTGTGCCTAAGGCCTTCCTACCGTGGTCGGCATGGACATCGCTGCCGCACCGCACGTGCTTCCCGGGTCGTGCGACTTCACGGTCTTCGGCGGCACCGGCGACCTCGCGCTCCGCAAGCTCCTCCCCGCCCTCTACCACCGCGACCTCGAGGGCCAGCTGCCCGAGGACTACCGGGTGCTGGGGGTGTCCCGGTCCGACCTCGACGACGAGGGCTGGCGCGCGGAGGTGCGCGCCGCGCTCGCGACCTACGTCGACCCCAGCGACCTCTACGAGGGTGCCGTCGAGCGATTCCTGGGCCGGCTGCACCACCTGATGCTGGACGCCGAGGACCCCGGTGACTGGGACCGCTTCCACGCCTTGCTCAAGGACCGGCCGCAGCCGGAGGAGGCCGTGCGGGTCTTCTACCTGGCGGTCTCCCCGACCCTGTTCGGCGCGATCTGCCAGCGGCTCGACGAGATCGGCGTCGTCGACGAGCGCGCCCGCGTCGTCATCGAGAAGCCGATCGGGCACGACCTGGCGTCCGCGCGCGAGGTCAACGAGTCGGTGGGGCGGGTCTTCGACGAGTCCCAGATCTTCCGCATCGACCACTACCTGGGCAAGGAGAGCGTCCAGAACCTGCTGGTCACCCGGTTCGCCAACACCTTCCTCGAGCCGCTCTGGAGCTCGCACTGGGTCGACCACGTGCAGATCACCGTCGCCGAGACCGTCGGCGTCGGCGGTCGCGGCGGCTACTACGACCACGCCGGCGCGCTGCGCGACATGGTGCAGAACCACCTGCTCCAGCTGCTCTGCCTCGTCGCGATGGAGCCGCCGACGTACGTCGGGCGCGAGACCGTGCGCGACGAGAAGCTCAAGGTGCTCCAGGCGCTCAAGCCGATGACGCCGGCCGACGTCGACCACGACACCGTCCGCGGCCGGTACGTCGCCGGGCTGGTCGACGGGGCCGAGGTGCCGTCGTACGCCGACGACCTCCGCCCCACGGTCGGGCACGGCCACGGGTCCAGCACGGAGACCTTCGTGGCGCTGCGCACCGAGGTGCAGAACTGGCGCTGGGCCGGCGTGCCGTTCTACCTGCGCACCGGCAAGCGGATGGACCGCCGGGCCTCGGAGATCGTGGTCGTCTTCAAGCACCCGCCGCACCCGATGTTCCCCAACGCGGAGGGCGTCACGACGCCGAACCGACTGCACATCCAGGTCCAGCCCGACGAGGGCATGCGCCTGCACCTGACCGCCAAGGAGCCGGGTCCCGGCGGGATCCGGTTGCGTCCGGTCTCCCTGGACCTCAGCTACGCGACCGCGTTCGAGCAGCGGCTCCCCGACGCCTACGAACGGCTGCTGATGGACGTGATCAAGGGCAACCCGACGCTGTTCATGCGTCGCGACGAGGTCGAGGCCGCCTGGACCTGGGCCGAGCCGATCCTCCAGCGCTGGTCTGCCTCGCCCGAGCGCCCCGAGCCCTACCCGGCCGGCACCGACGGGCCCACCGCCGCCACGACGCTCCTCGAGCGCGACGGCCGCTCCTGGCAGGAGCCCGACCGGTGAGCCCGCAGGTGCACCCGACCGTCGCCGCCGTCACCGAGCGGGTGGTCGAGCGCAGCGCGGCGAGCCGGCAGCCGTACCTGGCCCGGATCCGGGCGGCCGGCGAGGCCGGGCCGGCACGGGGCCGGCTGGCCTGCGCGAACCTCGCGCACGGCTTCGCGGCCTCCGGCGCCGACGACAAGCGCGCGCTGCGGGGCCGGACCAAGCCGAACCTCGCGATCGTCACCTCCTACAACGACATGCTCTCGGCCCACCAGCCGTACCGGGACTACCCCGAGGCGCTGAAGAAGGCCGTCGTGCGGGCCGGCGGCATCGCGCAGGTTGCCGGCGGCGTGCCGGCCATGTGCGACGGCATCACCCAGGGCCGCGACGGCATGCAGCTCTCGCTCTACAGCCGCGACGTGATCGCGATGTCGACGGCGATCGCGCTCTCGCACGACATGTTCGACGGCGCACTGATGCTCGGCGTCTGCGACAAGATCGTCCCGGGTCTGCTCATCGGCGCCCTGTCCTTCGGCCACCTGCCGACCGTCTTCGTGCCCGCGGGGCCGATGGCCTCCGGCCTGCCGAACGGCGAGAAGGCGAAGGTGCGCCAGCTGTACGCCGAGGGGAAGGTCGGTCGCGAGGAGCTGCTCGAGGCCGAGTCGGCGTCGTACCACTCGGCCGGGACGTGCACGTTCTACGGGACGGCCAACTCCAACCAGCTGCTGATGGAGGTGCTCGGGCTGCACCTGCCCGGGTCGTCGTTCGTCAACCCGGGCACACCGCTGCGCGAGGCCCTCACCGCGGCCGCCGGCCGCCGGGCGACCGAGCTGACCCGCGCCGGCGGCGAGCCCACGCCGATCGGCGAGGTGGTCGACGAGAAGGCGGTGGTCAACGCCTGCGTGGCCCTGCTCGCCAGCGGCGGCTCGACCAACCACACCATCCACCTCGTCGCGATCGCCCGGGCGGCCGGCATCACGCTGACGTGGGACGACCTGGCGGACCTGTCCGCGGTCGTGCCGCTGCTGTGCCGCATCTACCCCAACGGCGAGGCGGACGTGAACCACTTCCACGCCGCCGGCGGGATCGCCTACCTGGTGCACACGTTGCTCGGGGCCGGCCTGCTGCACGAGGACGTGCGCACGGTCGCCGGCCGGGGGCTGCACCACTACACGACCGAGCCGGTGCTGCGCGGCGACGCGACCACCGGCGCCCTGACCTGGGAGGAGGGGCCGAAGCGGTCCCTCGACACCTCGGTCCTGCGGCCGGCCACCGACCCCGTCCAGGCCGACGGCGGCCTGCGCGTGCTGCGCGGCCCGCTCGGACGTGCGGTCCTCAAGACCTCGGCCGTGCGGTCCGAGCACCGCCGGGTCACCGCGCCCGCCGTGGTCTTCGACGACCAGCACGACCTGCTCGCCGCGTTCGGCGCCGGCGAGCTCGACGGCCGCGACTTCGTCGCCGTGATCCGCTACCAGGGCCCCGCGGCCAACGGGATGCCCGAGCTGCACAAGCTCACGCCGGCCCTCGGGGTGCTGCAGGACCGGGGCCAGCGGGTCGCGATCGTCACCGACGGCCGGATGTCCGGGGCGTCGGGGAAGGTGCCCGCGGCGATCCACGTGACCCCCGAGGCCGCGCTCGGCGGCCCGCTGTCCCGGGTGCGGGACGGCGACCTGGTCACCGTGGACGCCGACGCCGGGGTCCTCGACCTGCACGTCGACCACGACGAGCTGGTGCGCCGGCCGGCCACCGGCCGCGCCCCCCAGGGTGCCGAGTGGGCGGGCACCGGCCGCGAGCTGTTCGCCGCCTTCCGCGCCACCGTCGGCTCCGCGGAGACCGGCGCCAGCGTGTTCCCGGGCGTCACCGTCCCGCCGCAGGAGGTCCCCGTTGTCGAGCCCGTCTGAGTCCTCGCTCCTCGACGTGGTGCCGGTGCTCCCGGTCGTCGTCGCGGAGGACGCCGCGCAGGGCGTCGCCATCGCCCGCGCCCTGGTGGCCGGCGGGCTGCCCGCCATCGAGCTCACGCTCCGCACCCCCGCCGCCCTCGAGGCGATCCGGGCGATCACGGCCGAGGTGCCCGAGATCCTGGTCGGTGCCGGCACGATCGTGGCCCCCCGCCAGGCCCGGCTCGCCGCCGACGCGGGCGCCCGGTTCCTGGTCTCCCCCGGCACCACCCGGTCGGTCCTGCACGCGATGCAGGAGACCGGGCTGCCGTTCCTGCCGGGCGTCGCCACCGTGTCGGAGGTGCTGGCCGCCCTCGAGGCGGGCTGCTCCGAGCTCAAGCTCTTCCCGGCCGAGGCGTCCGGTGGCACCGCGTTCCTGAAGGCGGTCGCCGGCCCGGTGCCGCAGGCCCGCTTCTGCCCGACCGGCGGGATCACGGCGACCAGCGCGCCGTCGTACCTCGCCCTGCCGAACGTCGGCTGCGTCGGCGGGTCCTGGCTCACGCCGGGCGACGCGGTGGCGTCCGGGGACTGGGAGCGCGTCGCGAAGCTCGCCGCGGAGGCCGCCGGTCTGCTTCGCTGACCGGGTGAGCCCAGCGCCGCGCGCGTACGACGTCAGCCTGCCGACCCACGCCGTCGGGGTCCTCGAGTGGGGACCTGCCGACGGCCCGCTCGTCGTCGCGCTGCACGGCTTCCCCGACACGGCGCAGACCTGGCGGCGGGTGGCGCCGCTGCTGGCGGACGCGGGCTGGCGGGTCGCGGCGCCGTACCTGCGCGGCTACGCGCCGTCGGGCATCCCGACCGACGGCGGCTGCTCGGTCCGCGCGCTGGTCGCCGACGCCCGGGCGCTTCACGGCCTGCTCGGCGGCGACGGCCGCGCGGTGCTGCTCGGCCACGACTGGGGCGCGATCACCACCAACGCGGTCGCGGGCGACCCCGCGTCGCCGTACGCACGGCACGTGGCGCTGTCGGTCCCGCCGTTCCCGGCGATGAACCCGTCCCCGCGCACGCTCGGCACCTGGGCGGGCGCGATGGTCCGCCAGCCGCTGCACTCGTGGTACATCGCCTTCAACCAGGTGCCCGGTCTGGCCGAGCGCGACTTCCACCGGCTGGCCGCCCGGCTGTGGCGGCAGTGGTCGCCCGGGTACGACGCCACGGAGGACCTCGCCCACCTGCGCGACGCGGTCCCGGACCGGGAGCACGCCAGGACCGTCGTCTCCTACTACCGGGCCCTGCTGGGACCGGGCATCACACCGGCGCTCGCGGAACCCGTGCACCCGCTGCTGCTGCTCCACGGCGACCGGGACCGGTGCCTGGAGCCGGGTCTGGCCCGGCTCGCCGGGGCCACCACCGTCGGCGGCGCCGGGCACTTCGTGCAGCTCGAGCAGCCGGAGAAGGTCGCGGCGTCGGTGCTCAGCTTCCTCTCCTGAAGCACCCGAGGAGGTGCGGGTCGAAGACCCCGATCGCCTCCATGAGCGCGTACATCGTCGTCGGGCCGACGAAGGCGAACCCGCGCCGCTTGAGCTCCTTGCTGAGCGCGGTCGACTCGGCCGAGGTGGTGGCCATCTCGGTGGTGTCGCGCCAGCCCGGAGGGTCCGCGGGCGCGAAGGACAGCACGAAGGCCTCCAGGCCCTCGGCGTCGCGGAGCGCGACCGTGGCGCGCGCGTTGGTGACGGCGGCCTCGATCTTCATCCGGTTGCGCACGATCCGCGGCTCCTGCATCAGCCGCTCGACGTCGTGAGGCCCGAAGGCCGCGACCGCGTCGGCGTCGAAGCCGTGGAAGACCTCGCGGAACGCCGGGCGCTTGGCCAGGATCGTCGACCAGGACAGGCCGGACTGGAACGCCTCCAGCGTCAGTCGCTCGAGGTACGCCGACTCGCCGCTGACCCGCCGGCCCCACTCGCGGTCGTGGTAGTCGCGCATCGCCCCCGGGCCGCCGGCCCAGGGGCAGCGGGCGACGCCGTCCTCGCCGGCCACCGGTCCCATGCAGCCATCCAAGCGCACCGCACCGACAGCCCCTGAACCGCGGAGCCGCCCCGGCCGTGTCTCCAGCAGGACCGATGAAGGGAGACACCATGTCGATCCACCTCCGCCGGCTGGCGGTCGCAGCGAGCGGTCTGGCGCTCGTCGCTGCAGGCGCCGGGGTCCTCAGCCCGACGCAGGCCGCACCCGCCCACCGGGCCGCGGTGCAGCGGCTCGAGGCGACCCTGCGGCCCAGCGGCGACCCCGACGGCTCGGGCGAGGCGCACTTCACGCTGAACAAGGCACGCCACAAGGTCTGCGCCACGGTGTCCTGGGAGCACATCGCCACCCCGGACTCCGCCCACATCCACCGGGTGTCGGACGGCGGGATCGTCGTCGACCTCGGCGGCTCCGTGACCGGCGGCCCGCACTGCGCCACCGGGGTGTCCAAGCGGGCGATCGCACGGATCCTGAACAACCCGGGGGCCTACTACTTCAACGTCCACAACTCGACCTACCCGGCGGGCGCGATCCAGGGGACCCTGCACCGCTGACGCTGGGTCCCCGGTCGGTCAGCGGTACTCGGGGTTCTCCCAGTCGAAACGGGTCCCGGCGTCCCACGCCGAGCGCTGGTTGCCGTACGCCGGGAAGCCGCCCTCGTCGCGCAGCATCCGCGCGAGGTGCATCAGGTTCCAGGTCATGAACGTCGTGTTGCGGTTGGTGAAGTCGTTCTCGGGGCCACCGCTGCCGGGGTCGAGGTAGGACGGCCCGGGTCCCGCCTCGCCGATCCAGCCGGCGTCGGCGTTCGGCGGGATGGAGTACCCGACGTGCTGGAGGCTGTAGAGCACGTTCTGCGCGCAGTGCTTGATGCCGTCCTCGTTGCCGGTGATGAGGCAGCCGGCGACGCGCCCGTAGAAGAGGTACTGGCCGGCGTCGTTGAGCATCCCGCTCAGCGAGTAGATCCGCTCGATGAACCGCTTGGTCACGCTGCTGTTGTCGCCGAGCCAGATCGGCCCGGCCACCACGAGGATCTGGCTGTCCAGGATCCCCGGGTAGAGGTCGGGCCAGGCGTCGGTCTCCCAGCCGTGGTCGCGCATGTCCGGGTACACGCCGGTCGCGACGTCATGGTCCACGAACCGGATCACGTCGACCTCGACGCCGTGGGCGCGCATGATCGCTGCGCTCGCATCGACGAGGCCCTGGGTGTGGCTGCGCTCCGGGCTGCGCTTCAACGTGCAGTTCACGAAGGTCGCACGCAGGGCGGTGAAGTCGGGGGCATCGGTCATGGCGACCACTGTCCTGCGCTGCGACGAAGGCGGCAACCGCCTCGTCGTGACGGTTCGGTGACGTCGCGTCAGCGGCGCTCCTTGAGCCGCGCGTTGGGCAGCGGCGGTGCCGGGATCGGCGGCAGGCGCTCGCCGACCGGGACGCCGAACCGCCCGTCGACCAGCCCCGCGTCGGTGATCTGCTGCTGCCACTCCGCGCGGAACCCGACGATCTCCTCGTGGCTGCGGCCCACGAAGTTCCACCACATGACGATCGGCTCGCCGAACGGCGGCCCGCCGAGCACCAGCAGACGCACCGGCTCGTCGTACGACGTCAGGGTGACGGTCGAGCGGCCGGGCGGGACGTAGGCGAGGTCGGCCGGCTTGGCGTCGGTGCCCGCGACACCGACGACGCCGGCGTCGACGAGGACGCCGTGCTCGTGGGCCGGGTCGACGGAGAGGGGCAACGTGGTGCCGGGCGCGAGCCGCAGCTCGGCCCCGACGAGCGGGGTGGCGGTGGGGACCGGCGAGGTGTCGCCGAGCAGCGACCCGAGGAAGACGCGCGCCTCCCACCCCTCGCCGGTCACCGGAGCCGGCGCGTGGTGGTCGAACCGCGGGGCCGTGTCCCGGTGGGAGTCCGGCAGCGCCACCCACAGCTGCGCACCGTGCAGGGTCGTCGTCGACGACGTCGACACCTCGGAGTGGCTGATGCCGCGACCGGCGGTCATCAGGTTGACCTCCCCGGGCCGCACCATCGCGTGGTGGCCGGCGCTGTCGCGGTGCTCGACCTCGCCGGTGAACAGCCAGCTGACGGTCTGGAGCCCGGTGTGCGGGTGCGGCGCCACGCGCATCCCGCCGGTGTCGCCGACGTCGTCCGGGCCGTAGTGGTCGACGAAGCACCAGGCGCCGACCAGCGAGCGCTGCCGCTGCGGGAGCGTCCGCCGCACCCGCATCGCCCGGGGGCCGCCGAGCGGCACGTCGCGGGGGGTCATGATCTCGACGCCCGGGGTCACCGCCGGTCCGGCGGTGACCTCCTCGGGCCGGTCCTCGAGGTTGCTCACCGGGACATTGTCCCGCGCGCACCCCAACCGCCCGCAGCAATAGCCCCATCGGACCCTGTCCGACCAGGCCGCTGAACCGCTAGGTTGCGAACGCCTTCCTTGGGACGAACAGGAGCATGGGATGTCAACGAACGAACCACCTCCCGAACAGCCTCCGGCCGGCGGAGCACCGCCACCGCCACCGCCACCGCCTCCCACGTACGGCGATCCCGCCGGCGGGTACGGCGGCGGCACCACGCCGCCCCCTCCCCCGGCCCCGCCGGGCGGGGGCAACCCGGGCGCCAACGGCTACAGCGTCGGCAACGCCTTCTCCTACGGCTGGAACAAGTTCACCGCCAACATCGGCCAGATCCTCATCGCGGTGCTGATCCTGGTCGCGGTGATCATCTTCTTCCAGGTCGTGGGCTTCTTCATCGGCCGCGCGGTGGCGTGCGACCCGAAGGTCGAGTTCACCGACAACGGCATCAAGACCGAGGACTGCGGCGGCATCTTCGTCGCGCAGAACATCGTCAGCTGGCTGTTCAGCCTGCTGACCTGGATCATCTCGATGATCATCGGGGCGGGCATCGTCCGCGCCGCGCTGGACATCACCGACGGCCGGCAGCTCGAGGGCACCTCGATCCTGAAGCCGCACAAGCTCGGTGACGTCATCCTCGCCTCGGTGCTGATCGGCATCGCGACCTTCGTCGGGTTCATCCTCTGCGTGATCCCAGGACTCCTGGTCGCGTTCTTCACGTCGTACACGCTGTACTTCCTGATGGACCGGCAGGAGCTCGGTGCGATCGATGCGATCAAGGCCAGCTTCGAGTTCACGAAGAACAACGCCGGCAACGTGATCCTCTGGTTCCTGATCAGCCTGGTCGCGTGGTTCGTCGGCGCGCTGTTGTGCGGCATCGGACTGATCGTGGCGCTGCCGGTGGTCCTCATCGGAACCGCGTACACGTACAAGACGCTCAGCAACCAGCCGGTCGCCCCGTAGCACCGTTCAGAGCAGCTCCAGCGTGACCCGCGCCGAGTCCCCCCCCTCGAGGGACTCGGCGCGGCGTACCGCCTTCTTGACCGGCAGGGCATAGCCGCGAGCGTCCGGGAACACCGAGGTGCGCCAGGTGGTGCCGCCGACGGTCACCTCGACCCGCACCGAGCCGAACCCGCGTGGCGGGCCTGACCGCAGCCGGATCTCCTCGGTCTCGTCGGGCGGCACGGTGACGAAGACCCACGACGTGCCGTCCTGCGCGGCGTCCCACTCCCAGAGCTCGGCGTCGAACGCGCAGGACCAGCCCATGGACCGATGGTCTCAGCTGTTCGAGAAGACCGCCGGGTCGTCGCCGCCGCGGCCGGCCCAGGTCCACGCGTACGCCGGGTGCTCGACCGCGAGGGCGCCTTCGCCGAGGTCGAGCGGGGCGAAGGTGTCGACCATCACCGCCGTCTCGTCGAACTCCTCGACGCCCAGCGACGCCTCGATCGCCGACGGCTGTGGGCCGTGCGCGTACCCGCCCGGGTGCAGCGAGATCGACCCGATCCCGATGCCCGAGCCCTTGCGTGCCTCGTAGTCCCCGCCGACGTAGAACATCACCTCGTCGCTGTCGACGTTGGAGTGGTAGTACGGCACCGGGATCGCCAGCGGGTGGTAGTCGACCTTGCGCGGCAGGAAGTTGCACACGACGAAGTTGTGGCCCTCGAAGACCTGGTGCACCGGCGGCGGCTGGTGGACCTTGCCGGTGATCGGCATGTAGTCCTCGAGGTTGAAGGTGTAGGGGTAGAGGCACCCGTCCCAGCCGACGACGTCGAACGGGTGGGTCGCGTAGGTCATCCGGGTGCCGACGATGCCGGCACTGGTGCGGTGCTTGACCAGCACGTCGACGTCGGCGCCGTCCGCGAGCAGGACGTCGTCCGGGCCGTGCAGGTCGCGCTCGCAGTACGGCGCGTGCTCGAGCAGCTGGCCGTAGCGGGAGAGGTAGCGCTTCGGCGGGGCGACGTGGCTGTTGGCCTCGATCGGGTAGAGCCGGCTCGGCTCGGCGGGGACCCAGCGGTGCGTGGTCGCCCGCGGGACGAGCACGTAGTCGCCGGTGCGGTAGCCGATGGCACCGAAGACGGTCTCGACGACGCCGCTGCCGGACTCGACGTAGACGCACTCGTCCCCGGTCGCGTTGCGGTAGAGCGGCGAGGGCTCGGTCCCGGTCACGACGTAGGAGATCCGTACGTCGTTGTTGCCGAGCACGAGGCGCCGGTCGGTGACGGCGTCCGGGCCGGTCTCGAGGTCGTGGAGCCGCAGGTGGCGGGGCTTGAGCGGGTGGTTCGGCGTCCGGGTCTGGTCGCGCAGCTCCCAGACCTCCGAGGCCACGATCGCCGAGGGCACCCCGCGGTGGTAGAGCAGCGAGGAGTCGGAGGAGAACCCCTCCTCGCCCATCAGCTCCTCGTAGTAGAGCCGGCCCTCGGCGTCCCGGTGCTGGGTGTGCCGCTTCGGGGGGACCGTGCCGATCCGTCGGTAGTGGACCATCTCCCGCTCCGTCCGATAGTCGAACGCTTACGTCCGTTATGCGCTTCGCGGCTACAGTAGCCCGCGTGTCAACGCACCCGCTCCCCGCCGCACTCCCTGCTGCGTGGCGGGGCCTCGTCGACGACGCCGCGATCTTCCCACCCGGCGACGCGCCGCTGCACGAGGCGTCGGCGGCACACGCCGAGCGCCGACACTCCCCCTACGCCGACCTGGTCGGCACGTTCGTCGTGCGCGACACCGACGTGCCGCTGCTGCGCGGCACGCCGCTCGCGCTCTCCGTGGTGCTCACCGGGGGCGCCGGCAACGTCGCCGGCCCGGCGGCGCTCGGCCGCAAGCTGCACGTCGCGGTGGAGGGGATCGAGGTTGCGCTGCGCGACCTCGACGACCTCGCCGGCAACGCCCGCCGGGTGGTCGCGGCCGTCGACGCCGCCCGCGCCGACGGCGTGCTCGACGAGCACGTCCCGGTCTACCTCGAGCTGCCCGCGATCGACCCCTCGGCCGGCTGGCGGGCCGCCGCCGACGTGGTGGCCGCGGCCGAGCTGCGGCTCAAGCTCCGCACCGGCGGGCTGACCGCCGACGCCTTCCCCACCGCCACCACGCTCGCGAGCTGGATCGACGCGGCGCTCGACCGCGAGACGCCGTACAAGTGCACCGCCGGCCTGCACCACGCGGTCCGGCACACCGGTGAAGACGGCTTCGAGCACCACGGGTTCCTCAACGTGCTGCTCGCCACCCGGCGCGCCTTCGACGGCGCGACCGCCGGCGAGGTGGTCGCGACGCTCGAGGACCGCGACGGCGCGTCGCTCGCTGCGGCGGCCGCGACCGAGGACCTGGACGGCGCCCGGCGCTGGTTCACGTCCTTCGGCTCCTGCTCGGTCAGCGAGCCGCTCGACGACCTGATCGCTCTCGGACTGCTGGAGGACCTGTGACGACCCTGCCGACCTGGGTGCCCGGAGCCGCGGGGACGCTCTTCGACGTCGACAACCTGCCGTACGGCGTGTTCTCGCTGCCCGGCGAGGGCCCGCGCGTCGGGGTCCGGATCGGCGACCACGTGCTCGACCTCGCGCCGGTGGCCGCGGCCGAGATGCTCGACGTCCACCACGTGTTCCAGGAGGGCTCGCTCAACGCCCTGATGGCCGAGGGCCACCGGGTCCGCAGCTCGGTCCGGACCTGGATCACCGGCCTGCTCACCGAGGAGCCGGAGCGCGACCTCGTGGAGCCGCACCTGGTCCCGCTGGCCGACGTCACGCTGCACCTGCCGGTCGAGGTCGCGGACTACGTGGACTTCTACGCCTCCGAGCACCACGCCTCGAACGTCGGCCGCATCTTCCGTCCCGACGCCGAGCCGCTGCTCGCCAACTGGAAGCACCTGCCGGTCGGCTACCACGGACGCGCCGGCACCGTCGTGGCGTCCGGCACGCCGGTCGTGCGACCGTCCGGGCAGCGCCGGGGCGACCCGGCACCGACGTACGGCCCGTCGACCCGGCTCGACATCGAGGCCGAGCTCGGCTTCGTGGTGGGGGTGGGGTCCGAGCTCGGCACCGCGGTCCCCCACGACGCGTTCGCCGACCACGTCTTCGGCGTCGTCGGCCTCAACGACTGGTCCGCGCGCGACATCCAGGCCTGGGAGTACGTGCCGCTCGGCCCGTTCCTCGGCAAGTCCTTCGCCACCTCCGTGTCGCACTGGGTCACGCCGCTCGAGGCGCTCGACGCCGCCTGGGTCGACCTCCCGGCGCAGGACCCCGAGCCGCTCCCCTACCTCGGGCCCGGGCAGGTGCAGGGCCTCGACATCGACGTCGAGGTCGTCGTCAACGGCGAGGTCGTCAGCCGGCCGCCGTACCGCACGATGTACTGGTCGCCCGCCCAGATGCTGGCGCACATGACGGTCAACGGGGCCTCGCTCCGCACCGGCGACCTCTTCGGGTCGGGCACGGTCAGCGGGCCGGCCGAGGACCAGCGCGGGTCGCTGCTCGAGGTGGGCTGGGGGGAGGAGTCGGCGTTCCTCGACGACGGCGACGAGGTCACGCTGCGCTACACCGCGCCCGGTACGGCGGGCGGCCGGATCGCCCTCGGCGACGTGGTCGGACGGGTCGAGCCCGCCCGCGGCTGAGCGCCGGCGGCGCTGCTCAGAGGAAGGTCTGGGCGCCCACGAAGGTGGTGACGGCGCCGGTGATCAGCGTGGTCGCCACGACGAACGCCGCGGCACCGCTCACGCCGAGCAGCTTGCGCCCGGCCGAACCGTCCTTCGGGAGGGTCTTCTCGCGGAGCCACGAGGCGCTGCGTCCACCGGCGGCCAGCACGGTCCGCGCCCACTCGTACTCGAGAGCCATCAGCGCCATCCCGAGCGCGATGACGACCAGGCCCGGACCGGGCAGCACGAGCATTGCGATCCCCGCGGCGATGACGAGGGGTCCACCGAGGGTCACCCCGACCTTGACCGCCACCGACCGCACCGGGCTCCGGTCGGCCCACGCGTCGATGCGGTCGAGGAGGGCCTGGGAGCGCGGGGACAGGTGCGGCATGGCTCCATCGTCCCGTGGCGGACTGAGAGGTTTCTGAACGTCGGGAACCGTCGCCGCCGGACGGTGCTCATCGCCGAGAAGGGCCGCCCAGCCAGGTCCAGGCATGGGTCTTACCCCGCCGGCCGTGGCCGGCGGGGTCCGGGTCAGCGGGTATGTCGCGCGGCGGGCTCGGGCGGTGGTTCGGTGACGAAGGAGGACACGTAGGTGCGGCCCATCGGGGTGGTCCACACGAACCCGACCCCGGCGATGCGCTGGTAGTCCCAGCCGGCGTGGGTCTTGAGGCGGTGGTGGGTCCGACAGGCGGGGGCCAGGTTGGAGGAGGCGGTGGGGCCCTCGGGCCACGGGACCTGGTGCTCGGCGTCGCAGCGCCGGGCGGGGCGGGCGCAGCCGGGGAAGCAGCACTGCCGGTCCCGCAGCCCGATCTGTTCCTTCATGAGCTCGGTCGGCTCGTAGCAGTCGGTGGACAGCTCGGCGTTCAGGTCGATGACGGGCCGGATCGTGACCTTGGTGCCGGCTTGCTGGCACCAGTCCTTCAGGTGGCCGGGGGTGACCGAGGACCTCGTGTTGTCGACGTCCACACTCGACTGCCCGGGACGGACGTGGGCGTAGACGACCACCTCACGAGTGGTCGCGTTGTCACCCTCCGTCGCGCCGAGGAGGCCCGCGGCCATCGACCGCCGCACGTCCAACGGCAGCTGCAGGTCCAGGGTCGCGGCCTTCGCCCGGATCTGCTCCTCCAGGGCGACCGCGTCCGCCAGGTCGAGCTCGCCCTCGACGTGCACCAGTCCGTCGGGGGTGGCGTGGTCGAGGTCGATGTCGAACCGGCGCTTCTCCAGCGCCGCGACCCGCCGCTCCTCCGCGGCGTCGGGGTCGTGCTCGGCGCGTGCCTTCTCGACCTGCCGCTCGATCTCGGCGAACGAGCACCGGTGCGCGCACCACGCCAACCGCTGGTCCACCGCGGCTGCCGCGTCGGGCGGGAGGCTGGTGGTGGCCTGGG
The DNA here is from genome assembly GCF_044226305.1 of Nocardioides sp. Lineage (GTDB taxonomy): Bacteria > Actinomycetota > Actinomycetes > Propionibacteriales > Nocardioidaceae > Nocardioides. The sequence continues at coordinate 210,211 of NZ_JBGAHF010000004.1, read as the reverse complement.
CGACCTTCCTCGCCTTCCACACCGCCACCTCACCCGCGACCACCCGAGCCCACAGTCGCGGGAGCCGGTAGCAGAGCTCGACCGCGTCGCCGAGGTAGAGCCGACCGGCGTCGGTGGTCTTCCCGACCGCGAGCGCGAACTCCGCGACCGCAGCCTCGTCGATGGTCGGGGCGCCGTCGCCGGCGATCTGGAGGTCCCGCATCCCGAACTCGATCGAGGTGTCCACCTCCTCGCCCGGGTGCAGCGTGACCCAGTCGGTGGCCTGGATCAGCTGCTGGACCTCGAGGTCCGCGATCGCCTCCCGAGTCGCCGCAGCCGCGGTCAGCACCGACTCGACCGACGCCGCAGCGGCGAGTTCGCTGGTGTCGGTGCCGAGCTCGGTGGCGGTGCTGGTCATGGGTCTACTCAAGCACTCGCCACCGACAGTCAGAGGCGAGAATCCCCTGTATCCACAGGGATCTGAGAACTTCTTTGGTAAAGATTCCGAGACCGCTGGGTCACCGCCCTGCCTTGCCTTCCGGGGTCTCGACGACGCTCGCTGGCGCTCGCTGCTCGACCACCGGCGAAAGCGACCGTGAGTCGGGAGGCGACCGTGACCCGACGCACGCCGTACCCGGCGTTGCTGCCCGTCGGTCGCAACCCGAGACCACGGCGAGATGCCGACAGCACCGCCCTGCGCACCTCCCGGGGTCTCGACGACGCTCGCTGGCGCTCGCTGCTCGACCACCGGTGACGACGCTCGCTGGCGCTCGCTGCTCGACCACCGCAACACCGCCGACCGCGAACCGTGAGCCGGGAACCAGCCGCACTCAGAAGATTTGCCGCCCCTCGTTGCTGCCTGTCGGTCTCAACCCGAGACCACCGGCGAGCTGCCGACAGCACCGCCCTGCGGACCTCCCGGGGTCTCGACGACGCTCGCTGGCGCTCGCTGCTCGACCACCGGTGACGATGCTCGCTGACGCTCGCTGCTCGACCACCGGCGAACGCGACCGTGAGCCGGGAGGCAACCGCGACCCGCGCGCGCCGTATCCGCTATGCCGCCATATCGGTCGCAACCAGAGCCGACGGCAAGATGCCGGCAGTCAGCCCGAGGGCTACGCTCAGCGCCATGTACGACGGGCCGCCCGTGGTGGTCGTCGGGAACGGGCCGGTGGGGCAGACGACGGCGCTGCTGCTGGCCCGGTGGGAGATCCCGACCCTGGTCGTCGACGCCCACGAGCGTCGCGAGGTGGTCGGCTCGCGCTCGATCTGCCAGCAGCGGGACACCCTGGACATCTGGGACTCCGTCGGCGCGGGCCGGCGGATCGCGGAGGAAGGGGTCACCTGGCGGGTGGCGCGCACCTACTACCGCGAGCACGAGCTCTTCCACGTGGAGTTCAGCGACAGCGGCACGAGCCCCTTCCCGCCGTGGGTGAACATCGGGCAGGCGCGGGTCGAGCAGGTCCTCGACGAGCTGGTCGCGGAGCAGCCGGCCATCGAGGTCCGCTGGGGCACCACGGTGACCGACGTCGCCGACCACGGCGACCACGTGAGGGTCCGGACGGACGGCGGCACGGTCGAGACGCCGTACGTCGTCGGCTGCGCCGGCGCCCGCGGGGAGGTCGTCCGGCGGGCGATCGGCGCGGACTTCGCCGGCCGCACCTTCGACGACCGGTTCCTGATCTGCGACATCCGCTGCGACCTGCCCGACCGCGAGCTCGAGCGCCGCTTCCACTTCGACCCGGAGTGGAACCCTGGCCGCCAGGTGCTCATGCACCCCTGCCCGGACTCGACCTACCGGATCGACTGGCAGGTCGCGCCGGACTTCAACCTCGAGCGCGAGCGCGCGACCGGCGAGCTCGACGGTCGGGTCCGCCGGATCGTGGGCGACCGCCCCTACGAGGTCGTCTGGTGCACGGTCTACCGCTTCCACTCCCGCTGCGCCTCGACGATGGGCCGGGGCCGGGTGCTGCTCGCCGGCGACTGCGCGCACCTGGTGGCGCCGTTCGGGGCACGTGGGCTCAACTCCGGGGTCGCCGACGCCGAGAACGCCGCCTGGCGGATCGCGTTCGCCCTGCACGGCTGGGCCGGTCCGCGGGTCGTCGACGGCTACGACGCCGAGCGCCGCGCCGCCGCGCTCGACAACCTCGCGATCACGACGCGCACGATGGACTTCCTGGTGCCGCAGACGGAGGAGGGCTGGGCACACCGCCGCGCCGTCCTCGGCCGCGCGGTCACCGACCCCGCAGCCCGGGCCGAGATCGACTCCGGGAGGCTCTACGCCCCGTTCCGGTACGGCGACGCCGTCCATCCGGCCGTCGGCGCGATCCTCCCCGACCTGGCCGTCGACGGGACCCGTCTGCGGGAGCTGGCCCGGCGCCGGATGCTCGTCCTGTCGAACGAGCCGGTCGCCGTGCCCGACGGCGTCCGGGTCGCGCCGCTGCCGCCGGAGCTGTCGGTCGAGGAGGGTGAGGCCTGGCTGGTCCGCCCCGACGCCCACGTCGCCACGGTCGGCACGGTCGGCGAGGTCGAGACCGCTCTCCGGACGGAATGGGGTTGAGCCGCGGACCGGCCAGACGGTTGTCTGGACCCATGGGTGAGATCCGGGTGGACGTCGCGACCGACGCCGAGCGCTTCATTTTCACCGACACGGTCGTCTGGTTCCAGGAGGTGCTGCCGGCCCCCGCCGAGGACCAGCTGACGGGGCTGCCGACGGACCAGCGGTTTGCCGCGGAGGTGGAGGAGCCGAGCGACCCCACGACGTACCCCGGCGTCTACGGGGTCTACCCCCTCGAGCTCGCCGTGCCGGGCGACCGGCTGGTGCCGTGCGCCGGTCTGACCTGGGTCGGCGTGCACCCCGACCACCGGCGCCGCGGCGTCCTCTCGGCCATGCTGCGCCACCACCTCGAGCAGGTGCGGGACACCCCCGGCACCCACGTCTCCGCGCTGCACGCGAGCGAGCCGGCGATCTACGGCCGGTACGGCTACGGCCTGGCGTCGCTGGAGCTGCCGATCACGCTGTCGCGTGGCGCCACGCTGAGGGCGCCCGGTCTCGACGACGCCGCGGCCGCGGTCACGACCCGGATGGCGACCACCTCCGACCCCGGCACCGCGCAGCGGATGCACGCCGCCCACCGCGCGCACCCCGACGAAGGTGCGATCGTCGGGGCGCCGGCCTACTACGAGCGGATCTGTCGGTCGTTCCCCGAGTGGCTGCGCGACAAGGAGCCGTGGCGGGTCCTGTTCGCCCAGCGCGACGGCCAGGACCTCGGCTTCGCGATGTTCCGGCGCGAGCAGAAGTGGGAGTCCGCCCGCCCCAGCGGCACGCTCTCGGTCTTCGTGCTGGTCGGCGCGCCCGCCACCCGGCTCGCGCTGCTCCGCCGGCTGCTCGACTTCGACCTCGTCGGCAGCGTCACGCTCCGCACCGGCAGCGCCGACGACCCGGTCCTCGCCTGGGTCGGTGGTCCCCGGTCGACGTCCCGCGTCGAGACCTACGACAGCCTCTGGGTCCGCCTCGTCGACCTGCCGGAGGCGCTCGCGGCGCGCAGGTGGAGCGCTCCCTGCGACGCCGTCGTCGACGTCACCGACACCCACGCCCCCTGGAACGCCGGCCGCTGGCGGATCCACGCCGACGCCGACGGGGCGGCCGTGGTCGAGCGCACCGACGCCGACGCCGACCTGCAGCTGTCCGTCGACGCCCTGGGCGCGGCGTACCTCGGGGGCGGGAACCTGGTCGCCCTGGCCCGGGCCGGCCTCGTCACCGAGGCGCGTCTCGGCGCCGCGTCCGAGCTGTGGCGCGCGCTGCGCACCGACGTCGCGCCCGGCGCCTCGATGATGTTCTAGGCCTAGCCGGGGACCATCCAGCCCAGGACCGGGGTCGCCTGGAGACCGACGATCGCGCACATGAGCACGAGGAGCACCATGCTCCAGAGCAGCACCTTGCGCAGGATGTCGCCCTCGCGCCCGGCCATGCCGACGGCCGCCGCCGCGATCGCGAGGTTCTGCGGGCTGACCATCTTGCCGAGGACGCCGCCCGAGGAGTTGGCCGCCGCCATCAGCACCGGGTCGAGCCCGGCCTTGGCGGCCGTCTGCACCTGGAGCCCGCCGAACAGTGCGTTCGAGGACGTGTCCGACCCGGTCACGGCGACCCCGATCCACCCGAGGACCGGCGAGATCAGCGCGAAGGCGCCCCCCGCACCGGCCAGCCACGCCGCGATCGAGGACGTCTGCCCGGACAGGTTCATCACGTAGGCCAGGGCGAGCACCGCCATCACCGTGACGATCGCCGAGCGCAGCTCGACGTACGTCCGGCCGTAGGCGCGGACGGCGGTCGCCGGGGACACCCGCAGGATCACCGCCGTGATGACGCCGGCGAGCACCATCAGGGTGCCCGCGGCCGGCAGCCAGTTGAGCGCGAAGGTCGTGGTCGCGACGGGGTCGCCCGCGGGGTTGAGGACGTCGAGCCCCGGCCACGCGAACAGGTGGGTCCACGGCTCCTCGGCCAGCGCCTCCTTCACTGCGGTGATGTTGGTGATCGAGAAGATCGCGATGATCACGGCGTACGGCGCGTAGGCGCGGAGCACGTCGGCACGGCTGTCGGTGACCGGGCGGGTGCCGACCGCGACCGACCCGCGGCCGCCGACCGGCTCGCCGCTCCCCTGCCGGCTCCCCGTCCCGGCCGTTCCCGCACCCGCGCCGGGCGCGGCACCCGGCTCGCTGCCCGGCTCGGTCGGCGAGGTCGCGAGCAGCTCCTCGCTCGGCGACCAGACCTGGAGCAGCAGCACGACGGACGCGGCTGCGACGAGGGAGGCGACGATGTCGGCCAGCGGCACCGAGATGTAGTTGGCGGCGACGAACTGGGCCAGCCCGAAGGCGAGGCCGCACACCAGCGCCGGCAGCCAGGTGCGCCGCAGGCCGCGGGTGCCGTCGACCACCAGCACCAGGATCAACGGCACCACGACGGCGAGGATCGGGGTCTGCCGTCCCACCATCGCTCCCAGCGTGTCGACGTCGAGCCCCGGGTCGTTGCTCGCGCCGGAGGTGACGGTGGCGAGGGTGAGGATCGGGGTGGCCAGCGCGCCGAACGCGACCGGCGCGGTGTTGGCGATCAGCGCGACCGACGCGGCCTTGAGGGGCTCGAACCCGAGCGCCATCAGCATCACGACGGTGATCGCGACCGGCGTGCCGAAGCCGGCCAGCGCCTCGAGCAGCGCGCCGAAGCAGAACGCGATGATGATCGCCTGGATCCGCTGGTCGGCGCTGACCTTCTCGAAGGAGCGCCGCAGCACGTCGAAGTGCCCGGACTCGACGGTGAGGTTGTAGACCCAGATCGCGTTGATGACGATCCACAGGATCGGGAAGAACCCGAACGCCGCGCCCTCGGTGCCGGCGAGCAGCGCCTGCCCGAGCGGCATCTCGAAGAGGACCACCGCGACCGCCAGGGCGACCGCGAGCGCGACGAGCCCCGCGACCCAGGCCCGGACGCGGAGCCCGCCGAGGAGGACGAACAGCGTGAGCAGCGGGATCGCACCGCACAGCGCACTGAGGACGAGCGAGTCGCCGACCGGCTCGAGGTTCTGCTGGAACATCGTGACCACTTCCCGAGATGGATGTGCCGAGATGGATGTGACGGGGTCTAGAGGGGCCGCCCGCTGATGGAGGCGTCGAGGACCTCGACGGTGTGAGCGAGCCGCATCGGCCGGTCGCCCGCGGCCTCCGCGTGCCGCTCGACCGCCGCGGCGACCTGCATCAGGCAGCCGGGGTTCGCGGTGACCAGGACGTCGGCCCCGGTCGCCACGATGTTGCGCGCCTTGCGGTCCCCGAGCTCGCGGGCCGGCTCGGGGTGCAGCACGTTGTAGATGCCGGCCGACCCGCAGCACAGCTCGGCTTCGGCCACCTCGCGCAGCTCCAGGCCGGGGATGCCCTCGAGCAGCCGGCGCGGCGGCACCCGCACGCCCTGGGCGTGCCCGAGGTGGCAGGCGTCGTGGTAGGCGACGGTCACCTCCAGCGGGTGCCGCTCGGCGACCGGGCCGAGCTCGTCGAGCACCTCGCTGATGTCGCGGACCTTGTCCTGGAAGGCCTGCGCGCGGGCGGCGTACCCGGGGTCGTCGGCGAGCAGCGCGGCGTACTCCTTCATCGTCGACCCGCACCCTGCGGCGTTGACGACGATCCGCTCGACCTCGGTGCTCTCGAAGGTCTCGACCAGCCGTCGCGCGTAGCGCTTCGCCTCCTCCGCCCGCCCGTTGTGCACCGAGAGCGCGCCGCAGCACCCCTGCTCGGGCGGCACGACCACGTCGCAGCCCTCCGCCTGGAGCACCCGGGCGGTGGCGGCGTTCACGGCCGGGAAGAAGGCGCCCTGCACGCAGCCGGTCAGCATCCCGACGACGGCCCGGCGCTCGCCGGTGGCGGGCAGGCGTGCGGCCAGCGGCTCGGACCGGGAGAGCCGGGGCGCGAGCCGCTCCATCGCGGCGAGCGAGGGTGCCACCCGGTCGAGCAGGCCGGTACGCCGCAGGGCGCGGTCGAGCCCGGTGCGCTGGAGTCCGCGCAGCGGACCGGCGAGCAGGCGCAGCCGCTTCGGGTGCGGGAACAGCGCGAAGACCAGGCCGCGCAGGGCCCGCTCGGACGGCGAACGACGGTGCTCGCGCTCGACCTCCGCCCGGGTCTCCTCGATCAGCCGGTCGTACTGCACCCCGGACGGGCAGGCGGTCACGCAGGCCATGCAGCCGAGACAGGCGTCCCAGTGGGAGACCATCGCGTCGGTCATCGGCTCGCCGTCGGCGAGCTGCTGCATCAGCTGGATCCGGCCGCGCGGGCTGTCCATCTCCTCGCCCCACAGCACGTAGGTCGGGCAGGTCGGCAGGCAGAAGCCGCAGTGCACGCAGTCGTCGAGGAGCTCCTCCTTGGACTCGTGGTCGGCCACGTCAGATCCCTCCCACGAAGCGTCCCGGCGCGAGCCGCCGGTCGGGGTCGAACTGGTCCTTGACCCGGCGCATCAGGTCGAGCGCCGGCACCGGTCCCCACACGTCGACCGCGGCCTTCACCTCGTCGGGGGCGTCGACGACCACGACCGTGCCGCCGTGGCGGGCCGCGACCTCGCGCAGCCGCGCGAGGGCGTCCGGTACGGCGTCGGGGTCGGCGAGCGCGGCGTACAGGACCCCGGTCCCGGCGGACCCGCGCACCCGGGCGCCGACGTCGGCGGCGCAGGAGAGCACGTCGTGCAGGCCCGAGAGCACGCACGTGATCTTGAGGCCGGTCTCGGACGGCTCCCACGGGTAGCGACCCCAGCCCGCGGGCGCGGTGTCCGAGACGGTGCCACCGACGAGCTCCGCCACGGTCCGGGCGCGTGCCTCGACCCCGGCCGCCCGGCCGGCGAGGAGCACGGCGAGGGTGCCCCCGTCGACCTCGACGGCGCCGGGCACGGCCTGGGAGTGGACGACCGCGTGGACGAGGTCGTGCAGGCGACGCGGGTCGCCGGCCTCGACGCTCACCCATCGGCGGACCTCGGGCTCGGGGTGCAGCCGGAACAGCGCCTCGGTCACGACGGCGAGGGTCCCGAACGACCCGACCACCAGCTTGCCGACCTCGTAGCCGGCGACGTTCTTCACCACGCGCCCGCCGGCCTTCGCGACCACGCCGTCGGCGCGGACGACGGTCACGCCGATGAGCAGGTCGCGGGCGGTCCCCGTGGCCAGCCGCGAGGGGCCGGAGGCGTTGGTGGCGAGGGTGCCACCGACGCTGGCGCCGGGCACCGTCTCGTCGAGGGCGAGCCGCTGGCGTGCGGCCCCGACCGCGTCCTGCACGTCGACCAGCCGGGCGCCGGCCTGCACCTCGACGACGAGGTCGCCGGCCTGGTGGTCGAGCACCCGGTCCATGCCGGACAGGTCGACGACGAGGTCGGGTGCGACCGGGCACCCCCAGGACTGCTTGGTGCCCCGCCCCCGGGCGACGACGGTGCGACCCCGGGCCGCGGCGTCGCGCATCACGTCCGCCACCTCGGCGGTGGTCGTGGGGCGTGCGACGTCGGGCATCAGAACGCCTCCGCGAGGCCGGCCGCCTGCGCCGGGTGCACGCCCTGGCGCCGACCGGGCACCTCGCCGCAGAGCCGGGGCGTCGGGAAGACCTTGCCGGGGTTGGCGATGCCGTCCGGGTCGAACGCGCAGCGGACCAGCTGCATGGTGTCGAGGTCCTCGTCGCTGAACATCCGCGGCATGTACTTGGCCTTGTCCACCCCGACCCCGTGCTCGCCGGTGATGGAGCCGCCGTGGCTGATGCACAGGTCGAGGATGGCGCCGCTCACCTCCTCGGCCGCCTCGCCCTCGCCGTCCTTCGACTCGTCGAAGAGGACCAGCGGGTGCAGGTTGCCGTCGCCGGCGTGGAAGACGTTCGCGACCCGGACGCCCGAGGAGGTCGACAGCTCGGCGATCGCGCGCAGCACCTCCGGGAGCGCGGTCCGCGGGATCACGCCGTCCTGGACGATGTAGTCCGGGCTGATCCGGCCGACGGCGGCGAACGCCGACTTGCGGCCCTTCCAGATCAGCGCGCGGTCGAACGGGTCGGTGGCCAGCCGCTGCTCGAAGGAGCCGTTCTCCCGGCACAGCCGCTCGACCTCGTCGTACTCGGCGGCGACCTCGGCCGCCGGCCCGTCCAGCTCGATGACCAGCACGGCGCCGGCGCCGGCGGGGTAGTTGCAGTGCACCGCCTCCTCTGCGGCCTCGATCGCCAGGGCGTCCATCATCTCGATTGCCGCGGGGACGATGCCGGCGGCGATGATCGCCGAGACGGCGGCGCCCGCGGCATCGGTGGACTCGAAGCCCACGAGGACGGTGCGCACCTCCTCGGGCAGCCGCACCAGGCGCACGGTGACCGAGGTGACGATGCCGAGCGTGCCCTCCGAGCCGACGACCGCACCGAGCAGGTCGTAGCCGGGGGCGTCCGGCGCCGCGCCGCCGAGGGGGACGACGTCGCCGTCGGCCGTCACGAGGTCCGCGCCGAGCACGTGGTTGGTGGTGAAGCCGTACTTCAGGCAGTGCGCGCCGCCGGAGTTCTCGGCGACGTTGCCGCCGATCGAGCAGATCTGCTGGCTGGAGGGGTCGGGCGCGTAGTAGTAGCCGTGCGGCGTCGCAGCGCGGGTGACGTCGAGGTTGATGACCCCCGGGTCGACGACGGCCCGCTGGTCCTCGGGCCGGAGCTCGGTGATCGACCGCATCCGCGAGGTCACGACCAGGACGCCCTCGGCGTGGGGCAGCGCGCCGCCGGAGAGGCCGGTGCCGGAGCCGCGGGCGACGAACGGCACGCGGTGCTCGGCGCAGGCCCGCACCACCGCCGCCAGCTGGGCGGCGTCGTCCGGGATCACCACCAGCGCCGGGACGACGCGGTAGTGCGCGAGGCCGTCGCACTCGTAGGTCCGCAGCCGGGCGCGGTCGTCGATCACCGCCTCCGGGGGCAGCAGCTCCCGGGCGCGGGCGGCGACGGCATCGACCCCGGTCAAGGCATCTGCTCGTAGGCGGCGAGCGTGAGGAAGTCGGCGTACTCGTCGGAGAGCGCCATGTCGGAGTAGAGCGCGACGGCGTCGTCCCAGCGCCGCCCGTCCTCCCCGGCCTCGCCGCGCGCTCGCTCGAGCTCCTCGGCGATCACCTGCTCCACGAGCTCGCGGGTCACCTTCTCGCCCTCGGCGAGCACCACGCCGTTCGTCCGCCACTGCCAGACCTGGCTGCGGGAGATCTCGGCGGTCGCGGCGTCCTCCATCAGGTCGAAGATGCCGACCGCGCCGGAGCCGCGCAGCCACGACTCGAGGTAGCGCAGGCCGACCGCCACGTTGTTGCGCAGGCCCTTCTCGGTAGCCTCGCCGGGCGTGGAGCGCACGTCGAGAAGCTGGTCGGCGGTGACGTGCACGTCCTCGCGCAGCCGGTCGCGCTGGTTCGGCTTGTCGCCGAGCACCTCGTCGAAGGCCGCGCGGCAGGCCTCGACCATCCCGGGGTGGGCGACCCAGGAGCCGTCGAAGCCGTCGGTCGCCTCGCGGATCTTGTCCTCGGTGAGCTTCTCGAACGCGAAGGCGTTCTGCTTCTCGTCCTTGCTCGGGATGAAGGCCGCCATGCCGCCGATCGCGTGCGCACCCCGCTTGTGGCAGGTGCGCACCAGCAGCTCGGTGTAGGCACGCATGAACGGGACCGTCATCGTCACCGAGTTGCGGTCGGGCAGCACCCAGTCGTCACCGCGGGTGCGGAAGGTCTTGATCACGCTGAACATGTAGTCCCAGCGGCCGGCGTTGAGGCCGGCCGAGTGCTCGCGCAGCTCGTGGAGGATCTCCTCCATCTCGAAGGCCGCGGGGTAGGTCTCGATGAGGACCGTGGCACGGATCGTCCCGCGCGGGATGCCGAGGTGGTCCTGGGCCAGGAGGAACGCGTCGTTCCACAGCCGCGCCTCGAGGTGCGACTCCATCTTCGGCAGGTAGAAGTACGGGCCCTGCCCGCGGTCGATCTGCAGCTGCCCGCAGGTCGCGAGGTAGAGCGCGAAGTCCACGAGGCTGCCCGAGGTCTGCTCGCCGTCGACCAGGACGTGCTTCTCCGGCAGGTGCCAGCCCCGCGGCCGCACGACGATGGTCGCGTGCTCGCCGTCGTGGAGGTGGTACTCCTTGCCCTCCGGGCTGGTGAAGTCGATGTTGCCGGTGATCGCGTCCAGCAGGTTGAGCTGGCCGCCGACGACGTTCTCCCACAGCGGGGTGTTGGCGTCCTCGTGGTCGGCGAGCCAGACCTTCGCGCCGGAGTTCAGCGCGTTGATCGTCATCTTCCGGTCCGTCGGACCGGTGATCTCGACCCGCCGGTCGACCAGGCTCGGCGCGGGGTCGGCGACCCGCCACGAGTCGTCCTCGCGGACCGAGCGGGTCTCCTCGAGGAAGCCCAGCCCGCCACCGTCGGCGATCGCCCGCACCCGCTCGGCGCGCTTCGCGAGCAGCTCGCGGCGTCGTACGTCGAAGGCGCGGTGCAGCTCGGCGACGAGCCCCAGCGCGCGGTCGGTGAGCACCTCGTCGAAGCGCGCGTGCATCGGGCCGACGACCTCGACCCCGTCCGGCAGTGCCATCTGTCTCCACCTCGTCCCGAGAAGCTTGGACCCGGTGCGTACGCGACCGAGCCTTGCAGAGACAGTGACCGGCGTCACGTGCGTGGAAACCCCCTGATGCGGAGAGACTGCCGGCATGGGCCTGATGACACCCCTCGCGATCCGCATCGGCGCGATCCCCTGGATGCCCCGGCTGCTCCCCCAGATCGTCTGGACCGACCGCACCCTCCAACGCGTCACCCGGGGCCGCGTGAGCGTGCTCGACCTCGCCGGGCTGCCGAACCTGACCCTCACCGTCGTGGGCCGCAAGAGCGGCCTCCCGCGCTCGACGCCGCTGCTGTGCGTCCCCGACCAGGGGACCTGGCTGATCGCGGGCTCCTACTTCGGCGGGCCGGACATGCCGGTCTGGGTCCACAACCTCCGTGCGGCCGGGCAGGCCTCGATCACCTGGGAGCGCCGGCAGGTGCCGGTGACCGCCGAGGAGCTCGGACCCGAGGACCGGGCGGCGGCCTGGCAGGTGATGCTGCGCACCTGGCCCAACTTCGCCAAGTACGAGGAGCGCACCGACCGGCTGATCCCGGTCTTCCGGCTCACCCGGGCCTGACTGGCTCGCGGAGCGGACCGTTTCCGCGCAATTGCTGGGCGAGGTACCGATTACCGATGGGTAGGGGTGGCCGGACGGCGCAATTGAACGGAAACCAGCCGCCCGCCCACACACCCCGAGCGGGCCGCTAGCGTGTCCGCGTGCAGTTCGGCCAGTACCCCGCCCCTCGCCACGTGGTTGCGCACCTCAGCGACCCGCACCTCCTCGCGGGCGGCGCGAAGCAGTACGGCGCCATCGACACCGATGCCGGCCTCGAGCTCGCCCTCGCCCGGCTGAGCCGGCTCGACCCGCTCCCGCAGGCCCTGGTGTTCACCGGCGACCTCGCCGACAAGGCGGAGCCGGCCGCCTACGCCCGGCTCCGCGAGATCGTCGAGCCGGCAGCCGCCGCCATCGGCGCCGAGGTCGTCTGGGTGATGGGCAACCACGACGAGCGCACGGCGTACTCACGCGAGCTGTTCGGGGCGGAGTCCGACGCGGACCAGGACCGGGTGCACGACGTCGCGGGGCTGCGGATCGTGTCCCTCGACACCAGCGTGCCGGCGTACCACCACGGCGAGCTGAGCGACGCACAGCTGGAGTGGCTCGCCGACGTGCTCGGCACCCCGGCCCCGCACGGCACGCTGCTCGCGCTGCACCACCCGCCGATCCCGGTGCCGATGATGCCCGCCGCCGAGATCATCGAGCTGCTCGACCAGCAGCGGCTGGCCGACGTGCTCCTCGGCACCGACGTGCGGTGCATCCTCGGCGGGCACTTCCACTACTCGACGTACTCGACCTTCGCCGGCATCCCGGTGTCCGTCGCGTCCGCGACCTGCTACACCTCCGACCCCGCGCCGCTCGAGCGGTTCGTGTCGGGGGTCGACGCGCACCAGGCGTTCACGATGATGCACCTCTACGACGACCGCGTCGTGCACACGATCGTCCCGGTCGAGCCCGGGCCGGAGGTGAGCGGCTTCCCGTCCGACGTCCGGGCCCAGGTCGAGGCGTTGAGCCCCGAGGAGCGGCGCGAGCTGCTCTCCCGCAAGGACTCGCCCATCTACACCGGTGAGATCGAGGTGCCGGGCAAGATATGACCCAGGCGCTGCTCTGGGGCCTGGTCGCGGCGGGTTCCCTCCTCGTCGGGCAGCTGCTCGCCACGCCGCTCGGGAGGTCTACCAGGACCGTCGGCCTGATGATGGCGTTCGGCGCAGGCACGCTGATCAGCGCCGTCGGCTACGAGCTGATCCCCGAGGAGAACCTGCAGCTCGGCTGGGAGATCGGCGCGTCGTTCCTCCTCGGCGCCCTCATCTACTACGCCGGAGCCCGGATCGTCGACCGCGGCGGGAGCTCGGGCCGGGCGCTCTTCCTCGGTGCCCTGCTGGACGGGATCCCCGAGTCGTTCATCCTCGGCCTGGGTCTGGCGCTCGGCGGTTCGATCAGCGTGGCCTTCCTCGCCGCCGTGCTGCTCTCCAACATCCCCGAGGGCCTCGCCGGCACGACCGACCTGCGGGCCGCCGGGGTCACCGAGCGTCGGGTGACGCTGATGTGGTCGAGCCTCGCGGTGGTCTGCGGCTTCGTGTCCCTGGGGGGCTACCTCGTCGCCGACCACATCACCCGCGCCGGTGAGCTCGCCAGCGCCTTCGCCGGCGGCGCGGTGCTCACGATGCTGGCCGACTCGATGGTGCCGGAGTCCTACGAGCGGGCGGGGCGGGTCGCCGGGCTGCTCACGGTGCTCGGGTTCCTCGTCGCCGGCATCCTGTCGGCGCTGCAGTAGGCCCGTCCCGGCGACCCGTCAGGCGGGTTCCTGGCCGAGCGCCTCGTCGAGCACCTCGCCCCAGGTGCCGACGACCACCGGGCGGACGTCCCCGCGGGTGCCGACCCAGCCGACGCCGGGCTCGAAGCGACGGATGACGCGGGCCGGCGCCCCGCCGACGACGCTGTGGTCGGGGACGGGGCCACGCACGACCGACCCCGCGGCGACCACCACGTTGCGGCCGATGTCCGCGCCGGGCAGCACGATCGCGCCGTGGCCGAGCCAGGAGCCGGTCCCGATCCGCACCGGCTGGTGGCCGCCGAACTGCTCACCGATGGGCCGGCTCGGGTCCTGGTAGCCGTGGCCGGAGTCGGAGACGAAGACGTCCTGGCCGAACCAGACGTCGTCCTCGATGACGACCGAGGTGTGCGCCAGCACGGTCACCCGGGCACCGAGCACGCAGCGGTCCCCCACCACGAGACCGCGCTCGGGGAGGTTGGGATCGCCGGGCCCGTAGCCGACCGCGAGGGTCGCGTGCCGGCCGACGAGCGTGCCCGTGCCGATGTGGATCGAGCGGGTGCCCATCAGCGTGCCCGCCGGGAAGCCGATGCAGGCGTCGGCCCCGAAGCTGCCGAACCCGTCGGCGGCGCGGGTGCCGGGCACGATCTCACCGGCCCGGTCCAGCCACCGCCAACCGGCCAGCACGCCGGCGTTCAGGAGCCGCTTGAACCTCACGCCCGGAGGGTATCGGGGTCTCCGACCGGGCGTCCGGCGTATCGGCAGCTGTCCGGTCAGCCCGCGTCGGCCTCGGGGGCGAGCGCGGTGAGTGCCGCGATCTCCGCGGTCAGCCCGGCGACCAGCACCTGGGGGTCGGGAACGGCCGTGGAGTCGACCTTGAAGCCGACGTGCACCTCGCCGCCGTACCCGATGATCGAGGTCGAGAAGCTCTGGTCGGCCGACATCGGCGCCCAGCCCCAGAGCCGGGAGATCGGGAGCCCGGCCAGGTGCAGCGGCCGGTCGGGCCCGCGCACGCTGGTGGTCACGCCGGTCGCCTTGCGGGCGAAGAAGTCGGTGGCCAGGACGCGCACCCGCGGATGCAGGAACCCCATGCCCTGCAGCAAGGAGTAGGTGACCCAGGCCTCGGGCGAGTCCTTGATCGACCGCATCCGGGTGGAGGTCTCGACCAGCCGGCCCAACGGGCTGTCGACCGAGGTCGGCAGGTCGAGCAGGACCAGGGCGAACTGGTTGCCGAGCTCGTCGGGCCGCATCGCCGAGGAGCCACGCAGGTCGACCGGCACCATCGTCGGCACGTCAGCGGGGTCGGTGTCGCCGTGGACCGCGAGCCAGCTGCGCAGCGAGCCGGCCAGCGCCGACATGACCACGTCGGTGACCGTGGCCCCGGTCGCGCGGCGGAGCGGACGCAGGCTCGCGACGTCGATCCCGGGCGCCCAGACCGCGTGCTTGTCGTGGTGCGGGGCCACCGCCAGCGCCGACTCCGGCCGCCGGGCGAGCACGAGGTGCTCGGCGACGACCGGCGCGGTCACGAGGCGGCCGGCCGCGGGCAGCGCCTTCACGGCGTGGACGGCCGAGCGCAGCAGCGGGAAGGAGGTGCCCCCGGAGTCCTCCGGCACGACGCTGCCGAGGTCCTCGTCGGCCAGCGACATGATGACGCGGAAGAGCGCGGTCCCGTCCGCGAGGGCGTGGTGCAGCCTCGTGTAGACGGCGGTGCCGCCCTGGTAGCCGTGGATGAGGTGCGCCTCCCACGGCGGGTGCTGCTGGTCGAGGGCGCGGGACATGAAGCCCGAGACGTGGTCCTGCAGGGCCGCGTCGTCACCGGGCTCGGGCAGGGTCGCCTCGACGACGTGCCGCTCGATGTCGAAGTCGGGGTCCTCCTGCCACCACCGCGACGGCCACGGGAACCAGGACCACACCGCGCGCTGCTTGAACCGGGGGAAGCGTTCCGCGACCCGCTCGGCCAGCAGCCCGACGTACGTCTCGCGGTCGAGCTCGCCGTCCACGACCATGAGCCCCTCGACGACCATCAGGTTGTCGGGCTGATCCATCTCGAGCCATACGTCGTCAACCGGCCGTACGGCACTCCGGGTACCGGTCATGCCCTCACCGTGCCTGCGGGCGCGATCGGCGGGCAGGGCCGGAAGTCACGCACGCACGGGTCCTGCGCCTCCGGACTGGACCGCGGCCGCCCGGGAGACTGGCAACCGGAGGTGACCGATGGAGCGCCTGAGCCCACTTTCCTACGCGTTCCTCGCTGCCGAGGACGCCGACCCCGCAGCCTGCCTGGTGATCGGGTCGATGGCGGTGATCGACGGACCGATGCCCTCGGTCGAGGAGGTCCGCGACCTGGTCGCGGAGCGCCTGCCGTCCGTGCCGCGCTACACCCAGCGCCTCGAGCCGAGCCGCTTCGACCTGCGCGCGCCCGGCTGGGTCGACGTGCCGGACATCGACCTGTCGCAGCACGTGACCGCGCTCGCCGTACCCGCGCCGGCCGGGCGGACCGAGCTCGCGGCCCTCACCGCGGAGCTCCTGTCGCAGCGGATGGACCGCTCCCGCCCGTTGTGGGACATCACCCTCTGCGACGGCCTGCCCGAGGGCCGCTGGGGCCTGGTCATGCGCGTCCACCACACGCTGGCCGACGGCATCTCCGGGACCGGCCTCTACCACGTGGTCTTCGACTCCGACGGCGCCCGCGACGAGCCGCCGCCGGCCCCACCCCGGGCCGCGCCGGGCGTCACCCGGCAGGGCCTCCTGCGCACCGTCACCTCCACGGCACGCGGCGCGCTGGCGCTCGGTACGGCGATGTGGCCGACCTCGAGCGCCGGGCTGCTCGGGCCGCTGGACGGCAACCGTCGCTACGCCTGGGTCGAGGTGGACATCCCCTCGACCACCGCGGTGCGCCACCAGCTCGGGGTGAGCCTCAACGACCTCGTCCTCGCCGCGATCGCGGGCGGGCTCCGCGAGCTGCTGCTGGAACGCGGCCGTCAGCCGGACCCGCACGCCCTGCGCTCGCTGCTGCCGGTCTCGTCGCGGGCACCGGGCACGTCGGGATCCCCTGACAACCAGGTGACCCTGATGCTCTCGCTGCTCCCCGTCGAGGTCGCCGACCCCCTCGAGCGGGTCGCCGCGGTGCACGAGCGGGTCGCCGCCCTGCGGGCCTCCCACGAGCCCGAGGCGGGGGTGGCGATGCAGAGCCTCGCCGGGCTGCTGCCGTTCCCCCTCGTCAAGTGGGGCCTGCGGTCGATCTTCAGCCTGCCCCAGCAGCAGGTCTCGACGGTGACCACCAACGTCCCCGGCCCGCGCTCGCCGCTCAGCTGCCTGGGTCGGCCGGTCCGGCAGCTGCTCCCGGTCGTGCCGATCGCCGAGCGGGTGCAGCTCGGCTTCGCCGTCCTCAGCTACGTCGACAACCTGACCTTCGGCATCACCGCCGACGCGGCCAGCAGCCCCGACGTCGAGGCCCTCGCCGACCACATCGGGGCGTCCTGGGAGGCCGTCCTCGACGCCGCGCCGGTGGTCGGGTGACCCCGGGGACGGTCTACAGCACGGTCGCGCACCTCTAGCGGCAGGCGAGCACCCGGATCCGGCCGTCGGCGGCCGCGCCGGCGCTGAACCGCAGCACCCGGTCGCCCCGGTCGTAGCGGAACGGCACCTGCACCCCGTCCGCCTCGACGGAGCACGGCTTCCAGGCCGGGTCCAGCCCGGCGAGGGTCGCCTGGACGTCGTACGTGCGGGCCTGGTCGGCGTCCAGGGTGAGGGTCCACGAGCGCCCGGTCACCGCCGACGTCAGCGACTCCCCCGCACCGAGCGTGCCACGCCGGTCGCCGAGGGTCGGGGCCGCGAGCAGGCTGCGCTCGTCGGCGACGTCCCCGACGTGCACGACGCCGTCGCCGTAGTCGCTGAGGGTGTCGACCGACGTGGGCAGCATCGGCACGACGGCGCCGCCGCGCAGGAACAGCGGGATGGTCCGCAGCGGAGCTTTCGCGGTGACGGTCCGGCGACCCTGCCGCACCTCGGCGCGGCCCAGCGTGACGGTGCCGTCCCCGGCCAGCCGCCAGGCCCGGGCCAGCTCGATCCACCGGCCGCGGGGCAGGTACACGTCGCGCGAGGTGACGTCGGGCCTGGTCACCGGGGCGACCAGCAGGTCGCTGCCGAAGAGGTACTCGTCGTCGGTGGCCACGGCGGTCGGGTCGGTCGGGTCGACCAGCGCGAGGTGCCGCATCAGCGGCAGGCCCTGCGCCTGGTAGGCGTCCTGGCTGCCGGCGACGTAGGGGTAGAGCATGGTGCGCAGCCGGCTGTAGCGCTTCCAGACGGGTGCCACGTCCGGGTCGGTGACGAGCGGGATGTCCACCCCGGGGTGGATGCCGTCGGCCTCGGTCCGCATGACACCGGTGAAGGCGCCGTACTCGATCCAGCGGTTCAGCAGCTCCGCGGTCGGCTCGCCGTCCCCGGGCAGGGAGAAGAACCCGCCGATGTCGGGGCCCCAGACCGAGACGCCCGACAGTCCCATCCCGAGCCCCTGGCGCACCGATGAGGTCAGCCCGTCGAACCCCCAGGTCCGCGTGGGGTCGCCGCCCCACACGATCGAGGACTCCTTGATCGCGTCGGTCCACCCGGAGCGGTTGAAGCGCAGGAGGGGACGCGGCGCCTCGGCCTCGAAGGAGCGGGCGGCGGCGTGGTACTGCTCGACGTAGCGGTTGTGCATCGTCGGGCCGGGCGTCCCGTCGTCGGAGAAGGCGCTGTCCGGCGTGTACTCGCCGAAGTCCTCCATCCAGCCGTCGTAGCCGTCGGCCACGGCCTCGTCGAGCAGCCCCTGGAAGAGGTCGACGCCGGCACTGCCGGAGAAGTCGATCTGCGACACCACGAAGTGCGTGGCCGTGGAGTAGGGGTAGACGAGGGGCGAGCCGTCCTCGTTCTGCGTGTAGGCGCCGGTCGCCACCCCGTCGTCGTAGACGGGCTCGTAGGTCGTGCAGACCATCGGGTTGAAGTAGGTCGTGATGGCAGCGCCGCGGTCGTGGACGGCCGACGTCCTCGCCCGCTCGCGGGCGGAGTCCTGCGAGCCGCACGGGAGGTAGTGCGTGTAGGTCTGCACGACCGAGATCGGGACGCCTCGGGCGCGCTGGTCCTCCAGGTCGGCGACCGCGTCGTCCTGCGGCTGGAACCACACGCCGTAGAGGGCCGGCGTGGAGGGGGCCGGCTGACGTCCGACGGCCGCCGTCATCCGGGCGAGGGCCTGGGCCGGCGTCGGTCCGGCGAAGACCCGCAGGTCGAGGTGGTCGGACTCCACCAGCAGCCGGTTCACCCCCGGGTGGGCCGACGTGGCGAGCTCGAACCAGCTGTCCTCGTCGTCGTCGACGAGCACGCCGTAGCCGGAGGTCGAGAGGATCCACGGCACCGGGAAGTACGTCGAGTCGCGGCGCAGTCCGAGGCCGGGGGCCGGGACCACGCCGGTCACCGCGATCGCCTGCCGCTTGGTGTACGGGCCGTCGAGCACCCGGTTCTGGACGGTCCGCCCCCGGTGGTCGAGGACGTCGGAGCGCTCGCCCAGGCCGAGGTACCGCTCCCCGGCGGGTGCGCGGAGGTCGATCGACATCCCGGTGATCCCGCTGCCGTGGCCGACCGCCTGGACGGCGTACGCCCCGTCGCCGGCGGGCTGGACGCCGACGGTCACGGTGAGGTCCGGGTCGGGCGTGCCGACCTCCACGACGCCGTCGGTCACCGACACGACGTGGTCGGCGCGCACCCGGCCGCTCGCGGTGCGGAGCGCGAGCGCGTTCTCCGCGACGGTCGTCAGCACGGTCCCGCGCCCGTCGACGACGCGCACCGACCAGTCACCGCCGACGGGGGCGGTCACGATCGCCCGGAAGCCGTCGGACGACCCGGCCATCGGCGCGGTCGGAGGCGCGGTCGCGGCGGTGGGTGACGAGCCGCTCGAGAGGACTCCGCCGGCGAGGGCGAGGGCGGCGACGGAGACCAGCAGGCGGCGCATGGGCCGCATGCTGGCACGCGGGCGATCTCGTCCGGACCCTTTTCCGACCGGCCGCGACGGATTTAACCCGCGCGGTCCGGCACGTCGGTCCTGGGCGACAGCCGCCGGCCGTCGGCGTCTTCACCCGACTGGGGTGAGCCGACCGGCCGCCCGGCTGACCTAGGTTCTGGCGAGGCGGGATCACGGTTCGCGGGCACGAGACGTCGGGAGGCTCCGGTGGACATCAGTCAGCTCGACCTGTCGCGCCTGCAGTTCGCGACGACGACGATCTTCCACTTCCTCTTCGTCCCCGTGACGATCGGCCTGGCGTTCCTGGTCGCGATCCTCCAGACCTGGTGGCACCGCTCCGGGCACGAGGAGCTGCGCCGGCTGACGCGCTTCTTCGGAACCCTGCTGGTCATCAACATCGCGATCGGCGTGGTGACCGGGATCGTCCAGGAGTTCGAGTTCGGGATGAACTGGTCGCAGTACTCCCGGTTCGTCGGCGACGTCTTCGGCGCACCGCTGGCGATGGAGGGCCTGGTCGCGTTCTTCCTGGAGTCGACCTTCCTCGGCCTCTGGCTGTTCGGCTGGGACGTCCTGCCGAAGCGGGTCCACCTGGCCTGCATCTGGGCGCTGGCCATCGGGTCCGCGCTCTCGGCGGCGTTCATCATGGCCGCCAACTCGTGGATGCAGCACCCGGTCGGGATCGACACCGACCCGACCACCGGGCGGCCGGTGCTCACCGACATCGGGGCGCTCTTCACCAACCCGGTCTTCACCTGGGGCTACGCCCACGTCCTCCTCGCGTCGCTGGTCACCGGGAGCGTCCTGATGCTCGCCGTCTCGGCGTGGCACCTGCGGCGCGGGAGCAGCCCGGAGGCCTTCGTGCGGACGGCCAAGCTGTCGCTGCTCGTCCTGCTGCCGTCGTCGCTGCTGGTGCTCCACGTGGGGAGCCACCTGGGCATCGTCGAGACGACGTACCAGCCGATGAAGGTCGCGGCGATGGAGGCGCAGTGGGAGACCTGCTCGCCCTGCTCGTTCTCGGTCGCGCAGACCGGGGGGTGGACCAGCAGCGACCAGGACGCCACGAAGATCATCGAGGTGCCGCACCTGCTCTCCATCCTGGCGACCGGCTCCGCCGACGGCCAGGTGACCGGGCTGGACGAGCTCCAGTCGCAGTACGAGGAGAAGTACGGCCCGGGCGACTACACCCCCAACGTGCCCGTCCAGTACTGGTCGATGCGCACCATGGCCTACCTCGCCACCCTGCTCCCCCTGCTGGCCCTGTGGGGCGTCTGGCTGTGGTGGCGCAAGAAGCTCCTGACCGCGCGGGTGTTCCACTCCGTCGCGACCTGGTCGGTCCTCACGCCGTTCGTCATGAACACCGCCGGCTGGATGCTGACCGAGAACGGCCGGCAGCCGTGGATCGTCCAGGGCCTCCTGCTCACGAAGGACGGCAACTCGCCGTCGGTGAGCACCGGCGAGGTCCTGCTGACCCTGGTGGTGTTCTGGGTGATGTACCTCGTGCTCGGCGCGGTGTGGGTCCACCTGATGCGCCGCTACGCCCGCCGCGGGCTGGACGAGACCGGTGCCGGCGTCGACGACGACGGCGACCCGTCCGACAACCGACCCGTCGTCCTGACCTACTGAGCCGGGAGGTGCCCTCGTGAGTCTCGCCACCACCTGGTTCGTGGTCGTCGCCGTCTTCTGGGTCGGATTCTTCGTCCTCGAGGGCTTCGACTTCGGGGTCGGTGTCCTGCACCGGTTCCTGGGGCGGAACGAGGGCGAGCGCCGGCAGGCGATCGAGGCGATCGGCCCGGTGTGGGACGGCAACGAGGTGTGGCTGATCGTGGGCGGCGCGGCGATCTTCGCCGCGTTCCCGGACTGGTACGCGACCTGGTTCTCGGCCGGCTACCTGGCCCTGATGCTGGTCCTGGTGGCGCTGATCCTCCGCGGGATCTCCTTCGAGTGGCGCACCAAGCTCGACGGCGCGCGCTGGCGCTCCACGTTCACCTGGACGATGGTCGTCGGCTCGGCCCTGACCCCGCTGCTCCTCGGCGTCGCCCTCGGCGACCTGCTCGCGGGCCTGCCCATCGACTCCTCCGCCGAGTTCACCGGCGGCTTCGTCGACCTGCTGACGCCGTACGGGCTGCTGCTCGGGGTCACGCTGCTGGTGCTGTGCCTGGTGCACGGGGCGACGTTCCTGGCGCTGCGGACCGACGGCGCGGTGCGGCAGCGCGCGCACGGCTTCGCGCGCCGTGCGGTGTGGCTCGCGCTCGTGCTCGTCGTCGTCTGGGCGGTGTGGACCGTGACGATCTCGGACGGCGGACCGTGGCGGATCGCCGCGGCGTGCGTGTCACCCGTGGCGGCCGCCGTCGCGGTCGTGCTGCTGCGCGAGCAGCGGGACGGCCGGTCGTTCGCAGCCACCGCCGTCACGATCGGTGGCGTGGTCGGAGCGCTCTTCGCGAACCTCTACCCCACCGTCATGGTGTCCTCGACCAGCGCCGCGAACGACCTGACGGTCTCCGGGGCCGCCTCGGGCGACTACGCGCTCAAGGTGATGACGGTCGTGGCGCTCGTGATGCTCCCGGTCGTCCTGCTCTACCAGGGCTGGAGCTACTGGGTGTTCCGGCGCCGGGTCACCCTGCCGACGGCCGGCGCGCACGCCGGCTGACCCGGGCGGGGCGTCAGTCCGCTGCGCGCTCGACCAGGTCGACGACGTGCTCGGCGATGGCCAGGCTGGACGTGGCGGCCGGGGACGGTGCGTTGCGGACGCTGGTGACCCGGTCGTGTTGGTGGACGACGAAGTCGTCGACGAGCGACCCGTCCCGCTCGACGGCCTGGGCGCGCAGCCCGAGCCCGCTGCGCCGCACGTCGTCCGGGCCGATGTCCGGCACGTAGCGCTGCGCGGCGGCCATGTAGGCGCGGGTCGACAGCACCCCGCGGAGCTCGGTGAGGCCGGTGCGCCAGTGCTGCCTCGAGAACCGCCAGAAGCCGGGCCAGGCCAGCGTCCTGCCCAGGTCGGAGGGTGCGACGGACGCGCGGCCGTAGGCGCGGCGGCTCAGCGCCAGGAACGCGTTGGGTCCGACCTCCAGCCCGCCCCCGACCCGTCGGGTGAAGTGCACGCCGAGGAACGGGTACCGCGGGTCGGGCACCGGGTAGACCATGCCGCGCACGAGGTCCTGCTTGGCCGGGACGACGGACATGTACTCGCCGCGGAACGGCACGATCCGCGGTGCCGCCCCGCCGCCGACGAGCTCGCCGAGCCGGTCGGACTCCAGGCCGCCGCAGACCACCAGCCGGTCGAACCGGTGGCACTCCGACCCGGCCGTCACGAGGACACCACCCGGCTGCCGTCGTACGGCGGTCACGGGAGCGGACAGCAGCACCCGACCGCCCGCAGCCTCGATCTCCTCGCCCAGCCGTCGCGCGACCGCCACGTAGTCGGTGATCGCCGTGTGCGGGGAGTGCAGGGCGGCGAACCCGCGCGCGTGCGGCTCGATCTCGCCGATCGCGGACCCGTCGACCCGGCGCAGACCGGGGACCCCGTTCTGGCGGGCGGTCCGCTCCAGGGCGTCGAACCGGGCGGTCTCGGCGGCGTCGACGGCCACCACGAGCTTCCCGCACTCGTCGTAGGGCAGGTCGTGCTCGGCGCAGTAGTCCCGCAACAGGCCGCGGCCGCGCGCGCAGAGCTCGGCCTTGAGGCTGCCCGGCCGGTAGTAGAGGCCGGCATGGACCACGCCGGAGTTGTGGCCGGTCTGGTGGGCGGCGAGCCGGTCCTCCTTCTCGAGGACGACCACCCGCGTGCCCGGCCGGCGGCGCACCAGCTCACGACCCACCGCCAGGCCCAGGATCCCGCCGCCGACGACCCCGACGGTCTCCTCGCCCACGGCGGTCACGGCCGGCTGCCTCCTCCAGGTCCACGGTCGAACCCGACGGTAGGCCATGGCGAAGGTCCTCGGATCGTCGGTGCCGAGGTCCCTGGTGCCAGGCCCCGGCTCCCGCGAGCGTGGAGGTGGACGGCGACGTCGCCGCATCACCTCGCGTCCCGAGGAGGCCGCCATGAGGTCGAGCCACCAGTTGCACACGTCCACCGGGACCCGCCACGACCAGCTCGAGGAGTGGGTCGAGGCCGGTCTGATCTCCGCCGAGCAGGCCACCGGCATCCGGGCGCACGAGGAGGCGCGGCACTCGCGCCGGCGGCTGACCGTCGTCGAGCCGACGCACGCGCCCGCCGGGACCTCGTTGGTCGTCGAGGCACTCGGGTACCTCGGCGGCGTCATCATGCTGACCGGCGCCGGCATCCTCGTCGGCCTCTACTGGCAGGACATCGCCACCGCCGGCCGGCTGGTGCTCACCGGCGGCACCGCGGTCGCCCTGGTGGGTGCGGGGCTCGCCGTGCCCGACCGGTACGGCGAGGCGGCCGGCCGGCTGCGGTCGCTGCTCTGGGCGCTGGGCGTGGCGGCGACCGGCGCGTTCATGGCGGTCCTGACCGCCGACGTGCTGGACCGGCACGACGAGCAGGCCCTGATCGTGGTCTTCCCGCCGACCGCGCTCGTCGCGCTCACGCTCTGGTGGGTGCGCCGCACCTGGCTCCAGCAGCTCGCCCTGATCTTCCCCCTCGGGATGTCCGCCGCCGCCGTCGGTCTCCAGCTGAGCGACACCGACTCGGCGCCCGCGCTCGCGATGTGGGTGCTCGCCGCGGCCTGGACGGCCGTGGCGTGGACCGGCCGCCTCCAACCGCGTGCGAGCGGCCTGGTCCTCGGTGGCCTCGCCGCCGTCGTCGCGTCGATGACGGTGCCGGGCCAGCCCGGCGTCCTACTGGGGCTCGCCACCGCGCTGGCGGTCCTCGGGCTCGCCCTGGCCGAGCGGAGCCTGCCGTTGCTCGGCGTCGCCGCGCTCGGGCTGCTGCAGGCGACCCCGCGTGCGGTCGTGGAGTGGTTCCCCGGTCGGCTGTCGGCCTCGCTGACCCTGATCGCGGTCGGTGGCCTGCTCGTCGTGGCGGCCGTCTGGGTCGCCCGGCACCAGCGCGAGAAGGGGCCGAAGCCCGGCGGGACCGGCTGACCAGGACCCGCCGGACCTCAGGCCACGCCCTCCAGGGCATGGCGGGGCGTGGCGCGGCCGGCACCGATCCGCCACTCCAGGACCCGCCAGAGCGCCTCGACCGCGATGGCCGTCGACATCTTCGACCGACCGGCCCGGCGCTCGACGAAGGTGATCGGCTCCTCGGCGACCCGGAGCCCCGCCCGGGCGACGCACCAGGTCGTCTCGATCTGGAAGGAGTAGCCGTCGGCGTGGGTCCGGCCCTGGGCCAGCACGTCCAGGGCCGCCGGCCCGAAGGCCCGGAAGCCGGCCGTCGCGTCGTGGACCGGCAGCCCGAGCACCAGGCGCACGTAGGCGTTGCCGGCCCGCGAGACCAGCCGGCGGCGCCACGGCCAGTCGACCGTGCGACCCCCGGGCACGTAGCGCGAGCCGATCACCAGGTCGGCCTCGTCGAGGCGGGACAGCAGCCGCGGGACGGCGTCGACCGGGTGCGAGCCGTCGGCGTCCATCTGCACCACGGTCTCGAAGCCGTGGTCGCGCGCCCACCCGAAGCCCGCCCGGTACGCCGGGCCGAGTCCCTCCTTGGCCGGACGCTCCAGGAGGTGCACCCGGGTGCCGGCCTGGGCGTGTGACCGGACGATCGCGGCGGTCCCGTCCGGGCTGCCGTCGTCGACGACGAGCACGTGCGCACCGGCGAGCCCGGGTTCGGAGAGGAGCCGGTCGAGGAGGTCGCCGACGGTCAGCGCCTCGTCGTAGGTCGGGACGACGATCAGGGTCACGTCACCACGGTGCGGGCGCGGACCTGCACCCCACCTGACCGCCGGTCCCGCTCAGCGCAGGCCGAACGCCTGCAGCAGGGACGGAGCGTCCGCGGCGTTGCCGAGCGGCGGGAACCCGGCGGCCTCGGCGTAGGCGCGCGACAGCGAGTAGTGGTCGAGCCGGCGGGTGACGACCTCGTGGCGCAGTGCCGGGTGCGCGACCACCGTCAGCACGCGGTTGCCGTGGTGCTCGTCGTCCTCGTCCGCGGTGACGACGACCGCGAGGTGACCGGAGGCGAAGTCCGGTCCGGCGAGCACCGCCCCGACCTGGTCCTGGAGCCACGCGTCGGCCTGGGCCAGCGAGCAGTCGTGCGCGTCGTTGCAGGTGTCGGGCACGACGAGGCCGACCTGCGGGAGGCTGCCCGACCGGACGTCGCCGGCGAGCTCGGTCAGCGGCAGGTCGTGCTGCCGGCAGAGGTCCGCCTCGGACCGGACGTACGCCCACGGGTTGTGGCGGACGGCGTACCGGCCGCCGTTCACCTGCTGGCACGGCTCGGTCATGCCCTCGGCGTAGGTCGTGGCGGTGCCGCCGGCAGCGAGGGCCCGCCCGAAGACGCTCGGCCCCGGCACCGGGTGCGCCGCGGGCGGCAGGTCGTCGGTGACGCCGAACATGTCGCCGCCGGCGATCGCCAGGTAGTTGGGCAGCGAGGGGTGGGCGAGGGCGCGGTAGTCCGTGGCGTAGCCGTACCTGGTCGCGAGCCCCGCGAGCCAGGGCATCTCGGCGCGCATCTGCTCGAACGAGTGGTTCTCGACCACGAAGACCAGGAGCTCGGTGACGTCCGGTCGCGGCGCGGCGGACGTCGGGGCGGGCGTCGACTCCGGCGCGGTCGGTGAGCTCGGGGTCCCGGGCGAGGAGGACGGGGCGGACGTCGAGGGGCTGGCGCTTTCGCTGCCCGGCGTCGGCCGGCCGCCGGAGGCCGGCTCGCCGGGCGACGAGCCCGAGGAGCAGGCGGCGAGGACGGCGACGAGGACGACGGCGAGGACGGCCGCCGCGGCGACGACGGCGCCGCGGCGGGCCTGGACCCGAGGCATGAGCACCTCTCTCAGATCGGGAGCGGACCGAGGAGGGCCGCCCGCCACGATCGTCCCACCCGGGTGGTCACCGGTGCTCGTAGACGTGCCAGTCGCCGACCACCGTGACCTCGCGGTAGTGCTGCGCGAGCACGGCGTCCGCCTGGGTCGCATCGATGCCCCAGGTCGCGAGCGAGTCGCCGTCGACGACGATCCAGCGCGGCGCGTGCGCCGTGGTCATCAGGCCCGTCAGCTCCTGCAGCCGGGGGTCCCGGACCCGGGCGGTGAGGCTCCACAGGTGCTCGTACGGGCTCTGCAGGCCGGCGGCCCGGACGATGTCGGGGTGCCCGAAGGCGACGGCCATCGTGTCGGTGGGTCCGGAGCGGGCCCGGACGTAGTCGGCCACCGCGTTGTCGGACGCCATCCGGAGCGGGTGCGCCAGGGCGAGCACGAGCGTCAGCCCGGCACAGGCCACGGCGTAGCCCGTGGCGAGCCGCAGCCAGCGGCCGCTCCCCGTCGCGGACACCAGCAGCACCAGGCCCGGGACGAGCGCGATGAGGTAGTGCGGCCAGTAGCTGCCCCCGAGCAGCGCCCCGGCGGCCTCCCAGACGAGCACGACCACGGCGGCCGTCAGGACGGTCGGCTCCCGGAGCGGGCGCCGCAGGTCGGCCAGCGCGGCCGCGACCACCGCCGGCACCCCGGCGAGCAGGCCGGCCAGGAGCAACGTGTGGAACCGCTCCGGCGTCGAACCCGCAGCCGAGGCGTGGATGACGGCGGCGGCCTGGGCGCGGAACGTCACCAGCGCGTCCCAGAGGCCGCGCGGGCTGGTCCCGCGCCGGTCGGCGTACCCGAGGGCGAGGGCGGTGGCGGCGAGCGCGCCGGCACCGAAGGCGGCCGCCCGCGTCCCCGCGTCGCGCCACCGGCGCTGGAGCACGAGGCCCAGCAGGAGCACCGCGGCGACGACGACGCCGTCGACGATGTTCTGCTTCACCAGGGCGGCGGCCGCGGCGAGCAGACCGGCGGCGAACGGCGCGAGGTACCGGTCGGTCTCCGTGCGGCCACGCACCGAGCGCAGGACCAGCAGGAAGCTGCCGAGCACGAGCGGCACCGCGAGCAGCTCGCCGTCGATCTCCAGGCCGTCGAACAGCGGTGTCGACAGCAGCGCCGCGCACAGCACCGCGGCGGTCGTGCCGCCGAGCCGGCCGGCGAGCAGGACCGCGACGACCACCGCGGCGATCCCGAGGAGGCGGAGCGCGACGGTGCCGCCGAGCTGGTCGGCCAGCCCGAAGAGCGCGACCAGCAGCGGCGGGCGGTCCACGAAGTACGCCCCGTAGAGCGACCGGCCGGGCGACCACTGGGACGCGACGAGCAGGTAGCCGCCCTCGTCCGGTCCGAGCGGTCGCGTGAGGAACGGGACCCGGACCAGCGCCGCGACCAGGGCGGCCACGGCGGCCCACCGGACGCCGGGCACCGCGGCGGCGCGACCCGGTGCGGGCCGGACCTGCGCGACCGTGGTCATGGTGGCACTGTCCGCCGGTCCGCCTGCACGTCACCTGACCGCGCGGGCCCCGGTCGGGGCCGGCCTAGGCGAGCGCCGCGTCGATCGCCGCCTCGACGTGCAGGGCCGTGGTCGGCAGCACCGGGACCGGGCTGTCGGACGCCGCGATGAGGAGCTCGATCTCGGTGCACCCGAGGACGATCCCGTCGGCGCCCCGGCCGACGACGTCGCCGATCACCTCGCGCACCCGGTCACGCGAGGTCGCGCTGACGACGCCCCGGCACAGCTCGTCGTAGATGATCCGGTGGACGAGCGCCCGGTCGTCCGGGTCCGGGACCAGCACCTCGAGGCCGTGCGACTCGAGGCGCTCGCGGTAGAACGGCTGCTCCATCGTGAACGCCGTGGCGAGCAGCCCGAGGCGACGGGTCCCGGCGCGGCGGGCGGCGTCCGCGGTCACGTCGGCGATGTGCAGCAGCGGGATGTCGACGGCGGCCTGGATCTGCGGAGCGACCTTGTGCATGGTGTTGGTGCACAGCACCAGGAGCTCGGCACCGGCGCCCTCCAGCTCGCGCGCCTTGCCGGCCAGGTCCGCGGCCGCCTCGTCCCACCTCGACTCGGCCTGGAGCCGGGCCATGGGCGCGAAGTCGATCGACATGAGGACGCAGTCGGCGGAGTGGAGGCCGCCGAGGCGCTGGGCGACGCCCTCGTTGAGCAGCCGGTAGTAGAGCGCGGTGCTCTCCCAGCTCATCCCGCCGAGCAGGCCGATCCGCTTCACGTCAGCGCCCGCGGGCGACGGAGGTCCTCACCCCGGCACGGTACGGCGGACACCGCCTCGTCCGCACGAGGATCAGGCCCGCGCTCGGGCGACGGTGCCGCCGAGCACCGCGGTGACCAGGGCGACGCCGGCCGCCGCGGTGAACGCGGCAGCGAACCCGGCGCCCGGTCCGGCCGCGAGCGCGATCGCGGTGAAGGTGGCGGTCCCGAGCGCCGCGCCGACCTGGGTGGCCGAGCTGGCCAGCCCGGACGCCAGCCCGGCGTGGGTCGCGGGCGCTGCGGCGGCGATGACCATCGTCGTGGGCGTGAAGCTGAGCGCGACCCCGGTCGCCACGAGGAGCAGGCCCGGGAGCACCGCGACGGCGTACCCGAGGTCGTGGGGCGCCCAGGCCAGCCAGGTCTGGCCGGCGGCGAGGACGACCAGCCCCACGACCAGGCTGCGCCGCGGGCCGAGGACCCGCAGCACCCGGGGCAGCAGCGTCAGGGAGACCACGAACCCGGTCGCCGACGTGGGGACCATGGCCAGGCCGGCGTGCTCGGGCGACAGTCCGAGGGACTTCTGGAGGTAGAGGGCCACCAGGACGAAGCTCGAGGCCCGGGTGGACCCGCCGAGCACGGCGAGCGCCACACCGGTGCTGAGCACCCGCGAGCGGAAGAGACCGAGCGGGACGAGCGGGTCCCCCGCGCGGCGCTCGACCGCGACGAAGGCGGCGGCGAGCACGGCGGCGGCCCCCAGCGTGGCGAGCGTGGTCGGCGAGGTCCACCCGGACTCGGCCGCGCCGAGGGCACCGTGGACGAGGGCGACGACCGCGCCGGTGACGGTGACCGCGCCGGCGGCGTCGAACCGGCGGCGGCTGCCGCGCGGGCTCTCGTCGAGCAGGCGACGGGCCAGGAGGGCGGCGGCGGTCGTCGCGGGGACGGTCACGAGGAACACCGACGACCAGCCGAAGGTGCCGGCGAGCAGCCCACCCGCGAGCACCCCGGTCGCGCCCCCGACGGCGGAGGCCGCGCCCCACAGGCTCATCGCCCGGGCGCGCCCGTCACCCGGGAAGGTCAGCATCAGCAGGGACATCGCCGCCGGGCTGAGCGCCGCGGCACCGGCACCCTGGACCACCCGCGCCGCGACCAGCAGCCACTGGTCGGCCGCGGTCGCCGCGAGGAGCGTCCCGACGGTGAAGACCAGCGACCCGGTGACGAACATCCGTCGCCGGCCGACGAGGTCCCCGACCCGGCCGAACAGCAGGAGCAGCCCGCCGAACGCGAGGACGTAGGCGTTGACGACCCAGCTGAGGCCGGTGCCGCTCAGGGACAGGTCGGCCTGGATCGAGGGCAGGGCGACGTTGACGATCGAGGTGTCGAGCATGACGACGAACTGGGCCGACACCAGCAGGGCGAGCGCGGCCGTACGGCGGCGCGCGGTCACCACCCTGGAGGCGGGACGGACGGCGGGCTCGGGGCGGGCGGTCAGGGTGGTCATGCCTGCCACGGTCGCGCCGCGGGGCGGTCGCTCACACCGGGAGAACCGCCGGGATCCGCCCCCCGGGGATGCCTGACGGCGCCGTCGGCAGCCCCGGTCCGGGTCCGCCCGCGACCGGCCGCACCGTCCTCGACGCGCTCCGTCCCGCACGGCTCCCCCGGCGAAACCCGGTGATTTCACCGGCGCGGGCGACCCCCGGCACTCGACAGGCTCAGGACATCGCTGGTCACCACGGCCGGCACCCCGCCGTACCAGCCCCACCGACCCACCCGAACCGACCAGGAGGTCCGAGATGTCCACCGAGCTCCACTCCCCGCCCCCCACGGGCCAGCACCAGCCCCACGGCCACGGCCACGGCCACGGCCACGGCCACGGCCACGGCCACGGCCACGGTCACGGCCACCAGCCGGTGAGCGACGGGCCCAACGGGCCGCGCCGGCCCTGGACCGTGCTCGCCCTGATGCTCGCCGCGCAGGTGATGGTGGTCCTCGACGTCAGCGTCGTGAACGTCGCCCTGCCGAGCATCGGCGCCGACCTGCACCTGTCGTCGAGCGACTACCAGTGGGCGGTCAGCGCCTACGTCCTGCTCAGCGGCGGGTTCCTGCTCCTCGGCGGTCGGATGTCCGACCTGTTCGACCGCCGCCGGATGTTCCTGACCGGGCTCCTCGTGTTCACCCTCGGCTCGCTGGTCTCCGGGCTCGCCGGTTCCGCGCTCACCCTCATCGCCGCCCGCGGCGCCCAGGGTGCCGGCGCCGCCATGCTCACCCCGGCGGCGCTGTCGATCGTGATGACGAGCTACGCCGGGCGCCAGCGCGCCACCGCCCTCGCGCTCTGGGGCACCGTCGCCAGCATGGGCATCGCCGCCGGTGTGCTCTTCGGCGGCATCCTCACGACCGTCTTCGACTGGCGGGCCGTGTTCTTCATCAACGTCCCGATCGGCGCCGCGGTGCTCGCCGGGGTGCTCCACAAGATCCCGGCCATGCCGCGCACCGAGGCGCAGGGACGCCGCCGCCTGGACGCCTCCGGCGCCGTCCTCCTCGTCACCGGCCTGCTGAGCCTCGTCTTCGCGGTCGAGTCGACCACCAGCCACGGCTGGACCTCGACCCGGACGATCGTCGCGGCGGTCGCTGCCGCTGCCCTGCTCGTCGGGTTCCTCGTGAACGAGCGCAAGGTCGCCGACCCGATCGTCCCGCCCGCCACCTGGCGGATCCGGTCCCTGGTGTCGGCCTCGGTCGTCATGGCCGGTGTCACCGGCGCCGTGGTCGGCGCGATCTTCCTCAGCTCCCTGTACCTGCAGCAGGTGCTGGGCGCCTCCGCCCTGGTCGCCGGCCTGGAGTTCCTGCCGCTGGCCGCCTTCATCACCCTGGGCGCGGCGTTCGCGTCGAAGGCGCTGCCCCACGTCGGCGCCAAGCGGCTCATCGCCCTCGGCCTGGTGGTCGCGGCGGCCGGTGCCTACGTGCTGTCGGCCATCGACACCGACCCGAGCTACCTCACCGACGTGCTGCCGGGCTTCGCCCTGCTGGGCCTCGGGGTCGGCCCGATGTTCGTGGCCGTCTCGGTCGCCGCGATGGGTGACGTGCCGGAGGAGCAGGCCGGTCTCGCGTCCGGGCTGCTGATGACCGGGCACGAGATCGGCGCCGCCCTCGGCGTCGCCGCGCTGACCGCGATCGGCGGCGACCTCACCACCAGCGCCGGGATCGTCGACGGGAGCCAGGACGCGTTCCTCGCCGTCGCCATCGGCCTGGCCGCGCTGATGCTGCCCACGCTGCTGCTGCCGGCAGCCGACCCGGCCGCCGCTGCCGGCCACCCCCGGCCACTGACCGTCGTCGCCACCGAGGGGGTCCGGCCAGCCGGACCCCCCTCCTGCACCCCCCGATCCCCTGAAGGAGACCGCCATGCCCACCGCCGCCACCGCCGTCCGACCCACCGTCCGCCGGGCCGGCGTCGACGACGCCGCCACCGTCCACACCCTGCTCGTCGAGCTCGCCGAGCACGAGGGGACCGCGCACGCCGTCCGCGCCGGCGTCGACGACTGGCGCCGGATGCTCGCCGACCCGGACGTCGTCGTGCTGCTCGCCGACGTCGACGGAGCGCCGGCGGGCTACGTCAGCGGGGTCCGCCAGCTGAACCTCTGGTTGGGCCGCGACATCCTCGCGATGGACGACCTCTACGTCCGACCGGCAGCGCGCGACCGCGGGGTCGGCGGGCAGCTGATGGCCGCGCTCGCCGAGCACGTCGTCGACCTCGCGCGGGTCACCGGACAGGATCTCGTCGTGACCTGGGGCGTCCGCGCGGACAACGAGGCCGGGCAGCGCTTCTACCGGCGGCTGGGGGCCCGCCTCCGCACCAAGGTGGTCGCCTCGTGGCAACCCCGCGACTACCGCGACCACCTGCGTCGCGCCCGCGCGTGACCCGCCACCGAGCCGCCGTCCCCCGGCGCCCGGTCGGTGCCCCGGCGCCGGGCGGGGATGCGCGATGATGCGACAGACGCCGCGCACCTTCGTCGGACCGGTCGTCCTCCGGCTCGAGGAGGCGGTCCCGCCCGCCGTGGCCGCACGCGTCCGGCTGGCGGTCGCGGCGGTGCCCGGGGTCGCCTCGTGCGAGCTCGACGCGGACGCCGCGACGCTCGTCGTGTCGGCCGCTCGGCCCGTCGACCGCGCCGACCTGCTGGACCTCCTCGAACGCGTCGGGTGCCGGGTCCGGAGCTGACCGGTCCGGGCGACGTGCCCGCGCGGGACGGCGCGTCTCACTAGGGTGACCGACGTGCTGTGGGGCAGGGAGCGGGAGCAGGCGGCGCTGGCCGCCCTGGTCGACCGCGTCCGGCGCGGGGACGGCTCCGCGCTGCTGCTGCGGGGGCAGCCGGGTGCGGGCAAGTCCGCCCTCCTCGACGCCGCGGTCGCGGACGCCACCGGCCTGACCGTGCTCCGAACCCGCGGTGTGGAGTCCGAGGCCCCGTTGCCGTTCGCGGCCCTGCACCGGCTGTTGCGGCCCGTGCTCCGCGGGCTCGACGACGTGCCCGGACCCCAGGCGCGTGCCCTGCGGGCGGCGTTCGGGGAGAGCGACGAGGGTGCCGGCGACCGGCACCTGGTGTTCCTGGCCACCTTGAACCTGCTGTCCGAGACCGCCGGCGACCGGGGCGTGCTGGCCGTGGTCGACGACGCCCACTGGCTCGACGACGCGTCGGCGGCCGCGCTGCTGTTCGCGGCCCGACGGCTCGAGGGTGAGCCCGTCGCGCTCGTGTTCGCCGTCCGCGAGGGCGAGGACGCCGGGTTCGACTCGCGCGACCTCCCGGTCCTGACCGTCGGCGGGATCGACGAGGCGGCCGCGACCGCCCTGGTCGCCGCGCAGGCCGACACGCCGGTCGCGCCCGAGGTGCGCGCCGAGCTGGTCGCCGTCACCGGCGGCAACCCCCTGGGCCTGCTCGAGCTGACCCGGGCACTGACCCCTGACCAGCTCTCGGGTCGCGACCGGCTCCCGGACCGGCTCCCGGTGACCGAGGGCGTCGAGCGCGCCTTCCTCGACCGCTACCGGCGGCTCCCCGCAGCCGCGCAGACGGTGGTGCTCGTGGCCGCGGCCGACGACTCGGGCCACGCGGGCACGGTCACGCGCGCGGCGGCCGCCCTCGGCGCCGACGCCGCCGCGCTCGACGCTGCCGAGGAGTCCGGGCTGGTCACCGTCGACGGCACCGCCGTGTCGCTGCAGCACCCGCTGGTGAGGTCGGCCGTCTACGGCGCGGCCACCAGCTCGCGGCGGCGGCAGGCACACCGGGCGCTGGCCGAGGCCCTGGCCGGCACCCCGCAGGAGGACCGGCGCGCCTGGCACCTCGCCGCGTCCGTCGACGGGCCGGACCAGCAGGTCGTGGCAGCCCTGGACGAGACCGCCGAGCGGGCGCGACGGCGCGGCGGGCACGAGGCCGCGGCCGCGGCATGGACCCGGGCCGCCGAGCTCACGCTCGACCCGCAGGCCCGCGCGGTCCGGCTGTCCTCGGCCGCCGGGTCGAGCCTGGCCGCCGGCCGTCCCCTCGAGACCGAGCAGCTGGTCCGCGCCGCTCTCGTCGACGCCGCCGACCCGCTGCTGCGGGCCGACCTGCTGCAGCTCCAGGGTCAGGTGGAGTGGAACACCCGGTCGGTCGACGAGGGCTACCGCATCGTCGTCCAGGCCGCCGTCACCGCGGCGCCGCACGACCCTGCCCGCGCCCGGGTGCTGGCCATGCTGGCCGCCTCCCTGGCCGCCTTCGGCGCCCGCGCCGCCGACGCTCCCGACCCCGCCGGGATCGTCCCGCCGCCGGCTCCGGACGCCCCGGTCCAGGAGCAGGTGACCGGGTGGCTGCTGGACGGGTTCTCCGCCGTCCGCGCGGAGGACTGGCCGACCGCGGCCGGCGCGCTCCGGCGCGCGTGGGCGGCGCCGCTCGGACCGGCCACGCCGCCCCTGGTGCAGTCCAACCTGGCGATCGCGACGATGCACCTCGGCGACGACGAGCGCGCCATCGAGCTGCACGACCAGCAGCTGCGCCAGGCCCGCGACGCCGGCGCCGTGAACATGATCGAGCACGCGCTCACCCGCGGGGTCGTCTTCCGGATCGCGACGGGCGCCTGGAGCGAGGCGTCCGCGGCCGCGCAGGAGGCGGTCCTGCTGTGCCGCAACCTGGAGCTGCTCGAGCTGGTGGCGTTCCCGATGGCCGAGCTCGCCGTCGTCGCCGCCCTGCGCGGCGACCCGAGCGCCGCGACGCGGCTCCGCGAGCTGGAGGAGGTGCTGCGCGAGCACCCGCCCCGCGGCGTGGTCACCCGATTGGTCACCGGCCTGACCCACTGGGCCGCCGCCCGCCAGGCCGACACCCCGCCCGCGACCGCGCTGCACCACCTCGAGCAGATCGACCTGGCCGTCGTACGCGGGATGAGCGCGCTCGACCGCATCGAGACCGCCGTCCGCGCGGACCGCCGCGACCTGGCCGAGGAGTGGCTGGCCGAGCTGCGCACCTTCGCCGAGGGCACCGACATGGCGTGGGCGCGCGCCGCCGTGCACCACGGCCAGGGGGTCCTCGGCGGGCCCGGGACCGAGGAGGAGTTCCGGCGTGCCCTGGAGTGGCACGCCCGCTCGCCGCGCGTCCCGGCCCGGGCGCGCACCCAGCTCGCCCTGGGCGAGCACCTGCGCCGCCACCGGCGGCGTACCGATGCCCGCGTCCCGCTGCGCGACGCGCTGGACACCTTCGAGACGCTCGGCGCCGACCTCTGGGCCGAGCGCGCCCGCCAGGAGCTCCGCGCGTCCGGCGAGACCGCCCGCCGCGGCGACGACCTGGTCCCGACCGGGCTGACCGCCCAGGAGTCCCAGGTCGCCGGGCTGGTCCGGCAGGGCCTGTCGAACAAGGACGTCGCCGCGCGGCTCTTCATCAGCCCCCGCACGGTCGACTTCCACCTGCGCAACGTCTTCACCAAGCTCGGGATCTCCTCCCGCACCGAGCTCGCCGCGCTCGACCTCGACCCGGCCTGACACCGCCGGGGCCCGACCCGGCGACCGACCCGGCGAACTCACTGGCGAATTCACCGGCGCGACCACCCGGGGTCGCGCAGCACGCTGGCACTCCCGACGAACGAAGGAGAACGCCATGAACCCCAGCACCCGCGACCTGGCCCGCCACGAGATCGACCGCCGGCTGCGCGACGCCGCCGCCGACCACCGCCGCCGCGAGGCACGGACCCGCGCCACCCGTCTCCGCCTGCTCCCCAGCGTCGCACGGCGCTGAGCCCTCGCCTGCGGTCAGCGGATGCCCAGGCGCGTGACGAACTCGTTCACGAACCGGCGCTCGGGGTCCAGGCGCTGTGCCAGGTCCCGGAACTCGGGGAGCATCGGGTAGGTGCCCTCGACCTGGTCCCGGTCGAAGCCGAGGAAGTACTTGCCCCAGTGCGGCCGGGGCTCGAAGGGCGCCAGGACCCGCTCGAGCCGTTCGAGGGCAGGGCGGACCACGCGGAGGTCGGAGATCCAGGTGGCATGCACGGCGAGCGTCTCGCGACCCCGGAACGGGCTCAGCCACATGTCGTCGGCCGCGACCGTGCGGATCTCCATGACCTGCACCGCCGAGGAGAACTCGTCGGCCCTCTCCGCCACGGTGGACAACACCTCGGCGGCGCGGTCGATCGGGACGAAGAACTCCGACTGGATCTCCTCGCCCGCGCTGGGCGTGAACGACGGCTTGAAGTGGGGCAGGCGCTCGTGCCACGGACCGGAGGACCCCAGCTGGTCGGTGGCGGCCTCCGCGTCGATGCCGACGATCGGGTGCACCTTCGCCGGCGCGCGTCGGCCGCCCCACACGTCGCCGAGGTCGGCCGGCGAGGCGCCGCGGTGCTTCAACCACACCGAGTCGACGACCGCGCGGTCCCTGAACGAGATGAACAGGCTGACGCTGTACGCCGACCCGAGGACCTCCGCGACGTTCTCCACCACGGATCGGACCGGCACGTCCAGGACCACCTCCTGGCACACCTGGTAGGAGCGCTCGAGCTGCACCGCCAGCCTCGTCACGACCCCGAGCGACCCAAGGGCCAGGACCAGACCCGGGAAGTCCCGCTCTCCGGCACGACCGGTGACCAGGTCGCCGGTCCCGGCGACGAGCTCCACTGCGACCACGCGCGAGGCGAGACAGCCGTTGCCGACACCCGAACCGTGGGTCCCGGTCGAGCAGGCCCCGCCGACCGAGATGTGCGGCAGAGAACCCATGTTGTGCAGGGCCCAGCCGGCTGCGTCCAGGGACGGGACGACGTCCGCATAGGTGGCCGCAGCGGGGACCCAGGCGATCCCCGAGGTCTCGTCGATCTCGAGAGCAAGTCCCAGTCGTGCCGTGCTCACCAGGGCGCCGGTGGTGTCGACCACCGTCGAGAACGAGTGCCGCGTCCCGGTGGCACGCACCGGCGAGGTCCCCGCGACCAGCTCCTGCAGCTCCTCCAGCGTCGCCGGGGCCCGCACGTCGTCGGTCGAGTAGTCGACGTTGCCGGCCCAGTTCCGCATGGCGACGAATGTAGGCGACGCCGAGGGGCGGTGAGCTGGCCGACGGTCCCCAGGAACAGCACGAGGACCAGGCCCGCGACCGTCGACGAAGCGGGCGAGATGGTGGCGCAGCACAGAAGGCCCCGCACAGTGACCTGTGCGGGGCCTTCGGTCCCGTGTGGCAGGTGAAGGATTCGAACCTTCGAAGGCAAAGCCGACGGATTTACAGTCCGCTCCCATTGGCCGCTCGGGCAACCTGCCGGGGGGCTCCACGGCGGGCCGTTTGGTCCGCCGCCAGCAAGGCGAAACAATAGCGCAGGCAGGTCCGCATCTCGAAAATGGCCGGCACCGACCGGCGCACGCGAAGGAGCACTCCCCCATGGCCGACTCGTCGTTCGACATCGTCAGCAAGATCGACCGCCAGGAGGTCGACAACGCGCTGGGACAGACGGCGCGCGAGATCGCCACCCGGTTCGACTTCAAGGGCACCGGCGCCACGATCGAGTGGCAGGGCGAGCACGCGATCGAGATCTCGGCCTCGGCCGACGACCGGGCCACCGCCGTGCTCGACGTCTTCAAGACCAAGCTGGTCAAGCGCGACGTGAGCCTGAAGATCCTCGACGCCTCGGAGCCCCGCCAGTCCGGGCAGCAGAGCAAGATCTCGATCGCGCTGAAGGAGGGCATCTCCTCCGAGGACGCCAAGAAGGTCTCGAAGCTGATCCGCGACGAGGGACCCAAGGGCGTCAAGGCGCAGATCCAGGGCGACGAGCTCCGGGTGTCGTCGAAGAAGCGCGACGACCTCCAGGCGGTCATCGCCCTGGTGAAGGCCCAGGACTACGACTTCGCGGTGCAGTTCACGAACTACCGCTGACCGATGCCGCCTCGGGCCCGGTTCGTCTCGACTCTCGCCGTCCTCGTGCTGGCGGTGGCGGGGTGCAGCGACGACGGCCCCGGGCAGGCGGCCGCCCCGCCGCCGGAACCGGCGACGCCGTTCGACGCTGCGGCGCCACCTCCCGCAGGGTGGCAGGTCTCCCAGTGCTCGGACCTGCGCTCACGCAGCAGCAGCGGGCTGGCGACGCGCTTCGCGGTGCCGCCGTCGTTCGCCTGGCTCTACCGCGACGGCCCGACCTGCGAGTTCGGCGAGGGATTCTCCCGCGAGCTCTTCGTCACGCTCGAGCCCGCGACGACGCTCGCCGAGACGAAGGAACAGGACGTCGACCCCTACACGGCGCCCGGCCAGGGGGACGGACAGCTCGGCGAGGTCTCGTACGCCGCGGACGTGCCGGTCTTCGGGACCCGGACCGGTGAGCGCCTCGACTACTACTGCTTCTGCGACGGGCAGGAGCTCGACTACCGGATGCTGCAGGCGTCCGGGGTGCGCGTCACCTGGATCAGCCCGCACGGCCGCTCGCGCCACGCGGACGAGCTCACCGCCGTCACCGACACGATGGCGCTGCTCCGCAGCAGCCGCAGCACCTGCTCGGCGCGAGGCCTGGACCGCGCGGCGTCGTACGCGCCACCGATCCCCCAGACGGAGTCGATCGACAGCTCGGGCGACGGCTGCCACCTCTACCTGCAGCCCGGCCGGAGCTCCCTGCACCGGTACGCCGAGGTGGTGCCCGAGCCGCGCCACACCGTCGACCGGCTGGCTGCCGCCCTCCGGCACGACCGGCGCGCGAGCGACGTCCGGGTGACCCGCGACGCCGTCGAGCTGGACGGGCGGCGCGCCGACCGGCTCTCGTGGCACTACCGCGACAGGGGTCGCACCTGGCGGGGCGTCACCCTGGCGAGCCCGGCGCTCCAGGTGACCTGGAGCGCGACCCCGCGGCAGTGGCGGCAGGAGGCGGACCTCGTGCGACGGTTCGTCGGGTCCGTCCGCCTCCTGCGCTAGGGCGTCAGCCGGCGGTCGCGGCCATGGTCGGCACGGTCGCGCCGGTCACCGGGGTCACGAAGACCCGGATGCCCTCCTCGAGCTCGAGCTGGCGCGCGTGGGTCCGGGTCAGCACCACGTGCACCTCCTCGCCGTCGTCGGTCAGCACCGTCGCCCGCACCTCGAAGCCGACACGCAGCAGCCGCGAGATCGTGCCCTCCGAGGCACCGGCGAGCTGCGGCGTGCGCGAGATGTGCACGTCGTGCGGACGCACGGTGACACCGTTGACCGTCGTGGTCTCCCCGAGGAAGCCCATGACGAAGGCGTTCGCCGGCTCGTCGTAGAGCTGGTCGGGGGTCCCGACCTGCTCGACGCGGCCCTCGTTGATCACCACGATCTCGTCGGCGACCTCCATGGCCTCCTCCTGGTCGTGGGTCACGAAGACCGTGGTCACGTGCACCTCGTCGTGGAGGCGGCGCAGCCACTCGCGCAGCTCCTTGCGGACCTTGGCGTCGAGCGCACCGAACGGCTCGTCGAGCAGCAGCACCGACGGCTCCACCGCGAGCGCCCGGGCGAGCGCCATCCGCTGGCGCTGGCCGCCCGAGAGCTGCGCCGGCAGCCGGTGGGTGAACTGCGAGAGGTGCACGAGCCCGAGCAGCTCGTCGACCTTCGCCGCGATCTCCGCCTTCGGCCGCTTGCGGATCTCCAGCCCGAAGGCGACGTTCTTCGCCACCGTCATGTGCTTGAAGACCGCGTAGTGCTGGAACACGAAGCCGACGTTGCGCTTCTGGGGCGGCAGGTGCGTCGCCTCCGTGCCCTCGATGGTGACCGTGCCGGTGTCGGCGGAGTCGAGCCCCGCGATGATCCGCAGCAGCGTCGACTTGCCACCGCCGGAGGGTCCCAGCAGTGCGGTCAGCTGACCGGTCGGCAAGGAGACGTTGACGTCGTCGAGCGCGACGAAGTCCCCGAACTTCTTGCTGACTCCCTTGACCTCGATACTCATCTTTCCTGGCCCTCCTTCGGGCGGAGCAGCGCGACGACGACCAGGCACAGCACGGCCGCGAAGACCAGCAGGAACGCCACGGAGTACGCCGTCTGCTGCTCGAAGTTCTGGTACTTCTGCTGGACGAGGACGGTGGCGACCTGGGTCTCTCCGCCGACGTTGCCGGCGACGACCTTGATCGCCCCGAACTCACCGAGGGCGCGGGCGAGGCTCAGCACCACGCCATACACGACCGCCCACTTGATGCCGGGGAGGGTCACCCGCCAGAAGGTCTGCCACGCGTTCGCCCCGAGGCTGCGCGCGGCCTGCTCCTGGTCGTCACCGAGCTCCTCGAGCACGGGCACGACCTCGCGGATCACCAGCGGCAGGATGACGAAGCAGGTCGCCATCACCATGCCGGGCCGCGCGAAGACGACCTGGATGCCGTTGTCCTCCAACCACGGCCCGAACCAGCCGAACCGCCCGTTGTAGACGAGGACGAGCGCGAGGCCGACCACGACCGGCGACACGGCCAGCGGCAGGTCGATCAGCGCGGACAGGGCCCGCTTGCCGATGAAGTTGTAGCGGACCAGCAGGATGGACATGCCCACGCCGAAGACCGTCGTGATGATGACCGAGGCCACCGCCACCTGGACCGTCAGCGTGAGCGCGTGCACCACGTCGGGGTCCGACAGCGCCTCCTGGAGCCCGGTGAAGCCGTCCGCGAACGTGTGCTTGACGACGTACGCCGTGGGCCAGACGACCAGCATCACGAGGTAGCCGACGACCAGCGCGCGCAGGGTCCACTTGACGGCGACCGACCCGGTGCCGACTGCAGTGCTAGCCACGGCGCGCCACCCGCCTCTGGATCACGTCCAGCGACACGATCGCGAACAGGGCGACCAGCAGCATCAGCGTCGCCACCGCAGCCGCCGCCTCGGTGTTGCCGCCCTCGAGGAACGAGAACAGCCGGACCGAGACGACCTCGGTGCGGTTGGCGAGGTTGCCGCTGATGAGCACCAGGGCGCCGTACTCGCTGATGCCGCGCGCGAAGGACAGCGCCGCACCGGCGAAGATCGCGGGCACCAGGGCCGGCAGGATCACCCGCCGGAACGTCGTGAACCGGCTGGCGCCGAGGGACGCCGCGGCGTCCTCCACGTCGGTGTCGAGCTCCTCGAGCACGGGCTGCACGGTGCGCACCACGAAGGGCAGGGTCACGAAGGCGATCGCGAGATACACCGCGTAGCGGGTGTTGTTGACGTGCACGCCGATCGGGCTGTCCGGCCCGTAGAGCGAAAGCAGGACGAGGCCGGCGACGATCGTCGGCAGCGCGAACGGAATGTCGATCACCAGGTCGAGGATCGCCATGCCGGGGAACCGGTCGCGGACCAGCACCCAGGCGATGATCGTGCCCATCACCATGTTGACCAGGGTGATGGCGAACGACGAGACGACGGTGAGCTGGAGCGCCGAGCGGGTCTGCTCGTTCGACAGCACGTCGATGTACGTGCTCAGGCCGCCACCGGACGCCTTGACGACGATGGCGGAGAGCGGGATCAGGACCAGCAGGCTGAACCAGATCATGGCTACGCCCAGCCCGAAGGCGGGCCAAGCAGTCAGAGAACCGGACGAAGCCGACCGGCGCTTGCGCGCCGGCCGGCTCTCGACCGCAACGGATGCGGAAGCCATCTGCTACTAGCTCGCGTCAGCCTGGATCTGCGTCAGGATGCCCATCGGAGCGCCGTCCGTGCCGTCGCCGAAGAACTTGTCGTTCGCGACGCCCCAGCCCTCGAAGTCGTCGTCGATGGTGAGCAGCGTCTGCGGCTCCGGGAACGGGTTGCTCGGGTCGTTGGCGCCCTCGACGGTCACGTCGCCGACGTCGACGAGCGGGCGGTACCCGGTCTCGGCGTAGAGCT
Source organism: Nocardioides sp. (assembly GCF_044226305.1). Classification (GTDB taxonomy): domain Bacteria; phylum Actinomycetota; class Actinomycetes; order Propionibacteriales; family Nocardioidaceae; genus Nocardioides. Next base: position 168,491 of record NZ_JBGAHF010000004.1, on the reverse strand, counting down.
TCTGGCCGTCCTCGCTCTTCTGGAAGTCCATGAAGTCCTGGGCCTTGTCCGAGGCGTCCTCGGTCAGGGCACACGGGTTGTCGATGCGCAGGGTGGTGTCCGGGACGACGTAGTCGAAGTCCTGGCCGCTCTGCCGGGCGAGGATCGCCTCGTTCTCGTAGGAGAGCAGGACGTCACCGGTGCCGCTGGTGAAGGCCGTGGTCGCGTCGCGGCCGCTGTCGGGCAGCGCGGCGATGTTGCCGAAGAACTTGGTCATGTACTCCTTGGCGGCCGCCTCGTCGCCGCCGTCGGCGATGACCGAGCCGTACGCCGCGAGCAGGTTCCACTTCGCGGAGCCGGAGGAGGCCGGGTTGGGGGTGACGATGCCGACGCCCGGCTTGACCAGGTCGTCCCAGCTGTCGATGTTCTCGGGGTTGCCCTTGGGCACTACCATCACCACGACCGACGACGTGCAGATGCCGTTGGTGTCGTTGTCCTTCCAGTCCTTCGCCACGATGCCCTCGTCGACCAGACGGGTCACGTCGGGCTCGAGGGAGAGGTGGACCTCGTCGGCCTTCTGGCCGGCGACGACCGCCCGGCTCTGGTCGCCGGAGGCGCCGTAGGAGCCCTTGACGTCGACGCCCTTGCCGGCGTCGGTGTCGTTGAAGGAGCTGATGACCTCGGTGTTGGCCTGCTCGAGCACCGAGTAGCCCACCACGTTGATCGTGTCTTCACTGTCCGCGGACGAGTCGCCAGAGCACCCCGCCAAGGCCAGCACCCCGACAACCGAGACGGCTGCCGCAACCTTGAACGTCCTGTTCATCGTCTTCCTCTTCTGTCTCCGCGGGCTCCCGGTTGGAGCTCACGCTTCTGCCTTATAACCAGCAGACTACTCGACTTACCCGAGTCAATCCGAATTGAGGTCGCAATTCGGGCGCGTGTCTCGGGTCACAGGACCGGCAGGAGAGACGCCTCCGGTCCGCGGGGGGCGCCGACTATCGTGGGAAGCCGTGCCGGACCCGGCCCCGAGCAAACTGGAACGTGTTCCAGTTCGAGGCGTACCGCGAGTACGATCCGGGGGACGGCGGACCAGGACGAGGAGTGCGCAGGCAGTGTCGAAGCAGGTCAAGCAGCTGGACCGGGTGATCATCCGGTTCGCCGGTGACTCCGGGGACGGGATGCAGCTGACCGGGGACCGGTTCACCCAGCAGTCGGCGGTGTTCGGCAACGACCTCGTGACGCTGCCGAACTTCCCGGCCGAGATCCGGGCGCCCCAGGGGACGCTCCCGGGCGTGTCGTCCTTCCAGGTGCACCTGGCCGACCACGACGTGCTGACCCCCGGCGACGCACCGGACGTGCTGGTCGCGATGAACCCGGCCGCGCTCAAGGCGAACCTGGCGGACCTGCCCAAGGGCGCCACGATCATCGTGGACACCCACGACTTCACCGCACGCAACCTGGCCAAGGCCGGCTACGACACCAACCCGCTCGACCTCCTCGGCGACGCCGGCGACCCGCTCGGGGAGTACGCCGTGCACCCGGTCGACCTGACCGGGATGACCGTCGGCGCGGTGAAGGAGTTCGGGCTCTCGCGCAAGGACGCGGCCCGCGCCAAGAACATGTTCGCGCTGGGTCTGCTGTCGTGGATGTACGGCCGTCCGACCGACCCGACGGTGACCTTCCTCGAGAAGCGGTTCGCGAAGGTGGCCGACATCCGCGACGCCAACATCGCGGCGTTCAAGGCCGGCTGGAACTTCGGCGAGACCACCGAGTCGTTCGCGGTCTCCTACGAGATCAAGCCGGCCCCGATGGCGCCCGGCGTCTACCGCAACATCACCGGCAACCTGGCGCTGGCCTACGGCCTGGTCGCCGGCGGTGTCCGGTCGGGGCTCCCGGTGTTCCTGGGCTCCTACCCGATCACGCCGGCCTCCGACATCCTCCACGAGCTGTCGAAGCACAAGTCGTTCGGCGTCACCACGTTCCAGGCCGAGGACGAGATCGCCGGCATCGGCGCCGCGATCGGCGCGTCGTTCGGGGGCTCCTTGGGCGTCACCACGACCTCGGGTCCCGGGATCGCGCTGAAGTCCGAGGCGATCGGGCTCGCGGTGATGACCGAGCTGCCGCTGGTCGTCGTCGACGTCCAGCGCGGTGGCCCCTCCACCGGGTTGCCGACCAAGACCGAGCAGGCCGACCTGCTGCAGGCGATGTTCGGCCGCAACGGCGAGGCACCGGTCCCGATCGTCGCGCCCCAGTCCCCCGGCGACTGCTTCGACGCCGCCATCGAGGCTGTCCGGATCGCGGTCACCTACCGGACCCCGGTGATGCTGCTCTCCGACGGCTACCTCGCCAACGGCTCCGAGCCGTGGCGGATCCCCGAGGTCGACGACCTGCCCACCATCGACCCCGACTTCGCGAAGCCGCTGGCCGAGGGCGAGACGTTCCACCCCTACGCACGCGACCCCGAGACCCTCGCCCGGCCGTGGGCACCGCCCGGCGTGGCCGGCCTGGAGCACCGCATCGGCGGGCTGGAGAAGGCCGACATCACCGGCAACATCTCCTACGACCCCGCCAACCACGACTTCATGGTCCGGACCCGGCAGGCGAAGGTGGACCGGATCGCCGAGTCGCTGCCGCCGCTCGAGGTCGACGACCCCTCCGGGCAGGCCCGGGTGCTGGTGCTGGGCTGGGGCTCGACGTACGGGCCGATCGGCGCCGGCGTGCGCCGGGTCCGCAAGGCCGGCTACCACGTGGCCCAGGTCCACCTGCGCCACCTCAACCCGTTCCCGAAGGACCTCGGCGAGATCCTGAAGCGCTACGACAAGGTGCTCGTCCCCGAGATGAACCTCGGCCAGCTCTCGCTGCTGGTCCGCGGCACCTACCTCGTCGACGCGATCGGCTACAACCAGGTCAACGGCATGCCGATCAAGGCGGCCGACCTCGCCGAGGCGATCGGCGGCCTGGTCGCCGACGCCGAGGGCATCGAGGTCGACCTGACCGACACCCCTGCCGAGGAGGCACTCCAGTGAGCACCCCGACGAGCACCGAGCTGCCCTTCCCCGGGCTGCGCTCCGGCGTCGAGCTCGTCCCGGCGACCGACGAGCCGCAGACCGGGAAGGACTTCACCTCCGACCAGGAGGTGCGCTGGTGCCCCGGCTGCGGCGACTACGCCGTGCTCAAGGCCGTGCAGGGCTTCCTGCCCGACCTGGGGCTGCGCCGGGAGAACATCGTCTTCGTCTCCGGGATCGGCTGCTCCTCGCGGTTCCCCTACTACCTCGACACCTACGGCATGCACTCGATCCACGGCCGCGCGCCGTCGATCGCCACCGGGCTCGCGACCTCCCGCGAGGACCTCTCCGTGTGGGTCGTCACCGGCGACGGCGACGCGCTCTCGATCGGCGGCAACCACCTGATCCACGCCCTGCGCCGCAACGTCAACATGACGATCCTGCTGTTCAACAACCGCATCTACGGGCTGACCAAGGGTCAGTACTCCCCCACCTCCGAGACCGGCAAGATCACCAAGTCCACCCCGATGGGATCCCTGGACCACCCCTTCAACCCGGTGTCGCTCGCGATCGGGGCCGAGGGCACGTTCGTGGCCCGCACCATCGACTCCGACCGCAAGCACCTGACCTCGGTGCTGTCGGCGGCGGCGGCGCACCGCGGGACGTCGTTCGTGGAGATCTACCAGAACTGCCCGATCTTCAACGACGGCGCGTTCGACGCGATCAAGGACAACGACACCAAGGCCGACGCGATCATCCCGCTGGTGCACGGGGAGCCGATCCGGTTCGGGGCCCTCGACGAGACCGGGCAGGGCACCAAGGGCCTGGTCCGCGACAGCGCCACCGGCGGCGTACGGGTCGTCGAGGTCGGCTCCGACCACGGTCAGGTCGCCGCCGAGGCGCTCCTGGTCCACGACGCGCACCACGCCGACCCCACCACGGCGTTCGCGATCTCGCGGCTCACCGACTCGGGCTACCTCAACCGCTCGCCGATCGGGATCTTCCGCCAGGTCGAGCGCCCGACGTACGACGACCAGGCCCGCGAGCAGCTGGCCACCGCCCAGCAGGGTGCTGCCGGCGACCACGGCGAGCGGCTCGCCGCCCTCATCGGCGGCGGCGACACCTGGACGGTCGTCTGACCTGGGGGCCTCCGACAAGGGATCCCCGCCCGAGAGCGGGGACCCTCCGTCGACGGGGGTTCCAGACGGGGCTTACCCGCTGCGGGAGGGCCGCTAACCCGGTGTGGACCGCCCTTCCTATGCTGGTCGGGTGCCGGACGCGCGACGGGGTCTCCTCCTGGGCGCCGCGGCCTATCTGATGTGGGGGGCGTTCCCCCTCTACTGGCCGCTCCTCGAGCCGGCCGGGGCGGTCGAGATCCTCGGACACCGGGTGATCTGGTCCTGCCTGGTGATGGGGGTGCTGATCCTCCTGCTGCGCAGGCGCGAGCAGCTCGCCGCCATCTGGCGCGACCGGCGGGTCCGGCTGGTGCTCACCGTCGCCGCCGGCGTGATCTCGGTGAACTGGGCGACCTACATCTGGGGCGTCAACAACGACCGGGTCGTCGAGACGTCGTTGGGCTACTTCATCAACCCGCTGGTGACGGTGCTGATGGGGGTCGTCATCCTGCACGAGGTGCTGCGGCCGCTGCAGTGGGTGGCGCTCGGGATCGCGTCCGGCGCGGTCGTGGTGCTCACCGTGGACTACGGCCGGCCACCGTTGGTCGCGCTTGTCCTGGCCTTCTCGTTCGGCAGCTACGGGCTGTGCAAGAAGACCGCCGACGTCGGTGCGGTCGAGAGCCTGACCTACGAGACGGCGGTCATCGCACCGTTCGCGGCGGCGTACCTCGTCTGGCTCGGTGTCACCGGCGGGTCCGGCTTCGCCTCCCAGGGGGTCGGGCACTCGATGCTGTTCCTCACCACCGGCATCGTCACCGCGGTCCCGCTGATCTGCTTCGGCGCGGCCGCCACCCGGGTGTCGATGGTGAGCCTCGGGCTGCTGCAGTACCTCGCCCCGATCCTCCAGTTCGCCCTCGGCGTCCTCTACTTCCACGAGGCGATGCCGCCCGGCCGCTGGATCGGCTTCATCCTGGTGTGGATCGCCCTGATGATCTTCACCGTCGAGGCGATCAACCACCGGCGCCGCCAGCTGCGCCTCACCGTGGAGGCCAGCTCGGCCGCCTAGCGGGGACGCGCCAGCGGACCCGCTGACGGTGGTCGAGCAAGCCGCGCGACCGGGGAACGAGGTCGCGACCGGCGTGTCGAGACCCAGCGAGCCGGGAAGCTACGCCGTACGGCTCGCGACGACGTCGGCGAACGCCTCGAGGGCGGCGCGGACCGGGCCGGGCGGGACGACGGCCAGCTGGTCCTTCGCCTCCTGGGCGCGGGCGACGACGTAGGCGCGGGCCTCGTCGAGGGCGGGGTGCTTGCGGAGCAGCTCCAGCGCCTCGGCGTGTCGGCCGTCGTCGCTGAGGTCCCCGTCGAGGAGCTCGATCAGGCGGGCGTCGCCCGGGTCGCCGGCCGCGCGCGCCATCAGCACCGGCAGCGTCGGCACACCCTCGCGCAGGTCGGTGCCGGGGGTCTTGCCGGACTCCACGGAGTCCGAGGCGATGTCGAGGATGTCGTCGGAGAGCTGGAAGGCCGACCCGACGATCTCGCCGTACGCCGTCAGCGCCTCCTCGACCTCGCGGTCGGCGCCGCCGAAACGCGCGCCGTAGCGCGCCGAGGTCGCGATCAGCGAGCCGGTCTTGCCGGCCACCACGTCGAGGTAGTGGGCCAGGGGGTCCTCGCCCGGTCCGGGCGCCACGGTCTCCAGGATCTGGCCCTCGACCAGCCGGGTGAACGTCTCCGCCTGGATCCGGACCGCGTCCGCGCCGAGCGCGGCGGTCAGCTCGGAGGACTTGGAGAACAGGAAGTCGCCGGTGAGGATCGCGACGTGGTTGCCCCAGCGGGCGTGCGCGGTCTGCGCACCGCGGCGCAGGTCCGCCTCGTCCATCACGTCGTCGTGGTAGAGCGAGGCCAGGTGCGTCAGCTCGACCACGCAGGCCGCCCGGATGACCTCGTCGCTGCCGGGGGTGTCACCGGTCTCCGCGGCCAGGAGGACGAGCAGCGGCCGGAACCGCTTGCCGCCGGCGTCCATCAGGTGGCTGGCGGTCTCGGACACGAACGCCGCCCGGCTGCGGACGTGCTCGGCGAGCTCGCGCTCGACCACGGCGAGCCGCTCGCGCAGCCGTGCGGCCAGCGCCTCGTCCGTGACGGGGAGGGCCAGAGCGGTCGTACTCGTGGTCACCTGACGAATTGTCCCGCATTCGCCGCGAGATCGAGCACCGGGCCGGGCACGACGCCCAGGACCAGCGTCGCGGCCACACCGACGAGGATCGTCGCCGAGGTCAGCACCGACGGCTTGGTGACCGTGGCCACCTCGCCGCTGGTGTCGCCGTCGAGGAAGAACATCAGCACGATGACACGGACGTAGAAGAACACCGCCACGATGCTGCACAGGATCGCGGCGATCACCACCGGCCACGCGCCGGCGGAGAGGGCGACGGTGAAGACCGCCCACTTGCCGACGAACCCGGCCGTCAGCGGGATGCCCGCCATCGACAGCAGGAAGAAGGCGAACAGTCCTGCGACGAGGGGTGATCGACGGCCCAGGCCCTGCCAGCGGGCGAACGTCGTGGCCTCGCCGCCGGAGTCCCGCACCAGGGTGACCACGGCGAACGCACCGATCATCGCGAAGCCGTAGGTGGTCAGGTAGAACAGCACGGCCTGCAGCGACGTCACCTGGCCGTCCGACAGCTCCGAGGCCTGCTGCACGCCCAGCACGCCGGTGAGCAGGAAGCCCGTGTGCGCCACCGACGAGTAGGCGAGCATCCGCTTCATGTCGGTCTGCACGACCGCGAGGAGCGCGCCGACCACCATGGTGAGGATCGCGATCACCCAGAGCATCGGCTGCCACGACCAGCGGTCGGACCCGAACGCGACGTAGTAGAGCCGGAGGATCGCGCCGAACGCCGCGATCTTGGTGCCGGCCGCCATGAACGCCGTGACCGGCGTCGGGGCGCCCTGGTAGACGTCGGGCGTCCAGGAGTGGAACGGCGCGGCGCCGACCTTGAACAGCAGGCCGACGGAGATCATCCCGATGCCGAGCAGCAGCAGGGTCTGGTTGCCGATGTCGTCGCGGACGGCCTCGTTGATCTCCGAGTAGCCCATCGAGCCGGCGAACCCGTAGGTCAGCGCGACGCCGTAGATGAAGAAGCCCGACGAGAACGCACCGAGCATGAAGTACTTGAGCGCGGCCTCCTGGCTCAGCAGTCGGCGACGACGGGCCAGCCCGCACAGCAGGTAGAGCGGCAGCGACAGCACCTCGAGGGCGACGAAGAGCGTCAGCAGGTCGTTGGCCGCCGGGAACAGCAGCATGCCGCCCACCGCGAACATCAGGAGCGGGTAGACCTCGGTGTGCTCGAGGCCGCGGGTCGACGCCTGTCGCTCGGCCTCGGTGCCGGGGAGCGCCGCGGCCTGGCCGGCGAAGGCCGAGACCCCGCCCTCGAGCCGGCGCTCGGCGAACAGCAGGACGCCGCCGATCGCGAAGACGAGCAGGATGCCCCAGAAGAACACGGTCGGGCCGTCGACGACGATCGTCCCCTCCACGTCGACCGAGCCGCGGGCCGCGCCGTCGCCGAGCACGTCGAGGTCGCTCGCGACCCAGATCGTTCCGCCGAGGGCGACCACGAGGCCGACCAGGGCGAGCAGCGTCTGGACGCGGAAGCGCAGCTCACGCGGGACGAACGCCTCGACCACCACGCCGGCGCACGCGACGCCGTAGATCACGAGCAGCGGCCAGAGCTGGCTGTACTCGATGGTGGGCTTCACGAAGTCCATCAGGAATCGCCTTCCTCGGCAGTGTCGGCGGCCGGGACGGTCGGCGCGTCGTCGGAGACACCCACGTGGACGAGCAGCTGCTCCACGGTCGGGTTCGCGGCGTCGAGCAGCGGCATCGGGTAGAAGCCGAACAGCACCAGCCCCACCACGAGCGGTACGACGGCGACCAGCTCGCGCCGGTTCAGGTCGGTGACCACCGGGTCACCGGGCCGGGGCGGCCCGGTCATCGTGCGCTGGTAGAGCCAGAGCACGTAGATCGCCGCCAGGACGATGCCGGTGACGGCCACCGCACCGGCCCACCAGTGGTAGTCGAAGGCCGCGATCATGACCAGGATCTCGGAGACGAACTGGCTCAGGCCGGGCAGGCCGGCCGTGGCGAGCCCGGCGATGAGGAACAACCCGGCCAGGACCGGCGCGGTGCTCTCGACTCCGGTGATCTCGCTGATGAGCGAGGTGCCCTTGCGCCGGATGAGGTACCCGGCGATGAGGAACAGTGCCGCCGTGCCGACGCCGTGGTTGACCATGTAGAGGATCGACCCGGAGCCGCCCTGGGTGGTCAGCGCGAAGATGCCGAGGGTGATGAACCCGAAGTGGCTCAGCGACGTCAGACCGATCAGGCGCAGGATGTCGTCCTGGCCGATGGCGAGGAACGCGCCGTACACGATCGAGATCAGCGCGATCGTCACGACCACCGGCGTCGCCCACTGCGAGGCGCCGGGGAACAGGCCCAGGCAGTAGCGCAGCATCCCGAAGGTGCCGATCTTGTCGAGCACGCACACCAGCAGCACGCTCGTGCCCGGCGTGGCCTTCTCGGTCGTGTCGGCCAGCCAGGTGTGCAGCGGGAACAGCGGCGCCTTCACGGCGAACGCGATCATGAAGCCGACGAACAGCCAGCGCTCCCACGTCGTGCTCATGTCGACCTGCTGCAGGTCGGAGATCAGGTACGACGGCGTGCCGGCCCGGGCCGAGACGACGTAGAGACCGATCACGGCGGCGAGCAGCACCAGGCCGCCGCCGAGCTGGAACATGAGGAACTTCAGCGCGGCGAACGCCCGGCCCGGCCGGCCGAAGCGACCGATCATGAAGTACGCCGGGATCAGCGTCGCCTCGAACATGACGTAGAAGAGGAACACGTCGGTGGCGAGGAAGACGGCGAGCGCGAGCGACTCGAGGGCGAGGGCCCACGCGAAGAACACCGCGGGACCGCGGTCGTCGGCCTCGTGCCAGGACGCGATGACGACGATCGGCACCAGCGCGACGGTGAGCAGCACCAGCAGGAGGCCGAGGCCGTCGACGCCGAGCGCGTAGTGCACCCCGAACGCCGAGATCCAGTCGTGGGTCTCGGTCAGCTGCATGCCGTCGCCGGGGTCGAACTGCACGGCGACCGCGACACCGACGAGGAGGGTCAGCACCGAGAAGCCGAGGGCGACCTGCTTGGGGAGGGCGGCGCCGCGCGAGCCCGGAAGGAAGGCGGTGCCGACCGCTCCGACCAGCGGGACCACCCAGAGGACGGTGAGCCAGGGGAAGTCGTTCATGCGAGGTTCACCGCCAGCAGGGCCAGCGCGACGATGAGCGCGCCGACGAGGAGGGACAGGGCGTAGGAGCGGACGAAGCCGTTCTGGGCGCGCCGGGCGACGCCGGCGACACCACCGATGGCGACCGGCCCACCGGTGAGCACGCCGTCGACGACGTACCGGTCGGTGGCGAGCAGTCCCGTGGTGAGGTGCCGTCCGGGGCCGACGACCAGCGTGTCGTTGACCTGGTTGCCGTAGAGCTCCTCACGCGCGGCCCGGGTCGCGAACGAGACGTCCTGGGGCGCCGTGCGCGGCACGTCCCGCCGGCCGACGAGGAACCAGGCCAGGGCGACCCCGGAGAGTGCGACCGCCAGGATCAGCACCGTGGTGACCGCCACCGGGATCGCGGGCGTCTCGTGCTCGGCGACACCGACGACCGGCTGGAGGAAGTCGATGATCCAGTCGTTGACGATCATCAGGCCACCGAGCAGGGAGAGGGCCGCGAGCACGATCAGCGGGAAGGTCATCACCTTCGGTGACTCGTGCGGGTGGACGTCCTTCTCCCAGCGCTGGTCGGTGAAGAAGGTCATCAGCATCAGGCGCGTCATGTAGAAGCCGGTGATGCCGGCACCGATCAGCGCGAAGATGCCGGCCACGAGGTTCTGCTCGAGCGCGACCTCGATGATCTTGTCCTTGGAGAAGAACCCGGCGAACGGCGGGAAGCCGATGATCGCGAGGTAGCCGAAGGCGAAGGTCACGAAGGTCACCGGCATCGCCTTGCGCAGCAGCCCGTAGTGGCGCATCTCGACGTCGTCGTTCATGCCGTGCATGACCGAGCCGGCCCCGAGGAACATGTCGGCCTTGAAGAAGCCGTGCACCAGCAGCAGGAAGATCGCGAGCGGGTAGCCCGCGACACCCAGGCCGGCGCCGAGCATCATGTAGCCGATCTGGCTCATCGTGGAGCCGGCGAGCACCTTCTTGATGTCGTCCTTGGCGCACCCGATGATCGCGCCGTACAGCAGGGTGATCACGGCGATCACCACCACGACGGTCTGCGCGTCGGGTGCGCGCTCGAAGATGAAGTTCGAGCGGACGAGGAGGTACACGCCCGCGGTCACCATCGTGGCCGCGTGGATCAGGGCCGAGACCGGGGTCGGACCCTCCATGGCGTCGAGCAGCCACGCCTGGAGCGGGAACTGGGCCGACTTGCCGCAGGCACCGAGCAGGAGGAGCAGGCCGAGGATCGTCATCTGCGTCTCGGACGCGCCCCCGGCCGCGTTGCTGATCACGTGGAAGCTGGTCGAGCCGAAGAGGACGAAGAACATCATGATCGCGAGCGACAGCCCCATGTCGCCCACCCGGTTGATGACGAACGCCTTCTTCGCCGCGGCCGCCGCCGACGGCTTGTGCTGCCAGAACCCGATGAGCAGGTACGACGCGAGGCCGACGCCCTCCCAGCCGAGGAAGAGCACCAGGTAGTTCTCCGCCAGCACCAGCACCAGCATCGAGGCGACGAACAGGTTGAGGTAGCCGAAGAAGCGGCGACGGCGCGGGTCGTGCGCCATGTAGCCGATCGAGTAGATGTGGATCAGCGAGCCGACGCCGGTGATCAGCAGCAGGAAGAGCGCCGACAGCTGGTCGTAGAGCAGGTCCGCCCCGACGTCGAGGCGGCCGGTCTGGAACCAGGTGTAGAGGTGCTGCTGCACCTGGCGGTCGTCGTCGGACCGGCCGAGCAGCTGGATGAACATCACCAGCGAGATGACGAACGACCCGATCGGCAGGGCGGTGCCGAGCAGGTGTCCCCACCTGTCGGTGTGCCGACCGCCGATCAGCAGCACCGCGGCGCCGGCCAGCGGCAGCGCGATCACCAGCCACAGCAGGCTGAAGACGCCGTCGGCCGAGGTCGGGTCGATGACCGGGATGGTCTCGTGCAGTGCGTACATCAACCCGTCCTCAGTACTTCAGCAGACTGGCGTCGTCGACCGAGGCCGAGCGACGCGTCCGGAAGATGGTCATGATGATCGCCAGCCCGACCACGACCTCGGCTGCGGCGACCACCATCACGAAGAAGGCGGCGACCTGACCGTCGAGGTTGCCGTGCTGCCGCGAGAAGGCGACGAGTGCGAGGTTCGTGGCGTTGAGCATCAGCTCGATGCACATGAACACGACGATCGCGTTGCGGCGGGTGAGCACCCCGACGCAGCCGATCGTGAACAGGATCCCCGAGAGGACCACGTACGCCGTGATGTTCATCGGTGCTCGTCACCTCCGGTGGCCGGGGTCGTCTCGGTGGTGGTCACCGGGGCCTCCTGCTCGCCGCCCGCGTGGGTCGCCCCGCCGAGCTGCCGGTCGATGGCCTCGATGTCGTCGGCCAGGGCCGGACCCGAGCGCACCGTGCCGCGAGCGGCCAGCACCCGGGAGACCGAGGACTCCGCCGCCGTGCCGTCGGGCAGCAGGGCGGGCGTGTCGACCGCGTTGTGGCGGGCGTAGACACCCGGTGGCGGGAGCGGCCCGAGGTGCGTGCCCTTGTCGGCGTAGTCGCGGACCCGCTGGGCCGCGAGCGACGCCTGCGTGTCCTTGGGCGTGAGCCGCTCGCGGTGCGCGAGCACCATGGCACCGACCGCTGCGGTGATGAGCAGCGCGCTCGTGACCTCGAAGGCGAAGACGTACTTGGAGAACAGCAGGTTGGCGAGCGCCTGGATGTTGCCGGCGCCGTTGGCCTTGTCCAGCCCGACGGCCGTGCCGAGCGAGATCTGCCCGAGGCCGAGCACCAGCACCAGCCCGAGGGCGAGGCCACCGAGGGCGGCGAGCACCCGCTGGCCGCGGATCGTCTCGACCACGGAGTCGGACGCGTCGACGCCGACCAGCATCAGCACGAACAGGAAGAGCATCAAGATCGCGCCGGTGTAGACGATGATCTGCACCGCGAAGAGGAACGGGGCGTCGAGCGCGGCGTAGAGCACGGCCAGGCTGATCATGACGACGGCCAGCAGCAGCGCCGCGTGCACGGCCTTGCGCACGAAGAGGATGCCGAGCGCGGCGATCACCATGACCGGCGCGAGGATCCAGAAGACGGTCACTTCGAGGTCTCCTGTCCGGAGGGGGCAGGGGCACTGAACTCGCCCCGGTAGTAGGCGCCCTCGTCGTCACCGAGCCGCATCGGGTGCGGCGGCTGCTCCATGCCGGGCAGCAGCGGGGCCAGCAGGTCCTGCTTCTCGTAGATCAGGTCGGCGCGGTTGTTGTCGGCCAGCTCGTACTCGTTGGTCATCGTGAGCGCCCGGGTCGGACACGCCTCGATGCACAGGCCGCAGAGGATGCAGCGCAGGTAGTTGATCTGGTAGACGCGGCCGTACCGCTCACCGGGGCTGAACCGCTCGTCCTCGGTGTTGGACGCACCCTCGACGTAGATCGCGTCGGCCGGGCAGGCCCAGGCGCACAGCTCGCAGCCGACGCACTTCTCGAGGCCGTCGGGCCACCGGTTGAGCTGGTGCCGGCCGTGGAAGCGCGGGGCGGTCGGCATCTTCTCGAACGGGTACTGCTCGGTGACGACCTTGCGGAACATCGTCCGGAACGTCACGCCGAACCCGGCGACGGGGTCCCAGAACTGCTCCTTGAGGGACTTGGACTGGTCGTCGGCCATCAGATCTCCTCCCCAGCGCCGCGGGTCGCGGCTGCGGGCTCGGTCATCGGCGTGCGGGACTCGAAGGTGAGCGGCTTGGCCGCACCGCGGACCGCACCACCGGCGGGCATCGGCGGGACCGGGAAGCCACCGGTCGGAGCCGGCGGCTCGACCGCCGTCGGCTCCTCGCCGCGGTCACCGACGAAGAACAGCACCAGGAACAGCACCGCGAGGATGCCGATGCCGATCAGCAGGTAGCGGCGGTCGATGCCGCCCTCGAGCGAGACCGCCCGGATCGTCGCGACCGCGACGATCCACACCAGCGAGACCGGGATCAGCCGCTTCCAGCCGAACGCCATGAACTGGTCGTAGCGCAGCCGGGGCAGGGTGCCGCGCAGCCAGATGAAGAAGAAGATGAAGAACAGCAGCTTGCCGAAGAACCACAGCACCGGCCAGTAGCCCTCGTTGGCACCGGGCCAGATCTGGTCGATCCAGAACGGCGCCCGCCAGCCACCCAGGAACAGCGTCGTCGCGAGCGCGGACACCGTGGCCATGTTGATGTACTCGGCGAGGAAGAACAGCGCGAACTTCAGCGAGCTGTACTCGGTGTGGAACCCGCCGACCAGCTCGCCCTCGGCCTCGGGGAGGTCGAACGGCGCCCGGTTGGTCTCGCCGATCATCGCGATCACGTAGATCACGAACGAGGGCACCAGGATCAGCCCGAACCAGAGGTCCTTCTGGGCCGCCACGATCTCGGAGGTCGACATCGACCCGGCGTAGAGGAACACCGCGACCAGGGCCAGCCCCATCGCGACCTCGTAGGAGATCATCTGCGCGCTCGAGCGGAGGCCGCCGAGCAGGGAGTACGTCGACCCGCTGGACCAGCCGCCGAGCACGATGCCGTAGATGCCGACCGACGCGATCGCCATCACGAAGAGCACGGCGACCGGCATGTCGGTCAGCTGCAACGGCGTCTCGACGCCGAAGAAGTTCACGACCGGGCCGAAGGGGATCACCGCGAAGGTCACGAAGGCAGCGGTCGCCGAGATGATCGGCGCCAGGACGAACACGACCCGGTCCGCCGCGGTCGGGACGATGTCCTCCTTCAGCGCGAGCTTCACGCCGTCGGCCAGCGACTGGAGCAGGCCGAAGGGACCGTTCACGTTGGGGCCGATGCGGTGCTGCATCCGGGCCACGACCCGGCGCTCCCACCAGATGTTGAACAGCGTCAGCAGCACCAGGACCAGGAAGATGAGCAGCGTCTTGAGGCCGATCACCCACCACGGGTCGTGGCCGAACTCGGCCAGCGTGTCGTCGGCCATCGGCAGCACCATGGTCACTGGTCCGCTCCGTTCGTGACGGTCACCCGGCTGCCGGGCGAGGCCAGGTCGGCCAGCACGCCGTTGCCGAAGGAGTTGGCGGGCACCCACACCACGTCGTCGGCGAGGTCGGCGGGCTCCGCCGGCAGCGTCACCGAGCCGCGGTCACCGGTGAGGGTGACGGTCGGCCCGTGGGCGTCGTACACCGCCTGGCTGAGACGGGCCACCGGGGCCCGGCCGGTCGCGCGGTAGGGCTTGTCGCCGTCCTGCATCGACCCGTTGTCGACGAGGAGCTTCCAGGTCGACAGGGCGAAGTCGTCGGGTGCCGGGCGCGCCCAGCGCGGCTCGGGACGGGCCAGCGCGGCGCGCTCGCCGTCCCACGGGCCCATCTCCTCCATCTGGGCGCGAGCCTCCGCGACGGTCCGGAACCCGAGCGGACTGCCCGCGCCGAGCGCGCTCAGCTCCTCGGCGATCCCGGCGAGGATCCGCAGGTCGGGCAGCGACGCGGGGTTCGAGAACACCTGCTCGAAGGGCCGCGGGCGACCCTCCCAGGTGACGAACGTGCCGGCCTTGTCGGTCACCGGTGCGACCGGGAAGACGACGTCGGCGGCCCGGGTCACGTCGGTCTCGCGCAGCTCGAGCGAGACGACGAACGACGCCGCCTCGATCGCCGCGCGCGTCGCGGCCGGGTCGGCGGTGTCGTCGGGGTCCACGCCGCCGATGACGAGGCCGCCGAGCTCTCCGGACAGCAGCGCGGCGACGATGCCGTCGGCGTCCCGGCCAGCAGCCTCGGGGAGGTGGTCGACGCCCCAGGTGGCCGCGACGTCGACGCGGGCGCCGGCATCGGCCGCCGGCCGGCCGCCGGGCAGCAGGTTGGGCAGGCACCCGGTCTCGATCGCGCCCCGGTCGCCGGCACGGCGCGGGACCCAGGCGAGCCGGGCTCCGGTGCGGGCGGCGAGCCCGGCCGCGGCGGTGAGGGCACCGGGCGAGGTCGCCAGGCGCTCGCCGACCAGGATCACGGAGTCCTTGTCGACCCCGTGCTCGGCGTGCTCGACGAGGGACTCGAGGACCGCGGCCTCCTCGCCCGGCGCGGTGCGCAGCAGGTGGCCGTTCATCTTGGCCAGGCCGCGGGTCGTGCCCGGTGCGATCGCGACCACGCGCGTGGTGCCGTGGCGGGTCGCCTTGCGCAGCCGCAGGAAGACCATCCCGGCCTCGTCCTCGGGCTCGAGCCCGGCGAGCACCACCGTGGTGGCGCGCTCGAGGTCGGCGTAGGTCACCGTGCTGCGCAGCGCGACCTCGGCGGCCAGGAACGAGGTCTCCTCGGCCGAGAGCGGGCGCGAGCGGAAGTCGATGTCGTTGGTGCCGAGCGCCACGCGCGCGAACTTGCTGTAGGCGAACCCGTCCTCGGCCGTGATCCGGCCGCCGGTCAGCACGCCGGTGGCGCCGGCCGCGTGCAGGCCGCGCGCCGCGACCGCGAAGGCCTCCGGCCAGGACGCCGGACGCAGCTGGCCGTCACCGCCGTCCTCGACCCGGTCCCGCACCTGCGGGTAGGTGAGCCGGTCGGCCTCGGTCGCGTAGTGGAACGCGAACCGGTCCTTGTCGGTGATCCACTCCTCGTTGACCTCGGGGTCGTTGCCGGCGAGCCGGCGCATCACCTTGCCGCGCCGGTGGTCGATCCGGATGGCCGAGCCGCACGCGTCGTGCTCGGCCACACCCGGGGTCGAGACGAGGTCGAACGGGCGGGAGCGGAACCGGTAGTCCTCGCTGGTCAGCGCACCGACCGGGCAGATCTGGATCACGTTGCCGGAGAAGTAGGAGAGGAACGGCGCGTTCTCGGCGATGCCGATCTGCTGCATCGCGCCGCGCTCGACGAGCGAGATGAACGGGTCGCCGGGGATCTCCTCGGCGAAGCGGGTGCAGCGCTGGCACACGATGCAGCGCTCCCGGTCGAGCAGCACCTGCGGGGAGAGGTTGATCGGCTTGGGGAAGGTGCGCTTGTAGCCCTCGAAGCGGGTCTCGCCGCGGCCGTTGCTCATCGCCTGGTTCTGCAGCGGGCACTCGCCGCCCTTGTCGCACACGGGGCAGTCGAGCGGGTGGTTGATCAGGAGGAACTCCATGATCCCCTGCTGCGCCTTGTCGGCGACCTCGCTGGTGGCCTGGGTGTTGACGACCATGCCCTCGGCGACCGGCAGGGTGCAGGAGGCCTGCGGCTTGGGGAAGCCCCGGCCGTTGCCCGCGTCGGGGATGTCGACCAGGCACTGGCGGCACGCGCCCACCGGGGCGAGCAGCGGGTGGTCGCAGAACCGCGGGATCTGGACGCCGACCTGCTCGGCCGCCCGGATGACCAGGGTGTCCTTGGGGACGCTGACCTGCACCCCGTCGATCGTGAGCGTGACCAGATCGGTCCGCTCCGGCGCGGTCGTCATGCGGTGACCTCCTGTCCGGCCCAGGCGGTGGAGCGGGCGGGGTCGAACGGGCACCCGCCCTGGGTGAGGTGGGCGACGTACTCGTCGCGGAAGTACTGGATGGAGCTCGCGACCGGGCTGACGGCGCCGTCGGCGAGCGCGCAGAACGAGCGGCCGAGGATGTTGTCGCACTGGTCGAGCAGCAGGTCGAGGTCGGCCTCGTTGCCCTGGCCCTTCTCGAGCGCCGCGAGGGTCTGCACCAGCCACCAGGTGCCCTCGCGGCACGGGGTGCACTTGCCGCAGGACTCGTGCTTGTAGAACTCGGTCCACCGCAGCGTCGCGCGCACCACGCAGGTGCTGTCGTCGAAGATCTGCAGGGCCCGGGTGCCGAGCATCGAGCCGGCCGCGCCGACCGCCTCGAAGTCCAGCGGTACGTCGAGGTGCTCGGCGGTCAGCAGCGGCGTGCTGGACCCACCGGGCGTCCAGAACTTCAGCTCGTGGCCGTCACGCATGCCACCGGCCAGCATGATCAGCCGGCGCAGGGTGGTGCCGAGCGGCGCCTCGTACTGGCCCGGTCGCTTGACGTGGCCGGAGAGGGAGAAGATGCCGAATCCCTTGGACTTCTCGGTCCCCATCGACGCGAACCACTGCGGGCCGCGCCCGACGATGCTGGGGACGGACGCGATCGACTCGACGTTGTTGATCACCGTCGGGCAGGCGTAGAGGCCGGCGACGGCCGGGAACGGCGGGCGCAGCCGGGGCTGGCCACGACGGCCCTCGAGACCCTCCAGCAGCGCGGTCTCCTCGCCGCAGATGTAGGCGCCGGCACCGGAGTGCACGACCACGTCGAGGTCGAAGCCCGAGCCGTGGATGTCCGTGCCGAGGTGGCCGGCGAGGTAGGCCTCCTGCACGGCGCGCTGGACGCGGCGGATGACGTGCAGCACCTCGCCGCGGATGTAGATGAACGCCTTGTTGGCGCGGATCGCGTAGCTGCTGATGATCACGCCCTCGAGCAGGGTGTGCGGGCTGGCCATCATCAGGGGGATGTCCTTGCAGGTGCCCGGCTCCGACTCGTCGGCGTTCACGACGAGGTACTTCGGCCGCGGGTTGTCCTGCGGGATGAAGCCCCACTTCATGCCGGTCGGGAAGCCGGCGCCGCCGCGGCCGCGCAGCCCGGAGTCCTTGACCGCCTCGATGACGGCGTCGGGCGCCATCGCGAAGGCGGTGTCGAGCGCGGCGTAGCCCCCACGGGCCTCGTAGGACTCCAGGGTCCAGGCGCGCTCGTCGTCCCAGTTGTCGGTGAGGACCGGGGTCAGGGCGTCAGGCATCGCTGTCCTCCTGCTGGGTCTCGGTCTCGGCGCGACCCGTGTCGGCCTCGTCGACCGCGTCCTGCTTGGTGTCCGGCACCGCCTCGGCGCTGCCGCCGGTCAGGGCCCCGCCACCGGTGGGCGGTGCGGTCCAGCCGTTCGCGCGGGCCAGGCCGAGTCCGACCAGCGAGGCCGGGCCCGCGGCCGGGCCCTCGTCGGCGAGGTCGTCGGGGAACCCGGCGAGCACCCGCTCGGCCTCGCGCCAGGTGACGACGCGGGGACCGCGGGTGGAGTGGACCTCCCGGCCCTCCCGCAGGTCGTCGACGAGCTCGACGGCGGACTCCGGGGTCATGTTGTCCATGAACTCCCAGTTGACCATCATCACCGGCGCGTAGTCGCAGGCCGCGTTGCACTCGACGTGCTCGAGGGTGACCTTGCCGTCGGCGGTCAGCTCGTCGTTGCCGACGTCGAGGTGCTCCTTGAGCCGCTCGAAGATCACGTCGCCACCCATCACCGCGCACAGCGTGTTGGTGCAGACACCGACGTGGTAGTCGCCGACCGGCCGGCGCTTGTACATCGTGTAGAACGTCGCGACGCCGCTGACCTCGGCCGCGGAGATGCCCAGCACCTCCGCGCACGCCTCGATGCCCTCCGAGGTCACCCGGCCCTCGGAGGACTGCACCAGGTGCAGCATCGGCAGCAGTCCCGAGCGCGCCTCGGGGTAGCGGGCCGCGATCTCGCGGAGCTCGGCATACGTGGTCTCCGACAACGTCATCTGTCGACGCCTCCCATGACGGGGTCGATGGACGCGATCGCGACGATGACGTCGGCGACCATGCCGCCCTCGCTCATCACGCTCGTGGCCTGCAGGTTGGTGAACGACGGGTCGCGGAAGTGCGCCCGGAACGGGCGGGTGCCGCCGTCGGAGACGACGTGCGCGCCGAGCTCCCCGCGCGGGGACTCCACCGGCACGTACGCCTGGCCGGCCGGGACCCGGAAGCCCTCGGTCACCAGCTTGAAGTGGTGGATCAGCGCCTCCATCGACTCACCCATGATGTGGCGGATGTGGTCGAGGGAGTTGCCCATGCCGTCGCTGCCGATGGCCAGCTGGCTGGGCCAGGCGATCTTCTTGTCCCCGATCATGACCGGGGCGCCGTCGAGCTTCGCGAGCCGGTCGGCCGCCTGCTCGACGATGCGCAGCGACTCCCACATCTCGTTGAGGCGGACGCGGAACCGGCCGTAGGAGTCGGCGGTGTCCCACGTCTGCACGTCGAAGTCGTAGGTCTCGTAGCCGGAGTAGGGCTGGGTCTTGCGCAGGTCCCAGGGGTAGCCGGTGCTGCGGAGCACCGGGCCGGTGAGGCCGAGCGCCAGGCAGCCCTCGAGGTCGAGGTGGCCGACCCCCTCGAGCCGGGCCTTGAAGATCGGGTTGGCGTTGCACAGGTCGGCGTACTCGGGGAGCCGCTTGCGCATCAGCGCCACGAACCCCCGGATCTCGTCGAGGGCACCCGGCGGGAGGTCCTGGGCGACGCCGCCGGGGCGGATGAACGCGTGGTTCATGCGCAGGCCGGTGATCAGCTCGAAGAGGTCGAGGACCAGCTCGCGCTCGCGGAAGCCGATCGTCATCACGGTCAGCGCGCCGATCTCCATGCCGCCGGTCGCGATCGCGACGAGGTGGGAGGAGATCCGGTTCAGCTCCATGAGCAGGACCCGCATGACCTGGGCCTTCTCCGGCACCTGGTCCTCGATGTCGAGCAGCCGCTCGACGCCGAGCACGTAGGTCATCTCGTTGTAGAACGGCGAGAGGTAGTCCATCCGCGTGCAGAACGTGACGCCCTGCACCCAGGAGCGGAACTCCATGTTCTTCTCGATGCCGGTGTGGAGGTAGCCGATCCCGCACCGCGCCTCGGTGACGGTCTCGCCCTCGAGCTCGAGGATGAGCCGGAGCACGCCGTGGGTCGACGGGTGCTGCGGGCCCATGTTGACCACGACCCGCTCGTCGGACTCCTCCGAGAGCCCCTCGACGACGGAGTCCCAGTCCTGGCCGGTGACGGTGAAGACGCGGCCCTCGGTGGTGTCCGAGCCGCTCGCGTAGTAGTCCTGATCCGTTGTCATGCCACATCCCTCCGAAGGGGCGGGGTCCCCGCGGCGTTGTTCGACGGGGGAGCGAAGCGGAGGAGAAGAAGAACGTCGTGGGGTGCCATTAGTTGTAGCTCCTGCGCTGGTCAGGAGGCGGGATGGTGCCGCCCTTGTACTCCCCTGGGATGCCGCTCGGACGGCAGAGCGTCCTTGCGCCGCGCAAGGACCGCGAGCGAAGCGAGCGAACAGACGAAACGGTGCTCATCAGTTGTACGACCTCCGCTGGTCGGGCGGCGGGATGGTGCCGCCCTTGTACTCCACGGGGATGCCCCCCAGCGGGTAGTCCTTGCGCTGAGGGTGGCCGGGCCAGTCGTCCGGCATGAGGATGCGGGTGAGCGCCGGGTGGCCGTCGAAGACGATCCCGAACATGTCGAACGTCTCCCGCTCGTGCCAGTCGCTCGTCGGGTAGACCGCGACGATCGACGGGATGTGCGGGTCGGCGTCGGGGGCGGTGACCTCGAGCCGGATCCGTCGGTTGTGGGTCATCGAGAGCAGGTGGTAGACCGCGTGGAGCTCGCGCCCGGTGTCCTCGGGGTAGTGGACGCCGCTGACGCCCGAGAGGAGCTCGAAGCGCAGCCGCTCGTCGTCGCGGAGCAGCCGCACGACCGTGAGCAGGTCCTCGCGACGCACGTGGAAGGTGATCTCGCCGCGGTGGATGACCACGCGCGGCTCGGCGAGCTCGAGACCGCCGGCGGCCGCCGCGCTCACGAGCGCGTCCGCGACCTCGTCGTACCAGCCGCCGTACGGCCGCTGGGCCTCGCCGGGGTAGGTGATCGCCTGCGTGAGGCCGCCGTACCCGCTGGTGTCACCGGTGCCGTGGACGCCGAACATCCCCTGCCGGACGCCGACCTGCTGGACCTCGCCGGTCGGCGCCGGCACGTTCTCGGGCAGCTTGTCCGTGCTGTCGTTCTCCGTCATCGCAGCTGGCCCTTCATCGCCGAGGTGGGCAACGCCTTGAGGGCGGCCGACTCGAGCTCGACGATCTCCGCGGCACGGTTGCTGCCGAGCTTCATGTGCTGGATCTCGTCGTGCAGCTTGAGGATCGCGTCGATGAGCATCTCCGGCCGCGGCGGGCAGCCCGGGAGGTACATGTCGACGGGCACGACGTGGTCGACACCCTGGACGATCGCGTAGTTGTTGAACATGCCCCCGCTGCTCGCGCAGACGCCCATCGCCAGCACCCACTTGGGGTTCGGCATCTGGTCGTAGATCTGGCGCAGGACCGGTGCCATCTTCTGGCTGACCCGGCCGGCGACGATCATCAGGTCGGCCTGGCGCGGGCTGGCCCGGAAGACCTCCATGCCGAAGCGCGCGAGGTCGTACTTCGGGCCGCCGGTGGTCATCATCTCGATCGCGCAGCAGGCCAGGCCGAAGGTCGCCGGCCAGAAGGAGGCCTTGCGCATGTAGCCGGCGACGCCCTCGACGGTCGTCAGCAGCACCCCGCTCGGGAGCTTCTCCTCAATTCCCATGGACATCTCCTCCAGCTGAGGGTCGCGAGGTTCGTGTCATGCCAAGGCCGACGAGGGAACGCGGCCGTCGTGCGGAGCGCAGCGGAGCGGCCGTCGACCGAGGAGTACACCGGCAGGGCGCGGACATCGCGATCCTCAGTCCCACTCGAGGCCGCCGCGGCGCCAGACGTAGGCGTAGGCGACGAAGACGGTGGCGATGAAGAGGACCATCTCGACGAGCCCGAAGATCTTGAGCTGGTCGAACTGCACCGCCCACGGGTACAGGAAGATGATCTCGATGTCGAAGACGATGAAGAGCATCGCGGTGATGTAGTACTTCACCGGGAACCGGCCACCGCCGACCGGCTGGGGCGTCGGCTCGATGCCGCACTCGTAGGAGTCCAGGCGGGCCCG
Organism: Nocardioides sp.; assembly: GCF_044226305.1. GTDB lineage: Bacteria > Actinomycetota > Actinomycetes > Propionibacteriales > Nocardioidaceae > Nocardioides. The sequence goes on along the minus strand of NZ_JBGAHF010000004.1, from coordinate 146,468 downwards.
GTTGTAGCGGCGCGGCCCGACCAGCGAGCTCATGATCACCGAGAAGATCGCGAACGCCGCCGCCAGGACGATCAGCGCCAGCACGGGCGTGTAGAGCTCCATCCTTCGCCCCTCTTCCGAGCAGTCTTCGACAGCCGTGTTTGTGACCTTGTGAAACGAATCACGAAGTGGTCCGTCGCACATCTAACCACTCGCCCCGCCCCCTCGCACGCGGGGGGCGCGAATGCCTCCGTCAGGACTGCGGCCGACCGAAAATGACACCTGACCTGGGCATTTACATGAGGAAGGCGTGCCCTAAATCCCCGAGGGTCAAGGTCAGCGGACGGCGCGGTGCAGGGCGACGACGCCGCCCGAGAGGTTGCGCCACTCCGGGTGCTGCCACCCGGCACCGGCGACCATCGCCGCGAGCCCGGCCTGGTCCGGCCAGGCGCGGATCGACTCGGCAAGGTAGACGTAGGCGTCCGGGGAGGAGGAGACCGCCCGGGCGATCGGCGGGAGCGCCCGCATCAGGTACTCCAGGTACACCGTCCGGAACGGCGCCCACGTCGGGTGGCTGAACTCGCAGACGACGAGCCGGCCCCCGGGCCGGGTCACCCGCAGCATCTCGCGGAGCCCCGCGGCCGGGTCGACGATGTTGCGCAGGCCGAAGGAGATCGTCACCGCGTCGAAGGTGCCGTCGGCGAACGGGAGCCGGGTCCCGTCGCCGGCCGTGAACGGCAGGTGCGGCCGGGCCGCCTTCCCCACCTGCAGCATGCCGAGGGAGAAGTCGCACGGGACCACCTCGGCACCCCGCTCGACGAACGGCTGGCTCGACGTACCCGTGCCGGCGGCGAGGTCGAGCACCCGCTCCCCCGGCCGCGGGTCGACCGCAGCGAGCACGGCCGTGCGCCACTGCCGGTCCTGGCCGAGCGAGAGGACGTCGTTGGTGAGGTCGTAGCGGCGCGCGACCGCGTCGAACATGCGACGGACGTCGGAGGGCTGCTTGTCGAGCTCGGCGCGGACCACGGCGCAGACCTTACTGAGTGGTGGTCGCCGGAGGTTCATCGCGGACGGCCCGGGGGCGACTGCTCGGGTCGCAGGTCGGGTCGCAGGTCGGGTCGCGGGTCGGGTCGCAGGCCGGGTCACAGGTCGGGTCACAGGTTGGTCACGGAGACGGGGCGCGCCGGGCGAGGTGCAACCGAACGCGCCCGCCGAGCGTCACCCTCGTGTCCGGTACCTCCACCTTCCCCGGGAGTCCCCATGCTGATCGCGCGCCGTCTGGTGCTCGTCGTGGCCGTCGCCGCCCTGCTCGTCGGCGCCGCGTTCCTGACGGGGTACGCCGTCACCGACCGCGCCGACGACACCTCGACCGCGTCCGGAGCGGGTGCCGGCGGCGCCGGCGGGTCGGACCCGAGCCGCACGCCCACGCCCACCCCGGTCGCGACCCGGACCCCGGAGCCGACGCCGACGGTCACGCCGACGCCCTCCCGGACCCCCACGCCGAAGCCCACGCCCACGCTCGAGCCCGGCCCCCGGCTGCTCGGCCCCGGCGACGAGGGCGACGAGGTCCGCGACCTCCAGGCCCGGCTCAAGCAGATCTACTGGTTCAACACCGACGTGAGCGGCGTGTACGGCGACGTCACGACCGCGGCGGTCCGCGGGTTCCAGGCCAAGCGCGAGATCCCGGTGACCGGCGTCGTCGACCAGCGCACGCGGGACCGGCTGCTGGCCATGACGTCGGAGCCGACCGAGGCCGAGCTGCACAACCGGGCGAACCAGCCCGGTGCCCTGGACCCGCGGTGCCGGACCGGCCGGGTGCTCTGCGTGGACAAGACGAGCAGCACCCTGCGCTGGGTCGTCGACGGCCAGGTGCTGCAGACCCTGGACGTGCGCTTCGGAGCCTCGACGACGCCGACCCGCGAGGGCGTCTTCCACGTCTACCTCAAGGACGCCGACCACGTCTCGCGCCTCTACGGCTCGTCGATGCCGCTGTCGATGTTCTTCTCCGGCGGGCAGGCCGTGCACTACTCCTCGGACTTCGCCGCCGTGGGGTACGCCGGGGCCTCGCACGGCTGCGTCAACGTGCGCGACTACGACGGCCTGGCGCACCTGTTCGGGCAGGTCCGCGTCGGCGACACCGTGGTCGTCTACTGGTCCTGAGCCAGGTCCTCGATGATCCCGTCGGCGACGCCGACCAGGTCCTCGGCGGCCACCCCGCTGGACACGATCTGCACGGTGAGCCCGTCCTGCGACACCTGGCAGCGGCTGGAGGTCGGGTCCCCCGTGCTGCCGTCGGTGCCCTGGCCGTACTCGAGGATGCAGGCCCCGTCGCCGACCGCGGCCATCGTGGTGCCGCCCGCACCGTTGGTGGTCGCCGGGTCGGTCAGCGAGTCCGGGGAGAACGCGCCGCCGTCGGACTGGAACACCTGGACGAACACCGCGCTGGTGCCGTTGACGACGTAGCTGCGGGTGACCGCGGGCGTGCCCAGGACGTCGGGCAGCACCTCGTTGCCGTACTCGGTGCTCGCCGCCTGCTGCTTCGCGATGGTCTCGGCCTGCTGCGCCAGCTCGCCGTCGGCGAAGGAGGCGGGGTCGTCGGCCGCGAGGTAGCCGCCCGGCAACGTGTCCGGGAGGGACAGCTCGACGTCGGCCTCGGCGGCCGACGCCTCGTCCTTGGCGGCCTTGGGCAGCCCGATCGCGAACGCGGCGACCAGTCCCAGCAGGACCACGCCGACGGCGATCCCGACCCACGTGGAGGTGTGGCTGCGAGAGGTGGAGGTGCTCACGACCTGCGACGCTACTCGCCCGCCCGACGCCGGGAAGCGGGGGGTCCGTGGGTACGCTCGGCACGTGTCGCTCACCGTCCGCACCGTCCGGCTCGACCTCGAGGAGGCCACCCGGCTCCTCGATCTGGTCCCCGCCGACCGACCGGTGACCTGGCTCCGTCGCGGTGACGGGCTCGTCGGCTGGGGGGTCGCGGCCGAGGTCCGGACGCTCGGCGTGACCCGGTTCGCGGACGCCGCGAAGTGGTGGAGCGAGACCACCGTGCGGGCAGTCGTCCACGACGAGGTCAACGAGCCGGGCAGCGGGCTGGTGTCCTTCGGGACCTTCGCGTTCGCCGACGAGCCCGGGCACTCCGTGCTGGTGGTGCCGCGGGTCGTGGTCGGCCGCCGAGGCGACGTCGCGTGGCTGACGACCGTCGGCGACGGCGACGCGCCCGACCTGGTCCCCGCCGCGCCGCCGGCCGCGCCGGTCGGCGCCAGCTTCGCGGACGGTTCGCTCAACGGCGAGCAGTGGATGTCGGTCGTGGCGGACGCGGTCGGCCGGATCAACCGGGGCGACCTGGAGAAGGTCGTGCTCGCGCGCGACCTCGTGGTCACCGCCGACGAGCCGGTCGACGTCCGCTGGCCGCTGCACCGGCTCAGCGAGGGCTACCCGATGTGCTGGACCTTCCATGTCGACGGGATGTTCGGCGCGACGCCCGAGATGCTCGTCCGCCGGGAGCGCGGCCTGGTCACCTCCCGGGTGCTCGCGGGCACCATCCGGCGTACCGGCGACGACGACGGCGACCTCGCGCTGGCCGCGGCGCTGGCCCGCTCGTCGAAGGACCTCGAGGAGCACGAGTACGCCGTCCGCTCGGTCGCCGACGCCCTCGAGCCGCACTGCTCCTCGATGAACGTGCCCGAGGCGCCGTTCGTCCTCCACCTGCCCAACGTCATGCACCTCGCGACCGACGTCGCGGGCGTCGTGCACGACGCGGCCACCGTCTCCTCGCTCCAGCTGGCCGAGGCGCTGCACCCCTCGGCCGCGGTCGGCGGGACCCCCACCGGCACCGCGACCGACCTGATCGCCGAGATCGAGGGCATGGACCGGGGCCGCTACGCCGGCCCCGTCGGCTGGATGGACGCCTCCGGCGACGGCGAGTGGGGCATCGCGCTGCGCTCCGCGTCGGTCTCCGGCTCGACCGTGCGGCTGTTCGCCGGGTGCGGCATCGTCGCCGACTCCGACCCCGAGGCCGAGCTGGCCGAGGCCCAGGCGAAGTTCGTGCCGGTCCGGGACGCGCTCACCGCCGACTGACCCCTCGGCTCGGCCCGGGGGACGTCGCGCGGCCGGGGCGGGCGGGCGTTCGCGGTCACAGGTTCACCATGGTGAACCCGCACGGCACCCGCGCTACAGGTCCTCGCCGTCGGCGCGGCGGACGTACTCCAGCCCCTCCTTCGGGAGGAACGCGCCCATGTGGGTGTCGACGATGCCGAGCCCGGCCTCGCTGTAGACCCGGTCGTGGATGGCGAGGTTGCGCGGCGCGCGGACGGCGCGGGCGAAGTCGATCGCCTCCGAGACCCGCATCCACGGCGCCGAGACCGGGACGCAGAGCACGTCGACGGGCTCGCCGGGCGCGGTCAGCGCGTCGCCCGGGTGGTAGACCTTCGTGCCGCCGGCGTCGACGACGTACCCGCTGTTCGTGATCCTCGGGTACTCCGGGTGGATGACGGCGTGCAGCTCACCGACGGCCCGCACCGGCAGGCCGACGTCGAACGACGACCCGGGGGCGACCACCGTCAGCCGCTCGCCGACCGCCGGGGCGTCCACGCGGATCCGCGCCGCGACGGCCTCGATCGTGAAGACAGGCGCGGCGACCGCCGCGAGGTGGCTGGCGAGGTAGTGGTCGGGGTGCTCGTGGGTGATCAGCACCGCATCCGCGCCGTCGACCGCCTCGGGGTCGGTGAAGACCCCGGGGTCGAGCACCACCGTGGTGCCGTCGTGCTCGATCCGGACACAGGCATGACCGAACTTGGTGATCCGCATGGTCCCTACGATGCCACCGTGGCCAGCCCGGAGGTGATCAGCCCGGACGTGCTCGGCGCCGCCCTCTCCGGGCTCGTCACCGGCTGGGCGATCGCGATCCCGATCGGAGCGGTCGGGGCGTTCCTCGTCACGCTCTCCTCGCGCACGTCGTTCCGGGTCGGCGCGGCCGGCGCGCTCGGCATCGCCACCGTCGACGGCGGGTACGCCGCCGTCGCGGTCGTCGCCGGCTCGGCCGTCGCCGCGCTGCTGGAGCCGGCGGCCCGCGCCCTGACGATCGCGTCCGGCGTCGTGCTGCTCGTGATCGCGGCCGTGACCGCCACGCACGCGCTCGGCACTGCGGGGCGGGTCCGGGAGGTGCGGCCCGTGCGGCCCGCGACGGCGTACGCGATGTTCGTCGGGATCACCGCGGTCAACCCGACCACGGTCGTCTACTTCGCCGCGGTCGTGCTCGGCAACCAGCACCTCGTCTCCGGCCCCGTCGAGGGGGCGGTCTTCGTGCTCGCGGCCTTCGTCGCCAGCGCGTCCTGGCAGCTGCTGCTCGCCGGCGGCGGGGCGGCGCTCGGCCGGGTCGCGACCGGGCACCGGGCGCACACCGTCACCGGCCTGGTCTCGGCCGTCGTCATCGCCGGGCTCGCCGTCCATACGATGCTCACGTGATGCCCACGCTCCGGCTCGCCGTGCCCGCCGACGCCGTCGCCGGCGCCGCGATGCACGCCGCGTGCTGGCGCGAGGCCTACGCGCCGTACGTCGACGAGGAGCTGCTGGAGCGCCGGCTGGCCGACGTGGCGCGCTGGAACGCCGCCTGGTTGCGGCACATCGTCGACGGGCCGCCCCGCCTGCTGGCCGAGGCGGACGGCGAGCTGGTCGGGTTCGCGGCTGCGGGGCCGTCGCGCGACGACGACCCGCCCACGCCGCACGAGCTCTACGCGATCTACGTGCGGGCCTCCTGGTGGGGCACCGGGCTCGGCCAGACGCTGTGGGAAGCGGTCGCCCCCGACGGGCCGTGCTCGCTGTGGGTGCTCGAGGCCAACGCCAGGGCCCAGGGGTTCTACCGCCGCAACGGGTTCGTCGCCGACGGCGCCCGCGAGCACTACGCGGGGCTCGACGCCTCCGAGATCAGGATGGTGAAGACGTGACCCGCTTCGACCTCGCCGACCCGGCCTTCGACACCACGTCCCCCGAGGTGCACGCCGCCCGGGACGACGACTGGTACGTCGAGACCAACTGGGGCTGGGCGGTGCTGCGGCACGCCGAGGCCGGTGCGCTGCTCCGCGACCGGCGGTTCCGCCAGGGCAATGCACGCTGGCCCGAGCAGAACGGCATCACCTCCGGACCGTTCCCGGCCTGGTGGCGCGAGACCCTGCTGAGCCTCGAGGGCGACGACCACGCCCGCATCCGCCGCCTGCTCGTGCCGGCCTTCCGCAACAAGGCCATCGCCGCGATGCGGCCGCGCTTCCAGGCGCTCGCGAACGAGCTCGTCGACGGCTTCGCCGACCGCGGCACGGTCGAGCTGATCGGTGAGTTCGCCGAGCCGTACGCCGCCCGCATCATCTGCGTGCTCCTCGGGCTCCCCGAGGAGAGCTGGCACCAGGTGGCCCAGTGGGCCGACGACCTGGGGGCGTCGTTCTCGATCGACGTCGGCAACCAGGTGCCCCGGATCGAGGCGGCGCTCGCCGGCCTGACCGCGTACGTCGACGAGGTGGTCGCCGACCGCACCGCCCGTCCGGCCGACGACCTGGTGACGGCGCTGGTGCAGGCCACCGAGGACGGGGACCGGCTCTCGCGGCACGAGCTCGACGTGGCCCTGGTCTTCCTCGCGTTCGCCGGCATGGAGACCACCCGCAACCAGATCGGCCTCGCGGTGCAGACCCTGCTGCGACATCCCGACCAGTGGCGGCTGCTGGGCGAGCGGCCCGAGCTCGGCCCGGACGCCGTCGAGGAGGTGATGCGGGTCAACCCGACCGTCACCTGGGTGACCCGCGAGGCGCTCGAGGACGTCGAGCTGAACGGCCTGCACATCCCCCGGGGCGGCATCGTGCAGGTGCTCTCGCACAGCGCCGGCACCGACCCGCACGCGATGCCCGACCCGGCGTTCGACATCACCCAGCAGCGGCCGCCGCACCTCGGCTTCGGTGCCGGCATCCACCACTGCCTCGGCCACTTCGTCGCCCGCACGGACATGGCGGTCGCCCTGCCCCTGCTGGCCCGCCGGATGCCGGACGCCGTGCCCGAAGGTGCCGGCGAGTGGCTCCCGGTCTCCGGCAACACCGGAGCGGTGCGGTTCCCGATCCGCTTCACCCCCGGGCGTGCCGCGGAGGAGCGGCTCAGGCCGTGAGGTGGTGGACGTAGCACCAGCGCCAGTCCTCGCCGGGTTCGGCGGACTGCATCACGGGGTGCTGGGTCTCGTGGAAGTGGCGGGTGGCGTGCTGACGCGGCGAGGAGTCGCAGCAGGCGACGTTGCCGCACTCGAGGCACCGCCGCAGCGCCACCCACCGGGTGCCCTCGTCGAGGCAGGCCTGGCAGATCGTCGCCGGCTCCTCGGACACCACCGGGAAGCGCTCGAGGTCGGCGCAAACCTCGCCGATCGTCCACCGCCGGGACGCGTACGCCGCCGTCTCGTCCCGCTCCTCCTCGGCGTTGTCGAGCATCGACTCCTCGACGTCGAGACTGGCGAGCACGTCGGCGATCACCTCGGAGGCGACGTTGCCCGAGCGACGGATCTCGAGGATGCGCCGCCGCTCGGCGTCGATCATCTGGGTACGGATCCGGTAGTAGAGCGCCGCCGGCGACTCCTGGTCGGCGGTCGTGCCGAGTCGTTCCCACGCGGCGAAGTTGCGCTGGTCGAGGCGCTGGCGGATCAGGTCGCTGACGCCGGCGTGGTCGTCGTACTCGATCCTCTCGAGCTCCTCGATCGCGGCCTTCGAGGCCTGCTGCAGCAGGGTGGCCCGGGCGAGGGCGTCGTCGAGTGGATCGGGTGAGGGCACGTGCAGCCGACGCGCCAGCCACGGAAGGCTGAGGCCCTGGATCAGCAGCGTCCCGGCCACGACCGTGAACGCCGCCGTCAGCAGGACCTCCCGGTGCTCGGTGTCCTCCGGGATGATGAACGCGGCCGCGAGCGTGACGACGCCCCGCATACCCGCCCAGCCGAGCAGGAACGTGAACGACCAGGGCGGCGTGTGGCCGGTGACCTGGTCGGGTCCCGGTCGGACCAGCAGGTAGCGCGCGGGAAAGACCCAGACGAGCCGCAGCACGATCACGGCGACCAGGGTCGCGAGGCAGACCGTGGCGATCCGGGCGCCGGACAGGGTGCTGTCCGCGAGGTCCTGGAGGATCCACTGCGCCTGGAGGCCGATCAGGGCAAAGACGGTGTTCTCCAGCAGGAACGCGATCGTGCGCCAGTTGATCCGCTCGGCGATCCGCGACTGAGCCGTCTGCAGGATCGGCGACTTGTGGCCGAGCAGCAGGCCGGCGACGACGACGGCGACCACGCCGGAGGAGTGCAGCTCCTCCGCAACGAGGAAGCAGACGAACGGGATGACGAACGACAGCCCGACGTCGAGCACCGGGTCGGTGATGCGCCGGCGCATCCGGGCGACGACCACGAAGGCGACCACACCGATGAGCACGCCTCCGACCGACGCGACGAGGAAGTCGAGCCCGACGCGCCATGCCTCGACGCCGAGTCCGGCGGCCGCGATCGCCGTCCGGAGGGTGACCAGGGCGGTCGCGTCGTTGAAGAGCGACTCGCCCTCCAGGATCGTGACGATGCGGCGCGGCAGCCCGACCCGGCGGCCGATGGCCGTCGCCGCGACGGCGTCAGGCGGCGCGACGACGGCACCGACGGCGAGGGCGATCGCCCAGCTGACGTCCGGGACCAGGGCGTGGACGACGACGCCGACGCCGAAGGTTGTGAAGAGCACCAGGCCGACGGAGAGCAGCAGGATCGAGCGCCGGTTGGCGTTGAAGTCGACCAGCGACGAGCTGATCGCCGTCGAGTAGAGCAGCGGCGGCAGCAGCCCGAGCAGGACCACCTCCGGCTCGAGGTGCACCTGCGGGACGAACGGCAGGAACGACGCGGCGACCCCGGCGACCACCAGGAGCAGTGGTGCCGGGACGCCGATCCGGTCCGCGACGACCACGCCGGCGAGCACGCCGACGGCCAGGAGGACCAGGAAGAGTGCGATGTCCACCGGCCCATTGTCACCGGCGGGTGTGACGGGCCGGTTTCTCAGGCGGGTTGGGCCACCCAGAGCATCGGGTCGCCCCACCCCAGCTCGTCGACCCCGTGCCGGCCGAGCGCCAGCGCGACCAGGGTCCGTCGGTGCGCGGCGAAGGTGAGCACGTGGGCGATCATCCCGCCGTGCGTGAACACCTCCGCCGGCTCGCAGAGGGCGTCGACGAAGGTCTCGTTGAGGCGACCGTGGTCGACCACGTCGTGGACGTGGGCGAGGTACGCCGGGCCCTCGACCGCCAGCCGCTCGCGCATCGCGTCGAGCGGCTCGTGCTCCTCGACCGACCAGTCGTAGTCGCGGGTCGCGAGCGCCGCGTTCCACATGCCCATCTGGCCGACCAACCGCGACAGCAGCGAGCGGATGGTCTGCTCGTCCTCGTCGACGTCGAGCTCGATCGGCTGGTCCAGCTGCTCGTCGGAGAGCCGACCCGCGACGCGGATCATCTCCCCGGTCAGCCAGACGTGGTGCTCCACCATCTTGGTCAGCAGGTCCATCGGGTTCACCTTCGTCCGTGAGGGCAGCCGGAGGCTGCCGGGTGGGTGGAAGTGCACGCCGCTCGGTGCGGCGAGCTGGATGTGTCCGGGCCGGCGGCGCCACGCGGCCGGCGCGACGCCGTACGCCCGGGTGAAGGCGCGGGTGAACGCCTCGTGCGAGCCGTAGCCCGCCTCGACCGCCACGTCGATGAGCGGCGCGGAGGTCGTGACCATCCGGTACGCCGCCCGCTCGAGCAGCACCCGGCGCCGCATCGCCTGCGGCGGCTCCCCCGCCACCGCGCGGACCACACGGTCCAGGTGGAAGCGGGAGAAGTGCAACCGCGACGCCCGCGCGTCGGCGGACAGGTCGTGGTCGTCCAGCGCGTCGGCGAGGAGGTCGACGAACCGGGCGAACAGGTCCTCGTCGGCGGCTGCGGTCATAAGTCGATCATGCGCGACCGACTCCTGCCGGCGCTTGATCGCCGTTGCGCTGTCGGCGGTGGGTTGCGCTCGATCCCGACCCCGCGGACCGAGCCGGACCCACCGCTGGCCCGGGGCGCCCTCCCCGGCGGTGGGTTGCGCTCGATCCCGACCCCACAGACCGAGCCGGACCCACCGCCGGCCCGCGGCGCGCCCTCCCCGGCGGTGGGTTGCGCTCGATCCCGACCCCACAGACCGAGCCGGACCCACCGCCGGCCCGGCGCCGCAGCGCAGGCAGGCAGCCGTCAGGGGCGCAGCGCGTGGATCCGCTCGTCGAGCGCGCGCCGGTTGTCGCGGCGCACGACGGCCTCGACCACCTCGACCCCGCCGTTCGGGGACGTGAGCGCCTGCTCGAGCTCGGGCAGGCTGGTCACCCGCAGGTGGGGCGTCCGGGTCGCGGCGCACAGGCTGGCCAGGTCGACGCCGTGCGGCGTGCCGAAGAGCCGCTCGTACTGAGCGGCGTACTCCTCCGCGCCCTGCTCGAGCATGGTGAAGATCGAGCCGCCGTCGTCGTTGACGACCACGATCGTCAGGTCCGGGACCGGCTCCCCCGGCCCGACCACCAGGCCGTTGGCGTCGTGCAGGAACGTCACGTCGCCCATCAGCGCGAGCGCGCGGGTGCTTGACGGCCGGGCGAGCGCGGCGCCGATCGCGGTCGACACGGTGCCGTCGATGCCGGACAGGCCACGGTTGGCGAGCACCTTGCGGCGGGCGCCGACGCGGTAGCGCGGCACCATCAGGTCGAGGTCCCGGATCGGGCTCGACGCGCCGACGACGAGCAGGCCGCCCTCGGGGAGGGCGCGGGCGACGGCACCGGCCACCTCGTGCGGGGTCAGGTCGGGCTCGGCGGCGAGCAGCGCGTCCAGCCGACGCCCGACGGAGCGGTCCGCGGCGTGCCACTCCTCCAGCCAGGCGGGGTCGTCGGGTGCGTCGACCGACGGCACCGCGGGCAGTCGCTCGTCGACGGGGAACGGGCGGTCGTGCCAGACGCCGTACGCCGGGGTGTCGATGACCTGGACGTCGGGCCGCGCGAGCAGCCGGCTGACCGGGCGGGAGAGGGTGGGGTGGCCGCAGACGACGACGCGCTCGACCCGCTCGCCGAGCTCCGTGCCGAGCAGCAGGCGGTAGGTCCGGATCGCGTTCTCGCCGGTGCGCGAGCCGCTGGAGGGCTCCGCGAGCAGCGGCCAGCCGGCGCGCTCGGCCAGCACCCGCGCCGGCGGCCCGGCGTCGTCGCCGGCGACCACGACGGTCCGCGGCCCGACCGGGACGGTCAGGTGCACCGCGGGCCGGAGGTGCTGGACCGGCTCCCCGGGGGTGACGTGGGGCGTCCAGCGGTCCTCGGGCACCAGCGGCTCGTCGAGCGGCACGTTCACGTGCACCGGTCCGGACGTCCCGAGCTCCAGCGCCCCGGTCGCGTCCTGGGTCTCGACGAGCGGGCCGAAGACGCCGACCTGGTCGGTGGTCTGGTTCGCGCTGGTGCCGCGCAGCCGGGCCGGCCGGTCCGCGGTGACGACGACCAGGTCGACGTCGGCGTGCGCGGCCTCGAGGACGGCCGGGTGCAGGTTGGCGACCGCGGTGCCGGAGGTGCAGACGACCGCGGCGCGGCGGCCGTTGCGGGACAGCCCGAGCGCGAGGAACCCGGCGCTGCGCTCGTCGATCCGGGTGTGCAGCCGGACCAGGCCGGCGGCAGCGGCGTCGTACGCCGCGAACGACAGCGGCGCGTTGCGCGAGCCCGGCGCGACGACGACCTCGCTCACGCCCGCCTCGACGAGGGCGGTCAGCACGGACCGGGCGAGGGCGGTGGAGCTCACGGTCGTCGATCCTGCCGCACCTCGCGCACCGCGGCGAGGCGGGCCTCCCAGTGGGCCACCCGCGCGGGGGCCGCGTCGGGCAGGACCTCGTCGACCACCGGCACCCGCACCGGCAGCAGGCCGTCGACCGGGAGCAGCGGGTCGACGACGACGTCCCGCTCGAGCAGCTGCACCGTCGCGAGGCCGCACGCGTACGGCAGCTCGGGGAGCGCCGCAGCCAGGGCGACCCCGGCGGCGATGCCGACGCTCGTCTCCAGCGCCGACGACACGACGACGGGCAGCCCGATGTCCTCCGCGATCCGCAGGCAGGCGCGGACCCCGCCGAGCGGCTGGACCTTGAGCACCGCCACGTCGGCGGCCTCCAGGTCGCGCACCCGGTAGGGGTCGGCGGCGCGGCGGATCGACTCGTCGGCCGCGACCGGCACGTCGACCGCGCGTCGTACGGCGGCGAGCTCCTCGACGCTCGCGCACGGCTGCTCGACGTACTCCAGGCCGCCGGCCGCACGGTCGAGGACCCGCACCGCGGCGATCGCGGCGTCGACGTCCCAGGCACCGTTGGCGTCGATGCGGACCCGGCCGTCCGGCCCGATCGCGTCCCGCACCGCCTCGAGCCGGGCCTGGTCGTCCTCGAGGGACTGGCCCGGCTCGGCGACCTTGACCTTGGCGGTCCGGCAGCCGCCGGCGCGCACCACCGCGTGCGCCTGCTCGGGCCCGACGGCGGGGACGGTGACGTTGACCGGGACGCGGTCGCGCACCGGCGCCGGCCAGTCACCCGCGGCGGCCTCCTCGGCACAGCGCAGCCAGGGCTCGGCGACCACCGGGTCGTACTCCAGGAACGGGCTCCACTCGCCCCAGCCCGCCGGCCCCGCCAGCAGCACGCCCTCGCGGACGGTGATGCCGCGGAACCGGGTCCGCATCGGCACGCTGAAGATCCTCATGCGCCCACCATCGAGCGGAGGGCGACCCGGTCGGGCTTGCCGTTGCCGAGCAGCGGGATGGCGTCGAGGGCGACGACCTGCCGCGGCGCCCAGGAGCGCGGGTGCCTCGCCCCGACCCAGTCGCGCGCCTCGTCGGCACCGAGGTCGCCGACCACGAAGGCCACCACCCGGTTGCCCCACTCCTCGTCCGGGACGCCGAGCACCTCGGCGGCCGCGACGGCCGGGTGCTCGCGCAGCCGCGCGGCGACCGCGGGCGCCGGCACGTTGACCCCGCCGGTGACCACCACGTCATCCATCCGGCCGAGCACCTGCAGCCGCCCGTCCTCGTCGAGCCGGCCGGCGTCGGAGGTGAGGAACCACCCGTCGACGAGCACCTCGGCGGTCAGCGCCGGTTCGCCGTCGTATCCGGCGAAGAGCGTGGGCCCGCCGACGCGCACCCGGCCGTCGTCGCCGATCGCGACGGCGACCCCGTCCAGCGGGAGGCCGTCGTAGACGCACCCGCCCGCCGTCTCCGCCGAGCCGTAGGTCGCGACGACGTGGACGCCCGCGGCCGCGGCGCGCTCGCGCAGCGCCGGGTCGATCGGCCCGCCGCCGAGCAGCACGGTGTGGAAGGTGCGCAGCGACACGGTGTCGGTCTCGAGCAGCCGGTGCAGCTGGGTCGGCACCAGCGAGACGAAGCGGTCGCCCGGCCCGAGCGCCTCGGTCGCCGCCGCGAACCCGTCGTGGTCCTCGAGCAGCACGGGGGCGTGGCCGGCGACCAGCGAGCGGCACACGACCTGGAGCCCCGCGACGTACGACGCCGGCAGGGCCAGCAGCCACCGCCCCTGGGCCCCGAGGCGACGGGCGCTGGCGCCGACGGAGGCGAGCACGGCGGCCCGCGGCAGCACGACCCGCTTGGGTGCACCGGTCGACCCGGACGTCTCGACCACCCACGGGTCCGGGGCCTCCGCGGCGAGCCAGGCGTCGAGCGCGCGGACGGCGTTATTCACGCGACCGAGGCTAACCGGGCGTGATGGGATGCCGCGGCGCCCACCCGACTAGACCGGTTCCTCCCGCCGACCCCGCTGGCGCGCCGCCTGTCGCTGCAGTCGGTGCTGTTCGCCACCGGCGAGGGTGCCTTCATCACGGGCAGCGCGGTGTTCTTCACGCAGGTCGTCGGGCTCAGCGCGGCCCAGGTCGGGCTCGGTCTGACCGTCGCCGGCGTGGCGGCGTTCCTCTGCGCGGTTCCCCTCGGCAGGGCGGCCGACCGGATCGGCCCGAAGCGGTTGTGGTGGATGGGCGCAAGCGCTCAGGCGGCACTGTTCCTGGTCTGGCCGTTCATCGCGAGCTTCGCGGAGTTCCTCGTGATGATGGTCGTGCTCGAGGTCGTGCAGGTCGCGGCCTGGAACGGTCGCGGTGCCTACACGATCGACGTCTTCCCGCACGACGAGCGGGTCCGCTCGATGGCGTTCATGCGGGCCGCGCGCAACATCGGCTACACCCTGGGCGCGATGATCGGCGGACTGGCGCTGGCGTTCGACAGTGACGCGATCATCCGGGCAGTGCCGTGGGTGACCGCGGGGATCCTCTTCCTCAATGCCCTGCTGGTCAGCCGGCTGCCGAACGCCCAGCACGACGAGCTCCCGGCGACGCCCGTCGAGAAGGCGCTGAAGTCGGGCGCCCTGCGCAACCGCGGCTTCGTGCTGCTCAACGTCTGCGAGGGCGTGCTCGGGACCAACCAGGTGCTGCTCAACATCGTGATCCCGCTGTGGCTGGTGCAGGAGACCGACGCACCGCACGTGCTGCTGGCCTGGCTGTTCGGCACCAACACCGTGCTCGCCGTGCTCCTCCAGGTGCCGGCGGCCCGCGGCGTGAACTCCGTCGCGTCGTCCTTGCGCGCTGCCCGGATCTCCGCCGGCTTCTTCGTGCTCTCGTGCTGCATCGTGATGGTCACCCACGACACCATCGGCTGGACCACGATCCTCCTCGTCTGGATCGGCCACGTCACGGTGACCGGCGCGGAGCTGTTCCAGTCCGCCGGGCACTGGGGCTTCCTGTCGGAGCTGTCCGACCCGGAGCGACGCGGTGAGTACCAGGGCACCGCGCACCTCGGCGGGACCGTCGGCAGCGTCTGGGCGCCCGCGCTCTTCACCTACCTCGCGATGGAGCAGGGCACCCTCGGCTGGGTGACGATCGCGAGCATCGTCGTGGTCGCCACGGTCTTCATGAAGCCGACCGCGGCGGCGGCCGAGCAGTACCTGGCGCGCATCCAGCAACACGCTGCTGCTTGAATCTCCCCTCGTGGCAACTCCAGCACAGTGGCTCGCCGGCGCCCGGCCCCGCACCCTCCCGGCCGCCGTGTCCCCGGTGCTCGCCGGGACCGGCGTCGCGGCGTACGTCGACGCCGTCGTGTGGTGGAAGGCGCTGCTCGCCCTCGTGGTCGCGCTGGCGCTCCAGGTGGCGGTCAACTACGCCAACGACTACTCCGACGGCGTCCGCGGCACGGACGCCGACCGGGTCGGCCCGATGCGGCTGGTCGGCTCGGGCGCGGCCTCGCCGGGAGCGGTGAAGCGGGCGGCGTTCCTCGCATTCGGCGTCGCCGCCGTCGCCGGCCTGGTGCTGGCGGCCACCACGGCGTGGTGGCTGGTGCTGGTCGGGCTGGTCTCCGTGCTGGCCGCCTGGTTCTACACCGGCGGCACGCGCCCCTACGGCTACCTCGGTCTGGGCGAGGTGATGGTGTTCGTCTTCTTCGGGCTGGTGGCCGTCGTCGGCACCACCTACGTCCAGACCGAGACCTGGGAGTGGGCGGCGCTGTACGCCGCCGTCGGCGTCGGTGCGCTCGCCTGCGCGATCCTCGTGGCCAACAACCTGCGCGACATCCCGACCGACGCGGTCGCCGGCAAGACGACCCTCGCGGTCCGGCTCGGCGACCGCCGCACCCGCCGGTTCTACGTCGTGCTCGTCGTCCTCGCCGCGCTCGCCGTCGTCGCCGTCGCGCTGGTCACCTGCTGGTGGGCGCTCGCCGGGCTCGGGTTCCTGCTGCTCGCCGCCCCGGCGTGCCGCACGGTGCTGTCCGGGGCGGCCGGTCCGGGCCTGATCCCGGTCCTCCAGTCCACCGGGCTCGCCGAGCTGCTCTGGGCCGCCCTCGTGGCGGCAGCGCTCGTGGCCTGCGGCTGATCCGACGGCGACGCCGGCGCGACCGGCGCCGACGTACGCTCGCGGCATGCTGTGGATCCTGCTGCTCGTGGTCGTGCTGGGCGTGCTGGCCTACCGCTTCCGGGTGCCGCTGCTCGCCAAGGTGCTCGGGCAGTCGCCGGAGCGGGTCCAGCGGCAGCTGCAGCGCCGCCGGCGCTGACCGCCCGGACGGCTACGTCGAGGACGGCGAGGACGGCGACGGGTCGTCGTCGACGTCCTCCTTGGCCTTGATCTCCTCGAGCTTCGCGCTCATCCGCTCGGCACGGGTCTCGACCCTGCGGGCCAGCGCCTCGCGCTGCGGGTTGAGGACGAAGTAGGAGCCGATCCCGCTGAGGACCAGCGCGATCACGATCGACCAGAAGATCGGCACGGAGTCGGTGAAGAAGAACCAGATGCCGATGACGATCCCGAAGGACGCGGCGAACAGCAGCAGGCGCAGCGCGGTGTAGATCCAGAACTCCTTCACGCATTCAGGGTAGGCGCGACCAGGGCGCGCCTACTCTGGGGGTGTGCTGAAGTTCCTCCTGCTCGTGATCCTCGTCGCGGTCGCGGTCTACCTGACGACCCGCGCCCTCCAGCGCCGCGGCGAGATCCAGGCTCCGCGCGCGCAGCGGCGGCCCCGACCGGAGCCGCCGCGGGTGATCGGTCCCGACGACGACCCGGACTTCCTGCGCGACCTCGACCGGCGTCGCAAGCACCCGGAGGACCCGGACGTCTAGCCCACCTGCGCGGCGGACGAGCCGGTCTCCCCCGGCGTCACCTCGGCGGTCACGAGCGCGGGCGCGCCCCCGGCGTAGGAGTGCTGGGAGGTCGAGGAGAAGTAGTTGATCCCGATGAAGTTGAACCACAGCGTCGCGGTGCCGACGAGGGCGAGGATGGCCGCGTTGCGGCCCTTCCAGCCCGCCGTCGTGCGCGCGTGGAGGTAGGCGGCGTAGACCACCCAGGTGATGAACGCCCACACCTCCTTCGGGTCCCAGTTCCAGTACGACGACCAGGCCTGGTGCGCCCAGATCGGCCCGGTGATGAGCACCGCGAAGGTCCACACCGGGAAGCCGAAGGCGTGCAGGCGGTACGACACCCGGTCCAGCACCTCCGGCTTCGGCAGCCGGGCGACGTAGCCGGTGGTCTTGTCCGGGCGGCGCGCCTTGACCAGGTAGAGCGCCGAGGTGATGCCGCCGAGGGTGAACGCTCCGGTGGCGATGATCGCCGAGACGACGTGGATCACCAGCCAGTACGACGAGAGCGCCTCGGTGAGCGGCGCGACCGGGGCGTAGAGCCAGAGGACGGCCACCATCAGCACGGCGAGCACGAAGGTGAGGACGACCGGGGCCATCCAGGCCAGGTTCAGCCGCCGGTAGAGCACCACGTAGAGGAGCGCCACCACGAACGTGCCGGTGAGCGTGAACTCGTACATGTTGCCCCAGGGCACCCGGTTCGGGTCGGCGGCCATCCCGCGGGCCACGAGCGCGACCAGCTGGATCCCGACCGCCACGCAGGTGAGCAGGTAGCCGAGCCGGCCGAACATCGCCGTACGACGGGCGGTCGGCTCGTCGACGCCGACGTCGTCGGGCCCCGTGGCGATCGCGATCCCGCCGGGCACGTCGGCCGACGACATCGAGGCGGTCCCGGCCGCGACCGGGACCTTGCGCAGCGAGGCCCACTCCACGAGGTGGGCGAGCAGGGCCAGGAAGTACACCAGCCCGCAGGCCGCCACGGCCTGGTTGCTGAGGCTCTCCCACGCGGCGTCGTTCACGACTGGTCCTCCTTCGGCTCCGGGAGCCGTCGTTGCAGGTCCACCTGCAGGTCCTTCTGAAGGGCGGCCACGACCTCGTCGACCACCACGGCGGTGTCACCGCCGCCCGAGCGGTCGAGCGCCGCCACCTCCACCAGTGTGCCGTCCCCGTCCCTGCGGGCGCGAACCCAGACCCGTCGGGGACGGATGAACAGCGAGCCGAGCAGCCCGACCAGGGCCAGCACCACACCGACCAGCGCGACCCACTTGCCCGGCGTCTGGCTGATCTGGATCTTGTTCCACTGCTGGAGCCCGTCGAAGGTGACGGTGCCGAGGCCGTTGGGCAAGGTGGCCGTCTCCCCCGGCCGCAGGTCGAGCCGGAGCGGCGCCCCGTTCTTCTTGGTGAGCATCGTCGTGTGCGTCTTGTCGAGCGCGTAGATCGACTGCGGCGCACCGCTGTCCATGCCGAGGTCGCCGGTGTAGACGAGCATCGAGACCATCGGGTCCAGGGGCTTGCCGAGCAGCGAGAAGTAGCTGCCGGTCTGCTTCGAGAACGCGACCGTCGGGTAGAACTCGCCCTCCAGGCCGATCTGGGTGGGCTCGGCGTCCGGCGCCTTCACCACCCCGATCGACTGGAAGCTCTGGTTGACCGGCAGGAACGGCGTCGGCCCGCCGCCGACCGTCTCGCCCTTGCTGTTGCGGATCGTGATCACCGGGGCGTAGCCGTGCCCGATGAGGAACACGTCGGTGTTGCCGATGCTCAGCGGGTGGTTGACCTTGAGGTCGTAGGTCTTCTCCGGCGCGCCCGGCGACTCCTGGTAGCTCAGGTGCGACTCGAAGCCCCGGGCCATCCCGGCCCGGGGGCCGGTCGTCAGCCAGTCCACGTCGAAGTCGTCGATCGAGAACGAGAACGGCTCCATGTCGTCGGCGCGGAAGAGGCTGCCGGGGTTGAAGTCGTCGTACTGGGTCAGGTCGTTGGAGAAGCCGTAGTCGTCGCCGACCAGCAGGATCACGCCGCCCTTGTAGCCGAACAGCCCCCCGAGCGCGAAGCCCACGAGCACGACGAGCACGGACAGGTGGAAGACCAGGTTGCCGGCCTCACGGAGGTAGCCGCGCTCCGCGGACACCGCGTCGTCGCCGTCCGCGGTCGCGCGCAGCCGGTAGCGCCGGCGCCGGAGCAGCTGCCGGGCCTGCTCGAGCACTTCCTCCGGCGAGGCCGTCGTGCCGTACGACGCGTGGTCCGGGAGCCGGGTCAGGTTGCGGGGTGCTCGCGGGGGCTGGGCCCGCAGGCCCCGCGCGTAGTGGAAGGTGCGCGGCAGGATGCAGCCGACCAGCGAGAGCATCAGCAGCAGGTAGATCGCCGAGAACCACGGCGAGTCGTAGACCGAGAACAGCCCGAGCCGCTCGTAGACCGGCGTCAGCCTGGTGTGGTCGGCCTGCCAGTTGGAGGTCTTGAGGGAGTCGACGCCCTCCTGCGGGATGATCGACCCCGGGATCGCCGCGAGGGCGAGCAGGAGGAGCAGCACCAGCGCGGTGCGCATCGAGGTGACCTGCCGCCAGGTCCACCGGAGCAGCTCGCGGAAGGTGAGCTCACCGGCGCGCCGGTCGTCCTCGGCGGGACGGGTGCTCAGCGAGGAGCGCCGCTCCGCGGTCGGCTCCTCGACCGGCTCCTGGACCGGTGGGGTGGTCATACGACGGTCCCGGTGTCGGAGACCAGCCGGACCTGCAGCCAGGAGACCGCCTCGGCCCACCAGCCGGTGACGAGCAGGACGCCCACGGCGACCAGCATCAGCCCGCCGGTCCGCATCACCCAGACCTGGTGGCGGCGCACGAAACCGATGGTGGCCAGCGCCTTCTCGTAGGCGAGGCCGGCGACGATGAAGGGGACGCCGAGGCCGATGGCGTAGACCGCGGAGAGGAACGCGCCCCGGGCGGCGGTGCCCTCGTTGATGGCGAGCGTGCTGATCGCGGCGAGGGTCGGGCCGATGCACGGCGTCCAGCCGAGCCCGAAGAGGAACCCGAGCAGCGGCGCCGCGGCCAGGCCGACGGCGGGCACCTGGTGGACCCGCCACTCCCGGTTCAGGAACGGGAGCCAGCCCGCGAACGCCAGCCCGAGCAGGATCGTCACCACACCGAGCACGACCGCGAGCTCGCGGCTCCAGGTGACCAGCCAGGCGCCGAGGGCGCCGGTGACCGTCCCGAGGATCACGAAGACGACCGTGAAGCCGAGGACGAAGAGCAGGGAGCCGACGAACATCCGGCCGCGGCGGGTGCCGGCGACGCCGTTCGCGAGGTCGGCGCCGGAGAGTCCCGTGGCGTAGGAGAGGTAGCCGGGCAGCAACGGGATCACGCACGGCGAGAAGAACGACACGAGGCCGGCGACGAGCGCGACCGGCACCGCGAGGACCAGCGACCCGGACAGGGCGGTGTCGCGGAACCAGTCACCCATCGGTCGTCTGCTCCCCGGCCCCGGGACCCGGGCTCGCCGACTCCGCGGAGACGTCCGAGACCAGGTCGACCAGGGTCTGGGTCGAGGGCAGCGGGCCGAGGATGCTCGCCGCGACCCGGCCCTCGGCGTCGAGGACCACGAAGGACGGGATCGAGTTGGGGCCGATCGTGCCCCGGAACTGCAGCATCGCCTTGCCGTCCGGGGAGAAGACCGACGGGTACGGCACGTCGAAGCGGCGGACGAAGGCCTGGCTGCTCGTCGTCGACTGGTCGCGCAGGTTGAGGCCCACGAACTGCGCGCCGTCCCCGATCTCCTCCGCCGCGGCGACGACGTCCGGCGCCTCGGCACGGCACGGGCCGCACCACGAGCCCCACACCGGGACGACGACGGGCTTGCCGCGGTAGTCGGCGAGGTCGATCGGGTTGCCGTCGAGGTCCTCGCCCCGGAGGTCGACGGGGTCACCGCGGTCGACGGCCTCGACGACACGCACGGTGCCGTCACCCGTGACGAAGCCCTTGTCACCGGTGCCCTCCAGCGAGGAGCACCCGGTGAGCAGGAGCAGGCAGCCGAGGACGGCCGCGAGAGCGGTGCGCACGTCCTAGGGCCTCTTGTCCTCGGGTGCGTCGCCCGCGGAGAACGGCGCCTTCTTGTCCTTGACCGGGATCAGATCACCGGCGGGCTCGGAGTAGCTGACCCGGGTGAGCCGGTCGCCGGTGAAGTGCAGGGAGGTCAACGAGCACAGCGTGCACTGCCGCCGCCGCGGGTCGTGCACGAACGACCGGTCCTCGACGTGCAGCCGGGTGATCCAGATCGGCAGCTGGTGCGACACCACCACCGCCTCGTGGCCAGCCGCGGCCTCGCGGGCGTCGTGGACGGCGGCCATCATCCGGGCCACCACCTGCTTGTACGGCTCGCCCCACGAGGGCTTGAAGGGGTTCCAGAGGTAGCGCCAGGTGCGCGGGTTGCGCAGCGCGTTCTCGCCGCCGGCGAAGCGCTCGCCCTCGAAGACGTTCGTCGACTCGATGACCCGCGGGTCGGTGACGATGTCGAGCCCGCGGGCGGTGGCCAGCGGCCGCCCCGTCTCCTGGGCGCGCTCCAGCGGGGAGGAGCGGAGGTGGACGATGTCGCGGTCCTGGATGCTGTCGGCGACCTTCTCGGCCATCTGGCGCCCCAGGTCGGAGAGGTGGAACCCGTCGCGGCGGCCGTAGAGCACGCCCTCGGGGTTGTGCACCTCGCCGTGGCGCAGCAGGTGGACGATCGTGTCTGGGGTCTGGGTCACGCGGGGCTCCCGGTCGTCCGGTGGGCGGCGGCCGCGGCCTCCGCGGCTGAGGGCAGGGCGTCGAGCACGG
The DNA here is from genome assembly GCF_044226305.1 of Nocardioides sp. GTDB lineage: Bacteria > Actinomycetota > Actinomycetes > Propionibacteriales > Nocardioidaceae > Nocardioides. Next base: position 125,045 of record NZ_JBGAHF010000004.1, on the reverse strand, counting down.
TCTGCACGGCGCGGTCGTCGTGGGCGGCGGAGAGGAACCACGCCTCGAACGCGGACGGCGGGAGGTAGACACCGCGGTCCAGCATCGCGTGGAAGAACGCGGCGTACGCCGCCTGGTCGGTGCGCGAGGCGTCCTCGAAGTCGCGCACCGGCGCCCCGGTGAGGAACACCGAGAACATGGTGCCGGCCGACTGCACGACGTACGGGACGCCGGCTGCGGCGAGCGCCTCGGCGGCCGCCGACCGGATCGTGTCGGCCGCCGCGCCGACGTGCGCGTAGACCTCCTCGGTCGCCAGCCGCAGCGTGGCGAGCCCGGCCGTGGTCGCGATCGGGTTCCCCGACAGGGTGCCGGCCTGGTAGACCGGCCCCTCCGGCGCCAGCTGCGCCATCACGTCGGCCCGGCCGCCGAACGCGGCCGCCGGGAAGCCGCCGCCCATGACCTTGCCGAAGGTCACCAGGTCGGGACGCCAGCCCTCGACGGCGCCGTCGAGCCCCCACTGGCCCTGGCGGGAGGCCCGGAAGCCGGTCATCACCTCGTCGCTGACGAACAGCGCGCCGTGCCGGGTGCAGGTCTCGGCGAGGAACCGGTTGAAGCCGGGCTCCGGGGGGACGACCCCCATGTTGCCGGGCGCGGCCTCGGTGATCAGGCAGGCGATCCGGTCGCCGTGGTCGGCGAAGGCCTTCTCGACCGCCGCGCGGTCGTTGTAGGGCAGCACCAGGGTCAGCTCGGTCGAGGAGGCGGGCACGCCCGGAGTGCCGGGAAGTGCGAACGTCGCCAGGCCGGAGCCGGCCGAGGCCAGCAGCGAGTCGACGTGGCCGTGGTAGCAGCCGGCGAACTTCACGACCACGTCGCGGCCGGTGAAGCCCCGGGCCAGCCGGATCGCGGACATGGTGGCCTCGGTGCCCGAGGACACGAAGCGCACCCGGTCGACCGGCGCGCGGGCGACGATCTCCTCGGCGAGCTCGACCTCCGGCTCGGTCGGGGCGCCGTACGACGTGCCGCGGGCGACGGCGGCCGCGACGGAGGCCTGCACCTCGGGATGGGCGTGGCCGAGGAGCATCGGGCCCCAGGAGCAGATGAGGTCGACGTACTCGTTGCCGTCGACGTCGGTGAGCCACGCCCCCTGGGCGGAGCGGATGAACCGGGGCGTGCCGCCGACCGCGTTGAAGGCCCGCACCGGGGAGTTGACCCCGCCGGGGGTCACCGCGCGGGCGCGCTCGAAGAGGGCGCGGGACGCGGCGGTGCGGTCGGGCTCGGCGGGGCTCACCGGCCCATTGTCCCAAGCCCGTCCAACCGGGTCGCGGCGAGGTCGGACCCGGGTCGTGAGAGGGTGCTCCGGGCCACTCCGAGGTTTCGGTGAACGAGTGTTTCACCGTCATGACCTGCGGGAATAGTCGTCTCCGTGAACGACGGTCCGAGACACCGGGGCGCGCCGCCGCGTAACCGCAGGTCGATGCGCTCGTTGGATCGGATACCGCGTGACGAGGGACACGCGACTCGAGCGAGTCACCAGGGAGCAGGGAGACCGATCACGATGTCGACAGCGCGCTTCGGACGTGGGCAGCGGGCCATGGCCCTGGTCCCACTGGCCATCCTCTCCGCGGCGTGGACCGCGAGCATCGCCGGGGTGGGCACCGGCGTGGCGACCGCCGACGCCAGCACGGACACCCACCTCCCGGACGGCTCGACCGTCCCGACCCAGGCGATCAAGGCGCCGGCGAGCGTCTCGACCGCCGGCGGCCTCGCCCCCGCCGTGCACGGCGACGTCGGCAAGGTGGTCTCCACCGCGTCGACGTCCGGGATCCCCGCGGCCGCGCTGGCGGCCTACCAGCGGGCCGAGACCGTCATCGACGCCGCCGACCGCGGCTGCCACCTGTCGTGGCAGCTGGTCGCCGCCATCGGCCGGGTCGAGTCCGACCACGGCCGCACCAACGGCAACAGCCTCGACTCGCAGGGCGTGGCGCGGCCCGGCATCTTCGGCGTCCCCCTCGACGGGTCCGACGGCACCACGCGGATCGCCGACACCGACGCCGGGCAGTACGACTCCGACGCCAAGTTCGACCGGGCGATCGGCCCGATGCAGTTCATCCCCTCCACCTGGTCGGTGGTCGGGGTGGACGCCGACGGCGACGGCAAGCGCAACCCCCAGGACATCGACGACGCCGCCCTGGCGACCGCCGTCTACCTCTGCTCCGGCGACGACGACCTGTCGACCGTCGCCGGCCAGCGTGCGGCGGTCTACCGCTACAACCACAGCACGTCGTACGTCGACCTGGTGCTGCGGATCGCGCAGGCCTACACCGACGGTGAGTTCACCTCGGTCCCCAACGGCACCACCTCCGCCGGCTACGTCGTCCCGAACCCCGCTCCGGCGTTCCACGGCGGCGGTCACCACCCGCCGCAGCCGCACCCGCACCACCAGCCGCAGGGCGGCGGCGGAGACACCGGTGGCGGCACCACGACCGAGCCGACCGAGCAGCCCTCGTCGGAGCCGACCACGCCGGTCGGCGGCGTCACCGGCGGCGGTTCGGGCGGTGGCTCGGGCGGTGGCGGCGGCGGTGGCGGCGGCGTCCACGTCCCGGGCACCCCGGTCTCCGTGCCCCCCCTGCCCTCGACCTCCGTCCCGCCGGTCGACGACGTGCTGAGCCTCGCCCAGGCGATCGCCCAGTGCACCCTCGACGGCTACGTCGACAACCCGCTCAAGGACGACGACCCGTTCGACAAGTGCGTGTACAACTACACGCACTGACGAGCAGCACCGAGATCGGCGTCAGCGCGCCAGGAGCCGGGCGGCCTCGGCGGCCCAGTAGGTGAGCACCACGTCCGCGCCGGCGCGGTGGATCGCGGTCAGCGTCTCCAGGATCGCCGGCTCGCGGTCGATCCAGCCGTTGGCGGCGGCCGCCTCGAGCATGGCGTACTCGCCGGAGACGTTGTACGCCGCGACCGGGACGTCGACGGCGTCGCGGACCCGGCGCACCACGTCGAGGTAGGCCAGGGCCGGCTTCACCATCACGATGTCGGCGCCCTCGGCGACGTCGAGCAGCGCCTCGCGGACGCCCTCCACGGCGTTCGGGGAGTCCTGCTGGTAGGTGCGCCGGTCGCCGACCAGCGAGGAGTCCACGGCCTCGCGGAAGGGCCCGAAGAAGGCCGAGGCGTACTTCGCGGAGTAGGCCAGGATCGAGACGTCGGTGTGCTCGGCGGCGTCGAGCGCCTCGCGGACGACCGCGACCTGCCCGTCCATCATCCCGCTGGGGCCGACCATGTCGACGCCCGCGTGCGCCTGGGCACGGGCCATGTCGGCGTACGCCTCCAGGGTGCGGTCGTTGTCGACCCGGCCGTCCGCGGTGAGCACGCCGCAGTGGCCGTGGTCGGTGAACTCGTCGAGGCACAGGTCGCTCATCACGGTGAGCGCGTCGCCGACCTCGGCCACCACGTCGGTGATGGCCAGGTTGAGCACGCCGTTGGGGTCGGTCGCCCCGGAGCCGACGGCGTCCTTCTCCGCGGGGATGCCGAACAGCATCACCCCGCCCAGCCCGAGCTCGGCGGCCTCGGTGACCGCGCCGAGCAGCGAGGAGCGGGTGTGCTGGACGACGCCGGGCATCGAGGAGATCGGCTGCGGCTCGTCGATGCCCTCCCGGACGAACAGCGGCAGCACCAGCTGTCGCGGCTCGACCGAGGTCTCCGCGACCATCCGCCGCAGCGCCGGCGTGGTGCGCAGCCGCCGCGGCCGGATCGTCGGGCCGTGGACCGGCGGGACCTCGCTCATCTGACCTCACATGACGTGCTGACGGCTGCTTGTTGTCTCACTGGGTCTCGACACGGCCGTCGCTTCCTCGTGCCTCGGAAGCGGGCCTGCTCGACCCGTCCGCGGTTACGTCGCCATCCCCGCTTCACGGGTCCGGCGACGCGCGGACGGCTTGCGGTCCGACGGCTTGGTGACCGGCTGGCCGGCCTGGACCATCGCCAGCCGGCGCGCGGCCCCGAAGTCGGCGAGCGCGTCGACGAGCACGTCGACGTCCGGCGCCGGCGACAGCACGTCGACCCGCAGGCCGTGCTCCTCGGCGGTCTTCGCCGTGGCCGGGCCGATGACCGCGATCACCGTCGACGGGTGCGGCTTGCCGGCGATGCCGACCAGGTTGCGCACCGTGGACGAGGACGTGAACACGACGGCGTCGAACTTGCCGGTCTTGATCGCGTCCCGGGTCGGCGCCGGCGGCGGGGCCGCCCGGACGGTGCGGTAGGCCGTCACGTCGTCGCACTCCCAGCCCAGGTCGACCAGGCCCGCCACGAGGTTCTCGGTGGCGATGTCGGCGCGCGGCAGGAACACCCGGTTGATCGGGTCGAGCATCTCGTCGTACTCGGGCCAGTCGGCGAGCAGGCCGGCGGCGGACTGCTCGCCCGACGGCACCAGGTCGGCGCGCAGGCCCCAGTCGCCGATCGCCTGCGCGGTCTTGTCGCCGACCGCGGCGATCTTGAGGCCGGAGAACGCCCGCGCGTCGAGGCCGTACTCCTCGAACTTCTCCCGGACCGCCTTGACCGCGTTGACCGAGGTGAACGCGATCCACTCGTAGCGGCCCTCGACCAGGCCGCGGACGGCCTTGTCCATCTGCTGGGGGTTGCGCGGCGGCTCGACGGAGATCGTGGGGACCTCGTCGGGGACCGCGCCGTAGCTGCGCAGCCGCTGCGACACCGAGCCGGCCTGCTCCTTGGTGCGCGGCACCAGGACCCGCCAGCCGAAGAGCGGCTTGGTCTCGAACCAGGACAGCGTCTCGCGCAGGTCGACGACGTCGCCGACCACGGTGACCGCGGGCGGAGCCATCCGGGCGGCGCGCGCGTCGGCGCCGATCCGCTCCAGGGTCGAGGTGACCGTGGCCTGCTCGGTGGTGGTGCCGACCCGGGTCATCGCGACCGGGGTCTGCGGCGAGCGGCCCGCGGCGACCAGGCTCGCGGCGATGTCACCGATCTGGCCGACGGCCGAGAGGAGCACCAGCGTCCGCTTGTCGGCGTACTGGCTCCAGTCGACCTTCTCGCCGCAGGTGACGACCGCGACCTCACGGTGGTCCTTGGTGGTGAGCGGGATCCCGGCGTACGCCGGGACCGCGCTGACCGACGAGACGCCGGGGACGATCTCGAAGGCGAGGCCCGCCTTGACGCAGGCCTGCGCCTCCTCGGGGCCGGACGCGTAGACGAACGGGTCGCCGGACATCAGCCGGACCACGCGCACGCCGCGCTTGGCCTGCCGCACCACGACCTTCGCGCGGGCGGCGTGGGTCAGCGGCTGGCCGTCCTCACCGAAGCCGCCGTCGACGATCTCGGGACCGCCCTCGGTCGCGCCGCGCACGGCGCGGACCAGGTCGACGTGCTCGGGCAGCTCGGTCACCACGACGTCGGCCTGCTCCAGCAGGTCCACGGCGCGCACCGTCAGCAGTCCGGGGTCGCCCGGGCCGCTGCCGACGAACGACACCCAGCCCCGGGTGGAGCCCGAGCCGGCGGTGGTGGTCTTGCCTCGCGTCATGCGTTCTGCCTCTTGTCTGGTGGATCCATCGTCAGTTGTGCAGCCCCGTCGGCGAGCATCTCCTCGGCCAACCGGGTGCCGACGCCCTGAGCGTCGGCGGGCGCTCCGGAGGCGGACCTGCGGACCGCCAGCCCCCCGTCAGGGGAGAGAGCCACGGCCCGGACCCACAGCTCGTCCCCGTCCTCCCCCTCGACCACCTCGGCCAGTGCCCCGATCGGCGCCGAGCAGCCCCCCTCGAGGGTGGCCAGCACCGCACGCTCGGCCGTCACGGCCGCCCGGGCGGCCGGGTCGTCGATCGCCTCGCCGACCAGCTTGGCGAGGTCGTCGCCGGACCGGCACTCCACCGCGAGCGCTCCCTGCCCGGGGGCGGGCAGCACCTGCAGCGGGTCCAGCACCTCGGTCGCCTCGTCGAGACGGCCGAGCCGGGCCAGCCCGGCCCGGGCCAGCACGACGGCGTCGTACTCCCCGGAACGGACCTTGGCGATCCGGGTGTCGACGTTCCCACGAACGCCGACGAGGTCCAAACCGAGGCCGAGCGCGTGCAGCTGGGCGACGCGGCGGGGCGAGCCGGTGCCGACCCGGCTGCCGACCGGCAGCTCGCCCAGGGTGAGCCCGTCGCGGGCCACGACCACGTCGCGCGGGTCCTCCCGGGTGGGTACGGCGGCCAGGTCGATGCCGTCGGCCGGCGCGGTCGGGAGGTCCTTGAGCGAGTGCACGGCGACGTCGACGCGTCCGTCGAGCAGCGCGTCGCGCAGCGCCGAGACGAAGACCCCGGTCGAGGACGCCCCGGTGAGCGGCGTGCCCGCGGCCTGGGTGCGGTCGCCGTCGGTGGCGATCTCGACCAGCTCGACGGGGCGGCCCAGGCGCGCGCGCAGCAGCTCGGCCACCAGGCCGGACTGGGTGGTGGCCAGCACCGAGGCGCGGGTGCCGAGGCGGATCGCCGTGGTCGGGTCGCTCATCCCAGCCCCTCCGGACGGACCACGGCGTCGACCGCGTCCTGGTCGAGGGCGAAGAGCCGGGCGAGGGCGTCGGCGTAGGAGACGGCGCCATCCTCGTTGGCGAGCTCCTTGACCCGGACGGTGGGCTGGTGCAGCAGCTTGTCGGCCACCCGGCGCACGGCGTGCAGCACCTCGGCGCGGGACGCCTCGTCGAGGTCGGGGAGCCGGGTCTGGAGCCGCTCCATCTCGGCGTCGACGACCGAGGTGGCCATCGAGCGGAGGGCGACGACCGTGGGGGTGACGCTGGCCTGGCGGCGGGCCCCGAGGAAGGCCGCGACCTCCTGGGCGACGATCCGGCGGACCTGCTCGACCTCTCGGCCGGCGTCGCTGTCCCGCAGCTCCTCGGCGAGCTCGGCCAGGTTGACCAGGGTCACGCCCGGCACGTCCTCGACCGTCGGGTCGACGTCGTGGGGCAGGGCGAGGTCGAGGAGGACCAGCTCGCGACCGCCGGCGACGGCGCGCTCGACGGCCTGGCGGGAGACGACGACGCCGGTGGCGCCGGTGCACGACACGACGACGTCGGCGACCGCGAGCTCGGCGTCGAGGTCCGCGAGGGCGGCCGAGCGGGCGCCGTACTCCGCCGCGAGGCGGTCGGCGTTGCCGGCGGTCCGGTTGGCGACGGTGACGCTCGCCGCGCCGCGGCGCGCAGCGGTCGCGGTCGCCAGGCCGGCCATCGCGCCGGCGCCGAGCACGAGCACCCGCATGCCGGAGAGGTCGCCGACCGCGGCGTGGCTGCGGTCGAGGGCGGCGGTGACCAGCGAGGGAGCGGCGCGGTCGATGTCGGTCTCGGCGCGGGCGCGCTTGCCGACGCGCAGCGCCTGCTGGAAGAGGACGTTGAGCGCGGGACCGACGGTGCCGGTCTCCTGGCCCGAGCTGAGCGCCTCGCGGGCCTGCCCGAGGATCTGGCCCTCGCCGAGCGCCATCGAGTCGAGGCCGGCGACGACCTGGAACAGGTGCGAGACGGCGCCGTCGTCGTAGTGGACGTAGAGGTGCGGGAGCATCGACTCGGTGGACTCGCCGGCGCGCTCGACCAGCAGCCGCGAGACCTCCTCGACGCTGCCGTGGAAGCGGTCGACCTCGGCGTAGATCTCCAGCCGGTTGCAGGTCGCGATCACCGTGGCCTCGGTGACGTGCTCGCACGCCGCCACCTCGTCGATGAGCTTGTGCACCCCCGGGGTGTCCAGCGCGACCCGCTCGAGCAGCGAGACGGGGGCCGACTTGTGGGACATGCCGACGACCAGGACGCTCATGCCGTCACCTCCTGGGTCGCCCCCTGCGTCTTGCGCTGCTCGTGGTAGGCGAGGATCTGCAGCTCGATGGAGAGGTCGACCTTCCGGATGTCGACCTGCGGCGGCACGCTCAGCACGATCGGCGCGAAGTTCAAGATGCTGGTGATCCCGCAGGCGACCATCCGGTCGGCGACGTCCTGGGCGGCCAGCGCGGGGGTGGCGATGACCCCGATGGCGACCGAGTGCTCGTGCACGATCCGCTCGAGGTCGTCGAAGGGGCGTACGTCGAGGCCGGCCACGACCTCCTCGTGACGCGCGGGGTCGGCGTCGAGCAGCGCCACCACGCGGAACCCGCGGCTGCGGAAGCCGGAGTAGTTGGCGAGCGCCTGGCCCAGGTTGCCGATGCCGACGATGACGACCGGCCAGTCCTGGGTCACCCCGATCTCGCGGGCGATCTGGTAGCGCAGGTAGTCGACGTCGTAGCCCACGCCGCGGGTGCCGTAGCTGCCGAGGTAGGAGAGGTCTTTGCGGAGCTTGGCGCTGTTGACGCCGGCGGCGACCGCCAGCTCCTCGCTGGAGCAGGTGGCGGTGCCCTGCTCGGACAGCGTCACCAGGGCCCGGAGGTAGACGGGGAGTCGCGCGACGGTGGCCTCGGGGATGTCCCGGGCGCTGTCGGTCCGTGCGGTCACTGCGTCTCGTCTCCAAGCCGTCTCGCCATGGGCTGGGCCGTCGTCGGGCACGCGGCGGTGACGCCCTCCTGGAGGGCCGTCGTGCACCCGGCGGCGCGTTCACTGTAGGAGTTTGTGAACGGGAGAACAAACCGGCGAGGGCCCGTCCCGGGGTCCGCGCTATCACATGTGACATGAGCCACGTGCGCCGGGTCGGCCCAGCGCCGTCGGGGACTCCGCGACGACCGGGACGGTCAGCCGCCCAGGGCGGTGCGCAGGCGCTGCTCGTCGACCCGCCAGAAGTCGTGCTGCCGCCCGTCGACGAAGGTCACCGGGATCTCCTCGCCGAACCGCTCGAGCAGCTGCGGGTCGTCGTCGATCGACACCTCGTCGTACTCCTCGCCGAGGTCCGCGCACACGCGTGCGACGACCTCGCGGGCGTCGTCGCACAGGTGGCACCCGGGACGGGAGTAGAGGGTCACCCGGGGCACGGCGCTCACTCCAGCAGCCCCGAGCGGCGCCGGCGCTCGATGCCGCGCAGCCGGCCCTTCTGGACCTTGCCGGTCACGGTCTTGGGCAGCTCGTCGACCACCTCGACCCGTGACGGCTGCTTGAACCGGGCCAGCCGACGCGCGCAGTGCTCGCGCACGGCCGCGGCGAGCGCCTCGGGGTCGGGGGCGGACGCCGGGTCGGCGCGCACGTAGGCCACGACCGCCTCGCCGGTCTGCGGGTCCTCGACGCCGATGACACCGACGTCGTCGACCCCGACCACCTCGGCGATGACGTCCTCGACCTCGGTCGGGTAGACGTTGAAGCCGGAGACGATGACCAGCTCCTTGAGCCGGTCGACCAGGAACAGGTCACCGTCGTCGTCGAGGAAGCCCACGTCGCCGGTCGACCACCACCCCTCGGCGTCCGGACCGCCGGAGCCGTCGGGCCAGTAGCCGCTGAACAGGTTGGCGCCGCGCACCTGGATCTCGCCGCTGTCCTCCCCCTCCGGGCTCCGTCCGCCCTCGTCCACCAGACGGAGCTCCACCCCGGGGAGCGCGGCGCCGACGGACCCGGGCTCCGGCGCGGCGCTGCACAGCGTGCTCGTGACGACCGGGGCGGCCTCGGTGAGCCCGTACCCCTGGTGCACGGGGATCCCGGTGCGCGCACTGAACCGCTGGACCGCCTCCGCCGACAGGGGCGCCGAGCCCGAGAGCACGAGGCGCACCGACCGGAGCCGCTCGCGCAGGTCGGGCTGGTCCTCCCAGGTGGGGAAGACCGGCGGGGCCACCGGCAGCACGGTGCACTGCTCGGCCTCGACCAGCGCCAGCGTCCCGCTGGGGTCGAACCGCTCGGCGAGGACCAGCCGGGCCCGGCGCTGCATCGTTCCGCCGAGCACGGCGTTGAGGCCGTAGACATGGAACAGCGGCAGCACCGCGAGGACGACGTCGTCGCGGTGGATCATCGGCGGCTCGACCTGCGCGACCTGCTCGACGTTGGCCAGCAGGGCCCGGTGGGTCAGCATCGCCGCCCGGGGCCGGCCGGAGGTGCCGCTGGTGTAGAGCAGCGCCGCCAGCTTCTCGGGGTCCTGGAGCGGCGGGACCGGCTCGGCAGCAGCAGCGCGCAGGTCGTCGTACGACGGCTCGCCGACGACCACCACCCGCGGGGGTGCCGCGAGCGTGCCGGCGGCCTCGCGCACCGCCGCCGCCGTGGCCGGCTCCGCGACCGCGACCCGCGAGCCGGAGTCGTCGAGCATCCGCGCGAGCTCGTCGACGGTCGAGCGGGGGTTGACCGGGACGGCGACGGCCTGGGCCCGCAGCACCCCGAGGTACGTCGTCACGAACTCGAGCCGGTTGCCCATCGCGATCAGCACCCGCTGCCCGCCCACCACGCCTGCGAGGCCCAGCCCGGTCGCCAGCCGGGCCACCTCGTCCTCGAGCTGCGACCAGGTCGTCCGGCGGCCGCCTGGCTCGACGAGCGCGACCCGGTCGGGCTCCTCCGCAGCAGCGGCCGACACGAGCTCCGCGACGTCGCGCACTCCGGACATGGGCCGATCCTTCCACAGCGATCGGACCGGCCCGGCCGCCCCGGGGACCACTACGCTCGGCTCCGTGACCGAGAAGCGCCCGCGCCCGCGCAACCTGCAGGCGCGCTCCGTGCTCGCCGGCGAGGCCGCGGCGGCGGCGGCCGAGGTCGAGTCCGCGCTCACCCCGCCCACCGACGCGGAAGCGGCGGCGTTCTTCGACGTCGACAACACCGTGATGCAGGGCGCCAGCATCTTCCACCTGGCCCGCGGGCTGCACCGCCGGAAGTTCTTCACGACCCGCGAGATCCTCGGCGCGGCCTGGAAGCAGGCCTACTTCCGCGTGGTCGGCGTCGAGGACCCCGCCCACGTCGCCGACGCCCGCGCATCGGCGCTGGGCTTCATCGCCGGCCACACCGTCCAGGAGCTGCAGGACCTGGGCGAGGAGATCTTCGAGGAGGCGATGGCCGACCGGATCTGGCCCGGCACCCGCGCGCTCGCGCAGCTGCACCTCGACGAGGGGCAGCGGGTCTGGCTCGTCACCGCCGCGCCCATCGAGATCGCCCAGATCATCGCCCGGCGGCTCGGTCTCACCGGGGCGCTGGGCACCGTCGCCGAGCACGTCGACGGCGTCTACACCGGCCGGCTGGTGGGCGACATGCTGCACGGCCCGGCGAAGGGTGAGGCGGTGCGGGCGATCGCCGAGCGCGAGGGCCTCGACCTGCGGCGCTGCTCGGCGTACTCCGACTCCTACAACGACCTGCCGATGCTCTCGATGGTCGGCGACCCGTGCGCGATCAACCCCGACGCCAGGCTCCGCGCCCACGCCCGCGAGCAGGGCTGGCGGATCCGCGACTACCGCACCGGCCGCAAGGCGCTGCGGGCCGGCGCGTTCGTCGGCGCGGCCGCCGGGGCCGTCACCGGCGCCGTCGCCGCGGGTGCCACGCTCCGTCGCCGCCGCTGAGGCCTCCCCGGGCGGATCGCCGCAACCTTTGCGAAACACGTCGGTTCCCCGAGGAGTAACTCACGTTTACGATGGGGAAGGCTTCGGGGGAAGCATCGTCGGAGGGTGACACATGTCGTGGGAGGACGCTGACGTCGCGCGCGGGCTCGAGGGCCTGCGTCGGCTGGTCGCGCACGTCCTCCTCAGCGAGCAGCCGCGCTACGCCGGCATCCCCGGTCTGGTGGCGACCGAGGCTCTCACCAACGGCCGCGCGAACACGAGCACGGGCACCGGTGGCGGGGGCGGTGGCTACGACGACGCCGACCTGGCCGCCTCCTCCGAGGAGGACGAGGCCGACCGGTCGCGGCTGATCGCCCTGGTCGAGCTGGCCCGGGGCGGCGACGCCGACGCGTTCGGGATGCTCTACGACCACTACCAGCCCTCGGTCTACCGCTTCCTGTTCTACCGGACCCGCTCGAGCACCCTGGCCGAGGACCTCTGCTCGGAGACGTTCTTCCGGGCGCTGCGGAGCATGAACAACTTCCGGTGGCAGGGCAAGGACTTCGGCGCCTGGTTGATGACGATCGCCCGCAACCTGGCGACCGACCACTTCAAGGCCGGCCGCACCCGCCTCGAGATGACCACCGAGGACATGGCGCTCCACGACGACGCCACGGAGGGCCCCGAGTCCGCCGTGCTCGCCGGCCTCACCAACGAGATCCTCCTGCAGGCCCTGACCGAGCTGCCCCCGGAGCAGCGTGACTGCCTGGTGATGCGGTTCCTCCAGGGCATGAGCATCGCGGAGACCGCGCAGGTGCTCGGCCGCTCGGACGGCGCCGTCAAGCAGCTCCAGCTCCGCGGGGTGCGCAACCTCGCCAAGCTGATGCCGGAAGGGATCCGGGACTGATGGCACGGCCGGACGAAATCGTTTACCTCGGTGCCCCCGGAGCCGTAACTCCGCCGCCTCGCACCTCGTTGAGGTCGACATGACGTGGGGATTCCCGGCGCAGCGTCGCGCCGATGATTTCGACGCGCTGGTCGAGGCCGGCACGGCCGACTCACCGACGACCCGTGACGCCGACCTGCTCGAGCTCGTCGGCGCGCTGCGCGCGACCCCGAAGGTCACCGCGCGGCCCGAGTTCGTCGCCGACCTCCGGGCCGCGCTGCTCGCCGAGGCCGAGACGGCCCTCGCCCCGGCCGACACGTCGAAGCTGCGGCTGCCCGAGCGGCGCCCGGTCCGCGAGCGCCGGTTCGCCGCCGTCCTGGTCGGCGGGATCACGGCCGTCGGCGTGACCACCGGTGTCGCGGTGGCGTCCCAGGGCGCCCTGCCCGGCGAGGCGCTCTACCCCGTCAAGCGCGCGATCGAGAGCGCGCACGCCGGCCTGTCGGTCGGCGAGGGCAGCAAGGGGTCGACGATCCTCGCCAGCGCCTCCGACCGCCTCGACGAGGTCGACGCGCTCTCGCAGCAGGACGACTTCGGCGACGAGATCCGCATCGCCCAGACCCTCGACACCTTCACCGCGCAGGCGACCGAGGCCTCCGACCTGCTGCTGGCCGACTACGCCCACCACGGCGACGCCTCCTCGATCGCCGAGCTGCGCGACTTCGCCTCCTCCAGCCTCGACCAGCTGGCCGCCCTCGAGCCCCTGGTGCCGGCGTCGGCGCGCGACGAGCTGATCCGCGCAGCCCGCACCCTGGAGACCATCGACTCCGAGGCCGCCCAGCGCTGCCCCCAGTGCGGCGGCACGCCGATCGAGTCGATCCCGCCCGTGCTCGCCGCGGCGCAGGAGCAGATCTTCGTCCCGTCCGCCCCGCAGCCGAGCCCGCAGCCGGCCCGCGGCGGCAAGCACCAGCACCGGGGCGGCGGCGGTCCGCACCTGCCCCACGTCCAGCCCGGCGACGTCGGCCCGGCCAGTGTGACCGACGCGGGTGACGGCACGCCGACCCCCGGGGCCTCCGGGACCACCGACCCCGTCCAGGCGCTGACCCAGGGCCTGACCGACGCCCTCACCGGGGGCGGCAGCGGCACGCACACCGGCAACAACCCGACGCAGACCCCCTCGGTCCCGAGCGTCGGTGACGTCGTCGGCGGGGTCGGCGAGATCCTCGGCAGCGTCGTCGGCCCGCTCACCGGGCAGGACCAGTAGCCCCGTCCCCCGCCGCCGAGTCCCCGCGGGACGTCATACGTCCTGGGTGCTCCGGCGACCCCCTCGCATGACGCCCCCGGCGCCACCGCGAGACGTCATACGTCCTGGCAGCCCCGGCGACCACGCCGCATGACGCCCCGGGCCCTGGGGACGAGTCTTGTCGGCCGGCCGACGAGATCCGCGTCGGGACGACGAAGCTCTGTCGTCCCGACGCGAACTTCGTCGTCCCACGCTGCCCCGGAGCCCGGCGCGAGACGTCATACGACCCGGTCGCCCCCACGACCACCTCACATGACGTCCCCGAGGCCGCCGCGCAATGTCATACGACCCGGTCGCCCCCACGACCACCTCGCATGACGTCCCCGAGGCCGCCGCGCGAGACGTCATACGACCCGGTCGCCCCCACGACCACCTCGCATGACGTCCCCGAGGCCGCCGCGCAACGTCATACGGCCCGGTCGCCCCCACGACCACCTCGTATGACGCCTCCAGGGCCAGCCAGAGGGGGCGGGGCCGAGGTCAGCGGAAGACGGACTGGCGCTGCATCAGCAGCGTGTAGAGCGTCTGCTGGATCGTCTCGCGGACCTGGTCGGTCACGTTGAAGACGAGCATCGGGTCGTCGGCGGCCCCGGCGTCGAGCTCGTCGGTGCGGATCGGCTCGCCGAACTCCAGCAGCCACTTCGAGGGCAGGGGCACGAGCCCGAGCGGCCCGAGCAGCGGGAAGAACGGCGTGATCGGGATGTAGGGCAGTCCGAGGAGCCGGGCGAGCGAGGGGACGTTGCCGACGAGCGGGTAGATCTCCTCGGCACCGACCACCGACAGCGGGATGATCGGCACACCGGTGCGCAGGGCGGCGGAGACGAAGCCGCCGCGGCCGAACCGCTGGAGCTTGTAGCGCTGGGAGTAGGACTTGCCGATGCCCTTGAAGCCCTCGGGCCACACGCCCACCAGCTCGCCGCCGCGCAGCATCCTCTCGGCGTCCTCGGTGCAGGCGAGGGTCGCCCCGCTCTTGCGCGCCACCGAGCTGACCAGCGGCAGCCGGAAGACGAGGTCGGCGCCCAGCGGGCGGAGGAACCGACCGGTGGTGTCGTGGATCGACACCATCGTCATCAGGCCGTCGACCGGGATGGTGCCGGAGTGGTTGGAGACGACCAGCGCGCCGCCGTCCGCGGGGATGTTCTCGGCGCCGCGGACCTCGACGCGGAACCACTTCTCCGCGATCGGTCGCAGCGAGGCCATCAGGAACCGCTCGGTGACCTCGCGGTCGAAGCCGTACTCGTCGACCTGGTAGTCGCCGCTGACCCGGCGGCGGAGGAACGCCAGGAAGCGGGCCAGCTGCTGCTCCCACTCGTCCCCGAACACCTCGCGGGCGCCGTGCTGGATCGCGGCCAGCCAGTCCGCGGCGGGGATGCCACCGGACGGCTCGCGGTCGGCCGTCACGACCGGCGGACGCTCCGGCTCCGGCGCGGAGCCGGACGCGTCGTCGACCGGGGTGGTCCGGTGGGCCGGGGGTCGCCGGGTCGGCGCCGCCGCCTTGGCGGCGGTCCGGCCGCCGGCGAGCCCGCGGGCGGCCGACGACGGCTGGGTGCCGGTCGCGCGCCCGGGGCGGCCCCGGGTGCCGATCGGGATGATCTCCGCGTCACCCACGACGGCCACCTCCGGGCGCGGGGAGCACGGACAGGGCCGGCTCCGGGTCGGGCAGGGAGCGGGCCACGCGGTCGAGCACCCGCTGGGTGCGGCCACCGGTGACCGGGAGCGGCGCGGCGAAGTCGGCGAACGCCTCGGCGGTGGAGTACGCCGGCTCGAAGCCGAGGTCGTGGCGCATCCGGGTCGTGTCGACACCGCGACCGTAGGTCAGCAGCGCGACCAGCTCGGGCGAGAGGTCGGCGAGCCGGGAGGAGCGCAGCGCCGAGCCCAGCCCTCCGAGCGCGAACGTGGGCAGCGGGACCGTCGGCCGCTGCAGGCGGCGTACCGCCTGGGAGAGCGTGAGGACGCCGTCGCCGGCGACGTTGAACGTGCCGGCCAGGTCGGCGCTGGTCGCGTGCTCGAGCGCGCCGATCAGGTCCTGCTCGTGGAGGAACTGCAGCCGCGGGTCGAAGCCCAGGATCGTGGGCAGCACGGGGAGCCGGAAGTACGACGTCAGCGGGCTGACGACGTGCGCGCCGATCACGTTGGCGGGCCGGAGGATGGTGACCCGGACGTCGGGCCGGCGACGGGCGAAGCCGCGCACGTAGCCCTCGACCTCGGAGAGGTCCTTCGCGTAACCCGACCGGGCGGGACGGCGCGGCTCCATGTCCTCGGTGAACATGGCGGGGTCGCGGCTGCTGGCGCCGTAGACGGCCGTGGACGACTTCACGACCAGGGTGCGCAGCCCGGGCGCCTTCTGGCACGCTGCGAGCAGCTGCATGGTGCCGATGACGTTGAGCTCCTTCGCCGCGTTGCGCGCTCCGGCGGCGCCGGGCGTGGCGATGACGCTCATGTGGACGACGGTGTCGACGTCCTCCTTGACGATCACCTTGGCGATGACCGGGTTGCGGATGTCGGCGCGCACGAAGGAGACGTCGCCGATGTCACCGCGCGGTGGCATGGCGTCGACCCCCACGACCCGGGCGATGCCGGGCCGCGAGGCCAGCGCGCGCGCGAACCGCCGGCCGAGGTCGCGCGAGACCCCGGTGACCAGGACGACCCTGCCGGCGCTGCCCATCGGACCCGCGCTGGCCTTACTTGCCGAGCTTGCGACGCTGGACGCGCGTCTTCTTCAGCAGCTTGCGGTGCTTCTTCTTGGCCATGCGCTTGCGCCGCTTCTTGATGACAGAACCCACAGGAGAACCTTTCGACAGCAGTACTGCAGCCCCAGGACGGACCCCGAGGACCGACCCAGCCTATCCGGCAGGGAATCGGGTGCAGAATCGGCCGGTCCGCCCGTGGACGGCCGGCGTCTCAGCCGGCGCTGTAGAAGCTCTTCCGCAGGTAGTCGTCGACGTCCGTCTCGAGGACGCGGAACGATCGGCCGACCCGGACGGCAGGGAGCTCGCCGTTGTGGACGAGGCGATACACGGTCATCTTGGACACGCGCATCATCGCCGCCACCTCGGCAACGGTGAGGAACTTCGATTCGGAGATGTCCCCGGAGCTGGTAGCCATCGTGCACCGATACTTTCTGTCTGACGCGCCACCGGCTTCCCCGCCGGTGGTGCACGCGTCGCGCACGGTGAGAATAGAGCCTGGTGTGACTCGTGGGGAAGAGGTTGACCAAAGTAGCGGACGTGGTACGGCGTGTCCGCTTGCGCCCGACCGGTCCGGCGCTACGGCAACGGGTCGAGCCCGTGCAGCGGGAAGGTCTCCATCCGGGTGGCGTGGATGGCCCGGTCCAGCCAGGTGTCGGGGTCGTACCCCTCGCCCCAGTCACGGTACGCCGGCCGCCGCCCGTCGGTCATCCGGTGCGGTGCCACCCGGCCCAAGGAGGTCCGCACGTGGTCGCGCCAGCCGCCCGGGGTGTCGGTGTCCGGGTCCAGCGGCCGGCCGCCGACGATGGCGAGCAGGTGGGTCCACGCCCGCGGGACCACCTCGACCAGCGCGTAGCCACCGCCGCCGGTCGCGACCCAGCGCCCGCCGCTGACCTCGTGGGCCAGGTCGTGCAGGGCCAGGTAGGCCGCGCGCTGGCCGTCGACGGAGAGCATCAGGTGGGCGAGCGGGTCCTCGATGTGGGAGTCGCAGCCGTGCTGGGTGACGAGCACGTCGGGGGCGAACTCGCGCACCAGGGGCGGTACGACGGCGTGGAAGGCCCGGAGCCAGCCGCCGTCGCCCGTGCCGGGCGGGAGGGCGACGTTGACCGCCGACCCGAGGGCCGCCGGGCCACCGAGGTCGCGGGGGAACCCGGTGCCCGGGAAGAGCATCTGGCCGGTCTCGTGCAGCGAGATGGTGAGCACCCGCGGGTCGTCCCAGAAGATCTTCTCGACCCCGTCGCCGTGGTGGACGTCGACGTCGACGTAGGCGACCCGCTCCGCCCCCTGGTCGAGGAGGTACTGGATGCCGATGGCGACGTCGTTGTAGATGCAGAAGCCGCTGGCGCGGTCCCGCATCGCGTGGTGCAGCCCGCCGGTGATGTTCACCCCGTGCAGCGAGTCCCCCGACCAGACCTGCCGGAACGCCTCGAGGCTGGCGCCGACGATGTGCGCCGCGGCCTGGTGCATCCCGGGGAAGACCGGGTTGTCGTCGGTCCCGAGCCCGCGTCGCTCGAAGTAGGCGTTCGGCGTCGAGCCGGCCTTCATCACGGCCTCGATCAGCCCCGGCTCGTGCACGGTCGCGATCTGGTCCTCGCTCGCGATCGGCGCGTGCACCCGCTTCAGCCGGCCGCCCACGACGCCGAGCTCCTCGGCGAGACGCATGGTGAGGTCGACCCGGACCGGGGACATCGGGTGCGCCGGACCGAAGTCGTACTCGGTGAGGCTCGGGTCGAAGACCACCGTCGCCGGTCCGTCGCACGTGGGCATGATGCGACGCTACCGCTACTCTGGAGCGGTGCTGACGCGTTCCGAGTTCTGGTGGCTCGCCTGAGGGCGGACCACTCTCGTCGACGCGCACGCACGACACCCCACGGCCGCCCACGGGCGGCCGTTCTGCGTTCCTGACGCGTGCCGACCGTGGGCCCCTGACCAGGAGGACCCCATGGAACGAACGCTCTCGCTGCTCACCCCGAGCGGCCGGCTCACCCTCGGCAACCTGCTCGGCGCGCTGCGCCCGATGGTCGCCGCCCAGCGCGACGCCGACTGCTTCTACGGCATCGCGGACCTGCACGCGATGACCACGCCGCACGACCCCGGGCGCCTGCGCACCCTGGTGCGGGAGACCGCGACCCTGATGCTCGCGGCGGGCCTCGGCGACGCGACCGTCTTCACCCAGAGCCAGGTGCCGGCGCACGCCCAGCTCGCCTACCTGCTCGAGTGCACCGCGACCACCGGCGAGCTGAACCGGATGATCCAGTTCAAGGAGAAGGGCCGGGGCGTCGACTCCACCCGGGCCTCCCTCTACACCTATCCGGCCCTGATGGCGGCCGACATCCTGCTCTACCGTCCGCACCGGGTGCCGGTGGGCGCCGACCAGCGTCAGCACGTCGAGCTGACCCGGGACCTCGCGCTGCGCTTCAACCGGCTCTACGGCCCGGTCTTCACCGTGCCCGAGCTGACCCTGCCGGCCGCCGGCGCCCGGGTGATGCGGCTCGACGACCCCACCCGCAAGATGGGCAAGTCCGACGCGGACGCGGCTGGGGTCGTGCTGCTGCTCGACCCGCCCGACGTCGTACGACGCAAGGTCGGCCGCGCGGTGACGGACTCCGACACCGGCCCGGACGCGGTGCGCGCCGCGCCGGGCAAGCCCGGGGTGACCAACCTGCTCGAGGTGCTGGCCGCCTGCGGCGGGTCCGCGGAGGGGCTCACGACCTACGGCGCCCTCAAGCGTGCGGTCACCGACGCGGTCGTGGCCGTGCTCGAGCCGCTCCAGGAGCGGTACGCCGAGCTGGCCGACGACCCCGCGCACGTGACGACGGTCCTCGAGGCCGGCGCCGCCCGGTGCCGCGAGGTCACCGGCCCGGTCCTCGTCGCCGCCCAGGCGGCGATGGGTCTCTGAACACTCTTGAACATGTTCAAAACTTGCCCTACGGTGGAGACACCTACTTTTGAACACGTTCAAGAAAGCGAGACCGCCGTGACCTGGACCGTCGGCACCTACGTCGTCTACCTGCTCGTCACCATCCCCCTCACGATCTGGGTGGCGACCACCCTGTCGCGCAACGGACGGGTCTTCCTCGAGGACGTGTTCGCCGGGGACGAGCGGCTCGCCCACGCCGTGAACCGCCTGCTCGTCGTCGGCTTCTACCTGCTCAACCTCGGGTTCGTGATGCTCTACCTCCGGATCAGCGAGCCGGTCGCCGACCTCCGCGAGATGGTCGAGACGCTGAGCGTCAAGGTCGGGGTCGTGCTGCTGACCCTCGGCGTCCTGCACTTCCTCAACGTCTACGCGTTCAACGCCATCCGGCGCCGCAGCCGGCTCGAGCGCAACCGGGTGGCCCCCGTCCCGCCGCAGGCCTTCCTGCCGCCGACCCAGCCGGCGTACCCGTCATGACCACCCCGGCCGGGCTGACCGTCCTCACCGACCCGTCCTGCCCGCTGTGCCGGTCGTTCGCCGCCTGGCTGTGGTCGCAGCCGCTGCTGGTGCCGCTCGAGCTGGTCCCGGCGGGGTCCGACGAGGCGCGGCGCCGGTTCCCCGGGCTCGACCACGGCCGCACCCTCGAGGAGGTGACCGTCGTGGGGATCGACGGCGCGGTCTGGACCCACGAGCGCGCCTGGGTGATGTGCCTGTGGGCGACCCGCCCCTACCGCGGGCTGGCCGAGCGGCTGGCCAACCCGCGGCTGCTGCCCCTCGCCCGGGGTCTGGCCTACGGCGCCGCGGGACTGCGGCAGCTGACCCGCGACGGCTCGGACGGAGGTGAGCGAGGTGCCGACTACCCTGACCGCTGTGCCGGATCCTGCGCGCTCCCCCAAGGCTGAGCAGACCCGGCGGACGATCGTCGACGCCGCGATGCGGCTCTTCCGCGACGCCGGCTACGGGCGCACGACGATGCGCGCGATCGCGGCCGAGGCCGGGGTCTCGCTGGGCAACGCCTACTACTACTTCGGCTCCAAGGAGCACCTGGTCCAGGCGTTCTACGACCAGCTCCAGGTCGAGCACGCCGCCGCGGCCGGACGCGTCCTGGACGTCGAGACCGGCTTCGACCGACGGCTGCGCGGCGTCCTGCTGGCCTGGCTCGACGTCGCGGAGCCGCACCACGAGTTCGCCGGCCAGTTCTTCCGCAACGCCGCCGACCCGCACAGCCCGCTGTCGCCGTTCAGCCCGGAGTCGGCCCCGGCGCGCGAGGCGAGCATCGCGCTGTTCGCCCGGGTGCTCGAGGGCTCCGACGTCAAGCCGCTCCCGGCACTGCGCGGCGAGCTGCCCGAGCTGCTCTGGCTGCTCCAGATGGGCGTCGTGCTGTTCTGGGTGTACGACGACAGCCCCGGTCAGCGGCGCAGCCGGGAGCTCGTCGACCGCGCGGTGCCGGTGGTCGACCGGCTCGTGCGGCTCTCGCGCCTGCCCGTCATCCGCGGCGTCGTCGACGACGTGCTGGGCCTGCTCCGCGCCGTCCGGTCGCCGTCGTGACCGGCCGGGTCGTCGCCGCGGCCTACGTCGCCACCGTGGCGGGCCTGACCGCCGCCGCGTTCTCCAGCAGGGGCGACCTGTGGTGGGCCGAGGTGGCCGCCGGGGTCCTGACCCTGCCACTGGTGCTCGTGGCGCTGCCGGCCATCTACCTGCTCGGCGCCCTGGCCTGGAGCGTCGCCGACAGCCCCGCCACCGGCAGCCTGTCGTCGACCGACCCCGTCGTCGCCGACCCGTCGATCTGGCCGGTCACCCTGACCTTCACCGTCTTGATGACCCTGGTCGCCTGCGCGAACGTCGCCCTGGTCGGGTGGACGCTGCGGCGGGTGGCGCGCCGACGCAGCCGGCTCGCCTCAGGTTCACCATGGTGACCAGGTCAACCCTCACTTCCCACGGCGAGCAGAGCGTGGGAAGTGCAGGTTCGCCTGCATCCCATGGTGAACCTGTGACGACCGCGATCCCGCCAGGGCCGACCAGGCCGCCACCGGCTCATCCCCGCTCGGCGAGCTCCTTCAGGTTCAGCAGCTGGCGGCGCATCATCACCAGGTCGCCCCACGCGAGCAGCCGGGCCCACGCCCACCCGGCCGGACCCCGCTGGCCGGTCGTGATCCGGCAGACCAGGCGCGCGCCCGGCCCGGCCGGCTCCACGGCGTAGGTCACCGCGGTCCGGCCGAACACCCGGGGGATCGTCGTCCCCGTCCACTGTCGCCCGGGCTCGACGTCGGTCACGCGGAAGACCTGCACCCGCTGGCCGACCTCGACGTGGTCGGCGCCCGGGACCAGGTGCTGCGGGGACCGCCGACCCCGGTTGTCGATCCAGTCGTAGGAGTACGGCGCGACCGCGATCTGGCAGACCCAGCGCCAGACCCGCTCCGGCGGGGCGTCGACGGCAACGACGCGGGTCATCCGCAGCACCGACCCGCCCGACCCGCCGACCAGCTCCTCCACGCGGTCGTCGGCCGGGTAGCGCCGGGCGTGCTCGGCCGGCGTGCACCCCCACGCGAGCGGGATCGTCCCGGTGGCCACGGAGCTGCTGCCCTCGGTCGCTGTCCTCAGTCGCTTCCCTCGGCGAGCGCTCGCGACCGGTCGCGAGCGGCCTCCATGGCCGCCAGGAACGCAGCGCGCACCTTGTGGATCTCCAGCTCGCGGAGCGCGGCCGCGGTGGTGCCGGCGGGCGAGGTGACCTGCTCGCGGAGCACGACCGGGTGGGTGCCGGTCTCGCGCAGCATCTTGGCCGACCCGACGACGGTCTGCAGGACCAGCTCGGTGGCGGTCGCGCGCGGCAGGCCGAGGTGGACGCCGGCCTCGATCATCGACTCGACCACGTAGAAGATGTAGGCGGGGCCCGAGCCGGAGATCGCGGTGACCGCGTCCTGCTGGCGCTCGGGGATGCGCAGCACCCGGCCGACCGAGGCCATCAGCGACTCGGCCTCCGCGAGGTGCTCCTCGGAGCAGTGCGACCCGGGGGAGATCGCGGCCATGCCCTCGTCCACGAGCGCCGGCGTGTTGGGCATCACCCGGACCACCGCCACCCCCGCGGGCACCCGCGACTCGATGAAGGCGGTGGTGATGCCGGCCGCGAGCGAGACCACGAGCTGGCCCGCGCGCAGCTCACCGGCGATCTCCTCGAGCAGGTCGCCCATGTCCTGCGGCTTGACCACGAGCGCCAGGGTGTCGGCCTTGCGAGCCGCCTCGGCGTTGCCGACCACGGCGACGCCGTACCGCTCCTCGAGCTCGCGCGCCCGCTCGGCGCGCTTCTCCCCGACGAGGAGGTTGTCGACGCGACGGCCGGCGCGCACCAGGCCGGAGAGCAGGGTCTCCCCCATCACCCCGGCACCGAGGATCGCGGTCTGGGCCATGGGGAACTCCCTACTACTTGCTTACTTCTTGGAGACGAGGGACCTCAGGAAGAATGTCAGGTTCTGCGGACGCTCGGCGAGCCTTCTCATCAGGTAGCCGTACCACTCCTGGCCGTAGGGCACGTAGACCCGCACGGTCTCGCCGTCGGCCGCCAGCCGGCGCTGCTCGTCGGGCCGGATGCCGTAGAGCATCTGGTACTCGTAGGTGCCCTGCGTCCGGCCGTAGCGGCTGGCCAGGGACGAGGCGATCTCGACCATCCGCGGGTCGTGGGTGGCGATCATCGGGTAGCCGTCGCCGGCGAGCAGGACCTTGAGGCAGCGCACGTAGGACCGGTCGATGTCGAGCTTGTCCTGGAACGCGACGCTCTCGGGCTCGAGGTAGGCGCCCTTGCACAGGCGCACCCGCGACCCCTCGTGGGCGAGCGCCCGGCAGTCGGACTCGGTGCGGTGCAGCGCGGCCTGGAGCACGGCGCCGGTCTCGGGGAAGTCCTTGCGCAGCTCGCGCAGGATCGCCAGCGTCGAGTCGGTGGTGGTGTGGTCCTCCATGTCGAGGGTCACCGTGGTGCCGGCGTTGCGGGCCGCCCGGCAGATGGTGCGGGCGTTCTCGAGCGCGACCTTGTGGCCGTTGTCGGGCAGGAACTGACCGATCGCGCTGAGCTTGACCGAGACCTCGGCGTTGCGGGTCAGGCCGCGGGCGGCCAGCTGGCCGAGGACCTCGAGGTAGGCGGTGACCGTCGCGTCGGCCTGCTCGGCGTCCATCGTGTCCTCGCCGAGGTGGTCCAGGGTGACCCGGAGCCCGTCCTCGACCAGCGCCGCGGTCGCGTCGACGACCGACCCGGTGGTCTCACCGGGGACGTAGCTGCGGACGATGCCGGCGGACACGGGCATGCTGCTGACCAGCTTCTTGACCGCGGCGCTGCGGGCCAGGAGCAGGAGCGGCTGACGGAGGAGCGACATGGGTCTCAGGCTACGACGTGGGGCCCCCGGGACTCGACTCGCGGGCGTTCACTCGGTACGCCGGCGCAGGGTGGCCGCCCCCAGCGCGAGCCCGCCCACGGCGAAGGCCGCGACGATCGCGACGTCCTGCCAGACCTGGCCGGTGCTGGTCGAGACCGTCAGGTGCTGCATCGCGTCGACGGCGTACGAGAGCGGCAGCAGGTCGCTGACCGCGTGCAGGAAGCTCGGCAGCATGTCGCGCGGCACCAGGAGCCCGCACAGCAGCAGCTGCGGGATCACGATGGCCGGCATGAACTGCACGGCCTGGAACTCCGTCTGCGCGAAGGCCGAGACGAACAGGCCGAGCGCGCTGCCGAGGACCGCGTCGACGACCGCGACCACCGTCAGCAGCCACAGCGGACCGGCCACGTCGAGGCCGAGCAGCCCGACGCTGACCCCGACGGCGAGCACCGACTGGAGGGCGGCGACCAGGCCGAAGGCGATCGCGTAGCCGACGAGGAAGTCGAGCTTGCCCATCGGCATCGCGAGCAGCCGCTCGAGGGTCCCGCTGGAGCGCTCGCGCAGCGTGGTCACGCTGGTGACCAGGAACATCACGATGACCGGGAAGACGGCCAGGAGCGCCGGGCCGATGCTGTCGAAGAGCGTGGGGTCGGCGTCCTTGTAGATCCACCACAGCAGGGTGATGAGCAGGCAGGGCAGCACGAGCAGCATGGCCATCGTGCGCTTGTCGCGGCGCAGCTGGATGAGCACCCGGTGGGCGACGGCGAGGGTGATGCGGAGGTTCATTCGGGGTCCCCGTGGAGTCGTGACTGGAGGAGCGGAGCGGGGGAAGGCAGGACTTCATGGGGTGAGTTCATGCTGCGTCCCCCTGGTCCCCCTGGTCCGCGCGCACGATGGCGAGGAACGCGGCCTCGACGTCGGCGACGCCGGCCCGCTCCTTGATCTCGGCCGGCGTCCCGTCGGCGATGATCCGGCCCTCGCGCATCAGCAGCAGCCGGTCGCAGCGCTCGGCCTCGTCCATCACGTGGCTGGAGACGAACACCGCCACGCCCGAGTCGGCCAGGCCGTGGAAGAGGGTCCACAGGTCCTCGCGCAGGACCGGGTCGAGGCCCACCGTGGGCTCGTCGAGGACCAGCAGGTCGGGCTTGCCGAGCAGCGCGACCGCGAGGCTCGCCCGGGACCGCTGCCCGCCGCTCAGCTTGGCGACCACGTCGTCGGCGTACGCCGCCAGGTCGACCGAGCCGATCACGCGCTCGACCTCCTCGGCGCCGGTGCCCAGCGTCCGGGCGAAGAACCGGAGGTTCTCGGCGACCGTGAGGTCGTCGTACACGCTCACCGCCTGGGTGACGTAGCCGAGCCGGTCGCGGAGCGGGCGGCTGCCCGCCGGTTCCCCGAAGATCTCGACCGTCCCGCCGGCGACCCGCTGGACCCCGGCGAGGCAGCGCATCAGCGTGGACTTCCCGCAGCCGGACGGGCCGAGCAGGCCGGTCACGCCGCCGCCGATGGTCAGGTCGAGGCCGTCGAGGACCGTGTGCGGTCCGCGGACCACGTGCAGGTCACGGATCTCCACCGCGTTTTTCACCATGTGCTGAATTATGGTGGCGGACTGCGGCTCAGGCAAGTGCCGGAATCCCCGGTTCACCGGGGAAACGGTCACTTGATGGGTGGAACACCGCCGGAGAAGTGCCGGAATCCCCGGCTCACCGGGGATCCCTGCACGGGCGGCCCTACGGCAGCGGGCCGGTCAGGTACCGCTGGACCGTCGGCGCGTAGACCGCGACGAGGTCGTCGGCGGGCATCGAGGCCAGCGGCTCGACGCCGACCACGTAGCGCAGCAGCACCAGGCCGACGAGCTGCGACGCGACGAGCGGCAGCCGGCGGTCGGGGTCGTCGAGGCCGAGCCCGGCGCCGACCGGCCCGAGCACCATGCGGAGGAAACCGTCCTGGATCAGCTGCTGACCGCCCGGCTCCAGGATGCCGCGCACGAGCGCGAGCAGCGGCGTGCGGGTCTGCTCGTCGTCCCAGACCGAGACGAACAGCCGCATCAGCCGCTCCCCCGCCCCGTCGACGCCACCCTCCACCACCGGGCGGACGACGGACCGCGGGTCGACCGGCAGCTCGAGCGCGGCGATGAACAGGTCGTCCTTGGTGCCGAAGTAGTGGTGCACGAGCGCGGCGTCGACGCCGGCGGCCGACGCGACGGCGCGCACCGAGGTGCCGGCGTACCCCTGCTCGGCGAAGAGGGACCGGGCGGCCACGAGGATGGCGGCGCGGGTGTCCGGCGCCCCCGGACGGCGACCGCGACGGGGCGCCGCCGAGGTCACGGGGTGCCCACCGCCGAGTGCTCGCGCGCGAACTCCAGCGACTCGCGCAGGTCGACCTCGCGCTCCGCGACGTCGCGGCACCGCCGGGTGTTGATCTCGACGACGACCTCGCCGGCGAACCCGACCTTGGCCAGGTGCCGGAGGAACGGCGCGGCCCCCATCGACCCGCGACCGGGCACCAGGTGCTCGTCCTTCGCAGAGCCGGTGCCGTCGGTCAGGTGGATGTGCCGGAGCCGGTCGCCGAGCCGCTTGGCCATGAGGATCGGGTCGGACTGCGCGATCGCGGCGTGCGAGAGGTCGATGGTGGTGTTGGCGTAGGACTCCTCCGAGGGGTCCCAGCCCGGCAGGTACATCTCCATGCCACGCCGGGACGACGCCCGCCACGGGTACATGTTCTCGACCGCGAAGGCGATCCCGGTCGACGCCTCGAGGGCGGCGATGCCCTCGACGAAGCCGGCGGCATAGGTCTTCTGCCACCGGAACGGCGGGTGCACGACGACCACGTCCGCGCCGACGGCCGCGGCCATCTCGGCGGAGCGCTCGAGCTTGCCCCACGGCTCGGTCCCCCAGACCCGTTGGGTGAACAGCAGGCACGGAGCGTGCACGGCGGCGATCGGGATGCCGTGGTGCTCGGAGAGCTGCTTGACCGCCGACGTCTGCTGGCTGAGCGCGTCGATGCCGACCATCACCTCGACGGTGTCGTAGCCCAGCGACGAGGCGTAGGAGAACGCGTGAGCCGAGGACTCGGGGTAGACCGAGACCGTCGAGAGGCCGATGCGGGGGCTCACTCCAGGCCCGCCGTGATCTGGTCGAGCCGCTCGAGGATCACGCCCTCGCGCAGCGCCCAGGGGCAGATCTCGAGCGCCGGGAGCTCGAAGATGTCCATCACGGCCTCGGCGACGAGTGCGCCGGGCACCACCTGGTGGCTGCGGCTCGTGGACACGCCGGGGAGGCCCGCCAGCTCGGCCGGCGACATCGCCACCAGCTTCGGGATCCAGGCGGTGAGGGTGTCCAGCGGCAGCGTGCGGGGCACGAGCGGCCCCTCGACCGACGGGGCCGCGCCGCAGATCCGGGCCAGCGAGCGGAAGGTCTTCGACGTCGCCGCCGCGTGGTCCGGGGTCCCCGCGCGCAGCAGCCGCCCGGCGTCGCGGGCGATGTCGGCGCGGATCTGGCGGCGCAGCGCGCGCACGGTGTCCTCGTCGGGCGTGCCGGCCGCGAAGTGCTGCCGCGCCAGCCGGGCCGCCCCGAGCGGGAGCGACCACGCGACGTCGGGCTCCTCGTCGGCGCCGCCGGCGATCTCCAGCGACCCGCCGCCGATGTCGAAGACCGACAGCCGTCCCGCGGACCAGCCGAACCACCGGCGTACGGCGAGGAAGGTCAGCCGGGCCTCGTCCTCGCCCGACAGCACCGCGATCGCCTGGCCCGTGCGCTCGCGCACCTCGGCCAGCACCGCCTCGCTGTTGACGGCGTCGCGCACCGCCGACGTCGCGAACGCGAGCATGTCCTCGCTGCCCTTGTCCTCCGCGACGCGCAGCGCCTGGGTCGTGAAGGCGGCCAGGGCGTCCACGCCGGCGGGGGTCACCGACCCGGACTCGTCGAGGTGCTCGGCGAGGCGCAGCGGCTGCTTGTAGGAGTACGCCGGCAGCGGCGCCGCACCGCGGTGGGCGTCCACCACCAGCAGGTGTCCGGTGTTGGACCCGATGTCGAGCACGCCCAGGCGCATGGCTCAACGCTAGCCCGTACCTGCACGCCCCGTAGGGTTGGTCCGTGCCCGAGGTCGAGCTGGTGTTCCCGCGAGCGTTCGTCGAGTTCGTCAACCCGGCCGACGAGTCCGAGGTCCTGCGGTGCGACCTCACCTGGCTGACGTCGAGCTACAAGTGCATCTTCGGCGAGGGCTGCCAGGGGATCTACGCCGACGCCCCGGACGTCGGCTGCTGCACGCTCGGCGCGCACTTCGCCGACGGCGACGACGAGAAGCGGGTCGCCGGCTACGTCGCGATGCTCGACGAGAACCTCTGGCAGCAGAAGCCCGCGGGCAAGGTCCGCAAGAAGGACTGGATCGAGACCGACGAGGACGGCGAGCGCAAGACGCGGGTCACGACGGTGGACGGCCAGCAGGCCTGCGTGTTCCACAACCGCACCGACTTCGCCCCGCCGACCGGTGGCGGCGGCGCGGGCTGCGCCCTGCACGCACTGGCGTTCGTGCTCGGGAAGAACCCCGTCGAGACCAAGCCCGACGTCTGCTGGCAGCTGCCGATCCGCCGCACCTTCCGGGAGGTCGAGCGCCAGGACGGCTCGACCTACACCGAGGTCTCCATCGGCGAGTACGACCGGCGCGGCTGGGGCCCGGGTGGCCACGACCTCGACTGGTACTGCTCCGGCAACACCGAGGCGCACGTCGCGCCCGAGCCCGTCTTCCGCACGCACGTCGCCGAGCTCACCGAGCTGATGGGCCGGCCGGCGTACGACGAGCTGGTGCGGCACTGCGAGGCGCACCTGCGCTCGCGCTCCGCCCTGGCGCTCCACCCCGCCGATCCGCACTGACGCGCCCGTCGTCCACGCCGTCCTCCACGCCGTCCTACTCGTCTCGACGTCAAGAGACCCCGACCCCGGTGTCGCGGCTTCCTGAGAGAAAGCCGAGAATCAAGGCATGCGCCTGGACCATCTCTCTTTCGCAGCAGGACCGGATGGCCTCGCCAGCACTGCCCAGCGCATCGGGGGTCTGCTCGGCAAGGACTTCGTCGACGGTGGTGTCCACCCTCGATTCGGGACCCGCAACATGATCCTGCCGCTCGCCGGCAACACCTACCTCGAGATCGTCGAGGTGCTCGACCACCCCGCCTCGGACAAGGCGCCGTTCGGCCAGGCCGTGCGCGCCCGGTCCCTGCTCGGCGGAGGCTGGCTCGGGTGGGTCGTCGCGGTCGACGACATCGCCGTGGTGGAGCAGCGGCTCGGCCGGGAGGCCGCGCACGGCAACCGGCACCGCCCCGACGGCAGCGAGCTGTCGTGGAAGCAGATCGGCGTCAACGGCCTGCTCACCGACCCGCAGCTCCCCTTCTTCATCGAGTGGGAGTCCCCGGCCGAGATGCACCCGAGCAGCGGCGCGGACCCGGAGTTCTCCCTGGCCTGCCTGGAGATCGCCGGCGACCCGCAGCGGGTCAGCGAGTGGCTCGGCGAGACCGTCGAGGCGCCGCTGGAGGACGTCAAGGTCGAGTGGGTCGCGCCCAACGGCACGCCCGGCATCATCGCCGTGCAGGTGCAGACCCCGCGCGGCCTCGTCCGGATCTGAACGAGCGAGCAGCAGCTCGCGAGGGACGAGCGGTCTGCGTCGGGAGCGAAGATTGAGCAGGGCCCACGACCGAGGGACGAGGTCGTGACGTCCGAGTCGAGGTCCATCGTTGCCGGGGCACGGCCGAGCCCCAACATCTGGCACCACACGGCGACCTACGAGGTCGAGAACCGCGCCGTCGACCCCGATGGCGCGATCGAGGCCGCGATGCGCGCGGTGGACACCTGGGACGGCCGCACCGTGCTCGACGTCGGTTGCGGCACCGGCTTCCACCTGCCGCGCTTCGCGAGCACGGCGGCGCGCGTCGTCGGGGTCGAGCCGCACGGTGACCTGGTCGCCCTGGCCCGGCGCCGCACCCGGCGCCTCGAGCACGTGTCGGTGCTGCAGGGGACCGCGCAGGCGCTCCCGCTCCCGGACGCGTCCGTCGACGTCGCACACGCGCGGTGGGCGTACTTCTTCGGCCCGGGCTGCGAGCCGGGGCTGGCCGAGCTGGACCGCGTCGTACGACGGGGCGGGACGGCGTTCGTGATCGACAACGACCCGACCCGGTCGACCTGGGGGATATGGTTCCGGCGGGGCTACCCCGAGGTCGACCCGGTCGCGGTCGAGCGGTTCTGGTCCACCCACGGCTGGACGCGCACCCCCGTCGACATGCGCTGGGAGTTCTCCTCGCGGGCCGACCTCGAGGCCGTCGTACGCATCGAGCTGAACCCGGAGGTCGCCGACGACGTCCTGGCCGACCACGAGGGCACCGTCGTGGACTACGCCGTCAACCTCTGGTGGCGCCGGTTCTGAGCGGTGCGCTCCGTCGGCCGACGGATTGCCCTAGCCTTCGGGCCAGACCGAGCGGGGAGGCAGCGGGATGGACAGTCCGGCGAGGGCGGCGGGCCGGCAGAGCAACGCCTACGAGCTGTTCATCCTGGTGCTCACGGTCTACTCGCTGGTCATCATGGTCGCGCTGGTGCTGCCGCTGTCCGACTCGACGCTCCAGCTGCTGGGGATCTACGACAACGGGATCTGCCTGGTCTTCCTCGGCGACTTCGCGATGCGGCTGGCCAAGGCACCGTCGAAGCGGGGCTACTTCTTCGGCGAGCGCGGCTGGCTGGACCTCCTCGGCTCGGTCCCGAGCCTGGGGTTCTTCCGCTTCACCGCACTGCTGCGGCTGGCGCGGCTGAGCCGGCTGGCCCGGATCACCCGGCTGTTCCGCGGGCAGCGCAAGAGCGAGCTCGTCCGCGACCTCGTGGTCAACCGCGGGCAGTACGCCGGCTTCGTCACGTTCCTGGCGGCCTTCCTCGTCCTGTCCGTCTCGTCCGTCCTGGTCCTGCAGTTCGAGAGCGTCTCGCCCCAGGCGAACATCACGACCGGCGAGGAGTCGTTGTGGTGGTCGGCCGTCACGCTCACCACGGTCGGGTACGGCGACTACTACCCGGTCACGGCCGGCGGCCGGATCGTCGCCGCCGTGGTCATGCTGGTCGGCGTCGGCATCATCGCGTCGCTCGCGAGCATCCTGTCGCGCGTCATGGTCCCGACCGAGGAGAGCCCCGTGGACGCCCTCGGCGAGGTCACCCGGCAGCTCGACGAGCTCCGGCTCGAGGTCGCGCGGCTCCGCGAGGACCTGGCCGGAGCGTCGACGGACGGACCGGACGAGGGCTGACGAGGAGAGGGCTCGGTCTCCGCTCGCTAGCTCGAACCGCGCAGCGCCAGGGTCGGCGTGAGCATCACGCCGCCGCCGGGCAGCGGCGGGTGCGCGAGCAGTCCCTCGAGCGCGTTCACGATCTCGACGGCGACCTGCTCCAGCGGCTGGCGCACCGACGTCAGCCCGCGCGGCACCACCTGCGCGACCTGGGAGTCGTCGAAGCCGACGACCGCGACGTCGCGGCCGGCGACCAGGCCGCGCTCGGTGAGGGTGGTGAGGACGCCCATCGCCAGGGTGTCGGAGGCGCAGACGAACGCCGAGGGGTGGGCCTCGTCGAGCAGCACCGCGCTCGCCTCGCGGCCGCTCGCGACGGTGTCCTCGACCCGCGAGGCCAGGCCGGTCGTGGCGTGCCCGCGGGCGTGCATCGCGCGCGCCCAGCCCGAGCGGCGGTCCTCCCCGATGAACGAGTCCTTGCGCCAGCCGATCCAGGCGATCCGGGTGTGCCCGCGGTCGAGCAGGTGCGTGGTCGCGAGGTCGGTGCCGGCGGCGCCGTCGACGTCGACCCACGGGTGCGCGGCCGCCGGGATGTCCCAGGGCCGGCCGAACGCGACGAACGGCGCCCGGCGCTCCTCGAGCCAGGTCGCCTGCGGGTTCCCGAGGTAGGTGTCGGTGACGACGAAGGCGTCGACCGCGGTCGAGCGCAGCAGGTCCTCGTAGCCGGCCAGCGGGTCCTGCGGCTCCCCCGCGAACAGCAGCACGTGGTAGCCCGCCTCGCGCGAGGCCTCGACCAGCGAGTGCACGAACCGGTCCATGGTGGCGTTGGCCGTGCCCTCCTGGGCGGGGCTGATCCGCATCCCGATCAGGTGG
This sequence comes from Nocardioides sp., assembly GCF_044226305.1. Classification (GTDB taxonomy): domain Bacteria; phylum Actinomycetota; class Actinomycetes; order Propionibacteriales; family Nocardioidaceae; genus Nocardioides. The sequence goes on along the minus strand of NZ_JBGAHF010000004.1, from coordinate 93,414 downwards.
GAGGCACGGGTGCGCAGGTTGCGGGCGGCACGGTTCGGCGAGTAGCCGAGGTCGTCGATCGCCTCGAGCACGCGGGCCAGGGTGTCGGAGCGGAGCAGGTCGGGGTTGTTGACCGCGTTCGAGACGGTCTGCCGCGAGACCCCGGCGCGCTCGGCGACGTCGGCCAGCGTCGGCGGGGCGAGCGGCAGCGAGGTCGTCGGACCGGCCGGCCTCCCGACGTTCTTCGACACGCCCGCCTCCTGGTACCGAGTGGAACGATCCAAGGAGACCATAACCGGCACTGTCGGCGCGGCCGATTAGCGTGGCCGCCATGGCGAAGCCCCCGCGTCCCGCGTTCCGCTGCTCCGAGTGCGGGTGGGAGACCACGAAGTGGGTCGGCCGGTGCGGCGAGTGCCAGGCGTGGGGATCGGTGGCCGAGACGGCCGCGGCGCCGAAGGGCCGGACTGCCGCCACCCCGGTCACCCGCCCCGCGGTGCCGATCGGGCAGGTCTCGGCGGAGGACTCGACCTTCCGCACCAGCGGCGTCCCCGAGCTCGACAGGGTGCTCGGCGGCGGGCTGGTCCCTGGCGCGGTGATCCTGCTCGCCGGCGAGCCCGGGGTCGGCAAGAGCACCCTGCTGCTCGAGGTGGCCGCCCAGACCGCGCGCTACCAGCACCGCACGCTCTACGTCACCGGCGAGGAGTCGGCCTCGCAGGTCCGGATGCGGGCCGACCGCACCGGCGGCGTCCACGACCAGCTCTACCTCGCCGCCGAGACCGACCTCGGGGCGGTGCTCACCCACATCGAGGAGGTCCGACCGACCCTGCTGGTCGTCGACTCCGTCCAGACGATCGGCGCCCCCGGCGCCGAGGGGGTCCCCGGCGGGGTCACCCAGGTCAAGGAGGTCGCGGCCGCCCTGGTCCGCGTCGCGAAGACCCGCAACATCACCACCGTGATGGTCGGCCACGTCACCAAGGACGGGTCGATCGCCGGGCCGCGGGTGCTCGAGCACGTCGTCGACGTGGTGCTGCACTTCGAGGGCGACCGTGAGTCCCGCTTCCGGATGGTGCGGGCGATGAAGAACCGCTTCGGTCCGGTCGACGAGGTCGGCTGCTTCGACCTCTCCGCCGACGGCATCAGCGCCGTCACCGACCCGACCGGCCTGTTCGTCGGCAACCACCAGGCGCAGGTGCCGGGCACCTGCATCGCCGTCAGCATGGAGGGCCGGCGGCCGCTCCCGGCCGAGGTCCAGGCGCTGGTCACCCACAGCGCGGCAGAGCGACCCCGGCGCACGACCTCGGGCCTGGACTCCTCGCGGGTCGCGATGGTGCTGGCCGTGCTCCAGCAGCACTGCGGCGTGCGGCTGCACACCAGCGACGTGTTCGCCTCGACGGTCGGCGGGGCCCGGGTCGTCGAGCCGGCCAGCGACCTCGCGGTGGCGGTCGCGCTCACCTCCGCGAGCCGCGGCGTGGCGGCGCCGCGCGGCGTGGTCGCGATCGGCGAGATCGGCCTGTCCGGCGAGCTGCGCCGGGTCCGCGACGTCCCGCAGCGGCTGGCCGAGGCCGCCCGGCTCGGCTTCCGGCTCGCGGTCGTGCCGACCGAGCCCGGACGCCCGGCGGCCAGGTCCCCCGAGTCCTGGACCGTCGACGGCATGCGGGTCCTCGACGTGCCCGACGTCGGCTCCGCCCTGCGGCTGCTCCAGCTGTTGCAGCCCGACCGGCCGCAGCGCCCACGGGCCGTCGAAGATCGGTGAGTGCCCTGCCGACCCCCTAGACTGCCGCCAGCGGCCACGGACTGCCGCGCACGGGGAGGACGACAGAGGTGGCGACCGATCGCTCGGACGAGACGCTCCGCCTGCGGGCGACCCTTGCGACCATCGCACCGGGCACCCCGCTGCGCGACGGCCTGGAACGCATCCTCCGGGGCCGCACCGGCGCGCTGATCGTGCTCGGCCACGACAAGGTGGTCGAGTCGATCTGCACGGGCGGCTTCACCCTCGACGTCCCGTTCACCGCCACCGGCCTGCGGGAGCTGGCGAAGATGGACGGCGCGATCATCATCGACCGTGACGTCACCCGGATCATCCGGGCCGCGGTCCACCTGATGCCCGACCACACGATCCCCTCCGAGGAGACCGGCACCCGGCACCGGACCGCCGACCGGGTCGCCCGACAGGCCGGCTTCCCGGTGATCTCGGTGTCGCAGTCGATGCAGATCATCGCGGCGTACGTTGGCGAGACCCGGCACGTGCTGGAGGACTCCGGCCAGATCCTCTCGCGCGCCAACCAGGCACTGGCGACCCTCGAGCGCTACAAGCTCCGCCTCGACGAGGTGGCGAGCACGCTGTCGGCGCTGGAGATCGAGGACCTGGTCACGGTCCGCGACGTCGCCGTGGTCGCCCAGCGGCTGGAGATGGTCACCCGGATCGCCAGCGAGATCGAGGACTACGTGCTCGAGCTCGGCACCGATGGCCGGCTGCTGTCGCTCCAGCTCGAGGAGCTGATCACCGGCGTCGACGCCGAGCGTGAGCTCGTGATCCGCGACTACCTGCCCGCCGGCCGCCGGGCCAAGAGCCCCGAGGCGCTGCTCAACCGGCTCGAGTCGCTCTCCTCGACCGAGCTCGTCGACCCGGCCGCGGCCGCGCGCGCCCTCGGCCTCGGGACCGGCGAGCACCTCGACGGCGCGGTGGCCCCCCGCGGCTACCGGCTGCTGGCCAAGGTGCCGCGGCTCCCGGGCACGGTCGTCGACCGGCTCGTCGAGCACTTCGGCACCCTCCAGAAGCTGCTCTCTGCGGGGGTCGACGACCTCCAGGCGGTCGAGGGCGTCGGCGAGCTGCGCGCCCGCAGCGTCCGCGAGGGCCTCTCCCGGCTCGCCGAGTCGACGATCCTCGAGCGCTACGTGTGACGTAGTCACACGCAGCGCTCATCGGTGGTCGAGCGAGCGGCGCGACCGAGCTAGCGAGGTCGCGACCCGCGTGTCGAGACCCGGCGAGGTGCCCGCCGCCCTCGACGACCTCAGTGCGCGGAGCCGGAGCCGGCAGGCGTGGTGGGGCGACCGCTGGAGTGCGCGCTGGGGCTCTGCGTGGGCTTCGCGGTCCTCGTGATGGTGGCCGCGGTCGGCGTCTCGAGCTCGAACTGGAGGTCGGAGGGCTCCCCGCCGAGGGAGGCGGCGGTCACGTGGTACCAGCCGGGCATCGCCCACGCGGTCAGCCGGGAGCAGGTGTCGTCGGAGCGGCGGGCGTCCCAGCTCACCCCGAGGTTGGTGGTCACGGCCTTGCGGACGACCACCTCCCGCACCGGGATCGCGCGCGGGCACTGACGGCTCGTCCAGATGTCGTCCGTGCCCGAGGTGATCGTCACGGTGAGCTGGTCGTGGCCGGTGCGCCAGGTGCACGCCTCGGACTCCAGGGTGCGCAGCTGCAGGACGATCATCACGTCACGACCGGCGACCGCGTCGGTGACCTTCGGCGTGACCGCGATGTCGGTGCCGTCGCACTCGCCCTGGGGCGCGGCCAGCGTCGGAGTCGGGTCCGGCGTGCTCGAGCGGTGCTTCTTGCCGTGCTTGGCACCACCCGTCCCCGTCGGCTCGGGGGTGGTGCCCGAGGTCAGGCCGGTGGTCGGCACGCCGGTCGTGGGCGTCGTGCCGGCGGCGGCCGGGGAGACGGCGCCCTCGTCGGAGGACGCGTCGCTGCCGTCGCCGAGGAGTCGCGCGATCCCGATCACGAGCAGGACCGCCGTGCCGAGCAGCATCAGCCGGCGGACCCAGTAGACCCGCGGCGGCAGCGGTCCCCGGGTCATCGCTGGCATGGGGCCACGCTAGTCAGCGCCCGGGTCCGGATCACGGTGCCACACCGGCGAGAATGTCTCCCGATGAGCGATCTCCACGAACCGGTCCTGCGCTGGTACGACGAGCACGCGCGCGACCTCCCGTGGCGCCGCCCGGACGCCTCCCCCTGGTCGGTGATGGTCTCGGAGTTCATGCTCCAGCAGACGCCGGTCAGCCGGGTGCTGCCGGTCCACGAGCAGTGGCTCGAGCGCTGGCCGACCCCGGCCGCCCTGGCCGCGGAGCCGAGCGGCGAGGCGGTCCGCGCCTGGGGCCGGCTGGGCTACCCTCGCCGAGCGCTGCGGCTGCACGCCGCCGCCACCGCGATCGTCGAACGGCACGGGGGCGAGGTGCCCGCGTCGTACGACGACCTGCTGGCCCTGCCCGGGATCGGTGACTACACCGCGGCCGCGATCGCCAGCTTCGCGCACGGTCGGCGGCACGTCGTGCTCGACACCAACGTGCGCCGGGTGCTGGCCCGGGCGGTGCAGGGCGTCGAGCTGCCCGGCGCCTCGGTCACCAAGGCCGAGCGGGAGGTCGCCCTCGAGCTGCTGCCCGAGGACGAGCCGACCGCCGCCACCTGGTCGGTGGCGGTGATGGAGCTCGGCGCGCTGGTGTGCACCGCGGCGAACCCGCGCTGCCCCGCCTGTCCGGTCCGCGACCGGTGCGCCTGGCGGGCGGCCGGCTCCCCGCCGTACGACGGGCCACCCCGGAAGGCGCAGACCTGGGCCGGGACCGACCGCCAGTGCCGGGGCCGGCTGCTGGCCGTGCTGCGCGACCGCGAGGGGCCGGTGCACCGCACCGCGCTCGACGCCGCCTGGTCCGAGGAGGTGCAGCGAGTGCGCTGCCTGGCCTCGCTGGTCGAGGACGGGCTGGTCGTGGCCGCCGGTCCGGAGACCTACGCGCTCCCCTGACCCGGGCCCCGGCGGGTGAACCTGAGGCACGGAAAGCACGACGTCCCGCCCGGGCGAGCCGGGACGGGCCGTCGTGGTGGTGCTGGGTGGCCTCAGTCGGCCTTCGGGACGTCCGAGCCGCTGTCGGAGTCGTCGGGGCCCTCGACGGCGTCCGGACCGCCGACCTCGGCGGTCTCGAACGGCGGGAGGTCCGGCAGCTCGCCGATCTTCTGGCCCTGGAAGGTGAAGGTCGCGGTCGGGCCCTCGCCCTCCACGCCGACCAGCACGATCTGGCCCGGGCCGACCTCGCCGTAGAGCATCTTCTCGGCGAGCACGTCCTCGATCTCGCGCTGGACCGTGCGCCGCAGCGGCCGGGCACCGAGCACCGGGTCGAAGCCCCGCTCGGCGAGCAGCTGCTTCGCGGGCTGGGTCAGCTCGATCCGCATGTCGCGGTCCTTCATCCGCAGCTCGACCGAGGCGATCATGTTGTCGACCATCGCCACGATCTGCTCCTGCGACAGCGGCGGGAAGACGATGATCTCGTCGACACGGTTGAGGAACTCGGGGCGGAAGTGTTGCTTGAGCTCCTCCGACACCTTGCTCTTCATCCGCTCGTAGGAGCCGGCGGCGTCACCGCTCTGCTGGAAGCCGAGGTTGATGCCCTTGGCGATGTCGCGGGTGCCGAGGTTGGTCGTCATGATGATGACGGTGTTCTTGAAGTCGACGACCCGGCCCTGGGAGTCGGTCAGGCGACCCTCCTCCAGGATCTGCAGCAGGCTGTTGAAGATGTCGGGGTGCGCCTTCTCGACCTCGTCGAAGAGCACGACCGAGAACGGCTTGCGCCGCACCTTCTCGGTCAGCTGGCCGCCCTCCTCGTAGCCGACGTAGCCCGGGGGCGAGCCGAAGAGGCGCGAGACCGTGTGCTTCTCGCCGAACTCCGACATGTCGAGCTGGATCAGGGCGTCCTCGTCACCGAAGAGGAACTCCGCGAGCGTCTTGGACAGCCACGTCTTGCCGACACCCGAGGGGCCGGCGAAGATGAACGACCCGCCGGGACGCTTGGGGTCCTTCAGGCCGGCACGGGTACGACGGATCGCCCGGCTGAGCGCCTTGACGGCCTCCTCCTGGCCGATGACCCGCTTGTGCAGCTCGTCCTCCATCTTGAGCAGCCGCGTCGACTCCTCCTCGGACAGCTTCACGATCGGGATGCCGGTCGCCACGGCGAGCACCTCGGCGATCAGCTCCTCGTCGACCTCGGCGACCTCGTCCATGTCGCCGGCGCGCCACTGCTTCTCGCGCTCGGACTTCTTGAGGATCAGCTGCTTCTCCTCGTCGCGCAGGCGCGCGGCCGCCTCGAAGTCCTGGCCGTCGATCGCGGCCTCCTTGCGCTGGCGCACCTCGCTGATCTTGTCGTCGTACTCGCGCAGGTCCGCGGGCGCCGTCATCCGGCGGATCCGCAGCCGGGAGCCGGCCTCGTCGATCAGGTCGATGGCCTTGTCGGGCAGGAAGCGGTCGGAGATGTAGCGGTCGGCCAGGGTCGCGGCCGAGACCAGCGCCTCGTCGGTGATCGTCACCCGGTGGTGCGCCTCGTAGCGGTCGCGCAGGCCCTTGAGCATCTCGATCGTGTGGGCGATCGACGGCTCCGCGACCTGGATCGGCTGGAACCGGCGCTCCAGCGCGGCGTCCTTCTCGAGGTACTTGCGGTACTCGTCGAGGGTGGTCGCCCCGATGGTCTGCAGCTCGCCGCGGGCCAGCATCGGCTTGAGGATGCTCGCCGCGTCGATCGCGCCCTCGGCCGCACCAGCACCGACGAGGGTGTGGATCTCGTCGATGAACAGCACGATGTCGCCGCGGGTGCGGATCTCCTTGAGCACCTTCTTCAGGCGCTCCTCGAAGTCACCGCGGTAGCGGGAGCCGGCGACCAGGGCACCGAGGTCGAGGGTGTAGATCTGCTTGTCCTTGAGCGTCTCGGGCACGTTGCCCTTGACGATGTCCTGGGCCAGGCCCTCGACGATCGTCGTCTTGCCGACGCCCGGCTCGCCGATGAGCACCGGGTTGTTCTTCGTCCGGCGGGACAGGATCTGCATGACCCGCTCGATCTCCTGCTCCCGGCCGATGACCGGGTCCAGCTTGCCCTCGCGGGCGTCCTGGGTGAGGTTGCGACCGAACTGGTCGAGCACCAGGGACGACGACGGCGCGTCGCTGGACGACGCGCCCGTGGTCGCGCCGGCACCGGCCGACTCCTTGCCCTGGAAGCCCGACAGCAGCTGGATGACCTGCTGGCGGACCCGGTTGAGGTCCGCGCCGAGCTTCTGCAGCACCTGGGCGGCGACGCCCTCGCCCTCGCGGATCAGGCCGAGCAGGATGTGCTCGGTCCCGATGTAGGAGTGGCCGAGCTGGAGCGCCTCGCGCAGGGACAGCTCGAGCACCTTCTTGGCGCGCGGGGTGAACGGGATGTGGCCGCTGGGGGCCTGCTGGCCCTGGCCGATGATCTCCTCGACCTGCGCCCGCACGGCCTCGAGGGAGATGTCGAGGCTCTCGAGCGCCTTCGCAGCGACGCCCTCGCCCTCGTGGATGAGGCCAAGCAGGATGTGCTCGGTCCCGATGTAGTTGTGGGAGAGCATGCGGGCCTCTTCCTGGGCCAGCACGACCACCCGGCGGGCTCGGTCAGTGAACCGCTCGAACATGCGCATCTCTCCTGGAGCTGTGGTGGGGCTACGAGTCGTTCAACCCCACGCACAGCCTACGCGTTCCCTCCGACCACCCCAGAGCGTCCGCTGAGAGCGAACATCAAGCGAGCAGCGGCGCGTGAGGGACGAACGCGTCGCGTGGGCGAGACGAGATTGAGCAAGGCCCACGGCTGAGGGACGAAGCCGTGACGGCGGCGTCGAAATCCGGTGAGACGAACGAGGGCGGTGACCACGGGGTCACCGCCCTGCCTCGTCTTGCTGGGTGTGCCCGCGTTCCGCGGGCTCACCCGTCAGTGCGCCTTGTCGTAGGCCTCACGGACCTCGGCGGAGACCCGGCCGCGGTCGGGCACGTCGTGCCCGTTCTCGCGGGCCCACTCGCGGATCTCCTTGGCGCTGGGGCCACCGGCGGCCGCGGCGGCCGACGTGCGACGGCCACCGCGTCGGGGGGCGGCACCGACCTTGCGGCCGTGGCCGACGTAGGTCGACAGGGCGTCGCGCAGCTTGGCGGCGTTCGCGTCGTTCAGGTCGATCTCGTAGGTCGTGCCGTCCAGCCCGAACGAGACGGTCTCGGCGGCCTCACTGCCGTCGATGTCGTCGACGAGCACGATGTTGACCTTCTGGGCCATCTTCTTGACCTCTTTCACTCGTATTCCGCGATTGACGCGTCGGGCAATTCGACATGCTGCCACAGAATCGCATATACGGATGAATTCGATAACGCCCGCGATTCACCTATTTCGGGTGAAAGCGAGCTCCAACCCGCGGAGCGTGAGCCACGGCGCGTGGTCGGTGAAGCAGGAACATTCGTCGATCACCAGCCCGGCCAGGTAACCGGTGGCGACCACGCGCACCTGCGCGGGGTCCACGCCGAGCTCGCCGATCACCCGCGCCACCATTCCCTCGACCTGGCTGGCGACCCCGAAAATCATTCCCGACTGCAACGCCTCGACGGTGTTCTTCGCAATCACCGACCGCGGACGCTGCAATTCGACCTTTCGCAGCTGCGCACCGCGGCGGCCGAGTGCTTCCAGCGAGATCTCGATCCCGAGCGTGATCGCGCCGCCGACGTACTGCCCGGCCGGGCTGACGACGTCGAAGGTGGTGGCGGTGCCGCCGAAGTCGACCACGACCGCGGGGCCGCCGTACTCGTGGACCGCGGCCAGGGCGTTGATGATCCGGTCGGTGCCGACCTCGCGGGGGTTGTCGGTGAGGACCGGGATGCCGGTGCGGACGCCCGGCTCGACCACCAGGCTCGGGACGTCGGCGAAGTGCCGGACCAGCATGTCGCGCCACTCGTGGAGGACGGCCGGGACCGTCGCGCACACGGCGACCCCGTCGACGTCGTCGAGGGCGTCCTCGAGCAGCCCGCGGAGCAGCACCGCCCAGTCGTCGGCGGTGTTGCGCTCGTCGGTCGCGACCCGCCAGTGCGCCGTGACCTCGCCGTCGATGAGCAGCCCGAGGATCGTGTGGCTGTTGCCGATGTCGGCGGCGAGGAGGGGCACGGCGCGTCCTACTGCTCGTCGAGGTCCAGGCCGAGGTCGAAGACCTTGACCGAGTGGGTGAGGGCACCGACCGAGATGAAGTCGACCCCGGTCGCCGCGACCTCCCGGGCCCGCTCGAGGGTGAGCCCGCCCGAGGCCTCGAGGGTGGCGCGGCCGGCGGTGAGGCGCACCGCCTCGGCCATGGTCGGGGTGTCCATGTTGTCGAGCAGGACCTCGGTGCAGCCTGCGTCGAGCAGCTCGCGCAGCTGGTCGAGGTCGGTCACCTCGACCTCGACCCGCAGGTCGGGGTACGCCGCGCGCACGGCGTGGTACGCGGGCACCACGCCGCCGGCGGCCACGACGTGGTTGTCCTTGACCATCGCCCGGTCGCTGAGGCTGAACCGGTGGTTGACCCCGCCGCCGCAGCGGACGGCGTACTTCTGGAGCGCTCGGAAGGTGGGGAGGGTCTTGCGGGTGTCGAGCACCTGCGCGCGGGTGCCGGCGAGCGCCGCGACCCAGTGCGCGGTAGCCGTGGCGACCCCGGAGAGGTGGCTGGCGTAGTTGAGGGCCGTGCGCTCCGCGGTCAGCAGGCCACGGGTGGGGCCGGCGACCCGCAGCACGAGGTCGCCCGGGCCGACCCGGGTGCCGTCCGGGACCCGGTCGGTGATCTCGACGGTGTCGCCCATCACCTCGTGGAAGACCAGGGCCGCGACGCCCAGGCCGGCCACGACCCCGGCCTCGCGGGCGGCGATGACGCCGCTGCCGTGCGCGTCGGGGGCGATGGTCGCCGTGCTCGTCACGTCACCGGCGGGCAGGTCCTCGGCGAGGGCGTGCAGCACCTGCTGGTGGACGGCGCCCGCGTCGAGCCCGGCGGCGCCGAGCTCCTCGAGCGCCGCGGTCAGGCCGATGCCGTGGGACGGGCTCATGCCGCACCGTCCGTGGCCGGTGCCGCGACGAAGGCCAGCGCGGTGCTGCCGTCGGCCATGATCGCGTCGAAGTGGCCCGCGAAGTCGTCGTCGTCGCGCTCGGGGAAGTCCTCGCGCCAGTGCGACCCGCGGGTCTCCTCGCGCAGCGCGGCCGCGTCGGCGAGCGCCGTGCCGATGGTGAGCAGGTTGGTGGTCTCCCAGGAGTCCTGGTCCACGACGGCGGTGGCGACGCCGGCCAGCTTGTCGAGGTGCTCGGACGCCTCGGCCAGCCCGGTCGCGGTCCGGAGCACCCCGACCCGCGAGGTCATCGTCTCCTGCAGCTCACGGCGCAGCTCGCCGGAGACCAGCCCGGCGGTGCGGCGGTCGGTGGCCGGCGGCTGCAGCGGGCGGAGCTCCCCGGGGAGCACCTGCGCGATCCGGCGCGAGAACACCAGGCCCTCGAGCAGCGAGTTGGACGCGAGCCGGTTGGCCCCGTGCACCCCCGAGCACGCGACCTCGCCGGTCGCGTAGAGACCCGGCAGGGTGCTGCGGCCCCACAGGTCGGTGAGCACCCCGCCCGAGGCGTAGTGGCAGGCCGGCGCGACGGGGATCAGCTCGGTCACCGGGTCGACCCCGTGGCTGCGGGTGGTGGCGAGGATCGTGGGGAACCGCCGCTCCCAAAAGTCCTGGCCCAGGTGCCGGGCGTCGAGCCACATGTGCGGCCGGCCGGTCTCCATCATCCGGCGCATGATCGCCTTCGCGACGACGTCGCGCGGCGCCAGGTCGGCCAGCTCGTGCACGCCCTGCATGAACCGGTTGCCCTCGAAGTCGACCAGGAACGCACCCTCGCCGCGCACCGCCTCGGAGATGAGCGGCTGCTGCCCGCGGGAGTCCGGGCCGAGGTACATGACGGTCGGGTGGAACTGCACGAACTCGAGGTCGCGCAGCACCGCGCCGGCCCGCAGCGCGACCGCCATGCCGTCGCCGGTCGACACCGCGGGGTTGGTGGTCTGGGAGAAGACCTGGCCCAGCCCGCCGCTGGCGAGCACGACGGCCCGGCACAGGACGGCGCCGACGCCGTCGCGCTGGCCCTCCCCCATCACGTGCAGGGTGAGCCCGGCGACGCCGCCGTCCTCGGCGAGCAGCAGGTCGACGGCGAGAGCGTGCTGGACGACCTCGATCTCCGACGCCTGCTCCACCGCGGCGATCAGCGCCCGCTGGATCTCGGCGCCCGTCGCGTCCCCGCCCGCGTGCGCGATCCGGTCGCGGTGGTGGCCGCCCTCCCGGGTCAGCGACAGCTCGCCGTCGGGGTCGTGGTCGAAGTTCGTGCCGAGCGCGATCAGCTCACGTACGGCGTCCGGCCCCTCGGTCACGAGGACCCGGACCGCCTCCCGGTCGCACGCCCCGGCGCCCGCGACCAGGGTGTCGACCTGGTGCTCCTCGGGGGTGTCCTCCGGGCCGAGAGCGGCGGCGATGCCGCCCTGCGCCCACTGGGTCGACCCGGCTGCGAGCACGTCCTTGGTGACCACCAGGACCTTCTCGACCTGGCCGCGCAGCCGGAGCGCGGCGGTCAGGCCCGCGATCCCGGAGCCGACGACGACGACGTCCGCGGTGGTCGTCCACCCGGGCTCCGGTGCGAGCAGTCGCGCGGGGAGCCGCCGCGACGCCTCGTGCAACGGCGCCTCGGGGACCTGCCGGCGGACCGGAGCGGTGGGCATTGCCGCAGGCTATCGCCCGGCGGTCCGGTCGCCCCGGACCAGGCCCGACCCCTCGACCGCCTCGGCCGGGTCGTAGCCGGTGGCGAGGATCTTGTTGTCGGCGTCGACGAAGACCACGTGCGGCTGGTGCTCGCGGGCCTCGGCGGTCTCCATCTGGCCGTAGCCGATGAGGATGACCAGGTCGCCGGGGTGCACCAGCCGGGCCGCCGCCCCGTTGATGCCGATGACGCCGGAACCCCGCTCGCCGGCGATCGTGTAGGTCTCCAGCCGCGCCCCGTTGGTGATGTCGACGATGTGCACGAGCTCGCCGGGCAGCAGGTCGGCGGCGTCGAGCAGGTCCTCGTCGACGGTCACCGAGCCGACGTAGTGCAGGTCGGCCTGGGTGACCGTGGCCCGGTGGATCTTGCTCTTCATCATGGTGCGGTACATCAGCGGTCCTCCAGGCGGCCGAGCAGGAGCGGGGCGTTGTCGATCAGGCGGGTGGTGCCGACGCGCGCGGCGATGAGCGCGCGGGCCTCGGTCCCGGACGGCGGGTCGGGGGGGAGCTGGCCCAGCTCGGGGTCGGTGACCACGAGGTAGTCGAGGTCGACGCCCGGTTGGGCGCGAAGCTCGGCCCGCGCCGCGCCGAGCGCCACGTCGACGCCGTACTCGGCGGTCTCCTGCGCGGCGCGGAGCGCGAGGTAGAGCCCGGTGGCCTGCTGCCGCTGCTCGGCGTCGAGGTAGCGGTTGCGGCTCGAGAGCGCGAGTCCGTCCGTCTCGCGGACCGTCTCGGCGCCGACCACCTCGACGCCCATGTTGAGGTCGAGCACCATCCGGCGCACCAGCACCAGCTGCTGGTAGTCCTTCTGGCCGAACACGGCGACGTCGGGGCGGACCAGGCCGAACAGCTTGGCGACCACGGTCAGCACCCCGCGGAAGTGGCCGGGCCGGATCTTGCCCTCGAGCACCTTCGCGAGCGGCCCCGGGCGCACCATCACCTGCGGCTCGCCGCCGGGGTAGACCTCCTCGACGCTCGGCGCGAAGACGACGTCGACGCCCTCCCGGGCGCACACCTCGAGGTCTGCCTCCAGCGTGCGCGGGTAGCGGTCGAGGTCCTCGCCGGGGCCGAACTGGAGCGGGTTGACGAAGATCGAGACGACCACCGGCCCGCCTTCGGCGCGCTCCTTCGCGACCCGCACCAGGCTGGCGTGCCCGTCGTGCAGCGCCCCCATCGTCGGGACGAACCCCACCCGCCGACCGCCCGAGCGGGCGTCCGAGAGCAGCGCTGCGAGCTCGCCACGGGTGCGGGCGAGGACCGGGCCTGCGGTCATCGGCGCCGGTGGTCGGTCGGGTGAGCGGTCCGCTGCCGGGTCCGGCCCGGGCCCTGCGTCTGTGCCTGCGCCTCGGCCGCGTCGACCACGCGCCGGATCGCGGCGGCGCGGATCGGCAGCACCCGACCGTCGGTGACGACCCGGTCGAGGGTGTCGCGCGCGAGGGCGAGGTACGACGGCAGGGTGTGCGGCGCGTTGAGCGCGATGTCCGCGAGGTGGGCGCGCACGGTGTTGACGTCGCCGCGCACGATCGGGCCGGTGAGGGCGGAGTCGCCCTGCTCGAGGGCGTTGTCCAGGGCCGCGGTGAGCAGGGGCCTCAGGGTGCCGGCGGGGTCGTCGGAGCCGGCCGCCTCCAGCAGCTCCATCGCCTGCGCGACCAGGGTGACCAGGTGGTTCGCGCCGTGGGCGAGGCCGGCGTGGTAGAGCGTGCGCATCTCCTCCGGGACCCAGGTCGCCCGGCCCCGGAGGTCGGCGACCAGCGACTCCGCGACCGCGCGCTCGGCGGGGCCGGCGGTCAGCCCGAAGACGCAGCCGGGGAGCCGCTCGAGGTCGAGGGCCGTCCCGGTGAAGGTCATCGCCGGGTGCATGGCGACGACGCGGGCGCCGACCCGGCGCGCGGGCTCGAGGACGGCCAGGCCGTGGCGGCCCGAGGTGTGCACGACGTACTGGCCGGGCCGGATGGCGCCACTGTCGCTGAGCACGGTGACGACGTTCTCGAGCATGTCGTCCGGCACGGTGAGCAGCAGCAGGTCACAGCTGCGCGCCACGTCGGAGGGCTTCGCCGGGGTGGCCCCCGGGAGGAGGGCGGCGATCCGCTGGCGGGTGGCGTCCGACTCGCCGGCGGCGGCGACCACGGGGTGGCCCGCGGCCTCGAGGGCGGCGGCCAGGACGGCGCCGACGCGACCCGCGCCGATCACGCCGACCCGCAGTCCGGTGGCCCGGGAAGGGTGCGTCATGTGCGTCGAACCTTTCGTTCCAGTCCCTCCGACCACCCCGCGCCGCGTCGCTGCGGTTCGGGGCCGGTGTGGGTACCGGACGGTGTGCTCGTCTGGTGTCCGTCTAGGTCGTCCACCGGGTTCCCCGGCGACGTCGAATGTACGCCTCGGGTCCCGAGCGCGTCACCGCGTCGGGGACGTGACCTATCCGACACCGCGACCGGCTTGCGGTCCGGGGCCGGTCGGGCTCAGCCGACGGCGAGCGGCCGCGGCGCGCGCGGGAGCCAGTCGTGGGTGACGTGGTCGACGATGTGGACGCCCGGTGGCGCGGTGATCTCGTGCACCCCGGGAAGCACCCGGCCCTCCTTGAGCGCGTGGAAGACCTCCCACTCCCGGCGCTTGCGCCGGTTGCGCCACGAGGTCGCGAACGACTCCGGGTCGGTCCAGTGCGCGAACTCCTCGCCGTCGAGGTACTTCAGCTCCACGCACAGCCCGTGCGGCAACGCGATCGAGCGGACCCCGACGGGGGTGGTGCGGATCTCCCACTCGAACGCCTTGGTGTAGACGAAGTCCGGCCCGATCGGGAAGCCCCACTCCTCGGCGTTGCGCCAGCCGAGGTCGAGGTAGCCCTTCGACCCGCTCTCCAGGTAGAGCCCGTGCCGCGGCACCCGGACGATCGTCTGCACGTCGCCGACCTGCCAGCCGAGGTCGGCGATCGAGACCTCGCCCTCGGTGGTGAGCACCATGTCCCCGTCCCACTTCCAGGAGTAGCGGGTGGTGACCTGGGAGAAGCACCAGTTGTAGAAGTAGGACAGCGAGTGCACCGAGAGCTCGTGCTGGGCGAGGTGCTCGGCCCCGGCCCGGGCGACCTGGAACGGGTACGACGTCACCGTCAGCCTGTCCGCCAGGCCCGCCCGCGCGGCGGTGTCGCGCGCGACGTCGGGCGTGCCGTCGTCGGAGCCGTTGTCGACGAGCAGCACCAGGTCGCAGGCGCGGAGCAGCGGCGGCAGCACGAACGGCAGCGAGGGCGCCTCGTTCTTGACCCGGAGCACCGCCGTCGAGCCCGGCCGCAGGCCCTCGGGGCGCAGCCAGGGCCAGGTGATGTCGTAGTCGGTGTGGCCCTCGAGGTTCTTCAGCCCGGCGGTGCCGAGGTGCGCGGTCATCGGACCCGCCTCATCGGCTGCGCCCGAGCATCTTGCGGACCCCGCGCCGCACCGGCCCGGGCACCGCGGCACGGACGCCGTGCGGGATCTTCTCGACCCGCGAGGGCGCCGGGACGGGAGCGCCCTTGTGCCCACCACCGCCGCCGCCGCCCTTGAGCTGCTTGCGGACCCGCTGCTCGGCGGCCACGACCGACGACCGCGAGATTGCCTCGGCCTCCTCGTAGAGGCCGACGTAGCCCTCGCGCAGCTGGTCGAGCGTCGCGTGCACCTCGGCGGTGTCGCCGCCGGGCTCGGCGAGCTTGTTGAGCTCCTCCCAGGTCTGGGCGGTGAGCTCGTGCAGGCGCGGCGGCAGCCCGAGGTCGTCCAGGGTCTGGGTCATCCGGCGCAGCGTCGGGTCGACGAACCGGTGGCCGTCGCGGATCGCCTCGCTGCGGGCGTGCAGGACGTGCTCGAGTCCGAGCTGCTCACCGGTGCGCATCACGATCCGCGTCCAGTCGTCCAGCAGGTCGGCGTACCGGACGAACACCCGGCCGCCGTCGGCGACCGACTCGCGGGTGGCCCTCTCGGTGTGCAGCAGCATGTTGAGCCAGGACGCGGCGAGGTGCGCCGAGCCGAGGCGGTTCTGGTAGTAGGCCTGCTTGCTGCCGACCACCTCCGCCGGCGGGCGGAGCATCGTCGCGAACACCGGGGTCGCGCCGGTGCGGATCGCGGCGACCCGCCACAGCGAGAGGAACCAGCTCAGCCGGGGGTCCTTGACCACCAGCTCGGAGCCGACCGCGAAGTGCCCCTCGAGCCACTCGGTCGCGCGGATCCGCTCCGGCTCGCGGGCCGAGACCCGGCCGGTCTCGAACCAGGCGTCCGGGCGGGCGTCGCTCACCTGGACGCCGGCCTCCTTGAGCAGCCGGTCGTGGTTCTCGACGACCCACCGCGGCTCACCGAAGCCCTTGGGGTTGGTCTCGTCGGCGGCCACCTCGGGCTGCGGCACGTGCAGGCCCATGATCTGCATCAGGCCGGCCATCGTGCTGGTGCCGCTGCGGCCGGCGCCGGCGACGAAGAGGACCTTGCGGGGGTAGTCGGACGGGTCGACCTCGCTGCGGTCCACGGCGGCTGGCTCGGCGCTCACGGACCCTGACTCTACGGTCGATACGGTTCGGGCATGAAGTTCGGGCGTCGGTCACCGCTGGTCAGCGTGGTCGTCCCGGTGTTCGACGTCGAGGCCTACCTCCCCGAGACCCTCGACAGCGTGCTGGCGCAGTCCCACCGCGAGCTCGACGTCGTGGTCGTGGACGACGGCTCGACCGACGGGTCCGGCGCGATCGCCGACGAGTACGCCGCGCGCGACCCCCGGGTCCGCGTCGTCCACATCGCCAACCGCGGGCTGGGCGGCGCGCGCAACGAGGGCCTGCGCCACGTCCGCGGTGAGCTGCTCGCGTTCGCCGACTCCGACGACGTGGTGCCGCCGGACGCCTACCGCGTGCTGCACCGGCAGCTGCGCCGCACCGGCGCCGACTTCGTGACCGGCTCGGTGGCGCGCTGGGAGGGCGAGCGGCTGGTCGAGCCCCCGTGGATGCGCCGGATGCACCAGCGGCGCACGGCCGAGGTCATCGAGGACCACCCCGAGATCCTGGGCGACGTGTTCGCCTGGAACAAGCTGTTCCGCCGCGACTTCTGGGAGGGCGTCGGGCTGACCTGGCCGGAGGGGATCCGCTACGAGGACCAGCCCACGACGACCCGTGCCTACGTCTCGGCCCGCCTGTTCGGTGTCGTCCCCGAGGTCGTCTACCACTGGCGGATCCGGACGGACGGCTCGTCGATCACCCAGCAGCGTGCCTCGCTCGACGACCTGCGCGACCGCTGGACGACCAAGCGGCAGTCGCTGGCGACCGTGACCGCGTTCGGCTCGGACAAGGTGACGAAGGTGTTCGTCGACCAGGTGCTGGCCGGCGACATGCCCCGCTACTTCGTCGAGATCCCCGGCTGCTCCGACGCCTGGTGGGACCTCCTGGTGGCCGGCGTCCGCGAGTTCTGGGGCGCCCGGCCGCTGGTGCAGTCCGGGTTGCCGCCCGTGCAGCGGCTGACCGGCTGGCTGGTCCAGATGGGGCGCCGCGACGACGCCGTCACCGTCATGGAGTACGTCGCCCGCCACGGCGGCCCGGTCCCCCAGGTGCGGTCGCCGCAGGGGCCGCGGATCGACGTCCCCGGCCTCGACCCGAGCAGCGTCGTCCCCGAGGCGCTCGCCCTGCGGAACCACGAGGTGCGGATCTGACCCGGGTCGTTTGGGAACGGCGGCGGTGGGGGACATCCCGCCCATGACCTCTGCACGTCGCCCGGCCGGCCTGGCCGTCGTCCTCGCCACCCTGACCGCCGTGACCCTCCCCTCCGCGGGAGTGCTCCCGAGCGCGGAGGCCGCCCCCGCGGCGTCTCGTGCGGCGGGCACCAGCGCGAGGATGCCGCACTGCAACCACGACCAGATCGAGAACGGCGCGGTGATGCGGGAGGTGCAGCTGCGGGACCGCGACTTCCGAGTCACCCACTCCGTCCGCAAGCGGGTGGCTCGCGGCACCGAGTTCAGCCGCACGGTGACGATGGGCAGCACCGACCAGGTGACGGCGTCGATCTCGGGGACGACCACCGTCAAGGCCGACGCCGGGGCGTTCTTCGCCAAGGCGTCCGCCGAGGCGTCGGTGACGCTCGCGGGCAACAAGCAGAAGACCACGAACGAGTCGCTCGAGGAGCGCTTCACCATCCCGCCGAAGCCCCGCGACCGGCTCTTCGTGTTCTACGAGGGCGTCGCCGTCTACGCCTTCAAGGCCCACCAGCGGGTGTGCAACCGGGGCGGCGAGCGCGACTATTTCGGCAAGCTCCGGAGCTGGGAGAAGACCTACGAGAGCGGCAACGTGCTGTGCCCGCACTCGCGCTACCGCACCGGGTCGCCCAAGTACCAGATCGCGCTCTCGGGCGGCTGCTGAGGCCGCGGGGTCGGCGACCAGGGGTAGCGTCAGCACGTGCTCGCTCTCGTGGACGACGTGCCGCAGTGCTACGTCGACAACGACTGGATCTGCCCGCAGTACTGGAGCGACTACCGTCCCGAGCTGGTCGACGCCTTCGTCGAGCACCTCTGGCTCACGGTGGTCTCCGTGCTCGCCGGGCTGGTCGTCGCGGTGCCCCTGGCCCTGCTCGCCCGGCGCCGGGGCGCGGTGGAGAGCACGGTCGTGAGCGCGACGACCGTGATCTACACGATCCCGTCGCTGGCGCTGTTCTCGCTGCTGCTGCCCTTCACCGGGCTGACGCCGACGACGGTCGTGGTGGGGCTCGCGCTCTACTCGCTGACGGTCCTGGTCCGCAACATCATCGCCGGGTTGCAGGGGGTGCCGGCCCCGGTGGTCGAGGCCGCTCGCGGGGTCGGGTACTCCCGGACCCGGCTGCTGCTGCGGGTCGAGGTCCCGCTCGCGCTGCCCGTGATCATGGCCGGCATCCGGGTCGCCACGGTCTCGACGGTCGCCCTGGTGACGATCGGCTCGATCGTGTCGTACGGCGGCCTCGGCAACCTGCTGCTGCTCGCGGTCGGCAACCAGTTCAAGGCCCAGATCTTCGCGGCCAGCGTCCTGTGCGTGGCGCTCGCCGTGGTCCTCGACCTCCTGCTGGTCGGCCTCCAGCGCCTCCTCACCCCCTGGACCCGCCGTGCTCGCTGACGTCTTCTCCTACCTCACCGACGGGTCGACCTGGTCGGGTCCGAACGGCGTCGCCGCGTTCCTGGTCCAGCAGCTGCTGCTGACGGTCACCGCGCTGGTCGTCGCCGTCGTCGTCGGCCTCCCACCGGCCCTCTACTTCGGCCACCGCCGCCGCGGCGGTGTCGTCGCGGTGAACGTGTCGAACGTCGGCCGCGCCGTCCCGGTCTTCGCGGTCCTGCTCGTGCTCGCGCTCGGGCCGGTCGGGTCCGAGGAGTTCGGGCCCTACGGCCGCGCCGGCCTGGCCACGCTCATCGCGCTGATCCTCTTCGCGCTGCCGCCGATCATCACCAACGGCTACACCGGGGTGCTGGAGGTCGACCGAGGTGCGGTGGAGGCGGCCCGGGGCATGGGGATGAGCGAGCGCAAGGTCTTCAGCTCCGTGGAGCTGCCGCTCGCGATGCCGATCGTGCTCACCGGCGTCCGGCTCGCCCTCGTGCAGGTCTGGGCGACCGCGACCATCGCGGCCCTGGTGGCCGGCCCCGGCCTGGGTCGCATCATCACCCGCGGCTTCGCGAACCACCGCACGTACGAGGTGGTGGCCGGCGCCCTGCTCGTCGCCGTCGGCGCGCTGGTGCTGGAGGGCGTGGCCGTGCTGGTGGAGCGGTACGCCGACCCGATGCGCCGCGCCCGCCGCAGCGACCGCCGGGCCCGGACCCGGGCCGCCACGGCGTCGTCCGGTCCGGTTGTCGGTGGCGCGAGTTAGGGTTTGGTCGCGGGTGCCGTCGGGTGCCCATCGGACACGCGCGGGACGAGGGTCCCGCGGGACACAGAAGGTGGTAGCACCCATGCGAATCGTTCGCGTCATCGGGCTGGCCGCGGCCGGCGCCCTCCTGCTCGGCGCTGCGGGCTGCGGCAGCAGCGACTCCCTGGAGGACCAGGCCTCGGGCGGCAGCAGCGACAGCGCCGACAAGGGCACCGTCGTGGTCGGCGGCCAGGACTTCACCGAGAGCCAGATCATGGCCGCGATCTACCAGAAGCTGCTGGAGAACGCCGGCTACACGGTCCAGACCAAGCTGGTCACGACCCGCGACGTCTACCTGCCCGAGCTGAGCAAGGGATCGGTCGACATCGTGCCCGACTACCTCGCCGGGATCACCGACTACCTCAACGCGGAGAAGAACGGTCCCGACGCCCCGCTGGTGTCGAGCAACGACCCCGACGAGACGCTGGCGGCGCTCGAGCCGCTCGCGAAGGCCGAGGACATCTCGATCCTGCCGCCCTCGGAGGCGACCGACCAGAACGCCTTCTTCGTGACCAAGGACTTCGCGGAGCAGAACGACCTCACGACGCTCTCGGACTTCGCCGCCCTGGGCCAGACGATCAAGCTCGGCGCCCCGCCCGACTGCGAGGGCCGTTCGGACTGCGAGGCCGGCCTGACCAAGACCTACGGCTTCGACATCAGCCAGATCGTGCCGCTGGACTTCGCCAGCGCCCAGGTCAAGGACGCGGTCAAGAGCGGCGAGGTGCAGATGGGCGAGACCGGCACCACCGACGGCACGCTCGAGGACCTCGGTCTGGTGATCCTCGAGGACGACAAGGGCATCCAGCCCGCGCAGAACCTCACGCCGGCGGTCAACTCCGGCTTCCTCGCCGACAACCCCGACATCGAGGACATGTTCAACCAGCTGTCCGAGACGCTCACCACCGAGGACCTGGCGGCCATGAACGTGCAGGTCGACCTCGAGCGCAAGAAGCCCGAGGACGTGGCCCAGCAGTTCCTCCAGGACCAGGGGCTGCTCTGAACGACGCGATGATCCGGCTCTCGGGAGTCGGGAAGACCTACGACGACGGGACCGTCGCCGTGCAGCACCTCGAC
Organism: Nocardioides sp.; assembly: GCF_044226305.1. Classification (GTDB taxonomy): domain Bacteria; phylum Actinomycetota; class Actinomycetes; order Propionibacteriales; family Nocardioidaceae; genus Nocardioides. The sequence goes on along the minus strand of NZ_JBGAHF010000004.1, from coordinate 72,971 downwards.
CTCGAGGTGCGGCGCGGCGAGCTGGTCTGCCTCGTCGGGCCCTCCGGGTGCGGCAAGTCGACCACGCTGAAGATGATCAACCGGATGATCGAGCCCAGCGCGGGCACGATCGAGATCGACGGGCAGGACGTCACGGGCCGCGACCCGGTCGAGCTGCGGCGCGGGATCGGCTACGTCATCCAGGAGGTCGGGCTCTTCCCGCACCAGAAGGTCATCACCAACGTGATGACGGTGCCGTTGCTCTACGGCGAGCCGAAGCAGAAGGCGCGCGAGCGCGCCCGCGAGCTGCTCGAGCTGGTCGGGCTCGACCCGGCGACGTACGGCGACCGCTACCCGCACCAGCTCTCCGGCGGCCAGCAGCAGCGGGTCGGCGTCGCCCGGGCGCTCGCGGCGCACCCGCCGGTGCTGCTGATGGACGAGCCGTTCGGCGCGGTCGACCCGCTGGTCCGGCTCCGGCTGCAGGACGAGTTCCTGCGGCTGCAGGACGAGCTCGGCGTCACGGTCGTCTTCGTCACCCACGACATCGACGAGGCGGTGCGGCTCGGTGACCGGGTCGCGGTGTTCGCGACCGGGGGCCGGCTGGCGCAGTACGACACCCCGGCCCGGCTGCTCGGCCGCCCGGCGGACGACTTCGTGGCCGACTTCGTCGGGTCGACGACCGGCCTGCGTCGCCTGCAGGTGATCCCGCTCGACCCGGCCCACGTCGAGCCGCTCGACGGGGTCCGGGCCGGTGACCTCGGCGCGGCCATCGACGTCGACAGCACGCTCGGCGAGGCCCTCACCGTGCTGCTGCGCGAGGACCGCGGGATGGTCGGGGTGAAGCAGGGCGCACAGTTCGTCGGCGTGCTGACCCCCAACGGCATCCATCGCGCGCTCCGGGCGGCGCTGGCCGAGATGGCCGAGGCCGGTCCGCCCTCCTAGCCCTCGTAGGGCCCTGGAGCGGCCCTGGAGCGGCCCCGGGCCGTCGGCGGGGGCTACGCCACGGGGACGTCGCGGTGCCAGGACTCGGTGACGTACTTCGTCTTCCAGTCCATGGAGGTGTAGAGGCCAGCGGCCCCGGTCGGGGAGTCGGCGTCCACCTCGAGCCCGACGCGGTTCCGGCCGCGGCGTGCGGCGTCGGCGATGATCGTGCGCAGCAGGCCCTTGGCGACGCCCCGGCCGCGCGCGGCCTCGAGGACGCCGAGGTAGGACACGTAGGAGCCGTCGGGCCCGCTGGTGCTCTCCGACTCGGTCCCGACGAGCGCACCGACCGGCTGGGCCACCTCGCCGTCGACGAGCTCGGCGAGCCACCAGTGGTCCCAGCGGTGCCCGGGGTCCTCCCGCAACCGGTGCAGGAACTCCTCGAAGGTCTCCTCGCTGGAGTTGAAGTGGTCGACGAAGGCGCCCTCGAGCACCTCGTGGACCTCGCGCAGGTCGTCCTCGTCGGGCATCCCGGCGCCGGTGCGGCGCACCAGCCGGAACACCACGCCGCCGTCCTCCCAGTGCTCGGGGTCCGGCACCAGGTCACCCTCCTCCGGTGCGACCGGCCGGCTCATCTGCCACCAGCGGCGGACCCGCTCGAACCCGCCGTCGGACAGCCACCGCGCCTGCCGCTCGTCGCCCTCGAAGGCGCCGGTGTCGATCTGCTGGGTCTCCAGGCCGCGGGCGGCCCCGACGGCTCTCGCCTGGCCCTCCGCCCACTCGAGCAGGACGTCGGAGCACGCGTCGGCGACCGGGTCGGGCAGCTCGCGCTGGACGATGTGGACGAAGAGCATCCGGCCCAGGGACCGGTCGTGGACGCTGCCCCAGGCCTGGATCTCCCCCTCGGGGTCGCGCACCACGAGGTTCTCGCGGGTCCGCAGCCCGCGCTCGGACACCTCGACGAGCACGTCGTCGACGCCGGACGCCGCCCAGCCCCGGCCGCGCCGCTCGTGGGCCCGCAGCAGGTGCGTCAGCCGGGCGACGTCGAACCGGTCCGCGGGGTCCGGCGTCCCCACCGTCCACCCCTCCGGCAGCGGAGGCCGCTCGATCAGCTGCTCGGGGTCGCTCTCGAACCGGTTCTGGTCGGTGGTCACGACCGGTGATTCTGCCGCACGGCGGCAGCGCGGAAACGTGTCGAGGGCCTCAGCCGACCCCGAGCGGCTCGGTCAGGCCCGGCGGCGCTGGGCCGCCTCGGCCTCGTGCCAGGCGCTGGTGACGACGTCGAGCTCGGCGCGGAGCACCTCGAGGTGCTGCTCGAGCTCGACGACCTTGAGCTCGGCCTCGGCGGCGCGCTGCTCGGCCTCGACCAGGCGCGCGGACACCGCGGCGCCCTCGCGCTCGGCGCTCTCGGCGCGGCGGGCCTCGGCGTTCAGCTTGCGGGTCGCCTCCGCGGCACGCTTCTGCGCGGCCGTGAGCGCGTCCTCGAGGTCGTGGATCGAGGCCTCCTGGACGGCGACCTTGTTGTGCATGGTCTGGGCGAACGCCAGGTTCTCGGCGGTCCGCGCGTCGGTGATCTCGCGGTAGGCCCGGGCCTGCTCGGCGCGGTCCCGGGCGGCCTCGCGACGGGCGGTGGCCAGCTCGGCGTGGGTGATCCGGGTGGCGGCGGCGCCGAGCACGACCGCGGCGACGGCAGCCACCGCGACCAGGGCCAGCGAGCCCGTCGTGATCGCCGCGACGACGAGCAGCGCGGCGGTGAGCAGGAGGACGACGGCGACCGTCAGGCGGGTGCTGCGCTGACGCCGCCGCCCGGCGGCAGGTGCCTGGGGGGAAGCCATGGAACGAGACTAGGACTCTTCGTCGTCGGACCGGACGCGACACGCGCGCTCGAGCAGCACCGACGTGACGACGATCGCCACCCCGGCGAGCGCCGCGACCGCCGATCGCCACATCCGCTGCGAGGCCAGGTCGGAGTCGATGCCGATCCAGCTGACGGCGTACCCGGCGTAGCCGCCGGCCAGCAGCGCTCCGGCGAGCGCGCACGCGCGGGCCAGCACGAGGCGGTTGACCGCCTGGTGCGGCTCCAGGCGCTCGTGGTGGACGTGCACCGTGCGCCACGTGAGGTACGCCGTGGCGCCGAGGATCGCGGCGACCAGGACGAGCGCGAGCGGCTGGGCCCAGCTGACCAGCGGGGCGGAGCCGGTCCACCGGTCCGACAGCGCATGGAGCAGCCAGCCGCCGACCAGCCCGACGACCGCCCAGAGGCAGATCGTGGCCGCGGAGGTCGGGCGCAGGCGTCCGACCGGTGGCGGCTCCTCGCCGGGAGGCCCGGCGCTCACCGCGACCTCACGGGGTCACTGGTTCTCGAGGACCAGGTCGTCGCGCAGCTTGACGCCGCTCTGGTCGGTGTTCTCCAGGAGGTCGGCGACCGGGCCGCGCTCGGGGAGCTCCGCGGACGGGTCCACGTCGAGCCACGGCCGGAGGACGAACGCGCGGTCGCCCGCGCGCGGGTGCGGGAGCCGCAGCGAGGGCTCGTCGCTGCGGCGGTCGCCGACGACGATGAGGTCGATGTCCAGCGTGCGCGGCGCGTTGCGCACCTCGCTGCGCTCGCGCGCGTAGGCGTCCTCGATCGCCAGGGCCCGCTCCATCAGCCGGCTGGCGGCGAGGGTCGTGTCGATCAGCACCACGGCGTTCAGGTAGTTCTTCGCCTCGGGCGGGGAGTCGACCGGCTCGGTCTCGTAGACCGGGGAGACCGCCGTGATCCACACGTCCGGGGTGTCCGCGAGAGCGTTGACCGCGCCCTGGAGGCTGGCCATCCGCTCGCCGAGGTTGGACCCCAGCGCCAGCACCGCACGCCGGATCGGCCGCATCTCGCCGGTCAGGGTGTCGGTGTCGACGATGTGCGGGTTGGGGGTCTCAGTCACGGGCAGACCTCGCGTTTCCGGGTGATCGTGAGCGCGACGTCCGAGAACGACGCGTCGATGGGCGCGTCCGGCTTGTGGACCGTCACCCGCGCCCATTCAACACGGTCGTCCAAGAGACAGACGTCCGCGATCCGCTGGGCGAGGGTCTCGATCAGGTCGACCGGATCCTTCTCCGTGGCGGCTTTCACCGACGCGACGAGACTTCCGTAGTCGACCGTGTCTTGCAAGTCGTCGGACGCCGCCGCCGGGGCGGTGTCGATGCCCAGGACGAGGTCGATCACGAAGACCTGGCCCTCGCGCCGCTCGAACTCGAAGACCCCGTGGTGCCCGAAGCACTCGATCCCCGTCACGGCCAGCTCGTCGCTCATCCGCCTGCTCCTCGTCCCGTCGTCCCCCTGGTCTGCGCCGCCGGCGTACTGCCCAGCCGCTCCACGACGCGCAGCGCGTCCCGGGCGGCGCGGACGTCGTGCACCCGCAGCCCCCAGACGCCCCGCTGCGCGAGGAGCACCGTGATCGCCGTGTTCGCGTGCTCGCGCTGGTCGACCGGGCGGGCCGTGCCCGACGGGTCGGCCAGGAGCCGGCCGAGGAAGGACTTGCGGCTGGCACCGACCAGCACGGGGTAGCCCAGCGCGGTCAGCGGCCCGAGGTCCTGCAGCAGCTCCCAGCTGTGGCCCGCCTTCTTGGCGAAGCCCAGACCCGGGTCCAGCACGATGCGGTCCGGCGCGACGCCGGCGGCGAGGATCGCCTCGACCCGCGTCGCGAGCTCGTCGCGCACCGCCGCCACGACCCCGCCCGGGCCGTCGTACACGGCGAAGTCGCGCATGTGGTCGGCGTGGGCGCGCCAGTGCATGGCGACGTACCGCACCCCGGCCTCGGCGACCACCTCGAGGATCCGGGGGTCGGCGAGGCCGCCGGAGACGTCGTTGACGACGGTCGCGCCGGCCGCGACCGCGGCGGCGGCGACCTCGGCGCGCATCGTGTCGACCGAGACGGTCGCGCCGTCCTGGGCGAGTGCCGCGATCACCGGGACGACGCGCCCCAGCTCCTCCTCGACGAGGGGGCGGGTCGCGCCCGGCCGGGTCGACTCACCGCCGATGTCGAGGATGTCCGCCCCGTCGGCGAGCAGCTCGCGCCCGTGCGCGATGGCGGCGTCCGGCGCCAGCCAGCGGCCGCCGTCGGAGAAGGAGTCGGGGGTGACGTTGACGACGCCCATGAGCACCGGGGTCCTCGCCATGGGGTGACCCTATCGGCGGCGGCCGGGCAGGCCGTCCGCGCTACCCGTTGCGGTGGATGAGGGCCATCGCCTCGGCGCGGGTGGCGGCGTTGGAGCGCATCGACCCGCGCACGGCCGAGGTGATCGTGCGGGCACCGGCCTTCTTCACGCCGCGCATCGTCATGCACAGGTGCTCGGCCTCGATCACGACGATGACGCCGCGGGCGTCGAGGATCCGCATCAGGGAGTCGGCGACCTGCGTGGTGAGCCGCTCCTGGACCTGGGGTCGCTTCGCGTAGACGTCGACCAGCCGCGCCAGCTTGGAGATCCCGGTGATCTTGCCGGACGTCGCCGGGATGTAGCCGACGTGGGCCACCCCGGTGAACGGCACCAGGTGGTGCTCGCACATCGACCAGAGCTCGATGTCGCGCACCAGCACCATCTCGTCGTGACCGAGGTCGAACGTCGTCGTCAGCACGTCCTCGGCCTGCATCCGCAGCCCGCTGGTGACCTCGGCGTACGCCCGCGCGACGCGCGCCGGCGTCTCCCGGAGCCCCTCGCGGTCGGGGTCCTCCCCGATCGCGATCAGCAGCTCGCGCACCGCCGCCTCCGCGCGGGCGTGGTCGAACGGCGGCACGTCGGCCGGGTCGCGCTGGTCGAACCCGATCGGGTCGGTCATCGCGGCCTCAGTGGGGCGGGAGCCCGGGGGCCGAGCCGCCCTCGATGCCGGGGTCGCCGTGCACGTCGCCGCCGGCGCCCGGCGGGGTCAGCACCGCACCGGCCTCCTTCTCGGGGACGTGGCCGTTCACCGCGGCGCGGTCCTTGATCCACTGCGGGATCTCGACCGGCGGCAGGGTGGACGGGTGGCGCTGGTCCGACCCGGTCCAGGCGGGGCGCTCGGGACGGCGGCGCAGCGCCTCGAAGATCCGGGCCACCTGCTCCTTGTCGAGGGTCTCCTTGTCGAAGAGCTCGAGCACCAGGGCGTCGAGGACGTCGCGGTTCTCCTCCAGGATCTCGAACGCCTCCTGGTGGGCCGTGGCGAGGAGCTTCTTGGTCTCCTCGTCGACGATCGCAGCGATCTCCTCGGAGTAGTTGCGCGAGTGGCCCAGGTCGCGACCCAGGAACGGCTCGGAGTTGGACTCTCCGAGCTTGATCGCGCCGAGCCGCTCGGTCATGCCGTACTGGGTGACCATCGCGCGGGCCAGGTTGGTCGCCTTCTCGATGTCGTTGCCGGCACCCGTCGTCGGGTCGTGGAAGACCATCTCCTCGGCGGCCCGGCCACCGAGCATGTAGGCGAGGGTGTCGAGCATCTGCGAGCGGGTCTGGGAGTACTTGTCCTCGTCGGGCAGCACCATCGTGTAGCCGAGGGCGCGCCCGCGCGGCAGGATCGTGATCTTGTGCACCGGGTCGTTGCCGGGCAGGGCGGCGGCGACGAGGGCGTGGCCGCCCTCGTGGTAGGCCGTGATCAGCTTCTCCTTGTCGCTCATCAGGCGGGTCCGCCGCTGCGGGCCGGCGATGACGCGGTCGATCGCCTCGTCGAGGGCCTCGCTGGTGATCAGCTTCTGGTTGCCCCGGGCGGTGAGCAGCGCGGCCTCGTTGAGCACGTTCGCGAGGTCTGCGCCGCTGAAGCCCGGCGTCCGCCGGGCGACGTTCAGCAGGTTGACGTCCTGGGCGAGCGGCTTGCCGCGGGCGTGGACCTGGAGGATGTGCTCGCGACCGGTGAGGTCGGGGGCGTCGACCTGGATCTGTCGGTCGAAGCGGCCCGGGCGCAGCAGCGCGGGGTCGAGCACGTCGGGGCGGTTGGTGGCCGCGATCAGGATGACGCCGCCGCGGACGTCGAAGCCGTCCATCTCGACCAGCAGCTGGTTGAGGGTCTGCTCGCGCTCGTCGTGACCGCCGCCCATGCCGGCGCCGCGGTGGCGGCCGACGGCGTCGATCTCGTCGATGAAGACGATGGCCGGCGCGTTCTCCTTGGCCTGCTCGAACAGGTCGCGCACGCGGCTGGCGCCGACGCCGACGAACATCTCGACGAAGTCCGAGCCGGAGATCGAGTAGAACGGCACCCCGGCCTCGCCGGCGACGGCGCGGGCGAGCAGCGTCTTGCCGGTGCCCGGCTGGCCGTAGAGCAGCACGCCCTTGGGGATCTTGGCGCCGACGGCCTGGAACTTGGCGGGCTCCTGGAGGAACTCCTTGATCTCCTGGAGCTCCTCGACGGCCTCGTCCGCGCCGGCGACGTCGGCGAACGTCGTCTTCGGCATGTCCTTGGTGATCAGCTTGGCGCGCGACTTGGCGAACTGCATGACGCCGCGGCCGCCGCCGCCCTGGACCTGGTTCATCAGGAACAGGAAGAGCAGGATGATGAGCGCGAAGGGCAGCAGGGTGGCGAGGATCGACCCGATCAGGCTGGGCTTGGGGACCTCGACGTTGTACTGCTCGATGTCACCCTTGTCGACCTGGGTCTGCACCTGGTCCTCGAGGGACGCCTGGGTCCCGTCCAGCCAGAAGGCGGTCACCTTCTTGCCGTCGTCGAGGGTCGCCTTCATCTGCTGGTCGCCGTCGACGAAGGTGATCTCCTTCACCTCGCCGGTGGTGATGTACTTCGTCATCGTCGAGGCCTCGACCTCGTCGTACCCGCCGTTGGGCGTGAGGTACTGCAGGGCGAGGAGCACCCCGACCACCGCGAGGACGATCCACAACCACGGACCCTTGAATATGCGCTTCACAGGCTTCTCTCGGACGAACTCATCTGAACGGTCGACGGTACACGGGACGACGACCGCTCCCATTGTCGCAGGCGACCCCAGGAATGCCCCGTCCCGGGCGATCCGTGGACCCGGTCCCACCGCTCATGGCCGCGGCGAGGGTCCGCGGGACGACGAGTTCCGATCCGGGACGACGAAGCTTCGTCGTCCCGGCGCGGTTTCGTCGGCCGGCCGACAAACTCGCCGCGCCCCGGGATCGGCGGAGCGTCCCAGCCGACGTGCCGGGGAGACACGTCCGTAGGAGTAGACGTCCCTCAGGAGTAGACGTGCGGGGCGAGGGTGCCGATGTCGCGCAGGTTGCGGTAGCGCTCGCGGTAGTCGAGGCCGTAGCCGACGACGAACTCGTTGGGGATGTCCCAGCCGACGTACTTGACCTCGACCGGCATGGTGAGGGCCTCGGGCTTGCGGAGCAGGGTGCAGATCTCGACGCTGGCCGGGCTGCGCGAGGAGAGGTTCGAGGTGAGCCAGGACAGGGTCAGCCCGGTGTCGATGATCTCGTCGACGATGATCACGTGGCGCCCGGAGATGTCGGTGTCGAGGTCCTTGAGGATCCGGACCACGCCGCTGGACTTGGTGCCGGAGCCGTAGGACGAGACCGCCATCCAGTCCATCTCCAGGTGGCGGGTGAAGCTGCGGGCCAGGTCGGCCATCACCATCACGGCGCCGCGCAGGATGCCGACGATGAGCAGGTCCTTGCCCTCGTAGTCGCCCTCGATCTCGGCGGCGAGCTCGCGCAGCCGTTCCTGGATCTGCGCCTCGGTGAAGAGGACGTTGACGAGGTCGTTCTCCACGTGGGACGCGTCCATGGCGCTGACTCTAGGTCAGTGCCGCCGCTTCACCACGTGGAGGGTGATCACCTTCGAGCTCGACCCCTTCCAGGACGAGGAGCCGAGGAAGAACGCCCGCAGGTCGTGGTCGCCGCGGCCGAGCCGGTCGAGGGTCACCGTCACCTTGCCGTGGTCGGACCGGGCGACGGTCGCGCCGCCGACCACGTCTCCGCGCTCGCGGACCTCCACCTGGCCGGTCGGCCGCCCGGCGTGGCTCGACACGACGACGCCGACGAGGCCGCGCTGGCGGGTCGTGACGGTCGCGTCCTCGAGCGATCCCGAGGTCGTGGTGCGGGGCGCGATCTTGACGATCTCGAGCTCGCCCATGCTGATCCGCTGGCCGCGCCTGGTGACGGTGCCGGCGTCGTACTCGACGGTGCGGTAGCCGTCCTTCGAGAGGGTGAGCGTGAAGGTGCCCTTCGTGACGTCGAGGAAGAAGTAGCCGTGCTGGGGGCTGTCGGGCCGGTCGCTCGCGTAGGTCAGCGCCGAGGCCTGCTCGGTGTCGTCGTCCTGGGTGGCCTGCACCTCGACGTCGTCGACGGGGTCCCCGTCCTGGTCGACGACGACGCCCTGGATGAGCGGGTGCGCGGCGACCCGGCTCGGAGCGGCGGCCCGGTCGTGCGTGCCGGCGGCCCGGGCGGGCAGCGCGTGCGGCGCGACCAGGACGGTGAGGGCCGCGGCGAGCACGGCGGCGGCGGTACGTCGGCGGGACATGGGCGAGCTCCTTGCGGATTCGAGGTGCCGCCTGGCGGCCGGCGTCTCGAGTGTGCGCCAGGGCGACCCGTTCGTACGCCGGTCGTCGTCCTCACGAACGCGGGTCGAAGGTCCTCTCGAGCATGAGCTGTTCGGCTACCCGGCGGCAGCGCAGCCCACCCGGCAGGTCGACCCACTTCTGGCCGTGCCAGTCGGTGAGCAGCGCGTCCATCGCGAGCACGTGCTCGTGGAACAGCTCCGAGGGCGGGCTCCCCGCGTCGAGCGCCGCCAGCCGGAGCACCCGCCGGCGCAGCGGGGCTGGCTGCGCGAGCAGCCCCTCGACGGGGAGGCCGTCGAGGCCGGCGTACGCCGCCTCGGCGACGTCGTCGAGCAGGTCCATGTCACCGCGCAGCTGCTCGGCGGTCCGGGCCAGCGCCTCCGCGACACCCGGCCCGAGCTGGTCCTCGAGCACCGGCAGCACGGTGCGGCGCACCCGGACCCGGGCATAGCCGGGGTCCTCGTTGTGAGGGTCGTCCCAGTAGTGGATGCCCTCGACCTGGCACGCGGTCACGGTGTCGTCCCGCGCGACGTCGAGCAGCGGGCGGACGAACCTGTCGAAGGAGCGCCGCATGCCCGCCAGCGACCGACCACCGGAGCCGCGGGCCAGGCCGAGCAGCACGGTCTCCGCCTGGTCGTCCCGGGTGTGCCCGAGCAGCACGGCGGCCGCGTCCAGACGCTCGCCGACCTCCTCGAGGACGGCGTAGCGGGCGCGGCGGGCGGCCGCCTCGGGGCCGAGCCCCGGGGCGTCGACGGTGACGGCGGCGGAGAACGTCTCGTCGGCACCGAGGTCCGCCATCTGCCGGACCACCCGGGCCGCCTGCTCCGCGGAGCCCGGCTGGAGCCCGTGGTCGACGGTCGCGCCGACCACGCGCCACCCCGCCTTCCTGCCCTCGAAGACCGTGGCCGCCAGCAGCGCGAGGGAGTCCGCGCCGCCCGAGCACGCGACGACGACGGCCCGGCCGGGATCGACGTCGGCGAGGGAGCGGCGCACCGCCCGGCGGACGGCGGCGACCGCCGGGTGGAGGCTCACGGCGTGGTCACAGGACGCGGGCGGTCCAGGCCGACGGGTCGGCGATCTCGCTCTTCGACGGGAGGTTCTCGGGCCGCTCCCAGACGGCGTTGAGCTCGGCCATGCCGGCGTGGTCGACGACGTGGCGGACGAACTTCGCGCCGTCGCGGTACTGGGCCATCTTGGCGTCGAGGCCGAGCAGCCGCCGCAGGATCTTGTCGAGCGACCCGGCGCCCTTGCGGCGCTGGTTGAACTTGCGCCGGATGCTGGCGACGGAGGGGATGACCCCGGGTCCGACGCCGTCCATCACCACGTCGGCATGGCCCTCCAACAGGGACATCACGCCGGTCACCCGGTCGATGATCTCCTTCTGCTCCGGGCTGCTGACGGCGTCGAGCAGGCTGCCGTGGCCGCGGACCGCCTCCGAGATCCGGCTGAGGCCGTCCTCGAGCAGCCCGGCCGGCTCCAGGGTGTCGGCGAGCGCGTGCATCTCGCCGAGCAGGTGGTCGGCCAGCCACGGCGTCGCGGTGAACTGCACCCGGTGCGTCTCCTCGTGGAGGCAGACCCAGAGGCGGAAGTCGTGGGGGTCGACGTCGAGCTCCCGCTCGACGTGGACCACGTTGGGGGCGACGAGGAGGAGGCGCCCGTTCGGCTCGTGGAACGGGTCGAACTGGCCCAGCACCTTGCCGGCGAGGAAGCCGAGCAGGGCGCCGACCTCCACCCCGGTCACCCGGGAGCCGACGGCGAGCGACCAGCCGGACGGCGCGCCCTTGCCCGCTGTCAGCTTGTCGACCACCGGCGCGAGCACCGTGGAGAACCCGTCGGCGTTGGCCGCCACCCACCCCGCCCGGTCGACGACCAGGACCGGCGCGGTGCGCTCGGCGGCCGCGAGCCCGGTGAAGTCCCGCACCAGCCCGGTCGACCGGTCGGCACCGGCGCGCAGCTCGGCGACGACCTCGTCGGCCTCGGTGCGGGAGATGCGAGGACCCTCGCCGGCGATCCGGGACCCCAGCGAGACGGCCAGGGTCCAGTCGACCATGCCGGCGCCGCCTGAAGTCATGGAGCGACCGTACCCGCGGTCCCACAACGGCAGGCCGCGAGCGCGTTCGTCACGTCGTCGAGCGCGCTCCGGGCACCGAGGGTGTCGATCGGGTCGATGCGGTCGGCGAGGAACGCGAAGAGCAGCGGGGTGCCGGTGCGGTCGGTGACGATCCCGGCGAGCCCGCTCACACCGGTCAGCGTGCCGGTCTTGGCCTGCACGAAGCCGCGGCCGGGGTCGGTGGCGTCGAAGCGGACCTCCAGGGACCCGGTGAAGCCGGCGACCGGCAGCCCGGTCAGCACCGAGCGGAGCGCGGGCTGCTCCGCCGCCCCGGCGGTCTCGAGGACCGAGGTCAGCGTGGCGGGGTCGAGCCGGTCCTCGCGGGAGAGGCCGCTGCCGTCGTACGTGACCGCGCCGCGGGTCGGGACGCCGAGCGCTGCGAGCGTGTCGAGCACCCCGCGCGCGCCGCCCTCGAAGGAGCCCTGGCCCGACGTCGCGAGGCCGACGTGGCGGCTCAGCACCTCGGCGGCCTCGTTGTCGCTGGTCTCCAGGGTGTGCTCGACGATCCGGGAGAGCGGCTGGCTCGCCAGGGTCGCGAGCGGCTGGGCGCCGGCGCGGGCGGTCGTCGCGGCCGGCGCCCCGCTGACCGGGACGCCGGCCTTGGCCAGGGCGGCCGCGAACACGGCAGCGGCCGTGGCGGCCGGGTCGGGCACCCGGCCGTAGCCGTCGGGGTCACGCCCCTCGTCGACCCAGAGCGACTGGATCGGGGACACCACCCCCTCCGGGACGTAGGTCGGCGGCCAGTGCGGGCTGACGTCCGGGCCGGTGAAGAGGCTGGTGTCGTAGCCGAGGCGGACCGGCCGGGCACCGGCGCCGAGGGCCGCCGCGGTGCGGGTCGCCAGGGTGCGCAGCCCCCCGGCCGAGAGCAGCGGGTCGCCGCCGCCGACGAGCACGACCCGGTTGCGGCCGTCGCGCACGACGGAGGTGTCGAAGGTGTGGTCGGGGCCGAGGACCTGCAGGGCGGCGGTCGCCGTCAGGAGCTTGAGGGTGGACGCCGGGGTCACCGTGCCCGAGCCGTCCTGGTAGACGGGGGTGCCGTCGAGGGCCGCCACCACGGCCACCACGTGGGGGCCGAGGTCGGCGTCCGCGAGCGGACCGGCCACGGCCCGTCGTACGGCGCGGGGGTCGGGCGTCCCGGACGCGGGCTCGGCCACCGGGGCCGGCGTGCGCACGGCGGGCAGCACCAGGCCGGCCGGCGGCGGGATGGCGGCCGGGCCCGGGGGCGGCTCGTCGCCCCGGTCGAGGAGGTACGCAGTCGAGGCGGCCGCCAGGATCGCGAGCACCAGCCCGACGGGCAGCCAGAACCACAGGCGCCCACGGTGGCGTGCGTCACGTCCGGCCACAGCTCACCCCTCGTCGACTGCACGAACGAGGCCATTGTGCGCGAGACTGACTCCGGCCCGTCGCACGGGCCGTCTCGTGACGACGACGATCCCGGAGGAAGACGTGCTCGAGTTCGACGTGCTGGTGGAGATCCCCAAGGGGCAGCGCAACAAGTACGAGGTCGACCACGAGTCCGGCCGGATCCGTCTCGACCGGACGCTCTTCACGTCGACGCAGTACCCCGCCGACTACGGCTACATCGAGAACACCCTCGGCCTCGACGGCGACCCGCTCGACGCCATGGTGATCCTCCAGGAGCCCACCTTCCCCGGCTGCCTGATCCGCTGCCGCGCGATCGGCATGTTCCGGATGACCGACGAGGCCGGCGGCGACGACAAGGTCCTCTGCGTGCCGGCCACCGACCCGCGCCTGGAGCACCTGCGCGACATCTCCCACGTGTCGAAGTTCGACCGGCTCGAGATCCAGCACTTCTTCGAGGTCTACAAGGACCTCGAGCCCGGCAAGTCCGTCGAGGGCGCCGAGTGGGTGGGCCGCACCGAGGCCGAGGCCGAGGTCGAGGCGTCGTTCAAGCGGCTCGAGACCGAGGGTCACTAGCCGACAGGCAGGCCTCCGTCTCACCGGGTCTCGACACGCCGGTCGCTCGCTCGACCACCATCAGCGGATCGGCTGACGCGTCTCCGCTAGCCCAGCAGGTCTGGTGAGCGGAGCATCTCGGGCGGGACCGCCCAGGCGTCGACGAGGTCGACGGCGATCGGGCGGACCTTGCGGCACAGGCCGGTCACCTCGCGGCTGATCGCCTTCGACCGCTGCACGGTGAGCCGCCCGTGCTCCATGAACCAGGCCCGGTCGGACTCGATCGTGGCGAGCGCGAACAGGTCGCAGAGCAGCGTCAGCGCGACCCGGTTGTCGCCCTCGGGCAGGTTGCGGACCTGGTCCACGAACGCCTCGAGCACCAGCCGCTCGACGTGGGCGTTCGCGGCGGCGACCACGTGGTCCTGGACCCGCGAGAAGACCTCGCCGGGGTTCATGTCCTGGTCGATGCCGCGCTTGAGCCGACGTGCGACCCCGGCGAGCATGTGCTCCTCGCGGAACCGGAGCATCGCGAGCTGGTAGTCGGGGTCGAGGAGCCCCGCCTCCTGGTCCCACTCGTCCCCGCCGGGCAGCAGGTCCTTGACCCGCTCGAGCAGCTTGTGGACCGACGTCTTCTCGATGACGGTCTCGACCGCGAGGTTGGTGACGAACCGGACCGTGCCGAGCTGGTCGAGGTCCTCGAACTCGCTGGCGTAGTCGGTGAGCAGGCCCTTGGCCACGAGCTGGAGGAGCACGTGGTTGTCGCCCTCGAAGGTCGTGAAGATGTCGCTGTCGGCCTTGAGGGCCGCGAACCGGTTGACGGCGAGGTAGCCCGCGCCGCCACAGGCCTCGCGGCACTCCTGGATGGTCCGGGTCGCGTGCCAGGTGCCGAGGGCCTTGGTGCCGGCGGCCCGCGACTCGAGCTCGCGGCGGGTGTGCTCGTCGTCGGCGATGCCGGAGAAGACGTCGTGCAGCTGGGAGGCGACCACCTGCTGCGCGAAGTGCAGGGCGTAGGTGCGCGCGACCAGGGGCAGCAGCCGGCGCTGGTGCAGGCCGTAGTCGAGCAGCAGCTCCTCCTCGACGTCCGAGGTCGCCTCGAACTGGCGCCGGCGCACGGCGTACTTCACGGCGATGGCCAGGGCGACCTTGGCGGCGTTGATGCCCGCGCCACCCACGCACACCCGACCCTGGACGAGCGTGCCGAGCATGGTGAAGAAGCGCCGGTTGGGGTTCTCGATCGGGCTCTCGTAGACGCCCTCGGGGGTCACGTCGGCGAACCGGTTGAGCAGCGCGGTGCGGGGAACCCGCACGTGGTCGAACCAGAGCCGGCCGTTGTCGACGCCGTTGAGCCCCATCTTGCGGCCGTCGTCCTCGATGCGTACGCCGGCGCACGGCTCGTCTCCGTCGCGGATCGGCACCACGAAGGCGTGCACGCCCTCGGACGTGCCGCCGACCTCGAGCTGGGCGAACACGACGGCGACCTCGGCGTGCTTCGCGGCGTTGCCGATGTAGTCCTTGCGGGCGTCCTCGCGGGTCGTCGTGATGACGAACTCCTGCGCCTCGGGGTCGTAGGTCGCGACCGTGCCGAGCGCCTGCACGTTGGAGCCGTGGCCCGACTCGGTCATCGCGAAGCAGCCCATCACCCGGCCGCTGACCAGGTCGGCGAGGTAGGCGTCGTGGTGGTGCTTGCTCCCGAGCTGGAGGATCGCGCCCCCGAAGAGGCCGAACTGCACCCCGACCTTCACCAGGACCGACAGGTCGCCGTACGCGAGGGTCTCGAAGGCGGCGATCGACGCGCCGATGTCACCGCCGCCGCCGTACTCCTCGGGGAAGCCCATCCCGGTCTGGCCGGTGGCGGCCATCTCGACGACCACCTCGCGCACCCGCTCGCGGAAGTCGTCGACGGACAGCTCCTCGGCCTGCTCGAGGATGTCGGCGTACTTCGCCAGGTTGGTGCGGACCAGGTCGCGCACGTCGGCGTACTTCCCGTCGAGGACGGCGGTGAGCGCCGGTACGTCGACCTCGGGCTGGACGTAGCCGGTCGCCGCCGGCGCCGCGGTGTCGGTGGCCATGCCTGCTGGTTACCCAGCGCACCGCCGGCTCAAGCGGTGATCTGGACCGCTCCGCCGGCAGCCCGGGCGCGGTGCGTGGCTCAGGGGCGGGCGTAGAAGTTCGGCGCGATCCAGTAGTACATCGAGACCTGCTCGACGTCGCGACCCGTCCGGGGTGCCTGGATGATCTGGCCGTTCCCGACGTAGAGCGCCACGTGGTAGATCGAGGACGGGCTGCTCGAGGACCCCCAGAAGACGAGGTCGCCGGGCTGCAGCTGGCTCGCCGAGATCGGGGTCGACTGCTCGTACTGCGCGACCGAGTAGTGCGGCAGCGACTTCCCGCCGGCCCGCCAGGCCCCCATCGTCAGGCCGGAGCAGTCCCACGAGCTCGGCCCCGCCGCGCCCCACACGTACGGGTCCCCGATCTGGGCGCGGGCGAAGGCGATCGCGGCGGCGACCCCCGACGCCGGGCTCGGCGGGGTCGACGTCGGGGTGGAGGTCGGGGGCGCGGCCGTCGGGGTGCTCGTCGGCTCCGACGTCGGGTCCGAGGTCGGCTCCGGGGTCGGCTCCGGCGAGGACGTCGCGCCGTCCTGCTCCTGCTGGGCCTCCTGCTGGGCCTCCTGCTGGGCCTGCTGGGCCTGCTGCTCGGCCTCCTGCTCGCGCTCCTTCTCGGCGGCAGCGGCCGCCGCGGCGGCGGCCTGCTGCTCGAGCGCCGTCTGCCGGCGCTCGGCCAGGTCGACGCTGATGTGCTGCAGCTCGGCGAGCCGCGCGACCAGCGCGGCCTTCTCGTCGGCGATGGCCGCAGCCTGGCCGGCGGCCTGGTCGGCGGCCTCCTGTGCCGCCACCTTCGCCTCGCGGGCCTGCGCCGCGGCGGCGACGGCCCGCTTCTCGGCGGCGTCGGCCTGCTCCGAGGCGACCTGGGCCAGCGTGTTGGACGCACGGAACCGGTCGTAGTTGTCGTCCAGCGCGGTCTCGGCGTTGCGCAGCGAGGTGGTCCGGTCGACGACGGTCCCGATGCCGTCGGACTGCACGATCGCGGCGAGCGCGGTGAGGCCGGGCGACATCTCGTAGGACGACACCAGCGCGTCGCCGTACGCCTGCTGCTGGCGGCGTACGTCGGCCGCGGCGATCGCCGCGCGCTGGCGGGCCTCCCGCGCCTCGCGCCGGGCCTCGGACGCCCGCCACCGGGCGCCGTTGTAGGCCTCGGCCGCCTGCGCCGCGGCGATCGAGGACTGCTGCAGCTCCTGGTTGGCGACCACCAGCCGGGCCTGGACGGCGGCGACGGTGTCCGCCGCCTGGCCGACCGCGGCACGGGCGGCGCGGACGTCGTGCCGGGTGGGCACGCCGTGGTCGTCCGCAGCCGCCGTGCCGGTGACGACACCGCCGGTCATGAGGGTCAGGGCGAGGGCCGCAGCCACCCTGCTCGTCCGCACGTGTCGTCTCCTCTGGTCCCAGTCGCCACATGCGACCCGCAGAGCACGCTAGACAACATTCGTCACATTGGGAACGACTTTCTCGACTTTTCTCAGATTCATCGGCGTGTCGGCTTGCGAATTACAACGATGTCATTCTCGCGACGGCCGGGGTGGTCCGGGTCGTCAGGACCCGCCGGAGACCCTTCGGACGTCAGGGACCACCGCTCCCACCCGGCAGGCGGAGCGCGCGTTGGCGGAGGTCAGCGCTCGACGGGGACGGCGGAGGTCGTGGTCGTCGGGTGCGAGTGCAGGCTGTGCTTGTCGAACTTCTGTCCGCTGGCGACCCCGCCGACGTAGAAGGAGACGAACGCGATCATCACCCCGGCGATGTCGTCGGCGATGTAGTGCCAGCCGAAGTAGAGGGTGGCGACGACGGTGAGCCCGAAGTTGACCCAGAAGACGATCTTCAGCCAGCGCATCTGGGTCGTGTACTGCACCATCAGCGCCACGAGCAGGGTGATCGCGACGTGCAGGCTGGCGAACCCGGCGACCGACTGCACGGCGTCCTGGTTCACGCCCCAGTAGACGTAGTTGCGGCCGTAGGAGAGCGACTCCATGAGCTGGCTGGTCGGGGTGTCGGGCAGGCCCTCGTAGAGCCACACGTACTTCAGGCCCGGGCCGAGGGTGGGCAGCGCGTAGTACGACGCGGTGCCGAGCGTCCAGGCCAGGCACTGGGAGGTGACGAACCAGTAGCCGTAGGAGAGGTTGCGCGACCAGACCAGCCACGCGGTCACCGCGAGCGGGACCAGCGGGAGGAACCAGAGGTAGACGAACGACAGCGGCCACGCGACGAAGCCCTCACCCAGCAGCGAGTGCAGCACCGTGGCGGGATCGTGGCCGAACAGCAGGGCGCGGTCGAGCATGTGCAGCTCGCGGTCGTACTTCACGTCGCGCACGAACGGCAGGAAGGACTTGAGGTTGCGGTAGCTCACGTAGACGACGTAGAAGCAGACGACGCCCAGCGCGACGAGCGTCAGCCGCTCGCGGTCCCAGTGCGTGCGCCAGCGCTCCTTGGCGATCCCGCCCCACAGCGTCGGTCGGCCGCGGGAGAGCCAGAGCGTCCGCGGCACGAAGTCCAGCGCGAGCGCCATGCCGAGCAGCAGGGGCAGCCGCAGCCAGGACGGGCCGAGGAAGCTGCCTTCGGGGTCCACGAGCCGCTTGTCGTAGACGACCGCGACCAGGATCGCCAGCGCGCCCATGAGGATGGCGTTCCCCACGAGGAGGGCGTAGGCGCGGCGATACACGGACGCCAGTGTAGGGAAGGTTCGACGAAGGCCCCCACCTCGGCACCTCAGCCGCCGGACGACCCGGGACCGGGCGGGGTGGTCGCCAGCCGGGAGGGGTCCACCACCATCGCGACCCGGTCCCCGGCCGCGGGGTGGGTGTCGAGCCGTGCGACCGCGTCGACCTCGCCGATGCCGTCGGCGTCGACGACCAGCCGCACCAGCTCGGGCGTGAGCCGGGCCGAGACCACCGTGCCCGTGAGCGGCCCGGACGGCGCCACGACCAGCGCCGACCGACGTACGGCGACCGCCCCCGCCTCGGGCAGCCCCGCCGCCCGCAGCAGCACGTCGGCGGCCGGCCCGGTCAGCGCCCGGGCGTAGCCCAGGAACAGCGCGGTCTCGGCGTCGGCGGGCGCCCGCCAGACCGCGGCGATGTCGCCCTCCTGGACCACCCGTCCCGCACGCATCACCGCCAGCCGGTCGGCCACCGTGAAGGCCTCGTCCTGGTCGTGGGTGACCATCAGCGCCGTCGTGCCGGACGCCCGCAGGATGTCGCGGAGGTCGCCGGCGAGCCGTTCGCGCAGCCCGGCGTCCAGCGCCGACAGCGGCTCGTCGAGCAGCAGCAGCCGCGGCTGCACCGCCAGGGAGCGGGCCAGCGCGACCCGCTGCCGCTCGCCGCCGGACAGGGTCGCGGGCAGCCGCTCGCCGTACCCCTCGAGCCCGACCAGATCGAGCAGCTCACGGACCCGCCGGTCCGCGTCCGGCACCCGCCGCAGCCGCAGCGCGTAGCCGACGTTGCGCGCCACGGTCAGGTGCCCGAAGAGCTGGCCGTCCTGGAACATCAGCGCGAACCCGCGCTTGTGGGTCGGTACGCCGGCCAGGTCGGCGTCGTCCCAGCGGATCCGGCCGGCCGCGGTGGGCTCGAGGCCTGCGATCGCCCGCAGCAGCGTGGACTTCCCCGAGCCGCTGGGCCCCAGCACGGCGAGCACCTGGCCGTCGCCGAGGGTCAGCGAGGCGTCCAGGACGGCCGGCACGCCGTCGTACGCGACGGTGACGTCCTCGACCGCGAGCATCAGCGCACCTCCGTCACAAGGCACCCACCGACGGGACGCGGAGCCGCTCGACGACGAGCAGCACCGCCGCGGTCGTAGCGGCGAGGACCACGGATGCGGCCAGGGCCATGCCGTAGTTCATCGCACCCGGGTGCCCGATCAGCCGGAAGATGACGATCGGCAGCGTCGGGTGGTCCTCCCGGGCGAGGAACGAGGTCGCCCCGAACTCCCCCAGCGAGATCGCGAAGCAGAAGCCGGCGGCTGCCAGGAGCGGTTTCCACAGCGCCGGCAGGTCGACGGTCGCGAACGTGCGCAGCGGGCCCGCACCCAGGGACGCCGCGGCCTGGCGCTGCCGGTCGTCGACGCCCCCGAGCACCGGCGCGAGGGTACGCACGACCAGCGGCAGGGCGACCAGCGCCTGGGCGATCGGCACCAGGAGCAGCGAGTCGCGGAGGTCGACGGGCGGCCGGTCGAGGGTGATGAGGAACCCGAATCCGAGCGTCACGGCGGACACCCCGAGCGGGAGCAGGAACAGCCCGTCGAGCAGGCCGCGGGCCCGACGCTCGGCCCGGGAGTGCGACCGGCGCGAGACGACCACCGCCACGAGCAGCCCGAGCGAGAGCGCCATCCAGGTGGCGTCGACGGCCGTGCGCAGGGAGGTGACCAGGGCGTCGGTGGCCGGCACCAGGAGCGCCTGTCGCGAGCCCTCGGTGGTCAGCGCCCGGTAGTTCGCCAGCCCCCACCCGTCGCCGACCCGCAGGGACCCGACGACGAGGGCCGCCAGCGGCAGCCCGACGAGGACGAGGACGAGCCCGGTGGCGAGGACGCCCGGCCAGTCGCCGCGTGAGGGCCGCGGGGCACGAGCGGTCGACCGGGCCTGGGTCGGGTCGGGCACGGCGCGCAGCCGGCTGGTCAGCAGCAGCAGCGCGACGATCGCGAGCAGCTGCACGATCGAGAGCGCGGCGGCGGCCTGGAGGTCGAGCAGGTTCGTGGTGAGCAGGTAGATCTCGGTCTCGACCGAGGAGTACCGGAGACCCCCGAGGGTCAGCACCACGCCGAACGCGGTCGCGCAGAAGAGGAACACGACGCTGGCGGCCGAGACGATCGCGGGCCGCAGCGCCGGCAGGGTCACCGTGCGCAGGACGTACGCCGGGCTCGCCCCCAGCGCCGCCGCGGCCTCCGCCGGCCGCGGGTCCAGGGTCTCCCAGGACGCCCCGACGGCGCGGATCACGACCGACACGTTGAAGAAGACCAGGCCGGCGACGATCGCGGCCGCGGACCCGTCGAGCCCGAGGAAGCCGAGCGGGCCCGCCTCGCCGATCAGCTCGCGGAAGGCCACGCCCACCACCACCGTCGGCAGCACGAACGGCACCAGCAGCAGCGCCCGCAGCACGCGCCGGCCCGGGAACGAGCGGCGGTGGAGCAGGTGCGCCGCCGGCACGCCGAGCAGCACCGCGAGCACGGTGCCGGCCACCGACGACCACACCGTGAACCAGACGACCCGGTGCACCCGCGGCCGGGCCAGGACCTCGGCGACACCCGCGGGGTCGAAGTGCCCGTCGACGAAGAAGCCCTCGGAGACCATCCCCAGCACCGGCAGCACGAAGAACACGCCGAGCACCGCCAGCGGCACGGCCGCGAGCCCGGCGAGGGTGAGGCCGCGCCTCATCGTCGGGACCTCATCGTTCGGGCCTCATCGCGAGGTGACGTCGCTCCACTCGCGCAGCCACTCGTCCCGGTGCTCATCGACCTGCGCCGGGTCGACCTGGTAGGGGTCGGTCGGCTGCTCCGCGAACCTCGCCCACTCCTGTGGCAGCTCCACGGAGGAGTCCACCGGGAAGACGTACATGCTCTCCGGGAGCGCGGCCTGCACCTCGGGGGTGAGCAGGAAGTCGACCAGGGCTCGCGCCCCGTCCGGGTTCTGCGCCCCGGCCAGCACGCCGGCGTACTCGACCTGGCGGAAGCAGGTGTCGAGCAGCGCACTGGTGCTCGAGCGGCCGCCCGAGACGGTGAACGCCGGGGAGGAGTCGTAGGAGAGCACGATCGGCCGGACGCCCGAGCCGCCGCCCTGCGTGAAGTCGACCTCGTAGGCCTGCGACCAGCCGTCGACGAGCTTGGCGCCGTTGTCCATCAGGCGCGCCCACCAGTCCTGCCAGCCGTCGCCGTACGCCGCGATCGTCGCGAGCAGGAACGCCATGCCCGGCGAGCTCGTGGCCGCGCCGGGGGTGACGAAGAGGTCGCGGTAGGCCGGGTCGACGAGGTCGTCGAGGGTCGTCGGCGGCGCGAGGTCGTGGTCGGCGAACCAGGTGTCGTCCACGTTGACGCAGACACTCGCGTCGTCGACCGGGGTGAGCTCGTGGTCGTCGTCGCCGGGCAGACGGTACTGCTCGGCGCCCGCGGGCAGGTCCGCGTCGTACGGCGTGAACACGCCGGCGTCGAGCGCCCGGGACGCGAAGGTGTTGTCGACGCCGAAGGCGACGTCGCCGAGCGGGTCGTCCTGGGTGAGCACCAGCTTGTTCGTGAGCGTGCCGGCGTCACCTGAGCCGCGGACGACCAGGTCGTAGCCCGACTCCTCCTCGAACCGGCGCTCGAGCGGCTTGGGCAGCCCGAACGAGTCGTGCGTGACGAGCACGACCCGGTCCGAGGCGGGCGCCTCGCCGCCGCCGTCGTCGCCGACGAGCGAGCAGCCCGCCGACGCGGTCAGGAGGGCTGCCGCCAGGGCAGCGCCGTACACACGGATGGATCTCACTCCGACTCCCTTCGCCGGTGCTAACCGGATCAGGTTCCGAGGGTCTGCGGCCGTTCCGCACTCTCAGCACGTTGTGAGGCGTGCTCCCCTGTCTGTGGAACTGAGAGTAGTACGTCGCCGGCGGCCACGCTCGTCGGTGGCTCTCAGCGCGTGAGCGTGACGACGGCGTCCAGGCGGGCCAGCTTGGCCGGGTTGCGCACCACGTAGAGCCCGGTCACCTGGCCGTCCTCGACCACCATCGACGCCACCGTGTCGAGCTCGCCGTCGACGACCACGCGCAGGGCCGGCGCACCGTTGACCACGACCACGTCGACGTCGGCCGCGACACCGCCGGTGACGCCGTCGAGGAACCGGATCACCTTGTCGCGCCCGAGGATCGGCCGCAGCGCCGCCTTCTTCACGCCGCCACCGTCGGTGATGAGGACGACGTCGGGCGCCAGCACGTCCATCAGGCTCTGGATGTCCCCGGTCGAGACGGCGGCGAGGAAGCCCCGCATCGCGCGGTCGTGCTCGGTGGGACTCGGCTCGCGTCGCGGCCGCCGCTCCTCGACGTGGGCGCGCGACCGGTGGGCGATCTGCCGGACGGCGGCCGGCGTCTTGTCGACCGACGCCGCGATCTCGTCGTACCCGAGGTCGAAGACCTCGCGCAGCACGAACACCGCCCGCTCGGTGGGTGCGAGCGTCTCCAGCACGGTGAGCATCGCCAGCGACACGCTGTCGGCGAGCTCGACGTCCTCGGCCACGTCGGGGGTGGTCAGCAGCGGCTCGGGCAGCCACGGACCGACGTACTGCTCGCGCCGGCGGGCGTTGCTGCGCATCCGGTTGAGCGCCAGCCGGGTGGCGATCCGCACCAGGTAGGCACGGTCGTCGCGCACCTGCGACCGGTCGACCTCGGCCCACCGGAGCCAGGTCTCCTGGAGCACGTCCTCGGCGTCCACGGCCGACCCGAGCATCTCGTAGGCGACGGTGAAGAGGAGGTTGCGGTGCTCGACGAAGGCGTCGGTGGCGGTCGCGCTCATGCCTGCTGCCCACCGGTCCTCATGACGGTCGACGGTACGGCGAGCGGCAGCTCGCACACATCCGAATATCCCTGGCTCTGCAGGCCGGCGGCGGCGTTGAAGCGCGACCGCATGTTCTCGATCGCCACCATCTGGGTGAGCTCGACGACGGCGGCGGCGCCGAGCTGCGCGACCAGGCTCGCGGTCATCTCGTCGGTGACGGTGAGCGGCGTCGTGCTCATCGCCTCGGCGTAGGCGAGCACCTCCCGCTCGAGAGGCGTGAACAGGTCGGACTCGCGCCAGCGCGGCACCTCGCGCACCTTGCTCTCGTCCAGGCCCTCGCCGTGGGCGAGGAAGTAGCCGAAGTCGAGGCACCAGCTGCAGCCGATGACGGCGGCGCTGGCCATCTGGGCGTACGACTTCAGGTGCGGGTCGAGCTCGCGCCACTTCGCCACCTTGCCCTCGAAGGAGAGCACGGCCTTGAGCAGCGGCTTGTGGTGGAAGTAGACGTGCACCCCGTCCGGGACCTGTCCGTAGGTCCGACGGGCGTAAGCGGTGAGGAACCTGCCGTAGAGGCCGGTGATCGGTGCCTTCGGGATGCGGAACGTGCTGGCCATGTCGCTCTCCTCGGTTCGTGGGGTCGTGCACCAGACACCGACCGGGTCCGATCTGTGACACTCCACCCATGACGAGTCCGAGCCGGCGCCACCAGCTGCTCGCCTGGGCGGTGCCCCGGCTGCGCGGCAGCTCGGAGCTCGAGAGCCTGGAGACCGAGCGCGCCCGGCTGGTCGAGGCGCACTCGTCGTACCGCGCCGGGCTGCCCACGCGGCTGGTGCCGCGGTTCGACAAGCGCTTCTCGGTCGTCACCGAGGTGCTGAAGGGGGCGGCCGGCGAGTTCCCGTCGTACGTCGTGACGCCGCGCGGCGCCGACCCGCGCCGCACCGTGGTCTACGTCCACGGGGGCGGGTTCGTCTCGGGGATCGACGCGTTCCACGTGCGCTACCTGGCCTGGCTGGCCACGGCGCTCGGGGCGCGGGTGGTGCTGCCGGACTACCCGCTGACGCCCGAGCACACCTGGCGCGACTCCCACGACCAGCTGGCCGACCTGGTCGCCCGCTGGACCGCGGACTCCGGGGAGCTGGTGCTCGCCGGCGACTCGGCCGGTGGCGGCTACGCGCTCGCGCTGGCCCTCACGCTCCGCGACCGCGGCGGCCCGCAGCCGTCGCGCCTCGTCCTGCACTCCCCCTGGGTCGACCTGACGACCAGCACCCCCGAGACGCCCGCCTTCTCGGCGGCCGACCCGTGGCTGCACCTCGGCAAGATCGAGGCGTACGCCGGCTGGTGGGCCGGCTCCCCCGACGACCTCGGCCGGCCCGAGGTGTCGCCCGCTCTCGGCGACCTCGCGGGACTACCGCCGGCGCTGATGTTCTGCGGCACCCGCGACACCCTCGCCCCCGGCTGCCGGCTGCTCGCCCGGCGGGCGGAGGATGCCGGCTGGGACCTCACCTACGTCGAGCGACCGGGCCTGATCCACGTCTACCCGCTGCTCCCCCTCGTGCCCGAGGCGGGCGAGGCGCGCCGGCAGACGCTGGAGTTCCTCCGGTGAACATCACGGCGACCACCTTCGACCAGCTCTCGTCGGCGACGGCGTACGCCGTGTGGCGGCTGCGCCAGGACGTGTTCGTCGTCGAGCAGCAGTGTCCGTACCCGGACCTCGACGGCCGCGACCCGGAGCCGGGGACCCGGCACGTGGTGATGGAGGACGACGGCGGGCAGGTCGTCGGCTACGCCCGGGTGCTCGATGACGGCACGGTCTGGCGCATCGGTCGGGTCGTGCTGGCCCGCGCCGCGCGAGGTGGCGGTCGGGGGTGGTCGGACCGGCTGATGACGACCGCGCTCGTGCTGTGCGAGGGCAAGGACGTCGTGCTGGACGCCCAGTCCCCGCTGGCGTCGTGGTACGCGACGTTCGGGTTCGAGGTCGACGGCCCGGAGTTCCTCGAGGACGGGATCCCGCACACCCCGATGCGCCGCGGGCCATGGGTGCGGTCCGCGGACCCCGACTGGTTCATCGGGTCGCTCGACGACTGAGGGCAGGGTGCCCCAGGGGACGTCGTACGACCCGGTCGCCCCCGCACCCGGGCCGCATGACCTTGCAGCCGCCGACCCCGGGACGTCATGCGACCCGGTCGCCCCCGCACCCGGGCCGTATGACCTCGCAGCCGACGACCCCGCGACGTCATGCGACCCGGTCGCCCCCGCACCCGGGTCGTATGACCTTGCAGCCGCCGACGAAACTCACGCCTGGACGATGAACCTTTGTCGTCCGAGCATGAGTTTCATCGGCCGGCCGATGAACCTTCACGGCGCCGGCAGGACCGCCTCGAACAGCACCCCGCCGGAGGTCTCCTCGCGCGTCGCGCGGCCCTGGGCGACGAGCAGCTCCAGGTGCGCCTTGGTCTCCATCGACGCCATGCCCTGGGCGAACGGGTCGAGCTCGTCGTAGGGCTTCTCGTGGCGGGTCCACCCGAGGTGGTGGGCGACCTGGTGCGCGGTCAGCGGACCGCCGGCCAGCGCGCGGAGGCTCTGCGCGAGCCGGTCCTCGTGGTGGGTGAGCAGCTCGTCGACCCGGGCGTGCGACGACGGCGCGACGGGACCGTGGGCGGGGAGCACGGTCAGGTCCGGGAGCGCGCGGACCTTGGTGAGCGAGGCCATGAAGTCGCCGAGCGGGTCGGGCACCGGCGGGACCGTGAAGCCGATCGACGGCGTGATCGTCGGCAGCACGTGATCACCGGCGAACAGCAGCCCGGCGGTCTGGTCGGCGAAGACGAAGTGGCCGGGCGTGTGGCCGGGCGTGTGTACGGCGTCGAGGGTGCGGGTGCCGACGGCGAGCTCCTGGTCGCCGGCCAGCCAGGTGTGCGGGTACTGCCACCACTCCGGGTCCGGGAGCTCGGTGGGACCGCCGGCCGCCCACAGGTCGGCGATCTCGTGCGCGCCCGCGGTGCGCAGCACCTCGAGGAACGGGTTGCCCTCGAAGTCGTGGGCGCCGGAGAGCGCGTCGTTGAGCAGGTCGAGCCCCGGCTTCTCGCCGAGCCCGAGCGAGACGTCGGCGCCGTACTCGTGACCCAGCACGGTCGCGAGCGTGTAGTGGTCGCGGTGGATGTGGGTGACCAGGAACCGGCGGATGTCGCCGAAGCCGTATCCGATGTCGCCCAGACAGCGCTCCAGCAGGTCGCGCGCGACCTGGATCGACCAGCCGCCGTCGATCAGCGTGAGCCCGTCGCCGGTCTCGAGGACGTAGACGTTGACCGCCTTGAGCCCGTCCATCGGCAGCGGCAGCGGGACCCGGTGGATGCCGTCGGCCACCTGCCAGGCGCCCTCGGCCGACCAGTGCTCGCCGGAGTCCGGCGAGACGGCGTACGCCGTGGGCGTGCTCGACGAGGTCACCTGCCGGACCCTACGGGGTGAGGTCGGGCAGGTTGAGGTCGAGGTTGGGCTCCTGGATGCCGCCGTCGACCTCGATGACCTTGCCGGTGACGTACTGCCCGGCCCGCGAGCTGAGGTAGAGCGCGGCCGCAGCGATGTCCTCGGCCTCCCCGACCCGGCCGAGCGGGGTCTTCGTCTCGAGCTGCTCCATCATCTCCGGCACGCCGGCGACGAACTCCAGCGCGCTGGTCATCACCGACCCGACCGCGATCGCGTTCACCCGGATCCGCGGCGCCAGGTCACGGGCCGCGAGGCGGGCCCAGTGCGCCAACGCGGCCTTCGCCGTCCCGTAGGCCAGGTAGCCGCGGCCGGACGCGCGCCCCATCATCGAGCCGATGTTGACGATGCTCTGCTGACCGTCCGGAGACCTCAGCATCAGTGGCACCGCGGCGACGCTGAGCGCGTGCGCGGTCATCACGTTGAAGTGGAAGGCCTCCGCGAGGTAGTCCGTGCTCGTGTCGAGGAAGGCGTTCGGGATCGTGCCGCCGACGTTGTTGACGACCGTGTCGAGCCGGCCGAGCTCGTCGTACGCCGTCTGCGCGAGACCGGCGACCGCGTCGAGGTCGTCGAGGTTCGCCGGTACGACGACCGCCCGGCGTCCGGCGGCCCGGATCCGCTCGGCGACCTGCTCGAGCTGGCTCTCCGTCCGGCTGGAGATCAGGACGTCCGCGCCCGCCTCGGCGAACGCCACCGCGCAGGCGGCTCCGATGCCGCGTCCGGCGCCGGTGACGACCGCGACCTGGCCGTCGAGGGAGAACCGGTCGAGGATGCCGCTCATCGCGCGACCAGCCCGCGGCCGGTGACCAGCGGCAGGTCGAGGGCCGTGACCAGCCCGCCGGGGGACGCGACGACCGCCGGGACGGCGTTCACGATCCGCTGCGCGGTGACGATCATCCCGGAGACGTTGTGGTCGCCGTGCTCGCCGTGGTGGGTGAAGTCGCACTGCATGAAGGGCTCCCCCTTGATCACCACCCGGTAGCAGCCGTCACCCTCGGGCGGGGTCGGCCACTCGGGCACCTGGTCGGGGGCGGTGCGCGTGTAGTGCTCGAGGACGACTCGCGGTACGCCGTTGACCTTGCCGATCAGCTGGAAGTGCACCGCTCCCATGGTGCCGGCGGCGACGTCGCCGGAGACGCTGGGCGTGTCCACCTCGGCGGCACGCCGGTCGACCTCCTCGGTCAGCGGCTCGTCCAGGACGATGTCGAGGCCGGCGGCGATCTGGCGGACCACGCTGCCCCAGGCCATGGTGAGGATGCCGGGCTCCCAGAGGAACGCCCGGTAGTCCATCGGCCGGCCGAAGCCGAACAGGTCGCCCATCACCACCGGCTGGTAGTAGGTCGAGTAGTCGCAGATCTCCATCACCCGCACCTCGTCGATGCGCTGGGAGAGGCTGGTCAGAGACAGCGGCAGCACGTCGTTCGCGAACCCGGGGTCGATCCCGTTGACGTGGAGGCTCGCGCCGGTGCGCTCGCCGGCCTTCGCGATCCTCTCCATCGTCTCCGGCGGCAGGATCTTCTCCGGCCACTGGAGGAGCACCGGGCCGCTCGAGGTGACGTTGACGCCGGCCTCGAGGAACTCGACGAGGTCCTCGATCGCCTCGAAGACCCGGTCGTCGGTCATCGCGGTGTGCACGATCGCGTCGGGCCGCATCGCCAGCAGCGCCTGCTTGTCGGTGGTCGCGGCGACGCCGAGCTCGCGCCCGAGCCCCGCCAGCTCACCGGCGTCCTTGCCGTCCTTGTCGGGGTTGGACACCCACACCCCGACGAGCTCGAGGTCCGGGTGGGCGTCGATGCCCGTGATCGCGTGCCGGCCGACGGTCCCCGTGGACCAGACGACGACCTTCAGTGGGTCTCCCATGCCCGGCAATCTAGAACACGTTCTACTCCGGTGGGAAGGGTCGGGCGAGGGCGTCGACGAGGGGGCGCGGGTCCGGGGCGTCGCCCGGGGCCTGGAGGACGACGGTGTCGGCCCCTGCCGCGCCGAGCCGGGCGACCCAACGCCCGAGGTCGCGGAGGCCGCCCCGGGGGTCCACCTCCGTGTAGACGCAGAGGTGGGCGGCGCCACCGACCGCCTCCCGCGCGCGTCGTACGACGTCGGGGTCGGTCACCGAGTCGAGGAGGACCCCGTCGGCGACCTCGCCGCCGAGCGCGACGGTGCGCGGCCCGCGGGCGCCGACCAGCAGCCGCGGCGCCGTCGGGGGTGGCCAGTCGAGCGCGACGCCGTCGAGGTGGACGTACCGGCCGGACACGGACACCGTCTCGCCCGCCAGCAGCGCCCGCACCGCGCTGACGTGCTCGCGCAGGAGGGTCATCGGCGACTCCACCCGGGCACCCACCTGCTCCATCCAGGGCTGCACGCCGTGCCCGAGCGCGACGACGAGGCGGTCCGGGAACATCCGCGCCAGGGTGGCGATCTCCATCGCCGCCAGGGCCGGGTTGCGCAGCGGGACCGGGAGCAGGCCGATCCCGACCCGCAGCCGGGTCGACCAGGCCAGCGCGGCCGCCGCGGTCGTGAGCCCGCCCTCGAGGAAGCAGTCCTCCCAGAGCCACAGCTCGGCCACCCCGGCTGCCTCCGCGTGCTCGACCACGGCGCGGAGCTCCTCGGGAGGGGACTGCGGACGGAAGACGACACCGGTCACGGGAGCCATGCGGCCACAGTGCCACGGTCGGCCGCCGGCGTGTCGTGCGGGTTTCACCGGTCAGCCGGTAAAGGCCGCACGACACGCCGTGCCCCGCCGGCGTGTCGTGCGGGAGTCACCGGTCAGCCGGTGAAGCCCGACGTGTCGCCCGCCTCCTCGACCACCACGCACCGCGTCCCGGAGTAGATGGTCGGCATGCAGCGGTTGCAGTGGATGCACACCCCGGCGTCGGCCTCGCCGGCGGCGAGCCGGTTGACGAGGTCGGGCTCGCGGAGCAGCGCCCGGCCCATCGCGACGAAGTCGAACCCGTCGGCCATCGCCTGCTCCATGGTCTCGCGCCGGTTGATGCCGCCGAGCAGCATCAGCGGCATCGAGAGCTCCGAGCGGAACCGCAGCGCCTTCTCGCGGAAGTAGCCCTCCTCGAACGGGTAGCTCTTGAGGAAGCTCCGGCCCACCGGCGTCCGCATCCCCATCCGGATCACCCACGGCATCGTCGCCGCGAAGTCCGCCACCGGCGCCTCGCCGCGGAAGAGGTACATCGGGTTCATCAGGGACGAGCCGCCGCTGAGCTGCAGCGCGTCGAGGCAGCCGTCGGACTCGAGCAGCCGGGCGTACGCCAGGCCCTCGTCGGTCGTGACGCCGCCCTTGAAGCCGTCGGACACCGAGACCTTCGCGGTCACGGCCACCTCGTCCCCGACCTCGTCGCGGACCGCGCGGGCGACCTGGCGGCCCAGGCGGGCCCGGTTCTCCAGCGACCCGCCCCAGTCGTCGCGCCGCCGGTTGAGGCCGGGGGCCAGGAAGGACGAGACGAGGTAGCTGTGCGCCATGTGCAGCTCGAGGACGTCGAAGCCGGCCCGCACCAGGGTCCGCGCGGCCGCGACGTAGAGGCGGGTGACGCGGGTCAGGTCCGCCTCGGTCGCCGCGCGGATCATCTGCATCGACAGCGGGCTGGGCATCCGCGACGCGCTGATCGCCTTGACCCCGTTGGAGCGCCCGTTGGCGACCGGCCCCGCGTGGCCCACCTGACCGGCGATCGCGGCACCCTCGGCGTGCACCGCCTCGGCCAGCCGGGCGAGCCCGGCGAGCGAGTGCTCCCCGACGACGACCTGCTCGCGGTGCGTGCGGCCCTCGGGGGCGACCGACAGGTAGGCGACGGTCGTCAGTCCCACGCCGCCGCGCGCCACCGCGAGGTGGTAGTCGACGAGCCCGTCGGTGACCTGGCCCTCCGGCGTGCGCCCCTCGAAGGTCGCCGCCTTCACGGTCCGGTTGCGCAGCCGGACGGGTCCGAGGGTGGCGGGGGCGAAGACGTCGGTCACGCCCGAAATCTAGAACACGTTACAGATCGGCGCGAGTGGTCCGCTTCTGCCGCCGCAGCCAGAGCAGACCGGCGACCGGCAGCACCGCGGGCACGAACCCGTAGCCGATCCCGTAGTCGGACCACACCGACGCGTCCGGGAACCACCGGTCGACCACGATCGACAGCGTCCCGACCGTCAGGACGCCGGCGAGCTCGATCCAGAGCATCACGCTCGCGAACCCGGTGTGCCCCACGGACGCCTGCCGGATCGCCCACCAGCCGAGCGCGTAGGTCACGGCGGCCGCGAGCGAGAGCCAGTAGGCGACCGGCGCCTCGTCGTACTGCGTCGTCAGCTGCACGATCGCCCGGGCGCCGGCAGCCAGCGTGAACAGCGCGTAGAACGCCAGCAGCACCTTGTGCGGGCCGGAGCGGGGCGCGGTGGTCACGCCGTCATCTCCAGACGTACGGCGACCACGGCGATCGCCAGCGCCGCGACCGCGACCACGGCCGACGACCACACGGCACGGTCGTCGCGCACCGACTGCATCGCGATCGGCAGCACGCACACCGACGCGACGAGGTAGCCGACGTACGTCGAGGTCGAGTCGGGTGGGTCGTCCCCCACCAGCGGTCCGAGCCCGGCGAGGGCGCGCACCACCAGCAGCAGCTCGAGCATCCAGGCCATCTGGTCCAGCCAGCGGGGGCGCCCCTGGCGACGCCCCGCCGTGACCAGTGCAAGGACGAAGACCAGCAGCGCGTATCCGACCACGATCCAGGTGATCTGGGTGCTGACGCTCGGCATGGGAGCATCATCGACCATGGCTCCCGACGACCTGGTGGCCGCCCTCCGCGCCGCCGGCTGCGTCTACGCCGAGGACGAGGCCCGGCTGCTGAGCTCGGCCGCGCCGGACGAGGACACCCTCGCCGCGATGCTCGAGCGCCGGGTCGCGGGCGAGCCGCTCGAGCAGGTCGTCGGCTTCGCCGAGTTCTGCGGGCTGCGGGTCGCGGTGGCGCCCGGGGTGTTCGTGCCCCGCCTCCGCTCGTCCGCGCTGGTGCGGCACGCGGCCGCCGGCCTCCGACCCGGCGCCGTCGTCGTCGACCTGTGCTGCGGCACGGGCGCGGTCGGCGCGGCGCTGGCCGCCGCCGTGCCGGGCCTGGAGGTGCACGGCGCCGACCTCGACCCGGCCGCGGTCGCCTGCGCCCGCCGCAACCTGCCGCCGGACCGGGTCCACGAGGGCGACCTGTACGACGCCCTCCCGCCCCGCCTGCGTGGCCGGCTGGCTGCGGTCGTCGCCAACGCGCCGTACGTGCCGACCGCGGCGATCGCCACGATGCCGCCCGAGGCCCGCGACCACGAGCACCGCGTCGCGCTCGACGGCGGCGGTGACGGCCTCGACGTGCAGCGGCGGGTCGTCGCCGGCGCACCGGAGTGGCTCACCCCCGGCGGCCGGCTCCTCGTCGAGACCAGCGTCGCCCAGGCGTCCGGCACCGTGGCGCTGATGGCGGCTGCCGGCCTGGTCGCCGAGGTCACACGCGACGATGACGTGGACGGCACCGTGGCCACGGGTCGTCGCCCTACGCTGCACCCGTGAGCACCGGCGACCTCGCGATGACCTGGTGGGGGCACGCGTCGACGACCGTCGAGATCGGCGGCGCCCGGGTCGCCACGGACCCGCTGCTCGGCGACCGGCTCTTCCACCTGCGCCGGTACGGCGCCAGCCCGGCCGCCCGCGCCTACGAGGCGGACGTCGTGCTGATCTCGCACCTGCACCACGACCACCTGCACCTGCCGTCCCTGCGCCGCTTCGGCACCGACGTGCCGATCCTCGTGCCCCGCGGCGGCGAGTCGCTGCTGCGGGCCCTCGGGTCGCACCGGGTCCGACCGGTGGGACCGGGCGAGGTCGTGGAGGTCGCCGGCGTCACGGTCCGGGTGCTCCCCGCGACCCACGACGGCGGCCGCGGCCCGCACACCCGCGTGACCGGGCCGCCGCTGGGGTTCCGCGTCGACGGGGGCGGTCGCTCGTTCTGGTTCCCCGGCGACACCGAGCTGCGCGAGGACATGCGGTCCGTCGGCGCGGTCGACCTGGCGCTGGTCCCGATCGGCGGCTGGGGCCCCACGCTCGAGGACGGTCACATGAACCCGCTCGACGGGGCGAGCGCCGTGCTGACCGTCGGCGCGACCACGGCGGTCCCGGTGCACTGGGGGACCTTCTGGCCGCTCGGGCTGCGCCGGATCGCCCGTGACAACCACCACCGGCTGTTCACCACGCCCGGCCGGCGCTTCGTCGACGCGCTCGCCGGCCAGCCCGTCGACGCCGTGCTCGCCGAGCCCGGGCGCCGGCTCGAGCTCTGACGCTCAGCCCCGGCACGACCCGTCTGTGGGGTGCGGCGGGGTCCGGGGTGCTCGTTCTCGTTCAATTGCGCCGCCAGGTCGGTGCTACCCGTCGGTAACCCGGACTTCTGCCAGCAATTGAACGGAAACGGTCCGCTCACCAGTCGGGAACCGGCAACGCTCAGCCCCGGCAGGCCGCGACCGCGAGCCGGTCGACGAAGTCGTTCATGGTGTGGCCCGAGTGGCCCTTCACCCAGCTGAACGCGACGTCCCCGCGGGCGTCGACCAGCTCGACCAGCGGCTCCCAGAGGTCCCGGTTGGCGACCGGCTGCCGGGCGGAGTTCGTCCAGCCGCGCGCGAGCCAGCCGCGCCACCAGCCGTCACGGAAGCAGTTGACGACGTACGTCGAGTCGCTGACCACCAGCAGCGGCCCGTCGAGGGCGCGGACCGCCTCGAGCGCGGCCCGGACCTCCATCCGCTGGTTGGTCGAGGGGGCCTCGCGGCCGGACGCGTGGACCGAGGTGTCCAGCGCCCAGGCCCAGCCGCCGGGGCCGGGGTTGCCGGCGCAGGCGCCGTCGGTGAAGACCTCGCGGGCACCGGGAGGGACGGGCATCGCGGGTCGGGGGGCGCGCTTGCGGGGTGGCACGGGAGCACCCTCGCACAGGCCGGACGGGTAGCGTCCGGGGCATGGTCGGGAACGACGGGGTGCCGGTCAGCCCGGTCGACCTGCTCGGGGCCTGGGAGCTGCGGCGGGTCGTGGACGACCGCCTGGCGGGCCGCCGGCGCGACGTGCGCGGCACCGCGGTGCTGGAGCTGGAGTCACCCGACCGGGTCCGCTGGAGCGAGACCGGGACGATGAGCTGGGACGGGCGCGAGGTCGCGGTCGGGCGGACGCTGTTCGTCGTGCGCGCGAGCGACGCGTGGTTCGTGGAGTTCTCCGACGGGCGGCCGTTCCACCCGTGGGCGGTCGGTCGCCGGGTCGAGCACCCCTGCGCGCCGGACCACTACGTGGGGCTGATCGAGCTGGTCGAGGACGGCTGGACGGTCGAGTGGCGGGCGACCGGGCCGGAGAAGGACTACGTGATGACGACGATCCACTCCGGTCACCGGCCGGCCCACCACCTCGGTGGAGGTCCCGCCTGACCGGGTCATGCGGTCAGGCGGCCGAGCGGCTGGGGGCGGGAGCCGCGGGCTCCAGGTGCGCCAGCGAGGCCACCGGCTGCGTGCCTCGGCGGGCCTGGGCGACGAACCCGAGGACCGCGTCGACGATGACGACGGTCGCGATGACCGCGGCGACGGTCGCGACGACGATGAAGGCGAGGGCGAAGGGGGTGAGGCTCTGGTCGATCATGGTGCTCTCCTGGGGTGAGGTGCCGGTCCCGGCACTGGTATGCATTGAATGATTACTACGCTAGTAATCGCCTGATTACTTGTCAAGGGGTCAGGCGGCGCGGCCGGCGACGGCAGCGACGGCCGGGTGCGCGGCGTGCAGCGGCACGACCGTCTGCGACGAGCGGCGGCCCTCGGTGGCGACGGCGGCGATCGCGGCGAGCGCGAGCGCGGTGGCCACGGCGGCGAAGACGAGGAAGCCGACGGCGAACGGCAGCAGCGAGGTGTCGATCATGGTGCTCTCCTGGGGGTGGTGGTCCCGGGCATCTCCCGGTGCCCCTACGCTCCCGCGCACCTCTTGGGGGCGACTGGGAGCGAACTGGAGGGTGACTGGAGGTCGCCGGCGGAGCAGGGAGAACGTGTTCCACTTTTCCCGGTGGAGCCCTACAGTCCCGGCATGAGCACCC
Organism: Nocardioides sp.; assembly: GCF_044226305.1. GTDB lineage: Bacteria > Actinomycetota > Actinomycetes > Propionibacteriales > Nocardioidaceae > Nocardioides. Next base: position 38,479 of record NZ_JBGAHF010000004.1, on the reverse strand, counting down.
CCTGGCCGCGCGCGGAGCTCGAGGCGGCCTTCCAGCACTACCAGGACGAGGTCGACCGGATCGCCGGCTCCGGCGACTGGGCACGGTTCGCGGACCTCTTCACCGAGGACGCGACGTACCGCGAGCACGCGTACGGCGACTTCAGCGGCCGTGAGCAGATCCGCGGCTGGATCGTCGAGACGATGACGACCTTCCCCGGCAGCGAGATGCCCCGGTTCCCGATCGCGTGGCACGTGGTCGACGAGGAGCGCGGCCGGATCGTCTGCGAGGTCTGGAACGACCTGGTGGACCCCGGCGACGGCGAGCGGCACGGGGCGAGCAACATCACCATCCTCACCTACGCCAGTGACGGGCTGTGGTCGTGCGAGGAGGACGTCTACAACCCCGCGACGTTCCTGCGGGCGACCCGGCGCTGGGCGCGCGTCGCCGACACCCACGGCCGGCTCTCCGACGAGGGCCGCGCCTGGCTGGCCGCGTTCGCCTGAGCGGTCCTCGACGTCCGGCCGTCAGCGGCGCGAGCCGCGGGCGGTCGCGTACGACGGCTCGCGGAGCCGCTCCACCCAGTCGTACTGCTCGAGACCCGGCAGCTGCCGGCGCACCGGGTCGAAGGACACCTCGAGGTCCGCGCCGGCGGCGGCGAGGTCGAGGGTCGCGAACGGCCGCCACTCCCCCAGCCCGACCGCGCAGGCGAGCTCGAAGCGGTCCTCGCCCTGCGCTCGGGCCCCGACGAGCAGCGGGCCCGCCGGGGTCCGGTAGGGCAGCAGCGTGGTGAGCGGCCGACCCTCGGGGCGGCGGCTCACGGTCAGCAGGAAGCGGGTGGCGCGACCCCAGCCCGTGGACGCGAGGAGCAGGTCGCCGTGGTCGTCGGGCCCGAGCGGGACGCGGACGGCCAGCCCGTGGATGTCGGGCAGCGGTGCCGGCAGCCCGACCGCGCGCGAGCGGCGGACGAGCACCTCGTCCTCCCCCACCTCGTCGAGCCAGGCGACCCCGGTCGGCGGACGCAGCCCGGTCCGCCGCAGCCGACCGGTCACGACCCGGCCCTGCGGGTGCAGCGGCTTGCGCGCGGGACGCAGGGCGGCGACAGTGCGGGTGGTCCGGGCGAGGGCGGATCCGACGAGGGCGTCGAGCACACCCCCGACGTACCCGATCGGGGTGGCCCGAAGGCACGGCTCGAGCCACAGGAACGTCACAGGCACGGCACAGAGCCCGGCCAGACCCGCTTCCTACCGTCTCGACCATGACCGACGCACCGCTTCCCACCAGCACCCGCCAACGCCGTCGCTGGCGGCGGATCCTCGCCGGCAGCGTGATGGCCGGGTCGCTCGCGCTCACCGCGGCGTGCGGCGTCGCCGCGGCCGACCCCGGCTCGCAGTTCTCGGGCAACGGCACGTCCAGCTCCTCCTCGCAGTCCTCGGGCGGCGGCACGACGCTGAGCCAGGGCTCGGCGACGAGCAGCCACGCGACCTCGCAGGGCTCCTGAGATGACCGCTGCCCACGAGTGGAGCCTGTGGACCACGACCGCCCGGCTCGTCGTCACCGAGCCGGCCCTCCTCGACCGGGCCGTGGCGCTCACGACCTCCCTCCTCGACGAGGTCGACGTCGCCGCAAGCCGGTTCCGGGGGGACAGCGAGCTGCGCCAGCTGCCGGCGCGGCTCGCCCAGGGCGGTGGCCGGGCCCGGGTCTCGCCGCTGCTCGAGCACCTGGTCGCGGTCGCGCTCGACGCGGCCGCCTGGACCGACGGCGCCGTCGACCCCACGCTCGGCCGGGCGCTGGCCGACGTCGGCTACGACCGCGACCTGAGCCGGCTGCCGGCGTACGACGACCGGCCGATCGTGACCCGCAGCCGGCCGGGCTGGGACCGGGTGCACGTCGCCGGCGGATGGCTGACGGCGCCGCCTGGTCTCGAGCTGGACCTCGGCGCCACCGCGAAGGCCGCGGCCGCCGACCTGGCCGCGCGCCGGGTCACCGAGGAGCTCGGGACCGGGGTGCTGGTCAGCCTCGGCGGCGACATCGCCACGGCCGGGCCGGGGCCGGAGGGCGGCTGGCAGGTCACCGTCCGCGACGGTGAGGACCAGCCCGCGGCGCACGTCACGCTGCCGGCCGGCTCCGCGCTCGCGACCTCCAGCACGCTGCACCGCACCTGGCGCCGCGACGGCCGGACCGTGCACCACATCCTCGACCCGGCGACCGCCCTCCCTGCGGCGTCCGTGTGGCGCACGGTCTCGGTCGCGGCCCCCCGCTGTGCCGAGGCCAACGCGGCCACCACGGCCGTCGTGGTCAAGGGCAGCGCCGGCCGGCGCTGGCTGCGGGAGCACGGCCTCACCGCGCGCCTCGTCGACGACGCGGGCACCGTCCACCTCGTGGGCGGCTGGCCGGAGGAGCGGGACCAGGCGGCCTGAGGCCGACGACCGGGTGGGTCAGGCGTACGCCGGCGTCCGGCCGTGCAACGCGGCCCACTGGAACGGGAAGAAGACCAGCACCGGCACCAGGAAGTAGCCGACCCGGCTGTACGGGACGAGCAGGAACGCCAGGCACAGCCCGAGCGCGATCCGGGACGCGGCCCAGCTGACGTCCGGCGAGGAGCGCACGACGCACCAGACCGCGAACGCCGCCCCGGCGACCAGCACCAGGGCGAGCGACGCCCAGGCCGGCACCCCGGCCAGGCGGAGCAGCACCCCCGGCAGCGGCGACGCGGCGGGGGACTGCACGAGCGACTCCCCGGAGGGGAACTCCACGACGTTGGCCCACATCGCCCGCGGGTCGGTGCGGGCCACCGGCAGCACCGTGACCAGCGCGGTCGCCCCGGACACCCCGGCGAACCGCAGCGCCGCCGCCAGCCCGTCGCGACGGTAGATGCACACGACCAGGACGAACGCAGCGCAGGCGCCGGTCGGCTTGATCGCCATCGTCAGCCCGATCGCGACCGCGCTCCAGGCGTACCGGTGCCGGGCCACAAGGGCGATCGCCAGCACGGTCAGGGCCGCCTGCGGCACGTCGACACCGCTGACCGCGATCGCCGCCGCCACCAGGGGGCAGGCGACCAGGAGCGCCAGGCGGGTGTCCAGCGCGGCGCGGTGGTCCACCGGCCCGGCCGGGACCCGCCTCGACCAGAACCGCACGGCGACGAGGGCCGCCACCAGCAGCGCGAGCGCGGGCAGCCGCAGGTCGCCGCCGGTGGCCGGGACGACGCCGAAGGCGTAGAGCGCCGGCAGGTAGGGGCGGTACTCGTAGACCGACGAGGGGTCGGGCAGGTACGGGCTGCCCGCCGACATCAGCTGGACCGCGCCGCTGTGCACCACCCGGATCTCCGGCTGGCCCATCCCGCGCACGACGAGCAGAACCGTCGGCACCACCACCGACCCGACGGCGGCGACCAGGCAGGACCGGCGAGGCCCGAGCCCGACGGACAGGCCGACCAGGGCGGCGGCGTACCCGATCGCGGCGACGGTCGCCCACACCCGCTGGGTCTCCCGGCTCGGGTCGACCAGGACCCACACGGTGAAGGCCAGGTACGCCACGAGCACGACCCGCTCCGTGCCGAGCCGTCGGACGGTCGCGGCCGCCCGGGCCCTGATCGTGCCCACGCCGCATCGTTGCACCCCGGCGTCCCTGGTGGCGCCGGGGGTTCCGGCCGGTGGAACGGTGTGCCGACCCCGGCACGGCGTGCCGGGGTCGGCGTACCGGTCCGGACGTACTAGTCGCGGGAGGACCACGTCGGCGGGCGGCGGGCCGTTCGGCCCTGCACCCGGCACCCCGACGTCGAGCACGCTGGTGCTGCCGCCCGTCGGGTGACGCCAGGACACCTTCCGGGTGACCGACACTCACACCGCACCGCGCCGGCCAGGCCCTCTCCGCCTCCCCCGATGGACGAGGGCCTGTTTCTTCCCGCACCTGCCCTCCGGCACCGACCAGGCCGGAGGGCGGGGCGGGCTCAGTCGACCGGCTCTCCGGCGAGCGCCTTGGCGGCCAGCCGCTCCTCCTCGCTGACCTCCCAGACCTCGTAGGCCGCGTGCAGCGCGATCAGGATGATGAAGCAGCCCAGGACGAGGTCCGGCCAGCCCGAGCCGCTCCAGAGCGTCACCAGGGCCATGCCGATGATGGCCAGGTTGACGAGCACGTCGTTGCGCGCGGAGAGGAACGCCGCCGTGCTCAGCGAGCCGCCGTGGTGACGCACGCGGACGAGCAGCCACGCGCTCGTCCCGTTGACCGCGATCGCGCCGAGCGACGCCAGCACCACCGGCAGCACCTCGGGCGGGACCGGGTCGGTGAAGCGCCGGACGGCCTCCACGGCCGCGACCGACGCCGGGACGAGGATCACGAGCGCCATCAGCTTGCCCATCGCGGCCCGCCGGGCCAGCGGCCAGCCGAGCGCGACGAAGATCAGCAGGTTGACCGCGGTGTCCTCGAGGAAGTCCACGCTGTCGGCCAGGAGCGACACCGACCCCGCCGCCACGGCCACCGTGATCTCGACGAAGAAGTACGAGAGGTTCAACAGCGCGACCACGAGGACGACCCGTCGCAGGCGGCGGGCGTCGGCGTCGGACGGTGGCGGTCGTTCGTCGGTCATCGCGTTGATAGTGTCCGGCACCATGACGCTCGGGACCGTTCGCCACCCCGCCGTGCAGTGCCCCTGCACCGGGCTGACGCTCTCTCCCGAGCCCGCCTGCTGACCGGCATGACGGAGTCTCGCGCCGGACAGCTGAAGCAGGCCGTCGCCTTCACGGCGGGCCTGTACGGCACCCGTGCGCGCGGGCTGGTCGACGTGCACGTACGCCGCAACGAGTTCGCCCGGCTGCGCTCGGTGGTCGACCCGTACCCGGTGTACGACCGGATCCGGGCCGCCGGCCCGTTCGTCGAGACCCCGGCCGGGCACCTCGCGACCGCGGACCACGAGACCTGCCGCGAGGTGCTGCGCAGCCGGAGGTTCGGCGTCGCACCCGAGGCGGCGACCAAGGTGGACCCGGCGTACGACCGCTCGTTCCTCACCAGGAACCCGCCCGACCACACCCGGCTGCGTCGCCTCGTCGCACCCGCGTTCGCGCCGCACCGGCTCGCTGCCTTCGAGGTCCTGGTCGAGGACACGGTGGCGACCCTGGTGGACCGGGCCGCGAGCAGCGGGACCTTCGACCTGATGGAGGGCCTCGCGAACCCGCTCCCCGTCGCCGTGATCAGCAGCCTCCTCGGCCTCGAGGAGGACGAGGGCACCGCCCTGGCGGCGTACGGCGCCGTGCTCGGCACCGCCGCACCCGGGTTCAGCTCGCTGCGCCACGCCCAGAAGGTGCTGCTCGCCGCCCGGCACCTCAACCGGGCGCTCGAGGGCGTGCTCGAGGAACGCCGGCGCAACCCGGGCGACGACCTGGTCAGCGCCCTCGTCGCCCGTGAGGGCGACGGCGACGCGCCGATCCGCACGGCCGAGCTGGTGCCGCTGTGCCGGATGCTGCTGATCGCCGGGTTCGAGACGACGGTCGGGCTGATCGGCAACGCCGTCGACGCGTTCCTCGACCACCCCGGCCAGTGGGAGCTCCTGGTGGCCGACCCCGGCCTCGCCGGCGCTGCGGTCCAGGAGGCGCTGCGCTTCGACCCGCCGGTGCAGCGCACCGGCCGGGTCTCGTTCGACGACACCGAGGTCGCCGGTCGGCCGGTCGCGGCCGGCCAGTGGGTCAACGTGCTGATCGGCGGCGCGAACCGGGACCCGGCCGTCTTCGACGACCCCGCGACCTTCGACATCACCCGCACCGACGGCGCCGAGCACCTCGCCTTCTCCAGCGGCATCCACCGCTGCATCGGCCGGCCGCTCGCCGAGCTCGAGGGGACCGTCGCCCTCCGGGTGCTCGCCGAGCGCCTGCCCGGGCTGACCCGGGCGGGCGTCGTACGACGCGGCAACGCGACGCTGGTCCGCGCCCCGCTGGCCCTGCCGGTCCGAGCCGGCTAGCCGCGCCTCACCGGGAGGTCGGGGACGGCGGAGGCCAGAGCAGCTCGGCGACGGGCCGGCGCTCCCGCGCACCGCCGGCCTGCGACCGTCCCTGGTCCAGCGGCCGCCCGACCGCCATCAGCGTGGTGACCTCCCAGTGCGGAGGAACGCCGAAGTCCTGCTGCAGGCCGTCGCGGTCGAAGGCCCGGAACTGCCGGACGAACAGGCCCAGGGCGCGGGCCTGGACCGTCAGGTGCGCGACCGCCTGCCCGAGGTCGTACTGGGCGAACTCGGAGAACTCCCAGTCGGTGCCCTCCACGAACCGGTGGCTGAGGTTCGCGACGAGGAGGCTGGCGGACGGCGCCCACCGCCGGGAGCCGGGGGTGAGCCGGCCGACGAGGCCGGCGTGGTCGGCGTCGCCGCGACGACCGACGATGAAGGCCCAGGGTTGGGAGTTGCCGGCGGACGGCGCCCAGCGGGCGGCCTCGAGCAGGAGCGTGACCTCGTCCGGGTCGACGACGTGCTCCCCGTCGAAGGCGGCCGGGCTCCAGCGGCTGGCCAGGAGCGGGTGGAGCCGGGGCGGGTGCGGCGAGCTCATGGACCCAGCATGACCGGCCGCCCACACTGGGCCCATGGCGCGCGGACCCGACGACACCGTCGCGTTCCGGCTCTGGCCGCCGGTCGCGATCGGCGCCCCCCTGGTCGCGGGCTGGGTCGCGACGGTGGTGTGGGGCGACCCGGTCGATCTCGGTGGGTGGCGGGTCCCGGTCGGCTGGGCGCTGGTGCTGGCGTGCGCCGGCTGGAACGGCTGGTCGCTGTGGCTGTTCCGGCGCCATCGGACCGGGCTGCTGCCCGGCCAGGCCACGCACGCGATGATCGAGGAGGGGCCGTACCGGCTCTCCCGCAACCCGCTCTACGTGGGGCTGCTGGCGCTCTACCTCGGTCTGGCGCTGCTGGCGCCGACGTTCTGGGGCCTGCTGCTCGCGCCGGCCGCCGTGCAACTCGTCCTCTGGGGGGCGATCCGACCGGAGGAGCGGTTCCTGCACGAGCGGTTCGGGGCGGCGTACGACGACTACGCGCGACGGGTGCGTCGCTGGCTGTGACGCCCCCGTCGACGGTGGATCAGGCGAGCGTGGCCGAGCGTGAGCGCCGGACGAACGTCGCGAGCAGGAGCACCAGGAGGGCCATCACCGACAGCGCGAGCAGCCCGGCCTGGTAGTCGCCAGAGTGGCCGAAGATCGAGCCCATCACCAGCGGGGGCACGAAACCACCGAGGCCAGGTAGAGCACGGGGATCGGGGTCAGGAGCGAGATCGCCGGGAACATGACCCGACCGCCGAACCCCGCCACCCGGGACCCGCGGCTCTACGAGTGGGGCATCTAGCCGGGCGTTGCGCTTCGTGCGGGCGTCGGTGTCGGCGGGTCACGGGTGGTCTCGTGGTTGCGACCGACAGGCAGCAAGAGCGGGTACAGCGGCTTCGGGTCGCGGCTGTCTCCCGGGTCACAGCGCCACGTGAGCTCCCCTCCACAGGCTCGTTCCGGGCGGCGGTTCACCATGGGACCCAGGTGAACCCGCACTTCCCACGCCGTGCCCACCATGGGAAGTGACGGTTCAACGACAGACCATGGTGAACCTGCGGCGGATGGGGAAGGGCTGACGCGCGCCAGGGCCGCTGCCAGCATGTGCCCATGGGCACCCCATCTCCGGAGGAGATCAAGGCGGGCGTGGCCGGCGTCTTCGACCGCGCGGCCGCGACCTACGACCAGGTGGGCGTGGAGTTCTTCCAGCCGATCGGTCGGTTCCTGGTGAGCCGGACCGGCCCCCGGCCGGGCGAGCGGGTGCTGGACGTCGGCTGCGGCCGGGGCGCCAGTGCGATCCCGGCAGCCGAGGCCGTCGGGCCGACCGGCAGCGTGTTGGCGACCGACCTCGCCCCCGCGATGGTCGAGGAGGTACGACGGACGGCCGGCGCCCTGCCCTGGCTGACCGTCGAGGTCGGCGATGCCGAGCAGCCACCCGAGGGGACCTTCGACATCGTCCAGGCCGGCCTGGTCCTGTTCTTCCTGCCGTCGCTCGACACCGCGCTCGCCCGCTACCGGGACCGGCTGGCGCCGGGCGGTCGGCTCGGCTTCACGTGGTTCGGTGAGCCGGACACCCGCTGGGAACCCGTGTTCGGGGCGCTGGTCGCCGACCTGCCGGAGGGCGAGCGGCAGTCGCGCACACCCGGGGACGGTCCGTTCTCGTCCGTGGCGGCGATGCACGACCACCTGTCCGGGCAGGGCTGGTCGGAGGTGAGCACCGAGTCGCTGGTGCACGAGGTCCGGGTGCGCGACGCCGACCACTGGTTCGAGTGGTCGTGGTCCCAGGGCTACCGGACGGTCCTCGAGAAGCTCGAGGCGCGCGGCCTGCTGGCCGCCGCCCGTGCCCGGGTCGGGCGGCTGCTCGAGGAGATGGCGGCCCGCGACGGCGGGCTGACGTGGCGGGCCGAGGTGCACGCCACGCTCGCCCGCGGCTGAATGCCCGGCCCGAGCGGGCCATTCGAAGACGCGTCGCCGGACCCCAACCGTCGGGACCTAAGTCTCCGGCGCCACGGGCCCGAGACGCCGATGCTGGAGGACATGACTCCCGAGGTCCGACCTCCCTCACCGTGCGCCGACGGCGTGCCGAGCGACCTGCTGCGCCGCACCGTGGCCGACGGGATGCTCGTCGCCCCGACCGTCTTCGGCGAGGACACCCGCGTCGCGGACCTGGCCGCCTTCTTCGAGGACGACCACGTCCACGCGGCCCTGGTGGTCGACGGGTCCGGCCGGCTGGTCACCGTCGTCGACCCGGCGGACCTCATGGGTCGCCCGGCGACGGACCTCGCGGCCACCCTCGGCCGCCTGACGGACCGCACGATCCCGAGCACGCTCGACCTCGCCACCACCTGGTGGTCGATGCGGCACAGCGGCCGGCGCCGGCTCGCCGTGGTCGACGCCGAGGGACACCTGCTCGGTCTGCTCTGCCTCACGAGGTCGGGCCGCGGCTTCTGCTCCGACGCCGACGTCGAGGCGCGGCGCCGCGAGCGGGCGTCGGTCCTCACTCCCGCCTAGGGCGCCAGCGGCGTCCGTCGCACCAACCGGCCACTACCGGGGCTCGGGCCGGCCGGCTCGCCCGCAGCGCACGCGGTCGCGACATGTCCGGATCTCAGGCGGCGGTGCGCTGTCCACCTTCTCGCGGAGTAGATCGGTGGACAGCCCACCGGCGGTCGGCGCCGACACGATCCAGCGGTGAGTGTTCCACCAAACCCAACGCTTGAAAGGTGGCTCACCCACCGCTGCGTTGCGACATCCACAACTCGGCACGAGCGGATGACGCGCTCGCGACACCGACGCCGTGAGTGGTGGCGCACGCCACCGCTCACCCGACCTCCGACGCCCCGCCGCCGCAGAGGTCGCGGTGGTGACACCGACGTCTTTCGGAGCGACGCACCCGAGCCGGTACGGTCCGGGACGCAACCTTCGCGGCGCGGCCGGCGTCAGGGGTGCGAAGGGGGTGCTCGATGGTGGTCGCGAGCCAGAGACACGCGCAGGATGCGCCGACGTTCGAGGAGTACGCCGCTTCCGCGTGGCCGCGGTTGTACCGAACGGCCTACTTGCTCGCCGGCAGCCACGCCGACGCCGAGGACCTCGCCCAGCAGACGTTGGTGCAGGCCTTCCGCACCTGGGACAAGGTCAGCCGGGCCGACCACCCGGCGGCGTACCTGCGCCGCATGATGACCAACCTCTACATCTCGGGACGGCGGCCGAGGTCACGCAGGTTCGAGCTGTTGACCGACACCCCACCCGAGCCGCGAACAGGCGGCGGCTCCGGGCACGAGGACCGGCTCGAGCTGTGGCCGCACGTGGCGTCGCTGCCACCGCGGCAGCGAGCGGTGATCGTGCTGCGGTACTACGAGCAGCTCAGTGAGCGCGAGATCGCGGAGACGCTGGGCTGCTCGACCGGCAACGTCAAGTCCACCGCGCACCGCGCGCTGAGAAGCCTGCGGGCCGCGATCGGGTCCGACGCGCACGACGGAGAGGAGGCCTGAGATGGGGATCGAGATGGAGGAGACCCTGAGCCGCGAGCTGCACGAGGTGGCCGACCGGCTGGCCGTGCCGCCGATGCCGGCGTTGCCTTCCCACGCGTCCTACGCCGAGCGCCCGGCGAGCCCTCGAGCCTGGCAGCCGCCGCTGCTCGTCGCCGCGGCCACGATCGTGGTGCTCGCTCTCGTGGGCCTGCTGGCCGTGCAGGAAGGCCGGCACGACCTGCAGCCGGCACCTCCCACCGGGCCGGCCGGCTCTCCGACGCCGTCCAGCCGAGCCGACGACTCCGACGGGCAGCGCCACCAGCGCCGGATCGACGATCCCGCTGGGATGGTGCCGCACACCGGCCCGGGGGTGACGGTGACCCTCTCCGACGCCCCGGAGGAGGTCATCAGCTCCACCACCCTCGACCTGAACGCCCTCGTGGTCCACCAGCAGGACATCCGCTCGGTGATCAACGCGATGTGGAAGGCCGGCGCGATCGCGGTCACGGTGCAGGGCCATCGGGTGGTCAGCACGACCGAGATCAAGTGCGAGGGCGACGCCGTGATCCTCCAGGGCGTGCCGTACCCCCAGCCTTTCCGGATCTCCGCGGTCGGCGACCAGGCCTCGCTCCTGGCCGCGATCGACAGCGACCCCGACCTGAAGGTCTACCGGCAGCAGGCTGCCGACCCCGAGATCTCGGTCGGTTGGGACGTCCAGCTCGAGCCGAGCATCACCGCTCCCGCGTACGACGGCCAGTTCGACCTCAACGAGGGCGATCCTCGCGGCTGACGGCTCTGCCCGGCTGGTCGGCCCCGCCCGCCGTGATCCCTCGACGTGGAGCCGTCGCCAGCGGCGTCCGTCGCACGAACCGGCCACGCCCGGGGGTCGGGTCCGTCGGCTCGCCGCCGACGGCGACCACCTCGCCCCGGCTGATCGTCACGGCCGGCCAACCGGTGACGACCAGGTCCGCGTAGGGGCTGTGGTCGCTGCGCGAGTGCAGGTGTGACGCGTCGAGGCGGCGGGTCGCACCCGGGTCGAACACCACCAGGTCGGCGTCGAGCCCGACGCGGACCGACCCCTTGACGCCGTCGAGGCCGAAGAGGCGCGCGGGCGCCGCCGAGGTCGCGTCCACCCACCGCTCCAGCGACAGCCGGCCGGTGGTCACGCCCTGGTAGACGAGCGAGAGCCGGGTCTCGACCCCGCCCAGCCCTCCCGGGATCCCGGTGAAGTCCGCCCACCCGGTCCCGCCGGTCCCCCGCCGGCGGTCGGTCGTCGTGAAGGGGCAGTGGTCGGTGGCGACCACCTCGACGTCCCCCACGCCCAGCGCGTCCCACAGGGCCACGCGGTCGGACGCGCGGCGCAACGGCGGGGCGCACACGAAGTCCGGGTCGCCGGCCTCGAGGTGCGACTGCTCGAGGTGCAGGTAGTGCGGGCAGGTCTCGGTGTGGACGTCGACGCCCGCGGCGCGCGCGGCCCGGACCGCCTGGAGGCCCGCCTCGCTGGACAGGTGGACGACGTACAGCCACGAGCCGGCCGCACCCGCGAGCGCCGCCGCCCGGCGGATCGCCTCCGCCTCCACCGACGGCGGGCGCGCGGACGGGATCGCGTCCGGCCCGGTGCGCCCGGCCGCGAGCACCTCCGCCACCAGGGCCTCGACGGTCGCCCCGTCCTCGGCGTGCACGCAGACCCGCACGCCGGTACGACGGGACGCCACCAGCGCGCGCCCGAGGGTCTCGTCGTCGACCATGAGCCGGTCGGGGTAGGCCAGGTAGAGCTTCACGCTCGTGACGCCCTGCTCGGCGAACGCGGTGAACCGCTGCGCGGCGGCCTCGGGGTCGGTCGGCAGCTCGGTGACCGTCAGGTGGAACCCGTAGTCGACCACCGCCCGGCCGCGGGCCCGGTCGTGCCAGGTCGCCAGCGCCTCCTCCCACGGCTCGCGACCGGCGCCGGCGAAGTCGACGACGCACGTGGTGCCGCCGCAGGCCGCCGCCAGGGTGCCGGAGCCGAAGTCGTCGGCGGAGGTGACGGCCCCGACCGGGAGGGCGAAGTGGGTGTGCACGTCGATGCCGCCCGGCACGACGTACGCGCCGTCCGCCTCCACGATCCGGGCGCCGCCGTGCTCGAGCTCCTCGCCCACGTCGACGATGCGGCCGTCCCGGACCAGCACGTCGGCACGGCGTGCTCCGTCCCCGTCGACGACCGTGCCGCCGCGCACCACCAGGTCGTCCACCATCGCGGCCGGCTAGGCGTGGAGCGCGCGCCACACCCGCTCGGGCGTGAGCGGGAGCTCGTTGACCGTGACCCCGGTGGCGTCGACGATCGCGTTGCGGACGGCGGGCGCCACCCCGTCGATGGCGATCTCGCCGACCGACTTGGCGCCGAACGGGCCGCTCGGCTCCATCGTCTGCACGAGGAACACCTCCATCGGTGGCGTGTCGTCGGACCGGAAGATCCAGTACGGGCCGAAGCGGGCGTTGACCGCGCGGCCGTCCTCGTCGAGCACGAGGTCCTCCGTGAGCGCGTAGCCCAGGGCCTGCACCATGGCGCCCTCGACCTGGCCGCTGGCCGTGGTCGGGTTGATCACCACGCCGCAGTCGACGGCCATGACGAGCCGGACGACGGTGACCTGGCCGGTCTCGACGTCCACCTCGACCTCGGCGACCTGGGCGGCGAACGGCGGCGGCGACTCGGGAGAGACGTACGACGCCGTGGCCATGATCTGCTCCTGGTCCTCCAGGTGCAGCGCGTGGAGCGCCACGTCCTCCAGCGACACCGAGCGCTTGCCCGCCCACGCGTGCCCGCCGCGCAGCTCGATCTCCCCGGGGTCGTCCACGTCGAGCAGCCGGGCGGCCCGGAGCACGATCCGCTCCCGGACGGCCTCGGCCGCCCTCTTCACGGCCGTGCCCGAGATGTAGGTCGTGCTGTCGGCGTAGGCGCCGACGTCGAACGGCGTCATGTCGGTGTCCGCGGCGTAGACGATGACGTCGTCGGACCCGACGCCCAGCACCTCGGCCGCGATCTGGGCCAGCACGGTGTCGGCCCCGGTGCCGAGGTCGGTCGCGCCGACCAGCAGGTTGAACGACCCGTCGTCGTTCATCTTGATCGAGGCACCGCCCATGTCGAGGTTCGGGATGCTCGTCGCCTGCATGCACAGGGCGAACCCGAGACCCCGCCGGATCTGCGGCCGGTCCGGGGGCTGCTTCCACCCCGGGTCCTGGCGCCGCTCCCAGCCGATCGCGCGCACCGCCTGCGCGACGCACTCGTCGGTGGCGCAGCTGGTCACCAGGGGCAGCTCGCCGGCGATCTCCGCGGCACCCCGCTCGCCGAGCGCCGGCAGGATGTCCAGCGGGTCGCCGGTGCGCACCCAGTTCCTCCGCCGCAGCTCGATCGGGTCGAGGCCGAGGCTGCGCGCGATGTCGTCCATGTGGGACTCGAGGGCGAACAGCGCCTGCGGTGCGCCGTACCCGCGGAACGCGCCGGCCACCGGCCGGTTGGTGTACGCGACGTCGGCGGTGTACCGCTTGGCCGGGCAGTTGTACTGCGACAGCCCGCGCTGCCCGGAGACCGACTGCACGGTGAAGCCGTGGGTCGCGTAGGCGCCGGTGTTGCCGACGACGTGGTGGTCCTGCGCCAGCAGCCGGCCCTCGCCGTCCACGGCGGACCGGAAGGTGACGGTCTGGGCGTGCCGGATGCGGGAGGAGACGAACTCCTCCTCGCGGGTCAGCTCCAGGCGGACCGGTCGCCGCGTCGCGAGCACGAGGTGGCCGACGACGTCCTCGAGCAGCATCTCCTGCTTGCCGCCGAACCCGCCGCCCAGGCGCGGCTTGACGACCCGGATCCGCTTGACCGGCAGCCCGAGGAGCGGCGCGACCATGCGGCGCGCGTGGAAGGGCACCTGCGTGGAGCTGCGCAGCACCAGCCGCTCGTCCGCGTCGAGCCAGCCGATGGTGATGTGCGGCTCGATCGGCGTCTGCTGCTGCTGCTGGACGTGGAAGGTCTGCTCGAAGACGTGCTCGGCGCCGGCGAACACCGCCTCGATCTCGTCGTCGCTCACCGTCTGGCCGTTGACGCGGCGCGGGATGTTGCGGGCGGCGTCGTGGATGCCCTCGGTGTCGGCCTCGTCGTGGATGACGGGAGCGCCGGGGCTGATCGCCTCCACCTCGTCGAAGACGGCCGGCAGGACGTCGTACGTCACCTCGATCAGCCGGCACGCCTCCTCGGCGACCTCCGGCGACTCGGCGGCGACCGCGGCGACCCGGTCGCCGACGTGGCGGACCTTGTCGTCGAAGCTGACCTGGTCCCAGGGCCGCGGGTTCGGCCAGCTCTGGCCACCCGAGGCGTACTTCACCCGCGGGGTGTTGAACGTGTGCAGGACGGCGTGGACGCCGGGCAGGGCGCGGGCCGCGGAGTCGTCGATGGCCACGATGCGGGCGTGGGCGTGCGGGCTGCGCAGCACCTTGGCGTACAGCATCCCGCGCAGCTCGATGTCGTCGACGAACGCCGGGTTGCCCTTGACCAGCTTGAGGGCGTCCACCTTCGGCACCCCCTTGCCGACCACGCTGGTGTGCGGCACGTCGGCGGACGGCACCAGGCGTGGCATGGCGAGCGGCGCCTCGGGCACGGGCGCGCCTCCCCCGTCGGTGAGCCGCTCGACCAGCACCGGCGCCATCGGGTCCGGCTTCTCGCCGCGCAGCAGCGCGGCGGCCCGCTGCACCGCGTCGACCACCTTCGCGTAGCCCGTCTCGCGGTCGAGGATGCCGGAGAACGCGTCGCGGACCTCCCACTCCGTCGGGTCGGGGAGCCGCTCGAGGAGGGCCTTGGTCGCCAGCACCATGGCGCCGGCCGAGTAGCCGGACTGCAGGGCGCCGGACTCGACGAACGCCGCCTGGATCGGGTGGAGCTCGCCGGTGGCCACGTTCAGCGACTCCACGGTCGTCACCTCGTGGCCGCCGGCCTGGGCGGCGAGCAGCACGTCCGCCGACACCAGCCGGCCGTCGACGAGCACCGCCGCGGCGCCCGTCTCGCCGGTCTCGGACCCGTACCGGACGCTGAAGCACCCGAGCCGGCGCAGCACGACCAGCAGCGAGTCCCCCGGCTCGCAGGTGACCTGCTGCGGCACGCCGTTGAGGACGAGCTCGATGTCCATCAGGAGACCTCCTCCACCACCCGTGCGACCAGGACGTCGACCAGGGCCCGGCGGTACTCGCTCGAGCCGCGGAAGTCGCCTGCGGGGTGCAGCTCGTCACCGGGCTGCACCAGGACCGGACGTGGCCCGACCCCGGTCACCGCGACCCGTCGTACGCCGTCGGCGACCCGGCCGACCGCGGCGACGATCGCCGTGTCGGCGGGCGTGCGTGCGGTGCGCGCGGCAGCCGCGGTCCCCGCGGTGCGGAACGACACCGCGGCCACGACGCGGTCGCCTCCGAGCGGGAGGCCCGCCAGGAAGGTCCCCAGCGCGACCGCCTCGCGGCCGTGGCCCGAGTCGACGAGGACCACCGCCTCGTGCACCAGCAGCGCCGCGAGCAGCTCGCTCTCGCCGGACCCGGTGGCGACGCACCCGCCGACGGTGCCCTGCGCCCGCAGGGTGCTCGGCCGCTCGCGGCGCGCGGCCTCACGCACCACGGCCGGGACGTCCGGGTGGTCGGCGAGCTGCTGCAACGTCAGCATCGCCCCGACCCGCAGCAGGTCACCGGTCTCGTGGACGACGCCGTCGAGGTGGAGGTCCTGCAGGTCCACGACCTCGACCGGGGCGTGCGAGGGATCAGCGTTCAGCCGGGTCCCCCCGGCGAGCACGACCGCACCAGGCCGCGCCAGGATCTCGAGCGCCTCCGCTGTCGTCGAGGGTCGCCAGTAGGCGATCGCTGTCACCATGCACCCCAGCGTCGTCCCGACCCGGGGGACGTTCCAGAGGCGAAGGTCCGCTGTCCGGTCCCACTCACGACCGGGTCACCGCCCCGGAGGCGCGAGGCCCGTCAGCCCATCGTCAGCGCCATGACGGCCTTCTGGCCGTGCAGCCGGTTCTCGGCCTGGTCGTAGACGACGCTCTGCGGCCCGTCGATGACGCCGTCGGTGACCTCGACGCCCCGCTCGGCGGGGAGCGGGTGCATGTAGACGGCGTCCTCGCTGGCCGTGGCCAGGCGACGCTCGTCGGCGATCCACGACCCGTAGCCGTCGACCAGGCGGGCCTCCTCGTCCGGGTCGGTGGTCGTGAGCACGGCGCCCCAGCTCTTGGCGTAGACGACGTCGGTGCCGCGGATGCCCTCGTCGAAGTCGTCGAGCATCTCGAAGGAGGCCCGGCCCAGGCGCGCGTTCTCCCGGGCCTGCTCGAGCATCTCCGGCATCAGCGCGAACTCGGGCGGGTGCACCAGCCGCACGTTCATCCCGAACCGCGGCAGCAGCATGATCAGGCTCTGGGGCACGCTGAGCGGCTTGGAGTAGGTCTTCGCGCAGGCCCAGCTCACCGTCGCCGTGCGCCCCCGCGGGTCGCCGAAGCGCTCGATGATCGTCATCAGGTCCGCGAGCGCCTGGTGCGGGTGGAAGTGGTCGCACTGCATGTTGAGGACGGGCACCCGGCTGGCCGCGGCGACGTCCCGGATGTAGGCGTTGCCGACGCCCCAGTCGACGTTGCGGATCGCGATGCCGTCGTTGTAGCGGCCCAGGATCTCGCCGATCTCCTTGGCGGTGTCGCCGTGGGCGATCTGGGTCGAGCGGCTCTCGATGAACTGGGCGTGCCCGCCGAGCTGGGCCATCCCGGCCTCGAACGACGCCCGGGTCCGGGTGCTGGCGAAGAAGAAGAGCATCGCCAGCACCTTGTCCCGCAGGTAGGGGTGCGGCTGCCCGAGCGCCCGGTCCCGCTTGAGCGCGAACGCGACGTCGAGCACCGTGTCGATCTCGTCCTTGGTCCAGTCCTGGAAGTCGATGACGTCGCGGCCACGCAGGTCGGTCTGCATCCCGCCCCCCTACTCGATCGCGCCGAGGATCAGCGACAGCAGCGACATCCTGAGCACGACGCCGTTCGCCGCCTCGGCCCAGTAGCGGGCGTGCCGGGTGCTGTCGACGTCGGTCGTCAGCTCGTCCATCCGGGGCAGGGAGTGCAGGACGATCGCGTCCCGCTTGGCCAGGGCGTGCAGCAGCTGCCGGGTGACGCGGTACGCCTCCGGCGTGGTGCCGTGCTCGGCCGTCGGGTCGACCCGCGACTGGGTGTAGTCGGCCTGGACGACCGGCTCCATGTAGATGACGTCGGCGTCGGCGATGCAGTCCTCCACGGACTCGACCTCGCGGTAGCGGACGCTCCGCTCGTCGAGCTCGGCCTTGAACTCGTCGAGCAGCGACAGCTCCGGGGGCGAGACCACCATCGCCTCGATGTCGAACTGGGACGAGGCGTAGAGGATCGAGTGCATGGTGCGCATCCGCATGTCGCCGACGCACAGGATCTGGAGGCCGTCGAGGGAGCCCCGGTCGCGCCAGATCGTGTAGAGGTCGGTGAGCACCTGGGTGGGGTGCTCGCCCCAGCCGTCGCCGCAGTTGATCACCGGCACCGAGGCCCAGCGCGCGGCCTCGTGCGGAGCGCCCTGGACGTGGTGGCGCATCGCGATCACGTCGCCGTAGTACTCCAGCATCTTCACGGTGTCCTTGATCGACTCCTGGTAGAAGTCGCCGGCCCGGGTCATCTTGGCGTCGGAGAAGCCGAGGACGTGGCCACCGAGGCGGTGCATCGCCGCCTCGGTCGACAGCCGGGTGCGGGTGCTGGGCTGGTAGAACGCGGTGAGCAGCGTCTTGTGCTTCAGCAGGTCGCCGTTGCGCCGGTTCTCGGCGAACGGCCGCAGCTCCTCGGCGACCTCGAAGATGCGGACGTAGTCGTCCCGCTCGACGTCCTTGAGCGAGAGGATGTCCCGTCCCAGGAAGCTTCTCATCGTGTTCCCTCCTCCTCAGACACCGAAGGTGTCGATCATCAGTCGGACGTCGTCACCGAGCGGGTAGAGGATCGGGCAGGTCGCGCCCGCCTCGACGTACTCCGCCACCTTCGCGCGGCACTCCTCCGGGCTCCCGGAGGCGGTGATCTGCTGCACCACGTCGTCGGGGACCAGCCGCATCGCCCGGTGGATCTCCTCCGGCCCGGCCGGCCAGGTCAGGACCTTGCCGATCTCCTCGATCAGCGCGGGGTCCACGCCGCTGGCCTTCATGATGTGCGGCTGCTGGCCGAGGTACTGCGTGAGCAGCTCGCGTGACCGGTCGAGCGCGAGGTCCCGGTCACGGTCGACCGAGCAGACCACGAGCTGCGGCCGGTCGATGTCGTCGACCGTGCGGCCGGCCTTCGCGGCTCCGGCCGCCAGCGCGGCCATCGCCTGGGCGTCGTACGACGGGCCGACCATGTAGTTGAGCAGCACCCCGTCGGCGATCTCGCCGGCGAGCTCCATCATCTGCATCCCGGTGGCGCCGATGTAGATCGGCACCTGCTTCGGGGAGCGGTCGCCGTGGACGATGTCGATCTCCACGTCGTCGAGGTGCACGAACTCGCCGTGGTAGGTCACCCGCTCCATCGCCAGCAGACGCCGGGTCGCCTCGACGGTCTCCCGCATCGCCCTCAGCGGCCTGCGGCGGTCGACCCCGACCTTGGTGGCCAGCGGCTCCCACCAGGCGCCGAGGCCGAGCATCACCCGGCCGGGCGCGAGGTCGTCGAGGGTGGAGAAGGTCGCGGCCAGCAGCCCGACGTTGCGGGTCCAGATCGGCACGATCCCGGAGCCGACCTTGATCCGGCTCGTCACGGCGGCGTACGCCGCCATGGGGACGGTCGCCTCGCGGACCAGGCGGCTCTCCGCCTGCCAGACGGCCTCGAAGCCACGCTCCTCGGCGTAGCGCGCGTGCTCCATGCCCTCGCGGATCGGGTGGAGGTCCTGGAGGTAGAGCGCCACTCTCGTCGGCTGTGTCATGGCCCGCTCCTCTGTGGTTCGAAGTCGTGCGGGGGGATCGTGTCCATGCGGGCCCAGAGGCGCGCGGCCTCCCGGGACCCGGAGGCGGCCACGTCGAGCTCGTCCACGCGCGTCGACCGGCGGTCGGCCACGACCAGCTCGCCGGCGACGAGGACGTCCCGCACCTGGGCGGCCGAGAGCCCGAAGACCCAGTGGCCGGCCAGGTTGTCGGCGGTGAGCGGGGTCGGGGTCGGGTAGTCGAGGACGACGAGGTCGGCCGGCGCCCCCGGCCGCAGCGTCCCGAGCAGCGGCTCGCCGTGGACCCGGCCGGCGAACCGCGCGCCGTCGGCCAGGCGCGCGAGGGGCCAGTCGGCGGCGGTGTCGCCGTCGGCCTCGCGGGCGCGGAGCCAGCCGACCTGGGACTCGGTGAACATGTCCCCGCCGATGCCGTCGGTGCCGAGCGCGACGCCGCTGCCGGCCCGGGGGCGGACGTGGTTGAAGGGCGAGTGGCCCACCACGTTGTTCATGTTGCTGCGGGCGTTGCAGGCCACGGTCGCGCCGCTGTCGACCACGGCGTGGATCTCGGCCGGGACGACGTGCACGCAGTGCGCCAGCAGCGCCCGGTCGGTGAGGACCCCGGCCCGGTCGAGCCGCTCCACCACGCCGATGCCGTGGCGGGCGTGCGCGTCGTGCTGGTCGGCCGCGTCCTCGGCGACGTGGATGTGCACGCCGGCGCCACCGTGCCGCGCGGCCTCGACGACGGCCGCGAGGGTGTCGTCGGCCATCGTGAACGACGCGTGCGCGCCCACCATCCCCCTCGCCAGACCCACCGACCTGGTGAGGAAGCGACGGTTCTCGGCGATGCCGGCAGCCGCGGTCGCCGGCCCGTCCCGGTCCGAGACCTCGTAGCAGAGGACGCTGCGGATCCCGAGCTCGGCCAGCGCGTCCGCGATGACGTCGAGCGAGCCGTCGATCGCGTGCGGCGAGGCGTGGTGGTCGACGATCGTCGTCGTCCCCGCCCGCAGCGCGTCCAGCCCGCCGCGGAGCGCCGAGGCGCGGACGGCCTGCTCGTCGAGCGCCCGGTCGAGGCGCCACCAGACCCGCTGCAGGATCTCGGTGAAGGTCGTCGGTGGGGGGAGGCGGTAGGGCATGCCCCGGCTCAGCGCCGAGTAGAGGTGGTGGTGCGCGCAGACGTTGCCGGGCACGACGACGGTGCCCGAGCAGTCCCGGCGCGGCACGCCCGCCGGAGCGGTCCCGACGGCCACGACGCGGTCACCCGCCAGCACGACGTCCGCAGCGACGACCTCCGGCGGATCCAGGGCGACCACCACGGTCGCTCCGCACAGCGCGAGCGAGGGCGCAACGTCGACTCGGTCGGCCTCCACCGTCCCCGCTCCTCTTGCTCGTGCTCCTCCCTCACGTTCCTCGGCGGCTGGACAGCTCGCCAGGGTCCTTCGGCCCGGGGCGCGGCTACCGATCGACCCCGGTGAACAGGATCCCCACGCGGTCGCCCGGACCGACGTCGCCGGCCTCGAGCAGGTCGAGCAGGCCGGCCAGGCCGGCGGAGCCGGTGGGGTCGACGGCGTACCCGGCCGCGTGGCCGAGGTCGTGCGCGCGTGCCAGCTGCTCCTCGCCCACGACGAGCGGGCGGCCACCGGTGGTGAGCATCCCGGCCACGACCGCCCGCCAGTCGTAGGTCTCGTCGTCCAGGATCCCCGTGGCGATGCTGTGCGGCTCCTCCTCCCAGGGCCACATGTACGCCGACCGGTGGGTCGCGGCCCGGCGCAGCGCAGCCTCGACGTCCGCGGCTCCGGGCGACGCCGGCAGGTCGGCCCGGACCCGCCGGTACGCCCGTTCCAGAGGGTGGCCGCCCATGGTCTGCACCGTGTGGATCCGTGGACCGTGGTCGAGTGCGCCGAGGTCGACCGCCTCGGCGAACCCCGCGATGCAGGCGCTGGCCAGCGCCCCGCCGCCCACCTGGACGACGAGGTGGTCCAGGTCGGTGCCCGTTGCGCGCAGCTCGGAGACGACCTCGTACGCCAGCGTCTCGCCGCCCTCGATGACCAGCCCGTTCTCGTTGCCCTGGCAGGTGAAGGGCACGGCCCCGGCGGCGAGCGCCGCCCGCAGGCCCGCGTACGCGGGGTCGCCGGCCGCGCCCGGTCGCCGGTCGCACGTCACGACGTCGGCGCCCAGCTCGTGCAGGGCGCGGAGGACCACCGGGTCGGCGTCGACGGGGACGAAGACCCGGAGCCGCCGCTCGGCCGCACGCGCCACCACCGCGGCCGCGAGGGCCGCGTTGCCGCAGCTGGCGATCGCCAGGTCCGGGCGGGCGCCGGGGTCGGCGAGCCCGAGCCGCTCGGCGACCTCGAGGTGCAGCAGCACGCCCATCAGGTGCCGACCCTTGTGCGACCCGGAGACGTTGCCGGTCTCGTCCTTGACCCACACGCCCCCCGCGGCGCCGAACCCGAGCCGGTCCGACAGCACGGGGTCCCGGCCGAACGGCGTCACCCGGAAGCCGCTGCCCGCCACGGTCGCCACGCGGTCGTCGAGGCGCGCCACCAGCTCGACGACCTCGTCGTCGCTCATCCCTCCGGCGATCGCGCGGTGGTGGCTGTGCAGCAGTCCGCGGTAGTGCACGAACGGGGACGCGCTGCCGGCCGTCCCGTCCGGGAAGCGGACGTCGTCGGGGTCGAGGACGCGCACGAGCACGTGGTCGACGTCGTCGCCGTCGGCCCGGGGGCACCGGAACGGGTAGGGATCCCGTGGGTCAGGGGTGGCGCCGCAGGCCCCGCACACCAGGCGGCTGGCCGGCGCCCCCACGGCCTCTCACCCGACCCGGGCGCCCGTGCGGGCGTTGAAGTCGGCGATCATCTCGTCCCACGCCGCGAGCCGCGAGCACAGGCCGGTCCAGAACGCCTGGTCGCGCCGCGCGACGAAGTCCTCGATCGAGGTCCCGCGCTGCTCGACCCAGGTGTAGTAGCCGAGGTCGAAGATCCGGTCGCGGTCCCGCGTCGTCGTCTCGAGCAGGTCGCTCGTGTCCGCCCCGAGCATCCAGCGGCCGAACACCTCGGCCGCCGCAGCCTCGTCGAACCCGCCGGGGAAGTCGCGTGCCCGGATCATCTCGCGCTCGCTCTCGTACATCGACGCCCCGTCCGTGGCGACCGTGACCACGACGTCCTCGGGCCCGAGGTCGAGGTGCTTGGCGAGCTTCACGGCGGCGACCACGTTGCAGATGCTCGAGAGGCCGAACGACGGCAGCGCGGCCAGCGTCGCGTCGGGCACGCCCCGACGGTCGGCGAGGTGGGCCAGGCCGGCCGGGTCGCTGAACAGCACCGACAGCTGGTCGGTCGCCCGGTCGGTGACGTCGACGACGACATCGGTGTTGTGGACGTGGTGGATCAGCGGGATGTGCTTGTCGCCGATGCCCTGGATGTTGTGCGAGCCGAAGCCGTTGCGCAGCATGGTCGGGCACTCCAGGGCCTCGACGGCGACCACCGCGGCGCCGTACGCCTCCTTCAGGTGGTCGCCGGCGCCGAGCGTCCCCGCGGAGCCGGACGCGGAGACGAAGGCGCGCAGGCGCAGATGCCTGTCGGCGTCGTGCAGGTGGTCGAACACGGCGCCCAGCGCCTGCCCGGTGCAGAGCCGGTGGGCCAGGTGGTTGCCGAACTCGGAGAACTGGTTGATGACCACGTTGCGCGGGTCCTGGGCGAGCTCGTCGCAGGCCTCGTAGATCTCCCGCACGTTGCTCTCCGTACCGGGGGTCGTGAGGATGTCGTCCGGCGAGGTCACCCATCGCCGCAGCCAGGCGAACCGCTCCTGGCTCATCCCCTCGGGGAGGACGGCGACGCCGTGGCAGCCCAGGATCCGGGAGATCGCCACACCGCCACGGCAGTAGTTGCCGGTCGACGGCCACACCGCGCGCTGCGTGCTGGGGTCGAACGCGCCGGTGACGATCCGCGGCACCAGGCAGGCGTAGGCGGCGAGCACCTTGTGGGCGCGGATCATCGGGAACCGGTCACCGAGCACGACCACGATCCGGGCGTCGACCCCGGTGAGCTCCTTCGGCAGCACCACGTGCTCGGGCACCGCCACCCGGCCGGTGCGCGACGCGTCGTTGAACCAGTGGATCCGGAACAGGTTGAGCGGGTCGGCGTCGTCGGGTCCGACGTGGGTGAGGGCCGCGGTCACCGCTGCGGGGATCCGGGTCGGGTCGGCGAGCTCCGCCAGCGTGGGCAGGACGATGCCCGCGGACCTGAAGTGCTCGACGGCGCGGTCCCGCGCGGCAGGCTCGACGACGTCGGTTCCGACTCCGAGTGAGGACATGTGAGCTCCGATCCCCTCAGGCCGGTCGCTGCAGACGACCGGCGGCCGCCCGGTGGCGGCGAAGCATCTCCTCGAGGCCGGGGTGCACGAGCGCGCCGTCCTCGACGACCGCACGGCCGGCGACCACGGTGTGGCGGGCGGCGACCGGGGCGCACCGCAGCCAGGCCTCCACCGGGTCCGTGAGCGCCCCCGCGAACGCGATCCCGGTCAACGGCCAGCAGACGAGGTCGCCCGCCGCGCCGGGCGTGAGCGTGCCGAGCTCGCCGGCGCGGCCCAGGCACGCGGCCGAGCCGCGGGTGGCGATGTCGAGCGCGTCGCGAGCGGTCATGCCGGTCGGCCCCTTGCGCTGGTGGCCCAGCAGCAGGGCCATCCGGGCCTCCAGCCACAGCGACGCGTGGTCGGTCGAGGCGGACCCGTCGCAGCCGAGCCCGACAGGCACGCCCGCGGCGCGCATCTCGGCCACCGGGGCCATCCCGCCGCCGCCGATCATCATGTTCGACGAGGGGCAGTGCGCGACGCCGACGCCGGCCGCGCCGAGCCGGCTCACCTCGTCCTGGTCGGGGTAGATGCAATGGGCCACCCAGGTGCGGTCCGACATCCACCCGACGTCCTCGAAGTGGTCGATGGTGCGCTTGCCGAAGGCCTTCGCCGCGAAGCGGTCCTCGTCGGGGTCCTCGGCCAGGTGCGTGTGCAGCCGGACGTCGAGCCGCTCGGCGAGCTCGGCCGTGCGCCGCATCAGGTCGGAGGACACCGAGAACGGCGAGCAGGGCGCCAGGGCGATGCGCACCATCGCTCCCCAGGACCGGTCGTGGTGCAGCCCGACGAGCCGCTCGCTGTCGGCGAGGATCTCGTCGTCGTCCTGCACCACGGAGTCGGGCGGCAGGCCGCCGTCCTTGGCCGACAGGCTCATCGATCCCCGGGTGGGGTGGAACCGGACCCCGAGCTCGCGGGCCGCGGTGATCTCGGCGGAGACGAGGTCGCCGCCGTGGCGCGGGTGGACGTAGAGGTGGTCGGTCGTCGTCGTGCACCCGCCGAGGGCGAGCTCGGCCAGCCCCACCCACGCCGAGAGGTACGCCGCCTCCTCGTCGAGCCCCGCCCACAGCGGGTAGAGCGTGGTCAGCCACGTGAACAGCGACGTGTTGACCGCGGGCCGGTAGGCCCGGGTGAGGTTCTGGAAGATGTGGTGGTGGGTGTTGACCAGGCCCGGCGTGACGAGGCACCCGTCCGCCCGGAGCACCCGTGCCGCGGCCGGCCGCTCGTCGCCCGGTCCGCCCACCGCCGCCACCAGGCCACCGTCGAGGGCGACCCACCCTCCCGGGATCTCACGGTCGTCGGCGTCGAGTGTTGCCACCAGCTCGGCCCCGTCGATCAACAGCTCGACGGTCACCCTTCGACGTTAGCCACCTGCCCGCGGCCGTGTGGCCGAACCGTGCAGGTCGTCCTCGACCAGCAGTACGATCGCGTGACCGACGCCACTTCCGGAGCTGATAGATGACGACCGCGTCCACGACCGACCGGGCCGCGCTGGTCAGCGCGATCGCGACGGCGCACCTGACGGACCGGGGGCCGTTGATGCCGGTGCTCCACGACGTGGTCGAGGAGCTCGGCCACGTGGCCCGCGAGGATGTGGAGACGATCGCCGCCGTGCTCAACCTCTCGGTCGCCGAGGTGCACGGCGTGGTGAGCTTCTACCGCGACTTCCGCACCGAGCCGCCGGCCACCCACACCGTCGCCCTGTGCCGCGGCGAGGCCTGTCAGGCGGTGGGCGCCGAGGCCCTGCACGACGCCACCGTGGCCCGCGCCGGCAGCCTGGGCGACGACGTGGAGGTCGCGGAGGTCTTCTGCCTCGGCAACTGCGCGCTCGGCCCGTCCGGCACCGTCGACGGGCGGCTGCACGGCCGACTGTCGACCCAGCGCCTGGACGCCCTGACGGAGGGGTGGCGATGAGCACCGGCCCGGTCCGGGTGTTCGTCCCCGCCGACGCCGCCGCGGTGTCCGTCGGGTCGGACGAGGTGGCCGCGGCCCTCGCCGCGGCCGGCGCCGAGGTCGTCCGCACCGGTTCGCGCGGCATGCTCTGGCTGGAGCCGCTGGTCGAGGTCGACACCGCGGCGGGCCGGGTGGGCTACGCGAACGTGACCCCCGCGGACGTCCCCGCCGTCCTCACGGGTGGCGCGACCGGCATCGGCGTGGTCGACGAGCACCCGTGGCTGACGTCGCAGCACCGGGTGACCTTCACCCGGGTCGGGGTCGTCGACCCGGCCTCGATCGGCGACTACGAGGCCCACGGCGGCTGGGCCGGCCTGCGCCGGGCGCTCACGCTCTCCCCGGCGGAGGTGGTCCAGGAGGTCACCGAATCCGGGCTCCGCGGTCGCGGCGGCGCCGGCTTCCCGGCCGGGCTGAAGTGGCAGACCGTCCTGGCGACCGAGGCCGACCAGAAGTTCGTGGCCTGCAACTTCGACGAGGGCGACTCCGGCACGTTCGCCGATCGGATGCTCGTGGAGGGCGACCCGTTCACCCTGGTCGAGGGCATGGCGATCGCCGCCCACGCCGTCGGAGCCACCGAGGGCTACGTCTACGTCCGCTCCGAGTACCCGCACGCCGTCGCTGCCCTGCGGCGGGCGGTCGACACGGCGTACACCCACGGCTACCTCGGCCGGGACGTCCTCGGCTCCGGGCTGACCTTCGACCTGCACGTCCGCGTCGGGGCGGGCGCCTACATCTGCGGCGAGGAGTCCTCGATGCTCGAGAGCCTCGAGGGTCGCCGCGGCGAGGTCCGGGCCCGACCGCCGATCCCGGCCGTCCGGGGCCTGTGGGGCCGCCCGACCGCCGTCAACAACGTGCTG
The DNA here is from genome assembly GCF_044226305.1 of Nocardioides sp. Lineage (GTDB taxonomy): Bacteria > Actinomycetota > Actinomycetes > Propionibacteriales > Nocardioidaceae > Nocardioides. The sequence goes on along the minus strand of NZ_JBGAHF010000004.1, from coordinate 12,447 downwards.
ACGCTGGCCACCGTGCCGATGGTCCTCGCCGACGGCGGCGCGGCGTACGCCTCCCTCGGCACCGGCCGCTCCCGCGGCACCCAGGTCTTCCAGCTCGCCGGCAACGTCCGGCGGGGCGGCATCGTCGAGCTGCCCTTCGGGGTGTCCTTGCGCGAGCTCGTCGAGGAGTACGGCGGCGGCAGCCTCTCCGGGCGCCCGGTCCGTGCGGCGCAGGTCGGTGGCCCGCTCGGCGCCTACGTGCCGGCGTCCGGCTTCGACGTGCCGATGGACTACGAGGCGCTGGCCGACGCCGGGGCGATGCTCGGGCACGGCGGCGTCGTGGTGTTCGACGACACCGTCGACATGGCGCGGATGGCACGGTTCGCGATGGAGTTCTGCTCCCACGAGTCGTGCGGCAAGTGCACACCGTGCCGGATCGGGTCGGTGCGCGGCGTGGAGACCATCGACCGGATCATCGCCGCCCGAGACGGGCAGAGCGACGTCGACGCCGGCCTGGTGCTGCTCGACGAGCTCTGCACGACGATGATCAAGGGCTCGCTGTGCGCGATGGGCGGGCTGACCCCGGTGCCGGTGCAGAGCGCCCTGCGGCACTTCCCCGAGGACTTCGAGGTGCACCGATGAGCGGCGACGGCTGGGCACCCGAGGCCGACCTCGGCACGCCGGCCGTCCCCGGCGCCCCGGCGGTGACGGTCACCGTCGACGGACGGCAGCTGGAGGTGCCGGCCGGCACGTCGGTCCTCCGCGCCGCGACCGAGGCCGGCGTGCACCTCCCCAAGCTGTGCGCGACCGACTCGCTCGCCGCCTTCGGCTCGTGCCGGATGTGCCTGGTCGAGGTCGACGGGGTGAAGGGCGTCCCCGCCTCCTGCACGACACCCTGCACCGACGGCATGGTCGTCAGCACGCAGACCGAGACGGTGCGCACCCTGCGGCGCAACGTCATGGAGCTCTACCTCTCCGACCACCCCGAGGACTGCGACGGCTGCGCCCGCGGCAGCTGCGAGATCCAGGCGATGGCGGCCACCGTCGGCGCCGCCGAGGTCCGCTACGGACGGCCGGCCTCCCGCGAGGAGGTCGCCCACCCGGCCCCGGTCGACCTCAGCAACCCCTACTTCGCCTTCGACCCCGCCTCGTGCATCGTCTGCTCCCGCTGCGTCCGCGCGTGCGCCGACATCCAGGGCACCTTCGCGCTCACCGTCGAGGGCCGCGGCTTCGACTCCCGGATCAGCGCCGGCGGTGCCGACCTCCTCTCCTCCGAGTGCGTCTCGTGCGGAGCCTGCGTGCAGGCCTGCCCGACCTCCGCGCTGCAGGAGCACTCCCTCGTCGAGCTCGGCATGCCGACGCGTGCGGTGGAGACCACCTGCGCCTACTGCGGCGTCGGGTGCTCGTTCCGCGCCGAGGTCTCGGGCGAGGGCCCCGACACCCGGGTGGTGCGGATGGTGCCGTCGAAGAAGGGCGCCGCCAACGAGGGCCACAGCTGCGTCAAGGGCCGGTTCGCCTACGGCTACGCCTCCCACCGGGACCGCCAGCTGTCCCCGATGGTGCGCGACACGATCGACGACGAGTGGCGCCAGGTCTCCTGGGACGAGGCCGTGGCCCGGGTCGCCGCGGGGTTCGCCGCCCTCCAGGCCGAGCACGGCGTCGACGCCATCGGCGGCATCTCGTCGAGCCGGTGCACCAACGAGGAGGTGTACGTCGTCCAGAAGCTGGTGCGGGCGGCGTTCGGCAACAACAACATCGACACCTGTGCGCGGGTGTGCCACTCCCCCACCGGCTACGGCCTGAAGCAGACCTTCGGCACCTCGGCGGGCACCCAGGACTTCCGCTCGGTCGCCGAGGCCGACGTGATCCTCCTGATCGGCGCGAACCCCACCGACGCCCACCCGGTCTTCGCCTCCCGGATGAAGCGGCGGCTGCGGGAGGGCGCCCGGCTGATCGTGTGCGACCCCCGCCGGATCGACCTGGTGCGCAGCCCGCACGTCGAGGCGGCGTACCACCTGCCCGTCCTGCCCGGCGCCAACGTCGCCCTCATCAACGCGCTGGCCCACGTGGTCGTGACCGAGGGACTCCACGACGAGGAGTTCGTGCGCGAGCGCTGCGAGGACGCCGACGACTACCTCGCCTTCATCGCGGACCCGGTCAACTCGCCGGAGTCCGTGGCCGCGGCCACCGGCGTCGACCCCGAGGAGCTGCGCGCGGCCGCCCGGCTCTACGCCCACGGTCCGAACTCCGCGATCTACTACGGCCTGGGCGTCACCGAGCACTCCCAGGGCTCGACGATGGTGATGGGGATGGCCAACCTGGCCATGCTCACCGGCAACATCGGTCGTGAGGGTGTGGGCGTGAACCCGCTCCGCGGGCAGAACAACGTCCAGGGCTCGTGCGACATGGGGTCCTTCCCGCACGAGCTCCCGGGCTACCGGCACGTCTCCGACGACGCCGTCCGCGGGATCTACGAGCGGCTGTGGGGTCGCACCCTCGACCCGGAGCCGGGGCTGCGGATCCCCAACATGCTCGACGCGGCCCTGGCGGGGACGTTCCGTGGGCTCTACGTCCAGGGCGAGGACATCGCCCAGTCCGACCCCAACACCCAGCACGTGCAGGCGGCGCTGCGGGCGATGGACCTCGTCGTCGTCCAGGACCTCTTCCTCAACGAGACCGCCCGGTTCGCGCACGTCTTCCTGCCCGGCACGTCGTTCCTGGAGAAGGACGGCACGTTCACCAACGCCGAGCGGCGCCTCAACCGCGTCCGGCCCGTCTTCGACTCGCTGGTCGGCATGGACGAGTGGGAGGTCACCTGCGCGATCGGGCGGGCGATGGGCTTCGACATGTCCTACGGCGACGCGTCGGAGATCATGGACGAGATCGCGGCGACCACCCCGACCTTCGCGGGTGTCTCGTTCGCGCGGCTCGACGAGGTCGGCTCGATGCAGTGGCCGGTCTACGACACCGACTCGACCGGGACGCCGGTGATGCACGTCGGCGAGTTCGTGCGGGGCAAGGGCAGGCTCGTCGAGACGGTCTTCGTGCCGACGACCGAGCGGTCGACCCGCCGGTACCCGTTGATCCTCACCACCGGCCGGATCCTCAGCCAGTACAACGTCGGCGCCCAGACACGGCGGACCGCCAACAACCTCTGGCACCCCGAGGACGTCCTGGAGATCCACCCCGCCGACGCCGAGCTGCGCGGCATCTCGACCGGCGACCTCGTCGACCTGTCGAGCCGCGTCGGGTCGACCACGCTGCACGCGCTCGTGACCGAGCGGATGCCCCCGGGCGTCGTCTACACGACCTTCCACCACCCGGTCACCGGCGCCAACGTCGTCACGACGGAGAACTCCGACTGGGCCACCAACTGCCCGGAGTACAAGGTGACGGCGGTGCAGGTCGGCGTCGCCAACGCGCGGGGCGACCAGGCCGTCGCCGCGGCACGCGGCGCCGCGGAGACGCACGCATGAGCACCACGGTCCCGCCAGAGGCGCGCCTGGGCAACGACATCGCCCGTCAGTTCGCGCACCTGCCGGCCGACCAGGCGGCCGAGGCCGTCGCCCGGCACATCGAGGCGTTCTGGCACCCGCAGATGCGTCGCGCGCTCGAGGCCCTCGCGGCCGCCCAGGACCCGTCGCTCGACCCGCTCCTCGTCGACGCGGTCGGCCGCCTGGCCGCGCACGGGTCCCACGGGGCGTAGGCCGCACCACCGTCGCTAAGGAAGGCCACATGAAGACGACTCCGCCCACGGCCGAGCTGCACGTCCACCTGGAGGGCACCCTGGAGCCGGCGACCATCTTCGCGGCCGCACGGGCGAACGGGCTGCCGACGCCCGCCGACAGCATCGAGGAGCTCGCGGCCCGCTACGACTTCACCGACCTCCAGTCGTTCCTCGACATCTACTACGCGAACCTCGTGGTGATGCGGACGGTCGAGGACTTCTACGCGATGACGGAGCAGTACCTGCTCCGAGCACGAGCGGCCGACGTACGCCGCGCGGAGCTGTTCCTCGACACCCAGACCCACACGGACAACGGGATCGACCCGGCCGTCGTCATGGAGGGGGTGACCGCGGCGATGGCCGCCCACCCCGAGGTGTCCACGGGTCTGATCGTGTGCTTCCTGCGCCACCTCGGCCCGGACGCGGCCATGGCGGCGTACGACGCACTGCGGCCGTACCGCGACTCCCTCCTCGGGGTGGGCCTGGACTCGACCGAGGTGGGGTTCCCGAACCGGGACTTCGCGGACGTCTTCCGCAGGGCAGGGGCAGACGGCCTCCGGCGGGTGGCGCACGCCGGCGAGGAGGGCGGCCCGGACAACATCATCGACTCGCTGGACCTGCTGGGGGCCGAGCGGATCGACCACGGCGTGCGCTGCCTCGAGGACCCCGACCTGGTGGCGCGGCTGGCCCGGGACCGGGTGCCCCTGACCGTCTGCCCGCAGTCCAACGTCCGGCTCCGGGTCGTCGACGAGATGCGGGACCACCCGCTGCGCACGCTGCTCGACCGCGACCTGCTCGTGAGCGTCCACAGCGACGACCCGGCGTACTTCGGCGGCTACGTCGACGACAACTACCGCGCGGTCGCGACGGCCCTCGACCTCGCGAAGGAGGACCTGCGGCGCCTCGCCGACAACTCGTTCGAGGCGGCGTTCATCGAGCCCGCGGATCGGAGGTCGTTCCAGGCCGAGGTCGAGGCCTGGGCCGCCGCCGACCACTAGCGCGTACCCGCCTTCACGAATTTACTGGAACGGCATTGTATCGAAAGCACTGTCGTTCTAGCATTGACGTGGAGGTGAGCCCCATGACCCGTCCCGAGGACCCGGCTGACACCCGGATGATGGCGATCATCCACAACGCCTTGAAGCGTGACCTGGTCCGCGTGCATCGCGTGCTGACCGAGACCCCGGCTCCCCGGGGCCGGCAGCGCGTGGCCCTCGGCGAGCACGTCACGTGGATGCTCGAGTTCCTGCACGCCCACCACACCAGCGAGGACACCCACCTGTGGCCGCTGGTGCGCAGCCGCAACCCGGGTTCGGCCGAGCTGCTGGACTCGATGGAGGCCGACCACGCGCGGATCGCTCCGGCCGCCGACGCGGCTGCCGCAGCGGCGCAGGAGTACGCGACCACCACGGACGACCACGCACGGGTCGCGCTCGCCGAGGCCCTCGACCGCCTTCTGGAGGTGCTGGTGCCCCACCTGGACCGCGAGGTGGCCGAGGCGATGCCGGTGGTGTCGGCCAGCATCACCAACGGCGAGTGGGACGCGATGGAGCAGGAGCACAACATCAAGTCGAAGACCATGCGACAGCTGGCGGCGGAGGGCAACTGGCTGCTGGAGGACATCGACCCGGAGGGGTACGACGTCGTCGTCCACAAGGTGCCGGCCGTGATCAGGTTCGTCCTGGTGCAGGGCTTCGGACCCGGCTACCGTCGCCGGGCTCGGGTCCGATGGACGCCGGACGGGTCCCGTACGGCGGCGGCCGCGGCCTCGTGACGGCTGCCCCGTCGGACCGGGCGAGACGGCCGTACCGTTCGGCTCGGCGCCAGCAGCAGGCAGCCGAGACGCGCGCGCTCGTGCTCGCGGCCGCGACCTCGCAGTTCGCCGACCGCGGCTGGTCGGCGACCGGGATGCGCGACATCGCCAAGCAAGCAGGTGTTTCTGTCGAGACGGTGTACGCGAGCTTCGGTTCGAAGACCGACCTGCTGCTCGCCGCCATCGACGTCGGCGTCGTGGGTGACGCCGAGCCGGTGCCCCTGTCGCAGCGGCCGGAGTTCGCCGCCCTGGCGACGGGTCCGGTCGGCGACCGCATCGACGCGGCCGCCCGGTTGGTCAGCGGGATCAACCGGCGCGTCTGGGGGTTGCGGCGGGCACTCGCGGAGGCAGCCGGCAGCGAACCGCAGCTGGCGGCGAAGCTGCAGGAGCTCGAGCACCAGCGGCGCGAGAACACCCGCGAGGGGGCGGAGATGCTGACCGGCCGGCCGGTCGACGACGACGTGCTCGACGGGCTGTGGGTGACCATGGGCACCGACGCCTTCTGGCTGATGACCCAGGTCGGCGGCCGGCCGGTCGAGGACTACGAGCGGTGGCTGGCGAGCACGGTCCGCCGCCTGCTGCACCACGGCGAGGCCTGAGACGTGCCGGCCGGTCCCGACCGCAGGAGGTGACGATGATGCAGGTCCAGAAGCAGTCCCACGTCGAGGTCGTCGTGGACGCGACGGTGCCGCAGGTCTGGGAGGTGGTCTCCGACGTCACCCGGGTCGGCGAGTGGAGCCACGAGTGCCACAGTGCACGCTGGCTCGACGAAGCAACCGGGCCCGCTCCGGGCGTGCGGTTCCGTGGACGCAACCGAGCGGGCTGGGTGCGCTGGGGCCGTACCTGCCAGATCGTCGAGGTGCACCCTCCGCACCGGCTCGTCTGGCGGACCGTGTCGACCCTGCTCGTCCCCGACATGACCGAGTGGCGCATCCAGCTCGAGGAGACGAACGACGGTCGCACGCTGATCACGCAGTCCTTCACCGTGCTGCGCGCACCCTGGCTGCTCGATCGCATCTACGCCCGGCTGGTCCCCAACCACCGGGACCGGGACGCACGGCTGACCGAGGACCTCGTCCGCGTAGGAGCGGTCGCCCGTCACGGTGGCCAGGCATGAGCCGACGACTCACCCGAGCCGGGAACCGCATCGGCGTCTGGCTCTACCAGAGGCTGGACGGCCGGCTGAGCAGCGGCAGCAAGAGCGTGACCGTCCTGCTGATCACCGTCCCCGGCCGACGCACGGGGCTTCCGCGCTCCACCTGCGTCCGCTTCCTCGACACCCCCGACGGCCCGGTCGTCTGGGGCACCGGATCCGGGGCGAAGAGCGATCCCGACTGGTTCCGAAACCTCCGCGCCGCCGAGCTCGCCGAGGTGCAGATCCGCCGGGACCGGCTCCGGCTGCGTCCGCGCGAGCTCACCGGCGCCGACCGCGACGCGATGTGGACCGACACCATCCTCGAGCGCGCGCCCGGAGTGGCCAGGTACGCCCGCAAGGCGGGCCGACCCATCCCGGTCGCGGTCCTCCAACCTCTCGACGGACCCGGGAACTGACGGACTCCCACCGATCCCGCGCGGTGTGATGGAGGGGGCGACGACGGTGGCGAGGATGGCCGTGCGCCCGGGCCCAGACCGCAGGTGTCGGTGATCGGGGAGCTGCCCGGGGTGACGCTGACGATGATGACGATCTCGCCGCCGGCCGTTGCCGGATCGCGCGCCGCTCGTCGTCCCTCACGTCGGTCAGAGCGGTGACATCTCGTCGTCGTCCACGGCGACATCCTTGCTCCGACGCCCCCGGCTCCGGTCGATGACCCGTGCGACCACCTCGGCAACCAGGAACAACACGAGCATCGGCAGCCCGAGCATCAGCATGGAGAACGGGTCGGTCGAGGGCGTCGCCACGGCGGCGAAGACGAACGTGCCGATGATGATCCAGGCTCGGTGCCGGCCCAGCGCCTTGCCGGACACCACACCGGCCAGGTTGAGCATGATCACGAACAGCGGGATCTCGAAGGCGACGCCGAACACGAGCAGCATCCTGGTCAGGAACGAGAAGTACTCGCCGAACTCGACCAGGTTCTCCAGCCCGGCGGGCGTGAATCCGATGAGGACCGCGAGACCCTTCGGGAGCACGTAGTACCCCGTGGCGACCCCGGCGATGAACAACGGCCCGGCGACCGCGGCGAAGACGTGCGACCACCGGCGTTCTTCCCGCCGCAGGCCCGGGACGACGAACGCCCAGATCTGGTAGAGCCAATAGGGGCTGGAGGCGACGACGGCGGCCACGCCGCACAGCTTCAGCTGCAACATCAGGGGGCCGGTGGCACCGGCGACGTACGCCGTGGTCTGCGTGCTCGCCCCGAGCGTCTCCCGAGCCTGGTTGTACGGCGCGAGCACCAGGTCGAGGAGCTGGTCGTAGAAGAAGAGCGCCACGCCGAACGCGACCACCAGGCTCAGGGTGGAGCGCACCAGACGCCCGCGCAGCTCGCGGAGGTGGTCGCCGATGGCCATCCGGCCGTCTGCACCCGGCGGTTGGCTCGGCCTGATGCTGAGGATCCCCCAGGGGACGCTGATCGACATGGCGCCCTCTCAGCGGGTCGAGTCGCGGCGCTGCGCCTCGACGACGTCGACGGTCGGATCAGTGACGACCGGCTCGACCACCGGGTGCGCGATCGGGTCGATGGCGACCGCGTCCTCGTCGTCGTCGTGACCGAGGTGGCTGGTCTCGGCCTTGAAGATGCGTAGCGCGCGCCCGCTGCCGCGGGCCAGCTCCGGCAGCTTGGAGGCACCGAAGAGGAGGACGAGCACGGCGAGGACGATGAGCAGCTCGGGGGCGCCGAGCCCGCCGATGGCGAGTGCTTGCATGGTGGAACCTCAGTTCTCGTTGGTCGTGGACCGCGCCGGGGCGCGGCGGGTGGTCGGAGGGTCGTCGAGCTGGTCACGCTCGTCGTCCTCCAGCGCGGAGGCGACGTGCCGGCGTACGACGACCCGGGGGTCGAGGTCGCGCAGCTCGAGGTCCGCGTAGTCCGGGCCGAGCTGCGTGCGCAGCTCGTCGCGGGCGCCGTCCGCGAAGCGCTTGACCCCGCGGACCAGTCGGGCCGCCTGGCGTGCCAGGTCGGGGAGCTTGTCGGGTCCGAGGACGAGCGCGCCGATCATGGCGAGCACGGCGAGCTCGGGGAGTCCGATGCCGAACATGGTCATTCCCTTCTCACGACGGCCGGAGGACCGGGGTCGGGCGTCGGACGCCCGGCCCCGATCACTCCGGACCTCACCTGCTGTGCATCGGAACCGACCGCTTGTGGCGCGGATGTACGAGCATCCAGGCCAGGCGGACGTAGACGAGCGCCATCACGACGGCGCCCAGGTACTCCTGCCAGATCACGGCGAGACCTACTTCGAGCCGCCGCTGACGGCGATCGAGCCGTTCACACCGCGCGGGTAGAAGCCGCCCTTGTCGACCCTCTTCGGGTTGAGGTAGACGACGTTGAGGACCCGGTCCGGGGTCCTGCTGTAGGCGATGGAGTTCTTGTCGGCCGGGACCAGGTTCGCCCACATGCCCTTCTTGACCACACCTTGGTCGTCGTTGCTGTGACCGTCGAGGGAGTCGCGGGCCTTGCTGATCTTGTTGGCGGCCGCACCGAGGTCCTTGTCGTAGAGCGAGGTGCGGACCACGCCGGCGTGGTACGCCTCGACCGCGAGGATCCCGGCGGCCGCCTCGAGGTAGGTCTTGTTGTCGATCAGCGGGGCGGCGCCCTTGTACGCCGTCACACCGACGTCCTCGAAGATGAACGCCGCGAGGAGGAAGTTGTTCTCGTTGGCGTACGGGTCGAAGGTCTCGCTCTTGCCGATCAGCCCCGCCGCCTGGGCGGCCGCGGTGAAGCTGTGCTTCAGGTCGATCTGCGGGCGCGCGACCTTCGCGCCACCGAGCGCCGACCGCAGGAACTTCACGTGAGCGACCTCGTCGTGAGCGATCTCGCGGGCGATCTTGGCGATCTTCGGGCTGGAGAAGTTGACCTTGCGGCCGCCCACGACGCCTCCGTGCCGACCCTTGCCGCTGGTCAGGGCGCCGTCGAGGCCGTGCCCCAGCGCGGCGTGCGAGTAGAACTCCGCCTCGAGGTACTCGAGGTTGAGGGCGAAGTTCAAGATCGCCCCGTCGCTGGGGCCGGCGGCGAGCGCCGGAGCGATGCCGGTCCCGGTGAGGGCTGCTCCTCCGACGACGCCGAGCCCCGCCACGCCGGCCGACTTCAAGAAGATGCGGCGGTCGGTCTCGTTCTCTGCACTGCGGTTGATCATGTCGCGAACGACAGTCTTTCCGAACATGTCATCTCCAAAGATGTCATTTGAATCTCGTGGACATGACGCACGACATCTGGCCGTACGTCGGAAACGCTGGCAAGAAAGAGCGATCAGCCCCTTTCACAACAGGAACGCGACCATTTCACAGCGGGTTCTCACCCGTCGTCCTCGGCAGCCGCGAGCTTCATCTACGGTGCTGCATGCCGTCCCGAAACACTGTCAAACACAGGCGGACATGATCCAGAACGTACCTCCGGCAGCTGGTGATGAGAATGCCTGGAGGCGAATTCTCAGGAACTAAATTCAATCCGATCCGGCGATGCCTACGAATCACTAAATGGAGTGGTAGAGCATCATTTCTCCGCTCTTGAACAATGCCCGAAAATAAGGTTCGGTGACAATTCGACATTCTCCGACGATTCCGGCGAAATGGGGTTCGACCCATGTATCTCGAGCGCCGACGACTGCTCGCTCGGCCGAGCACCGGCCCCCGGGGATCGCTCCCCCTGCTCGGCCCGGCCTTCGTCACCGCGATCGCCTATGTCGACCCCGGGAACTTCGCGACGAACCTCAACGCCGGATCGAGGTACGGCTACCTGCTCGTGTGGGTCGTCGTCGCCAGCAACCTGATGGCGATGCTGATCCAGTACCTCTCGGCGAAGACCGGCATTGCGACCGGACGCAGCCTGCCGGCCCTGTGCCGAGACGAGCTTCCGCGACCCGTGGTCCTGGGCCTGTGGTTGCAGGCGGAGCTGGTGGCCGTCGCCACCGACCTCGCCGAGGTCGTCGGCGGCGCGATCGCGCTGCAGCTGCTTTTCGACCTGCCCCTGGTCGTCGGGGGCGTGATCACCGCCGCCGTCGCCTTCGCGCTGCTCGGACTCGAGTCACGCGGGCACCGGCCGTTCGAGGCCGCGATCACCGGGCTCCTCGGCGTGATCCTGGTCGGCTTCGTGTACGACGTCCTGCTCAGCGGACCCGACCCGGTCGCGGTCGCGGGCGGACTGACACCCCGGTTCGACGGCGCCGACTCGGTGCTGCTGGCGGCGGGCATGATCGGCGCGACCGTGATGCCGCACGCCATCTACCTCCACAGCAGCCTGACCGCCGGCCGTGACGTCCGCACCACCGAGGCGCAGCGCCAGTCGCTGCTGCGGAGCCAGCGGATCGACGTGGTGTCCGCGATGACGGTCGCCGGGCTGATGAACCTGGCGCTCCTGCTCATCGCGGCGAGCGCCCTGCACGGGGGGTCGGCGGCGACAGCATCGCGAGCGCTCACCGCGCTCTGGGCGCCGCTCTCGGCCAGGGGACGGCCCTGCTCCTCGCCCTGGGGCTGCTCGCCTCCGGGTTCGCGGCGTCCAGCGTGGGCACGCTCTCCGGTCAGATCGTGATGGAAGGCTTCAACCGTCGCCAGGTCCCCCTCGTGCTCCGGCGTGCGCTCACGCTGGCGCCGGCGCTCGTGGTCCTCGCCGCCGGGATCGATCCGACCCGGGCACTCGTGGCCTCTCAGGTCGTGCTGTCCTTCGGCATCCCTTTCGCGCTGGTCCCCTGGTCCTCTTCACCCGGCAGGTCGCCGTCATGGGCAGCATGGTCAACCGACGGACCACGACGGCGGCAGCCTCCCTCATCGCGGTGGTGATCATCGCGCTCAACGTCGCCCTCGTCGGGCTCACCCTCACGTGAGCCCGTTCTTCGGCCCCTACTCCAAGGACACACTGCCGGCCAGACTGGCCCCGCCGGACCCGGCGCACCCGCCGGTGTCGTCCACAGCCCTGGTTTGTATCGGTCGAGAGGGGTTCGTGGATCGTGACCTCATCGTGACCGGATCCCCTGTGCACACAGGGGATTCTCGGCCCTGACTGTCGGTGGTCGGTGCTGGGATGGGGACATGACGGCGATCGCGACTCCCCAGCACCGGGTCAGTGTCGCGACCGCGCACCTGCACGCCGAGCTCGACGCCGTCGCCGACGCATCGGTGTGGTCGATGGACCCGAGCGAGACGGGCCGGACCCTGGTCGAGCTGACGCGCGCCGAGGCGAAGCTCACCGAGCTCAAGGCACGGGTCGCCGCTCACGCCGACGACATCCACCTCGGCCAGGAGGTCGGCGCCTCCTCGGCGGCGAACTGGCTCGCGCACCAGACGAGGCTGACGCGGACCGCCTCCTACGCCGCCGTGCGGCTCGGCCGCGACCTCGACGCCCACCCCGGCACCCGCGAGGCACTCGCCTCCGGCGACCTGACCACCGAACAGGCCCGAGTGGTCGTCCGGTGGGTCGACCAGCTCCCCGACATCGTCCCGACTGCGCTGGTGTCGAGGGCCGAGGCGCACCTGATCGGCGAGGCGCGCCACCACGACGCCAAGGCCCTCAACCGCATCGGGAAGCACCTGTTCGAGGTGATCGCGCCCGACGAGGCCGACGCCCGCGAGGCCGCCCTGCTCGCGAAAGAGGAGGCGGCTGCCGCGAAGTCCTGCCGGCTCTCGATGGTCGACGACGGCGAAGGCATCACCCGGGGCCGCTTCACGATCCCCACCTACCACGGCGCCGCGCTGCGCAAGATGCTCGGCGCCGTCGCCGCACCCCGGCACGTGGCTGCCACGCAGGGCGCCGGCGCCGTCGCCGAGCGGCCGCCCACACCA
>NZ_JBGAHF010000029.1:0-31581 GCF_044226305.1 Nocardioides sp. | reverse complement strand
GGGGTCCGGTCGCCGGCCGGCGACCCCGGCACCAGCGTCTGAGCGGGCCCCGCCCGTCCTCAGCGGGCCGAGCGCAAGGACACCGCCGTCGGGACGGTCGCCACGACCGCGACCGCCAGGAACAAGGGCACCGCACCGGCCGACGCGACCGGCGAGGACGGGTCCGCGGCGTGCGCCCACCACTGGTCGACCGCCACGCCGACCGCCTCGACCACCCACATCACCAGCCCGGCGGCCACCAGCGCCGCGCGCGGCCGGTGTCCCTGCCACGCGCCGATGCCGAGCCAGGCCATCACCGGCAGCCAGAACGCCAGGTCCTGGACGTAGACCGGGTTGGTCGCGACCCCGGTGCCCTCCAGCACCGCGCCCGGGTCGTCACCGAGCACCGCCGGGACGACGCCGCCGAGCCACACGAGGGCGTTGAGCGCCACCACGACGAGCACGTAGCCCGCGACCCAGCGCGGCGGGACCTCCATGTCGCGGTCCGCCCGCCGCCAGACCTCGAGCACCTCGTGGGCCAGCGCCGCGATCGCGAGACCCAGCATCGCGACGTACAGCAGGAACAGCCGGTTGAACGGAGCCGCGAACACGAACATCACCGCGTTGTAGAGCAGGTACGCCGTGACGCCGGTCAGCACCAGCTCGCCGGCGAAGGACCCGGCGCGGGTCCAGACCGCGCTGGCGGCGTACGTCGGCAGCCCGACCAGCAGCATCACGAGGGCCGTGCCCTGGGCCGAGCCGTCCATGGCGTCCGGGCCGCGGAGCAGGCCGGGAGCGGCGAGCGTGGCGACGGCGACGGCCAGCGCGACCGCGCCGAGCAACGTGACCAGGACCCCGGGGAGCCGCGAGCTGGTCACCCTCCGATCCTCGTGCCCCGCGGGGCCGGAGGGCAGAGCCGGCCGGCCCACCGGTCCGGACCGAAGGTCCCCGCGGGGCCGGCGAACCGGTCAGCCCGGCCGGCGCTGGGCCTGGAGCTGGGTCTCCGTGCCGTCGAAGCCGACCGAGCGGTAGATCCGGATCGCGAGGTACTCGGGGTCGGCCACCATCACCAGCGTCCGCGCGCCGAGCTCGTCGAACCCGTACCTGCTGACCCGGTGGACCAGGGTGCCGGCGAGGCCCCGGCCGCGGGCGTCGGGATGGGTCTGCACCTGCTGGAACCGCGCGAGCCCTGGGCTCGCGGCGAACAGGCCCATCGACGACAGCAGCCGGCCGCCGACGAACGCACCCCACCAGGCCCCGACGCCGGCCTCGGTCATCCGGCGCTCGGCGGCGACCTTGGCCCGCACGAAGTCCGGCGTGGTGCCGTCCTCGCCCGACGACCACAGCCCGACCTGCTGCTCCCAGTCGTCGTCGCCGCCGAGCGGGCGGTACGTCGCCTCGCGGTTCGGTCGCGGCGGCTCGTGGACGGCCGCTGCGGTCATCACGGTCGAGGCGTCGGTCTCCAGGCCGGCCTCGGCGAACGCCGCGAGGTCGGCGAGCGTGCCGTCCGCCGTCGCGACGCCGTAGGCCCGGTGGCGGCACCGCGGGAACGTGCGGGCGAACGTCGCCTCCCACCCCGTTAGCTCGGCCGCCGTCGGCGGACGGGCGAGGAGCAGGTAGTTGCCCCAGTAGTAGTCGGGGTTGTCGGGCGTGCGCACCACGACGTGGTCGCCACGGTCGTCGACCTCGCTGCCGGCCAGGCGCGCGAGGGCGAGATCGGTGCGGAACGCGAGTGACGCGATGTCCATGCCGGGACGGTAGCCGCCCGTGGCACCATCGGTCCGTGCACTCCGAGACCCGCTCCTACCGCACCGGCGGCCGGGAGGCCGTCCTCGACCTGACCGCCGACTGCCGGGACTTCGCCACCAGCCGCGGCGACGGCCTGCTGCACGTGTTCGTGCCCCACGCCACCGCCGGGATCGCGATCATCGAGACCGGCGCGGGCAGCGACGAGGACCTGCTGGCCGCGCTCGACGACCTGCTGCCGGCCGACGACCGCTGGCGGCACGCCCACGGCAGCGAGGGCCACGGCCGGTCCCACGTGATGCCGGCGATCGTGCCGCCCTACGCCACCGTCCCGGTCCTCGGCGGCCGGCTCGCGCTCGGCACCTGGCAGAGCATCTGCCTGGTCGACCTCAACGTCGACAACCACCAGCGCGACGTCCGCCTCAGCTTCCTGGCGGGCTGAGCGGTGGACGACGCGGCGCTGCTGGCGCTGTACGACGAGCAGGTGCGCGGCTCGATGCGCTACCGGGTCCCCTCGACCTGGACCGTCGAGCTGGACGGTCCGCTGGTGCGCTGCGTGACCCCGCGCGAGGGGTTCGCGATGCTGACGGCCGGCGCCGACGCGCTCACCGACGAGGAGCTGGTCGCCCTCGTCGACCGGACCTTCGAGGCGTTCGAGCGGCACGGCACCGGGTTCGAGTGGAAGACCTTCGACCACGACCGGCCCGACCTCCCCTCCCTGCTGACCGGGCGCGGCGCCCGCCCGGAGCCGCACGAGGCCCTCGTGCTGGGGGAGACCCGGCTGCTGGCGGCGGAGCCGGTGCTGCCCGAGGGGCTCTCGATGCGGCAGGTCACCGCCCGCCCCGACCTCGAACGAATCGCCGCCATGGAGAGCACGGTCTGGGGCGAGGACTGGTCCTGGCTGGCCGACGACCTCGAGGAGCGCCTGGTCGGCGACGACCCGATCGAGGTCCTCGTCGTCGAGGACGGTGACACCGTCGTGAGCGCCGCCTGGCTGGTGCCGCTCGGCGGCACCGAGGTCGCCGGCCTGTGGGGCGGCAGCACGCTGGCGGCGTACCGCGGCCGCGGCATCTACCGTGCCCTCGTCGCCGCCCGCGCCACCTCGGCCCTGGCGCGCGGCTGCACCGTCCTCCAGGTGGACGCCTCCGACGACAGCCGACCGATCCTCGAGCGGCTGGGCCTGCGCACGGTCGGCGGCACCACGCCGTACGTCGTGGCCGGGCCGGGCTCGGACGCGGGCTGAGAGGGCGGCCGATGACCACGGTGCGACCGGCGGAGGCCGCCGACCGGCCCGCGGTGCTGCGGGTGGTCGAGGCCGCGTTCGGGCCGAGCGAGGGTCCGCAGGTGGCCCGGCTGGTCACCGCGCTGGCGGACGCCGGCCACGTGCGCGCGAGCCTGGTCGCGGTGGGCGTCGACGGCGAGGTCGTCGGGCACGTGCAGCTCAACCGGTCCTGGGTCGACGCCGAGCCGGCCCTCGTGGAGGTGCTCGTGCTCAGCCCGCTGTCGGTGGCGCCGGACCAGCACGGCCGGGGGACCGGCACCGCACTGGTGGCAGCGGCGGTCGCCGAGGCGGAGCGGCTGGGCGCGCCGGTGGTCTTCCTCGAGGGCGACCCGGCCTACTACGGGCCGCGCGGGTGGTCGGCGGCCGGCCCGCTCGGGTTCACGAAGCCCTCGGTGCGGATCCCCGACGCCGCGTTCCAGGCCGTGGTGCTGCCGGGCCGCGAGGACTGGATGCGCGGAGCGCTCGTCTACTGCGACCCGTTCTGGGCGCTGGACTGCGTCGGCCTGCGCTGAGGCCCGTCCCGCGCCGGGAACGCGTGGACCAGGTCGACGCCCTTGACCAGCCAGGACGTGCCGAACGCCCAGACGGCCGCCACCTCGCCGAGGTAGAGCGACGTCAGCCAGCCGAGGTCGAGGTCGACCACGAGGCCGAGCGCCGCCCACGCGACGGCCGCGAGGATCAGCACCCCGCAGACCCGGTGCAGCACGGGGTGGCCGCCGTACCGCTGGTCGCGCACCGCGAACACGAAGCAGAGCGCCGCCAGGCTGAGGACGAAGACCGCCGCACACGCGAAGTGGACCGTCGCGACGGCGTGCTCGCCCCAGCGCGCCTGGAGCGGGGTCGGCGGCCCCGGGTAGAACGGCGGCCGCTCGGTGGGCAGCAGGGCGACGCCGATGACGGCGGCCCCGGCCACCGTGCTCAGCCAGTAGTCCCAGGTGCGACGTTGGGCGGCCAGGTAGGTGAGGAGCAGGCAGCCGGTGACGCACAGGGTGCCGACGAAGAGGTCGCGCGCGCCGGAGTGGTAGTAGGCACTGAGCGACCCGCGGACCGTGATCGACCCCTGCAGCACCAGCGCGTCCACGGTCCAGAGCACGAGCGGCAGCAGGATCCCGACCACCCCGACCACCAGCCGGATCAGCAGGTAGGACCGGGCGTAGAGGACAGCCGGGTCGGTGTGGTCGCGCAGGTCGTCCGGGCGCACGAACGTGGCGGTGGTCAGTGCGGCGACCGGGCTCTTCATGCGGCTGCTCCTCCCGAGCGGAGGCCCCTCGGCGAGGCTCCGTCCGACCATCGTGACAGCCCCGACCGACACCGGCGAGGACGAGGAGGCCGAGGTCCTGACCGCCCTGGGACCAAGGGCTCTGGAGCCGCCGACCGTCCGACGCGAGCGTGGACCTGTGAGGACCTCCACCCCGGTGCTCGAGTCGTCGGCGACGGCCGTCGGCGTGATCTGGCTGGCAGCCGCGGCGGTCTCGGTCGCGGCGCCGGACATGGTGACCGGCTCCGAGCACGAGCACCTGCCCCTGGCACTGATGACGGTGTGGCTCTGGGCGGCGGTCGGGACCGCCTACGCCGTGATGACGCCGCGGCGCGCCGGTCGGGCGTCCTGGACGGTCGCCGTCTCGTTGGTCTGGCTGGTCGCCGCCCTGACCGCGGTCGCGGCGCCGGTCATGGTCACCGGCACCGACCCGACCCGGATCCCGCTCGCCGCGGTGATCGCGCCTCCGGTCGCCGCGGTGGTCACCGGGTTGCTCTCGCTGCACCACGC
Source organism: Nocardioides sp. (assembly GCF_044226305.1). GTDB lineage: Bacteria > Actinomycetota > Actinomycetes > Propionibacteriales > Nocardioidaceae > Nocardioides. The sequence continues at coordinate 26,806 of NZ_JBGAHF010000029.1, read as the reverse complement.
GGCGCACCAGGACTGACCATGGGGGCGGTGGGGCGCAGCACGGCGGTGGCCGTGGCCTGCTTCGCCGTCGTCCACCACCTCGGCCGCACCTACGGTGCCACCCGTGCGGAGCGACGAGCCTCCCTTCCCGGGGACGAGGTCGTCCGGAGACCACAGACGGTGGCGACCCACGCGGCCACCCTGCCGGCACCGCCGGAGGAGGTCTGGCCCTGGCTCACCCAGGTCGGGTGGCACCGGGGCGGCTGGTACACGCCGCGCTGGGTCGACCTGCTGCTCTTCCCGGACAACCTCCCCAGCGCCGACGAGCTGCTGCCCGGGTTCCCGTCGCCGACCGTCGGGGACCTCGTCCCGGACGGACCGCCGGAGAGCGGCTGCGTGTTCGTGGTGCGGGACGTCGTGGCCGGCGAGCGGCTGGTGCTCGAGTCGACGACCCACCTGCCGCTGGGCTGGCGGACGTCCGGGCGGGCCCGGCTCCGCTGGACGTGGGCGTTCACGCTCCGACCGGTGGACGGCGGACGTCGGACCAGGTTCGTGTTCCGCTGGCGCGCCCGCACCGGTCCGTGGTGGCTGACGGTCGGGACCCAGCTGCTCATCGTGCCCGCCGACCTCGTGATGAGTCGGGGGATGCTGCGCGGGCTCCGCCGACGCGTCGCCCGGACCTGAGCCTCGCGGGTCGCGGCCGGGCGTCCCCGGCCGCGTATAGGGTGCTGCGATGCGCCCGGGGGAGGCGCGGGGAAGGTCTCGGATGAGGTTCAGGTACCGGCCGTTCCAGGCCGCGGTGATCGCGCTCCTGGCTGCCCTCATCACGGCGTGCGCGGCGTTCGCGCCCCTGTACGACCGGGCGATGCGCCAGGCGCTCGCGGACGTCGTCGTCGAGCGGACGCCGCCGGCGCTGACCGGGCTCCAGGTCTCCGCGGCGCAGACCTCGGAGGGCTCGTTCGGCGTGCACGGCCAGAACCCGCCGCCCGACCCGACCGTCGTCGTCTCGAAGATCCCGGCGGACCTGCGCCGCAACTTCCTCGACCCGATCACCGGCTTCAGCGCCGTGGTCATGATGAACCCGGGCCAGCCCGCCGACCCCGGCTCGCTGCTGGTCTGGCGCGAGGGCGAGTGCGAGCACCTCGAGCTGGTCGACGGCACGTGTCCGTCCAAGGCGGGCGACATCGTCGTGAGCGAGGCCGATGTCGAGAACTTCGGGCTCCGGACCGGGTCGACCTTCACCATCGCCGGCGTGCCGGGGAACGCCGTGGGCGGCGGTGGCGGGCACGCCAGGCCCACCAACCTCCGGGTGCACGTCACCGGCGTCTACCGGCAGGTGCCGAGCGACTACTGGTTCGGGCTCGTCCTCACCGGGCGCTCCGGCACCGCGGACCTGTTGCCGCCGAACCACGTCCAGGCCGACATCTGGCTCACCTCGCAGGAGACCTTCGCGAGCGGCGACTCGCCGACCCTGCCGCAGGAGGCCTCCACGGTCGCCTTCCCGCTGGACCGGGACGCGGTCGGCGTCGACCAGCTGCTGTCGATGGGGACCGCGGTCGACGGGCTCCTCCAGCAGCCGACCCCGGTCTCCGGGGCGACCTTCACCTACCTCACGGGCATCAACGACCTGGCCGACGAGGTGCGCGACCAGACCGGCCAGTCCCGGGTCACGGTGCCGCTGCTGATGGCCCAGCTCGGGCTGCTCGCCGGCGTCGTGCTCTGGCTGGTCCTGCTCGCCGTCACCGAGCAGCGCCGCCCCGAGGTGGCCCTCGCCCGGCTGCGCGGTCGCGGGCGGGGCGGTGCCCGGCGGCTGCTGCTGGGCGAGCTCCTGCCGGTGACGCTGGCCGGTGTGGTCCCGGGCGTGCTGCTCGCGGTCGCCGGCACCTGGTTCGCCCGCACCGTGATGCTGCCCGGCGACGCGCCGTTCGAGCTGCGCGTCCCGCTCCTGTACGCCGTGGTCATCGCGGTCGCCGCCCTCGTCCTGGTCACGGTCGCGGCCGTGGTCCGGGTCGCCCGCGAACCGGTGGTCACCCTGCTCCGGCGGGTCCCGCCCCGGCGCACCACCTGGGCCCTCGGCGTCGCCGACGCGCTGCTGATCGCCGGCTGCGGCTCGGTGGTCGTGGTGTTCGCGACCGGCGGGCTGGAGGGCCCGATCGCGCTGGCCGCGCCCGGGCTGCTGGCCATCGTCGTGGGCCTGGTCCTCGCCCACCTGACCACGCCGTCGGCGGCCCTGCTCGGCGGCCGGCTGCTGCGGCGCGGCCGGGTGCGGTCGGGCGTGAGCGTCCTCGACGCGGCTCGCAGCCCGGCCACGCGCCGGGTGGTCGCGACGGTCACCCTGGCCACCGCCCTCGCGGTCTTCTCGGCCGACGCCCTCCTGGTCGGTGACCGCAACCGTGCCTCGGCGTCCGAGCAGGAGGCGGGCGCCCCCGTCGTCGCGGAGGTGCGCGGCACCGACCTGGCCGCCGTACGCGCCGCGCTGGCGGAGGTCGACCCCGGGGGTCGGCGCGCGACCCCGGTGGTCCGCGCGCTGCCGCCCAGCGACGCCGCGCGCGCCACCCTGGCCGTCCTGCCCGACGGGTTCGCCCAGGTGGCCCTGTTCCCCGGCGGGGCGCCACCGGCCTCCTACTGGGACCGGCTGGCCGCGCCCGACACCGAGCCGATCCGGGTCACGGGCACCAGCGTCGACGCCGTCGTGTCGAACAGCACGCTGCGCGCCCAGGGCGTCAGCGGTGACCGCCTGCCGGTCGACGTCGGGCTCGACGTCGTCACCGGCACCGGCGAGGTGCTCCACGTCGCGCTCGCCCAGGTCACCGACCCGGTCGCCCGGGCCCGGTGGACCGCCGACCTCGGCTGCCGGGAGGGGTGCCTGCTCACCGGGATCACCTTCGGCAGCCTCCCCGGAGCGACGATCGACGGCGGCATCACCTTCGACCCGCTCGAGACCGAGGACGGGTCGGTGCCGCTCGGGCCCGCCGGGCAGTGGGGTGGGGTCGACGACCCGACGGTCGGCTCGGTGGAGGCGAACGGGGCGGGGGAGCAGCTCACCGTCTCGGTCCACGGCCTCGGCGCCGAGCAGCTGACCCTGCCCCAGAGCTGGATCCCCGGCCAGATCCCCGCCCTCGTCGCCGGCGACCTGCCGCCGGGGAGCACCCAGGACCGGTTCGCCCTCACCGGGATCGACGGCAAGCAGCAGGCGGCGCGGCGTGCGGCCACGATCGAGCGCGTGCCGGCGTCCGGTCCCGACACCTCGGTCGTCAACCTCGACCTGGCCGGCCGCGGTCGCGAGCTCGCGCCCACCGACCGGATCGAGGTGTGGTTCGGGTCCGACGACGCGCTCGTCGACGACGTCACGACCGCGCTCGCGTCCCGGGGCGTCGAGATCGCCACGGTCACCCGGCTCGCCGAGGTCCGCCGGCAGTACGACGAGTCCGCGGCGGCCTGGAGCCTCCAGCTGGCCGTCCTGGTGGGGGCCGCGGCCCTCCTGATCTCGCTGCTCGTGCTGCTCGTCAGCGCGGCGAGCACCTGGCGGGTCCGGACCCGGGACCTGGCCGCGCTGCGGATGGCCGGGGTCCCGGGCCGCTCGATCACCACGACCGCCGTCGCCGCCCAGCTGCCGGCCGTGGTGATCGGGGTCGTGGCCGGCACCGCCGCCGGGCTGTACGGCGCCCACCTGGCGCTGCCGATCGTGCCGCTGTTCGCCGAGGCCCCCGAGGTGCCCACCCTCGACCTCGCGACCGCGTGGGGACCCGTCGTGCTCGCCGCGGTCGCCGCGTTCGTCGTCCTCGGCCTCGGCGGCCTCCTCGTCGGCCGGGTCCTGGCCCGCCGGTCCGACCTGCAGCGGCTGAGGGAGGGAGGACCGTGACCACACCGACCGTCCCGGCACCGGCGGGTGGCGTGCGGACCCGCGGGCTCGTGCACATCTACCGCTCCGAGGGCCACGAGGTCGCCGCCCTCTCGGGCGTCGACCTCGACGTGCCCGGCGGCGGCATGGTCGGGCTGCTCGGCCCGTCCGGTGCCGGCAAGTCGACCCTGCTCAACCTGCTCGCCGGCGTGTTCCGGCCCAGCGCCGGCAAGGTGTTCGTCGGCAGCCTCGAGCTGTCCGCCGCCAGCGACCGCGAGCTCGACGAGATGCGCGCCCAGGACGTCTCGCTGATGCTCCAGGGAGCGCAGCGCAACCTACTGCCCTACTTCAGCCCCCACGAGAACGTCCGCTACGCCCAGGGAGCAGCGCGCCGCGCGGGCAAGGAGGTGCCGGACCCCGCCGAGGTGCTCGCGGACGTCGGGCTCGACGAGGTCGCCCACGCGCCGCTGCGCTCGCTCACCCCCGGCCACCTCCAGCTGGTCGCCCTCGCCGTCGCCCTCGCACCCCGGCCCCGGGTGCTGCTCGCCGACGAGCCGACCAGCCAGCTCGACCACGGCGCCCGCGACCGGGTCCTCGACCGGATGGCCGACGCGAACCGGCGGCTCGGCACGACCGTCGTGATCGTCACGCACGACCCGGACGTGGCGGCGTTCCTGCCCCGCACGATCACCATCCGCGACGGCCGGGTCGGCGGCGAGGGCCGCAGCGGGGAGGAGTACGCCGTGGTCACCCCCGACGGGTTCCTCCCGCTCCCGGTGCACGTCCGCGAGGCCCTCCAGCCCGGCACGCTGGTGCGCTTCCACCCGGTCGAGGACGGCCCGGGGGAGTACCTCCTGATCACCGGCGACGCGAGCGAGGAGGACGACCGTGGATGAGCTGCGCGCCGAGGGCGTCCGGGTCGAGTACGGCGACCTGGTGGCGGTCCGCGACGTCGACCTGGTCGTGCGCCCGGGTCAGCTGGTCGCGGTCACCGGGCCGTCCGGGGCCGGGAAGTCCTCGCTGCTCTGGGCGCTGGCGGGGGCACTGGCGCCGACGTCCGGCCGGGTGCTGCTCGCCGACCAGCCGGTCGCCGGGCGGGAGGCCGCCGCGGCGCGCGGCGTCGCGCTGGTGCCCCAGGGCAACGGCCTCGCCTCGGCGCTCACCGCCACCGAGAACCTCCTGGTCCCGCTGCTGGCGGCCGGCGTGCCCGCCGCGGAGGCGCACGAGCGGACCCTGGCCGCGCTCACCCTGGTCGGGCTCGAGGAGTCCGGGAGCCACCTGATCGAGGAGCTCTCCGGCGGCCAGCAGCAGCGGGTGGCGCTGGCCCGGGCCTTCGCGTCGCGCCCGGCCGTGCTGCTCGCCGACGAGCCGACCAGCGACCTCGACGCCGGCAACCGCGAGCGGGCCGTCGCCGCGCTGCGGGCCGAGGCGGACCGCGGGGCGATCGTCGTGATGGCGACCCACGACCCCGAGGCGGCCGAGCAGACCGACGGCGAGCTGCACCTCGACGCCGGCGTGGCGACCTGGGTCCGCGCGCCCGGCCGCCGGATCGCCCGGTAGCCGACCGTCCGACCTAGCGGAGCGGCATCTCCTCGCCGCCGCACTCCATCGTCGGGGTGTCGGGGCCGGTCACGAGCACGACGCAGTCCTGGATCCGGCCGTCGACCTTCCAGTCCGGCGAGCTGCCCAGCGGGGCGCCCCAGTCCTGCACCGTCACGTCGTACTTGGCGATGACCTCGGCGCGCTGCTGCTCCTCCCACTCGGAGCTGAACCGCGCCATGAAGACCAGGGCGCACGCGAACGCGGCGCCCGAGAGCACCAGCAGCAGCACTCCCAGCCGCTGCCGGGAGACCACGAAGGCGCCGACGGTCGCCGCCAGGAGGGCGAAGCCGCCGACGATCGCGAGGAGCAGCGAGGTCTCGGTCTGTGACATGTCGGGAGCACGATACCGGCTGGTCCCCGCGCGACCCCAAGCCGGTTCCCAGTCGGCCTCAAGTGCCGCCGCGCACGCTGCTCCCACCGAAGACCACACCCTTCATCCCGCAGGAGCAGCACCGTGAACCGCATCCTCGACCGCATCGGCCGCGCCACCGCGGCCCACCCCTGGCGGACGATCTCCGCCTGGGTCGCCGCCGTCGTCGTGGCCTTCGGCCTCGCCGGCGCCTACGGCGGGTCCTTCCACGACGACTACGACGTGCCCGGCGCCCGGGCCCAGACCGGCGTCGAAGAGCTCCGGGCGCACGTCCCGGACGGCGGCGGCGCCACGGCCCAGGTCGTCGTCCACGACCGGGAGGGCGACGCCCTCGACACCACCACGCTGGGCGCCCTCGTCCAGCGCCTCCACGGCGTCGACCACGTGAGCGCCGTGAGCGCGCCGCGGGTCTCCGAGGACGGCGACACCGCGCTGGTCACCGTGTCCTACGACGTCCCCACGACCGACGCCGACCTGGTCGGTCCGAGCGGCTACGACCCGCTCGAGGCCGCGATCGCGCCGCTGCGCGACGTGGGCCTGCAGGCCGAGCTCGGCGGCGAGCTGCCCAGCCAGGCCGAGTCCACGATGTCGGGCACCGGGGAGATCGCCGGCGTGGTCGCCGCGCTCGTCCTCCTCGTGGTCGCGCTCGGCTCCGTCGTCGCGGCCGGTCTCCCGATCGCGGTCGCCCTCACCGGGCTCGGCGTCGGGTCCGCCGGCGTCACGCTGCTCGCCGCCACGACCGACGTCAGCACCGCCGCCCCGACGGTCGCGACCATGGTCGGTCTCGGTGTCGGCATCGACTACGCCCTGCTCCTGGTCACCCGGCACGTCGAGTTCCTCGGCCAGGGCCTGCCCAAGCACGAGGCCGCCGGCCGGGCCATGGCCACCGCCGGCCGGTCCGTCGTGCTCGCGTCCTTCACCGTGCTGATCTCCCTCCTGGGCCTGCGCCTGGGCGGGCTGCCGGTCTACTCGACGTTCGGCTACGCCACCGCGATCGCCGTCGTCTCCGTGCTCGCCGCCGCACTCACCCTCGTGCCGGCGCTGTGCGGGCTGGCCGGCAACCGGCTGCTCCCGCGGCGTACTCGCCGCGGCCAGGTCCGGGCGGAGAAGACCCCGCTGACCGCCCGCTGGGCCCGCCGCGTCGTCCGCCGCCCGCTCGCCGCGGCGCTGACCGCGCTGGTCTTCCTGCTGCTCCTGGCCGCGCCGGTCCTCGGCATGCGGACCTGGCCGCAGGACGGCAGCAGCGCGAGCCCGGACAGCTCGAGCCGGAAGGCCTACGACCTCGTCGACGCGGAGTACGGCGCGGGCGCCAACGGCCCGTTCACCATCGCCGTCGACACGGCGAAGGCCGACCCGCAGGCCGTCGCGGCGCAGGTCGCCGCCGAGCCGGGCATCGTCGGGGTCACCACCCCCGTCACCACGCCGGACGGCGAGCTCGCGGTGTTCGAGGCCGAGCCGGCGTACGGACCCACCGACGAGCGCATCCCGGACCTGGTCGCAGCCATCCGTGCCGACGTCCCGGACGGGGTCGAGGTGACCGGCCTGACGCCGTTCTTCTCCGACATCGTCGACCTGCTCGGCGCCCGCCTCTGGGTGGTCGTGTCCTTCGTGGTCGGCGTGTCCGTCCTGCTGCTCGCCATGATGTTCCGCTCGGTCGTCGTGCCGGTGAAGGCGGCGGTCATGAACCTGCTGTCCATCGCGGCGTCGTACGGCGTCCTCACGATGATCTTCCAGTGGGGCTGGGGCGGCAGCGCGCTCGGCGTGGACCACGCGATCCCGGTGTCGAGCTGGATCCCGATCCTCAACTTCGCGATCCTGTTCGGCCTCTCGATGGACTACGAGGTCTTCCTGCTCTCGCGGATCCGTGAGGACTGGCTGCGCACCGGCGACGCCCGGGGCAGCGTCGAGCGCGGGCTGTCGGCGACCGGCCGGGTCATCTCCTCGGCCGCGGCGATCATGGTGGTCGTCTTCCTCGGCTTCTCGACCGAGGCGGACACCGTGGTCAAGCAGCTCGGCATCGGCATGGCGGTCGCGATCATCCTCGACGCGACCGTGGTCCGGATGGTGCTGGTGCCGGCGACCATGGCGCTGCTCGGTCGGTGGAACTGGTGGCTGCCGGCCTGGGCGGACCGCCTGCTGCCGAGCATCGAGGCCGAGCACCACGAGCCGGCCGACCGGCCCGTCACCGACGAGGTCTGGGCCGAGTTCGACGAGGCCGGCGACGCGGACAGCGCGGCAGGTGCGCGATGACCACGCACGGGAGCCCGGCCCACAAGCAGGCGGCCCACGAGCAGGCGGCCTGGCCGCGGCAGCTGCGGCTGTCCGGCCAGGCGGCCGCCCCCGACGGGCCGATCGACATGCAGACGATGTACCTGATGCACCACGGGTTCCGGCGCGACCTGGACGCCTTCGCGGCGGCGGTGCGCGCGACGCCGGTCACCGACCGGCGCACGTGGCGGCTGCTGGCCGAGCGCTGGGAGCTGTTCGCGGACGTGCTGCACGAGCACCACACGGCCGAGGACGCGCACATCTGGCCGGCGCTGGCGCGGCTGGGCACGCCCGAGGACGTCGCCGTGCTGGACGCGATGGAGGCCGAGCACGGGGAGATCGACCCGCTGCTCGAGTCCTGCGGCGCCGGGTTCCGTCGCCTGGCCCGCCGGGCCGACGACGACGCCCGCGCGGCGCTCGCCGTCCGGGTGTGCGCCGCCCGGGAGTCGCTGCGCCGGCACCTCGTCCACGAGGAGAAGGACGCGATCGCGATCGTCCAGCGGCTGGTCACCCCGGAGCGCTGGGCCGAGATCGAGCAGGAGATCGGCCGCGGCGCCTCGCTGGGCAAGGCCGTCCGGATGGTGCCCTGGGTCGGCCACGGGCTGACCCGGGACACCCGCGAGCGGGTCTTCGCCGGGATCGAGACGCCGTTCCGCGTGATCTGGCGGCTCACCCACCGCCGGTTCGCACGCCGGGAGGCGCGGGTCTTCCGCTACGCCTGACCGCGGCCGCCGGCCCTCCGCGGGTGCTGGTGGGGCGTCATCCGAGCTGGTCGCTCCGGCAACCGCCTCGGATGACGTCTCCGGGGGTGCTGGTGGGGCGTCATCCGAGCTGGTCGCTCCGGCAGCCGGTTCGGATGACGTCCCGGGGGGAGCCGGCGGCGGAGCGGCCGGGGTCAGAACCCGAACCGCTCCCGCTCCCGGCGGACCCAGTCGGCCGCCAGCGGGACGTCCCAGGCGGCGCACAGCTCCTCCGCACGGTCGGCGTGCCGGGCGGCGAGGGCGTCCTCGCCGGTCGCGTGCGCGGCCATCGCCAGGAACATGTCGACCGGGCCGATCGCGGTGCCCGACCCGGCGCACGCCGGCCGCCCCTCGAGCCCGATCAGCCGCTCGTACGCCGTCGCGGCGAGCTCGCGCTCACCGAGGTAGCACGCGGCCTCGGCGCCCATGCTCCAGGCCATGGGGGAGTACCAGGTGTCGCTCAGCATGCCCTCGTCGATCCCGTCGCGGTGCGTGGCGACGTACGCCCGGGCCTTGTCGAGGTGACCGGTGCGGCACTGGACCGCCGCGACCGACGTGGCGATGGGGAGGAAGGTGTTGCCGTCCATCGACTCCATCGCAACGACCAACTCGTCGTCGCGACCCTGCCAGAGCAGCAGCATGAGGAACGCCCCGGCGACGGCCTCGTCGTAGCCGGTGATGGAGACGATGTCGCCGATCTCCCGCATGTGGTCGATGACCTTCTCGACCTGCTCGAACCCCCCGCGCATCGCCGACCAGGAGACCTCCAGGGAGTCCAGCACCAGCTGCGCGTAGATGTGCCGCAGCCGGTCGGCCTCGGCCCGCGCGAGCGCCATCGCCTCGTCCAGCAGCGCGACCTCGCCGAGCTCCCCGGCGGCCACCGCCTGCATGGTGAGCGACGAGGCCAGGCTGATGCCGTCCCCCAGCTCACGGGCCAGCGCCACGGCCTCGGTGGTGAGCTCGAGCCGCCACTGCGCCGTACCGCCGCGCCAGACCGCGATGGCGGAGTTGAGGCACGCGGCGAGCGTCAACTCGGGGTCGTCGAGGCGGCGGGCCATGGCCACCGCCTCGGCGCACAGCGCCTCGCGCTCGGTCGGGGTCGAGCCGTAGTAGATCTCCCCGGCGAGCGCGAGCATCACCCGGCAGCGGTGCGGGTCGTCACCGGGCGGCAGCCGGTCCAGCGCCCGGCGCAGCGCGTCGACCACGAACGGGTCGACCTCGGCGTGGGCCGAGGACTGCCACAGCGCCCCGGTGCTGGTCATGATGCCGGCGGTGACGAGCAGGTCCACGTCGTCGAGCTCGTCGGCCACCTCGACAGCCTCGTGCGTGACGCCGCGCAGCTCGATCCAGCGCCCGGCGCGGCGCAGTACGTCGGCCAGGTCGGTCAGCAGCTCGAACCGGGCACGGTCGTCGGAGCCGGTGTCCTCGTCCTGGGCACGCAGCGCGTGCTCCAGCATCTCCAGCGCCTCGACGTAGGCGTACACCTCGGTCGCGGACCGGGCGGCGGACCGTGCGGCCCGCCACGCCTCGCCGACGTGGCGAGGTCCCGCGGCCAGCCAGTGCCGGGCGATCTCGGCCTCGTGCCCGCGTCGCGCGCCCAGCGCCGCGGCCGCCCGGGCGTGCACCCGGGCCTGACGGGAGGCGGCCAGGCTGCTCAGCACGGTGTCGCGGACCAGGGCGTGGGTGAACCGGAACCGGTCGACGCCGTCCTCGTCCACCAGCCCGGCCGCCAGGGCGGGGTCGAGCAGGTCGAGGACGTCGTCCTCGGCCGCGCCGACCGTGTCGGCCAGGGTGCCGAGCTCGAAGATCCGGCCGAGGACGCTCGCCGCCTGGAGGAGGTCGCGGGTGCCGGGGTCGAGCTGGGCGAGCCGTCGCAGGAGCACCTCGTGGACCGCGGCCGGCGGCTGCGGCTCGGCCATCAGCGCGCCGAGGTCGCCGCGGTCCCGGGCCAGGCGGGCGTACTCGACGAGGAAGAAGGGGTTGCCCTCGGTACGCCGCCGCAGCGCCTCGACGTCCGGCCCGGTGGGCTCGGCCTCGGAGATCTGCCGGAAGACCTGGGCGGTCGCCTCCTCCGAGATGCCCCGCAGCTGGAGCCGCAGCGCGTGCTTGCGGGCCAGCGCCTCGGCGACCTCGGCCAGGGCGCCCTCGGGCGGCGGGTGCTCGCGCCAGGTGGTGATCACCATCAGCCGCGGCACCGGACCGTCGGCGACCGCCGCCTCCGTGAGCAGCCGCAGCACGCGCAGGCTCGAGGTGTCCGCCCAGTGCAGGTCGTCGAGCACCAGCAGCAGCGGCGCGGTGACAGCCGCTGCGAGCACCCGCTCGACCACCGACTCCCAGGCGCGGAACGCGGCTCCGCTGTCCTCGCCCTCGCCGGTGCCGGCGGCACCGCCGCTGGGCAGCTCCGAGCCGAGCCGCTCCAGGACAGTCGCCCACGGCCACAGCGCCGGCGCTCCGTCGTCCTGGGAGCAGCGGCCCCACGCGATCACGACCCCGCGGTCGGCGGCGTACGTCGCCGCCTCGATCGCCAGCCGGCTCTTGCCGATCCCGGGGTCGCCGGTGAGCGCGACGAACGCCGGCCCGCGCTCGGCGCCGGCGACCACGTCGTCGACGAGCCCGGTGAGGGCCGCGAGCTCCTCGTCCCGGCCGGCGAGCGACCAGCCCCACAGGGTCGGGAAGGGGAGCGGCGACGGGTCGTCGCCGGCGGTCCGCGCCGCCAGGGGCGCCGTGGAGGGAGGTCCGGACGCAGATCCGGACGCAGATCCGGACGCAGATCCGGGCGCGGCCCCGGACGCCGGCCCGGGTCCCGGTCCGACCGCCTCCGCGGCCCGGACCGCGGGCGGCATCTCCTGCCGCAGCACCGCGGTCTGGACGGCGCGCAGGTCCGGACCGGGCTCGAGGCCGAGCTCCTCGTCGAGGACGTCGCGCACCTGTTGCAGCACCGCCAGCGCGTCGGCCTGACGGCCGGAGCCGGCCAGCGCGAGCGCGCGCAGCGCCCAGGCCCGCTCGCGCAGCGGGTGCTGGCGCGTCAGCGCGTCGAGCTCGGCGGCGACCGTCGCGTGCAGGCCGAGGAGGACACCGGCCGCGGCCCGGTCCTCCGCCGCCAGCAGGCGCAGCTCCTCCAGCCGGGCCCGCTCGGCCTCCGCGGCGGGGACGTCGCCGAGGTCGGCGTACGGCGAGCCGCGCCAGAGCGCCAGCGCGTCCTCGAGCTCGTGGTGCAGTTGGTCGAGGACGCCTGCGTCGGGGGCGCCGGCCGGCAGCGGACGACCGCGGCACAGGGCGTCGGCGAGCGGCGCGACCACGCCGTGGGCAGCGGCGACGACCGCCTCGAAGGCGGCCGAGTCGACGTCCGCCTCGGGGATCCGCAGGGCGTACCCGGGCTGCTCGGTCACCAGCAGGGTGCCGCCGCCCCGGGTGGTGCGGCCGGGCTCGAGGACCCGGCGCAGCCCGGCGACGTACCCCTGGAGGGTCCCGGCGACGCCGGGCGGCGGGTTCCCGTGCCAGACGAGGTCGGCGATCGTGTCGACCGCGACCGCGCGTCCGTGGTGCAGGGCGAGCGCCGCCAGCAGGGCGCGCTGCTTGGGGCCGCCGAGGTTGACCGGCCCGGAGGTGTCGTCGGCCACGGTGGTGCCGAGGACGCCGATCCGCATGCGGGAAGGATAGGGATGTCGGGCGCAGCCTGTCAGCGAAGCGTGTCCGCCGACCCGATCCGCCAGACCGCGAGCCCGCGGATCCCGGCCTCGCGGGCCAGGTCGACGCGCAGCGCGTAGGAGCGCCGGTCCGACCACCAGACGACGGTGCCGTCGGAGAGCCGCGCGGTCCACTCGCCGATGCCGGCGCGCCAGTGCGGGGTCGCGCCGTCGCGGTGCACGATCCCGCGGGCCTGCCGCACGCCGAGGCTGCGGCCGGTGCCGTGGCGCGGCCAGGTGTAGCCGTAGCCGGCGACGCCGAGCTGCACCTGCTCGGGCGGTACGACGGTCAGCAGGGCGTCAAGCGCGTCGCGCTGCCAGGGCAGGGCGCCGATCGGGCCGGGGCCCGACCAACCCGGACCGTGCTGGTCGTAGGTCATCAGGTCGACCACGTCCACGGTCGCGGCGAGGTCGGCGAGCCGGTAGCCGCGCTGCTCGTAGCCGTCCACCGAGGTCGACGCGCTGATGTCGATCGACACGGTGCGCTCGGCCGGCATCCGGTCCTGGAGGGCCTGGGCGAAGTCGACCAGCCCCGGACCGTCGTCGGCCCGCACCAGCTCCAGGTCGATGTTGATCCCGTCCCAGCCCTGGTCGGTCACGAAGCCGGCGAGCCGGTCGGCTACCCGGCCGATCTTGCGCGGCGAGGAGAGCAGGGCGTGGTTGCGGTGCGGGTCGAAGTCGCCGGTGGCGTTGCTGTAGTTGCTGATCAGCAGCTCGGTGGCGAGCTCCTGCTCGTGCCCGGTGGCGCGCAGCGCGAGGGCGCCGTCGGACGGGGCGCTCACCCCGCCGCCGTCGGCGGCGAGCGTGACGCCGGCGACGCTGAGCGTGGTGATCCCGCCGGCGTTGCGCTCGACGAGCGTGGGGGTCGAGGAGTCCAGCGCCCACCCGGTCACCTCGAGCCCCTCGGGGACCTGCGCGTGCGCCGGGTCGGGGCCGAGCAGTGCTAGGGCAGCGATGGAGGACAGGAGCAGGGCACCGAGACGCATGGGGCCACTCTGCCGCTAGCGTGGCGTGCGTGCACCGGTTCTCCTCCGTTCTCCTCGTGGACCGGCGGGGGTGGCTGCTGCTGCAGGAGCGCGACGAGCACCCGGTCATCGACCCGGACAAGTGGGGACTGGTCGGCGGGCACGTCGACGACGGCGAGGACTTCGAGCCGGCGGCGTACCGCGAGCTGGCCGAGGAGACCGGCCTGGTGCTCGCGCCGGGCACGCTGCGCCTGTTCCGTGAGATCGAGGTCTTCCACGAGGGGTACGGCACCCTCGACACCGCGCAGATCTGGTACGCCGGCACCGACTGCTCCGACGCCGACGTGGTCGCGAGCGAGGGCCGGCAGATCGTGTTCGTCCCGCCCGAGCGGGCGCGCGGCCTCGACCTGGCGGCGTCGGCCGCGGTCGTCGTCCCGGCGTTCCTGGACTCGGAGGAGTACCGGGAGCTGGTCGCGTGACCGGTGGTCTCGGTCCGGGCGTCTTCGCGCTCGTGTTCCTCGCGGTGCTCGCCGGGTCGACGGTGCAGGCGGTGGTCGGCCTCGGGATCGGTCTGGTCGCCGCGCCGGTGATCACGCTGCTGGCGCCCGAGCTGATGCCCGGCGTGCTCATCTGCCTGGCGTTCGTGCTCCCCGTGATCACCCTGGCCGAGGAGCGCCGCGACATCGACTGGCACGGGCTCAACTGGTCGCTGCCGTCCCGGGTGCTCGGCACCGTCGTCGGGGTGTGGGTGGTCACGACGTTCACCACCGACCAGCTCGGGGTGCTCATCGGGACGATGGTGCTGCTCGCGGTCCTGGTGACCTGGCACGCCGTCGAGGTCCCGGTCAACCGCGGGACGCTCAGCGCCGCCGGGTTCGTGGGCGGGGTGACCGGCACGGCGACGTCGATCGGCGGGCCGCCGTTCGCGCTGCTCTACCAGCACCGCCCGCCGCGGCAGATCCGGACCACGATGGCCGTGTACTTCCTCGTCGGCGCGGCGATCAGCCTGGTCGGCCTGACCGTCTCCGGCGACCTGACCCGCCACGAGGTCGCCGTCGGCGCGCTGCTCCTCCCCGCCGTCGTCCTCGGGGTGGTCCTCGGCTCGCCGCTGCGCCGCCGGCTGCCGACCCACCGGGTCCGCACCGCCGTGCTGGCCGTCTCCGCCGCGTCGGCGCTGGTGCTGGTCGTCCGGTCGCTGGCCTGAGCCGGGCGTCAGAGCCCGGCGCCGGGGCGGACGGTGAGCGACTGGCTGCTGGTGCCGATCGGGCCGGTCTCGTCGTGCACGACGCTGTGGGTCAGGCCGAGACCGTCCGCGCCGAAGGTGACCGCGGTGTCGAAGCCGACCCAGGCGCCGCGCGGCTCGGCGACCAGGTGCGCGGTGAGGTCGACGTTGGGGAAGGCGACCGTCCGGGGGTCGGCGAGCACGGTCATCCCGTTGGCGATGTCGAGCAGCCCGGCGGTCGCGGCCAGCCGGCTCACCTCGCGGTCCGCGACCAGGGGGACCGGCGTGCGCACCCAGAACGTCGCCCGGCCCGGGGCGACCTGGCGCCGCCGTACCTCCACCGAGGCGATGAAGCCACCCGGCCACACCGTCGTCGGGTCCCAGGGCTCGTGCTCCTCCGGGCCGGGTACGGCGGCGAGGCCGGTGCCCTGCAGCGCCCCGGTGTCCCGCGGCTGGAGCAGCCAGGCGCGGAGCACGACCACGGCCCGGCCGGCGTGGACCAGCGTCGCCTCGACCAGCTCGACGGTCCGTCCCGGGCGGAGCACCCGGACGGCGACGTCGACCTCGGCCACGGGGACGGTCCCGAGGATGTCGAAGGAGAGCCGGCTGACGCGCAGGCGGTCCTCCGGGCGGTCGCCGCGGCGCGTGTCACGGTCGGTCTCGACCGCGTGCACGAGCAGGCCGAGGGCGGGGGCGATGTGCTGGGTGCCGGCCTCCCAGGCGCCGCCGACGTGCTCGGTGGCGCGGAAGGTGTGCTCCCCGGTCTGCTCGAAGTAGGCCATCGCGGCCCGATGCTGCCACGCGGGTGGTCGCCGCGTGGTAGACGTGCCTCATGAGCGACCTCACCGTCATCCCCGTCCCCGGCCCCGGTGCGGAGGACGTCGTCGTCGGCGGCCCCGGCGCCGACGAGGGGGCGGTGTTCACCGGGACCGAGGACGGCAGCATCTTCCGGGTCAGCCACGACGGGCGGCGCATCGACCGCGTCGCCCACACCGGTGGCCGCCCCCTCGGGATCGAGATCGACCTCGACGGCCGGCTGCTGGTCTGCGACGCGCACCGGGGCGTGCTGCGGGTCGACACCCGGTCCGGGGCGGTCGAGGCGGTCACCGACCGGATCGGCCGCGCCCCGATGATGTTCTGCAACAACGCCGCGATCGCGACCGACGGCACCGTCTGGTTCACCGACTCCTCCACCCGGTTCGGGATCGAGCAGTGGAAGGACGACTTCGTCCAGGACACCCGCACCGGCCGGCTCGCGCGGATGGGGTCCGACGGCGTCCCGGAGGTGGTCCTCGACGGGCTGGCGTTCGCGAACGGCGTCGCGCTGGCCGCCGACGAGTCGTACGTCGCCGTCGCCGAGACCGGCGCCCGGACGGTGGTCCGCTGGTGGCTCACGGGCCCGAGGGCCGGGACCCGCGACCTCCTGGTCGGCGACCTCCCCGGCTACCCCGACAACATCGCGCGGGGGAGCGACGGGCTGGTCTGGGTGTCGATCGCCAGCCCGACCGACCCGGTCGTGGAGCGCCTGCAGCGGGCCCCGGTCCCCGTGCGCAAGGCGGTCACCAAGATCCCCGAGCGGCTGCAGCCGAAGCCGAAGCGCACCGTCCGCGTCCAGGCGTACGACGACGCCGGCTCGCTCGTGCACGACCTCGACCTGCCGGGCGACCGACCGGGCGCGTCGTACCACATGGTGACCGGCGTCCGGGAGCACGACGGGCGGGTCTGGATGGGCAGCCTGCACGAGCCGGCGATCGCGGTCGTCTCGCTCTGAACACGTAGACTCGACCCTCATGGGCATCCTCGACTCGATCACCTCGCCGCGCGACCTGCGCGACCTCAGCGACGCCCAGCTCGACGCGTTGGCGACCGAGATCCGGGACCTGCTGATCCGCACGGTCGCGACCAACACCGGGCACCTCGGGCCCAACCTCGGGGTCGTCGAGCTGACGCTGGCGATCCACCGGGTCTTCGACTCGCCCCGCGACCGGATCGTCTTCGACACCGGCCACCAGTCCTACGTGCACAAGCTCGTCACCGGCCGCGCGGCGACGTTCGGCACGCTGCGGCGTGAGGGCGGCCTCAGCGGCTACCCCAGCCAGGCCGAGTCCGACCACGACATCGTCGAGAACTCCCACGCCTCGACCGCGCTCAGCTACGCCGACGGCCTGGCCAAGGCCTACACGATCCGGGGCGAGGACCGGCACGTCGTCGCGGTGATCGGCGACGGGGCACTCACCGGCGGCATGGCTTGGGAGGCGCTCAACAACATCGCGATCGCCCCGCGCAGCCGGCTGGTGATCGTCGTCAACGACAACGGCCGCTCCTACACGCCCACGATCGGCGGCCTCGCCACGGCGCTCACCGCGCTGCGCACCAACCCGCGCTACGAGAACGTCCTCGACATGGTCAAGCGCCGGCTCAACGCCGTCCCGGGCGTCGGGCCGGCGGCGTACGACGCCCTGCACGCGATGAAGAAGGGTCTCAAGGACGCGCTCGCGCCCCAGGGCCTCTTCGAGGACCTCGGCCTGAAGTACGTCGGGCCGGTCGACGGCCACGACCGGGCCGCGATGGAGCACGTGCTGGCGCAGGCCAAGAAGTTCAACGGCCCCGTGATCGTGCACGCGCTCACCCGCAAGGGCTACGGCTACGACCCGGCCGAGCGCCACGAGGCCGACCAGTTCCACGCGCCCGGCCCGTTCGACGTCCAGACCGGCGCCGAGAAGCCCAAGGGCCGGATCTGGACCGACCACTTCGCCGAGACCATGGTCGAGATCGGCCACCGCCGGCCCGACGTCGTCGCGATCACCGCGGCGATGATGCACCCGGTGGGCCTCGACAAGTTCCAGGCCCGGTTCCCGGACCGCACCTTCGACGTCGGCATCGCCGAGCAGCACGCGGCGACCTCGGCCGCCGGTCTCGCGCTCGGCGGCCTGCACCCGGTCGTCGCGGTCTACGCCACGTTCCTCAACCGCGCCTTCGACCAGGTCCTCATGGACGTCGCGCTGCACCGCTGCGGCGTCACCTTCGTGCTCGACCGGGCCGGCGTCACCGGCGACGACGGCGCCAGCCACAACGGCATGTGGGACATGTCGGTCCTCCAGGTCGTCCCCGGCCTGCGGCTCGCGGCCCCCCGCGACGCCACCCGGCTCCACGAGCTGGTCAACGAGGCGGTCGAGGTCGACGACGCCCCGACCGTGGTGCGGTTCCCGAAGGGCCCGCCGCCGGCGGACATCGAGGCCGTCGACCGGGTCGGCGGGGTGGACGTGCTGGTGCGCAAGGGCACCAAGGACGTGCTGGTCGTCGCGGTCGGGTCGATGGCGACCACCGCCGTCGACGTCGCCGACCGGCTGGTTGCGCAGGGCATCGGCGTCACGGTCGTCGACCCGCGCTGGGTGAAGCCGGTCGACCCGGCCGTCGTCGAGCTCGCCCGCGAGCACCGGCTGGTCGTCAGCATCGAGGACAACGGCGAGACCGGCGGCTGCGGCGCGGTGTTGCTCCAGACCCTCAACGCCGCCGGCGTGCACACGCCGTTCCGCCTGCACGGCATCCCGCAGGAGTTCCTGGGGCACGCCAAGCGCGACGTTATCCTGGAGCGGATCGGCCTGACCGCGCAGGCGCTGGCCCTGGGCATCGTGGAGGACATGACCTCGCTGGCCGACGGTCGTTCTCCCATCGATGCCGAGCAGACGAGCTAGCACCCTCCTCGCCACCGCCGCACTCCTCCTGGCGGGCCTCTCCGGCTGCTCGGACGCGGACGGGTCGCCGGACGCCACGGCGACGCCGCCCGACGTCGCGCGGGCCGTCGCCCGGACCCTCGACGCCCGCGCCCACGCCGTGCTGCACGGCGACGCCGCGCGCTTCGAGCACCTCCTCGCCGGCGGCCCCGGCTTCCGCGCCGCGCAGCGGACCTGGTTCGGCAACCTGACCCAGCTCCCGGTCGCGCGGCTGCGCTACCGCGTCCACCCCGACAGCCTGGTCCGCGAGGGGGACCGCTACTCGGTGGTCGCCGACGTCGAGCTCGAGCTGGACGGGTACGACGCCGGCCCGGTCGTGGCGCCCGGCCGGTTCGCGTTCCGGGCGGTCCCGCACCACCCCTCCCGCTTCCGGCTCACCGGCGCCGACCTCGCCGACCCGCAGCCGTGGGACCTCGGCCCCGTCGAGGTGCGTGAGGGCGACGGCGTGCTCGGTGTCTTCGACGCGGGCAGCGTCGCCGACGCCCCCGGGCTGGTCGCCTCGGTCGAGAGCGGGATCGCGAGCGTGGCGGCGCAGGTGCCCTACGACTGGAGCCGCTCGGTCGTGGTCTACGCGCTCTCGGACCCCACCTTCCTCGACGGGCTTCAGGACGTCCCCGGGGACGACCCGGAGGACCTGGACGCCGTCGCGTTCCCGGTCGGTGACAGCACCCGCGTCGCGCTGAACCCGCGGATGCTGGACGAGGCCGGGGCCGAGCGGGACCGGCTGGTGCGTCACGAGCTCACCCACGTCGCGGTCGGCACCCACGACGACGACGTCCCGGTCTGGCTGTCGGAGGGGCTCGCCGAGTACGTCTCGGTCCGCCCGCTGGCCCCGCAGGACCGCCGGATCCCCGAGGCCGCGGTCGCGGCGGCCGAGGCCGGCGTCGACGACCTCCCGGACGACGCGTCCTTCAACGACGACGACTCCGAGGCGCACTACGGCCTGGCCTGGTGGGCGGTGGAGTCCCTCGCCGACTCCTTCGGTCCCAGCGGCCCCTGGCAGCTGCTCGACGCACTGGCCGAGCCGGGAGCGGACCCCGACGAGGTGCTGCGCGACCGGTTCGGGACCAGCATGCACCAGCTCGCCGAGGAGGCGGACCGGCTGATCCTCTCCCTCTACGCGGCCGGGGGCTGACCGGCGAGGATGGGGGCATGGACGCTCCGCGGCGCTTCGTGGTCCAGCGGCACCGCGCCACCCACCTCCACTACGACCTGCGGTTCGAGATCGACGGTGTGCTGGCGAGCTGGGCGGTCCCGAAGGGACCGACCCTCGACCCCGAGGCGCGGCGGCTCGCGGTGCACGTGGACGACCACGAGATGGAGCACCTCGGCTTCGAGGGGGTCACCTCCTCTGCCGGGGACCGCAGGCGTGACGTCGTCGTGTGGGACACCGGCACGTGGGAGCCGGTCCACACCGACGACCCCGCCGCCGCGGTGCGCGCCGGCGAGCTGCACGCCGAGGTGCACGGCGAGAAGCTGCGGGGACGGCTGGTGCTGGTCCGGCGCGGCGAGGACGAGAGGCGGTGGCTGCTGCTCCACAAGCGCGACGAGCACGCCGTCGTCGGCTGGAACCCCGAGGACCACCCGCGGTCGGTGCTGAGCGGGCTCACCAACGACGAGCTGCCCGTCGACCCGTCCTGAGCGGGACGGTGACGGCGCGCCGCCGGTGCGGCATCATCACGAGATGCCGATCGAGAGCTTCCTCCCCGCCGCTGGCTACGTCAGCGACGGCGGTCTGGAGACCGACCTGGTCTTCCACCACGGGATGGAGCTGCCCGAGTTCGCGTCGTTCCCGCTCCTCGAGCACGAGCACGGCCGGGCGCTGCTGCGCGGCTACTACGACGGGTACGCCGAGGTCGCCCGCCGCGCGGGCGCGGCCCTCACGCTCGAGTCGCCGACCTGGCGGGCCAACCCCGACTGGGGCGCGCGGCTCGGCTACGACGCCGCCGGCCTCGACCGCGCGAACACCGCGGCGATCGGCTTCCTCCGGGCGCTGCGCGAGGAGTACGCCGACCTGCCGGACGTCCGCATCATCGGGGCGGTCGGGCCGCGCGGCGACGGCTACGTCGCCGGCGAGCGGGCCGACCCCGACGAGGCGGCGGACTACCACGCACCCCAGGTCGAGGCGATGGGGCGGGCCGGGGCCGACGTGGTCGCGGCGTACACGCTCACCGGCCCCGAGGAGGGGATCGGCGTGGTCCGCGCGGCCCGGTCGGCCGGCGTCCCGGTGCTGGTCGGGTTCACCGTCGAGACCGACGGCCGGCTGCCCGACGGGACCACGCTGCGGGCCGCGGTCGAGCGCGTCGACGACGCCGACGCGCCGGACGGGTTCGTCGTCAACTGCGCCCACCCGACCCACATCGCGCCCGGTCTGGCCGCGGGCGACTGGCTGGCGCGGATCGTCCAGGTGAACCCGAACGCCTCCACGCAGTCGCACACCGAGCTCGACGCCGCCGAGGAGCTCGACGAGGGCGACCTGGGCCTGCTCGCGAGCTCGTACGACGAGCTGCGACCGCTGCTGCCCGGGCTGCGGGTCGTGGGCGGCTGCTGCGGCACCGACGCCCGGCACGTGGCGGCGCTGTGGGGCGTGCCGCACGCAGGCTAGCGGCTCAGGTGCGGCGGATGCCGAGGGCGGCGACGTCGTCGTCGCGGGTGGGGTCGCGGACCTCGTCGACCACCCGGCGGACCAGCTCGCCGAGCGGGACCCGGTCGAGCCGGCGGGCGGCGGTGACGAGCCGGGTGGTGCCGGTGTCGACGTCCTCGCCGCGACGCTCGACGAGGCCGTCGGTGAACAGCAGGGCGGTGTCGCCGGGGCCGAACGGCACCGTCACGACGCTGCGGGTCCCGCCGCCGGCGCCGAGCAGCATGGTGTCGTCGTGCACGACGACCTCGGCTCCGCCGCCGGCTCGGAGCAGGAGCGGGCCGGGGTGCCCGGCACTGATCAGGGTCAGCGTGCCGGCGTCACGGTCGCCGACGCCGTACGCGATGGTGACCAGGTGCTCGAGGCCGAGCCGGTCGAAGACCAGGTCGAGGCCGGCCATCACCGCAGTCGGGTCGGGGTCGAGGGCGATGAGGGTGCGGATCGCCGACCGCATCTGGGCCATCACCGACGCCGCCTGGACGCCGCGGCCCATCACGTCCCCGACGAACACCGCGACCCGGCCGTCCTCGAGGTCGACCACGTCGTAGAAGTCGCCGCCGGCGTCGGTGCGCCCCGAGGGCTGGTAGACGACGGCGGTCTCCCAGCCGGGCAGGTCGGGCAGCCGTTCGGGGAGCACGGCGTGCTGGAGGCTGAGGGCGACGTCACGCAGCTCGGAGTGGAGCTGGGCGTTGTCGATCGCCACGGCGGCGCGCCGCGCGAGGTCCTCGCCGAACGCGCGGTCGTCGGCGTCGAAGCGCCGGCTGCCCTCGCCGGCCATCCACATGATGGCGCCGAGCACCCGGTCGCCGACCGCCAGCGGGCAGATGAGCATGCTGCGCGGCGCGAGCAGCCGGAGCAGTCGCAGGTGCTCCTCGTCGGTGGCTCGGATGGCCAGCATCTCGTCGGTGATCTCCGGGATCAGCACCGACTGGCCGGTGTGCACCACCTCGTAGGGACCGGCCGGGGCGTCGGGCTCGGGCGGGTACCGGGTCTGGACCTCCTCGACGAGCGGCGCGATGCCGGGGTCGGCGTGCGCGACCGCGATCGTGCGCAGCCGGTCGTCGTCGACGACGCCGATGGCGCACCAGTCCGCGAACCACGGCACGGCCGCCTCCGCGACCGCCGCGAGGGTGGTCTCGTAGTCGAGCTCGCCGGAGAGCCGGGCGCTCACCTCGGCGAGGAACGACAGCTTCGACTCGCGGTCGGCCGCCTCGGACTGCGCCCGGATCCGGTCGATGGCGTGCGCCGCCATGTCGGCGAGCAGGGTGAGGAACAGCAGCTCGGGGGCGTCGAAGCGCCGTCGTCCCGGGAACGACATCGTGACGACGCCGAGCTCGCGGTCGCCCACGACGAGCGGCAGGCAGACCATCGACCGTTCGCCCTCGGCCGCGCGCTCGAGGTCGGGGTAGCGGGCCGTGATCTCGTCGCGGCCCACCAGCACGAGGGGACGCCCGCTGCGCAACGCGTCCGCCGCCGGCGTACCGCCGCGGCGGGGGTACGCCGACCAGCGCGCCGCCACGCCCGCCTGGCCGCCCCGGATGCCCACGAGCGTGAGCGTGTCGTCGTCGACGACCAGCGAGATGGACCCCACCGTGGCGCCGGCCGCGTCGGTCATCTGGTCGGTGACGACGGACGCGACGTCCGCGACCTCCGCCGCCGCCAGTAGGTCGGTGCTGACGCTCGCGAGCCGGTTCAGGCGCCGGGTGAGGATCCGCGCGTGCCGGGGGTCCTCGGCGAGCAGCGCCACCCCCGACACCGCGCCGCCGTCGCGGGTCGGCGACCACGAGGTCACCAGCTCCCGGGGGTGCCCGTCGGCGCAGACCAGCGGGAGCTCGCCGGACCACGACCCGCCCGACAGCACCCGCGCGACGACCTCGTCGGCGGCGCCTCGGTCCGGCTCCGCGAACAGCCGCTCGCGGAGCCGCGCGCCCTCGAGCTCGGCCCGGTCGCCGAGCAGCCGGTCGGCCGCCGGGTTGACGTAGACGATGGCACCGTCCGCGTCGGCCACGACGGCGGCGACCGACAGGTCGTCGAGGAGCCCCGAGGTGGTCTGCCACTCCATGCGCAGATGCTGTCACGCGGGCCCAGCACCCGTGGTCCAATGCCCACATGTCTCGGAACCGTCACGTGGTGACGGGTGTCCTGCTCGGGTGCGGCCTCCTGGTCGCCTCGGTGGTGGTCGCCTTCCTGCTCGGTCGCTCCTCGGCGACCCATGTCGACTGGCAGACCGGCACGGCGCACGTCGGCGCCCGGCAGATCAGCGTCGAGTCCGACGGCTGGACCTACGGCGTCTCGGGCTCCGTGCCGATGTGGTTCGACGCCCGCGGGTCGAGTCACGAGTCGGGCTGGCCGGACTGCCTGGCCGGCGACGTCCGCACGATCTCCGCGCTCCGGTTCGCCGCGGCCGAGGTCGAGGTCGACGGGCTCGGCTACCGGCCGATCGTGGCCGTCGACTGCCGGCCCGCACCGTGAGGACCTGCCTCGACGCCGTCCCACTCAACGGCCTGACCGACGGCCGGGGACATGGGTCTGACCCCGCGGGCCGTGGCCGGCGGGGTCCGGGTCAGGGGGTATGTCGCAGGAGGGGCTCGTCGGGTACGTCGGTCTGCTCAGTGCTGTCTGCCGGGTCATCGGCGGGGGTGTCGGTGACGAAGGGGCTGACGTAGGTGCGGCCCGTCGGGGTGGTCCACACGAACCCGACCCCAGGAACGCGCTGGTAGTCCCAGCCGGCGTGGGTCTTGAGGCGGTGGTGGGTCCGGCAGGCGGGGGCCAGGTTGGAGGAGGCGGTGGGTCCTTCGGGCCAGGGGACCTGGTGCTCGCTGTCGCACCTGCGGGCGGGGCGGGTGCAGCCGGGGAAGCAGCACTGCCGGTCCCGGAGCCCGATCTGTTCCTTCATCACCTCGGTGGGCTCGTAGCAGTCGGTGGACAGCTCGGCGCTCAGGTCGATGACGGGTCGGATGGTGACCTTGGTGCCGGCCCGCTGGCACCAGTCCCGCACGTGCTCGGTGGTGACCGTGGAGCGGGTGTTCTCCACGTCCGCGGACGGCTGGTCGGGGCGGAGGTGGACGTAGACCATCACCTCCACGCTGGACTCACCATCACCATCACCATCACCGGCGCCGAGGAGCCCGGCAGCCATCGACCGACGCACGTCCAACGGCAGCTCGAGGTCCAGGGTCGCGGCCTTCGCCCGGATCTGCTCCTCCAGCGCGACCGCGTCCGCCAGGTCGAGCTCCCCTTCGACGTGGACCAGTCCGTCGGGGGTGGCGTGGTCGAGGTCGATGTCGAACCGGCGCCGTTCCAGCGCGGCCACCCGGCGTTCCTCGGCGGCGTCGGGGTCGTGCTCGGCGCGAGCCTTCTCGACCTGCCGCTCGATCTCGGCGAAGGAGCACCGGTGCGCACACCACGCCAACCGCTGGTCCACCACCGCCGCAGCGTCGGGCGGCAGCGACGTGGTGGCCTGGGCGACCTTCCTCGCCTTCCACACCGCCACCTCACCGGCCACCACCCGAGCCCACAGCCGCGGGAGCCGGTACCGCAGCTCCACCGCGTCCCCCAGCAGGTGCCGGCCCGAGTCCGTGGTCCGGCCGACCGCGAGGGCGAACTCCGCCACCGCCGCCTCGTCGACGGTGGGGGCGCCGTCGCCGGCGATCTGCAGGTCCCGCATCCCGAACTCGATCGAGGTGTCGACCTGCTCGCCCGGGTGCAGGACCACCCAGTCGGTGGCCTGGATCAGCTGCTGGACCTCGAGGTCCGCGATCGCCTCCCGGGTCGCCGCCGCCGCGGTCAGCACCGACTCGGCCGACGGGTCGCGGTGCTGGTCTCGGTGGCGGTGCTGGTCATGGGTCTACTCAAGCACCCGCCACCGACAGTCAGAGGCGAGAATCCCCTGTATCCACAGGGATCTGAGCACCTCAGAGGTAACGATTCGGCATCACGGAGAGACAGTGGAGGATCCCCGGCGGCGGAATCAGGGGGTCGTTGCAACGCCGGTGATGTGTTCTTGGAGCAGGTTAGCTAGGACCTCGCGGGGTGTTTGGTAGTCGAGTCGTTTGCGGGGTCGGTCGTTGAGCTCGTCGGCGATGGCGTCGAGGTGTGCGCGGGTGTGGACCGAGAGGTCGGTGCCTTTGGGGAGGTACTCGCGCAGCAGGCCGTTGGTGTTCTCGTTCGAAGGCCGTTGTTGGGGGCTGTAGGGGTCGGCGAAGTAGACGTTGATCCCGGTGCGATCGGTGATGTCCTTGTGGCGCGCCATCTCGGTGCCGCGGTCCCAGGTCAGGGTCTTGGCGAACCAGGACGGTAGTGCCGACATCTGCTCCACGACCGCGTCGGCGACCTCGGTCGCGGCGTAGCCGTGGGACAGGTGGAGCAGGGTGACGTAGCCCGACGTGCGCTCCACGATGGTCCCGACCGCGCTGTTCGATGCGGTGGAGCCCTTGATCAGGTCGCCCTCGTGGTGTCCGGGCACGAGGCGGTCCTCGACTTCCTCGGGACGCTCATGGATCGATACTGCGTCCACGATCCGGCCGCGGGTCTCACGCTGCCCACGGCGGCGCCTGGTGCCACGTCCGGTGCGCAGGTGCGCCTTGAGCTCGCGGGTCAGCTCACCGCGGGGATAGACGTAGATGGCCTGGTAGATCGTCTCGTGGCTGATCTGCATCTGCTCGTCCTCGGGGTACTCACGCCGCAGCCGGCCTGCGATCTGGTCCGGTGACCATCGCTTGTCCAACAGCCGCTGCACCTCGGCACGCAGCCTCGGGTTCTTGGCCAGCTTCGAGGCCTTGGGGCGACGCTGACGCTGCCAGGCCATCGTATGAGCCCGCTCGGGCTGATACCGGCCGGTGCGCGGGTCGCGGTTGCGGGCCAGCTCGCGGGCGATCGTCGAGGCCGGGCGACCGACCCGGCGGCCGATCTCGCGCACCGAGTGGCCATCGTCGCGCAGCCGGGCGATCTCGTAGCGCTCATCGCGATCGAGGTAGCGGCCGCTGTAGGTCAGATCCGCAGGTCGGTACACGCCCCCGACGCTGTGGTGCAGCAGGTACACGTGACTCTTCGACACGCCGGTGCGACGTGCCACTTCCATCGGACCCAACCCCTGGGCCAACAGGTCCAACAACTCACGACGACGCTCGGGACCGATCCGTTTGCCACCCACGCCAACACTCCTGACAGTCAGGGTGTTGCAACAATCCCTTGACCCTGCCGGCACCAGGTGCCGGAGATCCTCCACTGTCGCCGCCACACCGCGACCCGGGAAGCAACCGCGACCAGAAAGCCCGCCGCCCCGCCTCGTTGCCATGTCGGTCGCAACCCGAGCGGACGGCGAGATGCCGACAGCCACCGCCCTGCCCACCTCCCGGGGTCTCGACAACGCTCGCTGGCGCTCGCTGCTCGACCACCGGACCAGGCGACCGAGAGCCGGGAAACAACCGCGACCAGAAAGCCAGCCGCCCCGCCTCGCTGCCGTCGGTCGCAACCGAAGCCGGCGGCGAGCCACCGACAGTCAGCCCCGCAGCAGCGGGACCGCCAGCCGCCCGGCGAGCTCGTCGTACGACGTCCCGAAAGTCTCGCGCACCACGACGCCGTCGGGGGTGATCTCGAAGGTGGCGAGGTCGGTGTAGACCCGGTCGACGCAGCCGACGCCGGTGAGCGGGTAGGTGCAGTCGGGGACCAGCTTGGGCGTGCCGTCCTTGGCGAGGAGCGTCATCATCACGAACACCCTCTTCGCGCCGATCGCGAGGTCCATGGCGCCGCCGACGGC
>NZ_JBGAHF010000028.1:0-31613 GCF_044226305.1 Nocardioides sp. | reverse complement strand
CAAGAAGCTCTACTCATCCGAAGACGCCCGACGTGCAGCACTGGCAGGCTGGCTCCACCAGTACAACCACCACCGGTCCCACTCAGCGCTCGGTGGGCTTCCACCCATCACCCGGCTGGACAACCTGGCTGGACATCACAGCTAGCGTCCGAGGACGTGGCCGAGAACACGTTCTACCTTCCGGAGGCGCCGTGAACGTCGAGGACATCACCGCCGCATGGGTGGCAGACGTGCTCGGCACCGAGGTGCGCGACCTGGAGGTCGAGCGGGTCGGCACCGGCCAGATCGGCACCTGCTACCGGCTCCGGCTCGACGGGGCCCGCACGGTGCTGGCCAAGCTCCCTGCCGAGGACCCGGGCGCGCGGGACCTGATGGCGGGGGTCTACCGCAGCGAGGTCCGCTTCTACACCCAGCTCGCCGGGACGGTCGCGGTCCGGGCGCCGGCGTGCCACCACGCCGAGATGGCCACCGACTCCGGGGACTTCGTGCTGCTGCTCGAGGACCTCGCACCGCTCGAGCCGGGCGACCAGCTCCGCGGCTGCACGGTCGAGCAGGCCCGCGACGCCGTCGAGAACCTGGCCGGCCTGCACGGACCGCGCTGGAGCGACCCGACGCTGCTCCAGGTCGAGGGGCTCTCGGTCAACGGCCCCGAGGACGCCGCGCTGCTCGCCGAGCTCTACGGGCCGGCCACCGAGCTGTTCCTCGACGGCCTCGGCGACCTGGTCTCGGCCGAGGACGCCACCACCCTGCGTGAGTGCGTCGAGGTCTGCGAGCAGTGGGCACTGGGCCGCTCCGAGCGGTTCGCGCTGATGCACGGCGACTACCGGCTCGACAACCTGATGTTCCCGGCCGACGGCGGGCCGGGCGTCGTCGCCGTCGACTGGCAGACGCTGAGCCTCGCGCTGCCCGCGCGCGACCTGGCCTTCTTCCTCGGGACCAGCCTCCCGCCGGTCGAGCGACGGGCCCACGAGCGCGAGCTGGTGGCGGCGTACCACCACGCGCTGACGGCGTACGGCGTCGAGGGGTACTCGCTCGAGCAGGCCTTCGACGACTACGTGTTCGCGATGGTGCAGGGTCCGCTCGTGGCGGTGTTCGGCTGCGCGTACGGCGCTCGGACCGAGCGCGGGGACCGGATGTTCGCGACCATGGTGGCCCGGTCGTGCGCCGCCATCCGAGACCTGGGGACACTCGGACTTGTCAAGGAGTCCTGACGTCCGTCAGGGTTGCCCTGACGGCGGTCCGGCCGGCGACCCCACGGGGGTGTGTCGTGGCCGGGCCGCCGTCGCTTCAGCCGGCGAACCGCTCCCAGGCGGCCTGCCGCGAGACGCCCAGCGCCCGGCCGATCTCGGCCCAGGAGATGTTGCGTGAGCGGAGCAGCTGCACCCACTCGGCGAGGAAGCGGTCGACCTGCGCCCCGGTGCCCGCGATGAGCGGCAGCTTGCCGAGCAGGTCGGCGTCGGACATGTCGTGCCAGGGCGGTGGCTTCTCGACGCCGGTCCGGCGGAACTCCGCGACCACGCCGGCGTAGTAGTCGAGGCAGTCGCCGCACATGAAGGCGCCGAGGCCACCGACCATCGCCCGATCGCGCCGGCCGGGCTCGCCGCAGAACGGGAAGGTGTGCCGCTCGGTCCAGTCCACCTCGAACCCCAGACCGACCAGCCGCGTCGCCACCTCCTCGAGAGCAGGCACGTCGTCGAGGACGAGCGCCGGGTGCGCCTTGCGGGCCGGGGCGAAGGGCTCCTCCACCCCGACGTGGACCTCGGCGGCACCAGCGCGGAACCAGGCACCGCCGCGGCCACGCAGGGCCGCGGGCTTCTCGACCTCGGCCATGCCGAGCCCGTCGGCCCAGAACCGGCGCGCCCCGTCCTCGCCGCCGCGCGGGCAGGCGACCTGCACGTGGTGGAGCCTCATGCCGCCACCCCCGGCACCTGCGCGACGACGAAGACCCGTCGGAAGGGCAGCACGACGCCGTACGCGTGCTCGGGGTAGGCCGTGGCCAGCCGCCGGCGGAACTCGGCCTCGAACCCGGGCCGCAGGTCGTCGGGGAGCGCCTGGAGCGTCGGCCGGGCGCCGGTGCCGGAGACCCAGGTGAACACCGGGTCCGGACCGGTCAGCAGGTGGAGGTAGGTCGTCTCCCACGCGTCGACCCGGCACCCGAGGCCGGCGAGCGCGTCGAGGTAGACGGCCGGGTCGTGGCTCGACGGTACGGCGACGTCGCGGGTGTGCTCGGCGTACGGCTCCTCCGCAGCCAGCTCGGCGCGGATCGTGTGGCTGGGCTCGGCGAAGTTGCCGGGCACCTGGAAGGCGAACCACCCGCCGGGCGCCACGGTGCCGACCAGCCTCGGCAGCAGGTCGAGGTGGCCGGGGACCCACTGCAGGGTCGCGTTGGAGACCAGCACGTCGACCGGAGCCGACGGCGCCCAGTCCCGGAGGTCGGCGACGTCGAAGCGGACCCGGTCCTCGGCGGTCCGGGCCGCCGCGACCATCTCGGGGCTCGAGTCGAGGCCGACGACGTCGGCCTCCGGCCACCGGTCGGCGAGGAGGGCGGTCAGGTTGCCCGGGCCGCAGCCGAGGTCCACCACGGTGGCGGGGCGGTCGGCACCGATCCGGGCGACCAGCTCGACGAACGGGCGGCCGCGCTCGTCGGCGAAGGTGAGGTACCGCTCGGGGTCCCAGGTGTGGGTCATCGCTGTCTCCTCCGAAGTATCTTGACGTCGAGATATCGTGGACCGGCGATGTCTTGATGTCAAGATTCTCGACGGATCCGATACGCTGGCGGGGTGCGGGACGAGGTCGACGAGCTGGTCGAGGCGTGGGGGCAGGAGCGCCCCGACCTCGATCTTGCCCCCGTGGAGGTGTTCAGCCGGATCAGCCGGCTCGCCCGGCACCTCGACCTGGCCCGCCGCGACGCGTTCACCGCGGCCCAGGTGGAGTCCTGGGAGTTCGACGTCCTGGCCGCGCTGCGCCGCGCCGGGCCGCCGTACGAGCTGTCGCCGGGACGGCTGCTGCGCGAGACCCTGGTGACCAGCGGCACGATGACCAACCGGGTCGACCGGCTGACCGCCCGGGGCCTGGTCGAGCGGCTCCCCGACCCCCACGACCGCCGCGGCGTGCTCGTCCGGCTCACCCCCGAGGGCAAGGCCGCCGTCGACGGCGCCTTCGAGGCGCTGCTGGAGGCCGAGCAGACCTTCCTCGCCGACCTGCCCGACCGCGACCGCACCCGGCTCGCCGGGCTGCTGCGCACCCTGCTGGCGCCGTTCGCCTGACGCCGACCGGCCCACCGGCGGTTGAGGTGCGAGCGAAGCGAGCCTCGGAACCACACCGACGGCTGCCCCGTCGGCGCGTCGTGTCACTCCAGGAGCTCCGCGGCCTCCAGCCACTCCATCTCGAGCTGCTCCTTCTCGGCGGCGAGCTCGCTCAGCCGGGCCGAGAGCTCGGCCAGCCGCTCGTAGTCCTGCGCGTGCTCGAGGACCTCGGCGTTCAGCGTCGCCTCCTGCTGGGAGATCCGCTCGAGCTGCTTGTCGATCCGGGCGATGTTCTTGCGGGCCGCCCGCTCCTCGGCGCTGCCGGCCTTGGCCTTCGCCGGTGCGTCGGGGCTGCGCCGACCCGACGGCTCCTCGGGCGACAGCTGCGCCGACTCGGCGAGGGCGGCCAGGTGGAGGTCGGCGGCGCGGCGCTCGAGGTACTCGTCGACGCCGCGCGGCAGCATCGAGATCTGTCCGTCGCCGAGCAGCGCCCAGACCGAGTCGGTGACCCGCTCGAGGAAGTAGCGGTCGTGGGAGACGACGACGAGCGTGCCGGGCCACCCGTCGAGGAAGTCCTCGAGCACGTTGAGCGTGTCGATGTCGAGGTCGTTGGTCGGCTCGTCGAGGAGCAGCACGTTGGGCTCGTCGAGCAGCAGCATGAGCAGCTGGAAGCGGCGCCGCTCGCCGCCCGAGAGGTCGCCGATCCGGGTCGTCAGCCGGTCCCCGGTGAAGCCGAAGCGCTCGAGCATCGAGCTCGCCGTGATCTCGGCACCGTCGGCCGTCTTGGTGACCCGGCGGGTCGACTCGACCATCGGCAGCACCCGGCCGTCCGGGTCGAGCTCGTCGAGCTGCTGGGTCAGGTGGCGCAGCGCGACCGTGCGGCCCCGGCGGACCCGGCCGGCCTGCGGGGCCAGGGCGCCCGACACGAGGTTGAGCACCGAGCTCTTGCCGGCCCCGTTGACGCCCACGATGCCCACCCGGTCGCCCGGCCCCAGGCGCCAGGTGGCGTGCGACAGCAGCCGCTTCTCACCCCGGGTGAGGTCC
Source organism: Nocardioides sp. (assembly GCF_044226305.1). GTDB lineage: Bacteria > Actinomycetota > Actinomycetes > Propionibacteriales > Nocardioidaceae > Nocardioides. The sequence goes on along the minus strand of NZ_JBGAHF010000028.1, from coordinate 27,324 downwards.
ACGTCCTCGATGTCGATGACGTCCTTGCCGAGGCGCTGGGCGGCGAACCGCTGCAGCTCGAGCCGGTCGCGCGGCGGCGGCACGTCCTCGATGAGCCGGTTGGCCGCCTCGATCCGGAACTTGGGCTTCGAGGTCCGGGCCGGCGGGCCGCGGCGCAGCCAGGCCAGCTCCTTGCGGGCGAGGTTCTGCCGGCGCGTCTCGGACGCCGACGCCTGCCGCGAGCGCTCGGCCTTGGCCAGCACGAACGCGGCGTAGCCGCCCTCGTAGGCGTCGACGACGCCGTCGTGGACCTCCCACGTGAACTGGCAGACCGCGTCGAGGAACCAGCGGTCGTGGGTGACCACGACGAGGGCCGAGGAGCGGCCGACGAGGTGCTGGGCCAGCCAGGCGACCGCCTCGACGTCGAGGTGGTTGGTCGGCTCGTCGAGCACGATCAGGTCGTGGTCGCCGAGCAGCAGCTCGGCGAGCGAGCAGCGCCGGCGCTCGCCGCCCGACAGGCCGATGACGGCCCGGTCGAGGGCGACCCCGGCCAGCAGCACCTCGACGATCTCGCGCATCCGAGGGTCCGACGCCCACTCGTGGTCGGACCGGCCGCCGAGGACCGCCTCCCGCACGGTGTGGGTGTCCTCCAGCTGGTCGCCCTGGTGGAGGTAGCCGATGAGCAGTCCCCGCTGCTGGGAGACCCGGCCGGTGTCGGGCTCCTCGAGCCCGGTCATCACCTCGAGCAGCGTGGTCTTCCCGTCGCCGTTGCGCCCCACGACGCCGATCCGCTCACCGGCGCCGATGCCGAGCGAGACGTCGGTGAGCAGCGGGCGGACGCCGTACGACTTGGAGACCCGCTCGAGGTTGAGCAGGTTGGCGCCGGGGCTAGGCATAGGACACCAGGTGGGCGCCGGCGACGGGCCCGTTGGCGGCCAGGACGACCGGGTGCCCCGCGCCGGACAGGTCGGCGGCCAGCGAGCGCGCGTGGTCGGCGGAGCCGCAGAGGAAGACGCAGGTCGGGCCGGAGCCCGAGACGATGCCGCGCAGCGCGCCGGCGGACTCGCCCGCCTCGATCAGCGCACCGAGCTCGGGCCGCAGGTCGACCGCGGGCGCCTCGAGGTCGTTGTGCAGCGCGTCGGCCAGCGCCCAGGCGTCGGCGTCGGCGATCGCGCGCAGCAGCGCGTCGGCGGGCACGGGGTCGGCCGGCGCGTCGGGGAACATCCGGTCGAAGTGCCGGTAGACCTCGGGCGTCGACAGCCCGACCTCGGCGGGCACGACCACCCACCACCAGGTGCCGCGGTCCGGCACCGGGTCCACCAGCTCGCCGCGGCCGGTGCCGAGGGCCGTCCCGCCGAGCAGCGCGAACGGCACGTCGCTGCCGAGCTGGGCGGCCAGCGCGAGCAGGTCCTCGTCGGGGGTGCGTACCTCCCACAACCGGTCCAGCGCCACCAGCGCCGCGGCGGCGTCGGCCGAGCCGCCGGCCATCCCGCCCGCGACCGGGATCGCCTTGGCGATGTGCACCTCGCCGGTGCGCTCGATGCCGTGGTGGGCCGCCAGCAGGTCGGCCGCCTTGTCGACGATGTTCTCCCCGCCGGTCGGTACGGCGTCCGCCGGCATCCAGCCGGGCAGGTCGACCCCGAGCGTCCAGCCGGGCGCCTCACGCACCGTGAGGTCGTCGTACAGGCCGATGGCCTGGTAGACGGTGACCAGGGGGTGGAAGCCGTCCTCGCGCAGGGCGCCGACCCCGAGGTGCAGGTTGATCTTGGCGGGCGCGCGGACCGTCAGCCCGCTCATGCGGGGAACAGCCCCTCGGCGATCCGCACGAACCCGTCGATGGTCAGCGACTCCCCGCGGGCCAGCGGGTCGACCCCGGCCGCGGCGAGCGCCGCGTCGACGTCCCCCGCGGGCGCCAGCGACCGCAGCACCCCGCGGAGCGCCTTGCGCCGCTGGGCGAAGGCCGCGTCCACGACCGAGAACACCTGCTCGCGGCTGGCGGTGGTGGCGGGCGGGTCGCGCCGGGTCCAGGCGACCAGCCCGGAGTCGACGTTGGGGGCCGGCCAGAAGACGGTGCGGCCGACGGCACCGGCGCGACGGACGTCGGCGTACCAGGCGGCCTTGACCGACGGGACGCCGTAGACCTTCGAGCCGGGTACGGCGGCCAGCCGGTCGGCCACCTCGGCCTGCACCATGACCAGGCCCCGCTCGAGCGAGGGCAGCAGGGCGAGCAGGTGGAGGAGCACCGGCACCGAGACGTTGTAGGGCAGGTTGGCGACCAGGGCGGTCGGCGGCGGGCCGGGGACCGCGTCGATGCGCATCGCGTCGGCGAGCACGACCTCGAACCGGTCGACCTGCTCGGGCGCGTGCTCGGCGATGGTCTCCGGCAGCAGCCCGGCGAGCTTGTCGTCGACCTCGATCACGACCACCCGGCCGGCGACCTCGAGCAGCGCCAGCGTCAGCGAGCCGAGACCCGGACCGACCTCGATGACGACGTCGTCGGGGCCGATCCCGGACTCGCGGACGATCCGGCGCACCGTGTTGGCGTCGATCACGAAGTTCTGGCCGCGCTGCTTGGTGGGCCGCAGGTCGAGGCGGGCCGCGAGCGAACGTACGTCCGCCGGTCCCAGGAGTCTGGGACCGGCGGACGTCGACATGGGGCTCAACCTATCGAGGCAACCCCAGCGAGGCTGCGCAGGCCGGCCAGGCGCCGTAGCCGCCCGACGCGTCGCGGATCTTGGTCGCGATCGCGATCTGGGTCTCCCGGCCGGCACTGCTCGGCAGGCCGGAGCCGCCGTACGCCTGCCAGGTGCCGAGGCTGAACTGGAGGCCGCCGTAGTAGCCGTTGCCGGTGTTGGTGGCCCAGTTGCCGCCGGACTCGCACTGGGCGAGCTGGTCCCAGACGGTGCTGCCGGAGGAGAAGCTGACCGCGGGCGCCTGGGTGCCGACCTTGACGATCTCGGAGACCGGCGCACGCAGCACGTGCTGCTCGAGCACCTTGCGGGAGGTCACCTGGCCGTTGCGGTAGACGATCCGGTAGGTGACGTCGCGCAGGCCGGTGCGGCCCTCGCGGGCCACCGTGGTCTCGCCCTCGGTCATCGAGTCGTCGTCCTGCTCGACCGTGCCGAAGTCGACGACCTCGCCCTTGACGCGCTTGGTGAGCACCCGGACGTCGGTGAAGACCAGCGTGTCGCCGTCCTCGAGCCGGTGCTGCGGCCCGGGCTTGGTCTCGTCGTCCTTGCCGACCTCCACCCCGAGCTCGTCGAGGGCGTCCTCGACGGTGAGCGCGGTGACGGTCTTCTTGACCATCCGGTGGCCGGCGATCTTGACGTGGAGGGTCTTGGGCGTGACGACCTCGAGGGTCATCCCCTCGCGGTCGATGCTGCCGCCGCGGCTCGCCGAGAGCTCGGCGCCGTGGTAACCGCGGCCGATCTCCTGGAGCGCGCGGGAGACCGTCGTCGCCGTGACCCAGTAGGTCTGGCTCTGGCCGTCGACCTCGAGCTCCAGCGGACGCGCGAACTTCACGGTGATCTTGCTGCCGTCCTCGACCTTCTCGTCCAGGCTCGGCGCGACCACGTCGCGGTCGCTCACCTCGACACCCTGGGCCTCGAGGACGTCGCCCACGGTGCCACCGAAGGCGGTCACCTGCTCGGACCTGCCGTCGAGCGACAGGGTGACGGTCTTGCTGAGGGCGCTGTAGCCCCAGGTCGACCCGGCGACCGCCAGCACGACGACGCCCGCGAGGACGAGCATCAGGGGTCGGCTCCGGACGATCCGGTTCAGGCGGCTGGGCTTGCTGTCCTGCTGCGGCGGGGCCTGCAGCTCGGTCGTGTGCTCTAGGTCGGGCACGATTCTCCGATTGTCGGTCTCCCCGGGCCTCGGGTGCCAGCGCTCCGCACGCGCCGGCCCGCTCTGCGGAACCCTGCGCTCGGGGGGTGCTCGTGGGGCCTCAGGGGCCGCCTGCACTGGTCGAATCGTTCCCGATCCCGGCCATCAACTTGTTCCAGAGCACCAGCCTTCCCGCTCGATGGCAAACCGAACCTGTCATATTTCGTCGTCCCGTGAGGGAGATCTCGTCGGTAAAGTCGCGCCGTGACCGACCCTGTGAGACCCGATTTCTCCCCGCTGACCTGCGGGAACGGCGTCTCCCTGATGGCCGCCGTCGGCGGTCCAGACCTCACCGCCCGCGGGTACCTCGAGGAGGAGCTCCGCGCGGGCGGCGTCGCCACGCCGTACGACGGCGGACCGGACGCTCCGTACGCGACCCGGGTGGTCGTCCGCCGGCCCGGCGAGGCCGTCGCGGCGAGCGGCACCCTGGTCGTCGAGTGGCTCAACGTGAGCAGCGGCCAGGACGCGGCCCCGGACTGGACCTACCTGGCGGAGGAGGTCGTGCGCCGCGGGCACGCCTGGGCCGGGGTCTCGGCTCAGCAGGTGGGCGTCGAGGGCGGCGAGCCGCGGGTCGCGACCGGGGTCGCGCTCCAGGGGCTCCGGACGCTGGACCCGGAGCGCTACGGCGACCTCACGCACCCCGGCGACCGCTACGCACACGACCTGTTCACCCAGGTCGCCCGCGGGCTGGCCGACGACCTCGGCGCGACCTGCGTGCTCGCGGTGGGCGAGTCGCAGTCGGCGTACGCGCTGACGACGTACCTGAACCTGGTCCACGAGCGGGCCGCGCTGTTCGACGGCTTCCTGGTGCACAGCCGCGGCGGCGGGGCCCTGCACACCAGCGAGCCGACGCCGATCCGCACCGACCTGGCCGCGCCGGTGGTCGTGGTGCAGACCGAGGGCGACCTCTTCGGGCGGCTGGACTTCCTCCCGGCACGGCAGCCGGACGCCGAGCGGTTCCGGCTGTGGGAGGTCGCCGGGGCCGCGCACGCCGACCTGTTCCAGATCGGCGCCTTCGAGTCGTTCCTCGGCTGCCCGGACCCCGTCAACCGCGGGCAGCAGGTGTACGTCGTCCGCGCCGCGCTGCGCTGGCTCGAGGGCTGGGCGCGCGGCGGCCCAGCCGCACCGGTCGCCGACCGGCTCGAGGTCGAGGACGGCGGCCTGGTCCTCGACGAGCACGGCAACGCACGGGGCGGGGTGCGGACCCCGGTCGTGGACGCCCCCGCCGACGTCCTGTCGGGGTACGCCGCACCCGGGGCGTCACCGATCTGCGAGCTGTTCGGCCGGACGCTCCCCCTGGCCCGGCCGGCCTTCGCGTCGCACGCGGACTACCTCGCGGCGTACGAGCGGGCGACCGACGCCGCGATCGCGGCCGGGTTCGTGCTGCCCGAGGACCGCGAAGCAGTGCTGGCCGAGGCGCGCTGACCTACCAGCCGCCGCCGAACGCGACGTCGGTGTTGGCCGAGATCGCGGCGCAGAGCTCGCCGAGGTCCTCGCCGCGCACCTGCGCCATCGCGCGGACCGTGAGCGGGACGAGGTACGACGCGTTGGTGCGACCGCGGTGGGGCATCGGGGTCAGGTAGGGGGCGTCGGTCTCGACCAGCACCCGGTCGCGCGGGGTCAGGGCGAGCGCGTCGCGCAGCGGCTGGGCGTTCTTGAAGGTGACGGTGCCGGCGAAGGAGAGGTGGGCGCCGCGGTCGAGGCAGCGACGGGCGAAGCCGGCGTCGCCCGAGAAGCAGTGCATCACCCAGCGCTCGGGCGCGCCCTCCTCGTCGATGACGGCGAGCACCTCGTCGTGCGCGTCGCGGTCGTGGATGACCAGCGTCCGGTCCAGCCGCTTGGCGAGGTCGATGTGCCGGCGGAACGACTCCACCTGCACCGCGCGGCCCTCGGGGCCCGTGCGGAAGTGGTCGAGCCCGGTCTCCCCCACCGCGCGGACCCGGTCGTGCGCACCCGCCAGGCTCTCGATCTCGGCCATCGCGGCGTCGAGGTCCGCCAGCCGCGGCGCCTCGTTCGGGTGCAGGGCGACACCGGCCACCACGCCGTCGTACCGCAGGGCGGCGTCGACCGCCCACCGGGCGCCGGGCAGGTCGCAGCCGATCTGGACGATCCGGGTGACGCCGACGGCCGCCGCCCGCGCGACCGCCTCCTCGACGGGCAGCGAGCCGCCCTCGGCCCGCTCGACGTCGAGGTGGCAGTGGTTGTCGACGACCGGGTGCGGCAGCGGCTCCGGGGCGGGCGGGAGCTCGTTCACCCGGCGATCCTCGCGAGGACGGCGTTGGCCAGCTCCTCCGGCGCCTGCGTGGGGATCCAGTGGCTGACGCCCTCCAGCACCACCAGCTCGTACGGCGCCGAGACCCACTCCGCGGTGCCGTCGACGCCCTCGCGGCTGATGGCGATGTCGCGGGTGCTCCACACGAGGGTGGTCGGGACGGTGACGTGGAAGTCGGTCGAGCCCGGCTTCGACATCGGCAGCGCGCGGTACCAGCCGAGCGCGTGCCGCAGCGCGCCGTAGTCCACGATCTCGGTGCGGAACCGGGCGACGTCGTCGGCGGTCATGCCTGCCTTGCGCATGCTCTGGTCGAACCGGCCGCCGGCGCGGCGGGCGGTCAGCTCGGGCACGAACGGCACGTTGAAGAACGCCATGTAGCGCGACCGCCGGCGCTGCGACGGGTTCTTGAGGGCGCGGGCGAACGCCGCCGGGTGCGGCACCGACACCGCCGTCCAGGTCAGCACCCGGTCGGGGAACCGCCCGGCGACCGCCCAGCCCACGGCCGACCCCCAGTCGTGGCCGACCAGGTGCACCGGCTGCCCGACCGCGTCGATCAGCGCGACGACGTCGCCGACGAGGTGGTGCATCCGGTACGCCGCGCGCCCGCGCGGCCGCGCACCGGGTGAGTAGCCGCGCTGGTCGAGGGCCAGCGTGCGCAGGCCGGCGTCGTGCAGCAGGGGCGCGACCGAGCGCCAGGTGCTGCTCCGCTCGGGGAACCCGTGCAGGAGCACGACCGGCGTCCCGTCAGCCGGGCCCTCGTCGAGGACGTCGAAGGTGAGGCCCTCGTTGCGGACGGTGGTGATGCGGTCACTCATGGCTGTGCTCCGCCTTTCGATCCGTGGACCAGGTTGTAGACCTCGCGCTTCGGTACGCCGGCCCGCCGGGCGACCTCGACGATGGCGTCCTTGCGGGTGGTGCCGCCGGCCTCGAGCTCGGCGACCGCGGCCCGCAGGCTGTCCGGGTCGCCGGCGACCTCGGCCGTGGGCGGGGCGCCCTGGACGACGATCGTCACCTCACCGCGGATGCCGTCGGCCGCCCACGCGACCAGCTCGGCGAGCGGCCCACGCCGTACCTCCTCGTGGGTCTTGGTCAGCTCGCGACAGACCGCAGCGGGCCGGTCCGGCCCGAACGCCTCGGCCATCGCCGCGAGCGCGACCTCGGTGCGGTGCGGCGCCTCGAAGAACACCATCGTGCGCGGCTCGCCGGCCAGGTCGGCGAGCCGGCGCGACCGCTCGCCCGCCTTGCGGGGCAGGAAGCCCTCGAAGCAGAACCGGTCGACCGGGAGCCCGCTGACCGCCAGGGCGGTGAGCACCGCCGACGGGCCAGGCACTGCGGTGACCAGGACGTCGTGCTCGACGGCCGCGGCGACCAGCCGGTAGCCGGGGTCGGAGACGCTCGGCATGCCCGCGTCGGTGACGAGCAGCACCCGCTCGCCGTCCAGCAGCGCCTCGAGCAGCACCGGCGTGCGGGCCGACTCGTTGCCCTCGAAGTAGGAGACGATCCGGCCGGAGACCGTGACGCCGAGGTCGTTCGTGAGCCGCTTGAGCCGGCGGGTGTCCTCGGCGGCGACCACGTCGGCCGACGCGAGCTCCTCGGCGAGCCGGGGCGGGGCGTCGGCGACGCGGCCGATGGGCGTCGCCGCGAGCACCAGTACGCCGGATCCGTCACCCACGATCGTAGAGTCTTGCATCGTGACGACCGCCGTGCCGCCTGAGGACCCCCCGGCGCGCGTCGGTCTCTCGCGCACCGCCGCCGGTCGCCCGGTGCCCTCGGCCTGGGAGCGCGCCCGGGCGCGGCTCCGCCTCGAGGACCCGTTCGTCGGCTGGACGGCCTGCATCGCGGTGGCCCTGCTCGCGCTGTTCCTGCGGCTGTGGCACCTCGGCACGCCCCACATCTTCGAGTTCGACGAGACCTACTACGCCAAGGACGCGTGGTCGCTGCTCAACTTCGGGTACGAGCGCGACAGCACGGAGAAGGCCAACGACCTGATCCTGAACGGCACCACGCTCCAAGGTGTCTTCAAGGACAGCCCGGAGATGATCGTCCACCCGGAGGTCGGCAAGTGGCTGATCGCGCTCGGGATCAAGGCGTTCGGGATGGACCCGTTCGGCTGGCGGGTGTCGGCGGCGGTGGTCGGGTCGCTGATGGTGCTCGTCATGTGCCGGTTCGCGCGCCGGATCACCGGCTCGACGATGCTCGGCGTGGTCGCGGGGCTGCTGCTCTCCCTCGACGGCCTCCAGCTCGTGCTCTCGCGGCTGGCGCTGCTCGACATCTTCGTCGCGTTCTTCATCCTCTGCGGCGTCCACTGCATCGTCGCCGACCGGGACTGGCACCGCGGCCGGCTGGCCCGCCTGCTCCCGCCGCCGGAGCAGGTGACGTCGGGGTGGGGCCCGGTGCGCGGGCTGCTGTTCCGGCCCTGGCTGCTGCTCGGCGGACTGTGCTGGGGGCTCGCCCTCGGGACGAAGTGGGAGGCGATCTACCCGCTCGCCGCCTTCGGGCTGATGTGCTGGATCTGGTCGGCGGGCGCCCGCCGTTCCTTCGGCGTGCGCTGGTCGCTCCCGAAGTCGGTGCTCACCGACGGGATCCCGGCGTTCGTCCACCTGGTCCTGGTCGCGGCGGTCGTCTACCTCGCGACGTGGACCGGCTGGATGATGCACGCCCACCAGTACGAGGAGCACCTCTCCGCCACGCAGTACACGCACTACGAGGGCGGGAAGGACTGGCCGACCCGCACCGAGCCCGACGCCTCGGGGCTGGGCGAGGTGACCCAGTCGATGCGGTCGCTCTGGTACTACCACCAGGACGTCTACGCCTTCCACACCCACTTCCTCAACGACAGCACGCACACCTACGCGTCGAAGCCCTCCGGCTGGTTGCTGCTCAACCGGCCGGTGGGTGTCGCCGCGGACACCGGGATCAAGCCCGGCAGCCAGGGTTGCGACGCCCCGGCCGGCAGCGACTGCCTGCGCCAGGTGCTGCTGCTCGGCACACCCACGATCTGGTGGGGCGGCTGCCTCGCCCTGCTGCTCGCCCTCGCGATGTGGGTGGGCGCGCGGGACTGGCGCTTCGGCGTCGCGGTGGTCGGCGTCGCGTCGACCTGGCTGCCGTGGCTGCAGTACGACGACCGGCCGATCTTCCTCTTCTACATCGTCACCGCGCTGCCGTTCGTCGTCCTCGCCCTCGTGCTGGCGATGGGCAAGCTGATCGGCCCCTCCCCCGGGCCCTCCCGGCGTCGCACCCTCGGCGTCGTGGCGTCCGGGGCGTTCGTGGTCCTGACGCTGATGAACTTCGCGTGGTTCTGGCCGATCTGGACCAACCAGCTGCTCACCCACGGCGAGTGGCTGGACCGGATCTGGTTCTCCCGCTGGATCTGAGCCGCCGGGGCCGGCGGTCGGACGTCATACGAGGTGGCTGCCGCAGCGACCGGCTCGCATGACGTCCCGGGGGGCGGCGGTCGGACGTCATACGAGGTGGCTGCCCGAACGACCAGCCCGTATGACGTCCCGCGGGCGACAGGGCGGACAGCCTCAGATCCCGGTCTGCTCCCGGACCCAGGCCCACAGCCGCTCGCGCTCGGCGTCGCCGGTGCGGGTCCGCGGCAGCAGCTGGGTGGGCCGCGGTCGGCGGTCGTGCCAGAAGAGGCCACCCTCCGGCGCGGGATCGGTGGCAGCCAGCCAGACCGTCGTGTCGGCGCCACCGGCGGCGTCGCGGAGCAGCGGACCGGTCACCTTGCGGAACGTCGGCAGCGAGTCGGCCACGCCGGGGGTGTCCGCCCAGCCCGGGTGCATGCCGTGCACGTCGGGTCCGGCGGGCGCCCACCGGCGCTGCAGCACCGGCAGCAGCTCGACCTGCGCGCGCTTGCTGCGGGCGTAGGCGGTGGTGGGCGAGTACTCCCCGTCGAGGTACTCCGGGTCGTCGTCGCGCAGCCGCTGCGCGTACATGCCCCCGGAGCTCACCATCACGACCCGGCCACCCGCCATCCGGTCGGCGAGCAGGTCGCTCATCAGCACCGGACCGAGCACGTGCACGGCCATCGTCGTCTCGTGGCCCTGCGGCGACTCGGTCCGCTCGGGCGGCATCAGCCCGGCGTTGTGCACGAGCACGTCGACGCGTCCTTCGACGGTGCCGGCGAAGCGGCGTACGTCGTCGAGGTCGGCCACGTCGCAGCGCTGCACGTCGAGCCGCGCCAGCGGGCGCCGTCCCTGCACCTGCCGCACGACGCGGGCCGCCTTGTCGGTGTCCCGCACGACCATCACGACCTCGGCGCCGAGGGCGACCAGGCCCTCGGCCGTCGCGATCCCGAGCCCGCTGCTCGCGCCGGTCACCAGCACCCGCTTGCCGCTCAGGGCGTCCGGGGCCGGGTCCGCGGGCCAGGTCGACAGGTGCCGGCGTACCGCCGGGCCGATGCGGGTGTAGCCGGGGACGACGGCGCGGTCCAGCGCGGTGTCGACGAGCGAGGCGAGGGACGGCATGCACCGAACGTAGCGGGACGTGCCAGCATGTCCCGGGTGACCTCGTGGCGACCGGGCTGGGACGCGTTCCCCCAGACCCTGCTGGACTTCTGGACCGAGCGGCGGCTGTGCACGCTCACGACCCTGCGGGCCGACGGTCGCCCGCACGTCGTCCCGGTAGGCGTGGCGCTCGATCCCGACCAGCGGTGCGCCTGGGTGATCACCTCGCGCGGGTCGCAGAAGGTGCGCGACGTCCGCGGCGACGCCCGCGTCGCCGCCTGCCAGGTCGAGGGTCGGCACTGGTCGACGCTCGAGGGCAGCGCGACCGTGCTCGAGGACGAGGCCTCGGTGCGGCGCGCCGAGGAGCGCTACGCGAGCCGCTACCGCCAGCCGAGGCCGAACCCCGAGCGGGTCGCGCTCCGCATCGAGGTGGACCGGTTCCTGGTGTCGTCGTCCTTCGTGTGACGATTTCTCCATGCACACCGACGATCTGACCGACCTCGACCGCGAGATCCTCGCGTTCGAGCAGGACTGGACGTCCTACGCCGGCGCCAAGGAGTCCGCGGTGCTCGAGCGGTTCGGGCTCACCCCGGCCGACTACCACCAGCGGCTCACCCGACTCATCGACCTACCGGCGGCCGAGCTGCACGCGCCCCGCCTGGTGCGGCGCCTGCGTCGCCTCCGCTCCGCCCGTCAGGAGCAGCGCGCGGCCCGTCGCGTCGCCGGCTGACTGCCGCCTCGGACCTCCGCACGGCCACGCTCGGGACCGGTCTCACCCGACCGGGCTAACTTGCCGGGACCGGTCCTGGGTACCCATCCCCGTGACCACGACCGATCCCACGCTGCAGCACGCCCACCCCCCTGCCTCCACCGCCGATGTCACCGTGGCGTCCGTCCCGTCGGGTCACGTCTACGTCCGCCACCGGAGTCGGGGCGAGGGGCGGCCCGGCTCCCCGACCCCGACCCGTCCCGCCCGTCGGCGCCGGCCGGTGCCGTGTGGTGGCCGCCGGTGATGCTGCGACCCGACTGGGCGGCGAGCGCCGACTTCGACGTGTTCCACCTCCACTTCGGCTTCGACGCGTGCAGCCCCGAGGAGCTCGGCGAGCTCGCGGCGACGCTGCGCTCGCGCGGCAAGCCGCTGGTCCTCACGGTCCACGACCTGCGCAACCCTCATCACGAGGACCGGACGACGCACGACGCCCAGCTGGACGTGCTCGTGCCGGCGGCCGACGAGCTCGTCACGCTCACTCGCGGCGCCGCCGGCGAGGTCCAGCGGCGCTGGGGACGGGAGGCGTTGGTCCTGCCGCACCCCCACGTCGTCGACCTCCGCACGATGGCCGTGGCCCAGGGCTGCCGCTCCCGTCGACGGGACACGCCCTTCCGGGTCGGGCTGCACGTCAAGAGCCTGCGCCCGAGCATGGACCCCCAGCGGCTGCTGCCGACGCTCGTCGAGACCGTCCGCGACCTGCCCGGCGCCGTCCTCCAGGTCAACGCCCATCGCGACGTGCTCGATCCCGACGGGCAGCGACGCGACGACGGGCTGGCGACCTACCTGGAGGCGCACGCCGAGCGTGGTGACCTCGAGCTGCACGTCCACGACTACCTCTCCGACCGCGACCTGTGGTGCTACCTCGGCTCGCTCGACGTGTCGGTGCTCCCGTACCGCTTCGGCACCCACTCCGGGTGGCTGGAGGCGTGCCGCGACCTGGGAACCACCGTCGTCGCGCCGACCTGCGGCTTCTACCGCGAGCAGGGGCCGGTGCTGTCCTACGTCCACGACGAGTCGACGTACGACGCCGGCTCGCTCGCCACGGCCGTCCGGACGGCCTACGAGGACCGTCCCCGGCTCGGGGCGACGGTCGACGAACGGCGGGAGCAGCGGCGCTCGGTGTCCGACGCCCACGAGGCCCTCTACCGGTCACTGGTGGGCTGAGCGTGCGCGTCTGCCTGATCGCCTCCAGCCGCTACCCCGTCCGCGAGCCCTTCGCCGGCGGGCTCGAGGCGCTCACCCACCAGCTCGCGCGACTGCTGGTCCGCCGCGGTCACGAGGTCACGCTCTTCGCGGCAGCCGGCTCGGACCCCGCGCTTCCGGTGTCCCTCGTGGGTGCAGCCACCTTCGCGGCCAGTGACACCGCCCGCCGGGACGTGAACGCCCCCTCGGACGCCTGGATCGCCGAGCACCACGCCTACCTCGGCCTGATGCTCGACCTCGGGCGCACCGGCGCGGCCCGCTTCGACGTGGTGCACAACAACAGCCTCCACCACCTGCCGGTGGCGATGGCGTCGCTGCTCGACGTCCCGCTCATCACCACCCTGCACACGCCACCGACCCCGTGGCTGGAGTCGGCGATCGCCACCGACCACCACGCGTCGGACTTCGCCGCGGTCAGCCGGGCCACCGCGGCGGCGTGGGCGCACGTCGTGCCGAGCACCGTCGTCCTCAATGGCGTCGACACCGACACCTGGACCCCGGGGCCGGGCGGCGGCCCGGCCGTCTGGTCGGGCCGGCTGGTGCCGGAGAAGGCGCCGCACGAGGCGATCGACGCCGCGCGCCTGGCCGGCGTCCCGCTGGTGCTGGCCGGCCCGGCGCCCGACGAGCGGTACTTCCAGGACGTCGTGGCACCGCGGCTCGGTCGGGACGCGGTGCACGTGGGGCACCTCGACCACCGGGCGCTGGCCCGGCTCCTGCGCCGCGCGTCGGTGGCGGTCGTGACCCCGGACTGGGACGAGCCGTACGGACTGGTCGCCGCCGAGGCGCTGGCGTGCGGCACGCCCGTGGCGGCGTACGCACGCGGCGCGCTGGCGGAGCTGGTCACCGACGACGTGGGCGGGCTGGCCGCACCGGGCTCGGTCCCCGCACTGGCGGCGGCGATCGAGCACGCCCGGGGTCGCGACCGGGCAGCGGCGCGGGCGCGGGCAGTCACCCACCTCTCCGCCGAGCGGATGGTGGGCGACTACGAGGCGCTGTACGCCAGGATCGCCGGGCACGAGGCCGCCGCGTGATCGGCTACTACGTCCACCACCAGGGCCGCGGCCACCTGCACCGGGCGACGGCGCTCGCCGCCGCGGTCGACGAGCAGGTCGTCGGACTGTCCTCGCTGCCCCGCCCGGAGGGCTGGCGGGACTGGGACGGGTGGGTGCTGCTCGACCGGGACGACCTCGGGCGTGACCCGACCGACCGCGACGCCCGGGGCCGGCTGCACTGGGTCCCGGTCGGGGACGACGGGCTGCGCCGGCGTACGGCGCAGCTCTCCGCCTGGCTCGACACCGCGCGACCGCGGCTCGTGGTCGTGGACGTGTCCGTGGAGGTCGCGCTCCTGACCCGGCTCCACGGCATCCCGGTGGCGACGGTGCTCCAGCCCGGGCGGCGCACGGACCCGGCGCACCGGCTCGGACAGGACGTGTCCGACCACCTGGTCGGCTTCTGGCCGCCGTCGGCCACCGACGGCCTCCTGCCGGGTGTGCCCGAGCAGGTGCGTCGGCGGGTGCACGCCGTCGGCGCGCTCGCGCGCTTCCCGGTGCGCCCGCCCACGGCGCGGCGTCCCGGTCCACCACGGGTGCTCGTGCTGTCGGGCACCGGCGGTCCGGACCTCGCCACCGGGACGGTGCGGCATCCGCCCGGGTGGGACTGGACCGAGCTCGGCACCGGCGCCGCCTGGTGCGACGACCCGCGCGTGCTGATCGAGGAGTCCGACGTCGTGGTCACCCACGCGGGCCAGAACGCGCTCGCGGAGGTAGCCGCGGCCCGTCGTCCGGCGCTCGTCGTGCCGCAGACCCGCCCGCACGACGAGCAGCACGTCACCGCTGCCCTGCTGGCGGGCGGCAGCTGGCCGGTGCAGGTCGCCGACCGGATGCCGCGCGAGGGCTGGTCGGAGCGCCTGTCGTCCCTCGCCGACCTCGACGCCGACCGCTGGGCGGAGTGGTGCGACGGCAGGGCCGCGCAGCGGTTCGCCGAGGTGGTCGCGGAGGGCTCCCGCCCGTGAGCGGCGTCGCTCTCGTCACGATCGCGCACGGACGCCACGACCACCTGCGCGGCCAGCACGCCTCGCTCGCCCGCGGCTCCCTCCGCCCGGACCTCTACGTCGTGGTGGCGATGGCCGACCCCGTGATCGAGGACTGGCCCGTCCTCGGCGGGCTCCGGCCGACGGTGGTGCCGGTCGACGTGGGCGCGGAAGGGCTGCCGCTCGCGGCGGCGCGCAACCTCGGGTTCGGACTCGCCAGGGACGCCGGGTGCGACGTGCTCGTGGGGCTGGACGTCGACTGCCTCGCGGGGCCGACCCTGCTCGCGGCGTACGACGAGGTGGTCCGGGACGAGCCCGACCGGGTCTGGGCGGGCCCGGTGACCTACCTGGAGCCTCGACCGGTCGGTGACGACCCGCTCGACCGCCTGGACGAGCTGGACGACCCGCACCCCGCCCGGCCGGCGCCGGTCCCGGGCGAGCGCCGTCACCACGGCGACCTGGACCTCTTCTGGTCGCTGTCCTTCGCGACGAGCGCCACCACCTGGGACAGGTCCGGCGGATTCTGCGAGGACTACGTCGGCTACGGCGGCGAGGACACCGACTTCGGGCGCCGGCTCGGCTCTGCCGGGATCGACCTGGCGTGGGTCGGGTCGGCACGCGCCTACCACCAGCACCACCCGGTCAGCTCACCTCCGGTGGAGCACGTCGACGACATCCTGCGCAACGGTCGGATCTTCCGCGACCGGTGGGGCACCTGGCCGATGCTGGGATGGCTCACCGAGCTCGAACGGCACGGGATCGTCGAGCGGCGCGGCGACGAGTGGGTCCGGACCGATCACCGGGAGCGGACCTCGTCCCCGTCGTGACGGGCAGCGGCCTCAGCCGCCGAGGCTGCTGAGACGCGGGTCTCAGGCGTCGATGTGCCAGCACCGGGTACCTCCGACGAAGAGCCGCCATCCTGGCCGGCTCGGAGGGAGCACCAGCACCACATGGAAATCGTTCTACTGATCATCGCGGGCATCGTCATCGGCCTGCTCGGCAAGCTCGTCGCCCCGGGCGACAAGGACAACATCCCGATCTGGCTGACCATCCTCTGCGGGATCGGCGGCGTCATCATCGGCTGGTACGTCTACCGCGCGTTCGGCGGCAACGGCAGCGACGGCGTCGACTGGGTCCGCTGGATCGTCGCGATCACCTGCGCGGCCGTGCTCGTGGTCATCGCCTCGACGCTGACCGGGCGCAACCGGACCGCCGTCCACTGACGAAGCCCTGCTGACACCCACCCACGAGATCCACCACGAGATCGAGGAGACAGCGATGTCCAGCGACGCCATCGTCCTGCTGAAGGACGACCACAAAGCCATCCTCAAGGCCTTCCGGGACTTCGAGGACGCCGGCGAGAACGCCCACAAGACCAAGGGCGACCTCGTCGACAAGATCATCGAGCTCCTCACGGTGCACACCTACCTCGAGAACGAGGTCATGTACCCGCGGGTGCGTGAGCTCGTCCCGGACCTCGAGGACGACGTCCTCGAGTCCTACGAGGAGCACCACGTCGCCGACCTCCTGGTGATGGAGCTGACGACGATGAAGCCGACCGACGAGCGGTTCACCGCCAAGACGACGGTCCTCATCGAGAACGTCCGCCACCACATCGAGGAGGAGGAGGACGAGTGGTTCCCGCAGGTGCGGGAGGCGCTCGGTCGCAAGACCCTCCAGGAGATCGGCGCCGAGATGGAGCAGGCGCGGGCCCAGGCCCCGCGGAAGCCCTCGCAGCCCAGTGCGCTGAAGAAGACGATCGACGCCGTCATCGGCTGACGGCTCGACGGACACCTCCCGACCCGGGTCGACGTTCACCCCAAAAGGCGAGTTTGTCGACCACGTCGGACAGGTACCTCGTCACCAGGAAACGACCGGGGCCCCGGCCGGACCGCCCTCACGCAGCGAGCGGACCGGGACCGGGGCCCTGGTCGTTCCTACGTGCGCATCTGGTCGGTGACCACCCGCACGACACGATCGACGTCCGAGGACCCGGCGAGCCGGTCGACCGGGACCGGCAACGGGATCCGCCAGTTGTCCCGCTCTACGGTGCCGGGCACGTTGGGCCGGCGTTCCTGGAGCACCGCGTCCTCGAGCGAGAGCGACAGCAGCAGGCACGGCGCCTGCGCCAGCCGGCGGTACGCCGTGTCGACGGCGTCCCGGACGGGAGCGTCGGTGCCGAGCCCGTCGACGGTGAGCTTGGCCATCAGGTCCGCGCGCCCGCGGCGGACGTCGGCCTCCGGGATGCGGGTGCTCTCCAGCTGGTCCTCCGCGTCCGACCCGCTCCACAGGCCGGCGACGGTCGGGAGGTCGTGCGTGGTGACCGTCGCGAGGGCCGCCTCGGACCAGGCGGCCGGCTCGTCCTCCTCGAACCACAGCACCTTGTAGGAGAGGATCCGTCGCTCGGCCAGCGCCTCCGGCACCCCCGGCTCGACGGTGCCCAGGTCCTCGCCCACGACGACGGCGCTCGCCCGGTGGGACTCCAGCGCCACGATGTCGAGGAGGTCGTCGCTCGGGTAGCGGACGTAGGCGCCGGTCCGCGGGTCGTCGCCCTCGGGGATCCACCAGAGGCGGAACAGGCCCATCACGTGGTCGATCCGCAGGCCGCCGGCACCGGCGATGGTCCGTCGGACCGCCTCGATGAACGGCACGTAGCCGGCCTCGCGCAGCCGCCACGGCACCGGCGGCGGCGAGCCCCAGTCCTGCCCGAGGGAGTTGAGCGCGTCGGGCGGCGCGCCCACCCGCACACCGGGCGCGAGCACGTCCTGCCAGGCCCACGAGTCCGCACCGCCGCCGGACACCCCGATCGGCAGGTCCTGGAGCACCGTCAGGTCGCCGGACGCGTCCCGCAGCTGGGCGTCGACCTGCCACTGCAGCCAGGCGTGGAAGTCGACGAGGTCGGCGTTCGCGTCGGCGAAGGCGGCGACGTCGGGGGCGTCGGGACGCCGCAGCTCCTCGGGCCAGTCGTGCCAGTCGGGCCCGTGCTGCTCGGCCAGGGCGCACCAGGTCGCGAACTCCTCGAGCGCCGCGCCCTGCCCCGACCGCCACACCACGAAGTCACGCTGGCCGCGGCTGCGCAGGTACGCCGCGTGCAGCGCGCTCCGCTTGAGCCGCCAGGTCGCGTCCCGGTCGACCCGGGTGGTCGCCCGCTGCCGGGCCAGCTCCGCGGCGTCGACGTCGCTCTCGGCGTACCCGGGCACCCGGTCGACCCGGAGGTAGAGCGGGTTGCGGAACCGACGCGTCGCGGGCAGGTAGGGGCTGGCCTCCTGCGGCAGCGTCGGCGCCACGGCGTGCAGCGGGTTGACCAGGAGGAAGCCGCCGCCCCGCTCCTCGGTCCACTCGCGCAGGGTCCGCAGGTCGCCGAGGTCACCGATGCCCCAGCTCGCCGCCGACCGCGCGCCGTACAGCTGGACCGCCCAGCCCCAGGACCGGTGATCGGGCAGCCAGCACCGGCCCGGGGAGACGATCAGCCGGCGCTCGCGGCCGTCGGCCGTGGTCAGCCGGTGGTAGCCGAGCGGGAAGTCGTCGGGCAGCCGGTCCACGACCTGGTGCATCGCACCGTCCTCGCAGGTCACCGTCGCCGGACCGACGTCGAGCGGGCGACCCGGCCGGGTCACGATCGGGGCCCGCTGCTCGAGGTCGGGAGGCGGGGTGCCGATCACCTCGCGGAGCCGGGCGATCGTCTCGGCCCCCACCACCTGCGGTCGGTCGTCGGCGTCGACCCAGTGCCGCTGGATGCCCCAGGCGTCCGCCACGTCCTCACCCACGTCGACCATGGCGACAGTCTTCCCCGCCGCCGGGGCGCCACGCCCGTCGGGGCTGGGTCAGCGGACGACCTTGACGTTGAACTGCGCCGTGCCGAGCGCGCCCATCAGCCGCAGCCAGATCGGGAGCAGCATCTCGGTGCCACGGGCGGTCTCGATGCCGCCGAGGTCGATCACGTCGTCGTGCCCGAAGGCCTCCAGCAGCCCGACCACGGTGGCCTTGGCGCCCGCGTCCTCGCCGGAGACGAAGACGGTGCTGGAGGCGCCGAGCGACCGGGGGTCGACCATCAGCGACGCGGTCAGGGTGTTGAGGGTCTTGACGACCTTGGTGTCCGGGTAGGTGCGCTGGACCTGCTCGCCGAGCGAGTCGGTGTCCTTCACCGACAGGGTGGGCGGGAAGCCGGCGGAGAAGTCCAGCGGGTTGGCGATGTCGACGAGCACCTTGCCGGCCAGGTTGTCGGCGCCGGCCAGGGCGAGCACGTCCAGCGTGGCCGTCCCCGACGAGGCGTTGACGACCAGGTCGGCCCCGGCCGCCGCCTCGGCGAAGGTCGCCAGCCCGACGCCCGGGCGCTCGCCGCGCCAGGAGGCGAAGGACGGGTTGCCCATCTGGTCGGGCTCGGTGCGGGCCAGCGTGGTCTCCGGGTCGCGGGTGCCGACGACCACGGCGTGGCCGAGCTCGGCCAGCCGGCCGGCGATCGTCCGGCCCACCGAGCCGGTGCCGAGAACTGCGATGTCCATGAGAGGTCCTTCGAGGTCGGAGGGGGTAGACAGACTTGTCTACTGCGAGTGAGGTGGACACTAACAGACAGGTCTGTCTATCCTCAAGGGGTGACCCCGATCCCGGCGCGCGACCGCATCCTCGACACCGCGTTCCGGCTCTTCTACGCCCGCGGCATCCGGGCGGTCGGCGTCGACCTGATCATCGCGGAGTCCGGCGTCGCCAAGGCGACGTTCTACAAGCACTTCCCGAGCAAGGACGACCTGGTCCTCGCCTACCTCGATCGCGTCGACGGCATCTGGAGCGGGCAGCTGCACGCCGCCGCCGAGGCGGCCGGCACCGATCCCGCCGACCAGCTCGTCGGGCTCTTCGACGCGCTCGGCACCGCCTGCCGCCGCGACGGCTACCGGGGCTGCGCGTTCATCAACGCCGCCGCCGAGGCCGCACCCGGCACGCCGGTGCACGAGCGCACCGTCGCCCACAAGCAGGCGGTCCTCTCGTGGCTGCGCGACCTGGCGACGCGGGCCGACGTCGACGACCCGGACCGCCTCGCCCGGTCCCTCGCGCTGCTCCTCGACGGGGGTCTCGCCGACGGCGCCCTCGCCGCCGACCCTGCTGCACCGCGGGCTGCGCAGGACGCGGCCCGCGTGCTGGTCGCGACGTCGCGGCGGCGTCCTGCGTCCGCCGCCGGGTAGCGCGTCCGACCACGCGGGCTACAGACGTCCGGCGGGCCCAGCACTACGCTCCGAGGATGTTCGGTCACCGCTGGGAGCCGGCTCGCGCGACGATCGTGGCGAGGAACAGTGCGTACACGACCGGCGACGGGATGGTCTCGATCATGGAGTACGTCGCCGACGTCGCGCCGAGCTCCGGAGCCCCGGTGTTCCGCACGCTGATGAAGGAGCCGCGGATCTCGACCTACTTCCGGAGTCCGTCGGTCGGGGACGTCGTCCGCGCCGAGGCCGACGTCGAGCGGGGCGAGGCGCGCTTCGACAAGGACGACCCCGCCCTCGACTCCCGGACCTGGAAGCAGGCGGAGGGCGATGCCTTCCGCAGCCTCCTCGACGACCCGCCGGCGTCGACCTCCTGACGCCAGCCGCGCCCGGCGTGGGCAATTCAACAGCATTGACTGTTGAAAGCAGCATCCACTGATAGATACGGTGGGGGCATGACCAGGTCGACCTCGCCCACCGCCGCGGACCGCGCCCGGCAGATCGCGCCGGTGCTGAAGGCACTCTCGGACGAGAACCGGCTGACCATCCTGCTCGCCGTGGCCGACCGGGCGTCCTCGGTCACCGAGCTGACCGCGACCACCGGCCTGTCCCAGACCCTGGTCAGCCACCACCTGAAGGCGCTGCGCGAGAACGGCCTGGTCGCCGTCACGCCGGTCGGCCGCCGCAACGTCTACTCGCTGTGCTGCGACGCGGTCGCGGAGCCGATCGCCCTCCTGTCGACCCTCGCCGGCGCCGGGGCCGGCGACACCCCCACCACCTCACGTCCATCGAGGAGCACGCCATGAGCACCACCAGCAGCAGCACCACCAGCACGACCCCCAGCACGACCCCCGAGGCCGACCAGGTCCGGGACGCCGTCCGCGACCGCTACGCCGCCGCCGCACGCAGCGTGGGCTCCTGCTGCGGACCGACCTCCGCCGGGTCCGCGTCCGAGGTGCTCGACCCGTTCGGGCGGTCGCAGTACGACGAGGCCGACCGCCAGGCCCTGCCCGAGCAGGCGCTGGTCGCGTCGCTCGGCTGCGGCAACCCGACCCTGCTGGCCGAGCTGAGGCCCGGCGAGGACGTCCTCGACCTCGGCTCGGGCGGCGGCATCGACGTGCTCCTGTCCGCGCGACGCGTCTCGCCCGGCGGCACGGCGTACGGCGTGGACATGACACCCGAGATGCTCGAGCTCGCCAACGCCAACAAGACCCGGGCAGGTGTCGAGAACGTCGAGTTCCGGCTGGGCAGCATCGAGGACCTCCCGCTGCCCGACGACTCGGTCGACGTCGTCATCTCCAACTGCGTCGTCAACCTCTCCACCGACAAGGACCGGGTCTTCCGGGAGGCGCTGCGGGTGCTGCGACCCGGCGGCCGGTTCGCGATCTCCGACATCGTGCTGTCCCGGCCCCTGGAGCCCGAGCTGACCGGGGTGATGGCCCTGTGGACCGGCTGCATCGCCGGCGCCCTGACCGAGGAGGACTGCGCCGCCCGCATGCGGGACGCCGGGTTCGAGGACGTCGGCATCGAGCCGACCACCGTCTTCGGCCGTGCCGAGCTCGAGGACCTCGTGGCCGGCCTGGACCCGGAGGACCTCCCCGAGGGGATCGACGTCGCGGCCACGATCGGGCGGCTCGACGGCGTCATCCGCAGCGCCTTCATCCGCGGCACCAAGCCCCGCTGACCGGCCACGCGGCGGGCGTCGCGCCCCTAGGCTGACGCCATGTCGCTCCGGTCGAGCAGGTGGGTCGGTCGTACCGGCCCGGTCGCCCTCCTGCTGCTGGTGGCCGGCTACACCGCCCTGTGGGTGGTGGCCCGGCCGGCGGGCCAGGACGGCGGCTCGTACGTCGGCCAGCTCGTCGGTGCCGATGCGGTGCTGCTCATGTCCCTCGGCATGGTGCTGATCAGCACGCTGCCGTGGGTCGACACCTACTTCGACGGCATCGACAAGGCCGCGATCTGGCACCGTCGGCTCGCGATCACCGGCCTGGTGCTGCTCCTCCCCCACATCCTCATGTCCCACGGCGGCGACGGCCCGGGCTGGGCGGGACCGGCAGGCGTGGTGGGCACGGTGGGCCTGGTGACCCTCGCGGTGTGGGCGATCCTCCCGCGCTGGCGGACGATCGTGCCCGCGCCGGGCCGGCGCCTGATCACCGCGCTGCACGAGACGGCCCCGGCCCGGTTGGTGTCCCGCCTGCTGAGCAACTACGAGATCTGGCGCCAGGTGCACCGCCTGACCGGGCTGTTCCTCGCGGTGGCGGTCGCGCACGGACTGGTCGACGCGACGCCGTTCGGCGACTCCGCGGTGCTGCGGTGGTCCTACCTGGCGGTCAGCGCCGTCGGGATCGGGTTCTACCTCTACCGCGAGCTGCTCGCCCGGCGCGGCCACGGCCTGCGTGACTACCAGGTCAGCGAGGTCCGTCCGGTCGGGGACGGCATGACGGAGATCGCCCTGGCGCCGCTCGGTCAGCCGTTGCGCTACGAGCCGGGCCAGTTCGCGATGCTCCACCTGGAGTCGAAGGACGGCTGGCACCGCCACCCGTTCACCCTGGCCAGCAGCCCGGACGAGCACCACCTGCGGGTGACGGTCAAGGCGCTCGGCGACTACACCGCCGCCCTGCAGCGCACCGTGCGGGTCGGGATGCCGGCCGTCCTCAGCGGGCCGCACGGGCGGTTCACCCACGCCCACGCCACCGGGCACCAGCTCTGGATCGCCGGCGGCGTCGGGATCACGCCCTTCCTCAGCTGGCTCCGCTCCCTGCGGACCCACCCGCCCGGAGGGCCGGTCTCGGTCTACCACGCGGTCCGCGACGAGGCGCCGTACGCCGAGGAGATCCGCGACCTGGTGGCCGACGAGCCGGAGGTCACCTTCGACCTGGTCACCTCCAGCAGCGGAGGCCGGGCGACGGTCGACTACGTGCTCGAGACGTCGGGCGCCGACCCGCGCGAGGCCTGGGTCTACATGTGCGGCCCGGATCCGATGCTGCGCGCCCTGGAGGCCGACTTCCGCGCGTCCGGCGTGCCGGGGAGCCGGAACCACCGGGAGTACTTCGACTGGCGCTGAGGGAGCGCGCGCTCCTCGGGACGTCCTCGAGCTGGTCGACACGGTTCGGGCGCGGAGGCCCACCGGCACGGCTAGCCTGCACGGAAGAGCGGGCGAAGGTGGGCCGGGATGAGGATCGGCACGCGGGCCGGGTCCGAGCGCTCCTGGCGTCGGCTCCCGATCATGACGTGGCTGCCACGGTACGAGCGCGGCTGGCTCCGCGGGGACCTCGTCGCCGGCGCCGTGGTGGCGGCGCTCGCCGTCCCCCAGGCCCTCGGCTACGCGTCGATCGCCGGTGCCCCGGTCGAGGTCGGCCTCTACTCGGTGCCGGTCGCGCTCGTCGTCTACGCGGTGTTCGGGTCGTCCCGCCAGCTCGTGGTCGGTCCCGTCTCGACGGTGTCCGTGCTCTCGGGGTCGCTGCTCGCCGGCTTCGGCGTCGCCGGTACGGCGCAGGCCGCGTCGTACACCGCCGCCCTCGCGCTCGGCGCCGGACTGGTGCTGGTCGCGGCCGGGTTCCTCGGCGTCGGCTGGATCGCGGAGTTCCTGTCCAAGCCGATCGTCACCGGCTTCGTCCTCGGGCTCACGATCCTGGTGATCCTGGGCGAGGTGCCGCACCTGCTCGGCGTCCCGACCCCGCAGGGCCAGGTCGTCGAGCGGGTGGGCGCATTGGGGTCCAGCCTGACCCGCGGCGACGGCAACACGACGACCATGGTGGTCTCCGCCGTCGCGCTGGTCCTGCTGTTCGGCGGCCAGCGGGTGGCGCCCCGCTTCCCGTGGGCGCTGCTCGTGCTGGTCCTGGGGCTGGTCGCCTCCTCGGTGCTCGACCTCGCCGCGGACGGCGTCGAGGTCGTGGGGCAGGTGCCCCGTGGACTGCCGACGCCCGGGATCCCCTCGGTTCCGGGTGCGGACCTGTGGAGCCTGCTGGCCGGAGGTGCAGCACTGGCCCTGGTGGGCCTGGCCGAGGGGCTGAGCGCGGCCCGGCTCTTCGCCGGCCAGGGCGGCTACCGCATCGACGCGGACCAGGAGCTGGTCGCGGCCGGGGCGGCGAACGTGGCCTGTGGCCTCTGCGGGGGGATCGGGGTGGCCGGCAGCCTCTCGAAGACCGCCGCGGTCGACGACGCACGCGGCCGCACCCAGCTGGCCGGTCTCGTCGCCGCCGCGCTCGCCGTCATCGTCATCGTGGCCGTCGCACCGGTCCTGTCCGACCTGCCCCGCGCGGTGCTGAGCGCGATCGTCGTCAACGCCGTCTGGAAGCTCATGGACTGGCCGGCCCTGCGCCGCTACGCACAGGTCCGCCGCAACGACATCATGGCGGCCACGATCGCCGCCACGGGCGTGCTGGTCCTCGGGCCGCTGAACGGCCTGCTGCTCGCGGTCGCGGCGTCGGTGGCCGGCCTCCTCTACCGGTCCAGCAGGGTGGACGTCGAGGTGATGGGCAAGGTGCCGCACGAGAAGGCCGCGTGGGGCAGCGTCCGCGACCACGAGGAGCGGCCGACGTACCCCGGGGTGCTGGTGCTGCGCGTGGACGCCCCGATGTTCTGGGTGACGGCGACCCCGATCCAGGACACCGTCCTCGCCCGCGTCGAGGCGGTGCCGGGCACCCGCGTCGTGGTGCTCGACCTCGAGGCGACCAACCAGATGGACGTGACCAGCGCCGACGCGCTGTCCGACCTGCTGACGGCGTTGCGCAAGCGGGACATCGACCTCTACCTGGTCCGCGTGATGTGGCCGGTCAGGCGGACGCTGAGGACCTGCGGCCTCATGGCGCAGCTCGGCGACGACCACCTGTGGCACAGCATCTCCCAGGGCGTCCGGGAGGCACGGCGCACGCACGGCCTGACCGACCTGCCGGCCGGTCCCGGCGTGCACGGGGTCGGGGCCGGCGAGGACCTGGCGGACGACGAGGTCGAGGAGCACATCGCCGCCCGCACGCCCGAGCCGGAGCCGGAGCCACCTCCGCCGCGCAAGAAGAAGCGCTCGTGACCGCTGCAGCCCGATCCCGTTCCCGGCGGGTGGGGACGTCCGGCCCCGAGATCTCTCCCGGGACTCTTGGCCGCGTCAGGAGTCGACCTCCGGCCCTGCCCGCTCCGGGGGTCGAGGCACATCCTGGGAGTGATGCACATGCGCTGTCGGCGCCTCGGAGGTTGCTTCGACCCGGAAGGGCGTCGACCTTCGAGGGAGTGAACCAGACATGTCACCACTCATCGGACGCCTCGTCACCCTGACGACGAGCCTCGCGGCCGCCGTCCTGGTCTGCGTGCCCGCGACGACGGCGGTCGCACGCTCCACGGGGGAGACCCCCACGACCGCTGGGACGATCCCCGTGGCCGCCCCGGGCGCCGAAGCCGCCGACGTGGCTCCCGTCCAGGTCGCCGGCCGGTGCGGCACGCGCCTCGGGGTCTCGCAGCTCGTCACCGACCGCCGGGGCGTCAGCACCGCGACCTGGGGGTGTGCGCAGCGCATCTACGCCGCCCGGACCGACCCGGACGGCGGCTGGCGGCCAGCGGTCTCGATCGGGACGGGGCTCGAGCCCCGCGCCGTCGTCGACAGGAAGGGGCGGGTGACCGTCCTTTACCGGCGCCTCCAGGGCAACGGCATCGAGTCCAGGCGCTGGGCAGCGGGTGCCTGGCAGCGCCCGGTGGACCTGACCTGGCAGACCGGCGCGGACGTGGTCTTCGTCCAGTGGTACTCGATCGCGACCAACGCGCGCGGTGACACCGTGGCCGTCTGGACGCAGAACGACGGCGAGGTGCTGAGCGGGCCGACGCCCCGGATGGTGGCCGCGTTCCGGCCCTTCGACGGGCCCTGGACACCGACGGTCAGGATCGCGCCCCGGGGCTACGCCGACGGCGCCCTCGTCGACGCCGCGGGCCGCGTCGTGGTGGTGCCGGAGCTCTACCGGCGGACGGCGACCGGGCGCTGGCGCCACCCCGTGGTCCCGCCCATGGAGGGCCGCTTCGGCGGCGCGGCCGTCGACCCGGCAGGAGACCTGCTGGTGTCCCGGATGCCGAGCGGGGGGTCCGGCGCGGTCCTCGCCTACGAGAAGCCGTACGGCGAGCCGTGGCACCCCGGCGTGCAGGTCGGCACCACCGGGGCACCGATCGGACAGGCGCGGACCGTCCTCGGCGCCAGCGGTCGAGCCGCCGTCTCCTATCCCGCCGGTGGGTCCGCACGCGTCGCCGTCCGCCCGGCCGGCGCAGCCTGGGCACCGCCCGTCCAGGTGTCGGCATCCGGGGTCCGAGCCGGCGCGATCCGCCTGGTCGCCGGCCCTGCAGGTGCGCTCGTCGTGTCCTGGACCCAGGGTGACGACTACGTCGAGCGCCAGCTGTGGGTGAGCAGCCTGCCTGCCGGTGGCGACTGGACTCCCCCGATCCAGGTGACCGGCGCGCGCTGGCGGCACGTCGACCACACGTCGACGTCGTTCCGCCCGGACGGCTCGGTCGTGGCCGCGTGGACCGGCAAGGTGGCTGGCCGCCCCGGCTGGAGGTTCGCCACCCGAGTGGTGACGGCGCCGGCCGGATGAGCCATCGAGGTCCGAGTCGGCGACCTGGACCTCGTGATGGAGCCGAGGGGAACACCTCTGGCACACCATGTCCCAGGGCGTCCGGGGCGACCGTCCCTAGCCGCGGCTGAGCTCCGGCGAGACCCCGCTGCGGTTGTGGACGCCCTTCCGGAGACCGTCGTCGGTCTGGACGTAGCTGCCATGGAGGTCGCGCCACGCGTTGTAGAAGTAGGTGCCCGCGGTCACCTTGGTCGCCCGGCGGCCGAGGCAGTCCTGCGAGACCACGATGCGCAGCGTGCTCTTCTTGTAGCTGTGCGTCCCCGTGACCGGGCTGCAGTCCACGGAGACGCCCGCCGTCGGGTCGAACACGCCCAGGTCGTCGCCCTCGTCGATCGTGAAGTAGTACTTGATCTCGCGGCTGGTCGTCCTCCCACCGGCGCGCGGGACGTCGAGGAAGAGGTCGAGGTACGACCACTGCTCCCGGTGGAGCGCGCGGACCTTCACGTCGAGGACGAAGCTCTGCCGCTGGTAGCTCATCGCCACGGCCGTGATGTCGCCCTGCTTGACGGCCGGGACCGTTCCCGACTCCTGCTGGTAGACGTCCTTGGCCGGATCGCGGTGCGTCCACCTCTCCGCCGACGCAGGCCCACCGGCCGCAGCGACGAGGGTGAGCGGCGAGACGACGAGGAGCAGCACGGCGAGGACCCGAGAGCGCATGGTGCCAGATCCTAGGTTCCGGCCCCTGGAGCGGCGAAACCGATCGGCTGGTGCTGCGGGTGCGCGCGACCCGCATGCAGAAACCGGGCCCGTCCTGCGTCTCCGCAGGGCCGGACCCGGTGTGGTGGGTGGAGCTGAGGGTGTGATCCTTCAGGACATCCCGGACTGATCTCTCAAGACATCCCGGACACCGGGGTCCGGCGTGGTGACCCGGGCACGACTGCACCCGCCGCCACCGTCCGGGCATGTCGAAGGCACGGCTGGTCATCACCGCGATCG
>NZ_JBGAHF010000003.1:0-273753 GCF_044226305.1 Nocardioides sp. | reverse complement strand
GGCCAGACCTCGGCGAGCTCCTGCTGCCGCCGCCGCGCGCGGCCGGACACGACGGCGACCGGCGCCCACGCACCGATCAGCCCGAACGCGACCGCCACCGGCGGGGTCCCGGAGACGACCTGGAGCACCAGCGTGGTGAACGCGCCGCAGACGACGCAGAGCGCGACGAAGGTCGTCACCGACACCTGGCCGAGGCCGGCCCGCGCGAGCAGCTCGGTCGCGCGGCCCGACGTACGCGACGAGCCGGGCGGGGTGCGCGGCAGGAAGAACGCGCTCCACACCAGCATCAGCCCGACGCCGACACCGAGCCCGACCAGCGCGCCCACGTCAGCGCTCCCCCGCGAGCAGCCGGTGCACGTCGATCCCGACCCGCTCGTAGCGCTCCGGGTGGGGTGGCCGCCCGCCGGTGCGGCGCAGCTCGCCGCCGCGCCGCTCGAAGATCGACTCGGTCTCGATGACGTCGCTCTCGACCCGGCCCGGGACGCCGACGACCTCGTTGACGCGGCGTACGCCGTGGTGGTCGATGCCGAGGTGGACGACGAGGTCCACGCTGCTGGCGACGGTGGGGACCACGAAGCTGCTGGAGATGTTCTCGCCGGCCAGCAGGGGCAGCGTGCACATCTTGACCAGCGCCTCGCGCGCCGAGTTCGCGTGGATCGTGCACATGCCGGGCAGCCCCGCGTTGAGGGCGAGCAGCAGGTCGAGGCACTCCTCGGCGCGGACCTCGCCGACGATGATCCGGCTCGGGCGCATCCGCAGGCTCTCCTTCACCAGCTCGCGCAGCCGGATCTCGCCGGTGCCCTCCAGCCCGGACTGCCGGGTCTGGAGCGCCACCCAGTCGGGGTGCGGGAAGCGCAGCTCGAAGACCTCCTCGGCGCTGACCACGCGCTCGCCGCCGGGGATCGCCGCGGCCAGGCAGTTGAGGGCGGTCGTCTTGCCCGCTTGGGTCCCTCCGGCGACCAGGATGTTGAGCCCGGCCCGGACCGAGGCCTCGAGGAACGCCGCGGCCTGTGGGGTCAGCGACCCGAGCTCGACCAGGTCGCCGAGGCGCGCAGCGCGGAGGACGAACTTGCGGATGTTGACCGCGGAGAACCCGCGGCTGATGCCCTCGAGCACCACGTGCAGGCGGTGGCCCTCGGGGAGCATGGCGTCGACGAACGGCTGGCTCAGGTCGATCCGGCGGCCGCTCGACTTCAGCATCCGCTCGACGAGCTCCTGGACCTGGGCGCTGGTGAGCACGAGGTTCGTCAGCTCGTGGCGGCCGTTGCGGGCGATGAAGACGCGACTCGGGTCGTTGATCCACACCTCCTCGACCGCCGGGTCCTCGAGGAACGGTTGCAGCGGCCCGAAGCCCGACACCCGGGCGACCAGCTCGCCGACCATCGAGTCGACGTCGGGCACGGGGGCGACCTGCCCGGTCAGGCTCCGGTCGTCGTGCGCGCGGACGACGCCCTCGGCGATCCGGCGCACCACGGCCGCCTCGCGCTGCGGGTCGACGGCCTCGCGTCGTACCAGCTCGCGGACGTGCTGGTCGAGCTGCTCGACGAGCTCGTCGTGCGCGTTCGCGGCGCGTGCGGACGGATGGGTCAAGGACATGGGATCCCCCGAGACGG
Source organism: Nocardioides sp. (assembly GCF_044226305.1). GTDB lineage: Bacteria > Actinomycetota > Actinomycetes > Propionibacteriales > Nocardioidaceae > Nocardioides. The sequence goes on along the minus strand of NZ_JBGAHF010000003.1, from coordinate 272,140 downwards.
AACCAGTGGCCGTCAGTCTTTCCGGATCGGCGCCGAGTTCAAACCGCCCTCGGGGAGACCTGTGGACAACGGGACCGATGAGGCGGTTGAGGCGCTCGACAGGTCCAGCCTGGCATTGCCGAACGAGTCGTTCGGTGCGACCGTCAGGCCGTGACCCACAGCCTGGACGACGCCGCTGCCGAGTTCTACGCAGCGCTCGGCGCCGTGCTCGGCGGGGACGCCGGACCGATGCTCGAGCTGTGGTCGCACGAGGACGACGTCAGCTACATGAGCCCGTTCGGCGAGCTGCTCCGAGGCTGGGAGCCGATCCGCGCGTCCTGGACGGGGCAGGCGGAGGCGCAGCTGGGCGGAGTGGTCCGGGGCGAGGAGCTGCACCTCGTCGAGGGCGACCTGCTCGGCTTCGCCGTCGGGTTCGAGCGCGGCGAGGTGCTGGTCGACGGAACGCCGACCCCGGTCGACATCCGCGCGACCAGCATCTTCCGCCGCGAGGACGGTCGCTGGCGGATGGTCGGGCACCACACCGACCCGCTCGGCTGAGCCGCTCCCTGCGACCGGCCGGGACGTCATACGAGGTGGTCGCCTCGGCAGCCAGGTCGCATGACGTCCCGGGCGACCCCGGGCGGACGTCATACGGAGCGGTCGCCCCGGCAACCAGGTCGTATGACGGCCCGGGTGCGACCGGGGGAACGTCATACGAGGTGGTCGCTCCAGCAACCAGGTCGTATGACGTTCTCAGCACGCACGGACCGAGGGCGCCACTCGCCGGTCAGAACTCCCGACTCAACGGGTCAGAACTCCCGACTCAACTGGTCAGAACCCTCGACTCAACCGGGCGACAGCCGGCCGCGGCGGAGGAGGAGGTCAGTCCAGTACGCCGGGGGCGACGTCCTCGTCCTCGACCCACTCCTCCGCGGTGTCGAAGACGTCGGGACGACGCTTCTTCTCGTCCTTGCCGTTGCGCCCGCTCCGACCGGCAGCGGTCGAGCCGGTGCCGCGCGCACCCGGGCCGCTGCGACCGCCGGAGGCCGAGCCGCGACGGCCGGCGGCCGCCGAGGACCCGCCGCGTGACGTGGCGCCGGTCCGTGCCGTGCCGCCGGTCCGTGCCGCGGCGCCGGTCCGGGCCGCGCCGGTCGAGCCGGAGGTGACCGAGCCCGCGCCGACGCCGCCGGAGCGGCCGAGCGCGCCACTCACCCCGGTGCGAGCCGTCGCACCGATGCCGCGGACCGCGCCGGCCGCGGTACCGCCGTTGCTGACGATGGGGGCGACCGCGCCGCCGCGGATCCCGCCCGCGGTGATGCCGGTGCCGAGCAGTCCGCCGGCCGCGCCACCGGCAGCAGCACCGGCCAGACCGACCCCGGTGCCGGCGCTGACGCCGCTCGCGGGAGCGCCGGTCGAGCCGCCGAGCACGCCGCCGGCGGTGCCGCCCGTCGCGGGCAGCCCGGCCGGGTCGACGGGGCCGCCGCCCTGCGGCGAGCCCACTCCCGAGGTCCCGCCCGGGTCGGTGCCCGGGTCCGCCGGGTCGTAGCCGGGCCCGGGGTCGGGCACGGGGACCGGGCCCGGGTGCCCGCCGGTGTGGCCGGGACCGCCGGTGTGGCCGACGTGACCCGAGCCGCCCGAGCCCACCGAGCCGCCGGAGCTGCCGGAGCTGCCGGAGCCACCCCGGACACCGCCGCCCCGCGTGCCGCCGCCCTGGTCGGTGGGCTCGGGGTCCGGCTCTCCGTGGATCTTCTTCATCGTCGCGGTGGACCGCTGGAAGACGTGGTCCATGGCGTCGGCCTGCGCCTTCGCGCGGGCCTCGTGGTCGGCGTACGCCGCCTGGTACTGCTGGTGCGCCTGACGGTTCTGCGCCTCGGCCCGGAGATCGGTCTTCGTCGGCGGCCCCACGGGGCGCTGGTACGCCGGCGGCTCGCTGAGCGGCTGCGCGGCCAGGCGCTGCTGCTCGGCCCGTGCCGCCCGGATGGCGTCGGCGGCATCGGCCAGCGCCGCGGCGCCCTCGGTGAGCTCGGCGCCCTTGTCGTGCATCCCGGTCGCGGAGCGGTGGAAGGCGGCGTCGACCGCAGGGCCGGTGCGCCCCCCGATCCGGTCCTTCACCTGCGGGGAGGCCGTCTCCAGCGCGAGGGCGATCTGGGTGAGGATGTCCTTGCAGCGCCGCCACTCGTTCGCACTGAGCTCGATGGCGCTCTCATGGGCGCCGTCGAGGGCGCGGTCGAGCCGGGCGCGCTGGGGTCCGTTCGCCACGTCAGTCCCCCTCGGTCGGCAGGGTGCAGGCGGAGTTCGTCTCGAAGCTCGGCGCCGCCACGCAGGCGGTGGACGTCGCGAGGTTGCTGAGCGCGGTCGCGCTCGAGGCGTCGGTCTCGCCGAGGTCGTCGACGAACCCGGCGAGGTTCTCGCGGTAGCCGCGCAGGCCGGCGGCCATCTGCAGGACCGCGTGCGAGACCTTCTGCTGGGCGACGCCGCTGTGGTGGCTCAGCTGGCCACCGGCGTCCGACCCGCCGAACACGGCGCCGATCGGCCCGACGTTGTTGTCCTCCAGGTCGTCGGCGCGCTTGCCGAGCATCCCCCGGACGTCGTCGATGAGGTCTTCGGGCAGCCCGAGCTCCCCGAGCATGTCCAACGCGTACATCTGGTGGTGTTCCTTCCCCCGAACGAAGGCCTGCTGCGTCACCGGCCACCTACCCCCCGGCTCCGGGGACCGAAACCTCCCACCGGCTAGATTTCCGGCAACCTCTCGGACCAGGAGCCTCTCGATGCGCCGCACCGCCGCCCCCGCCCGACTCCTCTTCCCCGGCCGACCGCCGGGTCACCCGCTGGGCCCGTCGCTGGGCCCGTCGCTGGTCCTCTCGCTGGTCCTCGCCGCCGGCCTGCTGACGGGCTGCAGCGGCAGCGACGACCCCCCGAGCACCGCAGCGAGCAGCCCGTCCGGCGGGTCGTCGTCGGCGAGCCCCACCGACGACGCCAGCACGGCCTCCGGACCCGCGCTGACGCTGCCGCACAGCACCGTGTCGGCCCCGGCAGGCTGGAAGGACACCCGTCAGATCGTCCGGGGCAAGGTCGCCGTCCGCAGCGCGGACTCCGCCTCCTTCATCTCCCTCGGCGAGATCGAGGCGTTCGGGTCGACAGCCGGCCCCGAGGAGCTCGGCCGGAACCGGCTCGCCGCCGAGGTGTCCCCCCGCAAGCCGGAGCTGCTGGCGCCGGCGACGCTCGACGGCGTCCCCGCGTACCACGTGGCCGGGTTCGTGAGTGAACGCGAGTACCTCGAGGAGTACGGCGCGATCCGCGACGACCGGATCGTCACCCTGACCTTCTCGTTCGACAAGTCCGTGCCGGAGGAGGAGCGCCGGGCGGTCGTCGACGAGGTGCTGCCGACGTTCCGCTGGCGGTGAGCCGCGGGACCGCCCAGCAGGAGATCAGCGGTAGCGCAGCGTGCCCGGGAACCAGTGGTCGGTCCACAGCTTCTCGGTGCGCACCCGGGCGCCGGAGTACGGCGCGTGCAGCACCCACCGATGGCCGTGGCTCGACCCCGCGTAGATGCCGACGTGGTAGACGCCGCCACCGTCGGTGAAGAAGATCAGGTCGCCGCGACGCATCGCGGAGCGCTTGATGTGGCGGGCGAAGTGCGCCTGTGCCGACGACGTGCGCGGCATGTGCCGGAAGCCGGCCTTGCGGAAGGAGTAGAACGTCAGCCCCGAGCAGTCGAACGCGTTCGGGCCGGCGGCGCCGTACCGGTAGGGCTCGCCCTTCTGGTGGGCGGCGATCGTGGCCGCGCTGGAGACCCGGCGGGCGGAGCGGCCGAGCGCGGGCCGCTGGGCGGAGCGCTCCCCGGCGTGGGTGACCGGGCGGTCCGGCGCCGTGGCGGCGCGGCCGGGGGTGGCGGGCGCGGTGCTGAGCAGGCCGACGGCGAGCGCGCCGCTCGCGAGCAGCCGGACACCGGTGCTGCGCGAGGCGCGCGCGACGGCAGGCAGGGTGGGCAGGGTGGGCATGCGGGTGGTTTCCTTCCCACGCCTGTGAGGTGAGCTGTCGGGTTCGGGCGAGAAGGTGCCCGGCCACCGGCTGGTGGCTTCACCCCGAGCGGCGGGGGCCGCGTGGAACGGTGGGTCCCCCACTCCTGCCTGTCCGTGGACGGTCGACGGCTCCGGGTGGCAGAACTCGGCGTGCCCGGGCCGGTGTCGCGTGGTGCGACCGGTCCCGGACCGTAGCCGGACCACCCGCCCGCAAGCCAACCGGAACGGTGTGGTTTCCCGTGGTCCGGGCCACACTCCCCGCCTGGGACCGGCTGCCGGATGGTCGAAGGTCACACAGTTACACGCCTGTCACCCGGCCCTCGTCGAGCCGCACCACCCGGTCGGCGACCTCCCACACCCGGGGGTCGTGGGTGGCGACCAGCACCGCGGAGCCGGCTCGGGCGGCGGCAGCGATCACGGTGACGACCTGGGCCACGTGGTCGTCGTCCTGGTGCCCGGTCGGCTCGTCGAGCACGGCCAGCCGCGGGCCGAGCAGCAGCGCCCGGGCGACCGCGGTCCGCTGCTGCTCGCCGAGGGAGGTCTCGCGGACCCCGCGCTGCGTGAACGCCGCCAGGTCCAGCTGCTCGGCGAGCCGGGCGAACGCCTCAGCCGGATCGACGCGGGCGCGGTAGGCCGGCAGGCAGACGTTGTCCTCGACGCTGAGGCCGGCGAGCAGCCCGTGCTGCTGCGGTACGACGGCGACGACCGACCAGTCCGCGGCACCGGTGGCGGGCCGGCCGTCGACGGTCACCGTCCCGCGGTCCGGCGTCTCGAGGCCGGCAGCGAGGTGGCACAGGGTGCTCTTGCCCGACCCCGACGGTCCGGCCAGCGCCACCAGCTCGCCCGGGGCGACGGTGAGGCTCACGTGGTGGAGCACCTCGACCCGGCGGCCCCGGGCGCCGTACCCGTGGCCGACCTCGTGGACGGTCAGCCCGACGGCGGCGTGCCGCCCGGTCACGACGGCTCCTGCGGCCGGCGGAGCCGGACCTGGTCGCCGTCGGCCTCGACGACGACCCGGCGGTCGGGGAACAGGTCGAGCAGCTCGGGCGGCAGCTGGAGCCGGCCGGTCGCGTCGATCACCGCCGCGGCGGTCCGCCGGCCCGAGGTCTCGCTCGAGACGACGCCGTGGCGCAGCCGGAGGAGCCGGTCGGCCCGGTGGGTCACCCGGTCGTCGTGGCTGCTGATGACGACCGTCGACCCCGCAGCGGCGACGTCGAGGAGCGCGTCCATCACCCGGTCGGCGTTGGCGTGGTCGAGCTCCGCGGTCGGCTCGTCCGCGACGACCAGCGCGGGCCGGCCCACCAGGGCCATCGCCACCGCGAGCCGCTGCTGCTCGCCACCCGACAGGGCGTCGCTGCGGTGCCGGGCCCGGTCGGCGAGCCCGACGGCCTCCAGCGCCGCGGCGGGCTGGTCGCGGCCGGCACCCCGCCAGCCGGCGACCTGGCGCAGCTGGTCGAGCGCGCGCAGGTGCGGGAAGACCGCGGCCGAGGCGCGCTGGGGCACGAACCCGATCCGGCGCCGTCGAAGCCCGCGCAGCTCGCGGGTGGAGGCCGTCCCGACGTCGCTGCCGAGCACCGTGAGCCGTCCCGCGCTGGGGCGGTCGCGGGCACCGAGGAGCGTCAGCAGGCTGCTCTTGCCGCTGCCGGAGGGGCCGGCGACCACGGTGAGCGCCCCGGGGTGCAGCTCGAGCCCGATCCCCCGCAGCGCGTGGGTCTCCCCCGTGACGGAGCGGAAGACCTTCACCAGGTCCTCGCAGGTCACGGTCCCGTCCAGGGCCCTCCCCAGGTCAGTCGCCGGCACGGAGCACCTCCGCGGCCGACCGGCGCCGGGCCAGCACGGTGCCGAGCAGCCACGCGGCGAGGACGAGGAGCGCCAGCACCGCGAGGAGCGCGACGGCGTCGGCGAGACCGGCCCGGGGCCGCGTGAGCGGCGGGACGCCGGCCGCGGCGTCGATCGTCGACGGGCCGAGGACCAGCACGGCGACGGCGACCGTCGCGGCCAGCACGCCGGCCGCGACGGCGTACCCGACCTCCCAGGCGCGTGCCCGGGCCAGGTCGCCGGCGGCGTACCCCATCCGGCGCAGCAGCACGTCGGAGACCGTGTCCCGGTCGGCGAGCCGCAGCACCAGCACCAGGCCGGCGGCCAGGGCGAGGGCCAGGGCGACCGCGCCGAGCGCGAGCACGTAGCCGGCCGCCCACGTGGAGGCCACCAGCCCGGCGTCGATCCGGGCCTGGGCGGCGGTCGTGACGGCGCCGCTGGTCTCGAAGCGGGCGTCGGTCAGCTGCGAGCGCAGGTCGGCGACCGGGCGGCTGCTCCACACGGTGGAGGTGAAGGCACCCGCGTCGTCGCTGGTCGCGCCGCGCACCCGGGGGTCGACCACCGGCGGGGTCCGCCCGAGCACCTTGAAGAGCCGGCGGCTGTCGATGACGACCGTCATCGTGCCGGTCTCGCGCTCGGAGCCGGGGAAGGCGGGGACGACGCCGAGGACGGAGACCGGGACCGTCGACCCGGCGGTGAAGCTGAGGACCGCCTGGTCGCCGGCGACCAGGTCGGTGTCACCGGCGAGGATCACCGGGAGCCCCTTCGCCGGGCGGGCCAGGTCGGGCACCAGGTCACGGCCGGCGTCGAGCTCGCCCGAGCCGCCCCAGTCCGCGACGTCGGCGAAGGTGTCGGGGTCGATGGCCAGCACGGGGACCTCCCCGAACACCGGCGGCACCGAGACGCCCCGGCTCCACACCACTGTGCTGTCGGGGACCGGTGGCGTCACGGCCCGGTCGGTGCCCTCCGGGTCGGTGCCGTGGCCGCGCAGGTCCTCGGCGACCTCGATGCTCGAGGCCGACCCGGTGAGGGCCGCGGTCTTGTCGGCGACGCCCTCGTCGATGCCGCGCTGCACGGAGAGGGTGTACGCGAACAGCCCGAGCGCGACGGCGACGACGCCGGCCAGGGCGTAGACCTCGCGGACCACCGGTCCGCTGCGCCGGGCCGCGAGCCAGCGCGGGGTGCCCGGCCGGGCCCGGGTACGCCGGCGGGCGCGCAGCCAGCCGAGGCCGCGCAGCACCAGCAGCGCGACGCTGGCGGCGACCAGGAACGGGAAGACGGTCGTGAGCGGGGTGCTGCTGCGCTTCCCGACGTCGACGGTCAGCACGGCAACGGTCACGACGGCCGTCGCGGCGAGCAGCGCGCTGCCCCACGGAACCGCCGTGCGGGCACCGCCCAGGCGGGAGACCCGGTCGAGCCGGTCCGTGGTGAACCCGGCCACCCCGGCCGCTGCCGCCAGCAGCACCAGGGCCAGGCCCGCCGCCACCGCCGCCCGTTGCACCTGCGCCGCCGTGAGCGCGATCGGCTCCGCCGACCCGGGACCGGCCACCGCGACACCGAGGTGGGCCAGGGCGAGGCCCGCGGGCACCGCCAGCACGCACGCGAGCAGCACCTCGAGCGCGGCGAGCCCGGCCAGCTCGACGGGTCGCAGCCCGAGGCCGGTGGCCAGGAGCTGCTCGCGCCGCCGGCTCAGCCCGAGCAGCACCCACGCGGCGACGAGCAGGACCACCGCGAGCACCTCGCCGCCGACGGCGTACGGACGGACCTGCTCGCGCGCGGAGTCCGCGGTGCGGTCGGCCGCCTCGACGATGACGGGCAGCCCGGTGATGACGCTGGGCGCGGCGCCCTCGGGCCTCCCGGTCGCGAAGTCGCCGTAGAGGTCGCTCCCGCCGTCGAACGCGTCGTCGTTGAAGGCGTCGACGGCGGCGACCGCCGCATGGGCCTCGTCGGGGGTCACGTCCGGGTCCAGCCGGAGGTCGGCGACGTAGAGCGGGTCCGCGTCGATGCGCGGGGCGACCCGGTCGAAGGTCGCCTTGTCCACGACCGCGATCGGCGCCGGCACGCTCGGCTCCTGGGGGTCGAACGGGACGAAGAGCCGGTCGGAGTCCGGTTGGTCCGCCACGGCCTGCGGGAGCGTCGACCCGGCCGCGGCGTCGAAGGTGCCGGCCAGCACGACCGGGACCAGCGCGGGCTTGTCGCCGAAGAAGGTGTCGACGGTGCCCAGCCGGAACGGGTCGCCGACCTCGAGACCGAGCTCGCGGGCGGTCGCGGACGTGAGCCAGACCCCGTCGGTGACGGGCTCGCCGCCGAGCGCCTCGACCGCGCCGTCGCGGTACCAGACGACCGCCGGCGCCTGCCGGTCCCCCGCGACCGCGACCCCGTGCTTCGACAGGCTCTGGGCGGTGCCGGACGCGGTGAGGGTCGGCTCGCCGTACGCCGGGATCGCGGCCAGCCGGTCGAGCACGGCCGCCTCGGCGCGGTTGCTCAGCGGCGCGTCCCAGGTGACCCGGAGGTCGCCCGACTCCTTGCCGTAGGGGTTGCCCGCGGTCGCCGTGAGGCCGTCGGTCAGCGCCGTCGCGCGGGCGGTGTCGACGAACAGCGGAGGGGCGACCACGGAGGCCACGAGCAGGGTCGCGGCCACGAGGAGCAGCCCGAGCCACCCCGGCGTGCGCAGCAGGCGGAACGGCGCGGCCCGCCACAGCGGTGGGACGGCCGGCCGGGTCACCGGGTCAGACTACGGTCGCGGGGGCCTCGTCCACCTCCGCCACGAGGTCCGCGATCGAGTCGACGACGCGGGTAGGCCGGTAGGGGAAGGTCTCCACCTGCTCGGGCCGCGTCGACCCGGTGGTGACCAGCACGGTCCGCAGCCCGGCCTCGAGCCCGCTGATGATGTCGGTGTCCATCCGGTCGCCGATCATCACGGTCGTCTCCGAGTGCGCCTCGAGCCGGTTGAGCGCGCTGCGCATCATCAGCGGGTTCGGCTTGCCGATGAAGTACGGCGTCCGCCCGGTCGCGGTGCTGATGAGAGCGGCCACCGAGCCGGTCGCCGGCAGCAGGCCGTGCTGGCTGGGGCCGCTCGGGTCGGGGTTGGTGGCGATGAACCGCGCACCGGCGGCGATCAGCCGGATCGCCCGGGTGATCGCCTCGAACGAGTAGGTGCGGGTCTCCCCGAGCACGACGTAGTCGGGGTCGCGGTCGGTCATCACGTAGCCGATGTCGTGGAGCGCCGTGGTCAGGCCGGCCTCGCCGACGACGTACGCCGTGCCCTGCGGCCGCTGCTCGGCGAGGAACTGGGCGGTCGCCAGTGCCGAGGTCCAGATCGCGTCCTCGGGCACGTCGATGCCGCTGCCGAGCAGCCGGGCCCGCAGGTCGCGGGGGGTGAAGATCGAGTTGTTGGTGAGGACGAGGAAGCGCCGGCCGGACGCCTTCAGCGCCTCGATGAACTCCTGGGCGCCCGGGATCGGCACCTCCTCGTGCACCAGCACGCCGTCCATGTCGGTCAGCCAGGTCTCCACCGGACGTGAGGTCATGGGGCCATCATCTCAACGGCGCGGCAGCAGCACGTCGATGCCGGCGGCTGGGTCGTCGCCGAGGACCCGGCCCCCGAGCGCCTCCACGACCGTGCGGGCCTGGGCGATCCGGTCGGGAACGTCGTCGTGGTGCTCGTTGCCGTGCTCCTCCAAGCGGCTCTCGGACTGCACGTGCACCCGCAGCTGGCCGCCCTCCTCGCCGTTGAAGACCAGCCGCACGGGGCCGGAGCCGCGGCGCACGACGTCGGCGAGGAGCAGGTCCGTGACGTGCTCGACCGGGCCCGGGGTGTAGGTGAGGGCGAGGTTGCCCTCCGCTGCCGCGCTCAGGGTGCGGCTGCGGGCGCTGAGCCGGTCGGCCCAGCGCTGGGCCAGCTGGGTGGCCAGGTCGACGAGTGGCAGCTCCGCGCCGGCGACCAGGCTGCCGCGCCGGGACATCTCGACCAGCTCTCCGGCAACGGTGCTGACCGAGTCGACCGCGTCGAGGCTCCGTGCCGCCGCCTGCTTGACGTCGGTCGGCACGTCGTCGCGCAGGGTGAGGTCCTCCAGCTCCAGGCGGAGGCCGGTGAGCGGGGTCTTGAGCACGTGCGACGCGTGCTCGGCGAACTGGCGCTCCCGGTGCACCCGGTCCTCGAGCTGGGTCGCGCTGGTGCGCAGGGCGTTCGAGATCGCGCGCGCCTCGGGGATCCGGGTGTTCGGGAGCTCGAGGTCGAAGCGGCCGCGGCCGAGGTTGCCCGCAGCGACCGCGAGCCGCTGGAACGGCGCGGACAGCAGCGAGGCGATGATGAAGCCGACGAGACCGGCGACGACCGCGATCAGCACGAAGAGCGCGGCCAGGGCGCCGAGGTCGCGCCCGATGATGTCCTTGATGACCTGGTCGGACTGGCTCATGGTGATCGTGCCGGCGTCGATGGTCGCGCTCGCGGACATGTCCTGCGCCGGGTCGTCGGTGCCGTCGTAGTCCGTGCCGTGAGTCACGACCGTGGCGCCGTCGGTCGACGCGTACTCGATGCGCGCGTCGTCACCGACCACGGACCGCAGGAAGGCCTCGTCGACCGCGCCGCCGGCGGCGAGCCGGTCCTCGGCGATCGCCGCGACCAGCTCCACCTCCTGGTGCAGGTGCGCGGACTCCTGCTCCCGGATCAGGTCGCGGAGCACGAACGAGCGGACCACCCCGGCGCCGAGCAGCAGGACGACGGTGAGGAGGACGAACGCGATCGTGAGACGTTCACGCATCGGGGGTGCCGCCTTCGAGGCGGAACCCCACGCCTCGAACGGCCACGACGCGATCCGTCACACCCACGCTCTCGAGCTTCTGGCGCAACCGACCGATCGTGACGTCGAGCGTCTTGGTCGAGCCGTACCAGTTCTCGTCCCACACGTCGGCCATCAGCCGGCCGCGGGAGACGACCTTGTCCCGGTTGGCGGCGAGGATGTTCAGCACCTCGAACTCCTTGCCGGTCAGCGGGACCTCCTCCTCGCCGGCGTAGACGCGGCGTGCGTCCACGTCGATCCGCAGCCCGTCGGTCGGACCGTCGGCGGTGCCGGCAGCGGCGGAGGTACGGCGCAGCAGGGCGCGGACCCGCGCCTGCAGCTCGGCCAGGCCGAACGGCTTGGCCAGGTAGTCGTCGGCCCCGTAGTCGAGGCCGACCACCCGGTCGAGCTCGCCCGCCCGGGCCGTGACGATCATGATCGCTCCCTCGAAGCCCGCCTCCCGAGCGCGCCGGCAGACCTCGAGCCCGTCGATGTCGGGCAGGCCGAGGTCCAAGATGACCACCTCGGGAGCGGTCGACAGGCTGTCCAGCGCCTTCTGGCCGCTGTCGACCCACGACACGTCGTACCCCTCGCGCTCCAGCGTGCGGACCAGGGGGAACGCGATGTCCTCCTCGTCCTCCACGACAAGAACTCGATGCGCCATGGGAGCGAGCATAGGGCCCACGAGCGGGGCGTCGGAGTCAGTCGTCACTGTTCGACCCCGCTCCCGCGCCCACCGGCGTGGCGGGCGCGGCCCGGGCGCGCCTGCTCCCGGTCGTCACGAGCAGGAGCAGCAGACCGGCGGAGCCGGTCGCGAGCAGCCAGAGAAGCGGTTCGGCCGCGAACAGGTAGGCGTAGCCGACGTACGGGAGCGCGAAGGCGACGCGCGGGACGACGGTGTCGCCGGGCTGGAGCAGCCAGGGGTCGGGCGCTGCGTTCGCGTCCCCCTGGGTGCGGATCCCGTCGGGCCCGATCGCGACGATCCGGTGGGTGACCATCCCGTCGACGTGCGCCGACGGCGGGGGCCGGAAGGTGATCACGTCGCCGGTGCGCAGGTCGTCGACGGGGACCAGGCGCTCGTAGACGACGGCGCCGCGCGGGATGCCGCCCGGCCGGTCACCGTCCATCGAGCTGCTGCTCATGACGTAGCGCTGGAGGCCGAGGCCGATGGGGAGCAGGACGAGGACCGAGACCGGTCCCAGGACGACGGCGAGCGCGACCAGCCGCCCCCACGGCGTCGACGCCGTGCGGTGCGGGGAGGTCGTGATCTCCATGTGGGGAACTTTCCGAGAGAGGGTCGTGCGGACCGCCCGTCCGGCGCGCCCCCCAAGCGCGCCGGCCGAGACCGTCCGTGTGTCACCGGTGCCGGGTCCTCCCGTCCGCGCTCCCCCCAGGTGCGCGGCCGGTCCTCCCGGTCACCTCGCGAGTGTCATCCACTCCACGATTCAGCACCGACATCCGAGTTGACCCAGTTGTACGCCGCCGATGCCGGAGCACCCTGGTTGGCGAACGGCGCGTCGTCCGGGAGCGACACGGTGAAGGTGAACGTGCTCGATCCCCCCGGATCGAGGACGCCGACGTCCTGTGCGACGTCGCTCATGGCGGCGAAGTCGCCGTCGTAGAGCGACCTGCCGTCCTGCTCGATCTTCAGCTGCAGCTCGCCGTCGGCGAACGGCGACGGGTCGCCGGTCTCCTGGAACGTGAGTCGGGACGGCTGACCACCCGAGTTGCGGATGGTCACGCTGCGCGAGACGGACTGACCGGGCTCGATCTTCGAGATGGTCAACGTCGCGCCCTGGTTGTCGTCGGCCAGCAGCCGGATCCCGGAGGAACCGTCGCCGGCGTTGGACCACGGCACACCCATCAGCATGGCCACGAGACCAGCGGCCACGATGCTGCCGACAGGAAGGATGAACTTCCTGGCCGTGGTGACAGCATTCGCGGTGCTCATCGACATAGCAGTCATGGACGCCCCCGGTACCTCTGCGATTCGTCCTCCAACGTAGGCCGGGCGGGTGCACGGAAGATCCACGCGATGTCCAAGGAACATCCACCGTTCGGTAACAGTCACCCGAACAGGTCGCCACGCTCCGCGACGCGCTCCAGGACCTCCTCGAAACGCAGCTGACCGAGGCCGTCGACGTCCTCGGCGCCCTCCTCGACCTCGTCCCACGACACGGGGGTGGCGACGGTCGGGAGCTCGCGGCCGCGCAGGGAGTACGGCGCGATCGTGGTCTTCGAGCCCGCGTTCTGCGACCAGTCGAGGAAGACCTTCCCGGTCCGCCGCGACTTGGTCATCGTCGCGGTGACCAGCGCCGGGTGCTCGCGCTGGAGCTCCTCGGCGACCTCCTTGGCCAGCGCGGTCGACTCGTCGGGGGGCAGCCGCTTCGGCAGGGTGGCGTAGAGGTGCAGCCCCTTGCTGCCGCTGGTCACCGGGCGGGCCTCGAGGTCGCGCTCGGCGAGCCGCTCGCGCACCAGCAGGGCCACCTGGCAGCACTCGTGCAGACCGGCCGGCTCCCCCGGGTCGAGGTCGATCACCAGGCGGTCGGCACCGCGCGGCCGGCCCTTGCCGTCCACGGTCCACTGGTGCACGTGCAGCTCCAGGGCGGCGAGGTTGACCAGCCAGGTGAGGGTGGCGAGGTCGTCGACGATCGGGAAGACCAGGGTGTCCCCGTTCTTGCTGGGGCCCCGGGACCCGGTCGTGGGGACCTTCGCGGTGTGCACCCAGGAGGGAGTGCCGTTCGGGACGTTCTTCTCGAAGAAGCTGCCGTCCTGGACGCCGTGCGGCCAGCGGATCCGGGTGACGCACCGACCCGCGAGGTGCGGCAGCAGCACGGGCGCGACCTGGGCGTAGTAGTTGAGCACCTCGCCCTTGGTGGTCCCGGTGCGCGGGTAGAGCACCTTGTGCAGGTTGCTGATGGTCAGGGTGCGGCCGTCGACGTCGACCCGCAGCTCTTCTCTCTCGGGCATGTCAGCGGCCGATCGCGATCACGGGGTGGCGGTCGGGGTCGAGGCGGAACATCAGCGCGCGGACGAAGCCGCGCGGGGCGCTCACGCAGCCGGCGGTGGCCCCCGAGCCGTTGACGTGCAGGAAGATCCCGGCGCCACGGTGCCGGACCTGGCCGCGGTTGAAGCCGGTGACGATCGACCACTCGTACTGCCGACGGTAGTCCAGCAGCCGCTCGGAGCTGTTCTCGGCGCTGGGCGCGAGCCACCACCGGAAGCCGCCCCGGCTCTTGTTGCGGTAGCGGTTGTAGAAGTCGCTGCCGTTGTCCTCGACCCAGTAGTCGCCGCGGCGCACCCGGCGGTAGTCGAGGTCCCACGCGGCTTCGCGCGGGTGCATGCCGAACGCCGACAGCAGGCCGTAGCTGCCGAGCGGGGTCGTGCCGGTGCCCTGGTGCCGGTGCCGGCCGACCACGAGGCCGCCGTACCCGGTCCGGCCGTCGGTCGTCCGGAGCCGGTGCTCCCAGTGCCCGTCGGCCAGCACCCACCAGGTGACGCGGGCGCGGTAGCCGTGGGTGTGGTGGACCGTGACGACCTGCGTCGTGCCGGGGTGCAGGCGGACCGTGACCCCGTCGAGCCGGACGGCGTCCCGGGCGCCCGGGACACGGGGCTCCGTCGCACGCGCGTCGGCCGGCGCCGTGAGGAGGAGCGCGACGGTGAGGGTGGAGAGCACGAGGCGCTTCATGCGAGGAGGTCCTCCGGTGCCAGGTCGGAGCGGACGCCCTGGAAGGACGGCTGACGCAGGCGTTCGTACCCACGTCCGTGCGTGTCGATGTCGACGACCAGCACCGGCTCCAGCCAGTGGGTGCCGCGAGCGTCGACGGCGGGGACCTCGTCGGCGAACGGGCTGTCGTCGCGCGCGAGTCCGGCCACCTGCTCGGCCAGCGCCCGGGACTGCTTGGGCCCGATCCCGCTGCCCACCCGCCCGCGGTAGCGCAGGCCGTCCTCGGTGAGCTCCCCGACGAGGAGCGCGGCGAGCCGGTCGGTCGTGCCCTCCTGCGGGCGCCAGCCACCCACGACGTAGGAGAGCCGGTGCCGGTGCGGCAGCTTGAGCCAGTGCGGCGTGCGCTCGCCGAAGCGGTAGACGGAGGTGCGGCGCTTGCTGACGATGCCCTCCAGGCCCTGCTGGAGGGTCGCCTCGTGGAGCATCGCGCCGTCGTCGTACTGCGGCGGGACCTGCCAGGTGCTGTCGAGCCCGAGCGCCTCGAGTCGCGCGCGCCGGGTCTCGAGCGGCTCCGAGGTGAGGTCCTCGCCGTCGAGGCGGAGCAGGTCGAAGACCATGTAGACGGCCGGCACCCTCGTGGCGAGCCGCTCGGCCGTCGCCGCCTTCCGGACGTGCATCCGCTCCTGGAGGGTGCGGAAGTCGGGGACGCCGCGGTCGTTGAGGGCGATGATCTCGCCGTCGACGAGCAGGTCGCGGTCGCCGTACGGGCTGGAGGCGAGCTCGGGCCAGGCGACGGTGATGGCGTTCTCGTTGCGGCTGGTCATCCGCAGCACCCCGTCGCGGACCTCGGTGAGCGCGCGGACCCCGTCCCACTTCACCTCGTGCACCCAGGCGTCGCCCGGGGGGACGTGCTTGCCGGGGGTGGCGAGCATGGGGCGCATGCGGTCATCCTGCCTGACCGAGGACCGGTCCCGGTCGGTCCGACCGATGACTCCGGGCATTCCCATGAGTCACACTGGGCACCATCCGTGTCGGGGTCGACCCTCGACCGGCGTCGGCAGGAGGCAACATGCGAGCGATCTGGAAGGGCGCGGTGTCCTTCGGGCTGGTCAGCGTGCCCGTGAAGCTGTACGCCGCGACCGAGTCGCACGACGTGTCCTTCCGGCAGGTGCACGCCAAGGACGGCGGCCGGATCAAGTACCAGCGGGTGTGCTCGGTCGACGGCGAGGAGGTCGCGTACGCCGACATCGCCAAGGGCTACGAGACCGAGGACGGCGAGATGGTCATCCTCACCGACGACGACCTCGCCGAGCTCCCGTCGACCTCCTCTCGCGAGATCGCCGTCGAGAAGTTCGTGCCGACCGAGCAGATCGACCCGATGCTCTTCGAGAAGTCCTACTACCTCGAGCCCGAGAAGTCCGGGGCGAAGCCCTACGCGCTGCTGCGCCAGGCCCTGCTCGACGCCGACCGGATGGCCGTCGTCACCGTCGCGCTGCGGCAGCGGACGACGGTCGCGGTGCTCCGCGTGCGCGACGACGTGATCGTGCTCCAGACGATGATGTGGCCCGACGAGGTCCGCACCCCCGACTTCTCCGTCGAGACCGGCGACGTGAAGCCGGCCGAGGTGAAGATGGCGACGATGCTGGTCGAGACCCTCGCGGGCGACTTCGACCCCGCCGAGTTCGAGGACGACTACGCCGAGGCCGTCGAGGCCCTGGTCAAGGCGAAGATCGAGGGCGGCGAGATCAAGCGCACCGCCACCTCCACCAAGTCCTCCGGCGAGGTCGTCGACCTCCTCGCGGCGCTCCAGCGCTCCGTCGACGCGGCCAAGACCGCACGCGGCGAGACGTCCGCGTCGGCCGCCGACGACCAGGACGACGACGAGAAGCCGGCGAAGAAGGCGTCCTCGAAGAAGACCGCCGCCAAGAAGGCGCCGGCCAAGAAGGCCGCCGCGAAGAAGACCGCGTCGAAGAGCGCCGCCAAGAAGACGACGAAGAAGGCCGCCGCGCGCAAAGCCAGCTGAGGTCGGCTGAGGTCGGCTGCTGCCGGCGGCTTGCGGGTCGGCTGGGGTTGCGACCGACAGGCAGTGACGCGGGTGCGGCGGGGCTTCTGGTGGCGGCTGGCTTCTGGCTCGCGGGTTGGCTCTGGTTGCGACCGACAGGCAGCGACGCGGGTACGGCGGGCGGCGGGTCACGCTCGCCTCCCGGCTCGCGGCGCTTTGAACCGGTGGTCTCTCCCGCGAGCGCCAGCGAGCGTCGTCGAGACCCCGGAAGATGCGCGGGGCGGTGACTGTCGGCATCTCGCCGTGGTCTCGGGTTGCGACCGACAAGCAGCAACGACGGGTACGGCGGGCTTGGGGTTGCGGTTGCCTACCGGGTCACGGTCGGCGCTCCCGGTGGTTGAGGTGCGAGGAGCGCCAGCGACGAACCTCGAAACCACCACCAGCAACACCCCGACGATGATGCCGAATCGTTACCTTCGGTTGGCTCAGATCCCTGTGGATACAGGGGATTCTCGCCTCTGACTGTCGGTGGCGAGTGCTTGAGTAGACCCATGAACCAGCAGGCCGGCACCTTGACTCCAGAGTCGGTGCTGACTGCCGCCCAGGCCCGACACCGGGTCGCGGTCGAGGCCGAGATCGACCTGCTCGTCCTGGCCACCGACTGGGTCGTCCTGCACCCGGGCGAGCAGGTGGACACCTCGATCGAGTTCGGGATGCGGGACCTCCAGATCGCCGGCGACGGCGCCCCGACCATCGACGAGGCCGCGGTGGCGGAGTTCGCGCTCGCGGTCGGGAAGACCACCGACGCCGGCCGACTGTTCCTCGGTGACGCGGTGGAGCTGCGGCACCGATTGCCGCGGCTGTGGGCTCGGGTGGTCGCGGGTGAGGTGGCGGTGTGGAAGGCCCGCAAGGTCGCCCAGGCCACCACCAGCCTCCCGCCCGGCGCCGCGGCAGCCGTGGACCAGCGGCTCGCGTGGTGTGCGCACCGGTGCTCGTTCGCCGAGATCGAGCGGCAGGTCGAGAAGGCCCGCCTCGAGCACGACCCCGACGCCGCGGAGCAACGCCGGGTCGCGGCGCTGGAACGGCGCCGGTTCGACATCGACCTCGACCACGCCACCCCCGAGGGCCTCGTCCACGTCGAAGGAGAGCTCGACCTGGCGGACGCGGTCGCGCTGGAGGAGCAGATCCGGGCGAAGGCCGCGACCCTGGACCTCGACCTGCCGTTGAAGGTGCGCCGGTCGATGGCCGCCGGCCGGCTCGGCGCCGGTGACGAGGACACCACCGAGGTGGTGGTCTACGCCCACGTCCGTCCCGGCCAGGTGAGTGTGGACGTCGACAACACCCGGTCCTCGATCACCCCTGAGCACCTCAAGGTCTGGTGCCAGGCCGCCGGCACCAGGGTCACCGTGCGGCCCGTCATCGACCTGAACGCCGAGCTGTCCACCGAGACCTACCGGCCGACCGAGCTGATGAAGGAACAGATCGGTCTCCGCGACCGGCAGTGCTGCTTCCCCGGCTGCACCCGCCCCGCCCGCAGGTGCGACGCCGAGCACCAGGTCCCCTGGCCCGAAGGCCCCACCGCCTCCTCCAACCTGGCCCCCGCCTGTCGGACCCACCACCGCCTCAAGACCCACGCCGGCTGGGACTACCAGCGCACCGCCGGGGTCGGGTTCGTGTGGACGACCCCGATGGGCCGCACCTACGTCAGCCCGTTCGTCACCGAACCACCGCTCGCGCCCGCAGCGCGACATACCCGCTGACCAGGACCCCGCCGACCACCGCCGACGGGGTCAGAGCCATGTCCGCAGGCGTGCTCTGGGGCGGCGACCCGAGACCCACGACGACCGGTCGGACTCAGCGGCCCCGGGCGGCCTTGGAGTCCGGGAACATCCGGTCGAACCGGTGGAACAGCCGGTCGGCCAGGCGCGGGGCCACCAGGTTGAGAAGCTCGCCGATGTTGCCCGCGACGGTGTTGACGTTCGGTGGGCGCCGCTCGATGGCGCGGACCACGCGGGCGGCCGCCTGCTCGGGCGAGGCGCCGCGGCCGGCGTACGCCTCGGTGGGGGCGGACATCGCGGTGCGGACCAGCGAGAACCGCATGTTGGTGAAGGTGACGTTGTCGCCCCAGGTCTCGCGGGCGGCGACCCGGCTCCAGGAGTCGAGCGCGGTCTTGGAGGCGATGTAGGCACTGAACTTCGGCGCCTTCATCTGCACGCCCCAGGTGAGGACGTTGACGACGTGGCCGAGCCGCTGCTCCCGCATCGCCGGCAGCAGGCCGAGGGTGAGCCGCACCGGCCCGAAGAAGTTGATGGCCATGCTCCGCTCCACGTCGTGGAAGCGGTCGTAGCTCAGGGCCAGCGAGCGCCGGATCGAGCGCCCGGCGTTGTTGACCAGCACGTCGACCGCGCCGTGCTCGGCCAGCACCTGCGCCACCAGCGTGTCGATGGCGTCGAGGTCCGTCAGGTCGCAGGGGTACGACGACGCGCGGCCGCCGGCGGCCTCGATCTCCGCGCGGACCCGGTCGAGCTCGTCGGCGCGGCGGGCCACCAGCAGGACGGTCGCACCGCGCGCGGCGACGGCCCGCGCCGTCGCCTCGCCGATGCCCGAGGACGCGCCGGTGACCAGCACCGTGCGCCCCGGCAGGGCCAGCGCGCGCCGCACCTCAGGCGTCGCCGGCGAGGATCGGCCACGGCCGGGCCTGCTCGAGCTGGGCGGACAGGGCGAACAGGGTCGCCTCGTCGTCGGTGCGGCCGACGAGCTGGACCGCGACCGGGAGCCCGTCGGCCGCGGTGCCGCACGGCACGGACGCGGCCGGGTTGCCGGCGACGTTCCAGAGCGCGGCGTAGGCGATCGACGGCATCGACCGGAGCGCGGCCGTGACGGTGCCGACCCCGTCGAGCCGACCCACCCGCGGTGGCCGGTTCGCGATCGTCGGCGTGAGCAGGACGTCGACCTCGTCGAAGACCCGGTTGGCCTTCGCCGACACCTTCTCGGTCTGCGCGAGCGCCCACTCGAGCACCTTCGGTGTCACCCAGGCGCCCAGCCGGTAGGTCTCCCGGGTACGACGCTCGAGCCGGTCGGGGTGCTCCACCAGGTCCGCCTCGGTGCGGATGCCAGCGAAGAACTGCGGCACGAACGCGGCCGTCGGGTCCGGGTAGCGCGGGTCGACCTCGCGCACGTCGTGGCCGAGGTCGGCGAGCAGGGCGGCCGTCTCGCGCACCGCCTCGACGTGCACGGGGTCCGGACGCACCCCGACGCTGACGGCCTTGGTGCTCCACCCGATCCGCAGCCGGCCGGGGTCGCGTCCGACGGCGGCGGCGAACGGCTCGTCGCCGCCGGCGGTGTAGAGGTCGCCGGCGACGTTGCCGCGGATCGCGTCGTAGACGACCGCGCTGTCCATCACGCTCCGCGTCAGCGGTCCGGCGGTGCCGAGCGCCCACCACAGGTGCGGGTGCGGCGCCGTCGTGACCCGGCCGCGCTGCGGCTTGAGCCCGAACAGCCCGCAGCTCGCGCTCGGGATTCGGATCGAGCCGCCGCCGTCGCCACCCATCCCGACCGGCACCATGCCGGACGACACCGCGACCGCCGTGCCGCCGCTGGAGCCGCCGGGCGTGCGGGAGGTGTCCCACGGGTTCCGGGTGATGCCGCGCGAGGACGACTCGGTGAAGGGGAACGCCCCGAACTCCGGCATCGTCGACTTGCCCACGACGACCGCGCCCGCGGCGCGGAGCCGGCGCACGACCTCGGCGTCGGCGGTGACCGGCGTCGAGTTGGCCTCGCCGCCGAAGGTCGTCACCGTGCCGGCGACGTCGATCTCCTCCTTGATGACGACCGGGACGCCGTGCAGCGGTCCGGCCGACTCCCCCGCCGCGAGCGCCTCGTCGCGGGCCTGCGCCTCGGCGATCGCCTCGTCGACGAGCAGGTGGGACAGCGCGTTGAGGCCCCGGTCGCGCTCCTCGATCCGGCCGAGCGCCTGCTCGACCACGCCTCGTGCCGACACCTCGCCGCTGGCGACGAGGTGGGCGGTCTCGGCCACGCCGGCCCGAGCGAGATCGGTCATGCCCGGCACCCTACCGACGAGTCACATGTCGTTGCCGATGAACTCCGGATCCCCGCCCTCGGTGCTCAGGTCCCCCAGCCGCTCGCACGGTGCGGTGGACACGGGGCAGTCGTAGACGACGACCGGGCCGCCCTTCTCGAACGCCGCCGCGAGGACCGACCCGTCGGTGTCGATCGTGAAGAACGTCGCGCCGCGCGGGACGCCGAGCCGGAGCGGCTCGCCGCCGTCGGTCGGCTCCAGCGTGGGCGACCACGCGAGGACGTACTTCCCGTCGTGGGTGAGCTGGGAGTCGATCGCTCCCTTCACGAGGTCGAAGCGGGACGCGGCCGGGCCGTCCGGGACCGGTCCGTCGTAGAGCAGCGTGCCACCGCGCAGGTCCGCGACCCGGGTGTCCGAGCCGGCGAGCCGGGCCACGCTCCCGTCGGCGACGTCCCACGCCACGGTGCCGGAGCCGTCGCGGAGCAGCACGACGCCGTCGTCGAGCGCGTCGATGACGACGCCCTCCCCGGCCTCGCGGTGGGCGACCTCCTCGCCGGTGCCGGTGTCACGGACGACGACCGTCGGCCGGCCGTCGAGGACCGCGCCGTACGCGACCCACGGGTTGGCCGCGTCGGCCTTCGCGGTCGGCGTGAAGCCGCCCCGATCGGCGCCGGGCTCGAGCTCGCGGGACCGCCCGGACACGTCGAGCAGGAGCGGGACGCCGTGGTCGTAGTAGACGATCCCGTCAGGGGTGGCGGCCGCGTCGGTGTCGAGCCCCGCCAGGTCGCCGTAGGAGAAGGTCTGGCCGCCGAGGTGCAGCTCGACCCCCGGGTCGGCGTAGGCCCGCAGGCCCTCGCTGTAGTCCAGCCGCCCCAGTGGCTGGACGCCGCGCTCCTGGGCTGGGGCGGCGCCACCGTGCTGGAGGAGGAGCACGCCGACCACGGCCCCGGCCGCCAGCACCCCGACACCACCGGCCGCGGCCCGGCGGCCGGTGCGGATCCGACCGCCACGGCGTCGTACGCCGGCCAGGTCGCCGGTCGGGACCTCCACCCGCTCGAGCTCGTCGTGCAGCACCTCGCGCAGCGCCGTCGTCATGCCAGGTCTCCGTTCGGTAGGACCACCGCGCTGCGGCGGAGGTTGGCGAGAGCGGCGGACGCCTGCGACTTGACCGTGCCCGGCGAGCAGCCGAGCACCGCGGCGATCTCCCGCTCGGAGAGGTCCTCGTAGTAGCGCAGCACGATCACCGCGCGCTGGCGCACCGGCAGCTCCTGCACGGCGGCCCACACGACCTGCCGGTCGGCGACGCCGTCCTCGGGCGACTCGAACCGGCCGGCGAGCTCGGGCTCGGCCACCGGCCGCTCCCGCCGCCACCAGCCGCGGCGGCGGTCGCCGATGATCTCGTTGACGACCATCCGGCGCACGTAGGCCTCCGGGTGGTCGGCGGCCGTCACCCGCCGCCACGACGCGAACGCCCGGGCGTACGCCGCCTGGAGGGCGTCCTCCGCCGAGGCCGCGTCGCCCGCGACGGCGTACGCCGTGCGGAACAACCGCGGCCAGGTGGCACGGAAGAACTCGTCGAAGTCGTCCCCAGGTGCGCCCACACCCCACAGATGCCCCCGGTGCTCTCGCGGGTTGTCCCGGGGCGGCACCTTTCTCAGCCGGTGGACAGCAGGCCACGCACCACGCGCAGGCCGACCGAGAGCCGCGCCAGGTCGGCGTGGTCGTCGGCGCAGATCTCGCCGAGGGTCTCGGCCGCCCGCGGGATGAGGACCGCGTTGTCGTCCTCCCAGGCCGAGATCCGCCGCGGAGCCGGCTCGTCGGCGGACGTGGTGGCGAGCACCCGCGCGGTGAGCTGCGCGTGCACGGCGTGCAGGTCGTCGCGCAGCGCCGCCCGGGCCATCGTCTGCCACCGGTCCGCGCGCGGCAGGCCGAGGATCCGCTGCACCAGGGCGGTCAGCCCGAGCCGCTCGCCGAGCGTGAAGTGCACGCGTGCCACCTCCGCCGGGTCGAGGTCCTCACGCAGCGCGATCTCCACGACGTTGAGGAGCATGTACGACGGCGGCAGGACCGCCACCCGCGACGCGAGGTCCTCGGGGACGCCCTCGCCGACCAGCTTGTCGCGACGGGCCTGGAAGGCTGCCAGCTCGCGACCGGTGATCAGCTCGGGGAGCACGGCCATCACCTGCTGCACCGGCGCGGTGAACTGGTCGACGGTGCCCTGGCTGTCCAGCGGCGGCCGCCGGTTGTTGACGAGCCAGCGCGAGGCCCGCTCGACCAGGGTGCGCATCTCCAGGCGCATCCGGGTCTGCACGGCGGCGTCGAGCTTGTTGTCCCACGACGCCAGCTCCTCGCGCATCGGCAGCGAGCCGAAGATCTCGCGCGCCACGAAGTTCGCGCGGGCCAGCTCGGCCGGCGAGACGCCGGTCTCGCCCGCGAGCCGCGGGACGAAGGTCAGGCCGGCACCGTTGACCAGGTCGTTGACGACCTGGGTCACGATGATCTCGCGGCGCAGCGGGTGCTCGTGCACCTGGCGCTCGAAGCCCTCGCGGACCGGGCGCGGGAAGTAGGAGCGCAGGTCCTGGTCGAAGTAGTGGTCGTCCGCGACCTCGGAGGACTCCAGCAACTGCTCGGCCAGGACGATCTTCGTCCAGGACATCAGGACTGCGATCTCGGGCGCCGAGAGCCCCTCGCCGTTGTCCAGCCGGCGCCGGACCTCCTTGCGGTTCGGCAGCCCCTCCAGCTCGCGGTCGAGCACCCCGTCGCGCTCCAGCGACCTGATCCAGTCCTCGTGGACGTGCATCAACGACGGCGCGTGGGCGACGGCGTTGGCCAGGGCGAGGTTCTGCTCGTAGTTGTCGCGCAGCACCAGGGCGGCGACCTCGTCGGTCATCTCCGCGAGCAGGTGGTTGCGCTGCTCCTCGGTGAGGTCCCCGTCCTTCACGACCCGGTCGAGCAGGATCTTGAGGTTCACCTCGTGGTCGGAGGTGTCGACACCGGCCGAGTTGTCGATGAAGTCGGTGTTGATCCGGCCGCCGCGCCGGGAGGCGTCGGAGCGGCCCCGGCCCTCGCGGGCGTACTCGATGCGGCCGAGCTGGGTGAGGCCGAGGTTGCCGCCCTCGCCGACCGCGTGGGCGCGCAGGTCGCGGCCGTCGACGCGGATCGCGTCGTTCGCCTTGTCCCCCGCGTCCGCGTGGGTCTCGGTCGACGCCTTCACGTAGGTGCCGATGCCGCCGTTCCACAGCAGGTCGACCGGCGCGAGCAGGATCGCACGCATCAGCTCGGCCGGGGTCATCGACACCACGTCGGCGTCGAGGCCGAGCGCGCGCCGGACCGGCTCGCTGATGGTGATCTTCTTCAGCGAGCGCGAGTACACGCCGCCGCCCTCGGAGATCACGTCGTGGTCGTAGTCCTGCCAGCTCGACCGCGGCAGCTCGAAGAGCCGCTTGCGCTCAGCGTACGACGTCGTGGGGTCGGGGTCGGGGTCGAGGAAGATGTCGCGGTGGTCGAAGGCCGCGACCAGCTTGATGTGCTCGGAGCACAGCATCCCGTTGCCGAACACGTCACCGGACATGTCGCCGATGCCGACGCAGGTGAAGTCCTCGGCCTGGGAGTCGATCCCCCGCTCGCGGAAGTGCCGCTGCACCGAGACCCAGGCGCCGCGGGCGGTGATGCCCATCGCCTTGTGGTCGTAGCCGACCGACCCGCCGCTGGCGAACGCGTCGCCCAGCCAGAAGCCGTACGACTTCGCGACCTCGTTGGCGATGTCGGAGAACGTCGCGGTGCCCTTGTCGGCAGCGACGACGAGGTAGGAGTCGTCGCCGTCGTGGCGGACCACGTCCTGCGGCGGCACGGTCCGCCCGTCGACGAGGTTGTCGGTGATGTCGAGCAGGCCGGAGATGAAGGTCCGGTAGCAGGCCACACCCTCGGCCAGCCACGCGTCCCGGTCGGAGGAGTCGGGGAGCTGCTTGCAGAAGAAGCCGCCCTTCGCCCCCACCGGCACGATCACGGTGTTCTTCACCATCTGCGCCTTGACCAGCCCGAGCACCTCGGTGCGGAAGTCGTCGCGGCGGTCCGACCAGCGCAGGCCACCGCGGGCGACCGCACCGAAGCGCAGGTGCACGCCCTCGACCCGCGGCGAGTAGACGAAGATCTCGTAGCGGGGCTTGGGCTGGGGCAGGTCGGGGATGCCCGACGGGTCGAGCTTGAAGGAGATGTAGGAGCGCGGTCCGCCGTCGGGCGCCTGCTGGTAGTAGTTCGTGCGCAGGGTGCCCTTGATGTGGGCGAGGTAGGACCGCAGGATCCGGTCGTGGTCGAGGCTGGCGACGCCGTCCAGCGCCCTCTCGATGCGGGCCTCGACCTTCTCCGCGCGGCTGAGGTCGGCCGTGGGGTCGAACCGGACCTCGAAGAGCAGCACCAGCAGCCGGGTGATGTCGACGTTGAAGCGCAGCGCGTCCTGGATGTAGTCGAGGGCGAACGGCGAGTTCCCCTGGCGCATGTACTTGGCGTAGGCGCGCAGCACCGTCGCCTGTCGCCAGGTCAGCCCGGCACCGAGGACCAGGGCGTTGAACCCGTCGATCTCGTTGTGCCCCTCCCAGATCGAGCGGATCGCGTCCTGGAACAGCTCGCCGGAGTCGTCGGGCAGCGCCCGGGCGTAGCGCAGCCCGAACTCGTAGATGTACGTCGGACGCTCCAGCCCGTCGAGCTGGTAGGGCCGCTCATCGACGACCTCGACGCCCATCGACGACAGCATCGGCAGCACGTGGGAGAGCGAGAGCGGCGAGCCGATCCGGTAGACCTTCAGCCGCGCCTCGCCCTGGCCGGCGTCGAGGTCCTGGTAGAGCGACAGGTCGATGCCGCCGCTCTCACCGACCGTCAGGGACTCCAGCCGTCCCAGGTCGACCGCGCCGGTGGCCGGCGGGAAGTCCTCCTTGTAGGCCTCCGGCAGCGAGTCCGCGTAGCGCCGGGCGAGCCGGGCACCGACCTGCTCGTCGTACTGGCTGAGCACGGCGCTGACGAAGTCGTCGCGCCAGGAGCGGGACGCCTCGGCCATCCGGCGCTCGAGGTCGGCGGCGTCGACCTCGAGGGTGGACGCGCCCTTCGGCGGGTGCACGACGAAGTGGACGCGCGCGGTCGTGGACTCGGTCAGCCGCACGGTGAACTCGACCGAGTCCCCGCCGAGCTGCTCCTTGAGGATCTGGACGAACCGCTCCCGGACCGCGGTGTTGTAGCGGTCGCGAGGCAGGTAGACGAGCACCGAGACGTAGCGGCCGTAGGTGTCGCGGCGGATGAAGAGCTTCAGCTGGCGCCGCTCCCGGGCGTGCATCGCCTGCTCGGCCATCGGCGCGAGCTCGTCGACGGTGGTGTGGAACAGCTCGTCGCGCGGGTAGGTCTCGAGGGTGTCCATGAGCGCCTTGCCGTCGTGGCTGTCGGGCGCGAACCCGATCCGCTTCAGGACCAGCTCGGCGCGGTCGCGCAGCAGCGGGATGCGGGTCAGGGACTCGGTGTAGGCGGCACTGGAGTAGAGCCCGAGGAAGCGGCGCTCGCCGACGACCTCGCCGTCCTCGAACTTCTTGACGCCGACGTAGTCGAGGTACGCCGGGCGGTGCACCGTCGAGCGCGAGTTCGCCTTCGTCAGCACCAGCACGGTCTTCTCGCGCGCCTTCGCCGCCGCCGCGGCCGGCAGCTGTCCGGCCTGCGCCATGTCCGGGTCGGCGCGCAGGATCCCGAGCCCGGTGCCCGGCACGGCGCGCAGGCACTCCCCGCCGTCGCGGCGCTCGAGGGAGTACTCGCGGTAGCCCAGGAAGGTGAAGTGCTCTTCGGCCAGCCACTGCAGCAGGTCGCGGGCGCGGTGCACCTCGTCGACGTCCACGCCCTCGGGCGGCTCGGTCGTGAGCTCGTGCACGATGTCGGCGATCTGGGCGTGCATCTTCGGCCAGTCCTCGACCGCCTCGCGGACGTCGCGGAGCACCCGCTGGATCGCGGCCTCGATCGCGGCGACGTCCTCGCCCTCGGTCAGCCGGTCCATCTCGACGTGCATCCACGACTCGCGGCGCGTGGTGCCCTTCTCGTCGACGTCCTCGTCGGGGCCCGCCCCCTCGGCCACCGGCCGGACCTGCTGCAGGGCGCCGGTGATGTCGCGGGTGACGTCCAGGAGCGGGTGCACCACCAGGTGCACGTCGTGCAGCTCGCGGGAGAGCTCCATCGTCAACGAGTCGACGAGGAACGGCATGTCGTCGACGACGACCTCGACCACCGAGCGCCCGTCGGCGGACCACCCGTCGTCGGCGGTGGTGGGGGTGAACACGCGCACCCGGGCCGTGCCCTGGGGCCGGTGGGACGCGAGCCCGTAGTGCGAGGCGACCGCGCCGTAGAGGTCCTCGCTGCTCCGCGAGGTCAGGTCCTCGACCGCGACGTGGCGGTAGTAGGCCCGGACGAGCGTGTCGACCGTGTCGTCCGGCGGACCGCCCGGGTCCCTCCGGGACCGGGCCAGCTCGATGGCTCCTGAGAGGAGGGTGGACAGGTCCTGCTCACGCGTCGACGTTGACACCCTCCGACACTAGAACCCCGGACCACCTACCAGCCAGTCACCCCCCGGCCAGCCGCTCAGAGCTGGCTGCGCAGGTCCCAGAGGAGCGGGTAGTACTGCACCGGGAGACGCGAGCGCAGGTAGGTCGAGCCGCTCGAGCCACCGGTCCCGGACTTGCTCCCGATCATCCGCTCGACCATCACGACGTGCCGGGCGCGCCAGCCCGCGGCGAGCTCGTCGTGCTGCAGCAGCGCCTCCCCGAGGGCCCACACCACGGCGTAGGTGTCCCGGTCGTGGGCCACGGTCCGCATCGACGCGGACACCTCCGCGTCGTTCCCGGCGGGGAGCCCGGAGGACGCGAGCACCGCGACGAACGCGTCCCAGAGCGTGGGCTCGGCGAGCCGGGCGTCGAGACGCGCCTGCTCGGTGGCGGTGATCCCCTTGAACCGCCGGAGGTAGGCAGCGTCCTTGGCCCCCGACAGGAACTCCAGCTCGCGGAACTGGACCGACTGGAAGCCGCTCGCCGGCGCGAGGCGCTGGCGGAACTGGAGGAAGTCCTGCGGGGTCATCGTCTCCAGCACGTCGACCTGCTGGACGAGCACCCGCTCGATGACGTGCGCGCGGGTCATCAGGTGCTGCGCCCACCAGAGCCGGCCGCCCTCGACCCCGCGCAGCATGGCGTCGCGCGCCGAGGTCAGCTCGTGCAGCAGCTGCTTGAACCACAGCTCGTAGACCTGGTGGATCGTGATGAAGAGCAGCTCGTCGTGCGCCGGCGGGTCGGACTCCAGGTGCTGGGAGTCGAGCAGCTGCGGCAGCCGGAGGTAGGAGCCGTAGGTCAGCTGCGCTCCCTGCTCTCCGAAGGATACGAACGTCTCGTCGGTCATGACCTGAGACTATGGCCGCATGAAGTTCCGACACGAGATGACGTACGACGCCTCCCCCGCCGAGGTCTTCGAGATGCTGGCGGACCCCGGCTTCCGCGAGGCCTCCGCCGCCGCCCAGGACGTGATCTCGGCCGACGTGGTCCTCGAGAGGGACGGCAACAAGTTCGAGCTCACGGTCGACCAGATGCAGCGCACCGACGACCTGCCGTCCTTCGCCCGTACCTTCGCGGGCCACTCGACCCACGCGATCCAGCGCGAGTCGTGGGCGGACACGACCGGCGGCACCCTGCAGATCGACACGCCCGGCAAGCCCTCGACGCTGATCGGGACGATCACCCTGCGCCCCGAGGGCTCCGGCACCCGCGAGATCGTCGAGCTCGAGATCAAGGTCAAGCTCCCGCTCATCGGCGGCAAGCTCGAGAAGCTGCTCGGCGAGAAGGTCGCCGCGGGCATGGACGCCGAGCACGAGGTGGGCGTCACCTGGCTCGCCGGCGGGCGCTGATGGCCACCCGGCTCATCCACGACATCACCTACGACGCCCCGCTCGACCAGGTCTCGGCGATGCTCGGGGACGCCGCGTTCCGCGAGGACGTCTGCGCCTACCAGCGGGTGCTGAGCTCCTCGGTCGACGTCGAGGAGCACGCCGACGGCACCCGCACCGTGGTCGTCGAGCAGGTGCAGCCCGCCCGGGGCATCCCGTCGTTCGCGAAGAAGTTCGTCGGCGACGAGATCGACATCGTCCAGCGCGAGGAGTGGACCTCCGCCGATGCCGCCGAGCTGCACGTGACGATCCCCGGCAAGCCGGGCGAGATGATCGGCACGATCCGGCTCGAGGAGCGTGACGGCCGGACGACCGAGACCGTCGACGTGCTCATCAAGGTCCACGTGCCGCTGGTCGGCGGCAAGATCGAGGGCCTGATCGCCGAGCTGCTGCGCAAGGCGCTGGACGCCGAGAACGCCGTCGGGCGCGGCTACCTCTCGGCCTGAGAGCCACCCTCGAGCCCGTCGGGGCCCTCGAGCTGCTCGGCGCGCGCGTCCTGGCGGCGGCGCACCCACACGACCGCCGCCAGGACGAGGAACGGGCCGAAGGCCAGGACCAGGGTCAGGGCCTTCTCCGCCGGGTGCAGGGCACCCAGGTGCAGCAGGATCACCCGAGGTACGGGTAGCGGTAGTCGGTCGGCGGGACGAAGGTCTCCTTGATCGACCGCGGCGAGGTCCAGCGCAGCAGGTTGACCGCCGCGCCCGCCTTGTCGTTGGTCCCGGAGGCCCGGCCGCCGCCGAACGGCTGCTGGCCGACGACGGCGCCGGTGGGCTTGTCGTTGATGTAGAAGTTGCCGGCCGCGAAGCGCAGCTCGCGCTGGGCCCAGGCGATCGCCCGGCGGTCCTGGGCGATGATCGAGCCGGTCAGGGCGTACGGCGCGATCGACTCCATCCCGCGCACGACCTTCTCGAAGTCGGCGTCGTCGTAGACGTGGACGGCCAGGATCGGGCCGAAGTACTCGGTCGTGAACATCTGGTCGGTCGGGTCGGTGGACTCCACGACCGTCGGGTGGACGAACCAGCCCACCGAGTCGTCGACCCGGCCGCCGGCGATCACCTCGAGCTTCTTCTGCCGCTTGGCGCGGGTGATCGCGGCCTTGTGCTTGGCGAACGCCCGGTCGTCGATGACCGCACCCATGAAGGTGGTGAAGTCGGTCGGGTCGCCGACGGTGATGGTCTCGATCTCGGCGAGGAAGGAGTCCTTCATCTTCTTCCACACCGAGCGGGCGACGTACGCCCGGGACGCGGCCGAGCACTTCTGGCCCTGGAACTCGAAGGCGCCGCGGATCATCGCGGTGCGGACCACGCCCGGGTCGGCCGACGGATGGGCGACGATGAAGTCCTTGCCGCCGGTCTCGCCGACGATGCGGGGGTAGGAGCGGTAGTTCTCGATGTTGTTGCCGACCTCGCGCCACAGGTGCTGGAAGGTCGGCGTCGAGCCGGTGAAGTGGATGCCGGCCAGGTCCGGGTGGGCCAGCGCGACCTGCGAGACCTCGAGCCCGTCACCGGGCAGCATGTTGATGACGCCCGGCGGCATCCCCGCCTCCTCCAGCAGCTCCATCGTCAGCGACGCGGCCAGCTGCTGGGTGGGCGACGGCTTCCAGATGACGGTGTTGCCCATCAGCGCCGGGGCGGTCGGCAGGTTGCCGGCGATCGCGGTGAAGTTGAACGGGGTGATCGCGTAGACGAAGCCCTCGAGCGGCCGGTGGTCCGTGCGGTTCCACACGCCGGGGCTGTTGGCGATCGGCTGGTCGGCGAGGATCTCGCGCGCGTAGTGGACGTTGTAGCGCCAGAAGTCGATGAGCTCGCAGGCGGCGTCGATCTCGGCCTGGAACGGCGTCTTCGACTGGCCGAGCACGGTGGCGGCGTTGAGCCGCTGGCGCCACGGGCCGGCGAGCAGGTCGGCGGCCTTGAGCAGGATCGCCGCCCGGTCGTCGAAGTCCAGCGCCCGCCACTCCGGCGCCGCGTCGGCCGCGGCCTTGACGGCGGCGCGGGCGTCGGCCTGGGTGGAGTTCTTCAGGGTGCCGAGCACGTGCTGGTGGTCGTGGGGCTGGACGACCTGGATCTCCCGGCCGCCCCCGGCCTTCCACCGCCCGCCGATGTAGGCGCGCAGGTTCTTCTGCTCCTTCTCGAGGCGCTCGATCTCGACGTGCAGCGCGTCGCGCTCGGGGGTGCCCGGTGCGTAGGTCAGGTTCGGCTCGTTGGTGGGAGCCGGCGGGGTGGTGACAGCGTCCATGCCAGCGAGGGTAGCGAGCACAAGGGCCCGGGGCCGAGCCGGTACGTCCTGCCCCGGGAGTGGTGCATTCGTACCGGGTCGCCACCGGTCGTAGTCCTCTAGTGACCAGCGCCCTACGCCCGTGCTCGGCACGCCCTGGCCGGAGGAGGCTTCAGGTGTCAGATCGACCACACCCAGAAGCCACCGAGGAGGTGACCTTCGATGAGTACCACCCCCCAGCAGATCATTGTCGGAGTCGACGAACGGCCGCAGACCGCGAAGGTCGTCGCCTGGGCGGCGCGGGAGGCCGTCCTCCGCCGGTCCTCGATCCTGCTCGTCCACGCGGTCGGCAGCCAGGTGGCCACCCACCTCGACATCGGCGAGGACCTCGGCACCGTCATCAACCGGGCGTCGGCCGACGGCCAGCGGATCATCGACCGCGCCCGCGCCGAGATCCGCGCCCTGGCCCCCGGGCTCACCGTCGAGGACTCGGTCAGCCTCAGCACCTCCGCGACCGCGCTGGCCAACGTCGGCTCGGTCGGGTCGATGGTCGTCGTCGGACCGCGCTCGGGTCGGGCCGGATCCACGCTGGACGGTCTCGGGGTCCAGCTGGACGGCGACCTCGGCTGCCACCTCGTCGGACAGAGCCCCGCGGGGTGGTGGGCTTTGAGGTGATCCTCGGTGCCTACTCGCCGGCCTCGATGGCGGCGATGTGTCCAGTATCGCTGTCGGGGTAGAGCAGCGCCATGGATCCCTCGGATAGGTAGCGGCGGTCACCGGTTGCCATTCGTGCATGCATGTCTGCCAGCACGGCTCCGACGAGCCTGATGACGGCGGCGGGGTTGGGGAAGATCCGACCCGCGCGGGCGCGCTTGATCTCCTTGTTGACCTCGTTCGAGCGGGTTGGTGGACCAGATCTTCTGCCAGTGCGCCCGCGGGAACGCGGTGAACGCGCACCTCGGCCTTGGCGTCGTCCATCAGCGGCCCGATCTTGGGAACGACTTGGCGAGCTGGTCGCGGACCTCGTCCCACGCGGTGCTGACGGCCTCGGCGTCGTCGGGGCTGGGCGAAGACCGTGCATACCACCGCGCCGCGACCATGTCGGTGTGGGACTTGGGCACGTGCGCGAGCAGGTTGCGGGCGAAGTGGACCCGGCACCGCTGGTGTCCGGCGCCCTGGAAGGACCGCTTGAGTGCCTTGACCAGCCCGGAGTGCTGGTCTGAGATCACCAGCCGCATGTCGTGCAGGCTCTGCTGCTTGAGCGCGACCAGGAAGCCGCGCCAGAAGGTCTCGTCCTCGCTGTCGCCGACGTCGAGTCCGAGGACCTCGCGGGAGCCGTCGGCAGCGATCCCGGTGGCCACGACCACGGCCATGGACACCACTTGGCCGGTGGCATTGCGGACGTTGAGGTAGTCGCGTCGAGGTAGACGCGGAACTCGGTGTGCTCCAGGGACCGGGGTGCGGAACGCGTCTACCTGTTCGTCGAGGCCGGCGCAGATCCGGGACACCTCGACTTGCTGATCCCGGCGTCGACGCCCATGGCTTCGACCAGCTCGTCCACGGCGCGGGTCGAGACACCGTGGACGTAGGTCTCCATCACCACCGCGTACAGCGCCTGGTCG
Source organism: Nocardioides sp. (assembly GCF_044226305.1). Lineage (GTDB taxonomy): Bacteria > Actinomycetota > Actinomycetes > Propionibacteriales > Nocardioidaceae > Nocardioides. Next base: position 240,045 of record NZ_JBGAHF010000003.1, on the reverse strand, counting down.
ATGGCGCCGCGGTTCCAGGATGACCAGGAAGAACGACCCTTGCGGAGCTTGGGGATCGTAGCTCGACATCACCGGCCTTGGTCGACAGCATCGAGGCCGTTGTTGATGCGGTCGGTGACCCGATCCGGGTGCGTTCGTGCAGGTGCTGCGCCGATCCTCCTCGGTCGCTTCGGCTTCGATCAGCTCCACCGGCGCGACGCCAGGCCGATTCACGGTCGAGTCCATGTCCTTGCGCAGGAACGCCTCGAGCAGCTCGAACAGGGCCGAAGTTGCAGACTGGGGCAAGGCCATCGGTGGATCTCCTTCAGTGTGTTGCTTGGTCGTTTCACACCGAAGATCCCGCCGGTGGCCGCCTACGTCAGCACGCCTCGCCGGTGAACCTCAAACCCCACCACTCCCTGGGACGCCTACCCTCGTCGAGGTCACGGCCGCGCCGACCGCCGACGGGGTGCTCGCGATCAGCGACGGCACCGTCTGGGCGATGCCGATCCTCGACGCCGCCTTCGAGCTGGCCGCCCTGCACGGCCTGTCGCTCACGGTGGTGCACTGCCCCGAGCCGGACGCCGACCCCGGCCTCCAGCGCTTCCTGCGCACGGTGCTCACCGACCAGGTCCACCAGCTGATCGACTGCTACCCGACCGCCGAGGTCGACCTCGTCACCGAGCCCACCGCCGTGCGGGCCGCGCTCGCCGCCGCCCCGGCCACCGCCTCCCACGTGGTGGCGGACGCCGCCCTCGTCGACGAGCTCCCGCAGACCTGCGTGCGCATGCTCGTCCACACCGAGCGCCGGCCCGAGGTCGTCGACGAGCCGGCCCCGGCGCCGACCCAGGTCGGCGGTGCCCGCCGCGAGCGGACCGACGTCACCGCCGAGCTCGAGTCGTGGTGGCAGCTGCCCGCCGCCGAGCCGGCCGTCAAGCCGGCCCTGGTCCGGGTGCGTCGCCGGCACCTGCGCCGCTTCGGCTCCGAGGCCTGACCCGGCCGGTCAAAACAGGTCCGGGACCTCCTGGGTCGCGAACCACGCCAGGTCCTCGTCCGGGTCGGCGCCGGCCGGCCGGTCCTCGACGTCGGCGTGCACGGCGACCACCTCGCGCCACGGCACCGCGGCGCCGACGGCCGGCTCGGCCGCCAGGTCGGCCACCACGACCACGCGTCGCCCGGCGCCCGCGAGCTGGACAGCCGAGGCGTCGGCGGCGGTCATGAGCGCGGCGTACTCGGCGTCCTCGCTGTCGTCCTCGGCGACCACCGCCCCGTCGGGCACGAGCACCGCTCCGGCGGCGTGCTGCTCGGCGAGCAGGGCGAGCGTCGTCGGCAGGTAGATCCTCACCGAGGCTCGTCCTTGCCGGGTGCCTTCGCGGGTGCCTTCGCGGGTGCCTTGCGCCGGCGCCGTCCGCGCGGTGCCCGGGTCCGGCCGCCGGTGGCGGAGTCGAGCAGCTCGTCGAGCGACTCGCGCAGGCACGGCCCGAGCAGGTCGGCGTCCGGGAGCATGTCGCGGTCGGCCGTGAGGCCGTAGTAGACGTGGCCGTCGTACGACGTCACGCCGATCGCCAGCGGGTGTCCCTCGAGCAGCGGCGGGACCGGGTAGGTCTCGAGCATCCGGGCCCCGGCGGCGTACAGCGGCGCCTGCGGTCCGGGCACGTTGGTGACGTTGAGCTGGTAGGAGCGGCGCTCCCGCGCGGCGAGCCGCGAGCCGATCGCGTGGAAGGTGGCCGGCGCGAAGCCCGAGATGCTCGTCAGCCGGCTGGCCGCGACGGCCCGGCCGGTCTCCTTGTGCGCCTGGAAGGAGTAGGAGACCTGGTGGAGCCGCACGACCGGGCTGGGCTCGCGGACCGGCAGGTCGACGAAGTGCGCCGCGATCTGGCTGCCGAGCGAGGTGGCCTCCATCTCGTCGTCGATCACCGAGATCGGCACCACGGCGCGCACCTCGCTCACCCCGTGCATCGACTCGGAGCGGGTCAGCAGCCAGGCACGCAGCGCGCCGGTGATCGTCGCGAGGATGACGTCGTTGACGGTGCCGCCGTGCGCCTCCCGGATCTTGCGGTGGTCGGCCAGGTCGGTGCGCACCGCGACGACGCGGCGCTGCTGCGACAGCGGGCCGATGATCGGCGAGCCCGCGGACGGCGTGCGGTTGGCCAGGGCGTCGAAGACCCGCCCGGCCGAGCGGGCGGTGTCGGCGACGCCACGCAGCACCGACCCGGTGGTGGTGCGGGCCGTGGCCGCGACCGTGGCGGGGTCGGTCAGCGAGTCGTGGACGGCGCCGGCCATCAGCCCGAAGGGTGACGGGTGGCCGCGAGGACGCCAGTCGTCGGTGCCGAGCTCCTTGGGCTCGGGCGACTTGTCCAGCAGCACCTGGCCGAGGTCGACGGTGTGCATGCCGTCGACGAGGACCTGGTGGGACTTCGAGAGCAGCGCCACCCGGCCGTGGGCCAGGCCCTCGACGAAGTAGATCTCCCACAGCGGCCGGCTGCGGTCCAGCGGACGCGAGACGATGCGCGCCACCAGCTCGCGCAGCTGGTCGTGGCTCCCCGGGCGGGGCAGCGCGGACCGGCGTACGTGGTAGCCCAGGTCGAAGTGGTCGTCGTCGACCCACAGCGGGTTCGCGAGCCGGCCCGGCACGGTCTGGATCCGCTGCCGGTAGCGCGGCACGAAGGAGAGCCGCTCCTGGACCAGGCGCACCAGCTGGGGGTAGTCGAAGCCGGACTGACCCGGGTCGAAGATCTCCACCGTGGCGTTGTGCATCGGCGTCGACGCCGACTCCTCGGCGAGCAGGGCCACGTCCCGCGGGCGGAGCCGCTCGCTCATGGTGCCGCCTCTCGTCGCATCACCGGGGTCACGTACCGACGGTTGGTATCACATGCGATTCTGACAGACGTCACGGACCGATCCGGTCACCTCCCCCCGAGCAGAAGGGCCCCGAGATCATGCGCCGAGCGCTGGCCAGCCTGACCCTCCTCGTGTGCGCGGCGGCGCTCGGCGCCTGCGGCGGCTCCGAGTCCGACGGAGGGCTCGGCGCCGACCCCAGCGCCGGCTCGGGCACCGAGCCGAAGGTCATCGACGTCACGGTCGAGGGTGACTCGGTCACCCCGAGCGGCGAGCGTGTCGAGGTGGAGGTCGGCCAGCCGGTCACCCTGCACGTCACCGCTGACGCCCCCGGCGAGATCCACGTCCACTCCAGCCCCGAGCAGGAGCTCGAGTACGAGCAGGGCGAGACCGACCTGGAGCTCACCCCGATCACCACGCCCGGCACCGTCGACGTCGAGTCGCACACGCTGGACAAGGTGATCGTGCAGCTCGAAGTCAGCTGAGGTGGCCACCGACGGCATCACCCTCGCCCACGGGATCGGCGGGGCCAAGGACCTGCCGATCTCGCCCGAGCTCGCGATCGCCGGTGCGACCGCCGCCCTGGTCATCTCGTTCACGGTCCTCGCGGTCGCCTGGCGCAACCCCCGGTACGACGCCGCGACGAGCGGCCGGCCCGCACCCGCGTGGCTGGCCCGGGTGGTCGACTCCGTCGGGTGGCGCGCGCTGTGGCGCACCGTCGGGATGCTCATCGCCCTCTTCACGGCGATGGCCGCGATCTTCGGCAAGGACCTGGTCATCAACCCCGCCCTCGGGATCTTCTACGTGTGGTGGTGGGTCGGGCTGGTCCCCCTCTCGATGCTCCTCGGCCCGGTCTGGAAGGCGATCAGCCCCGGGCGCACGATCAACCTGCTGTTCGCCAAGGTCGCCGGCGGCGACCCCGAGCGCGGCCTGCTGACCTATCCGGAGCGGCTCGGCCACTGGCCGGCCGCGCTCGGGCTGTTCGCGTTCGTGTGGATGGAGCTGGTCTACCCCTACTCCACCGAGCTCGGTCCGGTGCGGCTGTGGTGTGCGGGGTACGTCGCCGCGATGCTCGTGGGCGGCGCGGTCTTCGGCAACGTCTTCTACGAGCGCGCCGATCCCTTCGAGGTCTACTCCACGCTCGTGTCCCGGATCTCGGTCTGGGGCCGGCGCGGGGACCTGCTCGTGGTCCGCAGCCCGCTGGCCAACCTCGACACCACGCCGGTGCTGCCCGGCCTGCTCGCCGTCGTGTCGGTGCTGTTCGGCAGCACCGCGTTCGACTCGTTCAAGGACTCCACGCGGTGGGTCCAGTTCGTGCAGGGCAGCTCGGTGTCGTCGTACCTGCTCAACAACCTGGCCCTGCTGACGTTCTGCGTCGGCGTCGGCCTGGTCTTCGCGGTGGGCTGCGTGCTGACCGGGCTGGGCGACGACCTGCGGCGCCGCGAGCTGCCCAACCTGTTCGCGCACTCGGTGGTGCCGATCATCGGCGGCTACATCATCGCCCACTACCTCAGCTACCTCGTCGAGGTCGGCCAGCTGACCCTCATCCAGGCCAGCGACCCGTTCAGCAATGGCAGCAACTGGTTCGGGACCGGCGACCTGACGGTGAGCTACTGGCTCAGCCTCCACCCCACGCTGCTCGCCGACATCAAGGTGCTCGCGGTCGTGCTGGGCCACGTGCTTGGTGTGGTCGCCGCCCACGACCGCGCGATCCGGGTGCTCCCGAAGCGGCACCAGCTGACCGGTCAGCTGCCCCTGCTGTTCGCGATGATCGCGTTCACGGTCGGGGGCCTGTACCTACTGTTCGCTGCGTAGCCCGGCCGGCAGGCCACCGGACGTCATGCGCCCCGGTCGCCGGGGCAGCCGGACCGGATGACGTGCCGGCGCTCACCTGCCGCTGGTCGCGGGGCTCGCCGCGAGGACCGCGTCGGCCACGCGCGCGACGGCCCGGCCGAGCGGGGAGTCGCCGAGCTCGGCCAGGGTGCGGCCGGCGACCAGGGCACGGTCGACGGTCGGCTGGTCGTCGGGCAGGAAGTGCAGCCCGGCCGGCCGGGCGAAGCCGGCCACCATGCCGGCGATGTCGCGCTCGGACCAGCCGAGCGTCGGGCGCATCCGGTTGACGACCACGTGCACCGGCCGCCCGCCCAGCACCTCCCGGACCTGCACCAGCCCGCGTGCCAGCCGGGACAGCCCGACCGGGTCGGCGCCACCCACCACGACGACCTCGTCGGCCACGTCGAGGGCGCCGAGGGTGAGCTGGTTGCGCCCCGGTCGGGTGCCGTAGTCCGAGCCGGGGTCGTCCTCGAGGCTGAACCCGGTGTCGACCACCACCTCGCCCTGCGCTCGGGCCACCTCGAGCAGGTGCTCCACGGTGCCCGCCCGGACCTCGACCCAGCGGTCGCCGCGGGGCAGCCCGGTCACCACGCTGAGCCGGTCGTCGAGGCCCCGCTGGACCGATCCGAACCGCTCCTCCAGCTGGCCCGCCGACGCCAGCCGGGCCGCGGACAGCAGCCCCGAGACCTCGTCGAGGATGCCGAGCTGCTGCGCGACGGCGCCGCCGTAGGGGTCCGCGTCGACGAGGACGGTACGACGGCCGCGGCGTGCCACCTCGGCCGCGAGCCCGGTCGCGAGCGTGGTGCGACCCGGGGCGCCGGCGGGGCCCCAGACCGCGACCACCCGTCCCGGGCTGACCGGCCCCACCGCGCCGGTCGGCGGCGGTGGCGGGGGTCCGTCGGGCTGCGGCACCCGGACCGCGGTCTCGGGCGACTCCTCGTCGAGGACGGCGCCGGCGAGCGCGTCGAGGTCGTCGTCGGTGACCACCCGGGCGATGCCGGTGCGGGCGGCGCGGAGCCGGGCACCGTCGAGCGTGGCGCCGCCTGCGGCGATCGCGACCGGCCGGACGCCGTGCTTGCGGAGCAGGTCGACCGCGCTCCGGTCCAGCCCGGGCGAGTCCAGGCCGAGGACGGCGACGTGGGCCTGGCCCGCGGTGGCGGCCGCCAGCAGGTCGTCGACGTCGACGCACCGCTTGAGCAGCACGATGCGGGGGTGCTCGCCGAGGCGTTCGAGCACCGCCGGCTCCCAGGCCGCCCCGCTGGCGACCACGATGACGAGGGTGGGCTCAGCCATGGCGGAGGACGGTCAGGACCGGCTCGCGGACCCGGCCGACCTGCTCCAGGAACTCGGCGGCGTCGTCCGCGGGCACCGCGAGCACCAGCTGGCGGCGGCCGGTCGCGGACCCGAACGAGGTCGCCGGGCCGGGCGCGTCGACGACGGTCGCGCCGGTCAGCACGGCGCCGGCCCGGGAGCCGGCGAGGTAGATGTCGACCACGGACCCGGACCCGACCGACGGCGGCACCAGCTCGGCGTCGACGGCGACGGGCAGCTCGACGGCGTCGGCCGGCGCCCCGCTGCTGCCGACCGCCGCCCGCGGCAGCAGCTCGCCCGCGCCGACGCCGCGCACCAGGCGCAGCTCGGACGGCAGCTCGTCGTCGACGGTGAAGTAGCCGGCCAGGTCGGCGCCGTCCGCGAAGCGGACCCGGTGCGCGACGAGGTCGCCCGGGTCCAGCCGGGCACCCGGACCGGCGTCGGTGGAGACCGCCCACACCGCGACGGTGTCGTCGGCCGAGGCGAGCAGCCGGGCGCCGGCGACGACCGACACCGCCACGAGGAGCAGCCCGACCCACAGCCGCGGGTCGCGCCACGCGGACCGCGTGGCCCGGGTGGCGGCCGGCACGGCACCGGCCTCCGCCGCCGCGGAGGCGCGCTCTGCCGGCGCCGGCCGACGGGCCGGCGTCCGGGTCGTGCCGAGACTCACGCGGTCATTGTGGCCGGTGCCCGGCGCACCGAAACCCGTCCTCCACAGGCGGCGGGGCGCCCGCGCCGGCCGGTCCCGCCAGGTGCGACGATGGGCCCATGGCCGGCACCCCGCGCTTCCTCACGCTCGCCGACGTGGCCGAGGTCCTCAACACCTCCAGCGCCCAGGTCTACGCCCTGGTCCGGCGCGGCGACCTGGCGGCCATCAAGATCGGCGGCCGCGGCCAGTGGCGGGTGGAGGCCACCCAGCTCGAGGAGTTCATCCAGCGGATGTACGACGAGACCCGCACCTTCGTCGACGAGCACCCCTACGTCGAGACCGAGGCGCGCGACCAGGTGCCCGGCTCCGGTTCGGCCACGGAGGCAGCCGGCCCTCACTAGGGTGTGCCCGACCGAGGAGGGGCGATGCCGAGCACCCGGGTGCAGGAGTGGGCGGAGCGCGGGTCCAGCGTCCGCTGGCGCTCGACCACGCCCGAGAACGCCGGGCACGCCGACGTCACCGTCCGGGTCCAGGTCCGCGGCGACCGGGACCGGCCGGCGCTGGTCCTCGTGCACGGCTACCCCACCAGCAGCTACGACTTCCACCGGGTCGTGTCGCTGCTCGAGGACGACCACCTGCTGTGCCTGGTGGACCTCCCGGGCTACGGGCTCTCGGACAAGCCACGCGGGGACTACCGCTACTCGATCCTCGACGACGCGCGGCTGGTCGACCACCTGGTGCGCACGACCTTCGGGCTCGACCGGTTCACGCTCGTGACCCACGACCGCGGCGACAGCGTCGGGCTGGCGCTGCTGGACCTGGTGCGCACCGAGGGGGCGCCGTACGACGTCACCGGGCTGGTGATGCTCAACGGCAACGTCTGGCTGCCGCTCGCGCAGCTCACCGGCATCCAGAAGGCGCTGCTCAGCCCCGTCGCCGGTCCGCCGCTCTCCCGGTTGTTGCCCACGCGGGTGTTCGCGCGCGGCCTGGCCCGCCGCACCTGCACCCCGGCCCTGGACGCCGAGGAGACCGCGGCGATCGAGGGGATGCTCGCCCACCAGGACGGCATGCGCGTCCAGCACCGGCTGATCCAGTACCTCCACGAGCGTCGCGTCCACGAGGCCGCGTGGCTGGAGAGCCTGGCCGCCGGCCCGGTGCCGACCTCGGTCGTCTGGGGCGAGCTGGACACGATCGCGCCGCCCCGGGTGGCCGACCTCGTCTGGACCGAGCACCTGCAGGGCCGGCAGGTCCCGTCGGCGTCCTGGCGGATCCCGACGGCCAACCACTACCCGCAGCTCGACCGGCCCGAGGTGGTCGCGGCGCTGCTGCGCGTCCCACCGGGCACCGACCCCGGCCACCCGGTGCCGGGCGCCCGCCTGGTCGGCGCGACCGGTCCCACGGCCTGAGGTCAGCCGGTCTCGGACCCCAGTGTGAGGGTGATGGTCCGCTGGTCGCCGTCGCGGAGGACGGTGAAGTCGACCTGCTCGCCGGGCTGGTGCGCGCGGATGGCGACGATGAGCGCGATGCCGTCGGTGACCCGGTCGCCGTCGACCTCGACGATCACGTCCCCCTTCTCCAGGCCGGCGTCCTCGGCCGGCGTGTCCGGCAGGACCGAGTCGATCTCCGCGCCGTCGCCGTCGACCTGGCTGCCGGTCTTCACCTTGGCCCCGATGACGGGGTACTCGGCCTTGCCGGTGCGCAGGATCTGGTCGGCCGTGATGCGGACCTGCTCGATCGGGATCGCGAACCCGACGCCGATGTTGCCGGACTCCCCGCTGGCGGTGCCTCCGGTCGTGGCGATCGCGGAGTTGACCCCGACCACCTGGCCGCGCAGGTTGACCAGCGGCCCGCCGGAGTTGCCGGGGTTGATCGCGGCGTCGGTCTGGACCGCGTTGATGTACGACGAGTCGTCGCCGGTGCTCCCGGTCGTCACCGGTCGGTGCAGCGCACTGACGATGCCGGCCGTCACGGTCGAGCTGAGGCCCAGCGGCGAGCCGATCGCCACGACGCCCTCGCCCACGCGCAGCGCCTGGGAGGAGCCGAGCGCCGCCGGCACCAGGCCGCGGGCGTCCGGGACGGAGAGCACGGCGAGGTCGTAGACGGCGCTGCGGCCGACCACCTCGGCGTCGTACCGGTTGCCGTCCTCGTCGACGACCTCGATCGGCCCGTCGTCGGAGTCGGCGTCCTCGACGACGTGGTTGTTGGTGATCACGTGGCCCTGCCGGTCCAGCACGAAGCCGGAGCCGGTCGCGCCGCCCTTCTGGCCCTGGTACTCCGCCGAGATCTGCACGGTGCTCGGCAGCAGCCGGGCGGCGACCGCCTCGATCGACCCGTTGTCGTCGGGCAGCGGCGCCTCGGTGACGGTGTCGACGCCGGCCAGCCCGCTGAGCACGGTGCCGGAGCCGTCGTCGCGGACCTGCTCGTAGACCAGGCCGCCGATCGCACCGCCCGCGATGCCGACGACGAGGGCGAGCCCGCACACCAGCGGCCAGATCCAGCCGGGCACCCGGCCGCGCGGGACGACGTGCCGCGGCGCGGGCGGCGGCGGGGGCGGCGCCCACTGGTGGGGCGGCGACTGGACGGTCGGCGGCACCCAGCTCGGCGGCGGCATGCGCGGCGGCGGCGTGCTCGGCACGATCGGCTGGGTGGGCTCGTCCTGCGTCACCCCCCTATCTTGTCCGGTCGGACGAAACCCATGCCTTCCGGGTCAGCAACGGGCTCGTGGTGCGGGGGCCCTCGGACTGGCTGATCGAGGTCACCGGGGGCTGCCGGTCGACGCCGGGCGACGGAGCCGACGCGGGCCCCACGCCGAGGACCAGCACGCCCATGACCGCGGCACCCACCGCGCCGCCACCGATGGCGGCGAGGCCGGCGGCCCGGCGGCGCTCGGCAGGAGCCGACAGGAAGACGTCTCCGGGTGGGCCGGCGAACAGCGCCGCCCCGATGAGCGCTCCCTTGAGCCCCTCCGGGGTGGCCGGGGTGGCCACGTCGAAGGACAGCCCGGTGAGCCGGGACTTGATCCAGCCCTCGCGCTCGACGAGGTCACGGCAGGCGTGGCAGCCGTGCACGTGCTCCCACGCGCGCTCGGTCTCCTCGGGCGTCAGCTGGCCGTCGAGGAGCGCGCTGGTCCGTGAGCCGAGGTGCCCCATCACCGGGTGACCCCCCGGGGCGACAGCAGCGGACCGGCGTACCGGGCCCGGCCGGCGACCGGTGCGCGGTGGGCCAGGGCCGTGCGGAGCATCGCCCGGCCGCGGTGGATGCGGGAGCGGACGGTGCCGAGCTTGGCGCCGAGGATCTCGGCGATCTCCTCGTAGGTGAGCCCCTCGACGTCGCAGAGCACCACCGCGGCGCGGAAGTCCGGCGGCAGGGTGGCGAGCGCGCGCTCGATGTCGTCGTCGAAGGTCTGGTCGGCGTAGGCGACGTCCGGCGCCGGCGAGGCGCTGGTGAGCCGGTCGGCCCGCTCGTCGGAGAGCGCGTCGAAGCGGATCCGCTGCTTGCGGCGGGCCTGGTCGAGGAAGAGGTTGGTGGTGATCCGGTGCAGCCAGCCCTCGAAGGTGCCGGGGGTGTAGGTGGACAGCGAGCGGAACACCCGGACGAAGACCTCCTGGGTGAGGTCCTCGGCGTCGTGGCGGTTGCCGGTCAGCCGGTAGGCGAGCCGGTAGACGCGGTCGGAGTGGCGCTCGACGATCTCCTCCCACGTGGGCACGTGCTCATCCGGCTGGGTGTCCACCGGGGCCTCCTTGCCGCGCTCCCGCGCGTCTGCGCCGAACAGGGTCGTTGTCCTTCCTCACGGTAGGGACAGGTGCTGAAAGGAACCTGTGAGCCCGGCGTGTCCCTCCGGTGGGCTCTCGACAGGGAGAACGAGCGGGCGACCGGCGGTGTTCCCGGGTCGGGCGCCCGCGTCGCGATACGTTGAGCCCGTGAAGCCCGCGAGCTGGTCCTACGCCGAGGAGTACGTCGTCGAGGACGACGTGCTCGCCGCCGCCCGGTCGCGCGCCGCGGAGGTCGGGGTCGCCCCGATCGGCGCCGGCGGCGGGGCCGCCCTCCGCTTCCTCGCCTCGGTGCTCGACGCCCGGGCCGTGGTCGAGATCGGCACCGGAACCGGTGTCTCGGGGCTCTGGCTGCTGCGCGGCATGCGGGCCGACGGCGTGCTGACCACCGTCGACATCGAGGCCGAGCACCAGCGCCTGGCCCGGCAGTCCTTCGTGGACGCCGGCATCGCCGGTCAGCGGGTGCGCACGATCGCCGGCTCGGCGCTGGACGTGCTCCCGCGGCTGACCGACGGGCACTACGACCTGGTGTTCTGCGACGGCGACAAGGCGGAGTACACCGCCTACCTGCACGAGGCGTTGCGGCTGCTGCGCCCCGGCGGCGTCGTGGCCTTCGACAACGCCCTGTGGCACGACCGGGTGGCCGACCCCGCGCAGCGTGACGAGGAGACCGTCGCCATCCGTGAGCTGGGCCGGCAGGTCGCCGAGCACGACGACCTGGTCTCGGTGCTGCTCCCCGTGGGTGACGGGCTGCTGGCGGCGAAGAAGGAATGGACCCCCGCCAGCGAGTGACGTCCGCGGGCGGTCGATTTTCGTTCAATTGCTGGCGAGAGCCCGGCTGGGAGCGCGCCCACCACGGCCGGACCGCGCAATTGAACGAACCCCGGCACCCCGCAGGTTTCGTGGGCGCCGGCGTCAGTAGCGCGGTGCGGCGAGGAACCCGTCGCCACCCTCGGCGACCGCGACGACCGTGCACTCCTCGATCAGGACCGGCGGCGAGCCGATGATCTGCGAGCCCGGCGAGGTGGCCGCGGTCTCGCTGAAGCTGCGCTGGAACTCGGCGCGGGCCTCGTCGGAGGCGAAGACGTAGCAGCCCTCGAACCACTCCCCCGGCCGCATCCGCCAGGTCTTGAAGCGCAGCCCGTCCTTGCCCTCGAACCGCTCCCACGAGGTGTCCGCGACGTACGACGCCAGCTGGTCGGCCACCTCGGCGGGGGCGTCGGTGAGCGACCACCGGACGGTCAGGCCGTGCATCACAGGATCCCCTCGAGCGGGGCGTCGGAGCCGAGCCACTCCAGCAGCGCGCGGGCGCCGAACCCGGTGGGGCCGGCGGTCCACTCGTGCCGGTCCTCGGGGGCGTCGCCCACCGAGGCGATGTCGAGGTGCGCCCACGGCCTGTCGCCCACGAAGTGCTGGAGGAACAGCGCTGCGGTGATCGCGCCGGGACCGCCGGGCGCGTTGTCCGCGTCGGCCACCGAGGACGACAGCTTCTGCTCGTAGGCCTCGGCGAGCGGGAACCGCCACAGCGGCTCGCCGGCCGTGCGCGACGCGTCGACCAGCGCGGTCGCCAGCGCGTCGCGGTTCGCGAACACGCCGCCGACCTGCTGGCCGAGCGCGACCTTGATCGCGCCCGTGAGCGTCGCGACGTCGACCAGCACGTCGGCGTCGAGGTCGGCGACGGCGTAAGCGAGCGCGTCGGCGAGCACCAGCCGGCCCTCGGCGTCGGTGTTGGTGACCTCGGTGGTGCGGCCGCCGTAGTGGCGCAGCACGTCACCGGGGCGCAGGGCGTTGCCACTGATCGCGTTCTCGGCGGCGGCGACCAGCCCGACCACCCGGACCGGGCAGCCGACCTCGCGCAGCGCGGCCATCGTCGCCATCACGACGGCGCCACCGGTCACGTCGCGCTTCATGTTGACCATGGCCTCGCCCGGCTTGATCGACAGCCCTCCGGTGTCGAAGGTGATGCCCTTGCCGACCAGGGCCACCGTGGGGGTCCGCCGGGACGCCTTGCGCGGGGTGTAGTCGAGCCGGATCAGCCGCGGCGGCGTCGCCGAGGCCTGGCCGACCCCGAGGATGCCGCCGAAGCCGTGCTCGGCGAGCCACGTCTCGTCGCGGACCGTCACCTCGAGCCCGGCAGCCTCGGCGAGACGCTCCGCCTCGCCCGCGAGCCAGGCCGGGTTCTTCAGGTTGGAGGGCACCGTCGCCACCAGCCGGGAGCGCCAGCCGGCGCCGCCCAGGGCGACCGCCCGCGCCAGCACCGGCCCGAGCGAGTCGGGCAGGTCGGCCAGCACGATCCGCTCGACCGGCGGGTCCTCGACCGGGGTGGAGCGCCACTGGAACCGGAAGGACCCCAGCATCGCGCCGACGACGAACGCCGTCAGCCCGGCCTCGTCGACTACCGACGCCACCGTGGTGGCGACCGACTGCCGGCCCCGGACCTCCCGGGCCAGCGCGGCGCCTGCCCGGCGCAGGTCGTCGGGCCGCTGGGCGCCGACGCCGATCAGCGCGACGCACCGCAGCTCGCCGTTCTCCGGACCACCGAGCGGGACCGGCACGCACACCACCTCGCCCGCCCGGCCCGTCGCGCGGGCCGACTCGAGGATCCCCAGCAGGTCCAGGCCGAGCTGGTCGCCGAGCTCGGACCCGCCGGGCCCCAGGACCAGCGCGTCGTCCTCGCCCGGGAGCACCGGCAGGGCGACCACCTCGACGCCGCGCACGGCGTGGGGCAGGGCCGAGCTCAGCGCGAAGTCGGGCGGTGAGACCTGGGGCGGGAGCGTGTGGGTGTGTTTCGAGGGCACGTCAGCCGACGACGTCCTTGAGGGCGTCCCCGAGAGCGCCGGCCTCCTCGGCGTTGAGCTCGACAACGAGGCGGCCACCGCCTTCGAGCGGGACGCGCATCACGATGCCGCGCCCCTCCTTGGTGACCTCCAGCGGACCGTCGCCCGTCCGCGGCTTCATCGCCGCCATCCGCGCACCTTCCTTCGCATCGTCGAGTGCCACGGGGACCGAGCGGCCCCGTCTGCGCCATGCGCGCGGTCCATTATCCCTCATCCGGTGGTGACACGGAGCACAGGGACGAACCATGGCGCGCGCGTCGGCTGGCAGACTCGCCCCATGCAGGCTCGCTCGGCGTTGTTCGACGTGTACGGCGACCACCTGCGCTCCCGCGGCAGCCAGGCACCGGTGGCGGCCATCGTGCGGATGCTCGACCCGGTCGGGATCTCCGCTCCGGCAGTCCGCACGGCGATCTCGCGGATGGTGATGCAGGGCTGGCTCGAGCCCGTGCAGCTCGCCGGTGGCCGCGGCTACCGCACGACCGAGCGGGCCAACCGGCGCCTCGACGAGACCGGCAACCGGGTCTACGGCCGGGTGGTGCCGACCTGGGACGGGCGCTGGCACCTCGTCCTCGTCGGCCCGCCCGCGTCCCGCGCGGCCCGCACCCGGCTCCGGGCCGACCTCGCGTTCGTCGGCTACGCCGAGCTGGTCGACAACGTGTGGGTGAGTCCGTACCCGCGGGTCGAGCTCGAGGAGATCCTCGAGCGGGCCGGCGCGTCGGCCCGCACGGCGCGCGCCGACGGCTTCGACCCGGAGCCGACCGGCGCCTGGGACCTCGACCAGCTGCGCGCGTCGTACGACGTGTGGCTGGCCTCCGCGGACCAGCTGGTGCGTCACCACCTGGCGAGCCACGACGACCCGGACGAGGCGGCGTTCGCCGCGCGGTTCCACCTGGTGCACGAGTGGCGGAAGTTCCTCTTCGCCGACCCCGGGCTGCCGAGCGAGCTGCTCCCGGCCGACTGGCCCGGCCGCGACGCCGCCGACCTGTTCACCGCCGAGGCCTCGCGCCTCAAGCCCGGGACCGACCGGTTCGTCGCACGCTGCCTCGGGTCCTGACAGACTGCGGGCATGACCGACTCGCCCGTCCTCCTCGACGTCACCGAAGGCGTCGGCACCATCACGCTGAACCGGCCGGAGGCCTACAACAGCCTCGACGTCGCGACCAAGGAGCTGCTGCTCGCGACCGTCCAGCAGGTCGCCGACGACCCGGCCGTGCGGTGCGTGGTGCTGACCGGCACCGGCAAGGCGTTCTGCACCGGCCAGGACCTCAAGGAGCACATCCACCTGCTCCAGAACGGCGGCAGCGACGTGCTGTTCACGACGGTGGACAAGCACTACAACCCGACCGTCCTCGCGCTAGCCGGCATGGCGAAGCCGGTCATCGCCGCGGTGAACGGCGTCGCGGCCGGTGCCGGCGCGAGCCTGGCGTTCGCGTGCGACCTGCGCATCGTCGCCGACACGGCCGGCTTCAACCTGGCCTTCGCCAACGTCGCGCTGTCCTGCGACACCGGCGCCAGCTACACCCTCCAGCGGCTGGTCGGGCGCGCCAAGGCGATCGAGCTGCTCTACTTCCCGCGCACCATCCCCGCCGCCGAGGCGCTCGAGATGGGCCTCGCCACGAAGGTCGTGCCCCCCGACGAGCTGGACGCCGAGGTGGGCGCGCTGGCCGCCCGGCTCGCCGCCGGGCCCACGATCGCGCTCGGCGCGATGCGTCAGTCCGTCGCGTTCGCCGCCGGCCACTCGTTCGAGGAGTCCGTCGAGCTCGAGAGCGCGATGATGACCAAGACCGGCGCCACCGCCGACCACCAGGCCGCCGTCGCCGCGTTCGTCGCCAAGCAGAAGCCGGTGTTCGAGGGGCGCTGAGGCCGGCCCCGCGCCGCCGCAGGTTCACCATGGTGCCGTGGTGAACCTGCACTTCCCACGGCGAGCACGTCGTGGGAAGTGCGGGTTCAGCTGCAGACCGTGGTGAACCTGCAGCGCAATCCCGCCAGCAGGACCGCCTCACCAGGAGCCGAACGCGGTGCCGCCCCACTCGTCGGGCGCGACGTCGCGCACGGTCTGGGTGAGCTCCCAGCGGTGGCCGGCGAGGTCGGTGACCACGCACGAGCGCTCGCCGTACTCGTAGGTCGTCGGCTCGGACACGACCTCGCCGCCAGCGTCCCGCGCGCGGGCGAACGCCGCGTCGACGTCGGGGACCCGCACCTTGACCTCGTGGGTGTACCCGCTCCCCTGCGGCGCGACCCGGTCGCCGCCGTCGTCGGCGACCACCACGGCCCCGTCGGCGCCGACCCGCAGCTGGGCGCGGTGCGCGTCGCCGATGCGGACCCGCTCCTCGAACCCGAAGGCCGCCTCGAGCCACGCCACCGCCGCCCGCACGTCCGGGTAGACGAGGACGGGCGTCACGGTGACCGGCGGCGCCGATCGGTTGGTCAGCACGCGTCGACCCTAGCCCCGGCGGGCGGCCCCCGTCAGCGCCGAGTCGCGCCCCAGACCGACAGGATCTGGCGCGGCGCCGCGACGGTCATCCGGCGGTGGCCCGGGCGGGCGCCGTACTCGACGGTGACCGCCGAGCCGTGGAAGCGGCTGTTGAACCAGCCGGTCATCGTGCCGTGGCAGACGCCGCCACAGGTGAAGGACTTGCGCGGCAGGTCGAGCGCACGGGAGAGGCGGCGGGAGAACCGCTGGTTCTTGGTATCGGTGTCCACCCCGTTGAGCGGCTGGTGGAAGCTGACGATCCACTGCGGCCGGACGGCCTTGAGGAACCGCATCATCGCGCGGGTCTCGGGCTCCGAGCCGGGCCGCGGCCCGGACTCGTAGCTGCCGTCCAGGTCGGCCCAGTGGTAGGGGAAGTTGCGGTTGAGGTCGACGCCGTGGGCGTTCTTGCGCGTGTGGGCGGCGAGCCCGTCGGGGTTGTAGACCGGCAGCACCCAGAGGTTGAGGCCGTGCACCTCCTTGCCGTCGCGCAGCGTGGCCAGGATCTGCCGCGGCGCCCCCTCGTCGCCGTGCATGGTGGCGACCAGCAGCACCTTCGGCTCGCCCCGTTCGCCGAGCCGCCAGGCGGTGATCGGCCGGCCGCGCACGGAGTGCCCGATGACCCGCTTCTCGACGACGGCGCCGCGGTCGGCCGCCGCGGTGCCGGCGCCCGCGCCGGACGGTACGGCGGCCAGGCAGCCGACGGCGAGGGCGAGGGTCGTGAGCAGGGTCCCGAGGCGCATGGGCACCGACCCTAGGACACCGGCGCGGGCCGGACGGCTCACACCGCGGAGGTCAGGTAGGCCCAGCTGAACACCAGGACGCCGACCAGCATCCCGACGTGGGCCAGGATCGACAGACCCGGCCCCTCGGACCAGCTGTCCTCCTTGCCGTCCGACGCGTGCTTGCCGCGGGACGGCAGCCAGCGCACGAGGATCAGCAGGCCGGCGACGACCACGACCCACCAGAACGCGAGCGCGACGATGCCGAGCGTGTCGTTGCCTCCGACGAGGAAGGCGACCCAGAGCACGAGGGCCAGCACCCCCGCGCCGGTGTGCACGTTCAGGAGCGTCCGGCCCATCTGGAGCCGGCCCGCGCCGCCCTCGCCACGGCCCAGCCGCAGCCGGGTCAGGACGACCACCACGGCGGCGAGCGCAGTGAGGACGTAGACGATGACCTCGGTCGACATGGAGCGGAGTGTGCCCTACCCGGCGCTCTCCTCGCCACGCCGCGGCCCCTCCGGGGCGTCGGCCGGCGCGTCGACCGGCCCGCCCACCTGGTCGCTCACCGGGTCGCTCACCGGGTCGCCCACCGGGTCGCTCACCGGGTCGCTGATCGGCTCGCTCACCGGCTCGGTCACGGCGCCGGGCTCCAGCTGGCCGGCCACCCGGTCGAGCAGCGCGTCGACCTCCGACATCCGGTAGCCCCGCAGCGCCAGCGAGAAACGCACCCGCCGCAGGTCCTCGGCACGCAGCGGACCGTCCGCCGGGACGGAGGCGTCGGGCCGGTCGTCGTACACCTCGGCCAGCGGCGCCCCCCGGCCGGCGGCGACCAGCGCGATGCCGCCGAGCACCAGGACCACGAGGATCGCGAAGAACCACATCATCCGGCGTCACCCTCCCGCGCCGCGACCATCCGCGCGACGACCTCCTCGAGGTCGTCGGTCACGACCAGCCGCGCCAGGTCCTCCTCGCGGATGGTGCCGTTGGCGAGCGCCACGTCGCGCATCCAGGCCAGCAGGCCCTGCCAGTACTCCGTCCCGACGAGCGCGATGGGGAACCCGGTGATCTTGCCGGTCTGCACCAGCGTCGCCGCCTCGAACATCTCGTCGAGCGTGCCGACGCCGCCGGGCAGCACGACGAAGCCCTGCGAGTACTTCACGAACATCGTCTTGCGCGCGAAGAAGTACCGGAAGTTGACGCCGACGTCGACCCACTCGTTGAGGTCCTGCTCGTAGGGCAGCTCGATGCCGAGGCCGACGCTGACCCCGCCGGCCTCGCAGGCGCCCTTGTTCGCCGCCTCCATCGTGCCGGGGCCGCCGCCGGTGATGACGGCGAACCCCGCCTCGGCCAGGCGGCGCCCGACCTGCTCCGCGAGGGCGTACGTCGGGCTGTCGGCCGTCACGCGCGCCGACCCGAAGACCGAGATGGCCGGGCCGAGCTCGGCGAGCGCCCCGAAGCCCTCGACGAACTCCGCCTGCATCCGCAGCACCCGCCACGGGTCCTGGTGCACCCAGTCGGTCGGGCCGCGCGAGTCGAGCAGCCGCTGGTCGGTGGTCTCCTGGTCGACCTGCGAGCGGCGCTGGACGACCGGACCCTTGAACTTGGCCCTCACCACGAGAGCCACCTCCGCAGCTGCGCCTCACAGCGCTCGATGTGCTCCATCGGGACGTGCTCCTCCTGCTTGTGGGCGAGCATCGGGTCGCCGGGACCGAAGTTGACGGCGGGGACGCCGAGGGCGCTGAACCGCGCCACGTCGGTCCAGCCGAACTTGGGGTTCACCTCGCCGCCGACCGCCTCGACGAACGCCTTCGCGGCCGGGACGTCGAGCCCCGGGAGCGCGCCCGGCGCCGAGTCGGTGAGCGTGACGTCGTAGCCGTCGAAGAACTCGCGGACGAACGCCTCGGCCTCGGCCTCGGAGCGGTCGGGGGCGAAGCGGAAGTTGACCTCGACGACGCACTCGTCGGGCAGCACGTTGCCGGCCACGCCCCCGCGGATTCCCACCGCGTTGAGCCCCTCGTGGTACTCCAGCCCGTCGATGACCGGCCGCCTGGCGTCGTACTCGGCCAGCCGGCGCAGCACCTCGGCCGCGCCGTGGATGGCGTTGACGCCGCGCCAGCTGCGGGCGGAGTGGGCGCGCTCGCCGGTCGTGCGGACCTCGACGCGCAGGGTGCCCTGGCAGCCGGCCTCGACGACCGCGTTGGACGGCTCCATGAGGATCGCGAAGTCGGCGGCCATCAGCTCCGGGTGCGCCTCGGCGAGCAGCCGCAGCCCGTTGAAGCGCTCCTCGATCTCCTCGGCCTCGTAGAGCACGTAGGTCACGTCGCGGTTCGGCTCGGGCAGCGTGGCGGCCAGCCGCAGGATGACGGCGTCGCCGCCCTTCATGTCGCAGGTGCCGAGGCCGTGGAGGATCCCGTCCTCGCGCCGGGCCGGGAGGTTGTCGTTGACCGGCACCGTGTCGAGGTGGCCGGCGATGACCACGCGCTCGCCACGGCCGAGGTCGGTGCGCGCGACGACGGTGTGCCCGTGCCGGGTCACCGCGAGGTGGGGGTACGCCGCCAGCGCGCCCTCGACGGCGTCGGCGATCTCCTGCTCGTCGCGGCTGACGGACTCGATGTTGACCAGCTGCTCGGTGAGCGTGACCGCGTCGGTGGTGAGGTCGAGCATGTCCCTATCCAACCAGCCGGGCCAGCTTGGCCAGCGCCATCCTGGTGCCGGCCTCGTTCTGGTCCGGCGGGACGGCGTCAGGCATGCCGTCCAGGCGCAGCTCCACCTCGGTGCCGCCGTCGACGTCGCGCAGGGTCGTGGTCATCGTGATGACCCCGGCGAGGTCGGGGTCGTCGGCCTCGAACGCCACCAGCTCCACGACCCGCTCGTCCTGGACCAGCTCGAGGAAGCGGCCGGCGTACGTGTCGGTCGCTCCGTCGGTCTTGCCCGCCTCGGCGGGGTCGTCGTAGGTGAGCGAGATGCGGATCCGCCCGCCGACCCGGGGATCGAGCTCGTGGACCACGCCGGTCATCCCGTCGGGCACCCGCCAGGCGGCGACGGCACCCGGGTCCAGGAGCGCCCAGAACACCACCGAGCGCTCGGCCGGGACCACCACGCTCACGATCGTCGAGTACACGAGGGCGACCCTAGACTTCCACCGGAACTAGAACCCGTTCTATGTTTCGGTACGCTCGCTCCGCTCGCTACTCACCAACCGGAAGGCACAGTGCGATGCGCAACGGGCTCGTCCTCTTCACCTCCGACCGCGGGATCACGCCGGCCGCCCTCGGCGCGGCCGCCGAGGAGCGCGGGTTCGACACGTTCTACGTGCCCGAGCACACCCACATCCCGGTGAAGCGCACCGCGGCCCACCCCGGCACCGGCGACGAGACGCTGCCCGACGACCGCTACCTGCGCACCCTCGACCCGTGGGTCTCGCTCGCGACCGTGGCGGCGGTGACCACACGGATCCGCCTCTCGACCGCGGTCGCGCTGCCGGTCGAGTCCGACCCGATCACCCTGGCCAAGCAGATCGCCACGCTCGACCACCTCTCCGGCGGGCGGGTCGACATCGGCGCCGGGTTCGGCTGGAACACCGACGAGCTCGCCGACCACCACGTCCCCGCGGACCGGCGGCGCACCGTGCTGCGCGAGTACGTCGAGGCGATGCGCGCGCTGTGGACCCAGGAGGAGGCGTCGTACGACGGGCAGTACGTCTCGTTCGGGCCGTCCTGGGCCTACCCCAAGCCGGCCCGGCACATCCCGCTGGTGATCGGCGCCGGTGGGGGGCCGAAGACGTTCGCCTGGATCGCGGCGAACGCCGACGGCTGGATGACCACCCCGACGCAGCGCGACATCTCCGCGCAGATCGAGGCGCTCAAGAAGGCCTGGGTCGACGCCGGTCGCGACGGCGCCCCGGAGATCCGGATCCTCATCGCGTTCAAGCCGGACCCCGCGGACCTGGTGGCCTGGGCCGAGGCCGGCGCCACCGAGCTGATCTGGGGCGTCCCCGACCGGGCCCCCGACGAGGTGCTCGCCTCGCTCGACCGGTTGGCCGGGCGCCTCGGCCTCACCTGACCGAGTCCCCCACCTGGCCCGATCGGGCCATCCCGTCGAGCGGGCGCGGCTCCTAGGCTGAACGCTTCCTTGCCCCGGAGGTCCTGATGAAACGACTGCTCCACTCGCTCCTCAACCCGCCGATGGCCGTGGCGCTCCTGGCGCTGGTCATCGCTCTCGGGGGCACGTCGTACGCCGTCACCCAGCTGCCGAAGAACAGCGTGGGCACACCGCAGCTCAAGTCGAACGCGGTGACCAGCCCCAAGGTGAAGGACGGGTCGCTCAAGTCGACCGACTTCGGCGCCGGGCAGCTGCCCGCCGGTCCGCAGGGTGAGCAGGGTCCCCCGGGTGAGCAGGGCGCACCGGGCGCGGACGGGTCACCCGCGTTCGCGATGCTCAGCGGCCGCGGCACGATGACCGGGGCCAACCGGTCCTTCAGCCTCGACGGGGCGTTCTCCGGCGCCGCGACCGACGTGTCCACCCTCAGCCCCTCGGTGGAGGTGGTGGTCCGGAACTTCCAGGTCGAGGCGTCGGTCGCGCCCGGCGCCGGCAAGTTCTTCTCGCCGCGACTCAACGTCGACGGGGACCTGACCTCGCTCTGCAACATCCAGGACACCGCCACGTCGTGCACGGCGCCGGGCCCGATCACGATCCCGGCCGGCTCGCAGGTGCACCTCGGCGTCGTCGTCCCCGCCGGCACCCCCACCAGCGTGCTGCGCTGGGGGATGACCGTCGGCACCCCCTGACCCGGCGGGACGTCAGACGCTGGGAGCCACGGGTGACTCCGAGCGTCTGACGTCCCGGCCTCAGGCCGCGGGGCGGGCCCAGCCGGCGGCCCGCATCGCGGTCTCGACCTGGGCGAAGAACTCGTCGGGTCGCAGCCGGAGCCCGAGGAGCGGCAGGCGGAGGACCGTGTCGCCGTCGAGTGCGAGGGCGTTCTGCCGCAAGGCGTCGCCCACGACGTTCTCGGCCCACAGGTGGTGGATCCCGTCGATCTCGACGACCAGCTTCAGGTCGGGCCAGTAGAGGTCGAGGTAGTAGCGCCCGGCGCGGTCCTGGCGAAGCACCTGACGCACGGGCGCCGGCAGCCCGCGTCGACGCAGCTCGCGCCCGACGTCGAGCTCGCCGAGGCTGCGCGCTCCGTCCAGCAGGTCGTTCACGATCGCGTGGAGCAGGAGCCGCCGGCGGTCGCGGCGCACCCGCAGCAGCTCGGCGCCGATGGACTCCGGCCGTGCCAGGCCCTGCTGGACCACCAGGGTCAGCAGGTAGGTCGCCTCCTTGTCCGTGCGTGCCCACAGTGCGGCGCGCACGGCGGCCACCTCGACCCGGGTGCGTGGGATGCCGCCCGGAGCGAGGTCTTCCGCTGACCAGCGCCGGGTCTGCCGGATGTCGTAGCGACGGGTCCGCCGCACCCGCGATCCGCGCGGCACCGACACCCGGATGCTTCGGATCTCGAACCGCTGCAGCCCGGAAGCGACGAGGGCCGCGGCGCCATCGAGCCGGGCGTGCGGCCCGCCCTGGAGCACGGCTGCCCACAGGTGCCCGGTCAGGCTCACCTCGCTGTTGTGCAGGCACACCGCCTGGTCGTGGATGAGCTGCCACCGTCGAGCGCGCACGGCACTGCGGATCTCCCACCGCGTGACGCCCGACGCGTAGGCCTGCCGTCGCGACACGACACCACCCTGGTCGGCCGCAATCCGGCGCAGCGCGACCAGGCGCGGGTCGGGGTCCGGTGTCGGTCGGGTCACGCCGACGACCCTCACCCAGACCGGGCCCGTGCGCCAGCGCGATCGGGCGCACCTGTGGACGACCTCGGGACGTCAGACGCTGGGAGCCACGGGTGACTCCGAGCGTCTGACGTCCCGGCCTCAGGCCTTCGTCACCGTCACCGTCGGCTCGGCGCCGTCGGCGGCGACCACGTCGTACGACGTCGCGAGGGTCTCGCCGGTGATCAGGTCGCGGTGCGTGGTGGCTGCCGCCACGACCTCGGGCGAGCCGCCGATGGTCAGCGCGATCCGGTCAGACACGTCCAGGCCGGCGTCGCGGCGCGCCTGCTGGACCGCGCGGACCAGGTCGCGGGCGAGCCCCTCCGCGGCGAGCTCCGGCGTCACCTCGGTGTCCAGCACGACGAACCCGCCGCTGCGCAGCACGCCGGTCGCGGTGCCCGCGTCGGCGGAGCCGGCGACGGTCTCGAGGGTGTACTCCCCCTCGACCAGCGCGAGCCCGCCGGCGGTGACGGTGCCGTCCTCGGCCACCGACCAGTCACCCGACTTCGACCCCTTGATCGCCGCCTGGACGTCCTTGCCGAGACGCGGGCCGGCCGCGCGCGCGTTGACGGTGAGCTTCTGCTCGACGCCGTAGGAGGCGGCCTCCTCGGAGTCCGCCGACAGCAGCCGGACGCTCTTGACGTTGACCTCGTCGCGGACGATCGCGTCGAAGCCGGCCAGCGCCCCCGGGTCGTCGACGACCACGGTGAGCGTCGAGAGCGGCAGCCGGTTGCGCAGGTTGCCCGCCTTCCGCAGCGCGGACGTCGCCGAGCAGACCTCGCGGACGACGTCCATGGCGGCCACGAGCGGCTCGTCGGACGGCAGCTCGTCCACGAGCGGCCAGTCGGCCAGGTGCACCGACCGGCCACCCGTCAGCCCGCGCCAGACCTCCTCGGTGGCGAGCGGCATCAGCGGCGCGGTCGCGCGGCACACCGTCTCGAGGACGGTCCACAGCGTGTCGAACGCGTCGGCGTCGCCCTCCCAGAAACGGTCGCGGGAGCGGCGGATGTACCAGTTCGTCAGCACGTCGAGGAACGACCGGGTGGCGTCGCACGCGTCCGCGACGGCGTACCCGTCCAGCGCCACGGTCATCTCGTCGACGAAGTCGCGGCACTTGGCGAGCAGGTACCGGTCGAGCGGGTCGGTCGAGTCGGTGCGCCGCGTGGCGTCGTACCCCTGCCCACCCTCGTGGGCGTTGGCGTAGAGCTGGAAGAAGTACCAGCTGTTCCACAGCGGGATCAGCACCTGCCGCACCGAGTCGCGGATGCCCTGCTCGGTGACGACCAGGTTGCCGCCGCGCAGGATCGGCGAGGACATGAGGAACCAGCGCATCGCGTCCGCGCCGTCGCGGTCGAAGACCTCGCGCACGTCGGGGTAGTTGCGCAGCGACTTCGACATCTTGTTGCCGTCGGAGCCGAGCACGATGCCGTGGCTGATGCAGTTCTCGAACGCCGGCTTGTCGAAGATCGCGCTCGCGAGGATGTGCAGCGTGTAGAACCAGCCGCGGGTCTGGCCGATGTACTCGACGATGAAGTCGGCCGGGAAGTGGTGCCGGAACCAGTCCTCGTTCTCGAACGGCACGTGCACCTGGGCGAAGGACATCGAGCCCGAGTCGAACCACACGTCGAGCACGTCCGGGACGCGCCGCATCATCGACTTCCCCGTCGGGTCGTCGGGGTTCGGCCGGACCAGGTCGTCGACGTAGGGCCGGTGCAGGTCGGGCTCGCCCTCCTGGTTGCGCGGCAGCCGGCCGAAGTCGCGCTCGATCTCCTCGAACGAGCCGTAGACGTCGAGGCGCGGGTACGTCGGGTCGTCGCTCTTCCAGACCGGCACCGGCGATCCCCAGAACCGGTTGCGCGTGATCGACCAGTCGCGAGCGTTCTCGAGCCACTTGCCGAACTGGCCGTCGCGGATGTGCTCGGGCACCCAGTTGATCTGCTGGTTGAGCTCCATCATCCGCTGCTTGAAGGCGGTCACCTCGACGAACCACGACGAGACGCCCTTGTAGATCAGGGGCTCGCGGCAGCGCCAGCAGTGCGGGTAGCTGTGGTCGTAGGTCTCGCGGCGCAGCAGCACCGTGCCCGGCGTCACCGACCCGGTCGGCCCCTCACCAGCGGTGGTGTTGCGGAGGTGGTCGATGACGTGCAGGTTCGCGTCGAAGACCTGCATCCCCTCGTAGTCGGTGACCGGGAAGGTGAAGCGCCCGTCCTTGCCGACCGGCATCACCGCCTCGATGCCCTCGCGGTCGGTGACGACCTTGTCGTCCTCACCGAACGCGCCGGCGGTGTGCACCAGCCCGGTGCCGTCGGTGGTCGTGACGAACTCGGCCGCGACCACGCGGAACGCCTTCGGGTGCCCGACGTAGTAGGAGAACGGCGGCGTGTAGGTCAGGCCGACCAGGTCGGCGCCGAGCCCGCGCCAGGTCACCGACGGCGTCTCCCCCAGCTCGCGGGCGTACGACGCCAGCCGGCTGTCGGCGAGGAGGTACCGCTCGGTCCGGCCGGTGACGTCCGACTCCACGACGACGTACTCGATGTCCTCGCCGACCATCACCGCGAGGTTGCTCGGCAGGGTCCACGGGGTCGTCGTCCAGACGAGCAGCTTCACGCCCTGGAAGGGGCCCTCGGTCTCGACCTCGTAGCCGACCGTGACCGCGGGGTCCTGCCGGTTCTGGTAGACGTCGTCGTCCATCCGCAGCTCGTGGTTGGACAGCGGCGTCTCGTCGTTCCAGCAGTAGGGCAGGACGCGGAAGCCCTCGTAGACCAGCCCCTTGTCGTGGAGCTGCTTGAACGCCCACATCACCGACTCCATGTAGTCGGGGTTCATGGTGCGGTAGTCGTTGTCGAAGTCGACCCAGCGTGCCTGGCGGGTGACGTACTCGCGCCACTCGCCGGTGTACTTCATCACCGACGCCCGGCAGGCCTCGTTGAACTTCTCGATGCCCAGCTCGAGGATCTCGTCGGTGGTCTTGATGCCGTTGAGGCGCATCGCCTCGAGCTCGGCGGGCAGGCCGTGGGTGTCCCAGCCGAAGCGGCGCTCGACCCGGCGGCCGCGCATGGTCTGGTAGCGCGGGATCAGGTCCTTGACGTAGCCGGTGAGCAGGTGGCCGTAGTGCGGCAGCCCGTTCGCGAACGGCGGGCCGTCGTAGAAGACGAACTCGTTGGCGCCGTCCTCGCCGGCCTCGCGCTGGTCGACGCTGGCCTGGAAGGTGCCGTCCTGCTCCCAGTAGGCGAGGACCCGCTCCTCGATCTCGGGGAACCGTGGGCTCGACGGGACCGGGCCCGTGCCGGACGTGGAGACCTTCGGGTAGGTCATGGGTGGCTCTCCTGCGCTGCGTCGTCGTCGTGTGAGGACGACGCCCTGCTCGTCACAGGGACCCGCGGTACCACCCCACTTGCCCCCCACCCGAGGTCGGGGAGGAGCCACTCGTTCGAGGCTGTGACGGGCCCACCCGTCCGGTTCTACTGAGCCGGTGGTCTCGAGGCTCGCTTCGCTCGCCCCTCAACCACCGCGCTGTTCTTCCGGAGGCTCGCCGCTGATGACGGCTCAGACGCCTGTGCACACAGAGTACGGCGCCGCCCGGCTCGCCTGCCAATCGGATTGCCGTTGTCGGAGCCACGTGATCGGGTGGTCGCATGAGCAGCTTCTGGGAGCCGGACGGCGAGGATCCTCGGGACTTCTCCCCCACGCGGGGCGAGCGGCACACCGTGCAGACCTACCTGCGCAACTACCGGCACACGTTCCGGCTGAAGTGCGCCGGGCTCGACGCCGAGCAGCTGGCCCGGCGCTCGGTGCCGCCGTCGACGATGTCCCTGCTCGGTCTGGTCCGGCACCTCGCGCGGGTCGAGCACAGCTGGAACCACCGCATCCTCCAGGGCCACCGCGAGCTGCCGCGCCTCTACCGCACCGACGAGGACCCCGACCTCGACTTCAACGGCGCCATCGCCGACCCGGCGGTCGTCGAGGACGCCTGGGCGTCGTGGCAGCGCGAGACGGCCGCGGCCGACGACTGGCTGGCGCAGGAGCCCGACTGGGGCCGCCTGGTCGACGTGGACGGCGAGGAGATCGAGGTCCGCGACATCGCCGTGCACCTCGTCGAGGAGTACGCCCGCCACGTCGGGCACGCCGACCTGCTCCGGGAGTGCATCGACGGGCGGACCGGGCAGTGAGCCCGGCAGCGGCCGCCCCGGAGCCCGGCGAGCTCGCGACCCTGCGCCGGTGGCTGGCCGACTTCCGCGCGGCGGTCGAGCGCAAGACGGCCGGCCTCGACCCCGAGCAGCTCGCCCGCCGCTCGGTGCCGCCGAGCAGGCTGAGCCTGCTCGGGCTGGTCCGGCACCTCGCGCAGCTGGAGCACCACTGGTTCCGCCGGGTGCTCCAGCAGCACCCCGAGGAGACCCAGCTGTTCGTCGTCGACGGCGACTGGGAGTCGCAGTTCGACGGGGCGGTCGCGGACCCGGCCGTGGTCGCGGAGGCCTTCGCGACCTGGCGCGACACCTGCGCGCAGGCCGACGCCTGGCTCGACGGGCTGCCCGACGAGGCGCTGGCGTTCGTGCTGGACCCCGAGGACCGGATCTCGTCGATCCGCGACGTCTTCGTGCAGGTGCTGCAGGAGTACGCCCGCCACCTCGGCCACGCCGACCTGCTCCGCGAGGCGATCGACGGGCAGACCGGGGAGTAGCCGACCGGCGTACCGCAACTAGGCTGTCCCATCGTGACTGCGCCGACGACTGCCTGGGGCTTCGGCCTCGCCACCCTCGACACCTCCGGCTCGGTGCTCGACGTCTGGTTCCCGAGCCCGGCGCTCGGGGAGAAGCCCGCGGACGCGGTCTGCCCGGCCGACCTCGGCGCGCTCCAGGGCGCCGACAAGGACCGCGGCGTGACCCGCGACGTGCTGCTGGTCGAGATCGCCGACCTGCAGAGCCCGCCGACGACCACCGAGGACGTGTGGCTGCGCCTGCACCTGCTCTCCTCGCGCCTCGTGGCGCCGCACACGATCAGCATGGACGGCGTCTTCGGCCTGCTCACCAACGTCGTGTGGACCAGCGCCGGCCCCTGCGCCGTCGAGGGCTTCGAGGCCACCCGCGCCCGCCTGCGCGCCAACGGGCGCCACCTGACCGTCTTCGGGATCGACAAGTTCCCGCGGATGGTGGACTACGTCGTGCCGAGCGGCGTCCGGATCGCCGACGCCGACCGGGTCCGGCTCGGCGCGCACCTCGCCGAGGGCACCACCGTCATGCACGAGGGCTTCGTCAACTACAACGCCGGCACGCTCGGCGTCTCGATGGTCGAGGGCCGGATCTCCGCCGGCGTCGTCGTCGGCGACGGCTCCGACGTGGGTGGCGGTGCCTCGATCATGGGCACCCTCTCCGGCGGCGGCAAGGAGGTCGTCTCCGTCGGCGAGCGCTGCCTGATCGGCGCGAACGCCGGGATCGGGATCTCGCTCGGCGACGACTGCGTCGTCGAGGCGGGCTGCTACGTCACCGCCGGCACCAAGGTCGTCGTGGCCGACCCGGACCTGGCCCACAGCAGCACCCAGGTCATCAAGGCCGTCGAGCTGTCCGGCGCGAGCAACGTGCTGTTCCGCCGCAACTCGGTGACCGGTGCCGTCGAGGCGGTGCCGTGGAAGAGCGACGGCGTGGCGCTGAACGCCGTTTTGCACGCCAACTGACACTGGACGCATGAGGTTCAGGACGGGCGTGGCCCTGGTCGCGCTCGCCGGCGTCGGTGCGGTGGCGGCGGGGGTGTGGGGCGTCACGAGCCTCCTCGGCAGCGTGACGCCGTTCTTCAGCCCCGACGAGTGCACCGCGACCGTGAGCGGGCGCACGGTCACACTGTCGGTCGAGCAGGCCGAGAACGCCGCCCTGATCGCCGCCGTCTCGGTCCGTCGCGGGATGCCGGCGCGGGCCGCCACGATCGCGCTCGCCACCGCCTACCAGGAGTCGAAGCTCTACAACCTCGAGAGCGGCGACCGCGACTCGGCCGGCCTCTTCCAGCAGCGCCCGTCCCAGGGCTGGGGCACCCGCGCGCAGGTCACCAACCCCTACTACGCAGCCAACGCCTTCTACGACGCGCTCGACAAGGTCGACGGCTACGAGGGGATGCGGGTGACCGAGGCCGCGCAGGAGGTGCAGCGCTCCGGCTACCCGGAGGCGTACGCCGAGCACGAGGCCGACGCGCGGGTGCTCGCCTCCGCGCTCACCGGCAACTCGCCGCACGCGTTCAGCTGCCGCCTCGGCGGGGCACCGGACGCCGCCGGCCGCAGGCTCACCGACTCCGGGCTCACGCACCGGGCGGACGTCGTACGCCGGGAGGTCGACGAGGTGTTCGGCGACCCGCCGATGGGCGGGTTCGCCCCGGGCGGCGTCAGCACCGGCCACATGGAGGGATCCGCCCACTACGACGGCCGGGCGGTCGACGTGTTCGTGCGGCCGGTGAGCCCGGCGAACAAGATCCGTGGCTGGGCGATGGCGCAGTACCTCGTCGCGATGGCCGACCGGCTCGACATCGCGACCGTGATCTTCGACGACCGGATCTGGACGGCCGCCCGCTCCGGCGAGGGGTGGCGCGACTACGACCCGCCCGAGAGCTCCGGCGACCCCGCGGTCCTCGAGCACCGCGACCACGTCCACGTCGACGTGTTCGCCTGAGCAGAGGGCTCGGCCGGCGGCGGCGTGCCGACGACAGGGTTCGTCCGGACCCCTGCCTAATCCGTCGGGTGTGTTCTGGGTAACACCGGCTCCCGATTGAGGGGTGCGAGCGATAGTGGGAGCAGGCGAGCCCAGCCGCCTCGGCCACGCGCCACCCACCCGCGTGGCAGGAACGACGACGAAGGAACGACATGTGCAACCACACCCCGCGCTGTCCTGACACCCAGGCCTCCGACTGCTTCGACGCCCGCGTGGTCGCCGACCACCGGCACGACCAGGGCTGGTGCCGGCTGTGCAACGGCGTGATCCGGTTCGACGACGGCCACTACCTGACCCCCGACGGCCTCGACCACACGATCAGCCTCTCCGCCTGACCCCTCGGGTCCCTCTCCCCAGCGGACCAGACCAGGTTTTCGCACGGGTGGGTCGCGGAACCCTCCTGTCGGGAGGTACGACGATGTGCAATCACTCACCCGACTGTCCGGCCGCTGACGCCACCGACTGCGTCGCCGCGCACGTGGTCTCCGACCACCTGCACGACCAGGGGTGGTGCCGGCTCTGCAACGGCATCGTCCTCTTCGACGACGGCCACTACCTGACGCCCGACGGGCACGACGAGGTCGTCGTGCCGCTGTCCGCCTGACGGCCCGGGGGGCGGCTCGGCGCCGCCACCTAGGGTGGGCGGCATGCGATCTCGGGCGCTCTCCCTCTCCGTCGCCGGCCTGGCCGTGCTCGGCACCTCGCTCGTGGGTGCGGCGCCGACTCCGGCCGCCGGGCCCTGCTCGAGCCCGACGATTACCGGCACCGGGTCCGACGACCGGTTGCGCGGCACAGCGGGACCGGACGTGGTCGCCGGCCTCGGGGGTGACGACGTCCTGGTCGGCCTCGGCGGTGACGACGTCCTGTGCGGCGGCCCGGGGCAGGACGTGCTGCGCGGCGGCCCCGGTGCCGACCGCCTGCTGGGCGGCACGGACGCGAAGGTCGCCGAGGACACCGACTACTACGAGTACTACGGCGACGAGCTCGACGGCGGCCCGGGCTCCGACACCCTCGACGGCGGCCTCGACGCGCGCCACGACGGGAGCGTCGACCGGCTGACGTTCGCCGGTCTCCCCGACCCGGTCGTCCTGGACCTCCAGGCCGGCACCGCGACGTCGGGCGCCGACACCGACACCGTGACCGGCCCGGTCTCGGGCGTCCTCGGCACCGACCACGACGACGTGCTGATCGGCTCCGACGCGGACGAGAGCCTCGACGGGGGTCGCGGGAGCGACCAGGTCGAGGGCCGCGGCGGCGACGACTGGCTCGACGGCGGGACCCAGGGCTGGGACGACGAGAGCGGCGACGGGGACGAGCTGCCCAACACGCTCCTCGGCGGTCCGGGCGACGACGTGGTCGACGGCGACGCCGGCCCCGACCTCCTGCGTGGTGGCGGCGGCAACGACCTGCTCCAGGGGAACGAGGGCGTGGACCGGGCGTACGGCGGATCCGGCTCGGACGGCATCAACGACGAGACCTCCCCTGCTCCCGGCACCGTCCTGGACGGCGGCGCTGGTCGGGGCGACTACCTCGCCGGGGTCGCGCTGGTCGACGGGCGCGGGCGGTTCCGGGGCCACGTGACCGGACGCATCGACATGGCCGCCGGCACCCTCGCCGCCCGGATCGGGTCGACGGCCTGGTCGGTCGCGGTGCCCGGCTTCGAGGAGGTCCCGACCCCGCGGGGCGACCTCTGGACGGTCCTCGGCACCGACGGCCGCGACAAGATCTACGCCGGGTTCTTCTCGGACCCGGTGCGGATCCACGCCCGCGGCGGCGACGACAGCATCTTCGGCTCCGACCAGGACGACCTGCTCGACGGCGGAACCGGGGACGACCACGGCAGCGGCTGGGGCGGCCAGGACCGCTACGTCTCGGTGGAGCGCATCCGGGACCGCTGACGCCGTCCACCGGCGGTCGGGTCAGACGGTAGGTCAGACGGTCAGGCGGGCGACCGCGGCGTCGATGCGCTCGTCGGTCGCGGTGAAGGCGATCCGCACGTGGCGGGAGCCGGCGACGCCGTAGAAGGAGCCCGGCGCGACCAGGATGCCGCGCTCGGCGAACCAGGACACGGTCTCCCAGCAGTCCTCGTCCCGCGTGCTCCACAGGTAGAGCGACGCCTCGGAGTGGTCGATGGTGAACCCGGCGGTCAGCAAGGCCTCGCGCAGCTTGGCCCGCCGGGCGGCGTACCGGGCGTGCTGCTCGACCGCGTGCGCGTCGTCCTCGAGGACCGCCTGCATCGCGACCTGCTGCGGCCCGGGCACCTGGAGACCGAGGTTCTTGCGGACGGCCAGCAGCTCGGCCACGACGGACGGGTCACCCGCCACGAACGCGCAGCGGTAGCCGGCGAGGTTGGACCGCTTGGAGAGCGAGTGGACCGCGAGGATCCCGTCGTGGGAGCCGCCGCAGACGTCGGGGTGCAGCACCGAGACCGGCTCGGCCTCCCAGGCGCACTCGACGTAGCACTCGTCGGAGACCAAGAGGGTGCCGCGCTCGCGGCACCAGTCGACGACCTTGCGCAGGTGCTCGACCGGGAGCACCCGGCCGGTCGGGTTCGAGGGCGAGTTCAGCCAGAGCAGGGCCGGGACCTCGGGCCCGAACGACGTCAGCGAGTCGCGGGCGACCGGGGTCGCCCCGGCCAGGACCGCGCCGACCTCGTAGGTCGGGTAGGCCAGCTCGGGGTAGGCGACCAGGTCACCGGGGCCGAGGCCGAGGTGGCCGGGCATCGAGGCGATGAGCTCCTTGGAGCCGATCACCGGGAGCACCGAGCCGAGCGTCAGGCCGGTGACCCCGTGCCGGCGCTCCAGCCAGTCGATGCAGGCCTGCCGGGTCTCGGAGCGGCCGATCGTCAGCGGGTAGCCCGGGGAGTTCGCCGCCCCCCGGAGCGCTGCCTGGGCGACCTCGGGCGTCGGGTCGACCGGCGTGCCGACCGAGAGGTCGACGATCCCGTCCGGGTGCGCCCGGGCGCGCTCGCCGTGCTCGAGCAGGTGGTCCCAGGGGAAGTCGGGGAGCCGGCCCGACACCCGGCGCAGGCCCCGGCCCGGGGCCCGGTCGCGAGCGATCAGTGGTCCTGGTTCTGCGGCGGGAGCTCGGCGATCATCGGGTGGTCCTTGTCGATCTCACCCATCTTGGCGGCCCCGCCGGGCGAGCCGAGGTCGTCGAAGAAGTGGACGTTGGCGTCGTAGTAGCCCTTCCACTGCTCCGGGGTGTCGTCCTCGTAGAAGATCGCCTCGACCGGGCAGACCGGCTCGCACGCACCGCAGTCGACGCACTCGTCGGGGTGGATGTAGAGCATCCGCTTGCCCTCGTAGATGCAGTCGACCGGACACTCGTCGACACAGGCGCGGTCCTTCAGGTCGACGCACGGCTGGGCAATGACGTAGGTCACCGATTCCTCCTGTGGACTCGCGGCAGGTGGTGCTCCGGCACAGCCTAGTATCCGTGGGTGCCATCCGGTGACGACCCCCACGATGTGGCCGCCGGGGTGGCCGGGCACCTGCTCGGTCCCCACGTCGTCGGTCTGCGGGTGGTGGTCCGGCGGGTGCTGCGCGGCGAGACCGGCCCGAGCGGCGGACCGGCCATGACCGACGTGCTCGGCACCTGCCTCGCCTGGGCCGACGGCACCTGCGTCGTGCAGCCCGCGGAGGGTCCGCCGGTGACCATCGCGACCGCCGACATCGTGTCCGGCAAGCCGGTGCCGCCGCGCCCCTCGACCCGGCACCGGGTCGGCCCGCAGGAGGCGCAGCGGCGGGCGCTGGCCCTCTGGTCGGACCTGGTCACCATGCCGCTCGGCGACTGGCTGTTGCGGCACTCCCCCACCTCGACGGCCCGGCGCGCGAACTCGGTGCTGGCGATGGGCCCCTCCGGGGTCGCCGACGACTACGAGCGGGTGGTCGACTTCTACGCCGGACGCACCGGGCGGCCGATCGCCGCGGTGCTGCCCGGCTCGGCGGAGGACGAGCTCTTCCGGGGGCACGGCTGGGTCGCGGAGAGCAACGACGACGACACGCTGTTCCAGATCACCGGGGTGTCGGCCGCGCGGCGCGCGCTCTCGAGGCTCGCTGCGCCCGCACCTCGACCGTCGGCGGTCGAGGTGCGAGGAGCGCCAGCGACGAGCCTCGACACCACCGCGATCACCTACGACGAGGCCGGCGACCTCGTCACGGTGCGGGTCGGCGACGTGGCGACCGGGGTGGCGGCGTACGCCGAGGACTGGGTCGGCTTCCGCGGCATCCACGTCGACCCGGCGCACCGCCGGCAGGGCCTGGCGCTGGTCGTCATGGACGCGCTGCTGGAGTGGGGTGCCGAGCGCGGCGCCACGACGGCGTACCTCCAGGTGCTGGCCGACAACGCACCGGCGGTCGGTCTCTACGAGCGGCTCGGGTTCACCACCCACCACGCCTACCGCTACCTGGCGCCGCCCAGGTCCGCCTGACGGCCGAAGAACCGCTCCGACCAGGTCGTGACACGGGTCCAGCCGACCCGCATCAGCACCAGGACGAGCGCACCGGACAGCACCATGCAGCCGATGTTGATCCCGAGCTGCGCCGCGGACCCCCAGATCTCGCTCCGCTGCCAGAGCGCGAGGCCGAGCGCGAGGTTGCCGGCCGCCGGGACCGTGGTCACGCTGATGAAGACACCGACCATCGTCGCCGCCTTCGAGACCGCCAGGGCGAGCGCGCCGGCCG
The DNA here is from genome assembly GCF_044226305.1 of Nocardioides sp. Lineage (GTDB taxonomy): Bacteria > Actinomycetota > Actinomycetes > Propionibacteriales > Nocardioidaceae > Nocardioides. Next base: position 206,458 of record NZ_JBGAHF010000003.1, on the reverse strand, counting down.
CACCGGCGAGGAGCGCCACGATCACCGACCAGGCGTCCGGGTGCCAGATGAAGCCGGTGTTGGGCCGCGGTCGCAGCACGTCGTCTGTCTCGACCAGCCCGATGCCGCGCCCGACCAGCGCGAGCAGCGCCACCACGAGGATCGCGAAGGCGAAGGAGTAGAGCAGCAGCTGCATGCCGCGGACGAAGAGCGACGGCCGGCGCAGGGCGACCCCGGCGCTCGCGGCGACCACCGCGCTGAACTCGGGTCCGACGACCATCGCGCCGACCACCAGCACCGCCGAGTCGGTGATCACGGCGATCGAGCCCAGCGCCACCGCGATGACCATGAAGACGAGGTACGACACGGTCGGCACGGCGCCGGCCTCGGCCTGCTCCTCCACGGAGTCCCAGAGCACCGCGTCGTCCGGATGTCCCGGCGCCGCCGCCTCGATCTGGTCCGCCGCGTCGAACGGCGTCCCCGTGGGCGTCGTGAGCACGATGCCGCCGCAGCTCTCGAGGCCGACGCGTCGCAGGTCGTCCATGGTCGAGCCCGCCTTCTCGCGGGCGACGTCGAACTCGACCACGTCGCCCTCCGGCCGCAGGCTCGCGCCCCGCTCCAGGGTCACGTTGGTGACCCACCCGTGGGGCAGCAGGAGGTCGACGACCTCCTGGGTGAGGTCGGCCGGCGTGGTCAGTCGGAAGTGCACGAGCACGGGTCGCACCGTATCCTGGCTCCGGCACCCGCGAGGCCTGACGAACCTCCCACGAGCCGGTGGAGCAGCGGCGCCCGCGCGTGCGGCGTACCGACGAGAGGCCGAACCCCGAGAAATCGGTAGAGCACTCGGCGAAGGTGTGGTGGCACCGCGATCTGGCCCCCGCCCACACCTCCAGGGCTTTCCGCCGACTGGAGGTCCTCGTGACATCGACACTGCAACGAACGCTCTGCTCCGACCTGCCCACCGCCGAGCCCGGGACGCCCGTCCGGCTCCAGGGCTGGGTCCACCGCCGCCGCGAGCTGGCGGCCCTCACCTTCCTCGTGCTCCGCGACCGCAGCGGCCTGGCCCAGGTGGTCGTCCGCGGCGGCGAGGTGCCGCCGGAGGAGACGACCGTCGAGGTCGTCGGGACGGCGACCGCCAACGCCCAGGCGCCGGGCGGCGTCGAGGTCACCGACCCCGTCATCACGGCGCTGACCGAACCGGCCGCGACGCCCCCGGTCGAGCTGTGGCGGCCGACGCTCTCCGCCGGACTCCCCACGATGCTCGACCACGCACCGGTGACCTGGCGGCACCTCGCGCAGCGGGCCCGGTGGGACCTGGCCGCGGCGTCGGTCCGAGGGTTCCGGGCCACGCTCGACGCGGCCGGCTTCACCGAGGTGCAGACGCCGAAGTTCGTCGAGTCGGCCACGGAGTCGGGGGCGAACGTGTTCGCCGTCGACTACTTCGGGCGGCCGGCGTACCTCGCCCAGAGCCCGCAGTTCTACAAGCAGCAGCTGGTCGGGGTCTTCGAGCGGGTCTACGAGGTCGGGCCGGTGTTCCGCGCCGAGCCCCACGACACGGTGCGGCACCTGGCGGAGTACGTCTCGCTCGACGTCGAGCTCGGCTTCGTCCGTGACCACCGCGACGTGCTGCGCGTGCTGCGTGACGTGGTCGCCGGCATGGTCGCCGGCATCCACGAGCACGCGGCGGACGCCATCGAGCGCAGCGGCGCGCAGGTGCCGGTCGTGCCCGACGAGATCCCGGTCGTCCACTTCCGCGACGCCCTGGCGATGGTCGGTGCGCCCGAGGACGAGCCCGACCTCGCTCCGGAGCACGAGCGGGCGCTCGGCGCGTGGGCGCTCGAGGAGCACGGCAGCGACTTCGTCGCGGTCGAGGGCTACCCGATGGCCAAGCGGCCGTTCTACACCCACCCCTGGTCTCGGGACGGCGCTGGCGCGCCTCCTCGACCACCGGGTCATGCGGGCTGGAGCAACAGCTTCGACCTGCTGTTCCGCGGGCTGGAGCTGGTCACCGGCGGGCAGCGGCTGCACACGCCGTCGTCGTACGACGCCGCGATCCGCGCGCGTGGCGAGGACCCGGAGGCGTACGCGGCGTACCTCCAGGCGTTCCGGCACGGCATGCCGCCGCACGGCGGCTTCGCGATCGGGCTGGAGCGGTGGACCGCGCGGCTGACCGGGGCGGCGAACATCCGCGAGGTGACCCTCTTCCCGCGCGACCTCCATAGGCTGACCCCGTGACCGCACCCGTGGACCTCGAGGCCGAGGGCGACCGGTTGCTCGGGTTCGCGCGGGCATCGGTGCACCCCGACGGCGGCTTCGCCTGGCTCGACGACGACGGCCGGCCCCAGCTCGACCGGCCGGTCGAGCTGTGGGTCAGCTGCCGGATGACGCACGTCTTCGCCCTCGCACACCTGCAGGGGCGGCCGTGGGCGGCCGCGCTGGTCGACCACGGGCTCGCCGCGCTCACCGGGCGGCTGCGCGACCACGAGCACGGTGGCTGGTGGGCGTCGGTCGACGCCGAAGGTCCGGTGGCCCGGACGAAGACGGCCTACGAGCACGCGTTCGTGGTGCTCGCGGCGTCCTCGGCGGCGGTCGCCGGGCGCCCGGGCGCGGACACGCTGCTCGCCGACGCGCTCGACGTGCTCGACCGGCGGTTCTGGGACGACGACGCCGGCATGGTCGTCGAGCAGTGGGACGAGGCCTGGACTCGGCTGGACGCCTACCGGGGGGTCAACGCCAACATGCACACGGTCGAGGCGCTCCTCGCGGCCGGCGACCTGGAGCGGGCAGGGCGGATCCTGGGCCGGGTCGTGCACGGGTTCGCGCGGTCGAACGACTGGCGGATCCCCGAGCACTTCGACGCGACCTGGACCCCGCTGCCGGACTACAACAAGGACGACCCCGCCCACCCGTTCCGCCCCTACGGCGCGACAATCGGCCACTGGTTCGAGTGGAGCCGGCTGACCCTCGCGCTCCGGGCCGCGCTCGGGGACGGAGCGCCGGACTGGATGCTCGAGGACGCCCGCGCGCTCTTCGACGCCGGCGTGCGCGAGGGGTGGGCCGTCGACGGCACCGAGGGCTTCGTCTACACCGTCGGGTGGGACGGGGCGCCGGTGGTGCGCCAGCGGATGCACTGGGTGGTCGCCGAGGCGCTGGCCGCGGCCGAGACGCTGCACCGGACGACCGGCGACCCGGCGTACCGGATCTGCGCCGAGCAGTGGTGGGCGTACGCCGACCGCCACCTGATCGACCACGAGCGCGGCTCGTGGCACCACGAGCTGGACCCCGCCAACCGGCCGGCCGCCGGGACCTGGGTGGGCAAGCCGGACGTCTACCACGCCTATCAGGCCACGCTGGTGCCGCGGCTCCCGCTGTGGCCGCCGTTCGCCCGGGCGCTGGCCGCCGGCTGACGTCCGGGGAGCGTCATACGAGGTGGTCGCCCCCGCAGCCAGGTCGTATGACGTCACCCCCGCCCACCCCGGGCCGTCATGCGAGGCGGTCGCCCCCGCAGCCGGTTCGTATGACGATCCCCGGGAGGCGGCAGCACGCTGACGGCCGAGGCGAGTTCTGTCGGCCGCCCCCGCCGATCAGGCGCCGCACCGACGCGCGCCCGGACGTCATGCGAGGTGGCCGCCCCCACGACCAGGTCGGATGACGTCACCCCCGCCCACCCCGGGACGTCATGCGAGGCGGTCGCCCCCACGACCAGGTCGGATGACGTCACCCCCGCCCACCCCGGGACGTCATGCGAGGCGGTCGCCCCCACGGCCAGGTCGTATGACGTCACCCCGGCCCACCCCGGGACGTCATGCGAGGTGGCCGCCCCTGCGACCAGGTCGTATGACGCCCCGGTGACCGGGGGCAGCCCGTCAGCAGGCCGGGCGGAACGCCGGGTCGGCGGGGCCGGGGCGCTCGAGGGCATTCAGGGCCCACTGGATCGCGGTGCGGCTCATCGGGATGAACACGTGCTCGGCGGTGTCGGTCGGGCACGAGTCCTGGATGGTGACGTTCGTGGTGCGCGGGCCGGGTGCGAGGTACGCCGAGGTGTACGGCACCACGACCTCGTCGTACCGCGTGGTGACCTGGGTGTAGCTGACGTCGCCGGGCGTCTCGTCGCCGCGGTTGAGCCGGGTCAGGAACGGCGAGCCGGCCGCCTGCTGGGCACACGCCAGGCAGAGGCCGCCGGTCAGGGGGTTCGAGGAGTCTCCGACGATCGTCGTGCCGTGGTTGGACGGCGAGAAGCCGACCAGGTCGTCGACGTGCGCGGCACCGCCGAGGAACTTGATGTAGTAGCGCGGCATCATCCCGCCCTGGGAGTGGCCGACCATCGACACCTTCGCGGCGCCGGTCGCGTCGAGCACCTTGGCGACGAACCGCTTCAGCTGACGGGCGGAGTCCCGGATGTCGCCGGTGCCCCGGTTGCCGTAGTCGAGGGAGAAGACGCAGAAGCCCTCGTCGACCATCGCCGAGGAGAGGTCGTCCAGCAGGCTCTTCCGGTCGCCGAACGTGCCGTGCACGATCACCACCGGCTCCGGTCGCTCGGCGCTGGGCCGGCACGACCAGTCGTTGGCGCCGGTCGGGTCACCGAACGGGTTGCCCGGGAGCGGGACGCCGTCGGCGCTCGCCGGCGCGGCCAGGCCGAGAACGGCGATCAGCAGGACGGACAAGGTTCCCAGGACGCGTCGCATGCCCGGCTCAACGAGTCCGGGTGACCGCAGTCACGGCGACCCCGTCCGGCGCGGCTGCAGGATCCTGCAGCCGGTGCGGTCACCGTGCACCGCTGCCGTACGTTTCGTCACGAGCCCGGCGGGTCACGCTCCGGGCGACCGCCACCGATCCCGGGAGGACACCACATGGTGCGCACGTTCGCCGCAGCCGTCGTCACCGTCGCCGCGCTCGCAGCGCCGGCCGCAGCCGCCGGTCACGGGGCCGGTCACGGGGCCACGACGACCGGCCGGGGCGGCCACACCGTCACCGTGCACGACGCCCGCGACGACGTCCGCGCCTACGCGCCGCGGACGAAGGCACCGCGGAGGTCCGTCGACATCCGCAAGGCGCAGGTCCGGCCGCTGCGGGTCGACGGGAAGCGGGGGTACCGCTACAGCATCGAGGTCACCCACCTGCGGGTCCCGACGAGCTGGCCGGAGTCGCAGCGCCGACCGCGCTTCGTCCAGGTCTTCGCCCTCGGCCTCGACCTGCGCGACACCTCGGGCGCGTACGTCGCCTTCAGCCTGTACGACCACGTCAGGGCCACCCCGGTCATCGGCGGGTCGGGCTCGCACGCGTGCCCCCGCGCGGTGCTGGACTTCGACACCACGACCGACACCGTGAACGCGTTCATCCCCAACGCATGCCTCGGACACCGGCCGTCCACCGTTGTCGCCCAGACGCTCCTCGAGACCCGGTCCGGACGCGACCTCGCCTCGGACCACACCCGCTACTTCGACCTCTGAGCCGGGCGGGGCAAGGTCGCGATCGCGACGACCAGCAGGACCGGGGCGAGCACGAGGACGGCGTACCCCTGCACGTCCTGGCTGACGAGGTAGTCGCCCTCGGCGCGCGGGAAGGTCAGCCAGCCGACCACCGCCACCCACCCGACCACGAACGCCAGTCGGCTCCACCAGCCGGGCGGCAGCGCGAGCGCGGTGAAGACGGTCACCACCACGGCGAGGGCAAGACCCCACCAGAGGTCGTGGAGCGCGACGGTGGCCACGGCGGTGGCCGCGCCGACGACGAGCAGCCCGAGGGCCGCCAGCACCCGCACGGGCGGATCCGTCAGAGCCCGGCGAACAGGTCGGTCTCGAGACCGTCCTCGTTCACCTCGCCCTGCCGGCCCTTGGCGATCCGGAAGAACTCCAGCCCCCACGCGACGTCGCCCTGGTTGTTGGACAGCGCGAAGAACGGCCCGTCGAGGGAGATCTGGGTCGCGTGCGCGCGCATCGCGGCCATCTTCTTGTCGACGTGCTCGGTGGCGTCGACCACGGCGGCGAGGTCCTGGTCGGCGGTGACGAAGTGCGGCAACGGCCCGTCGGGGTCCATGCCCTCGAACGACGTGGTGTCGCCGGCGTCGCGCAGCGCCCGCAGTCCGGCGCGCATCCGGCTCTCCGACATCGCACCCCAGTAGACCTTCGGGATGTCCCAGGCCTCGCCGAGGTCCTTGCGGTACGACGGCACGGCGGCCAGCGAGGTCGCGTAGGTCGCCACCCGGTGCGCCTGGATGTGGTCGGGGTGGCCGTAGCCGCCGAACTGGTCGTAGGTGACCAGCACCTGCGGCCGGACCTCCCGGATGACGGAGACCAGGTGGTTGGCGGCCTCGGTCAGGTCGGCGTGCCAGAACGCGTTCTCGTGGATGTCGTCCGCGGCGACGGCGTGGCCGTCCTCGTGCCACTTCATCCCGCTGTCGCGGTAGGTGCCGAAGCCGCCGAGGTAGCGGTGGTCGGTGACCCCGAGCTCCTTCATCGCGTCAGCGAGCTCGCCGCGACGGTGCTCACCCAGCCCGTCCTCGCGGTCGGCGGCGAGGTGCGCGAGCTCGGGCACCAGGATCTCGCCCATCTCTCCGCCGGTGCAGGTGACCAGGGTGACCGAGCGCCCCTCGGCGACGTACTTCGCCATCGTCGCGCCCTGCCCGATCGTCTCGTCGTCGGGGTGGGCGTGCACGAGGAGGAGGCGCTGGTCAGCGGTCATGAGGCGATCCTAGGAGCGAGGAGGGACGGTGCTGTCGTCTGCTCAACCACCGGAGGGGTGCAGGATCTTCCGGGCCGCGGGCAGGAGCATGCCGGGCCACGTGCGATCTGCGGCGACCTGCTCGCTAGGGTGGCGACCAGACCACTCACCCAGACGGGGGCACGACATCGTGCAGTTCAGCAAGGAACGAGTCATCCAGGCCCTCGCGGCGAAGGGCATCACGACCACGTGTCCGCGCTGCGGACAGAAGACGACGTGGGAGCTCGTCGACGGGTTCGTCCACTTCGACGTGAGTGCGGACAGCCAGACGCACGAGATCGGCGGCCCGGCGTTCCCGGCTGTCGCCCTGGGGTGCAACCACTGCGGCTTCCTCTCCTTCCACGTCGCCCAGCTCCTGGGCCTGGACGTGGCGCCTGGCCAGCCGTCCCCGTCCTCACCCCAGGAGTAGGACGCAGTCGCCCGGGACGGCGTGGGGCCGACCGGTCGAAGCTCGACCGTTGAGGTCTGGCACCACGGAGATGTCTGTCGATCGACGTGTCACCTCCCGGTCCGGGCTCGACGCCGGTGTGACCGCCCTCAGCCGCTCGGCGGGCGCTTGATCCTCCGCGGGGCCGCAGGCAGGTCAGGCGGCGGACTCGCCGGCGCTTCCTCCTCGACGTCCAGCCAGCCGTCGTAGGCATCGACGAGCAGCTCGAGGACGGGCTGCGGGGCGTCGGTCAGGACCGCCCACGGGTGGTCCTCGTCGTCGTCCTCGCCGGCCAGCCGCTCGCGCTCGAGGTGGGCGTCGTAGCCGTCGGCGGCGAGCCGGGCGACGACCGCCCGGGCGTCGTCCTCCTCGAAGAAGATGCCGCGCACCCAGCCATCATCCCAGGATCGCGGCAGCCACGTCGGCCAGGAAGGGGCGGTCCGGGTCGAGCCAGTCGACCGACCCGAGCTCGCCGGCGGCGAGCCAGCGCACGGCGTCGTGCTCGTGCGGCTGCGGCTCGCCCGCGACGAGCTCCGCGACCGCGACGGTCAGCACGTGCCGCTCCCCGATCGCGACCTGGCCGGGCAGCCAGCCGGTCACCGCGATCGTGCAGGCGAGCTCCTCGACGATCTCGCGGACCAGCGCGGCCTCAGGGGTCTCTCCCGGCTCCACCTTCCCGCCGGGGAGCTCCCAGCGACCGGCGGTCGCGGGCGGCGCCGTGCGGCGCGCGGCGAGCACCCGGCCGTCGCGGATGATCGCGGCCCCGACGACGCTGACGACGCTGGTCACGCCGCGACGCTACCGTTCTGGGGGTGGACCTGACGCCGACCTCCGAGCTCGCCGCGGAGATCGACGCGCTCGCGGAGCGGTACGGCGGCCGGGTCGGTCTCGACGCCGTCCTCGGCGACCTCGATCGGCGACTGCGGCGCACCGTCGCGCCGTGCCTCACGCCGCACCGGGCCTGGACCTGGGACCGCGTCGACCGGGCCGACCGGGGCTGGTGGCCGCAGGGGGTCTCGGTGGTGGGCCGCCGGGGGGCGGTCTCCTGGTACGCCCGGGGCCGCGGCTCCCGGGTCTCGCTGCTGGACCTCGGGACGCGGCGCTACCGGCACCTGCCGCTCGTGCTGCCGACGGCCGGCGGCTTCGAGCCGTTGCGCATCCACGCCGGCGGCCTCGCCTGGCACGGCGACCTGCTCCACGTCGCCGCCACGCGGGCCGGGCTGTGGGTGTGTGACACGCGTGACGTCGTCCGCGGGCCGGGCGGCTACCTGCTGCCGGTGCGGTACCGGCTCCGGTCGAGCGAGCCGTTCCGGTTCTCGTTCGTCTCGCACGCCGACGAGGGCCTGGTCGTCGGGGAGTACGGCAACACCGGCGGCACGAGCCGCCTCGGCCACCTCCCCCTCGGCGGCGGGCCGGTCGACGTGCACGACGGGGGGGTACGGCGCGCCCAGGGCGCCGTCCGGGTGGCCGGCCGGTGGTACGTCACCGCCTCGCACGGACCGCGGACCCCCGGCTCGGTCTGGAGCGGACCGACCGGCGCCTTGCGCGAGCACCGCTGGGCGCTGCCGATGGGGCCGGAGGACCTCGCGTACGACGAGAGCAGCGACCTGCTGTGGACCGTCACCGAGCACCCGCACCGCCGGTGGCTGGTGGCGGTGCGGCGGTCTCGATTCACCTGATGCGGATGGACTTCGTCACCCGGGGCGTCCACTCGCTGGCCGCCAGCCAGACCGTGTACTTCGTGGTCCGGTTGCCGTTCCGGTCCCTTGTCGTGAAGGTGTGGTCACCGTGCTCGTCGAGCAGGTGCGAGGCGCGACGCGCGCGATCGACGGCGAGAACGGCCCTCAGTCCGGCCGCGATGTCGTAGACGTAGACCATGATCCGGTCGCTGGATCCCGTCGACCCTCCGGCCAGCGTCATGGCGATCAACCCGCCGTCCGCGTCGACGAAGACCAGCTGGTCGGTCGCGAGACTCTCGAGGACAGGCTGGTCGCCCTCCTCGGGGCTTCCATCGGTGATCATCGCCTCGACGGTCGCGGTGCCCGTCGTCAGGCCCACGTAGGCGTAGGCGACCTGGCCGTGCTCGTCGGTCGCTCCGGAGGACTCCCCGCGATCGTCGCCGGGACCGGTCCGGACGAAGCCCACCGTCACTCCGGTGATCGGCCCGCCGTCCGCGTCGAGCGCCGTGTAGGTCTCGAGGACCGGGGTCCCGACGACCACGTGACCCGTCTCATCGGCGGTGAGGGTGTACGTCGGGCCAGCCGGATCGGCGCCGGCCGACGAGGGCAGGCCGAGCAGGGTCAGGCCGAGCGCGCACGCCGCCAGGATCGCAAGACCCTTCGCCACGCCGCCGATCAACTGTCTCACCCAGCCCACGACCCACGCTAGGCCGCGGATCAGGTCTCGGCGCGGTTGTTGCAGCACGCACGCCCAGCTGCAAGTAGTGCTGGCTCGTCACGACGTCACTTGATGGTGATGGACTTCGCCGCCCGGTTGGTCGTGTCGGTCGCGGCCACCTTGACGGTGTACGTCGTCTTCCGGTTGCCGTTCCTGTCGCGCCGGCTGAAGGCCGCATCACCTGAGGCGTTCAACGCTTTCGACGCCACCTGCGTCCTCCCCACCCACAAGCTGGTGCTCAACCCGGCGTGCATCTCGCTGTCCCGGACCTCGATCAGGTCCCGGTCGCCGCGCGACGCACCGGCGAGGCGCAGATTGATGGGGTCGCCCCCGCTCACGACGGACCTCGGGTCCGACGGGTCGGCGCCCCCCGATGCGGGTGCACCGACGAGCGTCAGGCCGAGGCCCACGCTGCGCAGACCGCCACGCCGGCCGAGACCTTGGTGCCGTTGATCATCGAGGGTCCTCCTTGTGACACGCTGCCGGACCGCACGCCAGGGCTCGAGCCGAGGGCATGCATTCTTCTTGCGGAAGGATCGGCGGGCCGCAGGAACGCTGCCCGAGAGGCCCCGGAGAGGCGCAAAGGCGCCACCGTCGACGGTGGCGCCGTTACCGGGACTTGCGGTCCGGATGCCCTAGGGTGAGACAGGCGGTCCGGACCATTCTCGCGCAGCGGCAAACAGAGAATGGCCCGGACCGCGTCTGTGTGTCCCGACTTGGTCGTTCAGTTGTGCTTCGGGGGTTGCGGGAGCAGCGCCCCCGAGGGGGGAGCTTCCCCTCGGGGCGATCTGGGACCGCCCCGAGGTTTCACCCGTGGTGAGCGCTCAAGATCACTTGATCTTGATGGACTTCTTCGCGGCGTTGGTCGAGTCGGACGGCAGCACCTTGACGGTGTACTTCGTCGTCTTGTTGCCGTTCTTGTCCTTGACCTTGAAGGTGAAGTCACCCGAGCTGTCGAGCGCGTGCGCCTTGATCTGCTGGCCGTTGCGGAAGAGCAACGCCTGCTTGCCGGCAGCGACGTCGTCGGCCATCGCCTTGATGACGTCCTTCTTGCCGTCCTGGCCACCCTTCAGCTTCAGGTTGATGTCGACCGGGCTGTTGCCGAAGGTGATCTCGTCGTCCGTCAGCTTCTGGATGAGGTCGTCGTCGCTGAGCGGGCCCCAGGTGTCGTAGACGAACCCGGTGACCTGGGCCGTGCCGGCGGAGTTGCCGACCCAGTCGTACGACGCGATACCGCTGTTGTTCGTGTCGTCATCCCAGTTGTAGTCGCCCTGCTGGTAGTTCGGACCCTTGCGGACGAACTTGACTTCGACGTCGTCGACCGGCTGGCCCTTCTGGTCCACGGCCTCGACCTCGGTGTGCACCGGGGTGCCCACGTCGACCGTGCCCACCTCGTCGCTGGAGATGTCGAGGATGGTGTTCGGGTCGGTCCAGTCCACGGTGTACCAGTTGATCGGCGCCGCGATGCTCTGCTGCGTCTTGGTCCCGACGTGGTCGGACGGGTCGACCGCAACCGTCGTCGGGTCGTCCAGCCAGGTGTTCGTAGCGGCCTGGTTCCCCGACCCGACGATCTGGGTCGTGCCCGGGGTCCAGGAGTAGGCACCCACGCTCGACGCGGTGTCGCCGCTGAACTGCGACAGACCGAAGTAGTCGGCAGCACCACTGTGGATCGGGTGACCGCCACCGGCCCACCAGTTGAGGTTGGGGGCGTCGAGTCCGGCCGCGGCGGTGTTGTCGCGGAACAGGACCTCGTCCTCGATCAGGTTGCCGAACGAGTCCTTCGCCTCGGTGCGGTAGCCCACCGACTGGTCGATCCGCACGTCGGGCAGGATCGTCGACTCCTGGTCGTCACCCAGCGAGATCTGGACGCCACCCGGGTTGAGCGGCTCGTTCGCAGCCCCGCCACCCGCGTAGAGGGTGTCGAAGGTGACCGTGTCGGCGAGCGTGGCGCTGCCGGCGGTCAGGTTGGCGACCTGGTCGACCATGCCGTCGTCGTCGAAGCCGGCGTCACGCTCGATGGCGCGGGTCAGGCTGAAGGTGCCGTCGGTGTCGCTGCTGGTGAAGTGCTTCGACGCCGTGTCGTTCTTCCAGACACCGTAGTCGGCACCGTCAGCGGTGGAGACGGGGACCAGGTTGGCCTCGCTCGAGGCGAACGCCGCGCCGTTCTTGCCCGGGGTGAAGAACCCGTGGTCGAGCGCAGCGGTCACGTCGACGTCGGACAGGAAGTCGCCCTGCGCGTTCTTGACGACGTACTTGTCGGTCACCGGACGACCCGGGGTGGCCTCGCCGCTGATCAGGAAGCTGTCGCCACCGACCTGGACGATCGACGCCGGAGCCAGCGACCGCAGGAAGTCGACCTTGAGGTTGTCGGTCTCCTGGGTGGCCGGCGGGACAGCACCGGGCGCGAAGACGGCCTGGGCGTTGGCGTTGAGCTCCTTGCCCTGCGGGTTGTCGGTCGGGTCGGTGACCGCGACCTTGAACACGCCGGACGCGTCGGTCTTGGCGCTCGCCTCGGTGTCGCTGATCCGGTTGGTACCGGCCGGCTGGCTGGCCTGCGCCGCGATCTTCGACGCCGTGCCACCGGGCTCGCCCGCGCCAGGCGTGTAGTTCACCGTGACGAACCGGCCCGCCAACGGCGTGCCGTCGTCGAGGACGAGCTTGCCCTCGAGCGTGTCGGTGGAGCCGGCGAGGTACTGGCTCCGGTCGCCACCGTTCCAGACCGGGGTGGCCTGGCCGGCCTTCAGGTCCTTCGTGACCGTCGGCTCGCCGGACTGGTAGCCCGGGGTGCCGTTGGTGTTCACGTAGGCCATCAGCTCGTAGGTGCCCTCGGTGCCGGCGTTGCCGCCCGGCCAGGTCGGCCGGTCGATGCTGGCAAGACCCTGGGCGTTGGTGTTCGACGTCGCCTCGGAGGTCGACCACGCGGTGTTGGTCGGCGAGGGGTTGAACGGCGTGAACTTCCAGGTGTAGCGAACGGTCTGGCCGTTCATCGGGGCGCCGTTCTGGTCGACGACCTTGACCTTGACGTCCGAGTTGGTCCACTCGTCGAGGTCGAAGGCGTCACCGTCGGCGGACGATGCCGTGAGCGTCGTCGGGGCCGGCGTGTACGAGCCGACCTTGACGTGCAGCAGGTAGTCGGTGCCGTCCTCGTAGCTCGTCGTGCTGGTCGTGTTGACCCAGTAGTAGTACGAGTTCGCGCCGGTGTTCGCCGGGTGCGAGACGGTGACCTGACCGAGGGCGTCGGTGTAGCCGACCACGTGGTTGGACGCCGTGCCGTTCGGGACACCGGTGGCCTGGTCGTCCGCGGACGGCGAGACGACCTGGGCACCGACGATCGGCTTGCCCTTCTGGTCGGTGACCGTGATGGTGATGTCGCTGTTGCCGCCCGGAGGAGTCGGGATGTTGGTGGGATCCGCAGCGATCGAGGCACCGGAGATGCTGGCGGAGTACGGCGTCACCGACTCGGCGTCGTCCGAGCCCAGGATCAGGCCGCCCACGGCACGCACGAGCAGCTCGTCGGGGTCGGTCGCGAAGTTGTAGCCGTCAGCACGCACGCGCCCGGTGAACGGACGGATTCCGTTGCCGTCAGGAGCACCCATGATCGCGACGCCGGTACCACCGAAGTCAGGCGCCGAGGTGAAGGCGCTTCCTGCGCTGGTGGTGCCGCTGATGGCGCCATCGGTGTGGTTGCCGTTGTACGGGGCAGTGAAGAGACCGATCTCGGACGCGGTCGAGTTCGAGATGTCGACGCTCGTGCCCGAGGGGTTCAGGTCCTGCGTGTTGGTCTCGGTGCCGGTCACCACGTTGTTCGAGTCGTAGCCGGTGGCCCGCACCTGCGTGCTGCCGGTCGGGAGGCCGGTGGTGTTCCAGAAGACCTGGGCGATGCCGTGCGAGACCGCGACCCGGTCGATGTCGGTCCAGGTGGTTCCGCCGTCCTGGCTGAACTCGAACTTGACCTCCTGGCTGTTGACGCCGGTGGCGGCAACGAGGTGGACGAGGGTGTCCTGGCCATCGGGGGAGGCGTCCCACTTGCCGCCAGCGACCTCACCGGTCGCAAGGTCGACGGAGTTGGGGCCGTAGCTCGCAGAGATCGGCTCCGCGTGCGCCGTGCCGGCGAGGAACGGAAGACCCGCCACCGCCAGGGCGGAGACGGCCGCTACCGACAGCCCCCGCTTGATGCCGCTGCTGCTGTTCATGCTGTGTTTCCTTCCGGAGTGAATGAGCACGGGTCTCCCGGCTCGTGTACAGGAGCCCGAGGCCCCGTGCATGCGGCACTCGTGAACGGATCCCGTGTGCCGAGCCGCACGTTAGGCCCATGGCCCGGGTCACGGCGTTCTTGTTGCAGCGGTCACGGAAACCTGCAACAAATGCACCTGCGCTTCAGCCGCGTGCCTCTGCCCGGCGCCTGCGCGTGACGCCTGCGCCGGCACCGTCGGACCACCCCCGGCGTCGGTCCGAAGCAGTGAGGTCACGCGATCTTGATCGACTTCGAGGCGGCGTGGGTCGAGTCGGATGCTGCGACCTTGACCGTGTACTTCGTCGACCTGGTGCCGTTGGTGTCCTTGACCTCGAAGGTGTGGTCGCCCGAGCTGTCCAGCGCGCGCGTCTTGACGATCTCACCGTTGCGGTAGAGGACGGCCCGCTGGCCGGCGGCGGCCGGGGCGGCCATCACCTCGATGACGTCTTTGTTGCCGTCCTGCGAGCCCTCGAGCTTCAAGTGGATCGAGACGGGGGTGCGCTCGAAGGTGATCTCCTCGTCCACGAGCTTCCGGACGAGCGAGTGCTCGCCGGCGGGGCCCCAAGTGTCGAAGACGTAGGCGGTGACCTGGGCGGTGCCGGCCTCCGCGCCGATCCAGTCGTAGACGGACGTGCCGTCGGCGTCGGTGCCGTCGGGGTCGGTGTAGTCGCCGTTCTGGCCCTTCGGGCCTGTGCGGACGAACTCGACGCCCAGCCCCGCCACCGGCTGGCCGCTCTGGTCCACGGCCTCGACCGTGGTGCGCACCGGGGTGCCCAACGGGACCGTGCCGGTGACATCACTGGAGATGCCGAGGACCAGGTCGGAGGCCGTCCAGTCCACCGTGTACCACCTGATCGGCGATGCGACGCTCTGCGACGTCTTCGCGCCGGTCACGACGCCGGGATCGACCACGACGGTGGCCGGGTCGTCCAGCCAGGTCTGGGTGCCCGACCGGTACTGCGCCTGCACCGACTGGGTGGTGTCCGGCGTCCAGGAGTAGGCCCCCACGCCCGCGGCGGTGTCGCCACCGAGCTGCGACAACGCCACGAACGGGGTGTTGCCGCTGTGGACCGGTGGCGGACCCGGGGTCTGGTCCCAGGTCTGCCCGGGGTGGTCCAGACCGGCGGCCGTCGTGTCGTCGCTGTACGAGACCTCGTCCTGCACCAGGTTGCCGAACGAGTCCGTGGCCAGTGCCCGGTACCCGACCGACTGGTCGATGCGCACGTCGGGCAGGATCGAGGACTCCTGGGCACCGGCCAGCGAGATCGCCATGGCGCCCGGGTTCAGCGGCATGTCAGCAGCGCCGGAGCCCTGGTACAGCGTGTCGAAGATGACCGGGTCGCTCAGCGTGGCGGCGCCGGCCGTCAAGGTCGCGGTCTGCACCGCCATGCCGTCGTCGTCGAAGCCCGGGTCGCGCTCGATGGCCCGGGTCACGCTGAACCGGCCGGTATTGTCGGTGACGACGTGCGTCGTGTTGCCGATGTTCCTCCACACCCCGTAGTCCGCGCCATCGGCGGTGGAGACCGGGACGAGCTTCGTCTTGTCGGCCGCGTAGCCCGCGCCGTCCTTGCCCGGGGTGAAGAAGCCCCGGTCGACCGTGGTGGTCACGGCGACGCCGGCGAGCAGGTCGCCCTCCGCGCTCCTCACCTCGTACGTGTCGGTCACCGGACGCCCGGGGGTCGCCTCGCCACCGATCAGCTGGGTGTCACCGCCGACCTGCGTGATCGACGCCGGGACCGAGGACCGGAGGAAGTCCACCGTCAGGTGGGCGTGCCTCACCGTGCCAGGACCCGGACCGAAGTAGGCGTCGGCGTCGGCTCCGGTCTCCTTGCCCTGGGGGCTGGTGACCGGGTCGGCCAGCGCCACCTCGAACACTCCCCCGGTGTCCGTCGGAGCGCTGGCCCGGGTGTCGCTGATCCGGTTGGTGCCGGCCGGCTGGTCGGCCTGGGCAGCGATCTTCGAGAAGGACCCAGCACCGCCGACCTCGTCGAGGCCGTGCGTGTAGTCGATGCTGACGTAACGGTTCGGCAGGACGGTCCCGTCAGCGAGCTGGAGCTTGCCGGAGATCACGTCCGGGCTGCTGCCCGCCATGAACTGCTTCCGCGTGCCGTCGCTCCAGGCGGGCGTCGCCTGACCGGCCTTCCACGTCGCCGTGGCGGCCGGGTCGGCCGGCTGTTGGCCCGGGTCGCCGAGGTCGACGTACGCCGTCAGGCCGTAGGTCCCGTCGGGGTCGTTCGCGCCAGGCGCCGGCAGCGGGACGGTCACGTACCCCTGAGCGTTCGTCGGACCCGCCTTCCCGCTCGCGGACCAGGCCGCGTGCGTGGTGTCGAACGGAGTCACCGTCCACTTGTACGTGACCGTCGACCCGGCGAAGTCCTGGTTCCCCTGGTCGAGCGCGCGCGCGCGGACGTCACCGGCCGCGTACTCGTCCAGGTCGAACGCGCTGCCGTCGGCCGACGACAGCTGGACCGTGCTCGGCACGCCGACAGAGGAGCCGATGTGCACGTGCCGCAGGTAGTCCGTGCCGTCCTGGTAGGCGGTGTCACCTGTCGTGTTGACCCAGTAGTAGTACGACTTGTCGCCGGCGGTGTTGGCAGGATGCGCCACCGTGACCTGACCGAGGGAGTTGGTGTAACCGACGACGTGGTCGGAGGCCACCCCGTTGGTCACGCCGGTGGCCTGGTCGTCGGCGGACGGCGAGACGACCTGGGCGCCGACCAGCGGACTCCCCTTCTGGTCCTTCACCGTGATCGCGACGGTGGCGGTGCCACCCGGAGGATTCGGCAGGTTGGACGGGGTCGCCGCGATCGACGCGCTGGCGACGGTGGCGGGGTAGACCGTCAGCGACTCCGAGTCACTCGACGCGGCGGAACCGTCGATCGCGAAAGCGCCCACCAGCAGCTGGTCGGGGTCGGTCGAGAAGTCGTAGCCGTCCGCAGCGACGACGCTCGTCCAGGGGCGGATCCCAGCAGGGTCAGCAGGACCGACGATCCCGGTGAAGACGCCACCGAAGTTGTACATACCTGACTGCACCGCTGGACCGCTGGTGGTGCCGGCGATGGCACCGAGGAGACGGTTCACGCCACCGTAAGGCTGCTGGAAGAGTCCGATCTCGGACGCCGTCGCGTTGCCGATGTCGATGCTCACGCGGGTCGACTGGAGAGACAGGGTGCGAGTGGACGGCACACCGGTCACCACGTTGTTCGCGGCGTAGCCGGTGGCACGGACCGTCGTCGGCCCGCCTGGCAGTCCCGCAGGGGCCCAGAAGACCTGCCCGACGCCGTCGGCGACCGCGACCCGGTTGATGGGCATCCAGGTGGAGCCGCCGTCCTGGCTGTACTCGAACGTGACCTCCTGGACATCGGCGCCGACGGCGGCCACCAGGTGCACCCTCGTGTCCTGACCGTCGTTCGAGTAGTCCCAACGGTCGTCGGCCCCGGAGGTCAGGAGAACGGTCGCGCCGGCCGCGTAGTGGGACGAGATCGGCTCGGCCCCTGCGGGGCCGGCAAGGAGCGGGAGCACCACCGTCGCCATCGCTGACACGACGACGGCCACGAGCCCTCGGGTGACGCCTCGCTTCTTCATGCTCTACCTCCCCGGCTGGACGGATCTGCGGGTCTGACGGCCGCAGGGCGCCGGAGGGGTGACGGCTGTGACTCGGGCGATCGACTGTCCGAAGTCCACCTCGACCGTAGGACCCCCGGCGGGCTGTCCTGTTCTTGTTGCAGCGCTCCCAGAAACCTGCAATAAATGTCCCTGGGTGCTCAGGGATGTGCGGAGCGGCGTCCATCGATCGGGGGATCACTTGGCGGAGCAGGGGGCTCCTGTACGGCGGCGCGGACGACCACAGCGGCTGCCCGACGACCCGCACCCGATCTCGTCGGGCAAGGTCGGCTGCGACCAGCGGATCGCCTGGCTGGTGACCGCCGCCCGGGTGCTGGGTCCGGACCCGGACCTGGCGCGCCGCGACGGCTTCATCGCCGCGCTCAAGAAGCGCGACATCCCGGTCGACGCCCCCCGCGTGTCGCGATGGGAGTCGGGCATGCACACGCTCCCCAACCAGGTCATCGCGACGTACGAGCAGGTGCTGAGGCTGCCCGAGGGCGCCCTGACCGCGGTGGCCGACGGGCTGCTGCGTGCCGTCCCCGACGACCAGCCCGCCCGCCGCTCGCCGGCCCGCGACGAGCCACTGCTGAACCACGAGATCGAGAGCCTCGTCGACCGGGCCGAGCTCGGTGCCGCGACCGGGGCGCACTGGCTGCGCCTCGGTGAGGAGCTGAACCGCTACGACCGGGTCTTCCTCCGCGAGCGGGAGTGGGCGCAGCTGACCCACAAGCTGGTCAGCGAGCTCGGGTCGGCCGTCGGACTCGCGTACGTGCGCCGCTACGAGGCCGCCGCCCGGTTCGTGCGGCACCCGAACGCCCGCCGGCACCTCGTGATGGCGGTCGGCCGCTTCGTCACCGACCCGCACACCCAGGTCGTCGCGCCGGTGCTCAACCTCCTTGGCGAGGTGGCGGACCCCGCCGCGTCCGAGCTCACGCTGCGGATGCTCACCGCCGACAGCGAGAACAAGTACC
Organism: Nocardioides sp.; assembly: GCF_044226305.1. Classification (GTDB taxonomy): domain Bacteria; phylum Actinomycetota; class Actinomycetes; order Propionibacteriales; family Nocardioidaceae; genus Nocardioides. Next base: position 188,124 of record NZ_JBGAHF010000003.1, on the reverse strand, counting down.
TCCGGCGCGCGGCGTCGTCGGTCGCCGCCGTCAAGCTCGCCCGCGGGCACTTCACCCCGGACGCGCTCCCCCGGCTCGAGTCCCACGTGGTCGGCGCGCTGCGGCGCGGCGAGTCGCTCGACGGAAGGCTGGACTCCTTCGACCTCGCCGTCCGGCTCCCCGACGAGTCGTGGGAGCAGATCTCGCACGCGCTGCGCACCCGCCGCGCCCACCAGCTGGTCCACGAGGCCCGCCAGAGCGACGAGATGATCACGCCCGCCCGCGCGGCCTCGCTGGTCGCCGACCTAGCGCCGGCCGTGCAGGCCAGCACGCCGACCCACCAGGCGCAGGAGCCGGACATGATGCTGCGCCGCCTGCTGCGCGAGGCGATGTTCCACTCCCACAAGCCCCGGCGGCACCACGCGGCGCTGTTCATCGCAGCGTCGCCGTACGCCCCGGCCGCGGCGCGGCACCTCCTGGAGGTGGCCGCCGACGGCAACGACCTGCTCGCCGCGCGCGCCTGGACCGTCCTGATGCGGATCGGTGACGGGGGGCGGCGCGAGGAGGTGATCGGGCTCGCGACCGACGACAAGCGGCCGTCGGTGCGGGCCCGCGCCCTGGTCAATGTCGGCCTCGGTGGCGCGCTCAGCCCCGACCAGTGCGGTGCGGTCCTGGAGCGGTTCGACAGCTCCCGCTCGCTCGAGCGGCACGCCACCCTCTTCGCCGTCGGCATGGCGGGCGCCCCGGAGCTCGCCGAGCTCGCGGCGGCCGAGGACCCCGAGGTGAAGTACGGCGCCACCTGGTGGCTGCGCCAGGGCAGCGCGATCCAGGACGAGGACGTCCTCAGCCGCCGGACCGCCGGGCCGACAACCTAGCCGACCGGCCGCGGCTGGCGGGCGAGCTGGCGGCTCTGGGCGACCAGCCGGCCGGCGGAGTCCCAGACCTCGCAGTCCTCCTCGAACATGCCGCCGGCCATGTTGCGCGTCGCGTGCCGGACCTTGAGCCAGCCCGGCGCCGGCCTCGCCCGGACGTGGGCGGTGAGCTCGAGGGTGGGCGCCCAGCCCATCATCCCGAGGTCGAAGGTCACCGGCGGCAGCGCGTCGACCACCATCAGCAGCGACAGCGGGTCCGGCTCCCGGCCGTCGACCAGCCGGAACCACGCGCTCAGCACGCCGTTGCCGCTGGGCTGCCCGACCGCCCAGCCGATGTGGTCGGGGTGGAAGCGCATGTCGAAGCGGTCCATCAGCGGCGCGATCGCCCGGACCTCCGGGGGCGCCATCGAGTTCGGGACGCACCGCTCGACCGGGGGCAGATCCGGCTCCTCGGCGGTGGTCCGCACGTCGTCACCGAGCCGGTCGAGGTCGCCGTACGTCGCCAGCGCGGTGATCCGCGCGTCGGGACCCTGGCGCAGGTCGGCGGCGGCGGTCGCGACGCTGCCACCTTCCCGGCGCACGTCGACGCTGATCGTCGCCGGACCGGGAGCGGTCGCGGACAGGTAGTAGGCGGAGACGGCGATCGGGTCCGGCTTGTCGGGGAACGTGTGGCGCAGCGCGTTGCCGATGACCGCCAGCAGGTAGCCGCCGTTCACGCCGCCGCCGACCTGCCAGCCGGCGGCGAGGTCGGCCGCCCACGTGTTGTCGCCGTCCCGGGTGACCGCGATGTGCCCGTCGAACTCGTACGTCACGTGATGACCCTAAAGTGCAGGCCATGACCGAACGCCGCCCGCAGTGGGTCTACGGCGAGGGCGAGGAGCCCGACCCCCGCTACTCCCTCGCGAACGAGCGCACCTTCCTCGCCTGGGTGCGCACCGCGCTGGCGATGCTGGCCGGCGGGGTCGCCCTGCACGCGCTCGGCCTCCCGGACACCGAGTGGGTCCGCAGCACGCTGGCCGTCCTGCTGGTCGTCTTCGGCGGGCTGGTCACCGTGATGGCGCTGGTCAGGTGGGCGCGGGTCGAGCGGGCGATGCGGACGCACCAGCCGCTCCCCCACTTCCGGCTGGGCTACCTGCTCACGATCGCGGTCGTCGTCGGTGCGGCCGTGCTGGCCGTGGCCTTCGTCTGACGACGGGCGGTCCTCGGTGACCCGCGCAGCGGGTGCCGCGCGCTCCGGCGGGACCGGCTCCGGACGCACGCGAGCCCCCCGCTCCGCGGAGCGAGGGGCTGCGTGGTCGTGAAGCCTCCGGAAGGAAGCCGTTCCTCGATCTAGGTGGTCACTTCACCCGGATGGAGTTGGTGGTGTCGGCCTTGGTCAGGTCCGTCGAGGCGACCTTGGCGACGTACTTGGTCTTGGCCTTGCCGTTCTGGTCCTTCACGGTCCAGGTGACCTTGCCCTTGTCGTCGAGCGTGCCCTGCTTGACCAGGACCCGCTTGCCGTTCGCCTTGACCACGAACAGCTTGACGGCCGCGCCCTCGGCCGTGGTCGGAGCCTTGACGGTGACCTTGTCCTTGCCGTTGGCCTTGTTGGAGCCGGTCAGCCGGGCGTCGATGGCGACCGGCGTGCTCGGCGCCTCGACCCAGGTGATCGGGTCGGAGTCGACTGCCACCGTCTTGCCGTTGTCGACGACCGGGTCACCGGTGCCGTTGACGGTGACCGCACCGGGCGTCATCGTCGCGGTCAGGGTCTGCGTGGTCGGTGCGTCCGAGAACGCCGTGACACCCGGGCCCGAGTTGGTGAAGTCCGTGAGCGTCGTGTCGGCGGCCTCGTCGGTGTCGAAGTCGGCGATCGGGGAGTCGTCCGAGACCCGGGCCAGCTCGTCGCCGGCCAGGTTGCCGAACTGGTCGTGCACGTAGAGCTGGAAGCCCAGCTCGTCGCCCACCGTGACGTCGCCGGCGGGCTCGCCCGCGGCCCGCTCGAAGGACGGGTCGGTCGCGTTGAGCAACGCCCGAACGTCGTAGGTGATCGTCTCGGTCTTGGTGACCGAGCCCGCCTTGACCGTGACGGTCAGGTCCGTGAGGCCGTCGTCGTCGAACCCGGCGTCCTTCTCGATCGCGGCGACCACACCGGCCGTGCCGAGACCCGCGCCCGCGTCGCCGGTGTCGACGGTCTCGTCGGTGCCGTCGTTCTGGAAGTAGCCCCAGAGGTCGCCGGCGTCGTCGTGGTCGGCGGCCAACGTGAGGTCGGTGGTCGACTCGGCGTTCGGGCTCAGGAAGCCCTTGTCCACCGTGACCTCCACCGGGACGTCCCCGAGCTTCGGGTCGTTGGCCGGGTTGGCGTCGCTGTCGGTGCCGTAGACGGTGATGTCGAGGTCGACAGGCACGCCCGGGCCCGCCTTGGTGACGTTGGTGCCGGCCGGGGCCAGCACCTGGGTGCCGATCTCGATGCGGCCGACCGTCGCCGGCTGCTGGAAGCTCACCGTGATCGAGTCGGTCGCGTCCGCCGGTCCCGGCGTGACGTCACCGGTGTTGAGGCCGGTCGCCACGGCCGTGAGGGTGCCGGTCTCCGGGGTCGGGGTCACGTTGGGCGGCACGGTCGGGTCGGTCAGGGTCACCGAGAACGTGCCGTCCGCAGCCGTCACCGCGGTCGCCTGGGTGGCGCTGGTGCGGGTGGTGCCGCTCGGCTGGGTGGCCGCGAACGACGCGTCACCGGATCCCGGAGCGTAGGTGAGCGCGACGGTGCGGCCACCCAGCGGCCCGGAGCCGTCGACGAGTGCGAGGGTGCCCTTGATCGTCGTCGAGCCGTTGACGGGCGCGTTCACGGAGTTGCCACCCTCGAAGGTGATCTCGGACTCCGCGACGTCCACCGTCACGGGGGTGCCGTTGAGCAGCCCGGTGCCGTTGACGTTGGGCCGACGCACGTTCAGCGTGTAGGTGCCCGCAGCCCCGGCGGCCGGGAACGGGATCGCCACCTGGCCCTGGGCGTTCGTGCTGCCCGCCGACGCGAATGCGGTGTCGGTGGCCGTGCCGCCGCCGCTCGGGACGAAGTGCCAGCTGTACTCGACCGGCTGGCCGGCGATCGGCCCGCCGTTCTGGTCCTTCAGGGTCGCGACGAAGTCGTCGCCGTTCTCGGCTCCGGTGACCTCGTCGAGGTCGAAGTCGGAGTAGCCGTCGACGGCCGAGGCGACGAGAGAGGTGTTGACCGGGGTGTACTCGGTGATCGTGACCGGGCTGGCGGCCACGTCGCCGGCGCCCTGGGTGGCCACGTCGGCGGTGGTGTTGGCGTAGAAGGTGTAGCTGCCCTTGCCCAGGCCCGGGAAGGTCGCCACGCCCTTGGCGTTCGTGCGCACCGCGGCCGCGGCGGAGTCGTCGGGCTCGGTGCCGGCGTCGGAACCGTCGGGGGTGTTGTAGTCCACGAGGGCGTTGGCCACCGGGTTGCCGCGCTGGTCCTTGACCGTCACGGTGACGTCAGCGGTGCCACCGGTTGGCACGTTGGTGCGCGAGGCGGACGCGGTGATGCTGGTGATGGTCTGCAGGTAGAGCGAGGAGGCCTCGGCGTCGTCGGTGGCACCGGCGCCGGTCGTCGCTGCACCGAAGACGATCTGGTTCGACTCGGAGCCGGCGGAGTACGCGTAGCCGTCGATGTCGACGATGCCGGCGAACTGGCCGTGGGTGGCGGGCGCCGTGACCGTCGACCCGGTCGTGGCGGTGCCCGCCGGCTGGGCCGGGTTGGCGCTGCGAGTGCTCAGGACGACGTCGCCGGCGTCCGAGGTGGTCCCGGTGAGGCCGACCCAGTCGGCGCCGGAGTCGGCGGCGTACGGGCTCTGGAAGACGCCGCGCTCGCCCTCGGTGCCGAGCTCGACGGTGGTGCCGGCCGCCGCGCTGCGCACCGCCTTGTTGCCGGTGCTCACGGTGTGCGCGAGCCCGGTGTTCGGGACGGCGGAGAAGCTCACCTGAGCCGTGCCGGCCGGGAAGGCGGGGGTCCAGTCGAGCTGGAAGACCCCGTCGGCGGTGCGAGCGGTCGGGCTGCCGATGTCGACGGGAGCACCGCCGTCGAAGCTCGCCTGGAACTGCACCGAGGTCACGTTGCTGCCGCCGCCGACCACCAGGGAGATGGTCGAGTTGGTGCCGTCGTCCTCGGCGGACACGCCGCCCGTGTACTGGCTGTAGAACGTCAGGCTGTCCGCGTCCAGCCCGGTGGTGAGCGGGTTGGCCGAGGCCGACGACGCGAGCAGCGGGAGTCCCGCCGCTGCGAGGGCCGAGACCGCTGCTGCCGAAAGACCCCGCTTGAGACCACTGCGATTCATGAAGTTCCTCTCCCGAAACGCCCCGGGAGAGTCCCGAGAGCGCAGGGGGGTGCCCCATGCGCCCCCCGACACCGGCCTAGACCGGTCCAGACAACCTAGCCGGTCCACCATCGGACAGCCACTGGCCCAAAGGTCGTAGTACCACCATGCGGACGGAATGGTCCGCTCCTCAGGCGTCCGCCAGCGCCTCCGCGGCCTGCGCGAGGTCGTCGACGCCGCGGGCGAGCTCCTCGGGCCGGTCGGTGGCCAGGTCGAGGTGGAACCCGTAGAGGGCGGAGTCGACGAGCGTCACGACCCGGGCCGCTCGGCTGGCGGGTGCACCGCTGCGCACCAGGTAGCCGGTGAGCGCCGCCGACCACCGCTCGTTGCTCGCCCGCGCCTCGCTCAGGTAGGGCTCGCTGCCGAACAGCCCCGTCGCAGCCGCCTGCACGTAGACGTCGAGGCAGCTGTCGAGCGGCTGCTCGCCGTACGCCGTCCACAGGGCGTTGACCGCGGCCCGGACGCCCCCGGCAGGCGGCAGCGCCTCGATGCAGCCGACCGCGCGGTCGGTGGCCCGGGTGACGACCGCGGAGACGAGCGCGTCCCGGCTCTCGAAGTGGTAGATCAGCATCCGGTCGCTGGTGCCGATCGCCGCCGCGAGGGGGCGCAGGGTCAGGCCGATCAGGCCGTGCGCGAGCACCTGGTCGGTGACCTGGTCGAGCAGCACCTCGCGACGACTCACGAGGTCAGCGTAGCGAGTGCTACACTGTAGCGACTGCTACAGAAGGAGAAGGACTGTGCTCGCCGGAGTGCTGCTGATCGTCGCCATCGCCATCGAGGTGGTGTGCACCGCCCTGCTGCCGAAGGCCGACGGCTTCTCGAACCCGCTGTGGAGCGCCGTGGTGCTGCTGGGCTACGGCGTCTCGATCTGGCTGCTCACCGTCATCGTCCGCACCATGCCGGTGTCGGTCGCCTACGCGATCTGGTCCGGCCTCGGCACCGCCCTGGTCGCGGTCGTCGGCTACGCGTTCCTCGGCGAGCAGCTCGGCTGGGTCAAGGTCGTCTCGCTGTCGATGATCGTCGCCGGCGTGGTCGGGCTGAACCTCGTCGGGGCGCACTGACGGTCAGGACCCTCGACTCAAGTGGTCAGAACCCTCGACTCGACCGTCAGACGGCGGCGGCAGCGGCCCGCCCGGCCGTCCGGCCGGAGAAGAGGCAGCCGCCGAGGAAGGTGCCCTCGAGGGCGTTGTAGCCCATCATCCCGCCGCCCCCGAACCCGTTGACCTCGCCGGCGGCGTACAGGCCCGGCAGCGGGGCGCCGGAGTCGGTGAGGCAGCGACCCTGGAGGTCGGTCTCGAGGCCGCCGAGGGTCTTGCGGGTCAACACGTGCAGGCGCACGGCGATGAGCGGTCCGGCCTTCGGGTCGAGCAGCTTGTGCGGGGTGGCGACCCGGATCAGCTTGTCTCCCCGGTAGCTGCGGGCGCCGCGGATCGCGGTGACCTGGGCGTCCTTGCTGTACGCGTTGTCGATCTCCCGGTCGCGCTGCTCGATCAGGTCGCGCAGCTCCGCCTCGACGATCAGCCCCCGGCCGTCGGGCGCGGGGTCACCGATGGCGTTCATGCCACGCACCAGCTCGGCCAGCGTGTCGGCCACGACGAAGTCCTCGCCGTGCTGCTTGAACGCCTCGATGGGTCCGGGCGCACCCGACCGCACCCGGGACAGCAGCAGCTTGACGTCCTTGTTGGTGAGGTCCGGGTTCTGCTCGGAGCCGGAGAGGGCGAACTCCTTCTCGATGATCTTCTGGGTCAGCACGAACCACGAGTAGTCGTAGCCGGTGCCCCGCAGGTGCTTGAGCGTGCCGAGGGTGTCGAAGCCCGGGAAGTACGGCGCGGGCAGCCGCTCGCCCGTCGCGTCCAGCCACAGCGAGGAGGGGCCGGGCAGGATCCGGATCCCGTGGTTCTCCCAGATCGGGTTCCAGTTGCGCAGGCCCTCGACGTAGTGCCACATCCGGTCCGGGTTGATCACCCGGACGCCGGCGGCCTCGGTGATGGCGAGCATCCGGCCGTCGACGTGCGCGGGCACGCCCGCGACCATCGACCGCGGCGGGGTGCCGAGCCGCTTCGGCCAGGTCTTGCGGACGAGGTCGTGGTTGCCGCCGATGCCGCCGCTCGTGACGATCACCGCCCCTGCGCGCATCTCGAACTCCCCGACCACGACCCGGCTGCTCGCGCGGCCCCGGGCCACCGAGCTGGGCTCGAGGACCGCACCGCGTACGCCGACCGCCGCGCCGTCCTCGACGACGAGGTCGTCCACGCGGTGCCGGAAGGCGAGCTGCAGGCGGCCGGCCGCTGCGTGCCCGCGGACCCGCCGCTCGAACGGCGCCACGACCCCGGGCCCGGTGCCCCAGGTGAGGTGGAAGCGCGGCACCGAGTTGCCGTGCCCGTCGGCGCGGCCGTCGCCGCGCTCGGCCCAGCCGACGACGGGGAACAGGCGATGACCCATCTGCCGCAGCCAGGAGCGCTTCTCACCGGCGGCGAAGTCGACGTACGCCTCGGCCCAGCGGCGCGGCCAGCGGTCCTCGTCGCGGTCGAACTGCGCGCTGCCGAGCCAGTCCTGCATGGCCAGCTCGCGGGAGTCCTTGATGCCCATCCGGCGCTGCTCGGGGCTGTCGACCAGGAACAGCCCACCCAGGCTCCAGAACGCCTGGCCGCCCAGCGACTGCTCGGGCTCCTGGTCGAGCAGCACGACCCGCTTGCCGGCGTCGGCCACCTCAGCCGCGGCCACCAGCCCGGCCAGCCCGGCGCCCACCACGATCACATCGGTGTCCACGGGCGGGATCCTCGCACGCGCCGGCCGACTCGTTTCCGGACGCCCGACGTCTGGACCACCGCCGGTCCAACGGTTCTGCTGAGCGGAAGCAACTCGTGTCGGCGTCCGTGACGGCGGTCACGGTGAGGACGCCCCCCTCGGGAAGGACCGCTCATGCCTGCCACCACCAGACGGACCACGTCCGCCTCCGCCCGCCCCGCCACCGCACCCGCGGACCGGCTCGGCCCCACCTGGCCGGTGCTGCTCTGCTGGCTGGTCGTCGCACTCGACGGCTTCGACCTCGTCGTCATCGGCGCGGTCATCCCCACGCTCAGCGCGACCGGCGACCTCGGCTTCACCGACGCGTCGCTGACGACCGCGTCGACCCTCGGACTGGTCGGCGTCGGGATCGGGGCCGCCCTGGTGGGCCCGGTCTCCGACCGCCTGGGCCGGCGGCGCACCCTCATCAGCTGCGTCGCCTGGTTCTCGGTGCTCACCGTGGCGACCGCGTGGGCACCGAGCGTCGGGGTCTTCACCACGTTCCGGTTCCTCGCCGGTCTCGGGCTCGGCGCCTGCCTGCCGACCGCGCTCGCCCTGATGTCGGAGCTCGCGCCCGCCGCGCGCAACGGCACCGCGATGACCCGGGTGATGACCGGCTACCACGTCGGCGCCGTGCTGACCGCCCTGCTCGCGCTCGTCGTGATCGACCCGTGGGGCTGGCAGGCGATGTTCGTCATCGGCGGCGTCGCCGGGCTGCTCACGCTGCCGCTGCTCTACCTCGCGCTGCCCGAGTCTGCCGCCTTCCTGCGCGCCGACACCGAGCACGTGCAGCCCACCCAGGTGCTCCAGGGGCGCTATCTGCGGGTCTCGATCGGCCTGTGGGTCGCCTCCTTCATGGGTCTGCTGCTCGTCTACGGCCTCAACACCTGGCTGCCCAAGCTGATGGGCGAGGCGGGCTACTCCATCGAGGCCGGGACGACGCTGCTGCTGGTCCTCAACCTCGGCGCGGTCATCGGGCTGCTGGTCGCCGGGCGGATCTCGGACCGGCGCGGCAACAAGCCGACCGTCCTGGTGTGGTTCGGCGTCGCCGCGGCCTGCCTGGCGCTGCTCTCCATCCGGATCGAGAACGAGCTGCTGGTGCTGGCCGCCGTGCTCGTCACCGGCATCTTCGTCTTCAGCGCCCAGGTGCTGGTCTACGCCTTCGTCGGCCACCTCTACCCGCCCGAGATCCGCGGCACCGCCCTCGGGCTCGCCGCGGGCATCGGTCGCATCGGCGCGATCGTCGGCCCGTCGATCACCGGCGCCCTGGTGACGGCCGGCGTCGCCTACCCGTGGGGCTTCTACGTGTTCGCGGGCGCGGCCGTGCTGGCCGTCCTCGCCCTGCTGACCGTGCCCGCGCACCCGAGCGAGCCCGCCGGCGTACCGGGGTAGCGGCAGCCGGGGTCAGCGGAGCGCGGCCCGCTGCGACGCGACGATCGCGTCGACGGCGGGCCGGGCGCCCCGGCAGAAGTACGGGAAGCTCAGGAACCCGTGCGGCATCTGGTGGAAGTCCTCGACGCGGACCTCGTTGCCGGCGTCGGCGAGCGCCTGCGCATAGCGGACGCCGTTGTCGTGCAGCGGGTCCAACCCGGCGACGACCACGACGGCGGGCGGCAGGTCGGAGAGGTCCGGGGCGTGCAGCGGGGACAGCCGGAAGTCCGTGACGTCGGCGTCCTCGGGCACGTAGTGACCGTGGAAGACCGCCATGTCGTCGTTCGACAGCACGATCCCCCGCACGTTGCCCACGTACGACGGGTCGCTGTCGATCGCGTCGGTCATGTCGGCCACGGGGTAGATCAGCGCCTGGTGGCCGACCCGCAACCCCGCGTCGCGGGCCATGATCGAGACGACCGCGGCGAGGTTGCCGCCGGCGCTGTCGCCCATCACCCCGATCCGGGTCGGGTCACCCCCGAGGTCGACCGCGTGCGCGGCCGTCCAGACGAGGGCGTCGTAGCAGTCCTCGACACCCGCGGGGAAGCGGTGCGTCGGCGCCAGCCGGTAGTCGACCGCCACCACGACGGCGTCGAGCTCCTTGGCGACGAGCGTGCAGGTCCAGTCCTGCTGCCGGGCGCTGCCGAGCACGAACCCGCCGCCGTGGTAGTTCACGACGACCGGCCGCGGCGTCCGCGACCAGGCCTCGGGTGTGTAGACCCGCAGCGGCAGGTCGCCGTGCCGGGCGGGGAAGGTCGAGGTCCGCACGTCCACACCGGGGGCCCGACGGCCGAGGAACAGGCTGGCCGGGGCGCCGTCGGGGATCGCCGTCGTCTGGGCCCGCTCGAGCTGCTCGGGGGTCATCCGGGCGACCGAGAAGCCGGCGTTCGCCTTCATCAGGCGGTCCAGCAGCCGCACGCCCGGCCGCAGCCGGTCGCTCCCGCCCACACCGGTTCCGGCGACGGCACCCTCGACGACTCCCTGCATGCCGGCCGAGTGTAGAAGCCGCCCTCCGGGACCGATCGCCCACTACCCTTTTCGACACCGGACGGGGCAACCGGAGGGGGAGGGCGTGGAGCGCAACCAGCGGTCTGTCGTCGTCGCGAGCCTGTGGGCGGTCGAGGTCGCGCTCGTCGTCCTGCACCTCGTCGACGCGTTCGGCACGTTCGGCGACACCACGTACCTCATCGGCGTCTGGCTCCCCGCGGTCCTCGCCTGGTACGGCGTCGCGCTGGCCCCCGCCGGTCGCCGACTCGTCCCCAGCCTCATCGCGGCCGGCCTCACGTCGTCCGCGCTCGGTGACCTGATCTGGCTCCTCTACACCTGGACCGGCCACGAGCCGAACGTCTCGATCGCCGACATCCCCTACCTCGCCGCCTACCTCGGGCTCGGTGCCGCGGTCGTCGTCGTCACGACGCTGCGGCGCGGCCGGACGACGTACGTCGACCCGGACGCGGTCATCGACGGCCTCACCGTGATCGTCGTCAGCCTGCTGCTCTTCTGGACGTTCTCGATCCAGGACATCGTGGCGGACGAGTCCATCTCGGCGTTCACGCGCGTCGTCTGGGCCAGCTACCCGATCCTGGACGCGGTGCTGCTCGCGCTGGTGCTGCGCGCCATCTCGGTGCGCAGCGCCCGGGACGCGATCGGCATCCCGTTCGCCGCCGGCGTGTGCTGCTGGCTGGTGTCCGACATCGGCTACCTCGTGCTGGAGGTGTCCGGGACCGTCTCGGCGGTCCTCGACGTCGGCTGGATGCTCGGCGGGATGCTGATCGCGACGTCGACGCTGCGGCCCCAGCTGCCGCCGCGCGCCGAGGACACCGAGTCGGCCGTCGCCCACCCGATGCGCAAGCTCGGCATCGCCATCGGCCCGCTGCTGGTGCCCCCGGTCCTCCTGCTCGCGAACGCGGTGCTGAGCCAGGACCCCAAGGCGGTCGCGGTGCTGGTGGGGATGTTCGCCCTGGTCGGGCTCACCTTCGCGCGCACGGCGCGGATGCTGCGGTCGGAGGCGCGGGCCCGGGCCGAGCTCGCCACGGCGCGCGACGCCGCGCTCGAGGCGTCGCGGGCGAAGTCGGCGTTCCTCGCGACGATGAGCCACGAGATCCGTACCCCGATGAACGGCGTGATCGGGCTGACCGACCTTCTGCTGACCACCGACCTCGACGACCGGCAGCAGCAGTACGCCGAGGGGGTCCGCGGGGCCGGCAGCGCCCTGCTCTCGATCATCAACGACATCCTGGACTTCTCGAAGGTCGAGGCCGGCCGCCTCGACCTCGAGCAGATCGACTTCGACGTGGTGCAGCTCGTCGAGGAGGTGGCCGAGCTGGTCGCCGAGGGCGCCCACGCCAAGGACCTCGAGCTGCTCGCCTACTGCTCCCCCGAGCTGCCCACCGGGCTCCGCGGCGACCCGGCGCGGCTGCGCCAGGTGCTGCTCAACCTCGCCGGGAACGCCGTCAAGTTCACCCACGACGGCGAGGTCGTGATCCGCGCGCAGCTCGAGACCCGCATCCCGGACGGGGTGGTGGCCCGGTTCGAGGTCGCCGACACCGGCATCGGGATCGCGGAGGAGGACCGCGCCGACCTGTTCGAGGCGTTCTCGCAGGCCGACACCTCCACGACGCGCCGGTACGGCGGCACCGGGCTCGGCCTGGCGATCTGCCGTCAGCTCGTGAACGCGATGGGCGGCGAGCTCGGCGTGACCAGCACCCCCGGCGAGGGCAGCACGTTCTGGGCGCTGGTGCCGCTGGAGCTCGCGGTCGAGCCCGCGCCGGTCCCGCCGCCGGCGGCCGAGGAGCTGGCCGGCCTGCGCGTCCTCGTCGTCGACGACAACCAGACGAACCGGATGATCCTGAACGACCAGCTCACCGCGTGGGGCATGCACGTCGACACCGCCGACTCCGGACCGGCCGCGCTGGCGCTGATGCGCAGCGCAGTGCAGGAGGGGCGCCGGTACGACCTCGGGGTCCTCGACCTCTGCATGCCGCACATGGACGGGCTCGAGCTCGGCCGCCAGGTCTCCGGCGACCCCGACCTCGCCGCGACCCCGCTGGTGCTGCTGACCTCGGGCCCGGACATCGGCCAGAACGAGGCCAACGCCGTCGGCATCTCGGCGTCGCTCACCAAGCCGGTGCTGCTGACCCGGCTCCGGACCGTGCTGCGCACCATCGTCGCCACCGCCGCGCCGGCGAAGCCGGTCACCCCCGCGCCGATCCTCCGGTCCGGCCGCGGGCGGGTGCTCGTCGTCGAGGACGGCGAGATCAACCAGCTGGTCGCGACCGGCATCCTCGAGAGCCTCGGCTACGAGGTCACCCTCGCCGACGACGGCCTCCAGGCGCTCGACCGGCTCGAGGACGCGTCGTTCGACGCCGTGCTCATGGACGTGCGGATGCCGAACCTCGACGGCTACGGAGCCACGGCCGAGATCCGTCGCCGCGAGGGCGCCGACCGGCACACGCCGATCATCGCGATGACCGCGAGCGCCATCGAGGGCGACCGCGAGGAGTGCCTCGCCGCCGGCATGGACGACTACCTCTCCAAGCCGATCGACCGCGCCGCGGTCGACACCGTGCTCGGGCGCTGGGTGCCGGCCCGCTGACCGGTTCCGCGCCCGGGCCCCAGTTGCTCCGGACCTCGGAGCAACTCGTCGTTCCGCGGCGGCCCGCGGATCACTACCGTCGAAGCGTGTCCGACATCGTTCTGCCGGTGGTTGGCTCGAGCGAGGCCGGGGGGCGGCCGGTGCTGGGGTTCACGTGCTACCCCGAGCTCCGGCCCTTCTCGACGGGGGACGGCGATGTGAACCTCGTCTGCGGAGGCTGCGGGTTCATCCTCGTCGCCGGCTCGACGGGCACCGCGCAGCGGCCTTCGATGCTGATCCGGTGCCCGTCGTGCGGACGCTACAACGACCCGGTCCCGCAGACCGCGTAGGCCCGCCCGGGCCTCGGCGCGACCTGCCGACCGATTTCCCGAGGTCGTTCGTCCGCACCTAGCATGGCCCGTTCTCGAAGACCCCCGACTCGGCGAGGACCTTCCGGCATGCAGCGCTCCACCCTGGCGACAGCCGTGCTCACCTGCACCCTGGCGCTCGGCACCTTCGCGGCGATCGGCGGCACGGCCGCCGGCGCCCGGCCCCCGGTCCGCGCGGACCGCGCCGCGATCGAGACCGGCCCAGCGACGGCACCGTCGCAGCTGCCGAGGCCGACGGACGGCGCGTCCCCGGAGCCCACCCGGGAGCCGGACCCGGCGCCCACCGCGGAGCCCACCCAGGGCGTGACCGGCGGGCCGGCCTACACCTTCGTCGCGGCTCCGGACTTCCTCAACCAGGACGTCGGCGACCTACGGACCCTGCCGACCTGGCGCGCCGGCGACCCGAACTCCTGGACGCCGCAGCTGGAGTCGAGCATCGACGTCTTCCTCGACGAGGTGGCCGACCAGGACCCGCAGGCGGTCCTGGTGCCGGGTGACCTGGTCGAGGGGCACTGGACCAAGGACACGGGCGGGACCGGCATCTTCGGTCCCTCGTCGACCACCCGCGACAAGGTCGCCATGGTGCGTCGGGCCGGGAACTTCTACCACTCGCTGTACCGCCAGCGGTTCGAGGAGCGCGGCCTCGACCTCTACCCGGCGGTCGGCGACCACGACATCGGCGACAACCCGTGGAGCGGGCCGAGGCAGGCGTTCAAGCGCGAGCACGTCGGCGTGTTCAAGGACCTGTTCGCGACGTGGTACCTCCAGGAGCGGGACGGCAGCCCCCGCTTCCCGGACCGGCCGCGGCACAGCCCCTGGGAGGACACGGCGTACGCCACCTCGCTCTCCCCCGACGTCCTGCTCGTGAGCGTCGACGTCTTCCACCGCACCAGGAACGACGTCCGCACCGAGGTCGTCGGCAAGCAGCTCGCCTGGCTCCGGCAGGTGCTGCACCGGGCGCAGGAGCGCGGGACCCGCTGGGTGATCGTCCAGGGCCACACTCCGGTCCTCGGACCGGTCCGCTACCGCTCGTCGTCGGACCTCGGGCTCCGGGGCGGCGCCCACTCGCCGTTCTGGAGGGTCCTGGAGCGCTACGGCGTCGACATGTACCTCGCCGGCGAGGTGCACGACACCTCCGTGCGCCGGGCGGGCGGCGTCACCCAGGTCGCCACCGGCGGCCTCCTCTACAAGGCCGAGGCCACCTACCTGCTCGGTCAGGCGTACGACGACCGGCTGGAGCTCGAGGTCCGCGAGCTCGACGGCGAGCTGACCGGCGCGGGTGGCAAGCTCTGGCAGCTCGGCGCCTACCGCACCAACGGCTCGCGGGAGCTCACGCCCGGCAGCAGCCACACCGTCGGGACGTTGACCCTCCGCCGCAACGGCGACCAGGAGGACGGGACCGGCAAGATGGTCCCGCTCGGTCGCTGATCCGTCGTCGTGCGCTGGCCGCCCCGTCGGACGTCATCCGGACCGGTCGCTCCGACCACCACCTCGCATGACGTCCCGCCCGCTCCCGCCCGGTTCGACGCGACCGCGGTCGGTTGGTGAGACTGGAGGGGTGCAGATCGATCGGGGTGTCGTCGGGGTCGGCCTCGGGCCGCGCAACCGGATCCGCGAGGACGAGCGCCAGCGGGTGCTCGACGCCGCTGCCCGGCTGCAGCTGCACCGCAGCGAGCTGGCGGCGGCGGTCGCGCGCGGTGAGCAGAGCGCGCTCCTCGTGGCTCGCGGGGCCGACGGCGTCAACCGCTGGATGTTCGCCGAGATCCCCCAGTGGCGCGAGCTGCACTCGATCCGCCCGGCCGCGACAGCCACGCAGCTGCGCGTGAGCCTGCCCACCAACCGGGCCCACGTGGCCCGAGGCCTGAAGATGGTCAGCATCTTTGCCGCGGACGGGCTCGACGTGGAGGCCCGACTGCTGCTGGCGCACGAGGAGAAGGGCGAGTACCTGCTGAGCGTGGCTCCGGTCCAGATGAAGATCGTCGACCGGAAGTCGGTGCTGCTCGACGGTCCGATGCTCGGCGACGAGGTCACGATCCTGCGCGTCACCGCTCCCCCGGTCCTCGAGGCCGCCTGGCGCTACTGGGACGCGGCCGTGGCGTGCGCCTTGCCGCCAGACGACGGCCTGGGGAGGTTCGGCGAGATCACCCCGCGCCAGCACCAGGTCGTGGCGCTGCTCGCGAACGGCGCGAACGACGACGCGATCGCCGCCGCCCTCGACGTCAGCGTGCGGACCGTCCGCTCCGACGTGGCCGCGATCCTCGACGCCCTCAACGTCCGCACCCGGTTCGCCGCCGGCATGCGCCTGCAGCTGTGGTCCGACGGCACGACGCCGTCGTGAGCTGCAGGTTCCTGCAGCGGGGCTGAAGCCGCGGCCGTCCTGGTGTTCCCTGTCCCCCGCGGCGGAGCCGGCCGGCACAAGGGGGAGTCGGCCGGCCAGCCGAGTCCTCGGGCGGGCGCCGTGCGGTCCGGTCACCTCTCAGGCCGGGTCGTACGGCGGCTGCGGCCGCGACGCCCCGGGACGTCGTTCGAGCCGGTCGTGCCAGCGACCGGTCCGGATGACGTGCTCGGCGCGCCGGGTGGACCGGCCGGCTCACCCCTCGCTGACCGGGTGCTCGCGCAGGTACGCCGCCGTCTCCTCGTCCTCGACGCGCAACCGGTCGACCACCTCGCCGCCGTCGCACCGGCACAGGGCGACCTCGGTCGTGCCGACGGCGTACCAGGTGCCGCCGGACCGCTGCCACCGGACGAGCTGGTCGAGCACGCTGCCCATGCGACCGACCCTAGCCCCGCCCGAACCGGCTGGATCCTCGTCGCTCCGGGCTAGTTGCCCACGCCGGGGCGCAACGCCGCGACGCACACCAGCGCACCCGTGCCGGCCACCGCCAGCCAGAAGCTGAGCACGCCCGCGCCGAAGCCGCCGACGGGGTACAGGGAGCCCCAGCCGAAGAACGGCGCCACGACCACGGGGCTGATCGCGGCGAGCGCCGCGGCTGTCGCCACCGTGCTGCCGGGCGCCGGGACCGCACGATGGGAGAGCAGGGCGGCGATGCCGGCGGTCAGGACGATGGATGCGAAGCCGACGAGCCACCACGCTGCGCGATCGAGCGGCAGGTCACCGGGGCGTACGACGATGGCGCCGCTCCAGACGAGGAGTGGGAGGCCCGCGACGCCGAGCCGAGCGGTACGCCGCCACGTCGAACCGCGTGGCGTGACCGCCACGACCTCGAGCGCGGCCTCGTCGAAGCAGAACGCCGCGGCAGCAGCGCAGCTGGCGAGCAGCGCGGGCAGCATGACCAGTGCGGTGGACGGCCACCGGTCCAGGGCGAGGACGAGCACGCAGGCGCCGGCGCAGCACCCGAGCAGCACCATCCAGGGGATGGCGCGGCGCAGGTACCAGCCGACGAGCATCAGGCGCTGATCTTGTACGCGACCGGCTCCGAGGTCTGGTCCTGGTCGTTGCCGGTGGTGATCGCGAGGGCGAGCGCGGTGAGACCGACGAGGGCGACCCCGGCGATCGCGGCCCGGAGCCGGCCGGTGCGAGCCGTCCGGTCGTGCCAGACGGCGAGCAGTGCCGCGCCGGCGCACAGGCACAGCAGGTAGAGCAGGTAGAACGCCGGGTTGCCGGCATACAGGGTCGCGGTGCCGTCGGTCTCCGTGCCGGACTGGAACATCGCCCACGGGACCACGAGCCGCACCTCGGAGTAGCTGTGGTCGACGAACGGCAGCTGGCCGACCATGTCGAGGGCGACGACGACCACCACGACCACCGCGGCGGCGCCGGGGAAGCGCAGCCAGCGTCCGGTGAGCACGCCGAGCAGGCCGCCGCCGAGGCAGGCCACCGGGCCCAGCGCGATCAGGATCGCCCACACCTGCCAGTCGGGCATGGTGCCGAACCACCACTCGTGGGGATGTGCCCCGTCGACGGAGACCATCACGAGCTCGGTCACGATCCAGATCGCCCCGGCCGCGAACGGCACCAGGCAGGCGAGTGCGAGGGCCGCCGTACGACGGGCCTCGGACCCGGGCGCCGTCTCGATGGCCTCAGCCGTCGCCTCGGTGGACCGGGTCAGCCTGGCCGTCGCGATCAGGCTGGTCAGTCCGATGAAGAACGCCGGGACGACCGGGAACGACAGGAGGTCGCCCAGGTGGGGGTCGTCGTTGAGGAAGAACATCAGGGCGAGCGCGCCGAAGGCGAGGACCACCCCGGCGATGAAGGCGGGGTGCCGGGCCAGGCGGCGGGCCTCGATGCCGGCCATGGTGCGCAGGCTGGCCGGCGTTGACGTGGAGAGAGCGATGTCGGTCATGGGTTGCTCCAGGGAGGGTGACGGGTAGAGGGTTCGGACAGGGCCCGACCCGCGGGGCTCAGCCGGCGGCCGGCGTCGCAGGGGCCGACCGCGCGTCGGCGCCGAGCATGAGGAGGTAGGCGTCCTCGAGGGTTGGTTCGGTCGGTTCGGCACCGGATGGCGGCGGGCCCCCGACGACGTGGTGCCGCCCGCTGCCGGTGCGCCAGCTGACGACGGCGTCCGGTCCGGGATCATCGGCGAGCCAGACCTGACCCGCGGCGGTGGCGACGAGGTCGTCGACGGCGCCGTCGAACCGGACCTTGCCCGCGGCGAGCACGATCACGCGCTCGCAGAGAGCGGCGACGTCCTCGGTCTGGTGCGTCGACAGGAGGACGGCGCCCTGGCCACCGGCCACCGAGAGGGTGCGCCGGAGGTCGGCCCGCTGGACCGGGTCCAGGCCCGTCGTGGGCTCGTCGAGGACCAGCAGCCGCGGATCACCGATGAGTGCCTGGGCGAGGCCGACGCGTCGTCTCTGGCCACCCGACAGCCGGGAGATCTTCTTGGCCGTGAGGTCCGAGAGGCCGACGAGGTCCAGCACCCGGCGCACCTCCCGGTGGCGTCGCCGGCGGTCGTTCCACTCCTTCAGCACCGCGACGTACTCCACGAAACCGAAGGCGGTCATGTCGCTGGGGTAGCCGAGCTCCTGCGGCAGGTAGCCGAGCTCGCGACGAATCGCCGTCAGGTCGGACTGCGAGCCGTGGGGGTCGCGGCCGAGCAGTCGCACCGTGCCGGCGTCGGCGGCGATCGAGGTGGCCACGATCCGCAGCAGGGTCGTCTTGCCGGCACCGTTGGGACCGAGCAGGCCGGTGACGCCGTGGTCGAAGGCCAGGTCGACCGCGGCCAGGGCGTGGGTCCGGCCGTAGGACTTGGTCACTCCCCGGAGGTCGATGGCGTTCACAGCACCGCTCCGATCCGACGATCCTGACGAGCCCTGAGGAGGAGCACGAGCAGCGAGAGCGCCGCGAGGGCGGCGTACGCCAGCTGCCGGTCGAGGTCGACCGGCCAGGTCGGCGGGACGACACGGACGGAGAGCAGCACCACGCCGCTCCACGCGACGGTGACAGCGGCGGCGCCGACACGGGGGCCGACGAAGCTGGACAGGGCCATCATCACGGGGACGAGCGCGAGCGCCGGACCGAGCCAGGCGACCGCGAGCCACACGGGTCCGGGGACGAAGAGGCCGGCGCCGATCGCGAAGGGGAGCACCGACAACAGCACGCCGAGGGTGCGGAGCAGGATCAGGCGGGTGCGCCCGTACGGCGTCGTCACGATCAGCGACTCCAGCGGGTCCTCGTGCGGTCCGTAGGCCGCGGCCACGCCGATGACCGGCACGAGCGGAGCGACGAGCAGGAACGGGGCGAGGGCACCGCCGCCCGACCAGTACACAGCCGCCACCGCGAACCCCAGAGCCACGAAGGCGCTGCTGATCCAGGCGGTCCGCAGCGAGGCGGTCGCACCGAGCAGGATCGAGGTCGGCTCGGTGACACCCAACCGCCTCGCCACCCGGGCAGACAGCGGCAGCACCGGAGCCTCCACGGTCTCGCGGATCCCCGACCAGGCGCGATCGAGCGCGGCGGTGTCGGCCAGGGGCCGCATCTCTGCCCGGCACCCGGCGCACCGGTCCAGGTGCTGTTCGACCGACGCGCCGCTGACCGGGTCGAGCGCTCCGGCGACGTACGCCGCGAGCAGGTCGCGGTCGGCGTGCCAGGTCTGGGTGGTCATCGCGGCCTCACCTCCACCTCTCGTCGAGGGCGGCCTCCGCCAGGGAGCCGCGCAGCTGTGCCTTGGCCCGGTGCAGCCGGGTCTTGACGGTGTTCTCACGGACGCCGAGCAGCCGCCCGGCCTCCTTGGTGGTCAGCCCGTCGAGCACGACGGCCTGGATCACCGAGCGGAACTCGGGCGAGAGGCGCCGCAGCGCGCCGGCCAGGTCGCCGTACTCCACGCCGAGCAGGACCTCGTCCTCCGCCGCGGGCGTCGCGCCGAGCGACGGCGAGTCCCACTCGGGCAGCAGCAGCACGTCCTTGCGCGAGCGCAGCCGGGACACCAACCGCCGGAAGGCGATCCCCCACAACCACCCGGCGGCCTCGCCGTCACCGCGAAAGGCGCGGGCGTCCTTCCACACCGCGACGAAGGTGTCCTGCAGCACGTCGGCGACGACCTCGCGGTCGTTGCACCGTCGCATCAGTCGGGCCTGCAGCCAGGGGGCGTGCCGGTCGTAGAGCTCCTTCAGCGCGCCACTGTCGGCCTCGACGATCCTGGCGACCAGGATCCTGTCGTCCTGGTCGCCGGTCGCTCCGGGAGCGGTGCCCGGACGCCCGAAGGCTGCCATGACCTCACTGTCGCACCGGGGAGTCGAGAAGGTTCCCCGATCGAGGTGGGACTTCGTCGACCGGACCAGCGGGCCGTCCTCACCGATGTCGGGGACGGGGCGGTCCCCGCTCGCCTACGATCGCCGCGGGCTCGGGAACGTCGACCAACGGAGGCTTCCATGAAGAGCAGACTGCTGCTGGCGCTCGTCGGCATCGTCACCGTCATCGCCGCCGCCGGGCTCGCGCCGAGCGCCGACGCGACCGCGGCCCACCGCAAGCCGGTCTACTGGATCGACCTCGCCGGGACCGCGTCGCAGCACCCCGACTACGTGTACTTCACCGCCAGCTCCGGCGGCTACATGGAGGACATCACGTGGCACCACTGGGGCGCGCGCAAGACGGTCGGCAAGGGCACGTTCGGCACGACCGCCCCCTGCAACCCCGGCCAGCCCTGCCCCTCCGGCCCGGCGACGATCACCATGCGCAAGCCGGTTCGGTGCACCCCAAAGTTCGGGACGAAGGAGGGCAGGACGGTCCGGGTCTACCGGCACGTGCGGCTCGACTACCCCGACGGCGAGGGCGGCACCGCGCACGCCGACATCACCGACCGCGCCGGCTGGGCGTCCTGCCAGGAGGCCGGCTGACCGTCCGACGCTGACGCGAGACGGCCACACGGGAGCTCCGGTGGTCATCGGTCATCGCTGCTCCGTGCGGACCGCTCACCCTCAGTCCGAGCGCGCCGCGTGCCAGCCGGCATGCAGTGCATCCAGGGCCAGACCGATGTGCTCGTCGGCGTCCCCGGGCACGGCAGCGGGGACCTGGTCGAGTGCCGCGAGCCGGGAGATGCCGTAGACGACACCCCAGGCGATGGCGCAACGGCGCAGCAGATCGGCCTCACTGACGCCAGGGGGCTGGCAGGCCCCGACGGTGTCGTGGAGCAGGTTCCAGTAACGGATCGCCGCAGCCTGCAACCACGGGTGCTCGCTCTTGTCGATGTGGAGCGCCAGGTCGAGGTCGTGGACGTGCGGCTCGCGCGCCACCCACTCGGTGTAGGCCCGGGCCAGGGCCCTGAGCCTCGCGATCGGCGACTCTCCGGCGGCTGCCACTTCCGCCTCGGCTGCTCCCGCCGCCCGGTCGAGGCCGACCCCGGCGACGGCTGCGAGGAAGCGCCGCTTCGACCCGAAGTGGACGTACGGCGCCTGGTGGCTCACCCCCACCTGCTCAGCGACGCGGCGCATGCTGAGCTGGTCGACCGGCGCGGTGCGCAGCATCTCGAGGGTGGCCTCGACCAGGCGCATCTCCAGCGACTCCTCGACCGGCTCGGCCGGGCCATTGACAGTGTCAACCACAGGAGCGACCATACCGGCATTGACACTGTCAACCAGGGAGGTGCGGCAACATGGCCGAGACGAGATTCGTGGAGACCGTGGTAGGCCGTCTCAAGGTGACCACCGTCGGGACGGGGTACCCAGCCGTCCTCTGGCACAGCCTGTTCGCCGACGAGCGGAGCTGGCGGCGCGTGGCCGCGGAGCTCGCCCGCGACCACCGGTTGATCCTGATCACTGCTCCTGGCCACGGCGAGAGCGGCGACCGGCACCGACGCTACGACCTCCTCCAGTGCGCTCGTGCTGCTGAAGAGGTCCTGGATGCGTCGGGTGTCCACGATCCGGTGGACTGGGTCGGCAACGCGTGGGGCGGACACGTCGGCCTGCGCTTCGCGACGGCGTCCCCCCGCCGGATCAGGTCGCTGGTCACCATCGGGACACCTGTCCAGGCACTCGCCACCTCCGAGCGAGTGCGGACCCGACTCCTGCTCCTGGTCCACCGGCTGCTGGGGCCGACCGGATTCATCGTCGGCGCAGTGGTCGAGACGCTGCTCTCCCCGTCGACCCGAGCGCGCGACCCGGAGGCCGTCGAGCTCGTCCAGAGCTCCTTCGTGGAGGCAGACCCGCGTCAGCTGCGCAACGCCGTCGTCTCCGTCTCGCTGCGGCGCGAGGACCTCGGGGCACTCCTGCCGGGCATCACCATCCCCACCCTCATGATCACCGGCGAGCAGCACACCGGCTGGACGCCGGCTCAGGCCGCTGCTGCGGTCACGACGATGCCCCACGGGCACACGGCCGTCGTCGCGGATGCGGCGTACCTGGTGCCGCTCGAGCAGCCCGACGCCGTGGTGGCGTTGGTCCGCGACTTCTGGGCATCTGCCCTCGCCGAGGCGCCAGGGAGCCAGCGATGAGCCACGAGCGCACCGCGGCACTCGCCGGAGCCCTCTTCGTCGCCCTCGACATGGTGGTCGGCGTGATGGCGGGAGCGCCTCCCTCGCCGGGAGCACCCGAGGACGAGATCCTCGCCTACCTCGCCGATCATCGCACCGGCCTTGCGGTAGGGCTGTGGCTGTTCGGCCTGGCCACGATCCCGCTGCTGTGGTGGTTCGGTTCTCTCTGGGTTCGCCTGGTCCATGCCGAGGCGGGCACCCCACGACTCGCCGTCGTGTCGCTGGCCGGGTTGCTCCTCGGCGGCACCATGGCCCTCGCCTCGGCGGTGATGATGGCCGCGCTCGGGCTCCTGCCCACCGACGCCGAGGGTGCGGTCACCGTCTACACCATCGCGGCGGTGCTGCTCTCGGCCGCAGGGTTCGGTCTCGCCGCACACCTGCTGGCCGCCAACGTCCTCGCCGCCCGGGGCGACACGTTCACCAGGTGGCTGGTCGTCGTCGGGCTCGTGTCGGCGTCTGCCTTCCTCGTCTCCGCCGTGCTCGGGGCAGTGTCCAACGACGCGACCTCCAACACGATCGGTCTCATCGGCTTCGTGCTGTGGCTCGTCTGGATCCTCGGCGTCAGCCACCGGATGTGGGACGGCGACGCCCGGACCGGCTCGAGGTCGGACCTGGTGGCTCGACGCTCCTAGCGCCGACGGCCCCGGACGGGCCGCCCGCCGGGCTCGGAGCGCCGCCCGACCCGTCTGGCCGACCTCGACAGGCGGCGGCTCAGACGTTGAAGCGGAACTCCACGACGTCGCCGTCCTGCATGACGTAGTCCTTGCCCTCCATGCGGACCTTGCCGAGCTCCTTGGCCTTGAGCATCGAGCCCGCGCTCATCAGGTCGACGAAGGAGACGATCTCGGCCTTGATGAAGCCGCGCTCGAAGTCGGTGTGGATGACGCCGGCCGCCTGCGGGGCGGTCGCGCCCTTCGGGATCGTCCAGGCCCGGGTCTCCTTCGGGCCGGCGGTGAGGTAGGTCTGGAGGCCCAGGGTGTCGAAGCCGACCCGTGCCAGCACCTCCAGGCCGGGCTCGTCGACGCCCATCTCGTGGAGCATCTCGCGGGCCTCGTCGTCGTCGCCGAGCTCGACAAGCTCGGCCTCGAACTTCGCGTCGAGGAAGATCGCCTCGGACGGCGCGACGATCTCACGCATCCGCTGCTTGAGCTCCTCGTCGCCGAGCTCGTCGGCGTCGCAGTTGAAGACGTAGATGAACGGCTTGGCCGTGAGCAGTGAGAGCTCGCGGATCAGGGTGCGGTCGATGGACGTCGCAATGATCGGCGTACCGGCCTCGAGGGCGGCGAGCGCCTCCTTCGCGGCGGCGAGGTTGGCGGCCAGCTCCTTCTTGCCGCGGGCCTCCTTCTCCAGCCGCGGGATCGCCTTCTCGACCGTCTGGAGGTCCGCGAGGATCAGCTCGGTCTGGATCGTCGAGATGTCGCTGGCCGGGTTCACCTCGCCGTCGACGTGGGTCACGTCCTCGTCGCGGAAGACGCGCGTCACCTGGCAGATCGCGGCGGACTCACGGATGTGGGACAGGAACTTGTTGCCCAGGCCCTCACCCTCCGACGCACCTCGCACGATGCCGGCGATGTCGACGAACTCGACGGTCGCGGGCAGGATCCGCGCCGAGCCGAACACCTCGGCCAGGCGGGGCAGCCGGTCGTCCGGGACACCGACGACGCCGACGTTCGGCTCGATCGTGGCGAACGGGTAGTTCGCCGCGAGGACGTCGTTCTTGGTGAGGGCGTTGAAGAGGGTCGACTTGCCCGCGTTGGGGAGACCGACGATGCCGATGGTGAGAGCCACGGGCGGCGAGTCTACGGCGCGGGCGAGGGCCCTCCCCAATCAGCGGCACCACCCCGGAACAGCACCCAGGCGTAGCGCAGCGCGGTCAGGGAGAACACCAGCGTCAGCGTGACGATCACCGCCTCGATCGCCCCGCCGCCGCCCGAGGTGAGGATGCCGTGCTCGAGGTCGTAGAGCAGGTCCATCCCGAACAGGTACATCCCGGCCGACCCGGCGCACGCCAGCCAGAACGGCGCGGACGCCGTACGCCGGGTGAGCGCGACCAGCGCGAGCACGCACACCACGCCCAGCCAGGCGTCGGCCAGCGGGAAGGCGTTCTCGAAGTCGTAGTACCCCTGGGTGTGCTCGCTCGCGAGCACGTCCCGGTCGGTGAACCAGATCGACCAGTAGGCGATGTCGATCACGATCGCGACGACGAGCATCGTCTGGACGGTGCGCCTCATGGGCGCATCGTGGCAGACCCCGGCCGGGACTCAGTGCCGCGCCAGGCGCACCACGACGCCGTGCGGTCCGCTCGCCCAGCAGGCGGACCGGACGCACTGCACGGCGTCGAGCGGGGTGTCGTCGAACGCCCGCCAGCTGCGGCCGCCGTCCACGGTCACGTCGCTGCCGGTCGGGCCGACGGCGATCGCCACGTCGTGGCGCAGCCAGTCGACGCCGGAGCGGTAGCCGGAGAGGTCGCCGCCGTTGGTCCAGGTCGCGCCGCGGTCGTCGGAGTACGCCGACGCGTCGGTCCCGGCCGTCGGGGCCTCGAAGTCGCCGCCGACCGCGATCCCGTGCGGGCCCTGGAACGCCAGGGAGAAGACGCCGCCGGCCGCCGAGGCGGGGATCGTCGAGTCGCGCACCGTCCAGGTCTCACCACGGTCGTGGCTCACGAAGACCCGGGCCGCGCCGCCGCCCGAGGCGAGGTAGGCGTCGTGGCCGGAGGTCACCAGGCAGGTGCCACTGGCCGCGAACGCGAACTCGCCGTCGACCGCGTCCGGCATCCCGGCGGGGTCCACGAGCTGCCAGGAGGCACCGCCGTCCCGGGTCGAGATGATCCGGAACTTCCCGTCGACCGGGTCGCTCACGGCCAGGCCGAAGCGGTCGCCGGGGTACATCGCCAGGCAGTCGTAGAACGCGTTCGCGTCGTCGTTGACGAAGGCCTGCGTCCAGGTCTGCCCGCCGTCGGTGGTCCGGTAGATGCGGCTGTCGGTGCCCTCGCCGATGCTCAGCGCGAGCGCCGTCCGGCTGTCGCGCGCCTCGATGTCGCGGAAGAGCAGGCCGTCAGCACCCGGCGGCGAGACGTCGTCCCAGCTGCGGCCGCCGTCGGTGGTGCGCCAGACGCCGCCGGCGCTGCCGCCGACCCACGCGACCTTGCTGCTCACGGCGTCCAGGCCGCGCAGCTGCTGGTCGGTCGGCACGTCGACGTGCGTCCAGGAGGGGTCGTGGGCGTGCGGATGAGCCGCTTGGGCAGGTGCGATGGCAGCCGCTCCTGACGCGAGGACAGTGGTCATGAGGATCCCGAGAAGGCGCAACATGTCGGCACCCTAGGTCGCTCGGGACCTGACCGACAACGGGTCGCTCGACCCGGGGTGGCTCTTCTGGTGCCACGACCCCCGGATGGACCGCACCGCCCGCGACCAGCGCTCGACCCCGCAGCCCGGAACTGGCCGGTCGGTCGAACCGCTACCGCTCATCGCCCCCGTTCTGCCACTCTCGGATCCTCGGGAGCTATCTGGTTGCGGAGTAGCGGATCTTCGCCTTCGTGTTGGGCCAGACCACGCGCGCGGTACCTGACTCGGCGACCGCGACGACGGGTTCGACGAACCCCTGGAAGTCGTAGGTGTTCTCACCCTTGGATGACAGCGTCTGCACCTTGCCAGCCTTGCCGTTGGCCTGCAGCTGCAGGGCGCGGATCTCGGCCGGGGGCGGAGAGGTTCGCGACCCCGCCCTGGTCCAGTTCCAGACGAGAGTCACGCGTCCGGCACCGTCGATCCCCATCGAGTCGACGGATGCCCTCGCGACCGAACGCTCCTTGCTCATGGCCCCGCTCGAGGAGAGCCGCACCCAGTGAAGGTCGGAGCGCGAACCGACGACGGCGCGCCATGCCACGGTGGCGGTGCCGGAGCTGTCGATCACCACCTCGGGACTCCCGGAGAACCTCGAGTCTCCGAGCTTCTTCGTCTGGCCCAGCCGGCCGTCCGCAGTCACGCGCGTCGCCATGACCTGTCCACTCCGCTTGCTCCAGGCTGCCGTGGTCACACCCTGGGCGTCGATCGCCACGCCCCCCGGGAATGCGGGCTTGCTCCTCGTGGAGATCCGCAGAACGGGCCCCGCCGTTCCGTCCGTCGAGAAGCGGCTCGCCATCACCGCCGGCGCGCCACCCGCGTACCCCTGCCAGACGGCAGTCGCGCGGCCCGTTGCATCGATCGCGACGTTGGCGACATCGCCGAAGTCAAGTAGGTGCTCGTCCAGCGTCTGGACGGTCCCGACGCTGCCGTCGGGCTCGACGATCGCGGCGCGCAGCGCGGGATAGTCGCTCCAGACGACGACCGCGCGTCCGGCGTCGTTCACCGCGACGTCCGGATCCTCGCCCTCACCGAGGCTCGCAGGGGGCGTCTGGCTTCCGTCTGCGCTCACGTGGGTCCACTGCACGCCTGCGGACCCACCCCAGACGACCGTTGCTGTGCCCGTCGCATCGAGGTCCACGGCGGGGTTGTTCGAGTCGGCCCCGGGGTCCGAGAGCGTCGACGTGCTGCCGATCGTTCCGTCGGCGGCGATCGGCAGTGCCTGGATCCGGCCCTTGGACTGCTGGTAGTCGTGCCATACGACGAGTGAGTCACCGGCGGAGTCAGAGGCGATGCGCGGGAAACCGCGGCTCTGGCCGGCATCGCCGATCGTCTTCGGGCTGGAGAACGAAGCAGCCGAAGCCACAGAAGCCACGAGTACCGCGGCCACGCAGCCCGCCACCATCACGACCCCAACCCGGGATCCCCTCACGCCGCGACGGGACTTCACCATCGTTTCTCCCCATTTGCGTTGTTGTCAGCGCCCGGCCCGGCCCGTCAGACGAACCCGCTACCGGTGCTGGGAGCAAGGTCCCGAGGAGCGCACCATCTTTCGTGAATCGGCCGTGACACTAGCAACACACGGTCGAGCACGGGCGAGCTTCACTGGTGATCGCCGCGACGGCAGCGGGCATCGAGCCGAGGTGGACGGGGATGTGGTCGGCCTGCCTGACGAGCTCGCCGGCGGGGCGGGGCCCACCGCGCCACTGCAGTGGCCCCGCCCGGTCGACTACTTCAGGCTGAACGACCCGGAGCGTTGTCCCGATTCCGCCCGCGAGGACGGCCGCCCCGGGTGAAGATGCCGGGGTGACCCGCACCCACCCGCGGACCCTCGCGCTGGTCCTGCTCGCGCTGCTCGCCCTGCTCGGTGCGCTGGTGGTGCACGCCGCGGACCCCTCCGGCCGCAACGACGCCACGGCCGCGCTGGGGACGGGCCCCGCCGGCACGGCCGGCGACACCGAGCCGGTCTCGGCGACGATCCTCATCGGGCCGGCCGGCCTGACGGGCGGCTACGACACCCCGCGCGTGACGATCTCCCAGGACGGGCAGCTCTCCGTGCTCAACCGGGACTCCTACTCGCACACCGTCACCTCGGAGACCACCGACGCCCGCGGCCGGCCGCTCTTCGACGTCGTGGTGCCGCCGGGCGAGACCCGGTCCATCCCAGGGGCCACCGGGCTCGCCGCCGGCGACTACGGCTTCTACTGCCGCTTCCACCCGAACATGCGCGGCACCCTCACGGTCACCGGCGGGTCCGGCGGCACCCATGGCGGCAAGCAGCGGTTCAGGCTGCCGCTCGCCGTGCCACCGACGCTCCGCGACGCCCACGTCCGGCTCGACATGCGCAAGACCGCCGTACGGATGCTGCCGGACGGGCGGCGGACCGAGGCGTGGACGTACGGCGGCAGCTGGCCCGGCCCCACGATCCGGCGTCCCGCGGGCGAGCGGACGCTGGTCACGGTCGCGAACCACCTCCCGCGCCGGGCCGGGTCGATGTCGGTGCACCTGCACGGCGACCACCACGCGTCCCGGCACGACGGCCAGCCGACCAGCTACCTGGTGCCGCGCGGTGGCTCGCGGACCTACCGCTACGACCTGACCGACAACGGCAAGCCGGAGCCGGGGTCGTTCTTCTGGTACCACGACCATCGGATGGACCACACCGCCCGCAACAACTGGATGGGCCTGCAGGGCATGTTCATCGTCGACGACCCGCGCGAGGCGCGGCTGGGGCTCCCGCAGGGCGTGCGCGACGTGCCGCTGATGATCTCGGACCGCAGCTTCACCCGGCGCAACCAGCTGGTCCCCGTCCACGAGCCCGACATGGTGATGGACATGGGCCACGGGGACATGGGCCACGGGGACATGGGCTCGATGGACATGGGCCACGGGGACATGGGCTCGATGGACGGCATGGGCTACACCGGCCCGCACGCGCCGCCCGACGACGCGACCGTCGGCACCCAGATCCTGGTCAACGGCCGGTTCGCCCCGCACCTGCGGACGTCCGCCGTGCACTACCGGCTGCGGCTGCTCAACAGCTCGGCGTTCTCGTCGTACAACCTCACCCTCTCCGACGGCCGCCCGTTCGTGCAGATCGGCACCGGCGACGGGCTGCTGCCGGCGCCGGTCGTGCGGCAGAGCATCCTGCTCGGGCCCTCGCAGCGCGCCGACGTGGTCGTCGACTTCCACGGCGAGGCGGGCCAGGACGTCGTCCTGCAGACGGTGCCGCGCACCGACAGCGAGACCGGCACCGGGTCGCGGGTCGGCAAGCTGATGCAGTTCCGGGTGCGGGACAAGGCGCCCGACCGGACCAGCGTCCCCGACACGCTGCCCACCCCGAAGCTGGTCCGCGCGCCCGCCGCGATCTCGATGACGTGGACGTTCTCCCTGGAGGGCGACGAGGAGTCCGGCACCTACTGGGCGATCAACGGGAAGGCCTACGACCCGGACCGGGTCGACCACCGGGTCCGGCTCGGCAGCGCCGAGACCTGGCTGCTGCGCAACACCAGCGAGGTCACCCACTACGTGCACATCCACGAGGAGCAGTGGCGCACCGTCAGCCGCGACGGCCAACCGCCACCGCCGTGGGAGCGAGGGCTCGAGGACACCTGGAAGCTGGACCCGGGCGAGGAGGTCGTGGTCGCCGCCCGCTTCACCGACTACACCGGGCCGTTCATGGTCCACTGCCACATGCTCGACCACGAGGACCACGGCATGATGGCGACCTTCAAGGTGGTCCGGTAGCCGCCTAGGGTTGGCGGCGTGCGCATCGCCACGTGGAACGTCAACTCCCTCCGCTCCCGCGTCGACCGCGTCGAGGCCTTCCTGGACCGTCACGAGATCGACGTGCTCGCGCTCCAGGAGACCAAGGCGCGCGCCGACCAGCTCCCGCTGATGGGGATCGAGGCCCGCGGCTACGAGACCGCCGTCGCCGGCACCAACCAGTGGAACGGCGTGGCGATCCTCAGCCGGGTGGGGCTCGAGGACGTGGAGACCGGGTTCCCCGGCCAGCCGGGCTGGGCCAAGGACGTCGACGGTCCGGTCGAGCCCGAGTCGCGCGCCATCGGCGCCACCTGCGGCGGCGTACGCGTGTGGTCCCTCTACGTCCCGAACGGCCGCAAGCCCGACGACCCGCACTACGTCTACAAGCTCGACTGGCTGGCCCGGCTCCGCGACGCCGCCCAGGCGTGGCGCGACCAGGACGTGGCGCTGGTCGGCGACTGGAACATCGCGCCGACCGACGAGGACGTCTTCGACATCGCCCAGTTCGCGAAGTCGACCCACGTCACGCCGCCGGAGCGGGCGGCGTTCCAGGGCTTCCTCGACGACGGGTACGTCGACGTGGTCCGGCCGCACACGCCGGGGCCCGAGGTCTACACCTACTGGGACTACTACCGGCAGCGCTTCGAGCGGAACCGCGGCCTGCGCATCGACTTCGTGCTCGGCTCGCCGTCCCTCGCCGCCCGGGTGACCGGCGCCTTCATCGACCGTGAGGAGCGAGCCGGCACCGGCGCCTCCGACCACGCCCCGGTGGTCGTCGACCTGGACTGAGCCCTTGTGTTGGGCCGTCGCAGGTTCACCATGGTCTGTCGACGAACCTGCACTTCCCACGGCGTGCCCATCGTGGGAAGTGCTGCTTCGTCCGGGTCCCATGGTGAACCTGTGGCACGGCAGCACCCCGCGCCCCGTCGCAGGTTCGTCCGGGTCCCATGGTGAACCTGTGGCACGGCAGCACCCCGCGCCCCGTCGCAGGTTCGTCCGGGTCCCATGGTGAACCTGTGGCACGGCAGCACCCCGCGCGCCGTCGCAGGTCCGGCCGACTGTCGGTGGGCGCCGCCATCCTGGACCCATGACCGCCGTGACGCTCGTCCTCACCCTGATCGTCGGGCTCGCCCTGGGCTGCCTCGTCGGGGCCGTGGTGGGCGTGCTCTGGTCGCGCTCGCGCGCGCCGTACGTCGACGGCCTGGTCGACCAGGCCGAGGTGATGCAGGGGCTCGATCGGCTGAGCGACCAGATGCAGCACCTCGACCGAGCCCGGGCCGCGTGGCAGGGCGAGTTCCACGTGCAGGTCGACCAGCTCCAGCGCGAGACCCGGTCGCTCGCGACCGCGCTGCGCAAGCCGCAGGTGCGCGGCCGGTGGGGCGAGCTGCACCTGCGCCGGGCGGTCGAGCTCGCCGGGCTGGTGGACCGCTGCGACTTCACCGAGCAGGTCCGCCTCGACGACGGCGCCCGGCGCCCCGACCTGGTCGTGCACCTCGTGGGCGGCCGCACCGTCGTCGTCGACGCGAAGGTGCCGCTGGACGCCTACCTCGACGCGACCTCGACCGAGGACGACGACGAGCGCGCCCACCACCTGCGCCGCCACGTCGCCCAGCTGCGCAGCCACATCGACGCGCTCGGGTCGAAGCGGTACTGGCGCTCCCTCGACGAGAGCCCCGAGTTCGTCGTCCTGTTCGTGCCGGCCGAGTCCTTCCTCGCGGCGGCGCTGGAGACCGACGGGTCGCTCATCGAGCACGCCGCCACCCGGCAGGTCGTGCTCGCCACCCCGACCACGCTCATCGCCCTGCTGCGCACCGTCGCGCACGGGTGGAGCCATGAGGCGCTGGCCGACCAGGCCCAGGAGATCCACCGCCTCGGCCGTGAGCTGCACGGCCGGCTGGCCGGCATGAACGGCCACCTCGACCAGCTCGGCCGCTCCCTCAACGCCGCCGTCGGGCACTACAACCAGGCCGTCGGCTCCCTCGAGTCCCGGGTCCTGGTCAGCGCCCGTCGCCTCGGCGACCTGCCCACGCCGCGGCAGGTGGAGGCCGCGGGGCGGTCGGTGTCCCCGCTGGACCTGCGGCTCGTCGACCGGCGCGCCGCCGACGCCGAGGGGGTCGACGACCCTACCGTGGCGTCGTGAGTCAGCCCCGGACTCTGTGGGAGGAGGGGCGCGAACCAGGCCGTCAGGTCGTCGCGCTCGGGCTGGCCCTCGCCCTCACGGCGGTCGTGCTGGACCAGGCGGTCTTCGGCTCCGTCGGTCTGCTCTTCGACGTCTTCTTCGTGCTCAGCTGTGTCGCGATGGCCCTCGTGGTGCGGCCGCGGGACTTCTTCACCGTCGGCGTGCTGCCCCCGCTGCTCATGGTCTCGGTCTTCATCCTGGTCGGGGTGACCCGGCCGGACGCCATCGCCGACGCCGGCGACGGGGCGGTGCAGGCCGTCGTCACCGGGCTGTCCCACCACGCCGGCGCGCTGGTCACCGGCTACCTGCTGGCGCTGGTCGTCCTCGCCATCCGGCACCGGGTGATCGGCCGCCAGCACCTCGCGCACTGAGCGAGCGGGCGACCGACCGGGCGGCCGTCGTCCGCCTCAGGCGGCCTCGAAGCGCCCCGGGTCGCCGGCGCCGAGGCGGACCACCTCGGGGTAGCCCTCGGACCAGTCGATGACCGTCGTCGGCTCGGCGAGGGTCTCCCCCGCCTCGACGACCAGGTCGACCTGGTGGTCGAGCTCCTCCTTGATCTCCCAGCCCAGGCTGCGCGGCTCGGTCTCGCCGGGGAGGATCAGGGTGCTGGACAGCAGCGGCTCGCCGAGCAGGTCGAGCAGGGAGTGCACGAACACGTGCTCGGGGATCCGGACGCCCACGGTGCGCTTCTTGGGGTGCATCAGCCGCCGCGGGACCTCCTGGGTCGCCGGGAGCACGAACGTGTAGGGCCCCGGCGTCGCCGCCTTGATCGCCCGGAACGCGGAGTTGTCGAGCTTGGCGAGCTGGCCGAGCTGCGCGAAGTCCTTGCAGACCAGCGTGAAGTGGTGCTTGTCGTCGAGCCCCCGGATCCGCAGGATCCGGTCACGACCGTCGCGGTTGCCGAGCTGGCAGCCCAGCGCGTAGCCCGAGTCGGTCGGGTAGGCGATCACCTGGTCGTCGCGCAGCGCGTCGACGATCTGCTGGAGCAGCCGCTCCTGCGGGTTGACCGGGTGGACGTCGAGGTAGCGGGCCATGGCGGGCTCAGACCCGGCCCGCGGCCTTGAGGTCGCGGCGCAGCTCCTTGGGGAGCGCGAAGATGAGCGACTCCTCGGCGCTGTGCACGGCCTTCGCGTCGGGGTAGCCGCGCTCGGCGAGGAACGCGAGCACCCCGTCGACCAGGGCCTCCGGGACGCTCGCCCCGGAGGTGACGCTCACGGTGGAGACGCCGTCGAGCCACTCCTCCTGGATCTCCGAGGCGTCGTCCACGCGGTACGACGCCCGCGCGCCGGCCTCGAGGGCGACCTCGACCAGCCGCACCGAGTTCGAGGAGTTCCCCGAGCCGACCACGATCACGAGGTCCGCGCCCTGGGCGATCTCCTTGACCGCCAGCTGGCGGTTCTGCGTGGCGTAGCAGATGTCGTCGCTCGGCGGGTCGAGCAGCTCGGGGAACCGCTCCCGGATCGCGGCGACGGTCTCGAGGGTCTCGTCGACCGACAGCGTCGTCTGGGAGAGCCAGGCCACCCGGGAGGGGTCGCGCACCTCGATCCCGGCGACGTCCGCAGGGCCCTGGACCAGCTGGATGTGCTCGGGCGCCTCGCCGGCCGTGCCCTCGACCTCCTCGTGCCCGGCGTGCCCGATGAGCAGGATGTCGTAGTCCTCGTTCGCGAACCGCTTCGCCTCGTGGTGGACCTTGGTCACCAGCGGGCAGGTGGCGTCGATGGTCTTGAGGCTCCGCTGCTCGGCCTGCCGGTGCACCTCCGGCGACACCCCGTGGGCGGAGAACACCACGGTCTCACCGGCGGGGACCTCGTCGAGCTCCTCGACGAAGACCGCGCCGCGCGACTCGAGGTCGGCGACCACGTGCCGGTTGTGCACGATCTGCTTGCGCACGTAGACCGGGGCGCCGTAGAGGTCCAACGCCTTCTCGACGGTGATCACGGCCCGGTCGACACCGGCGCAGTAGCCCCGCGGCGCCGCCAGCAGGACGGCCTTGTCGGCCTGCTCGGGCGACAGGATCGGGGGCATGCCCATGTCGGTGCTCATGGCTGCCAGTCTAGGTGGCCGCCGACGCGTCGCCGTCGCGAGCGTCGGCCAGCGCGTGCGCTGGCAAGGCGGAGGAGGGAGACGGGACGGAGTCCCGGCGACCGACGACAACGCCGACCGGCGTGCGTGATGGCCGGCGCGCAGCAGGCGAGGCGGAGGTGGCGACCGTCCACGACGTCGGCCCCATCCCCTAATCTCACGGCCATGGCCCTGGAGACGTCGTTGGAGTCGCCGGCCCCGGTGCGGCAGATCGCCAACGCGATCGCCAGGTGGGTGGACCGGCTGGGCGCCGTCTGGGTGGAGGGCCAGGTCGCACAGGTGAGCCGCCGCCCCGGCATGGGGACCGTCTTCATGACGCTGCGCGACGCGGTCGCCGACATCTCGGTCACGGTCACCTGCTCGCGCACCCTCTTCGACGGGCTCAACCCACCGCTGGTCGAGGGCGCGAGCATCGTCGTCCACGCCAAGCCGTCGTACTACGCCAACCGCGGCACGCTGTCCCTCTACGCGCGCGACATCCGGATGGTCGGCCTCGGCGAGCTGCTCGCGCGGCTCGAGCGCCGCCGCCAGCTGCTGGCCGCCGAGGGCCTGTTCGCCGCCGAGCTCAAGCGGCCGCTGCCGTTCCTGCCCGGCACCGTCGGGCTGGTCACCGCCCCCAACAGCGCGGCCGAGCGCGACGTGGTGGAGAACACCCGCCGCCGCTGGCCGGCCGTCCGGTTCGAGGTCGCGTACGCCGCGATGCAGGGTCCGCGCTCCGCCGGGGAGGTGATCGAGGCGGTCGAGCGCCTCGACCGGCTCGAGGCCGTCGACGTGATCGTGGTCGCCCGCGGCGGCGGCTCGGTCGAGGACCTGCTCCCGTTCTCCGACGAGGGACTCGTCCGGGCCGTGGCGAAGGTGCGCACCCCGGTCGTGTCCGCGATCGGCCACGAGCCCGACCAGCCGCTCCTCGACCTCGTCGCCGACGTCCGCGCGTCCACCCCGACCGACGCCGCCAAGCTGGTCGTGCCCGACGTCGCCGAGGAGGCACGCAACGTCGCCCGGGCCCGGGAGCGGATCCGCGGCACGCTCGCCGGCCTGGTCGCCCGCGAGCAGGCCGGCCTGGACGCGCTGCGCTCGCGCCCGGCGCTGGCCGACCCGCGCAGCCTGCTGGACGTGCGCGGCGCCGAGGTGGCGCAGCTGCGCGACCGGGCCCGCCGCTGCCTGCGCCACTCGCTCGACCGGGCCGCCGACGACCTCGGCCACCAGCGCGCGCGGGCCCGGGCCCTGTCGCCGCTGGCCACGCTCCAGCGCGGGTACGCCGTGCTCCAGGACGCCGACGGCCACGTGATCAGCTCCGTGGCCGGCGTCGTCGCGCAGCAGCAGGTCAGCGTCCGGGTCGCCGACGGCCGCATCCACGCCACCACCACGAGCACCGAGACGAGCACCGAGCCCGAGGAGAGTCATGGCTGAGAAGAAGGCCGCGCAGCAGACCGAGCCGGCCCCGTCGTACGAGGCGGCCCGCGAGGAGCTGGTCGAGGTGGTCCGTGCCCTCGAGGCCGGCGGCACCACCCTCGAGGAGTCGCTCGCCCTCTGGGAGCGCGGCGAGAAGCTCGCCACCGTCTGCCAGGACTGGCTCGACGGCGCCCGCCAACGCCTGGACGCGGTCCTGGACGCCGACGGTTGAGTCGAGGGTTCTGACCCGTTGAGTCGTGGGTTTCGACCAACCCGAGTGGTCACAACCCTCGACTCGAGTGGTCAGAAGTCTCGACTCGACCGTTACGGGGTGATGGGGTCGGTCGTCAGGGACTGGACGAAGGTGCGCAGGGCGTCGGCGTCACCGGAGCTGTAGACGAGCACGGTGTCCTCGCCGACCTGGGTGGTCCAGGCGTGGTCGTCGTCGGTGTCGTCCCAGCCGGTCCAGGTGCCGACCGAGGTCGTGAGGGTGTCGCCGCTCTCGCTGGTCCCGCCGCCGACGTAGGTCTCGAGCAGGTCGGTGGTCGAGGCGTCGGCCTGGTGCACCCCGGCGGTGTGCTCGTCGTCGGTCGTGAACACCATGTCCACCTCCGGGCGGGTGCCGGAGTCGAACGACGCGGTCTTGGTCGTCCAGCCGTCGGGGAGCGTGGGCGGGTAGACCGGCTCCAGCCCCAGCTGCTGGATGCTCGCCACCATCTCCTGGTAGTCGACGTCGTCGGGCTGGTACTCCGGGGTGTTCCGGAACGCGCCGCGGAAGACGACGATGCCCAGGACGACCAGCACCAGCACGATGATCGAGCCGATCAGGCCGCCGAAGCTCCGCTGGTAGCGGCTCGGCTGGCCGGTCCCTGACGCCTCGCTCACGCCGTCCATCCTCACAGGTCGTCTAACCTCGCGAGGTGCCGCCCCTCGACCTGGTCCCGCTGGCGGCGCTGCTGGCCCTGCTCGTCACCGCCTACGTCCACCCCACCGCGCGGACCGAGCTCGGGGTCGGCCTGCTGGCCGCGGCAGCGACGCTGACGACCGGCATCCTCGGCGGCTCCGAGGTCGAGGAGGTGCTGCGCCGGCTCGGCCCGGTGGTCCTCTTCCTGGTCACGATCCTCGTCGTCGGGGACGTCTGCGCCCGGGCGGGCGTCTTCGTCGCCGCGGCCGAGCGGGTCCGGTCGGCCAGTGGGGGGAGACCGGTCCACCTGTTCACGGGCGTCTTCCTGCTCGCCGCCGCGGTCACGGCGGTGCTGAGCCTGGACGCGACGGTGGTGCTGCTGACCCCGGTCGTCGTGGTCGCCGCGGCCGCCGCCGGCACCTCCACCCGGCCCGGGGCGCACGCCTGCCTGCGGATGGCGAACTCCGCCTCGCTGCTGCTCCCCGTCTCCAACCTCACCAACCTGCTGGCGATGCCGCACCTCGACCTCACCTTCGGGCAGTTCGCCGTGACGATGGCGCCGGTGCTGGCCGCCGTGCTCGTCGTCGAGTACGGCGTCCTGCGGCTGCTGTTCCGTCGACCGCTCGCCGCCCCCGCCACGCCGGACGCGCCCGTCGCGCGTCCCACCCCGCTCGAGCCGGTCCCGCTGGTGGTCGTGGCGCTGATGCTGGTCGGCTTCGCGGTCGGCTCGCCGCTCGGTGTCGAGCCCTGCTGGATCTCCGGCGTCGCGGCCGTGGTGCTCGTGGCCTGGGCGCGGCACCGGCGCCTGGTGACCTGGCGCCAGGCCGGCCACGCCGCCCACCCGGCGTTCGCGGTGTTCGTGCTCTGTCTCGGCCTGGTCGTCGAGGCGCTCTCGGTCGGCTTCCTCGGGGACCTGGTCGCCGACCTGGTCCCCGGCGGCACCTCGTGGCTGGACCTGGTGGCGATCGCCGTGCTCGCGACGGTGCTGGCCAACCTGCTGACCAACCTCTCGGCCACGCTGCTGCTCGTCCCCCTGCTCGCGCCGCTCGGGGACACCGCGGTGCTCGCGGCGCTCCTCGGGCTGAACATCGGCTCCGGGCTGACCTACACCGGGTCGCTCGCGAACCTGCTCTGGCGGCGCACCCTGGTGCGGATCGGCGACGCCCCCTCGCTGCGCGAGCTGCACCGGGTCTCGCTGGTCGCGACCCCGCTCAGCCTGGTGGTCGCGGTGACCGTGCTGGCCGCAACTGCGGCTCTCTGAGGACAGAACAGCCGCAGATGCGGCATGATCACCGGGTGACGACGTACCGGATCGCGGAGGCCGCCGAGCTGCTCGGCGTCAGCGACGACACGCTGCGACGCTGGGTCGAGGCCGGTCGCGTGGCGAGCACCCACGAGGACGGGCGCACCGTGATCGCCGGGGCCGACCTCGCCGAGCTCGCCGCGTCCCTGGCCGACCACCCCGACCGGGACGCGACCCGGGCGTCGGCGGTGAGCGCCCGCAACCGGCTCGCCGGGATCGTCACGCGCGTCACCAAGGACACCGTCATGGCCCAGGTCGAGATGATCTGCGGGCCCTACCGGATGGTCTCCCTGATGAGCTCGGAGGCCGCCGAAGAGCTGGGCCTGGAGCCCGGCGTGCGCGCCATCGCCTCCGTCAAGTCCACCAACGTCGTCGTGGAGCGCCCGTGAAGAAGCCACTCGTCCTGTCCGCCCTGCTCGCCCTGGCCCTGCCGCTCGCCGCTTGCGGCGGCGCCTCCGACGACGCCGGCTCCACCGACACCGTGACCGTCTACGCCGCCTCCTCGCTGACCGCCGCGTTCGGCGAGATCGCCCAGGACTTCGAGGCCGACCACGACGGGGTCGAGGTCAAGCTCAGCTTCGGCGGCTCCTCCGACCTGGTCACCCAGATCCAGAACGGCGCCCCGGCGGACGTCTTCGCCTCGGCTGACACGGCCACCATGGACGAGCTCGTCGCCGACGACCTCACCGCCGCGGACCCGCAGGACTTCGCCACCAACACCCTCGAGATCGCGGTGCCGCCCGGCAACCCCGCCGGCATCAGCTCCTTCGCGGACCTCGCGAAGCCCGGCGTCCAGCTCGTGGTGTGCGCCCCCGAGGTCCCGTGCGGCGCCGCGGCCCAGCAGGTCGCCGACGACGCCGGCGTCACCCTCGAGCCGGTCAGCGAGGAGCAGTCGGTCACCGACGTGCTCGGCAAGGTCACCTCCGGCGAGGCCGACGCGGGGCTGGTCTACGTCACCGACGTCCAGGCCGCCGGTGACGACGTCGAGGGCATCACCTTCCCCGAGTCGGCCGGCGTCGTGAACACCTACCCGATCGCCCCGGTGAAGGGCGCCGGCGACCTCGCCCAGCAGTTCGTCGAGTTCGTCCTCGGCGACACCGGCCAGCAGGTCCTGGCCGACGCCGGCTTCGGGAAGCCCTAGCCCGTGCTCCCGCGCTGGCTCTGGGTGCCCGCGACCGTCGGGGCGGCGTTCGTGCTGCTCCCGCTCGTCGCCCTGGTCGCGCGCGTGGACTGGGCGTCGTTCCCGGAGCTGGTCACCTCGCCGGCGGCGCAGGACGCACTCTGGCTGAGCCTGCGGACCTCGTCGCTGAGCACCCTGCTGTGCGTGCTGCTCGGGACCCCGCTCGCGATGGTGCTGGCGCGCACCACCTTCCCCGGCCAGGGCGTCCTGCGGTCGCTGGTGCTGCTGCCCCTCGTGCTCCCGCCGGTCGTGGGCGGCATCGCGCTGCTCTACACCTTCGGGCGCCACGGCCTGCTCGGGCACGAGCTCGACGTCCTCGGGATCCAGGTGGCGTTCTCGACCACCGCGGTGGTGATGGCGCAGACCTTCGTCGCGATGCCCTTCCTGGTCGTCAGCCTCGAGGGGGCGCTGCGCACCGCCGGGCAGCGGTACGACGTGGTGGCGGCCTCGCTCGGGGCGGGACCGACCACGGTCTTCCGCCGGGTCACGCTGCCGCTGGTGCTGCCGGGGCTCGTCTCGGGAGCCGTGCTCGCCTTCGCGCGCTCGCTCGGTGAGTTCGGCGCGACGATCACCTTCGCGGGCAGCCTCCAGGGGGTCACCCGGACCCTGCCGCTGGAGATCTACCAGCTCCGCGAGACCGACGTCGACGCGGCCGTCGCGCTGTCGCTGGTGCTCGTGATCGTGGCGGTCCTCGTGATCGGGTTCGCGCGGCAGGGCCGGAGCGCGCTGTGAGCCTGGAGGTCGAGACGGTCGTCGGCGACCGCGGCCTCGACGTGGCGCTGGAGGTGGCCGACGGCGAGACGCTCGCCCTCCTGGGTCCGAACGGCGCCGGGAAGTCCTCGGTGCTGGCGGTGCTCGCCGGGCTCCTCCGCCCCGACTCCGGGCGGGTGGTCCTCGACGGCCGCGAGCTCACCGGACCCGGCACGATGGTCCCGCCGCACGACCGCCAGGTGGCGCTCCTCGCCCAGGAGCCGCTGCTGTTCCCCCACCTCGACGTCCGGGCGAACGTCGGGTTCGGGCCGCGCAGCCGCGGCGCCGGCCGTCGGACGGCGCGCGACACCGCCGAGCGCTGGCTCGCCGAGGTCGACGTCGCCGACCTCGCGGACCGGCGGCCCGGCCAGCTCTCCGGCGGCCAGGCGCAGCGCGTCGCCGTCGCGCGCGCCCTCGCTGCCGACCCCCGGCTGCTCCTCCTGGACGAGCCGATGGCCGCCCTCGACGTCGGGGTGCTGCCGGCGCTGCGGCAGACGCTGCGCCGCGTGCTCGCCGATCGCACCGTCGTGCTCGTGACCCACGACGTCCTCGACGCGCTGCTGCTCGCCGACCGGGTCGTGGTCCTCGAGGACGGCCGGATCGCGGAGTCCGGTCCGACCGCCGACGTGCTGGAGCGGCCGCACAGCGCCTTCGCCGCCCGGATCGCGGGGCTCAACCTGGTCGCGGGCCGGTGGCGCGACGGAGCGGTCGTCGGCCAGGACGGGGTCGCCGTGACCGGGCTGCCGGCCGGTCCGGTCCCTGCGTCCGGCGAGGCGGCCGTCGCGGTGTTCCGCCCCGGCGCGGTCGCGGTGTTCCGCGCCGCTCCGGGCGGCAGCCCGCGCAACAGCCTGCCCGTCGTCGTGACCGAGCTGGAGCCGCGCGGCGACCAGGTGCGGGTGCGGGCCGGGCACCTGGCCGCCGACATCACGGTCCGGTCGGCCGCCGACCTGGACCTCGCTCCCGGCACGCCGGCCGTCTTCTCCGTGAAGGCGAGCGAGGTCACCGTCTACCGGACCTAGGCCGCCTCAGCATCGGTAGAGTCCAGTCATGCCTCCGCTGTCAGTGTCACCCGAGTCCCCCGACCGCAACCTGGCACTCGAGCTGGTCCGGGTCACCGAGGCCGCAGCGATGGCCGCCGGCCGCTGGGTGGGCCGCGGCGACAAGAACGGCGCCGACGGCGTCGCGGTCAACGCGATGCGCGTGATGATCTCGACGATCGGCATGAACGGCACGGTCGTGATCGGCGAGGGCGAGAAGGACAACGCCCCCATGCTCTACAACGGCGAGCAGGTCGGCGACGGCACCGGGCCCGAGTGCGACGTCGCCGTCGACCCGATCGACGGCACCACGCTGACCGCCAAGGGGATGACCAACGCCGTCTCGGTCATGGCGGTCTCGCCCCGCGGCTCGATGTACGACCCCTCCGCGGTCTTCTACATGGAGAAGCTGGTCGCCGGAGCCGAGGCCGCGGACGTGGTCGACATCCGCTACCCCGTCTCCGAGAACATCCACCAGGTCGCGAAGGCGCAGGGCAAGCGGCCCTCCGACGTCACCGTCGTGCTGCTCGACCGCCCGCGGCACGCCCAGCTCGTCGACGAGATCCGCGCGACCGGCGCGATGATCAAGTTCATCAGCGACGGCGACGTCGCCGGCGCGATCATGGTCGCCCGCCCCGAGACCGGCATCGACCTGCTGCTCGGCGTCGGCGGCACCCCGGAGGGCATCATCGCCGCGTGCGCGATGAAGTCGCTCGGCGGCGTCATCCAGGGCCGGCTCTGGCCGCAGGACGACGACGAGCGGCAGCGGGCGCTCGACGCCGGCCACGACCTCAGCCCCGACCACGTCCTGAGCACCGACGACCTGGTCACCGGGGACGACTGCTTCTTCGTGGCCACCGGGATCACCGACGGCGAGCTGCTGCGCGGGGTGCGCTACCGCGGTGGCGGCGCCACCACGCACTCGCTGGTGATGCGCTCGCGCAGCGGCACGATCCGGTCGATCACCTCCGAGCACCAGCTGCAGAAGCTACGCGCTTTCGCCGCGATCGACTTCGACAGCTGAGACGTCGCTGCGCACCAGCGCACCGCTGACTGCGTCGACCACGCGCGGGTCGAAGGCCATGCCGAGGTGCGACGCGGTCACCTCGACGGCTCGCGCGAGCGGGTCCACGCAGGCGCGCCAGTCGACGATGCCGTCGCGGCGGGAGTAGATCGCGGTGAAGCCGACCCCGTCCGGGACGGGCCGCCGGCTGTCGCCGAAGCTCTGCTCGGCGCACGCGCCGCGCACGCACTCCTCCGACATCAGCCCGGGGATGCCGGCGCGGCTCAGCCGGACCAGCAGGTCGACGGTAGCCGCGAGCGAGACGTGGTGCGCCCCCGGCGCGAGCATCGGGCTGCCCATCGTGACGATGTTGGAGACCAGGTCCGGCCGCCGCACGGCGACGCCGCGAGCCAGCATCCCGCCCAGGCTGTGGCCGATGATCTGCACGCGGGTGCCACGGCGGATCGCGATCGACTCCAGCCGCGCCTCCAGCTGCGCGGCGGCGTTCAGGGTGCAGCCCACGTTGGACAGGATGTGCGACCGGTAGGTCCGGAACCCCTGCTGTCGCAGGGAGCGACTCATCAGGCCGAGGGTGCCGTCGCCGGCGAGGAAGCCGGGGACCAGCAGCACCGGGTCGCCGTGGCGCACGGGGCGGGCGGCGTACGGCGTCGCGCGCCGGGTCCGTCGCTCCGTGGCGGCCCGCCAGGCGTAGCGGCCGAGCTCGGTCGCGGCGCTGCCCTCGCGCAGGACCGCTGCCGGGTGGGGCATCGAGAACCCGTGCGGCAGCAGGAAGTCCGCCAGCGTCGTGGACGACATGTGATCCACGTTACGTTCCGGAGGGGACGATGTCCGGGGAATCGCCGATGGCTTCGGTCATTGACCGTCCCTTTCTCTGTCGCACGATCACGGAGGCTGATTGACTGGTCGGGTGGTGGCACCTCGCAGCAGATCTACCCAGGACGACGTCGCGGCACGCCCGAGGACGGCGGCGGTCCAGACACCCGTCGTCGTGTCCGAGGAGCTGTTCGCACCGGTCGGACGTGGCATCGAGCTGTGCTACCAGACGTTCGGCGACCCCACCGACGAGCCGCTGCTGCTGGTGATGGGGCTCGGGGGTCCGATGACGTGGTGGGACCCCGACTTCTGCACCGCGCTGGCCCGGGCGGGCTTCTACGTCGTCCGGTACGACAACCGCGACACCGGCCGCTCGACGCTCCTGCGCGGTCGGGTCGCCCGGTCCACCCTGGTGCGGGCGTTCGCGGGTCGTCGGGTCAAGGCGCCCTACGGCATCGGCGACCTGGCCGACGACGCGTTCGGGCTGATGGACCACCTCGGCCTGGGCACGGCGCACGTCGCCGGCATCTCGATG
This sequence comes from Nocardioides sp., assembly GCF_044226305.1. Lineage (GTDB taxonomy): Bacteria > Actinomycetota > Actinomycetes > Propionibacteriales > Nocardioidaceae > Nocardioides. The sequence continues at coordinate 145,517 of NZ_JBGAHF010000003.1, read as the reverse complement.
GGCGGCATGATCGTCCAGACGATGGCGATCACCCATCCTGAGCGGCTGCGCACGCTCACGAGCATCATGTCGACCACCGGCAAGCGCTCCGTCGGGTGGCAGCACCCCTCGCTGCTGCGCTCGCTGATGGCCGCGCGCAAGCCCGGCCGCGAGGCGTACATCCGCTCCAGCGCCGACCTGTGGAAGCTGATCGGCTCGCCGGCGTACCCCGAGAGCCGCGAGGAGGTCGAGCAGCGGGCCGCCGAGACCTACGACCGCGGGGTGAGCACCAACGGCGTGCTGCGGCAGATGCTGGCCGTGCTCACCCAACCCAGCCGCGGCGCCCGGCTGCGTGGCGTCCGCGTCCCCACGCTGGTGATCCACGGGACGGCGGACAAGATGGTGCACGTCTCGGGCGGCCGGGCGACGGCGGCCGCGATCCCCGGCGCCGAGCTGCTGCTGGTCAACGGCATGGGCCACGACCTGCCCGAGGAGCTCTACGACACGATCGTCGCCGCCATCCGTCGGACCGCAGACCGGGCCCGGACGTGACGCAGGGCGGCGACCCGGGGGTCACCGCCCTGCACCACTCGCGCGGTCCCGTCGAGCCCGGCGGGCTCGACCGGCGACCGGTCACTCGCTGAGGCGGTCCCCGGTGTCGGTGTCGAACACGTGCACGTTGGTCGGGTCGGTCGTGACGTACATCGTCTCGCCCTTCTGGACGTGGTCGCGCCCGCTGACCCGGATGATGATGTTGCTCGGCGTGCCCTCGACGTCGCACGTGCCGTAGACGAAGGCATCGGCACCGAGGTCCTCGACGACCGTGACCTGGACGGGGAGCCCGTCCTCGCTGTTGCCGACCACGCGCCAGGCCTCCGGACGGACGCCCACGGTGATGTTGCCGGTCATCTTCTGGGCCGCCGCCGGGTCGACCGGCACCAGGTAGTTGCCGATCTTGGCCTGGCCGTTCTCGGCCTTCGCCTCGATCAGGTTCATCTGCGGCGAACCGATGAAGCCGGCCACGAACAGGTTGACCGGCCGGTCGTAGAGCGCGAGCGGGGAGTCGACCTGCTGGAGGTAGCCGTCCTTCATCACCGCGACCCGGTCACCCATCGTCATCGCCTCGACCTGGTCGTGGGTCACGTAGACCGTGGTGACGCCGAGGTCGGACTGGAGCTTGGCGATGTCGGTGCGGGTCTGCACGCGCATCTTGGCGTCGAGGTTCGACAGCGGCTCGTCCATGCAGAAGACCTGCGGCTGCCGGACGATCGCGCGGCCCATCGCGACGCGCTGCCGCTGACCGCCCGAGAGCGCCTTCGGCTTCCGCTCGAGGTAGTCGGTCAGGCCGAGGATCCGGGCCGCCTCCTGGACGCGCTTGTTGCGCTCCTCGGTCGGGACCTTGGCCATCTTGAGCGAGAACGCCATGTTGTCCGCGACCGACATGTGCGGGTAGAGCGCGTAGTTCTGGAACACCATCGCGATGTCCCGGTCCTTGGGAGGCAGCCGGGTGATCTCGCGGTCGCCGATGAAGATCTTGCCCTTGTTGACCTCCTCCAGCCCCGCGAGCATCCGCAGGGTGGTGGACTTGCCGCACCCGGAGGGTCCGACCAGGACCATGAACTCCGCGTCCTCGATCTCGAGCGAGATGCCCGGGACCGCCGGCTTGTCGGCGCCGGGGTACCAGCGCTGCGCCTCTTCGAACCTGACTGTGGCCATGCTTCAACAACTCCTTCACCGGCAGGTACGTGCCGGACGATCCGTCGTAAAGGTGAGTGCGGTCACACTACCCCGGGCCGGAGGCGGTGGCTGGCCGATGCCGGTGGTCTGGACGACCGAGGTTTCGGCCCCTCCCAGGCGGGCACTTGTGACCTGGAACACAACGGAGGGGAGCCCCCATGTCTCGGGCCCGGCGGTCGATCGCCGCAACCGCAGCAGCGCTGTGCGCGACGGGCCTGCTGGCCGCGTGCTCCGCGAGCGCACAGGACGGCAAGACCCAGCTCGTCTGGTACATCAACCCCGACTCCGGCGGCCAGGCCAAGGTGGCCGCCAACTGCAGCACCGACGACTACACGATCACCACGCAGGTGCTCCCGCAGGACGCCAACGAGCAGCGGATCCAGCTGGCGCGACGGCTGGCCGCCCACGACTCCGGCATCGACATCATGAGCATCGACCCGCCGTTCACCGCGGAGTTCGCCAACGCCGACTTCCTCGCCCCGCTGCCCCAGGACCTCCAGGACAAGCTGAAGGAGCAGTCCTTCCAGGGCGCGACCGACGCGGCGACCTGGGACGGCCAGATGGTCGTGGCGCCGTTCTGGTCCAACACGCAGGTGCTCTGGTACCGCAAGTCCTTCGTCGAGAAGGCCGGGATCGACATGAGCCAGCCGGTGACCTGGGACCAGGTCATCGACGCGGCGGCCAAGAACGGCGGCAAGGTCGCGGTGCAGGCCAACAAGTACGAGGGCTACGTCGTCTGGATCAACGCCCTGATCTCCGGCGCCGGCGGCGAGATCGCCACCGACACGGAGAAGGGCCTCGACATGAAGCTCGAGATCGACTCCGAGGCCGGCGACGACGCAGCCAAGGTCATCGAGAAGCTCGCCCACTCGGCGGCTGCTCCCGCCGACCTGTCGGTCGCCCAGGAGGGCCAGGCGGGCACCACCTTCGGCGGGGCCCAGGGCGCGTTCATGGTCAACTGGACCTACATCTGGAACAACTACGAGGGCAACGACCCCGGGTTCAACAAGGACATCGGCTACACCCGCTACCCCCAGACCGTCGCCGGCGAGGACTCCCGGCCGCCGTACGGCGGCATCGGGCTCGGCGTCAGCTCCTACTCCACGCACGTCGACGAGGCGATGGCGGCCGTCGAGTGCATCACCAGCCCGGAGAACCAGGAGGTCAACGCCGAGATCACCGGCAACATGCCGGCCAGCGAGGCGGGCTACGCGGCCAACGGCGACGCGCTGCAGAAGATCTACCCCGAGGACCTGCTCCAGCTCTTCCAGGAGAGCCTCGACAACGCGGCGCCCCGCACGGTCACGCCGTACTGGAGCGACATCTCCGGCGGGATCCAGTCGACCTGGCACCCGGCCTCGGGCGTCAGCTCCTCGACACCCGCGACGTCGCAGACCTTCATCGACAACGTCCTCCACGGAAGGAGCCTGTTGTGAGCACCGCAACCGCGACGGCCGCAGCCGCGCCCCCCGCCGGCAAGAAGCGGCCGGTCGCCAGCGACCGCTCACGAGCGGAGAACCGCCTCGGGCTGAAGCTCGTGGCGCCGGCCGTGGTCGTCATGCTGCTGGTCACCGCGTGGCCGATGATCCAGGCGATCTACCTCTCGCTGTTCCGCTACCGGCTGACCACACCGGACGACAAGTCGTTCGTCGGGCTGGGCAACTACGCGACGGTGCTGACCGACTCGCTCTTCTGGCAGGACACGCTGAACACGGTGATCATCATGGTGGTGACCGTGGCGGTCGAGCTGGTCATCGGGTTCGCGTTCGCGATGGTCATGCACCGCATCGTCTTCGCCCGCGGTGCGATCAGGACCTCGATCCTCATCCCCTACGGCATCATCACCGTGGTGTCGGCGTACGCCTGGCAGTTCGCGTTCAGCCTCAACAACGGCTTCGTGAACGCCTGGTTCAGCTGGCTGCCCTGGATCAGCCCGGACACCAACTGGTTCGGGAGCCACTGGCCGGCGATGTTCGCGATCATGGTCTCCGAGATCTGGAAGACCACGCCGTTCATGGCGCTGCTCCTGCTGGCCGGTCTCTCGCAGGTGTCCGAGGACATGATCGAGGCCGCCGAGGTGGACGGCGCCACCTGGTGGCAGCGGCTCTGGAAGGTGATCCTCCCGAACATGCGGGCGGCGATCATGGTCGCCGTGCTGTTCCGGGCGCTCGACGCGTTCCGCATCTTCGACAACATCTTCGTGATGACCCGGGGCGCCCAGGACACCGAGTCCTCGTCGTTCCTGACCTACCGGCAGGTGATCGCGCAGTTCCAGCTGGGGCTGGGCTCGGCGCTCTCGGTGCTGCTCTTCCTCACCGTGCTGCTGCTGGCCTGGCTGATCGTGAAGCTGTTCCGCGTCGACCTGGCCCAGGCGAGGGGTGAGGCGTGATGGCTGCGTCCAAGACCCGCAACCAGGTCGGGACCTGGATCGGCTTCGTCGTGATCCTGGTCTGGTGCCTCCTGCCGGTGGCCTGGATCATCTCGCTGTCCTTCAAGGGCCCCGGCGAGACCGCGGCCGGAAGCGCCCAGTTCCTGCCCAAGACCTGGACCCTGCAGAACTTCCGCGACATCCTCGGCTTCGGCACCGTGACGCCGGGCCAGGAGAACACCCACCAGGACTTCCTCGACGCCCTGCGCAACTCGTTCGGGGTCGCGTTGATCGCGACCTTCCTCGCGGTGATCTTCGCGACGCTGGCGGCCTACGCCATCGCTCGCCTCGAGTTCAAGGGCAAGCGCTTCGTGCTCTCGCTCGCCCTGGCGATCGCGATGTTCCCGGTGGTCGCGCTGGTCGGGCCGCTGTTCGACCTGTGGCGGACGCTCGGCCTGTTCAACACCTGGCCGGGCCTGATCATCCCCTACATGTCCTTCACGCTGCCGCTGGCGATCTGGACCCTCTCCGCCTTCTTCCGAGAGATCCCGTGGGAGATGGAGCAGGCCGCCCAGGTGGACGGCGCCACCTCGTGGCAGGCGTTCCGCAAGGTGATCGTGCCGCTGGCCGCGCCGGGCGTGTTCACCGCCGCGATCCTGACGTTCTTCTTCGCCTGGAACGAGTTCGTGCTCGCGATCTCGTTGACCTCGACGACGAAGTCGAGGACCGTCCCGGCCCAGCTGTCCTACTTCGTCGGACCCGACCCGTTCAACCCGCCGTACGGCCTCCTGGCCGCCTCCTCCGTGGTGGTCACGGTGCCGATCATCATCATCGTCCTGCTCTTCCAGCGAAAGATCGTCGCCGGCCTCACCTCCGGCGCCGTGAAGGGGTGACCTGAGTGTCTGCCATCGACATGAAGAACATCGTCAAGATGTACGGCGACGGCTTCCCCGCCGTGAACGACGTCAGCATCGACGTCCAGGACGGCGAGTTCATGATCCTCGTCGGTCCGTCCGGCTGCGGGAAGTCCACGCTGCTGCGGATGATCGTGGGGCTGGAGGACATCACCTCCGGCGACATGATGATCGGCGACAAGCGGGTCAACGACCTCGCCCCGCGCGACCGCAACCTGGCGATGGTCTTCCAGAACTACGCGCTCTACCCGCACCTGACGGTCTACGAGAACATCGCGTTCCCGCTGCGCCTGGCCAAGGAGAAGGACGACGAGGTCGACCGCAAGGTCCGCGACGCCGCCAAGACGCTCGAGCTCGAGGAGCACCTCGAGCGCAAGCCCGGCAACCTCTCGGGCGGCCAGCGTCAGCGGGTCGCCATGGGCCGCGCGATCGTCCGCGAGGCCGACGCGTTCCTCTTCGACGAGCCGCTGTCGAACCTCGACGCCAAGCTGCGCGGCCAGATGCGCACCGAGATCGCCCGGCTGCAGAAGCGGCTCGGCATCACCACCGTCTACGTCACCCACGACCAGACCGAGGCGATGACGCTCGGCGACCGGGTCGCCGTGCTCAAGCGCGGGCTGCTGCAGCAGCTGGCCACCCCGCGGGAGCTCTACGAGAACCCCGGCAACCTGTTCGTGGCCGGATTCATCGGGTCGCCGCCGATGAACTTCCTGCCCGTGACCATCGAGGGCACCTCGGCGAAGCTGCCCTTCGGCAGCGTCGAGCTGCCGCCCGAGAAGGCCGCGAAGGCCGAGGGCAAGGGCCTGCTGATGGCCGGCATCCGCCCCGAGCACTTCGAGGACGCCTCGGTGAAGAACGACCACGCTCCGGGCTCGACCTTCCGGGCGACGGTCGACGTCGTCGAGTGGCTCGGCAACGAGACCTACGCCTACATCCCGTTCGAGGCCCCGCCGGAGGTCGAGGAGCAGCTGCGCCAGCTCGAGCGCGACCTCGACGGCGAGTCCCTCCACACCCAGCTGGTGGTGTCCCTCGACGGCTCCAGCCGGATCCGGGAGGGCGAGGAGGCCGAGATCTGGGTCGACGGCTCGAAGATGCACCTGTTCGACCCCGCCACCGGGGAGAACCTCACCGTCGACCGGGAGCACGCCGGCCGGATCCCCACCCGCGCCGAGCAGACCGAGATGCCCGAGGCGGCCCCCGCCTAGGTCTAGAACTGACGGACGTCGTTGACAGTTCGGGTCTCTTATCCCTAGGAGACCCTCGTGACAGAACGAGAACTGGAGCGGCGGGCAAAGCACAAGCTCGCGGTGCTCAATCACGTCGAGGAAGTCAGCGGCAGCGTCTCGGCCACCTGCCGCTACTACGGCATCAGTCGAACCTGCTACTACAAGTGGCTCAAGCGATACGAGGACGAGGGGTTCGAGGGCCTGAAGGATCGCTCGTGCGCACCGCACAACTCGCCCAGGGCGACCCAAGCCGAGGTGGTGGAGAAGATCCTGTGGCTGCGCCAGCGCTACCACTTCGGGCCACAGAAGATCGCGATGTACCTGGAGCGGTACCACCAGATCAAGATCAGCCCCTCAGGTGTGTGGAGGATCCTGCACAAGGCCGGTGTGAACCGGCTGCCGGCCTCACAGCGCTACAAGCGACGCGAGACCCGCTGGAAGCGCTACGAGAAGCAGCGACCCGGCCACCAGCTGCAGGTCGACGTGAAGTTCATCGAGCCGCTCGGCCAGAAGGGACGCAAGAAGCGGTACTACCAGTACACCGCCATCGACGACTGCACCCGGCTCCGCGTCCTTCGCGCCTACCCACGCAATGACCAGAAGACCGCGATCGCATTCATCGACCACGTCTTGTCGAAGCTGCCGTTCGCCGTCGACCAGGTCCAGACCGACAACGGCCAGGAGTTCGGCTCAACGTTTCACTGGCACCTGATCGACAAGGGCATCGGACACATCAAGATTAAGCCCCGGACACCACGCCTCAACGGCAAGGTGGAGAGGTCCCACCGCATCGACTCCGAGGAGTTCTACCGACTCCTCGAGGGCGAGGTCATCGACGACGCCCGTCTCTTCGAAACCCGACTCCAGGAGTGGGAGGACTACTACAACTACGATCGCCCACACGGCGCACTCGGCGGCCAAACACCATACGAACGCCTACGACAGAAAGCCGCAGACCCGCTGTCATGAGGGTTCGTCAGTCACACACCTAGGCCTCACATCAGCGGGTCAGCTCCCGGCAGGTGCTGGGCGCGCAGTCCACCCACGCCAGCAGCCGGCGCCGGAGGTCGCGCACCCACGGGTCGTCGCGGTGGGTGGCGTAGACGTTGCGCCGCTCCCACGAGAGGCGCCGGTAGTCGTAGAGCTCCCAGGCGTACCGCGTGCCGCGCCACGACTGGTCCATGTCCAGCCGGACCAGCAGGCCGCGGGTGCTGCGCACGGCGACGTACGACGGAATGGCGTCCAGCCGGCCGCCCGTCCCGGCATCGGCGTCGGGCTCACCGGGGACGACCGGCCCGTGGGTGTGCTCGACGAACGCGTAGGACGCTCGGCTCGCGCCGGGGTCACGCAGCGACGGGACCAGGCTGGTGCCCGCGCGCGCTCCGCTGGCCGGCGCGCCGGCCAGCGCCTCGATGGTCGGCGCCAGGTCCAGGTTGGTCGTGACGACGGGGCGCGGACCGGGGACCACGCCGGGACCGGTGACGAGGAGCGGCACGTGCACGTCGGAGTCGTACGGCGTCCCCTTCCCGCCCGCGAGCCCGTGCTGGCCGAGGTGGAAGCCGTTGTCGGAGGTGAGGACGAGGTAGGTGTCCGGACCGACGGCGCTGCGCAGGCGGGCGACCATGCGGTCGATCGACTGGACCATCCGCGCCCGGTCGCGCAGCAGCCGCTCGGCCCTCGCCCGGCCCATCGGGTGGCTCGAACGTCGCCAGGAGGCCGCGGGACGGCTGGCGCTGCCCGGCGTCACGTAGGTCGGCGCGTTGTCCCTCGGCGAGTCCCCGAACCCCGGGAGGTCGCGCACCGTGAGCGACCGGCAGCGGCGCGGCCCGCAGCTCCCGTTCGGCTGTCCGGGACGCGGCCGGTCCCGCAGCGCTGCCGGGTAGTGGGAGTCCCCGGGCCAGGCCGGGCCGCCGACGCGGGCGTGCGGCCCGTACGGCGCGACGTAGAGGAAGTAGGGGCGGTCCCCGGCCTCGTAGTCGTGCACGAGGCGCAGCGTGCGGCGCGCGATCACGTTCGTCGCGTACCCGCGGTCCTTGCGCTCCCGGCTGGCCGCGGCCGGGGGACGCGGCACGTGGTGGAGGACCAGGCGGTCGCCCTCGCGGGTGGTCCGGTCGAAGTCCCACTCGCGGTAGCCCCCGCTCACGACCGCCTCGAAGTCGTCCCAGCCGGGGACCAGCGGGAGCCGGCCGCCCACCGGCTCGTACTCGTTCATGAACTTGCCGACGAAGCCGGTGCGGTAGCCGCTGCGGTGCAGCGCGACGTTGACGGTGTGCGCCTGGTCGCCGTGCCGGCGGAACGCCCGGTAGCCGCCCTGCGGCCTCCCGGGCCCGGCCGCGGTGTTGGTGCGGACCCCGTTGAGGTGGGGCGGGAGGCCGGTCAGGGTCGCGGCCCGCGACGGGCAGCACAGGGAGTCGACGACGAAGGCGTTGACGAACTCGGCGCCGTCGCGGCGCATCTGCTGTCCCGCGCGCATCGTCGAGAGCAGCTCGAGGGAGAAGTCGTCCATGATCACCAGCACCACGTTCGGCCGGTCCGGCGCCGGCGCCGAGCGCTCGGGCGGGATGGAGGTGGCCGGAGGGGTGGCGAGCTGGAGGCCCAGCACCAGGGACAGGACGAGGGCCGCCATCAAGCCCGAGCCGAGGAGTAGCCGAGAGGTCACCACCGAATACTGCACTAATTTGATTGACTTTGTGCACTCGGCTCGCCGTGCGGGACGACCGGCCGCCGCGGGTCAGCGGGGGCGCTTGCGCTGGACCGAGACACCTCCCCAGATCGCGACGCCCCGCACGCGGACCGTCGGCGAGTCCACGTCCAGGGCAGCCGGCACCCGAGTGCCGGGGCCGGAGTAGCCGCCCATGATCCCGGTCCCCTCGACCACCACGTTCACGTGCGGCGGCACGGTGATCTGGGCACCGCCCATGAAGCAGTTGACGGTGATCGTCACCTCGGGTGCGGCGAAGCTCGCGCCCCGCAGGTCGAGCTCGGCGCCGCCCATCATCGTGAACACCGACATCCGCTGGGGGACGGTCCAGGCACCCCGGCGGTCCAGGCTCCCGAAGATCGCCACGTGCCGCTCGGGCGGCGCCAGGGCCGCCGCCGCGTCGGGCGCGCGCTGCGGGCGCTGCGCCGCCGTACCGGCCGGCAGGTCGTCGGTGATCGGCACCAGGTCGGCGAAGGTCCGCGCGGCGTACGTCGCCTCCAGCCGCTGGTCGAGCTCGGCGAGGTCCAGCCGGCCCTCGCCGGCCGCGTCGCGGAGGATCTCGGCGACCCGGTGCCGGTCGGCGTCCGAGATGCGCATCCGGGTCGGGTCGGGCTCCAGCGGTCCCTCCATGCCGGCCAGCGTAGTCGGCGGACTACCCTGAGGATTCGTGAGCACAGCCCCCACGAACCCCGCCGAGTTCCGGTACTCCGACCTCCTCCCGACCGGCGCGGACGACACGCCGTACCGGCTGGTGACCACCGAGGGCGTCTCGACCTTCGAGGCGGACGGGCGGACCTTCCTCCGGGTCGAGCCCGAGGCGATCCAGCGGCTGACCGCGGAGGCCATGCACGACATCGCGCACTACCTGCGCCCCGCGCACCTCGCCCAGCTCCGCAAAATCATCGACGACCCGGAGGCCTCCGGGAACGACCGCTTCGTGGCGCTCGACCTGCTGAAGAACGTCAACATCTCCGCGGGCGGCGTGCTGCCGATGTGCCAGGACACCGGCACCGCGATCGTGATGGGCAAGAAGTCCGAGGGCGTGCTCACCGGCGCCGACGACGGTGAGGCGATCTCGCGCGGCGTGTACGACGCCTACACGAAGCTCAACCTGCGCTACTCCCAGCTGGCTCCGCTGACGACGTACGACGAGAAGAACACCGGGACCAACCTGCCGGCGCAGATCGAGATCTACTCGACGCCGTCGCACGGGGCGCCCGAGTACAAGTTCCTGTTCATGGCCAAGGGCGGCGGCTCGGCGAACAAGTCGTTCCTCTTCCAGGAGACCAAGGCGGTCCTCAACCCGCAGCGGCTGCTGCAGTTCCTCGACGAGAAGATCCGCTCGCTCGGCACGGCTGCCTGCCCGCCGTACCACCTCGCGGTGGTGATCGGCGGCACGTCGGCGGAGTTCGCGCTCAAGACCGCGAAGTACGCCTCGGCGCACTACCTCGACAACCTGCCGACGTCGGGGTCGATGGACGCCCACGGCTTCCGCGACCTCGAGCTGGAGCAGCAGGTCTTCGAGCTGACGCAGTCCTTCGGCATCGGTGCGCAGTTCGGCGGGAAGTACTTCTGCCACGACGTCCGGGTGGTGCGGCTCCCCCGGCACGGCGCCTCCTGCCCGGTGGCGATCGCGGTGTCGTGCTCGGCGGACCGGCAGGCGCTGGGCAAGATCACCGCCGAGGGCGTCTTCCTCGAGCAGCTCGAGACCGACCCGGCGCACTACATGCCCGACGCCGGCGTGGCCGAGGACATCGCGGGCGGCGAGGTGGTCGAGGTCGACCTGAACCGGCCGATGTCGGAGATCCTCGCCCAGCTCTCGCAGTACCCGGTCAAGACCCGGCTCTCGCTCACGGGACCGCTGGTGGTGGCGCGCGACATCGCGCACGCCAAGATCAAGGAGCGGCTCGACGCGGGCGAGGAGATGCCGGCGTACCTCCGCGACCACCCGGTCTACTACGCCGGCCCCGCGAAGACGCCGGCCGGCATGGCCTCGGGCTCGTTCGGGCCGACGACCGCCGGTCGGATGGACTCCTACGTCGCAGACTTCCAGGCCGCCGGCGGCTCCATGGTGATGCTGGCCAAGGGCAACCGCTCGAAGGTCGTCACCGAGGCCTGCCACGCCCACGGCGGCTTCTACCTCGGCTCGATCGGCGGACCCGCCGCCCGGCTCGCCCAGGACTGCATCAAGAGCCAGGAGGTGCTGGAGTACCCCGAGCTCGGCATGGAGGCGGTCTGGAAGATCGAGGTCGAGGACTTCCCGGCGTTCATCGTCGTCGACGACAAGGGCAACGACTTCTTCACCGACCCCTCGGGCACCGTGACCGTCCCCGTCTCCGGCATCCGGGTGCGCTCGGCCGAGTAGCCCCTCGCTTCCCACCCGGCCGCCGGGACGTCATACGAACCGGCTCCCCCGACGACCACCTCGCATGACGTCCCACCCGCCTCCTCGGGAACGTCGTACGAACCGGCTGCGCGAGCGACCACCCCGCATGACGTCCCACCCGGCCCCCGGGACGTCATACGAACCGGCTCCCCCGACGACCACCCCGCATGACGTCCCACCCGCGCGCCCCGGGGACGTCGTACGAACCGGCTCCGCCGACGACCACCCCGTATGACGTCCGGACAGCCGCCCGCGACCCAGCCCGGACGCCGGGATCGCGTCGGTCAGGCAGCGGGGAAGCGCAACGGGTTCCAGCCGGCGGAACGGAGCGCCTCGGCGATCTGGTCGAAGAACGCGTCGGGCTGGGCGCGCAGACCCAGGACGGGGAGCCGCAGCACCAGGTCTCCGTCGATCGCGAGCCGGTTGTGCCGCAGCGCGTCGCCGACCAGGTTGACCGCCCAGGCGTGCTGGATGCCGTCGACCTCGACCACGACCTTCCAGCGCCGCCAGCGGAAGTCGAGGTAGTAGGTGCCGCTCGACGTACGGCGGCACACCTGCTTGTCCGGCTCGGGCAGACCACGCTGCCGACACCCGCGCACCACGTCGAGCTCGTTCAGCGACCGGATGCCGCCCATCAGCTCGAGGACGACCTCGTGGAGCAGGAGGCGTCGCTTGTCGCGGCGGACCCGGAGGAGCTCCCCGGCCAGGTCCTCCGTGGTCACGACCCCCTGCTGCACGGCCATGGTGAGGAGCAGCGTGGCCTGCCGGTCCGAGCGGGCCCAGAGGGCGGCGCGGACCGCCGCGACGGCCGGGCGGGTCCGCGGGACGCCGCCGGGCACGACGTCGTCCGGCGCCCACCTCCGCGTCTGCCGGATGTCGACCGCAGTCCCCCGGTGCCGGACCCGAGCACCCCGCGGCACCGACACCCGGATCAGCTCGGGCGTGTAGTGCTCGAGACCGGCGAGCACGAGGGCCGAGTCCCCGTCGACCAGCGCCCGCGGCCCACCCTCCAGCACCGCGGCCCAGTGCCGCGCGCCGTGGGGCAGCGGGCCGGTGTGCAGGACGAGGCAGTGCCGCCCCAGCGACCGCCAGCGCCGCGCCCGCACCTGTGCCCGCACCTCACCACGGGCGTAGCCCAGCCGGTAGAGCTGCGTGCGCGACACGACCGACCCCTGGGCATCCGCGAGCGCGCGGAGCCCGCGGTCGCGTCGGTCGCGTCGGTACGCCTGGATCTCGACGTGATCGTTCATCCCGGGAGCGTGCCCCGGCACCGGTGGGCGGGTCCACGGACGGCCGCAGCGCTGGGGAGGACCTGGTCACGACCGGCGGGTGTGGACGGCTCCCGGCGCGGGTCTCACCGAGACGTCATGCGGGCCGGCTGCCGGAGCAACCGGCTCGTATGACGTCCGGAGGCGCCGGGCGGCAGCGGTCAGCCGGTCGTCTCGACATCGTCCTTCCGACGCTGCCGGTCCTGGTCCTCGTCGAACGTGGCGGCGTCCGGGCCGGTGGGGCCCTCGTCCGCACGGCCGCTCTCGCCGTCGGGCGCTCCCGCGACCGAGTCGCCGGGCGCCTGCTGCTCCGGGTCACCCATCCCGCTGACCTCGGAGACCTGGCCTTCGTCCTGCGTGTTGTCGGTCATGGTGGACCAGTACCCCGATCTGCCCGGTCGACCCACCGACCAGCCGGGGCATCCGTAGGCTCGCCCCGTGGAGTACGTCGAGATCGCCAGGGCCGAGTCCGAGCGCGGCGAGCTGGTGCTGCGGGAGCGTCGCGAGGAGCACGCGCCGACCGCGGTCGAGCTCCGGGCGAACGGGGTGTTCGTGATGGACACCCTCGAGACCAGCACCGAGCAGGCGCTGGCGAGCGCCGCCCTCGCCCAGGTGGCCGACCCGCGGGCGGTCGTGGTGGGCGGCCTCGGCCTCGGCTTCACGATGCACGAGGTGCTGGCCGACCACCGCGTCGAGAAGTGCGCGGTCGTCGAGATCGAGCAGGCCCTCGTCGACTGGATGCGCGACGGTACCGTGCCGCACGGCCCGGCGCTGCTCGCCGACCAGCGGGTCACGGTGGTGGTCGCCGACATCGCGGTCGCGCTCGCCGAGGCACCGCGCGCGTCGTACGACCTGATCCTGCTCGACGTCGACAACGGCCCGGACCAGCTCGTCCACGACACGAACGCCGTCCTCTACGAGGAGCTGTTCCTCGAGACGGCCCGGCGGGTGCTGCGCCGCGGCGGCGCCCTGGCCGTCTGGTCGGCGTCCCAGACGCACGCGCTCGAGCAGACGATGAAGACCGTCTTCGGCAACGCCGAGGCGCTGCGGCGCGAGGTGCTGCTGCAGGACCGCGACGAGGAGTACTGGCTCTACGTCTCGCGGGTAACGTCCGACGCATGAGCGACTTCCGGATCGAGCACGACAGCATGGGCGAGGTCCGCGTGCCGGCGGACGCCTTGTGGCGCGCCCAGACCCAGCGCGCGGTCGAGAACTTCCCGATCAGCGGGACCCCGATCGAGCCCGCGCTCATCCACGCGATCGGCCGGGTCAAGGCCGCGGCCGCGACCGTCAACGGCGAGCTCGGCATCCTCGCGCCGGAGCAGGCCGCGGCGATCGTCGCGGCGGCGACCGAGGTCGTCGAGGGCGGCCACGACGCCGAGTTCCCCGTCGACGTCTTCCAGACCGGCTCCGGCACGAGCTCGAACATGAACGCCAACGAGGTGATCGCGACGCTCGCCGCACGGGCCGGCACCGACGTCCACCCCAACGACCACGTCAACGCCAGCCAGTCGAGCAACGACACCTTCCCGACCGCGATCCACGTGGCGGCGACGCTGGCGGTCACGGGCGACCTGCTGCCCGCGCTCGACGTGCTGGCGAGCAGCCTGGAGCGCAAGGCCGAGGAGTACGCCCACCTGGTGAAGTCGGGCCGCACCCACCTCATGGACGCCACGCCGGTGATGCTCGGCCAGGAGCTCGGGGGGTACGCCGCCACCGTGCGGTACGCCGCCGAGCGGCTCGAGTCGGTGCTCCCCCGGGTCCGCGAGCTGCCGCTGGGCGGCACGGCGGTCGGCACCGGCATCAACACCCCGCCGGGGTTCGCCGAGCGCGTGATCGCGGTGCTGGCCGAGACGACCGGCCAGCCCTTCACCGAGGCACGCAACCACTTCGAGGCGCAGGGCACCCGCGACTCGCTCGTCGAGCTGAGCGGGGCGCTCCGCACCTACGCGGTCGGCCTCACCAAGATCTGCAACGACCTGCGCTGGATGTCGTCCGGCCCGACCACCGGGCTCGCCGAGATCCACCTGCCCGACCTCCAGCCGGGCTCGAGCATCATGCCCGGCAAGGTGAACCCGGTGCTGCCGGAGGCGACGCTCATGGTCTGCTTCCAGGTCCTCGGCAACGACGCCACGGTCGCGGCCGCCGGGGCCAGCGGCGCCTTCGAGCTCAACGTCGCGATGCCTGTGATGGCTCGCAACGTGCTCGAGTCGGTGCGGCTGCTGGCGGCGTCCTCCCGGGTCCTCGCCGAGCGCTGCGTCGACGGCATCACCGCCGACGCCGCCCGGATGCGGCAGTACGCCGAGTCCTCGCCCTCGGTCGTCACCCCGCTCAACAAGCACCTCGGCTACGAGGCCGCGGCCACGGTCGCCAAGCAGGCGCTGGCCGACGGCGCGACGATCCGCGAGACCGTGCTGAAGCTCGGGTACGTCGAGCGCGGCGAGCTCACCGAGGAGCAGCTCGACGCGGCGCTCGACGTGGAGAGCATGACTCACCCCTGAGCGTGCTCGACGAGGCCTGTCGCGTCACCGGGTCTCGACCCGCCGGTCGCGACCTCGTTCCTCGGTCGCGCGGCTTGCTCGACCACCATCAGTGATCGGATCCGCTTCGCGGACTCCGATCAATACCAGCCGTAGGACTCCGAGTGGCCCCACGCGCCGCACGGGCTGCCGTAGCGGTCCCGGATGTAGCCCAGGCCCCACTCGATCTGGGTGGCGGGGTTCGTCGCCCAGTCGGCGCCGGCGGAGGCCATCTTGGAGCCCGGCAGGGACTGCGGGATGCCGTAGGCGCCGGACGAGGCGTTCTGGGCCGAGGGGTTCCAGCCGCTCTCGCGCATCCACAGCGAGTCCAGGCAGCCGAACTGGTCGGAGGAGAACCCGAACTGGGGCATCAGCGCGCGGGCGATGTCGCGCGGGTCGCCCTCGGACAGCTCCACCCGGTCGGTGACGGCCGGACCGCCGGCCACCGACAGCGCCGCCTTCTTGGCCGGGTCGGTCGCGTCCCGACGGTCGGAGGACCGCGACACGACGGGCGCGCGGTCGGCCTCGGGCACCGACCCGCCCTGGATCGGCGCGCTGACCTGGGAGCCGAGGTCCTCGGCGGCCGCGGACACGCCGGCAGGAGAGCTGAGGACGCCACCGGACACGGCGGCGCCGGTCGCGGCGACGGCCACCGAGGAGAGCAGCACGGTGTTCTTCAGTGCCTTCTTCGGTGCCTCGACGAGCGGGCGCTCAGGGGCGTGCCGGTGCTTCGGAACGTACTTGGTGCGTTTCGACAAGGGCTCGGTATCGGGTAGACGACGGGGGGATCTGCGTCGACCTCAACCACCCGAGTGGCGAAAGGTCACGAAATGATCACGGGCCACCCTGCCTGACCAGACCGGTGGTTGCAAACCGAACGGCCGACTTCCGTGGCCGACGTGAAGGAGATCTCGTCCCATCGGCCACAGGAGCACCAGGAGCACCAGAGGCCTCCGTGGCCTCCCCAGGTCCGGACGCCCCGACGCGAGCGACCGGCCGGGGGCGGGTCAGTGGGTGACGGTGACGGTCCGCGCGACCCGGGCCGAGCGGTTGCCGGCCACGTCGACGGCGTACGCCGAGAACGTCCACCTCCGCTTGCCGGTCTCGACCGGCACCGTGACCTGGTAGGCCCGGCCGCTGGGGCGGGTCAGGGTGCGCTCCTCGTCGCCGGGCAGCACGACCACGACCTTCTTGACCCCGCTGTCGCGGTCGGTCGCCTGCACCGCGATCCGCAGCCGGGTGCCGGCCGGGACGCTGGCCCCGGCCTTCGGGGACGCGATCGAGACCGCCGGGGCGACGGTGTCGGGGACCTTCTTGACCCACAGCTTGAAGACGCCGTCGGGCGAGGTGTTGACGGCGGCGCCGTCCACCCCGGAGAGCCGGATCACCAGGTCGGTGCCGGCGACCGCGTGGAACTGCACCTGGCTGGTGCCGTCGGCGAGCACCGAGTCGTCGTTCGTCGCCACGTCGGGGACGAACTGGTCGACGGTCGCGACGTGGTGGCCGACCCCGAGGACGGTGTTGAACGGGCTGGTCGCGGTGTCGACCGACCAGGTGCCGGTGCTCGGGACGGTCCAGCGGTACCACACGCTCTCACCGCTGTCGGCCCCCACGTCGACGGCCGCCGGCGCCTCGCCCGGCTCCGAGGAGGCCTGCTCGTTCTGGGAGGTGACCGGCACG
Source organism: Nocardioides sp. (assembly GCF_044226305.1). Lineage (GTDB taxonomy): Bacteria > Actinomycetota > Actinomycetes > Propionibacteriales > Nocardioidaceae > Nocardioides. Next base: position 128,739 of record NZ_JBGAHF010000003.1, on the reverse strand, counting down.
TTCGGCCCGACCAGGGTCGGCGCGTCCGCGTAGTCGTCGTTGGCCGGGACGGCCGAGGACGCCGCCTGGAGTCGGACGGTGCCCAGCTGGGAGAGCGGCAGGATCGGGACCCCGTCGGGGTTGCACGCCTCGACGCGGACCCACAGCCGGGCGCCGTTCGCGACCGTGGCGTGCGCCTCGCCCGTGCCGGCGCCGCCGCCGAACTCCGCGCGGTCCACGACCTGGAGGTCGCCCAGGGCAGTGCCGGGCGCGCCGGTCGCCAGGGTCACGACGCCGTGGAAGCCCGGCTGGTCGGCGCGCACGAACATGGTGCCCGCCGGCGGGTCCTGGTGGAGCCACATGCTCTGGCCGCCGTAGCAGGACTGGTCGCCGTCGTAGGTGACCGGCTCGTCGGCCTCGTGGCCGGCCGAGGTGGTGCGGACGTCGGCGACCGAGAGGGCGGGCAGGAGCGCCGACGATGCGAAGGCGTCCGCTGCGGCCCGCTGGTAGAAGGAGCTCGTCAGGGCGACGGTGCCGGTGTTGCCCGGGTCGCTGTCGCCGTGGCTGAAGTCGGTGTTGCAGCCGGCGACCGCGAGCAGGTACGGCCGGCCGTCGCCGACCATGTCGAAGTCGAGCACCGAGCTCGAGTTGCCCGGCTGCCCGGCCCGCACCGACGCGGCGGGGAACACCGGGTCGACCCGGTCGATCGTGGCGTAGTCGGGCGACGCCGACTGGGCCTTGAACACCGTCAGCACCGCGTCGAACCCGCTGCTGGGCTGGAGCTGGAGCCGCACCCGGCCGGCGGCGACCGCCGTGGGCAGCCGCAGCTCGTACCAGGCCGACGCCGCGCCGTAGCACGGGCTGGCGTCGTCCGGACTGCCGTCACCGGTCCCGAGGTAGAACGACGGGTCGTCCGGGGACCGGGTCGCGCCGACGTTGGTCAGGGTGACCGACGAGGGGCCGCTCAGCGGCAGGTGGACGACGGTCGCCGTGCTCGGGTCGTCGTCGGCGACCACGGCCGACGCCGTGCCGGTCCCCGCGGTGAGCAGCCCGGAGGCCACCAGTGCGAGCACGACGGCCGCGTTCCGGACGGGACGTCGGCGGGGGCGGGGTGCTGGCGGCATCGGTGCTCCTCACGGTCGGGCCACCGCGACCTTAGGACCGTGCCGCCCGTCGGGGCGATGGCCCGACCGGACCGGTCCGGACCGGTGCCGCCAGCACCTCGGACTACAGCGTGACGTTCTCCAGCATCTCGGTGACCAGCGCCGCGATCGGCGAGCGCTCGGAGCGGGTCAGTGTGACGTGCGCGAACAGCGGGTGGCCCTTGAGCTTCTCGATCACCGCCACCACGCCGTCGTGCCGGCCCACCCGCAGGTTGTCGCGCTGGGCGACGTCGTGGGTGAGCACGACCTTGGAGTTGGCGCCGATGCGCGAGAGGACGGTCAGCAGGACGTTGCGCTCCAGCGACTGGGCCTCGTCGACGATCACGAAGGCGTCGTGCAGCGAGCGGCCCCGGATGTGGGTCAGCGGCATCACCTCGAGCATCCCGCGGTCGAGGATCTCGTCGATGACGTCCTTGGAGGTCATCGCGCCGAGGGTGTCGAAGACCGCCTGTCCCCAGGGCGACATCTTCTCCGACTCGGACCCGGGCAGGTAGCCCAGCTCCTGCCCGCCGACGGCGAAGAGCGGCCGGAAGACGACCACCTTCTGGTGCTGGCGGCGCTCGAGCACCGCCTCGAGCCCGGCGCACAGCGCCATCGCGGACTTGCCGGTGCCGGCGCGGCCGCCGAGCGACACGATCCCGACGTCGGGGTCGAGCAGCATCTCCAGCGCGATCCGCTGCTCGGCGGACCGGCCGTGGATGCCGAACGCCTCCCGGTCACCCCGCACGAGGTGGACCTGCTTGTCGGGGCCGACCCGGCCCAGCGCCGTACCGCGCTCGGAGAGCAGGACCAGGCCCGTGTGGCAGGGCAGGTCCCGCGCCGACTCGAGGTCGACGACCCCGTCGTCGTACAGCTCGTCGAGGTCGGCGGCGGCCACCTCGAGCTCGGCCATCCCGGAGTAGCCGGTGTCGGAGTCGCTGATGCCCTCGGCGCGGTACTCCTCGGCGTCCAGGCCGACCGCCGAGGCCTTGATCCGCAGCGGCAGGTCCTTGGAGACCAGGGTGACCGCGTGGCCCTCGTTGGCGAGGTTGCGGGCGACGGCGAGGATCCGGGTGTCGTTGTCGCCGAGCCGGAAGCCCGACGGCAGCGACTCGGGGTCGGTGTGGTTCAGCTCGACGCGCAGGGTGCCGCCGAACTCGCCGACCGGGACCGGCTCGTCGAGGCGTCCGTGGGTGACTCGCAGCTCGTCCAGCATCCGCAGCGCCGAGCGGGCGAAGTAGCCCAGCTCGGGGTGGTGCCGCTTGCCCTCCAGCTCGGTGATCACCACGACCGGGAGCACCACCTCGTGCTCCTCGAAGCGGCCCATCGCGCCGGGGTCGGCGAGCAGCACGCTGGTGTCGAGGACGTAGGTGCGCACGGTCGGCGCGGTTTTCGCGCGAGCCCGTGCCTTGGCGGCCGGCGTGGAGGCGGAGCCCTGGGTCTTCGGAGCCTGCTTCGGCACGGTGACACCCCTTCGCAGGCCGGCGCGTGCACTCGCCACCCCGGCCGTGTTCGAGCTACGGACCGGTACGAGCCCGAGAGCCGGAGTGCCGGCTCCCGGCCGCACGGCAGGGCGGCTGCTGCCACCGCTGTCGTGCTGTGCAGTCGTGATGTCTCACGAACGGGCCTCCCGATACGGCGGGCTTCCCCACCCGCCGATACCGGGAACGTACGCCGGGGGCCGGGTCGTTCCGGAGCGACACGCCAGAACGCGGGGTGAACCGTGCGTTACGCCCCGAAGCGGCGCTCGCGCTGGGCGTAGGCCCGGATGGCGCGCAGGAAGTCCACGCGGCGGAACTCCGGCCAGTACGCCTCGCAGAAGTAGAACTCCGACTTGGCGCTCTGCCACAGCAGGAACCCGCCGAGCCGCTGCTCCCCGGACGTGCGGATCACCAGGTCGGGGTCGGGCTGGCCCTTGGTGTAGAGGTGCTCGGCGATGTGCTCGACGTCGATGACCCCGGCCAGCTCCTCGAGCGAGCTGCCCTGGGCGGCCGCCTCCTGGAGCAGGGACCGGACCGCGTCGGCGATCTCGCGCCGGCCGCCGTACCCGACGGCGACGTTGACCAGCATCCCGTCGACGTCGCGGGTGGCCTCCTCGGCGGCCTTCAGCTTCTCGGCGGTCGCGGCCGGCAGCAGGTCGAGGGCGCCCACGGGGTGGATCCGCCACTTCTGCTGGTCGGCCAGCGACGCGACCGCCTCGCCGATGATCTCGAGGAGCGGGGCGAGCTCGCGCTCGGGACGGTTGAGGTTGTCGGTCGAGAGCAGCCAGAGGGTGACGACCTGGATCCCGACCTCGTCGCACCAGCCGAGGAGCGGCTCGATGTTGGCGGCGCCGGCCCGGTGCCCGTGGGCGGTGTCGCGGCCCACGGCCTTCGCCCAGCGGCGGTTGCCGTCGAGCATCACGCCGACGTGCTGGGGGATGGTGTCGGGCATCCGGCGCAGCATCCGCGCCTCGTACGCCGGGTAGAGGACCCGGCGGAGCCCGTGCTTCCAGTCCGCCACGATCGTGATCGTACCCACGCGACGTTGCTCACACCGTCACCCGACGTTCGCCGGGCGCGGGGTTGCGACGCCCATACCGTGGGTAGGGTCGAGTCATGAACCAGGCCATGGACGGAGCGACACGCGCGGGGCGGCAGCTCCACGACGCCGTCGCCGAGATCACGGCTGATCTCAAGGCGGACCTGCACGACATCAAGCCCAAGCTGCGCGGCTGGCTGCACCTCGGCACCGTGCCGCTCACGCTGGCCGCCGGGATCGTGCTCATCGCGCTCTCGCCGACGACCACGACGCGGATCGGCTCCGCGGTGTTCACCTTCTCGGCGCTGCTGCTCTTCACCGTGTCGGCGATCTACCACACCGGCACCTGGTCGCCGCGGCTCTGGGCCTTCTGGCGCCGGTGGGACCACGCCAACATCTTCGTGCTCATCGCCGGCTCCTACACCGCCTTCAGCCTGCTGCTGCTCCACGACACCCAGCGCGTGGTGCTGCTCGCCACCGTGTGGGGCGGGGCGCTGCTCGGCGTCGGGTTCCGGATCTTCTGGACCGACGCGCCGCGCTGGCTCTACGTGCCGATCTACCTCGCGCTCGGCTGGGCGGCCGTCTTCTTCATCCCCGGCTTCTTCGACGGGGCGATCAAGCTCGGCGTCGGCATCGGGGTCGCGACCTTCACGATGATCCTCGTCGGCGGGGCCCTCTACACCTTCGGCGGAGCGGTCTACGGCTTCAAGCGGCCCAATCCGTGGCCGCGCTGGTTCGGCTTCCACGAGGTGTTCCACACCTTCACGATCCTGGCCTTCACCGCCCACTTCGTCGGCGTGTCGATGGCCACCTACTCGCTGCGCTGACCCCCGCGGCCCGCCCCGCTGGGCTGGTCCTCGTCCTCCCCCGGGGAGAGCGCCCGCGCCAGCTCGTCCGCGGCGGTGACCGGTCGCTCGCACACCAGCCGCCGGCAGACGTACGCCGCCGGCCGGCCCGCCACCGGTTCGCGCCCGGACAGCAGCGGGATCTCGTCGCTCGGTCCGTGCGCGACCACGACGACGGCCCCGGGGCGCCGCCGGGCGACCGCGGTGAGCGCGTCGCGCGCCGCGCCGGGCTCCCCCACGACCGCGACCTCGACCGGGCCGTCGAGCATCGACTCCGCGGCCGCCAGCGACCAGCCGGCGAACCGCGGCGCCCGCTCGGCGAGCACCGCGACCGTCGACAGCGCCGCCTCCGCGGCCTCCCGGTGCCGGCCAGACCCGGTCAGGGCGGCGTACGTCGACAGCGCGTGCACCATCGACGACAGCCCGGACGGGGAGGCGTTGTCGGAGGGGTCGCGGGGCCGGGCCACCAGGGCCTCGGCGTCGTCGGCGGTGTCGTAGAAGCCCCCGTCGTCGGCGGCGAAGTGCGTCAGCGCGGCGTCCAGCAGCACCCCGACGCGCTCGAGCCAGACCGGGTCGCCGGTCACCTGGAGGAGGTCGAGGAACCCGGAGGCGACGCACCCGTGGTCCTCGAGCACGCCCGCCGGCGCACCGACGACGCCGTCGCGGGAGACCCGGCGGAGCCGGCCGTCGACCACGTGCACGTCCCAGAGGAGGTCGGCGGCGGCCTGCGCGGCGTCGACGTGGCCGGAGCGGCACAGGCCGCTGATCGCGAGCCCGTTCCAGGCGGCGACCACCTTGTCGTCGCGGGCCGGGCGCTCGCGCAGCGCCCGGGCGTCGAGGAGCCGGCGCCGGACGCTCTCCCACCGGGCCGGGTCGTCGGGTTCGACGCGCATCTGGAGCGTGGACGCGCCACGCTCGAAGGTCCCGGCCGTCGTGACCCCGAGCAGGTCCGCAGCCCACCGGCCGTCCTCGGCGCCGAGCACCTCGACCAGCTGGGCGGGCGTCCAGACGTAGAACGTCCCCTCCTCGCCCTCGGAGTCGGCGTCGAGGGCCGAGGCGAAGCCGCCCTCGGCCGTGCGCAGCTCGGCGAGCAGGAACTCGGCCACCCCGCGGGCGACCCGGTCGCCCTGCTCGGTGCCCCAGTCGGCGTACACGCGGAGCAGCAGGGCGTTGTCGTAGAGCATCTTCTCGAAGTGCGGCACGACCCAGTCGTCGTCGACGGAGTAGCGCGCGAAGCCGCCGGCGAGCTGGTCGTGGATGCCGCCGGCGGCCATCGCGCGCAGGGTCGACCCGGCCATGGCAAGCGCAGTGTCCGAGCCGTGCCGCAGCAGGAACTCCAGCACCATCGAGGGCGGGAACTTCGGCGCACCGCCGAAGCCGCCGCGCTCGCGGTCGAGCTCGCCCATCAGCGTCGCCACCGCACCGTCCAGCACCTCGCGCGTGACCGGTGCCGGCGCCGCGGTGAGGCCCCCCGAGGCGAGGTGCTCGCGTAGCTGGCCGGCCACCCGGCGTACCTCGTCACCCCGCGTCCGCCACGCGTCCGAGAGCGCCTCCAGCACCTGCCGGAACGACGGCTGGCCGTGCCGGGGGGCGTCGGGGAAGTAGGTGCCGGCGAAGAAGGGGCTGCCCTCGTGGTCGAGGACGACGGTCATCGGCCAGCCGCCGTGCCCGGTCATCGCGGTGGTCGCCTGCATGTAGACCGCGTCGACGTCGGGCCGCTCCTCGCGGTCGACCTTGATGCTGACGAAGTGCTCGTTGAGGTACGTCGCCGTCGCCTCGTCCTCGAACGACTCGTGCGCCATCACGTGGCACCAGTGGCAGGCGGCGTACCCGACGCTGAGCAGCACCGGCACGTCGCGCCGGCGGGCCTCTTCGAACGGCTCCGGCCCCCACTCCCACCAGTCGACCGGGTTGTCGGCGTGCTGGAGCAGGTAGGGAGAGGTCGCGCTCGTGAGCCGGTTGGCCACCACGGCCACCTTCCTGTCGTCGGGCCTGCTGACCGCGACGGCTGCGCCTGGTCTCCTCGCAGACCGGCCCCGGCCGCCGGTACGTGCACGGTATGCCACGCACCGGCGACCCCACGGCCCGCCGTCGGCGGCCGGTCAGCTGACCTCGAGCTGCACGATCACCTTGTCCAGCGTGTGCGACTCGACGTCGACGGTGCCGGGTGTGGTGATCGGGGTGAGCTCCAGGTCGGTCTCGCCCTGCTCGTACTCGAGCTCCTGCTCGGGGCTGGAGTGGACGTGGATCTCGCCGGGGGCGTCGGCGGTGACGTGCAGGGTGACCGGCTGGCCGACCTCCACCTCGACCCGCTCGCCGCTCGGGGTGACCGAGTCGCCCTCGACCGTGACGTCGATGACCTTCGGCTCGGCGGCCGCGCTCGAGCCGGCGGCGGGACCGGCGTCCGAGCCCGCGTCGCTGGAGCCGCAGCCGGCGGCTCCCGCCACGCAGGTCAGCACGACCGCGACGACCGCGACCGATCGGCGCGCCGCGGCACGGGTCGACCGCCGGGTGGAGCGGTCGTGGAGCGACAGGTGGATGGACATGGTGTTCTCCTTCGGTGGGGTGAGCGAATGGGGTGGGGGGCACGGACGACGTCGGACCACGACGGCCGGAGGTGCCACAGGAATGCCGGCCGGACCTCGGAGGTCGGGCCGACGGAGGGCGGGATGCCGGCGCCTGTCTCCGGAGGCGGGCAGGCGCGTCCGACCACCGGGGCGAGGCGAGGACAGCACGGGTCATCGGGCCGGGTGCAGCCGGCCGGGCGGGGTGGTCAGCGGGCCAGGAGAGGTGGCCCGCGACGGGAGTGCGGGCGAGCCTGCCAGCGGGAGGCGCCGCCGACCGGGTCGGCGACCGGCGCCTCGAACGGGACGGGCGTCGGGACGACGACGGCCCCGGCCAGCGTCCGGGCCGCACCCATGATGCGGCGGCCGGTGAGTGCGAGCAGCGCCCACAGGCAGCGCTCCCCGGAGGCCAGCCACAGACCGACGAGCGCGGCCGCCACCAGGTGGACGGCCATCATCGGCGCGTGCGCGGACAGGTCCGCGAGCAGGTGGCCGACCGGGAGGGTGGGTGCCGTCGCCGGTGAGGAGCCGGCTCCTCCCTGGTACAGGTCCTGGAGCGAGCCCACCCGGTGCCCGTCGACCACGGGCAGCCGCCCCGTCGGCGGAAGCGTCGCGGCGACGGGATGCCCCGGGGCGTCCCCCCGGTGCCCGGCGCTCACCGCGAGCACCAGGTGGATGACCGTCTGCCCGGCCACCAGCAGGGCCACCAGCCGGACGGAGGAGGCGGGCCGCGCGAGCACCGGCGCGCTCAGCGCCACCGACGCCAGGAGCAGCGCGGCGAGCAGGACGGGGCCCGGGAGCAGGCCGTCGGCCATCACGTGGCCGACGACACCGAGCCCGAACGCGCGGAGGCCGGCGCACGACGCGCGCGCCCACAGCACCACCGCGTCGATCCGGCCGTCCACGGCGGCGATCCTCTCACGCGCCGCGGCACGCTCGCCGAGCCCACCGGGGCTGTCCACGCACCGGGACCGGGCCGCTGCCCGAGGCCGCCGCGGCGCGGGTCGGGCGGATCTGCACCGACCCCGCCCGTCGGGACGCGACCGGCACTACCCTCACCGCCGTACGACCCGGACGGCGGGAAGGAGACCCGTGGTGGACGAGGACGACCGGCTGCTCGAGAAGCGCACCCCACCGCCGCCCACGGGACCCGGTGTCGGGCGGACCATCGCGTTGACCGACGCGGTGGTCGCGATCGCGATGACCCTCCTGGTCCTGCCGCTGGTCGAGGTGACCGGGGACGTCGACACGACCGACCTGACCGGCGCCGTCTCCGACCACGGCGACCTGCTGGTCTCCTTCGCCGTCAGCTTCGTGGTCATCTACGTGTTCTGGGCCGCGCACGGCACCGCCCTGCGCCGCCTCGAGGACGCCGACGACCTCGAGGTGCCCGGGTGGCGGGGACTCAACCTGCTGTGGCTGCTGGTCATCGCGTTCCTGCCGTTCCCCACCGCACTCGTCGGTCAGGACCTGAACACCACCACGGCGCCCATCTACATCGGGACCATGTTCGTGCTGTCGGTGCTGACCTCGGCCATCATCGTCGTCACCGACCGCGCGGTCGGCGGATCGGGCCGCGGCAGGTGGGCGTGGCTCACCACGGCGGTCTTCGGCGCCTGCGCCCTCCTCAGTGCGGTGAACGCGGACCTCGGCATGTTCGCGCTGCTCGTGCTCGCCGTGGTCCGGGTCGTCGAGACCCGGGCCGCCCGGGGCTGACCCCGAAGATCACCACCTCGCTCACCAGGTGATGTGACGCCCCGTCCCCACCCGCGCTCCTAGCGTGCTCGACACCGAGACGGCACGAGCACGAGGAGCAGCACCATGGGCGTCACCCACGACCGCAGACCGGGCCAGGCCCTGGTCCCGGTGCCGCTGCTCGCGCTGAGCCTGGTCCCCCTCACCGCCGGGACGCTCCGGCTGGTCCAGCTCGCCGGCGGTCCGGACGCGATGCCGGCCGACGACCGCTTCACCGGGCTGCCGGTGGCGCTGGTCGCGCACATCCTCGCCGCGACCGTGTACGCCGTGCTCGGCGCGTTCCAGTTCCTGCCCCGGTTCCGCCGCCACCACCTGGCCTGGCACCGGCGCGTGGGGCGGGTCCTGGCCGGCGCCGGTCTGGTCGTCGCCGGGTCCGCACTGTGGATGACCCTCGTCTACGCACCCCAGCCCGGCACCGGCGAGCTGCTGTTCGCACTGCGCCTGGTGGTCGCACCGGCCCTGGCCGCCTCGATCGTCCTCGGCGTCCGGGCCGCCCGCTCCGGGGACCTCGCCGCCCACCGCGCCTGGATGGTCCGGGCCTACGCCATCGGCCTGGCCGCCGGCACCCAGGCCTTCACCGAGGGGCTGGGCGAGGCCCTCTTCGGCACCGGCGAGCTCGTCGGTGACGTCGCCAAGGGCGCCGGCTGGGTGATCAACCTGCTCGTCGCGGAGTGGGTGATCCGTCGGCCGGTCGCCCGCAGGGTCGTCGTACCCGCCTGAGCTCCCGACCCCAGGGTCAGCCGAGCCGGAGGACGCCGATCAGCCGGCGAGCCGCCTCGCCGCCCTCGTCCAGCGCCGCCGCCACCGCCGCCGGCACGTCGAGGTCGGACCGGAGCGGGCCGAGCGCGACGGCCGGGTCGCCCGGGCCGGGCCGGGCGGCTGCCGCGTAGAGCGCCTCGAGAAGCTGCTGCGACTCGTCGAGCCGCTCGGGCTCGAAGTCCCAGGCCTCGGCGTACGGGCGGTTCAGCAGGTGCAGGCGCAGCGCCGCCGGGGCGACGTCGCGGAGCAGGTCGTCGACGAGCACCAGGTTGCCGGTCGACTTGGCCATCTTGTGGCCGGCCACCCGGACCTCGCCGACGTGCAGCTGCGCGCGGGCGAACGGGCGGACGCCGGTGGCGGCCTCGGCCATCGCCGCCTGGTAGGCGTGGTGCGGGAAGAGCAGGTCCTCGCCGCCGACGAGCACGTCGACGCTGGCGCCCTGCACGGCGACGGCCATCGCGGCGCACTCGGCGTGCCACCCCGGGCGCCCCCAGCCCCACACGCTGGGCCAGGCCGGCTCGCCGTCCGACGACGGCCGCCAGACGGGGACGTCGAAGGGGTCGTCCTTGGCGCGGTCGTCGGGGCGGTCGCCGTAGGCCAGCGACCGGGCCCGGGCGTCGTCGCGGTCGAGACCCGAGCGGGCAGCGACGTCGGCGCCGCGGAACCAGACGGTGCCGTCGCGCTCGTACGCCGCACCGGCGTCGAGGAGCGCCTGGGCCAGCTGCACCACCGCGTCGACGTAGTAGCGGGCGCGCGGCTGGTGGGCCGGCGTGGCGACGCGCAGGGCACGCATGGAGTGGTCGAAGACCGCCTCCTGGGTCAGCGCGAGCTCGTCGAAGTGGGCACCGCGCCGGCGCGCCGCCTCGAGCAGCACGTCGTCGACGTCGGTGACGTTGCGGCAGGTCCGGGTCTCGACCCCGGTGCCGTCCAGGACTGTCGCCAGGACGTCGGCCCACACGAAGGTGGCGGCGTGGCCGAGGTGGGTGACGTCGTACGGCGTGATGCCGCAGACGTACACCCGGGCCGAGCCGACCAGCGTCAGCTCGGAACCGCCCAGCACGAGGTGCTGTGGGGCCGCCGGCGGCGCGCCCACGCGCTGCGCGGCGTCGAGGACCGCCGAGGTCATGTGGCGCTGCGACATGACGTCAGTCTGGCACCCGGCCGGCCCGCCGCGGGCGCCGTCCCCGGGTCAGTCGCTGTCGGTGTCGCCGCCCGAGGACGACGAGGACACCTTGTCGCCCCAGGCCGCGCGGGCGCCGGAGTCACCGACCCGGTAGACCTGCACCGCGCAGGCGACCGAGGCGAGGACGGCCACGACGGCCACGGCCGTCGGCAGCCAGGCCGGACCGGGCCGTCGGTCCTCGGGACGTCGTGCGAGCCAGACGAGCACCGCGGAGAGGATCAGCACGGGCAGCACGAACCAGACCAGCTGGTCGCCGAGCTCGGCGTGGCTGCCGGGGTCGCCGACGTGCTCCTCCAGCGACTCGCCGCTCGAGGTCGCCACCGGGCACAGGGCCGCGCCGATCGCGGCCGCCGCCACCACGAACGGTCCGTAGGGCGCCCGCCACTTGGGCACCACGGCGATCACGATGGTGCCGATCACCGCGAGCGGGACCAGCACGACGACGGCATGGACGACGAGAGGGTGGACGGGGAGGCCGTTGATGGTGTCGAACACGATCGCGATGTTCCCAGCGAGAACCTGCACCGAACCTGACAGCGTGCGCCCCACCGGGCGGGTCCTCTGGGCGCCCTCGTCGCGGCGGCCGCCCTGCCGCGCCCGGGACGTCATGCGACGTGACGGTCCAGGCGACCACGGCGGATGACGTCCCAGGGGAGGTCATCCGATCCGGTCGTCGCAGCAGCCCGGACGGATGACGCGCGGTCAGGCGCGCGGCAGGCGGAGCACGAACGACGCCCCCGAGTCCGGCGACTCCACGACGATCTCGCCGCCGAGCGACCGGGCGACGCGCTGCGCGATCCCCAGTCCCAGGCCGGTGCCCCCCGAGCCGGAGGCGCCGACGTCGAAAATCCGGTCGCGGACCCGCTCGTCGACACCGGGGCCGTCGTCGACGACGGCGATCGCGACCGCGTGCGGCAGGTCGGTCGCCCGGATGACGATCCGGGAGCGTGCGTGCGACACGGCGTTGTCGAGCAGCGGCGCCAGGGCCCGCAGCACGATCGTGCGGGAGCCGGCGACCCGGGCCGCGGACGACCCGGTCTCGTCGACCAGGTCCAGCGACGCCGGCACCGTCGGGCGCAGTGCCTCGACGAGCTCGGACACCCGGCAGGTCGCCGACGCCTCCGCCGTGGCCGGGTCGCGCGCCACGTCGACCAGGGTCGTGATGACCTCGGCCATCGCACGGGCGGCGCGCGAGATCTCGACCAGGTCCGCCCGCGTCCGCCCGTCGTCGACGCCGCGCATCAGGGCGAGGTCGGCGGAGCCCTGGATGGCGGTGAGCGGCGTGCGCAGCTCGTGGGCGAGCTCGGAGGTGAGCCGCTGCTCGGACCGGATCGCCATCGCGACCCGGTCGAGGAGGTGGTCCAGCGTCTCCCCCAGCTGGGCGAGTTCGTCGTCCGCCGGTCCGAGGTCGAAGCGCTGGGTGAGGTCGTGCTCGCTCCAGTCCGCGGCCCGCTCCGCCATCTGGGTCACCGGGGCGAGCGCCTGGCTGGTGACGCGGAGGGCGACCAGCGCCGCGAGGAGGACGACCAGCAGCCCGACGCCGACGACGGCAGCCAGCGCGACCAGCTCCGAGCGTGCGTAGGGCTCGGTCGGCTGGCTGACGACCACGACCCCGTGCTGTCCGCCGGCCGTCGTGAAGGGCTCGGCCAGCAGCCGCAGCTCCCCCGGGGCCGTCGCCTTGGTCGGCTCCGTGACGCGGGCCAGGTCGTCGGCCGCGTCACGGGCCTGCTTCTCGATCGTGCCCGCGACCAGCACCCCGTCCGCGTCGTACACCCGGACCCCCGGGTCCAGCGCATCGACGGGGACGACGACCGTCGGCGCCCCGGCCGGGGAGCTGGTGTCGACGATGCTCACGACCGCGTCCGCGCGGTCCTCCAGGCTCCGGTCGACGTCGTGGCGCGCCGCGTGGTCCAGCACCTGCTCGACCAGCACGGCGACCACGACCATCACGACCGCGACCAGCGCCACCGTGGACAGCACGATCCGGCCGCGGAAGGTCCGCGGACGCAGGCGCCGCAGGACGTTCACGCGAGCCTGAACCCGACGCCGCGGACCGTCTGGAGGTGGAGCGGGGAGCCGACCTCGTCGAGCTTCACCCGGATCCGGCGCACGTAGGAGTCGACGGTGTTCTCGTTGACCTGCGCCCCGTCCGGCCACGCCGCCGCGACGACCGCCCGGCGGCGGACCACCTCGCCGGGACGGGAGGTGATCGCGGCGAGCATCCGGAACTCGGTCGGCGTCAGGAGCACCTCGCGGTCGCCACACACGAGCGCGTGCCGGGCCGGGTCGAGGACGAGGTCGGTCGGCGCCTGACCGGTGACGATGCGTCCACGCTTGGCCAGCGCGTCGATGCGGGCGATCAGCTCCTTCACGTCGAAGGGCTTGGGCAGGTAGTCGTCCGCGCCGGCGCTGAAGCCGGCCAGCCGGTCGTGGACCGCGCCGAGAGCGGTCAGGAACAGGACGGGGGCGGGCTGCCCGGCCGAGCGGAGGGCCAGGCAGACGTCGCGCCCGTCGGAGTCGGGGAGCCCGATGTCCAGCACGATCACCGCGAGCGAGTCGTCGTCGGAGAACAGGCGGAGCGCCTCCCGCCCGTCGTGCGCGGAGACGCCCTCGTGACCGGCGTGCTCCAGGGCGGCGAGGACGACGCGCCGGATCGCCGGGTCGTCCTCGCACAGACCGATGCGAGCCATGCGGAGGTGCCCCCTCTCAGGTGCCCCGAGCGTGCGCCGACCCACCTGCAAACTACCTGACCGGGACCCATCTGCCCCGGTGACCGGTGCGACCCGGCACGATGTCCCCGTGACCCGTGGCCCCCGTCGTGCCCTCCGCGCGTCCCTGCTGACCGCCTCCTTGCTGACGGCGCTCGTCCTGACGCCGCTGCTGCTGGTGCCGGGCGGGACCGGTGCGGCAGCGGCAGAGCCCGCCCCAGCCGCAGCGGCACCGGGGGTCACCAAGGTCCTGGTGTTCGTCGTCGAGAACCACTCCCTCGCCCAGGTGCGCCGCGGGATGCCGTGGGTGCGCGGGCTCGCGGACCAGTACGGCTACGCGACCCGCTACCGGGCGATCACCCACCCGTCGCTGCCCAACTACCTCGCCATCGCCGGCGGCAGCACGTTCGGCGTCACCGACGACCAGCCGCCCGCCGCACACCCGGTCCGCCGGCCCAGCGTCTTCGGCGAGGCGATCGCGGCGGGCAGCACCGCGACGACGTACGCCGAGGGCATGACCGGCCGGTGCCGGCTCACCAACACCGGTCGGTACGCCGTGCGGCACAACCCGTGGACCTACTTCCGTGCCGAGCGGGCCGCGTGCCGCGAGCACGACGTGCCGCTGCGCCGGCTGGCGGGCGACGTCGACGCCGGCACGCTCCCCGCGGTCGGGCTGGTCGTCCCGGACGTGTGCCACGACGCCCACGACTGCTCCCTCGGGCGGGCCGACGACTGGCTCGAGCAGCAGGTCGGCGAGGTCCTCGCCGGCCCCGACTTCGCGGCCGGGACCCTCGCGGTGGTGATCACCGCCGACGAGGACGACGGCGACCACGGCAACCGGGTGCTGACGGTCGTCGCGCACCCGAGCCTCGAGCACCAGGTCGTGCGGACCCGCCTCACCCACTACTCGCTCTCCCGGTCCCTGGCCGAGGTGGCCGGCGTGGATCCCCTGCAGCACGCGCGGGGCGCCACCTCGCTGCTGGACGCGTTCGGGCTCGCCGCGTCGCCGTAGCCCGGCCGACCGGGTGCGGCCGTTCAGGCCGGATTCAGCGGCGTGGGCGCACGCTGGCCCCATGACCAGCCACCGCACCACCCGCGTGCTCACGACCGCGCTGCTCGTCCTGCCCGCCGCCGCACTGACCGCCTCGGCAGACGCCGCGCCGGCGGCGCCGGCCGGCGCACCGACCTCCGCACCGACCTCCGCGCACCCCGCTCCGACGCGCTTCGACCACCCACACGCCAACCCCTGGTTCCCCCTGCGCCCCGGCACCGTCTGGGTGTTCCGCGGCACGGACGAGGGCCGCCGCCTCACCCAGCGCACCACGGTCAGCCAGCGGCACCGCCTGGTCGACGGGGTGCGCACCACGGTCGTCCTCGACGTCGTACGCCGCGCTGACGGCAGCGTCGCCGAGCGCACGCACGACTGGTACGCCGCCGACGACGCCGGCCGCGTCTGGTACTTCGGCGAGGCGACCGCGACCTACGACCGGCAGGGCCGGCTCGTCGACCGCGAGGGGTCCTGGGAGGCCGGCCGCGACGGGGCCCGCGCCGGGGTGATCATGCCGGCCCGGCCGCACCCGACCGACGCCTACCGGCAGGAGTACCGGGCCGGGGACGCCGAGGACCAGGCCTGGGTGGTCGAGCGCGGCGCCCGGGTCCGCACCCCCGCGGTGACCACCCGGCACGCGCTGCGCACCTTCGAGTGGTCGCGCCTCGAGCCGCGGGTGGTGTCCGCCAAGCTCTACGCCCGCGGCTACGGCGTGGTCGTCGACCAGGACGTCGCTGGTGGGGACGAGCGGTTCGTGCTCATCCGGATGCGGCGCGGTTGAGTCGAGACTTCTGACGGTCGAGTCCCGACTCGACCCTCAGCCGACGAACGCCACCAGGTGCCGGGCGACCTCGGGGCCCCGGTCCTCCTGGAGGAAGTGGCCGGCGCCCCCGATGGTCGTGTGTGGCTGGCCGGCCGCACCCGGCACGTGCTGCGCGAACCAGCGGTCGGCACCGCGGGTGACGGGGTCCTGGTCGGAGAAGAGCAGGAGGAACGGCTTCTCCCACGCCTCGAAGACGGCCCGGGCGGCCAGGTTGGCCGCGCTCGCCGGGTCCTCCGGCGATGTCGGCACCAGCGTCGGGAAGACCCGCGCGCCCGCCTTGTAGCTGTCGTCCGGGAAGGGCGCGTTGTAGGCGTCGACCACCTCCGGCGGCATCGGCTCCGCCGCGCCCATGCTCACGATGACGCCGACGTCGAAGTTCGGGGTCGTCTGCGAGAACTCCTGCCACTGCAGGAACGCGTCGGTGATGGGCTCCAGCCCGGTCGGCAGGCCGGTGTTGCCGATCGCGACGCGTGCGAACCGGTCGGGGTTCTCGGCGACCACCCGCAGCCCGACCAGGCCGCCCCAGTCCTGGCCGAAGAACGTCACGTCGTGCAGGTCGAGGACGTCGAGCAGCAGCGAGCGCACCCACTCGACGTGCCGGGCGTAGGTGTAGTCGTCGCGCTCGGTCGGCTTGTCCGAGCGGCCGAAGCCGACCAGGTCGGGTGCGATGCAGCGCAGCCCGGCGTCGGCCAGCACCGGGATCATCGTGCGGTAGAGGAAGCACCACGACGGCTCGCCGTGCATCAGCAGCACGACCGGACCGTCGGCCGGACCCTCGTCGAGGTAGTGCATCCGGAGCGTCCCGCCGTCACCGTCGGGCACGTGGGCGTAGTGCGCGGCGAAGCCGAACCCCGGCAGTGACTCGAAGCGCTCGTCCGGGGTGCGCAGGACCTTCATCGGTGGCTCTCTTCCGTGCAGGGGTCGGGTCGGCGGTGGCGGGCGGCCGGCATCCACTCGGGGCCCGCGGTGGCGTCGATGCGGGCGACCAGGCGGTCGCCCACCGGCTCGACGAGGTCGAGGTAGGTCTGGGTCAGGTCCGCCCCGAGGTGGCGCCAGGCCCGCTCGGTGATCCGGTCGGTGCGCGCCTCGATGTCGTCGCGCAGCGCCAGGCCCGCGGCGTTGACGCGTCCGTCGGCGGCCAGGCCGCGCTGCTCGAGGTCGGCCATCGCCTCGGCGAGGGCGGCGTCGTCGGAGCCGCGGCTGCGCGGGATCCAGTCGGCCGGGTAGTTGAGCATCGCGTTGTGGAGCAGCCCGGCCTGGGTGGCGCTGACGTCCTCGGCGGCGAGGATCGCGAAGTGGGTGTCACCGCGCCACTCGCGGAGGCAGTTCACCGCCAGCCAGGCCGACAGCAGCGGGTCGTCCGGGCGGGGCTGCTGCCGGTGCGCGGCGAACAGCACCCGGCCCGAGACCGGAAGCGCGTCGGCGGCCTCCCACAGCGGCGCGGCCAGCGCCGCGAGCCCGTCGCAGACCTCGGGGACGTAGGCGTGCAGCCCCTCGACGACCGCGCGGTCGCGCACGGCCGTGATGGCGTCGTACGTCGTGCGCTCCTCGGCCAGCGCCATCGCGAACTGGATGAAGAGGGGGCTGATCGAGTAGTACGCCGCGGCGACCGCCTGGTGCCCCGCGGGCGCGAGCGGCGCGCAGCGGCTGGTGATGTAGTAGGTGCCCGGCACGTCCAGTCCGAGCTCCGCGCAGCCGTCCACCGCCACCGGGTCCCAGTAGATCCAGCCGATCAGCCGGTGCGAGGCGAACGACGCCCGCGCGCTGAGCGCCGCCCAGTCGGTCACTCCCCGGCCCCGGTGTCGGGTCCGGTGTCGGCGCTCTCGGATGCCTCGCGCTCGAGCACCAGCCGCACCATCTCGCGCGCCACCATCGGCCCGGCGTTCTGGTTCTGGCCGGTCACCAGGTTGCCGTCGACCACCCAGTGGTTGGCGAGCGGGTCGCGGAACCGCGAGCTCGACTCGAACAGCGCGCCCTTGGCGCGCAGCTCGGTCTCGGGGTGCATCGGCGTCGAGGTGATCCTGAGCTCGCGGACCTGCTTGTCGGTGACCGCGCTCAGCCGGCGGCCCTCGACCAGCGGGCGGCCGTCCGGGGCCGTCGCGTTGAGCAGCCCGAGCGGGCCGTGGCAGACCCCGCCCATCACCAGGTCGGCGGCGGCCGCGGCCGACATCTGCTCGGCCAGCGGCTCGGAGACGCCGAGGTCGAAGGCCGCGCCCCACCCGCCGGCGAGGTAGACGAGGTCGTAGTCGCCCATGTCCAGGTCGCCGACGGGGAGCGAGTCCTCGAGCTTGGAGTGGAGGACGTCGTCGCCCAGGTAGCGGTCGTCGGCCTCGGTGCGCAGCACCGGCTTGAGCGACAGCGGGTCCACCGGGATCCGCCCGCCGAGCGGGCTGGCGACGTCGACGTACATGCCGGCGTCCTCGAAGGCGTAGTAGGGCACGGTCAGCTCGGAGGCGAACACGCCGGTCGGGGTGCCGTCGCTGAGCGTGTCGTGGTTGGTGGCGATGACCAGGGCCCGGCGGCCGGGCGCCTCGAGCGGCGCGGCCTCGGGGTCATCGGGGTGCATGCCGAGGCGCTGCGCCAGCCGGCGCAGCACCCGCTGGGGCGGCCGCGGGCGGACCAGCTCCGGAGCGCCCTGGGGGCGGCGGACGTAGGGCCACGGCCGGTTCCGCTCGGGGACGCTGCGGCGCTGCTCGTCCTTGAGCCGCGCCTGGAGGTGGGCGAGCACGTCGCGGCACTCCGGGTCGTCCCACCGGTTGCGGGACTCGACCGGGTCGGCGTCGAGGTCGTAGAGCTCCCACTCGTCCGGGATCGGCTCGGTGCGGTACTCCGGTCCCGCCGGCCCGTTGGCCGCCAGGTGCCGGCGGCCGGGCTCGGTCCAGGTCGCGGGGTCGTCGAAGGTGCGCACCAGCTTCCAGAGGTGGCCGGCGCCGCCGTGCTCCTCGTCGACCCGGGTGACCACGGCCTCGAAGTTCGACGCGACGTGGGCGGCCACCTGGATCCGCAGGGGGGCCGGCGGCGGCGAGGTGCGTCCGAGCCGACGGGCGAAGCCCGACAGCCCGGTGTCGCCCTCGAGCATGTTGTCGCGGGTGATCAGGTAGACGGCTCGGTCCGGGTCCGCCGTCGCGGGCTTCGCGACCACCGGCATCAGGTCGCGGCCGGGGAGCGGGTGCACCTCGCTGAAGTCGTCACGCAGCTCGCGCGCGACGGCGTCCTGGTCGATGCCGGCCGCGCCGAGCAGGGTCGGGACCAGGTCGACGTGCGACGTGGGGACGCGGACGGTGCCCGGCGCGGTCGGCCGGCTGCCGACCCGGGCCACGAGGAACGGCACCCGGGTCGCCTCGTCGTACAGGTTGAACCACTTCTGGTGCAGGCCGCCGTGGGCGCCGAGCAGGTCGCCGTGGTCGGAGGTCCGGACCAGCACCGCCTCGGTCGAGCCGGCGGTGACCGCCCGGCGCACGCGGTCCAGCGGCCCCTCGGCCTCGGCGTGCAGGCGGTAGTAGAAGTCGCGGTACTCCTGGGCCTTGCTGCGGTAGATCCGGCCGATCGCCGAGGCCGGGCCGTACGCCGAGGGGTAGGACTCACGGAAGGCGATCTGCGCCGCGGGCTTGAGCCCGAGGTCCTCGTTGTACGTCGGCGGCTCGGTGACGTGCGGCGGGTCGAGCGGTCCGGGCTTGATCGGCATCCGGCGCGCCCAGGCCGGGAACAGGACGATGTCGTGCGGGTTGACGAAGCTCGCGACCAGGAGGAACGGCCGCTGCGCGTCCTCGTCGCCCGCGGCCCGGCGGGCGTAGCGGTCCTCGAGCCAGGCCACCACCCGGTCGGCGATGAGCGGGTCGCGGCGCAGGCCGCTGTCGGCGATCGCGGCGCCGTGGGGCTCGGGGCCGACCCAGCCGGAGAAGCCGTAGGGCCCGAGCGGGTCGGCGTCGAGGTAGGCCTGCACGTGGTCGGGGAGCGGCTCGCCGTCCGGGGTATTCGTCTCGACGCGGCGACCCTGGTCGTCGTGCAGGTCGGCGTGGCTGATGTGCCACTTGCCGTCGTAGTGGGTGTCGTAGCCGGCCGCCCGGAACCAGTGGCCGAGCGTGGGCACCTCGCCCTGCGGCAGCCAGCGCATCCGGCTGTCCGCCGCGGTCTTGCCGAGCCCGTCGGTCTGCGTGACGCCGTGCACGTCGGGGAACTGCCCGGTGAAGATCGTCGGCCGGGACGGCACGCACGCCAGGGACCCGGTGTAGTGGCGCTCGAAGGAGACCCCGTGCTCCCGGAACCACCGGGTGCCGGGCAGGGTGCGCTCCCGCCAGGCCTTCAGCTCGGGGCCCTCGTACGGCGGGGCCGCCCGCTCCTCGTCGGTCATCAGGATGACGACGTCCGGACGGACCGCCTTCCGCCTGCTGCTGCGGGTCATGCCTGCCTCCTCGCCACGCACGCCGCCAGGTCGGCGACGAGCTGGTCGTTGGTGCGGCCCAGGCGGACCGCCACGAGCCGGGCCGGCACCGGACGCCGGGTCTCGACCTCGCCGGTCAGCTCGACCGCGGTGCCGGCGCCCTCGGGGCGCAGCACCCAGGTGTTGTGGGCCGCGGTGACGACTGCCGGCAGCCCCTCGATGGTGTAGCCGAGCCGGCGCTCCGGCTCCCAGATGTCGACCGTCTCGCGCAGCGCCGCCCGGCCGACCTGGACCCGCCGGGTCGTGCCGGTCCCGGGCGGGCCGGCGGTCAGCAGGCTGCTCTGGTCGACGGCGCGGGCCCACCGATTGATGTCGGCGAAGCGTGCGAGCGTCGCCCACACGGTCTCGACCGGCGCGGGAACGGTCACTCCTGACGCCGTGGTGGCCATGGCCCGATTCCTATCATTTGTCACTAACCTTGCCAATAGTCGTTGACACCGCCCCCGGGCGTTCCTACCGTCGGCGCATGCCGTCGACCGATCACGAAGGTGCCGTCATCGGCCGCACCTTCGCCGACTCCACGCCCTCCTTCCCCGAGCCGGAGCGGGCCCGGTCCGGCTCGCCGAACGTCGTCTACGTGCTCTACGACGACCTCGGCTGGGCGGACTTCGGCTGCTTCGGGTCGGAGATCGCCACCCCGACGGTAGACCGGCTGGCGGCCGAGGGTCTGCGGTACACGAACTTCCACGTGACGCCGCTGTGCTCGCCCACCCGCGCCTGCCTGCTCACCGGCCGCAACCACCACGCGACCGGGATGGGCATGCTGCCGAACTTCGCGATGGGCTACCCCGGCTACACCGGCCAGCTGCACCACGAGACCGCGACGATCGGCGAGATGGCCCAGTCCCAGGGCTACACCACCCTCGGGGTCGGCAAGTGGCACCTGACACCCATGAACCACTTCACCGGGGCCGGCCCCTTCGACCAGTGGCCCCTCCAGCGCGGCTTCGACCGCTTCTACGGGACCCCCGACGGGATGACCAACCAGTGGCGCCCCGACCTGATCGAGGACAACCACTGGGTCGACGCGCCCGACGACCCCGACTACCACTTCACGCCCGACATCGTCGACCACGCGATCGACTTCGTGCGCGACCACCGCAACGGCGATGCCGAGCGGCCGTTCTTCCTCTACGTCGCGTTCTGCGCGCCGCACTTCCCCCACCACGTCCCGCGCGAGTACGTCGACAAGTACGTCCCGGTGTTCGAGAAGGGCTGGGACGCCACCCGGGCCGACCGTCTGGCCCGCCAGAAGGAGCTCGGCCTCGTCCCGCCCGACACCGAGCTGCCGCCGCCCAACCCGGGCGTCCGCGCGTGGGACGACTACGCCCCCGAGGACCGGGCGGCGATGGTGCGCCTGCAGGCGGCGTACGCCGGCATGGTCGAGCACACCGACGAGCACCTCGGCCGGCTGGTGGCCGCGCTCGAGGCGATGGGCGAGCTCGACAACACGCTCTTCGTGCTCTTCAGCGACAACGGCGCCAGCCAGGAAGGCGGCGAGGTCGGCTCGATGAACGCGATGAAGTTCTTCTTCGGCTACGAGTCGCCCGAGACCGAGCTCCAGGTCGTCAAGGACAACATGGACTCCGTCGGCACGTCACCGGACTTCATCAACACCTACTCGATCGGCTGGTCGATGGCCGGCAACACCCCGCTGAAGCGCTGGAAGCAGGACACCCACGCCGGCGGCGTCCGGTCACCCCTGGTGGTGCGCTACCCCGGCGAGATCCCCGACCCGGGCGGCATCCGCACCCAGTTCCACCACGCCATCGACATCACCCCGACCGCGCTCGACGTGACCGGGATGACGGCGCCCGAGCAGGTCAAGGGCGTCCCGCAGAAGCCGGTCCACGGGCAGAGCCTGCGCTACACCTTCGCCGACGCCGGGGCCCCGACGGTCCGGACCGTGCAGTACTTCGAGATGAACGGCCAGCGGGCGATCTGGCAGGACGGCTGGAAGGCCGTGACCCACCACGAGCCGATGCTGAGCCTGGAGCTGATGCTCACCGGCGACGCGGAGAAGGTCACCGACTTCGACGCCGACCGGTGGGAGCTCTACCACGTCGACGAGGACTGGAACGAGCTCGACGACCGGGCCGCGACCGAGCCGGAGCGGCTGGCCGCGATGGTCGAGCGGTGGTGGGAGGAGGCGGCGCGGTACGACGTGCTCCCGCTCGGCGCCTCGATCAACGGCATGAACGGCCCGCCGATCACCGGTCGGCACGGGCTGCCTCCCGAGGACCAGCCGGCGCACCCGTGAGCCCTTCACCCGGCCGGCGGAGCTGGACGCTCTACCCCGGTCACGCCCGGGTGCCGGACGCCGCGGCGCCGGACGTGCGAGCACGCTCCTACGCGATCGTCGCCACGGCCACCCTGACCCGCCCCGAGGAGGGCGGGGTGCTGCTGGCCCACGGGGACCGGCACGCCGGGTACGTCCTGCGGGTCGCCGACGGCCGGCTCGTGCACGAGTACGCGCAGGACGGCCGGCGCAGCACCGTGACGTCGGCGGACGTCGTACCGCTCGGCCGGCCGGTGCGGCTCGAGGTGCACGTCCGTCGGACGGGTGGCGCCGGTGTCGTGCGGCTGGTGGTCGACGGCCGCGACAGCGGGCACGGCACCATCTCGGCGCTGGCCCGCGCGCGCACCGGCTACACCGGGGTCGACGTCGGGTGCGACCGCGGGCTGACCGTCGGCGACTACGCCGCGCCGGCCCGCTTCACCGGGCGGCTCGACCGGGTCGAGGTGCACGCCGAGGACGACCAGTGGCTGGACCTGGCCGCGGTGTGGGAGATCGAGGGCGCGACCCAGTAGGTCCCCCCGGCGGGCGTCGCGGTCGCGAGTTTTGTCAGCCGGCCGACAAAACTCGCGGCGGGACGACAAAGTTTCGTCGTCCCGCGTCGGATTTCGTCGGCCGGCCGACGAAACTCGCACGGCACGGCACGGCACGGCACCCGAGCGACCGCGACAGTCCCTGACGTTCTCGCCCTCGGATCGGGTGGAACGGGGCGACAGGATCAGGGACTACCGCTCCAGCGCCCGCTCAGCCGATCTCGACGCGCAGCAGGTCGTCGCCCAGGACGACGTCGCCGTCGAAGTGTGCGGCGGCGCGCTCGCGCCACTCGTCCTCGGTGCCGGGCACCAGCGCCGGCACGTAGTGCGTCAGGACCAGGGTGCCGACGCCGGCCCGAGCAGCGGTCTGCGCGGCCTCCTCGACCGAGGAGTGGTAGTCGAGCACGTCCTGGAGCCGCGGGAGGGGCACGTGCTCGAGCACGTCCTTGCGGATCGCGGTGATCACCAGCGCGTCGGCGCCGGCGCAGAGCTCGTCGAGGGTCGCGCACGGCACGGTGTCGCCGGCGAGCACGACCGCGTGGCCGTCGTGCTCGATGCGGTAGGCGAGGGTGGGCTCCACCGGGCGGTGGTCGGTGGCCGCCGCGGTCACCACCACCTCGCCGTCGTCACGCACCGGCCCGGGACCCACCTCGAGCACGTCGACCGGCGGCGGGCCCTCCAGGTCGGCGTGGTGCGTGGTGCGGTAGCGGATGTCGGCGGCCAGCGACGCGAGCACGCCCTCGACCAGGGCACCGGTGCCCGGCGGCCCGACCACCGACAGCGGCGAGGGCGCGAAGGTCGTGATCCACCGCGTCGTCACGAGGTCGCCGACGTCGGTCGTGTGGTCGCTGTGCAGGTGGGTGAGCAGGACGGCGTCGAGCGCGTTGGCCCCGGACCCGGCGCCGGCGAGCCGCATCACGACGCCGCGACCCGCGTCGACCAGGAAGGTCCGGCCACCGGCGCGGACCAGGGTCGCCGGTCCGGCGCGTCCGGGGTCCGGCAGCGGGCTGCCGGTGCCCAGCAGGGTCACCTCGATCATGGCTCCTCCGTCTCGGCCGCGGTCGCCGCCCCGGTGTCGGGGACGGTGTCGGGGACGGGGTCGGGGACGGGGTCGAGGACCGGCTCCGCCTCGGCGGCGACCTCCTCGGCCTCGACCAGCTCGGTCTCCTCCTCGGCCATCGCCTTGCGACGCTTGACCCAGAAGCGCACCGACTGGATGGCGATCAGGACGGCCAGCAGGACCACGACGGCCGGGAAGAAGCGCTCCAGGAAGCGGTTCACCCCCTCGATGTGGTTGCCGGCCTGGATGCCGACGGTCACCCAGACACCGACCCAGATCGCGGCACCGATCATGTTCGCCGCGAGGAACCGCGGCCACTTCATCGGCGTGATGCCCGCGACGAGCCCGTTCAGGTGGCGCAGCAGGGGCAGGAACCGCCCGGCGGCGACGACCTTGCTGCCGTGCCGCTCGTAGAACGCCTCGACCTTGTCCAGCGCGGTGTGCGTCACCCCGAAGCGCCGGCCGAGCTTGAGGGCGAGCGGCCGGCCGCCGTACCTGCCGACCACGAAGGCGGCGTTGTCGCCGATCACCGCGGCGACGAAGCCGAGGACCAGCACCGGGACGAGGTGGAGGTCGCCCGAGACCGTGTAGATGCCGGCCGTGATCAGCGTGGCCTCGCCCGGCATCGGGATGCCGAGGTTCTCGACGAAGACCGCGACGACGACGGCCAGGTAGCCGTAGTCCTCGATGTACGGCGCGACCGTGCCGAAGACGCCCGGGAGGTCGGTGGTGAGCGCGCCGATCATGTCCGTGAGCATGGTGCCCCGTCGGGCCTCCGTCAACGAACTTCTGGCAATTGAGTGCCAAATGTTTCCTGTCACGACGGCTCGGACCCCTCGCGCCGGGACCCCTTCAGCACGTACCCTCCGGCCGTGACCAAGAAGGCTGACGGCCGCACCGCCCGGCGGGACCGCAACAGCGAAGCGGTCCTCGACACCGTCCACGAGATGTTCGTCGAGGGCAACTTCGCCCCGTCGGTCGAGGAGGTCGCGGCCCGGTCCGGGGTGTCCCTGCGCTCGGTCTACCGCTACTTCGAGGACACCGAGGACCTGCTGCGCCGTGCCATCGAGCGGCGGGTCGAGGTCGTCGGGGACCTCTACGCCCTCGAGGGCCTGGGCGAGGGCTCCCGGGAGGAGCGCGTCGAGACGCTCGTCGACCAGCGGCTCCAGCTGCACTCGAAGCTGGCCCCGACGATCCGGGCGGCGATGCTGCGCTCGTCGGACTCCCCCCTGATCGCGGACCAGGTCCGCAACCGTCGCCGGCTCCTGGCCGACCAGGTCGCCGCGCACTTCGAGGTCGAGCTGGCGGTCCTCGACCGGTCCCGCCGCCTCGAGCTGGCCTCCTGCATCGACGCGCTCTGCTCCTTCGAGTCCCTCGAGCTGCTGCGAGTGCGCTCGGGGCTCTCGCCCTCCCGGACGCGGCGGGCGCTGGTGGACGCGGTGACCTCGCTGCTGGACGGCGCTACCGCGAACTAGTGGCACGCCGTGTGCCACAACAACTAGTCTGGAGCCCCACGAGACCCCGCGGCGTGGTCGCCGCCCTGATCCAGGAGCCGCCGTGACCGAGAGCATCCTCCAGGTCGCCGACGACCTGTGGACCGGTGCCCGCCGGATCGAGGACACCCACCCGTTCTCCTTCATGGGCGAGGCGGAGGAGGTGGCCGAGGGCGTGGCCTTCGTCCCGTCGTTCGCCAACGTGGCGGCGATGGCGACCGAGGACGGGCTCGTGCTGGTCGACACCGGCAGCCCGCCGTTCGCCCAGCACAACCACGACACCCTGCGCCGGTGGACCCCGGCCCGCCTGCACACCGCGGTGTTCTCGCACGGCCACATCGACCACGTCTTCGGCGTCGCCCCGTTCGAGGCGGAGGCCGCCGAGCACGGCTGGGCGCCGCCGCGGGTGGTGGCGCACGAGGCCATGCCGGCCCGGTTCGACCGCTACGTGCTGACCGCCGGCTACAACGAGGTGGTCAACCGGCGGCAGTTCGGCCTCGACGACCTGGTCTGGCCGCGCGAGTACCGCTACCCCGACGAGACCTACGCCGACCGCACCGTGCTCGACGTCGGCGGTCTCGAGGTCCGGCTCACCCACGCGCGTGGCGAGACCGACGACCACACCTGGACCTGGGTCCCCGAGCGCAAGCTGCTCTGCTGCGGCGACCTGTTCATCTGGGCCTCCCCCAACGCCGGCAACCCGCAGAAGGTCCAGCGCTACCCGAAGGAGTGGGCCGTCGCGCTCCGCACCATGGCCGGCCTCGGCGCCGAGCTGATGCTGCCCGGGCACGGCGTCCCGGTGGTCGGCGCGGACCGGATCCGCCAGGCGCTCACCGACAGCGCCGAGCTGCTCGAGCACCTGCACGACGAGACCGTCGCGATGATGAACGCCGGCGCCCGCCTCGACGAGATCGTCCACACGGTGCGCGGGCCCCAGCACCTCCTCGAGCGGCCCTACCTGCGTCCGGTGTACGACGAGCCCGAGTTCGTCGTCCGCAACACCTGGCGCCTCTACGGCGGCTGGTGGGACGGCGACCCGTCCCACCTCAAGCCCGCGCCGGCGGGCTCGCTGGCGTCGGAGCTGGCCGCGCTCGCCGGCGGGCCCGGACGGCTCGCCGACCGCGCTGTCGAGCTCCTCGAGGCGGGCGACGACCGGCTCGCCGGGCACCTCGCCGAGCTCGCCGCCCAGGCTGCTCCCGACGACGCCGGGGTCCAGGCCGTGCGCGCCCGGGTGTTCGCGGTCCGCGCCGAGCACGAGGCCTCCACGATGTCCCAGGGCGTGTTCCGCTGGGCCGCGCGCGAGTCCGAGGCGCGCAGCCAGGAGGGGTAGCCCTCGGTCAGGCGGGCGCGGCCCGGCCGAGCCGCAGCAGGCACCAGCCGAGCAGGACGAGCACGATCCCCATGACCGCCACGAACGCCGCGACGCCGAACGCGACGACCGAGGTGAACAGGCTGGCCTGGAGGAAGGACGCCGTCATCACGGTCTGCCGGTTCGGGTCGTCCTGCGGCAGCTCGGCGTAGGTCTTGCCGCCCGCGATCTCCGTGGCGTGCTTGTTGATGGTGTTCGCCTGGGCGTAGGCCGTGAACGGCCCCCGGACGTCCCTGCCCGCGAAGTGGGCGGCGTCGTCCGAGACGGTGATCTTCTGGTCGGCGAGGGTGGCGGAGACGACGGCGTACGTCCCTGCTCCCGCGACGACGAAGAGCGCGCCGAGCACGATGACGATGAACCCGACGACCCGGACGCCCTTGCTGCCGCGCGTGGTGTGCTGTGCAGTGATCTCGCTCATGGCACATCAAAGCACCGGGACCGGCCGTCGTGGCGTCACCCACTCCGGAGCGACCCTCCCGTCCGGGGCTCCGGGAGTGCCAGACTCGGGTCGTGGACGCGAGTGCGTGGGACGAGCGGTACGCCGCCACCGAGCTGGTGTGGTCGGCCGAGCCCAACCGGTTCGTGGCCGAGGAGGTCGCCGGGCTCCCGCCCGGACGCGCGCTGGACCTCGCGGCCGGTGAGGGCCGCAACGCGATCTGGCTGGCCCGGCGCGGCTGGGAGGTGACGGCGGCCGACTTCTCCCAGGTCGCGCTCGACAAGGGCCGGCGGCTCGCCGGGGACACGTCGCTGCGCTGGGTGCACGCCGACGCGACCCGGTGGGACGAGCCGGCGGCGTACGACCTCGTCGTCGTCGCCTACCTGCAGCTGCCGGCCGAGGAGCGACGTGCGGCCGTGCGGGCCGCCTTCGCCTCGCTCGCCCCGGGCGGCACCCTCCTCCTCGTCGCCCACGACTCGACCAACCTCGCCGAGGGCACCGGCGGCCCCCAGGACCCGGCGGTGCTGATGACCGCCGAGGACGTGCTCGACGACCTCGCCGGTGCGGACCTCGAGGTGGTGCGCGCGGAGCGGGTGGCGCGGGTGGTCGGCGACGGGCACGGCGAGGAGCCGGCTCGGACGGCGTGGGACTGCCTGGTCCGCGTGGTGCGCCGCTGACCCGGGGTCAGCGGCGGTGGCTCAGGCCGGGTCCTCAGGACGCCGGTCAGGCTGCTCGACCTGCGGGTCGGCAGCGCGCCGCTCGGCCGGCTGCTCGACCGGGATCTCGACGCGCGGCTCCCGGTCCGAGGGGTCGTAGAGCCCGGCGTCCTCGGCGGCCTGCGCCTTCCGCAGCTGCTTGACCAGGCTGAACCCGAGGAACACCACCGCGAGGCCGAGCGCGATGAAGATCGCGAACGCACCCCAGCCCGCCTTCACGTCCTCGTCCTCGGGCATCTCGTCCGCGAGGGCGACCACGAACGTGGCGAGGTGCGGCACGACGCTCAGCAGCTGCATGTCCCCAGTCTCTCAGAGCGGGTCGGTGATCCCGGCGAACAGGTCGTCCTCCGGGGTCTCGCTGGTGACGTGGCTCTCGACCAGCTCGAAGTCCTCGGTCGGCCAGACCTTCTCCTGCAGCTCGCGCGGCACGGCGAACCAGAAGCCGTCGGGGTCGATCTGGGTGGCGTGCGCGAGCAGCGCCTGGTCCCGGACGCCGAAGTAGTCCGCGCACGGCACCCGGGTGGTGATCCGGGCGTCCCACTCGGGCTCGGGCTTCCACTCCTTGAGCCGCTCCTCCCATGGCGACTCGAGCCCGTGCTCGAGCATCGCCTCGTGGAGGGCCACCATCCGCGGCCGGTTGAACGAGTGGTGGTAGTAGAGCTTCAGCGGCTGCCACGGCTCGCCGAGCTCGGGGTAGCGCTCCGGGTCGGCGGCCGCCCGGAACGCCTCCACCGACACCTCGTGGCACTTGATGTGGTCGGGGTGCGGGTAGCCACCGCGCTCGTCGTACGTCGTGACCACGTGCGGCCGGAACGAGCGGATCAGCCGCACCAGCGGGGCGGCCGCCTCCTCCAGCGGCACCAGCGCGAAGCAGCCCTCCGGCAGCGGCGGCTTCGGGTCGCCCTCGGGCCAGCCCGAGTCGACGAAGCCGAGCCAGTCCTGGCGGACCCCGAGGATGTCGCGGGCCCGCTCCATCTCCTGGCGGCGGATCTCGCTGATGTTCTCGAGGATCTCCGGCCGGTCCATCTTCGGGTTCAGGATCGAGCCGCGCTCGCCGCCGGGGCACGTCGCGACGTGCACGTCGACGCCCTGGGCGACGTACATCGCGGTGCTGGCGGCGCCCTTGCTGGACTCGTCGTCGGGGTGGGCGTGCACGTGCATGAGCCGGAGCCCGGCGCGGGTGGGGTGCTGCGTCACCCGGCAATCCTAGATGCGACGATTCCGGGGTGACCGCCCAGACCGACCTCGCCGACCGGTACGGCGTGGGCAACCCGCGCAAGCGGGTCGCGCTGATCGGTGTCGTCGTCGTGCTCGGCGCGGCGCTGGCCGGCTGGGCCGCGTGGACGGTCTGGGAGCAGTCGAACCCCGAGGTGAGCTCCGAGCTGGTCGCCTACGACATCGTCTCCGAGCACAGCGTGGTCGCCACCGTCGCGGTCGACCTGGCCGACGACGACGTCGAGGCCACCTGCAAGGTGCGCGCCTACGCCGAGGACCACTCGGTCGTGGGCGAGGTCAACTTCACCCCGACGGGCAGCGGGCGCAGCGAGGAGACGATCCGCACCGAGCGTGCGGCGACCGCTGTCGAGCTGATCGGGTGCACCGCGCCCGGTCAGAGTCGCCCGCGCTGACGCTCGACTGCTCGATCCTGGCCGCGGTTGCTAAAGTGGACGGTCTGACCGTCCCCGCTGGGCCGCCGGACGAGCGGCCGCACGCGCTGACGTACGGCCGTTTCACCCACGGCCGCGCGGGGCACCACCACCCGACGAACGACGGATCCGGTCCGTCGTACCTCGAAGCAGCAGGAGCTACCCGATGACGCAGTCGACCGAGCAGGGCACCGTCTGGCTGACCCAGGACGCCCACGACAAGCTCACCGCCGAGCTGGAGCACCTCAAGGGTCCCGGCCGCCAGGAGGTCGTCGCCCGCATCAGCGCCGCTCGCGACGAGGGCGACCTCAAGGAGAACGGCGGCTACCACGCCGCCCGCGAGGAGCAGGGCAAGCTCGAGGGCCGGATCCGCCAGCTCGAGGACATGCTGCGCCGCGCCGAGGTGGGCGAGACGCCGCAGAACGACGGCGTCGTCGAGCCGGGCATGGTCGTCACCTACAAGTTCGTCGGTGACGGCGACGACGAGGTCGAGACGTTCCTGCTGGGTGCCCGCGAGATCGAGCCCGAGGGGCTCACCGTCTACTCCCCGCAGTCGCCGCTCGGCTCGGCCATCAACGGCCACACCAAGGGCGAGACGGTCAGCTACGAGGCGCCCAACGGCAAGCAGCTCGAGGTCGTCATCATGGACGCGGTCCCCTACACGGGCTGAGCGGGCTCGAGGCTGCTTCTCGCCTCACTCGTAGACGCGGTACCCGCGCTCGCGGAGGCGGGACAGGACCTGGAGGGCGTGCGGCTCGCCGCGGGTCTCGAGCTGGAGCCGGACCTCGACCTCGTGGAGGTCCAGCGACGGGGAGATCCGCTCGTGGACGACCTCGAGGACGTTGGCACCTGCGGCCCCGACCTCGGTGAGCAGCTGCGCGAGGCCGCCGGGCAGGTCGGGGATGCAGACCCGCAGGTTGAGGTAGCGGCCGGCCGCGGCCATGCCGTGCCGGATCACCTTGCCGAGCAGCAGCGGGTCGATGTTGCCGCCGGAGAGCACGGCGACGGCCGGCGTCGCGAAGCTCGTCGGGGCGTCGAGGACGGCGGCGACCGCAGCCGCTCCGGCGGGCTCGACCAGCATCTTGGCCCGCTCGAGGACCGCCAGCACCGCCCGGGAGAGCGACTCCTCCGAGACCGTGATGATCTCGTCGACGTGGTCGCGGACCGCGGCGAAGGTGACCTGGCCGGGCAGCCCGACGGCGATGCCGTCGGCCATCGTGCTCATCGACGCGAGCGGCACCGGGTGACCGGCCGCGAGGGACGCGGGGTACGCCGCCGCCTCGGCCGCCTGCACGCCGATCACCCGGACGTCGGGTCGCAGTGCCTTGACCGCGATCGCGATGCCGGCGAGCAGCCCGCCGCCGCCGGTGGGGACCAGCACGCTCCGGAGGTCAGGGGCCTGCTCGACGATCTCGAGCCCGGCGGTGCCCTGGCCGGCCACGATGTCGACGTGGTCGAAGGGGTGGATCAGGACCGCGCCGGTGCGCTCGGAGAACGCCTTCGCCTCCAGCAGCGCATCCTCGAGGTAGCGGCCGTGGAAGACCACCTCGGCGCCGTACCCGCGGGTCGCCTTCTCCTTGGGGATCGGGGCCCCCTCGGGCATGAAGATCGTGGCCGGGATCCCGAGCATCTGCGCGGCCAGCGCGACGCCCTGGGCGTGGTTGCCGGCCGAGGCCGCGACGACGCCGTGGGCGCGCTCGTCCGCGGAGAGCCGGGAGATGCGCACGTAGGCGCCGCGCGCCTTGAACGAGCCGGTGCGCTGGAGGTTCTCGCACTTGAGGTCCACGGTGCCGCCGGCCAGCGCCGAGAGCCAGCGGGAGGCCTCCATCGGCGTCTCGATGGCGACCCCGCGCAGGAGCTCGCGGGCGGCCTCGACGTCGGCCAGGCCGACGGTGGGGATCTCAGTCATCACGACCCTCCTCCGGGGTGTCCACGGTGGCCCCGGTCTCGACGTAGTCCTCCTCCAGCTCCTCCACCGGGTCGTCGCCGGGATCGGTGTTGGCGGCGAGGTGCTGGACGACCGCGTTGAGCGCCGCGGCGAGCGGTACGGCGACCAGCGCCCCGGCGATGCCGGCGACGATGACGCCGCAGCCGATGGCCACGATCACCCCGAGCGGGTGCAGCGAGACCCACCGTCCCATGAGGAACGGCTGGAGGATGTGGCCCTCGATCTGCTGGACCAGGATCACCACGCCGAGCATCAGCAGGGCGGTCACCGGGCCCTGTGCCACCAGCGCCACCAGCACCGCGACGGTGCCGGCGATCGTCGCACCGACCATGGGGACGAACGCGCCGAGGAAGACCAGCACGCCGATCGCGAGCACGAACGGCACGCCCAGCACGGCGGCGCCGATCATGATGCCCGCCGCGTCGGTGGCGGCGACGATCACCGTGGCCCGCACGAACTGGGTGAGCGAGATCCAGGCGACCCGGCCCGAGCTGTCGACGTGCGGCCGGGCGGCACGCGGGGCGATCCGCACCAGCCACGCCCAGATCCGCTCGCCGTCGGCGAGGAAGAAGTAGGTCGAGAAGAGCACGATGAAGAAGCCGGCGAGCACGTGGCCGAGGGCGGTGCCGACCTCGGTGACGTTGGCCAGGTCGACCCGGGAGCCGGTGTTCTTCAGCTCGTCCTGGGCGTTCTGGATGTAGTCGTTGATCTGGGAGTCGCTGGCGTGCAGCGGCCCGGTCTTGAGCCAGTCCTTGATCTGCTCGAGGCCCTCGGACGCCTGGTCGGCGAGGTCCTGCGCGCCGGTCGCGACCTGCTGGCCGGCGAAGGTGAGCAGCGCCGCCACGAAGCCGATCCCGAGGATCACCACGACCAGGGCCGCCAGGCCGCGGGGCAGCCCGACCCGGTGCAGGCCGTCGACGACCGGGACCGCGAGCGCGGAGATCAGCAGGGCGACCGCCAGCGGGATGGCGACCACCGCGAAGAAGGCCACCAGCCAGAGCAGGACGTACGCCGCCGCCGCGATCACCAGGAACCGCCACGCCCACGCGGCGGCCAGGTCGACCCCCCAGGGCACCTGCGCCCGGCTGAAGTTGGAGCGTCCGCCGGTGACGGGCTCGAGCTGCGCGGCCCGGCGGTCCCGGAGGGTGGCCCACTGGTGGGCCAGCCGGGCGGCGATGCCCTCCTCGGTCTCGCCCTGGCCGCCGGGACGCTGGCGCAGGTGGATGATCGGGAGCCGCCGACGAGTGCCTTCCGCCGGCGTCGTCGGGGGTCCGTCGACCGAGGGCTCGCCAGCGTCGTTGCTCACGGCGAGAGGCTATCCCGCGGCCGGTTGGGCCAGCGTCATCGCCAGGCGCCGGGCCGCCTCGGGGTGCTCGGCCGCCAGCAGGCCCGCCGCCGCGAGCACGTAGTCGCTGTCGACGACGACCCGCGGCCGTCGTGGGAGCTGCCAGCCACCCTCGACGTGGTCGCCGGTGCTGTCGCGCAGCACCCGGTCGGCCACGCCCGGCCGGCCGTTGCGCAGCACCCCACCGGAGCCCACCAGGAGGCCCACCTCGCGCAGGTCCTTGCCGGTGCGCTCGACGACGCGGCCGTCGGGGCCGACCACGACCTTCGACCGGCCGGCGTGGCGGCGCAGGGCGGTGCCGACGGCTGCCCGGGCGATGGCCTCGTCGACGTCCGCCTCCGCGGCGTCGGCGGGGAGGAAGCCGGGGTCGTCGTGCCGGCGCCGGGCGGCGTCGGCCAGCTCGGGCAGGTCGGCGACGGTCGTGAGCGCCGACCACCGCATGCCGAGGTCGCCCTCGACCGTGCGGGTGACCCGTGTGGTCGCGACCACCTCGCGGCCGATCGAGTCGGGGTCCAGGTCGACCACCGAGTGCACGTCGGTCGTGGCCCCGCCGACGTCGACCACCACCACGTCACCGGCGGTCTCGGCGAGCAGCTCGACCCCGGTGAGCACCACGTCCGGGGTGGCGCCGCGGACCATCGCGGTGAAGTCGGCACGGCGGCTGAGGTGCTTGCCGCCGATCACGTGGGCGAGGAACACCTCGCGCACCGCCGCCCGGGCCGACTCGGGGGCCAGCACCCCGATGCGCGGCACGACGTTCTCGGCCAGCACGTGGGGCACGCCGCCGAGGACCGTGCCGACCTCGGCCTGTGCCTCGACGTTGCCGGCGACGACGACCGGGCCGGTCCAGCCCCCGGCGACCAGGCCGCGGGCGGCCGCCAGCAGCACCTCGCTGTTGCCGCCGTCGGTCCCACCGGTCAGCAGGACGACGTCGGGCTCGCCGAGGTCGGCGAGGTCACCGCCGGAGGCCACCGCGACCACGGAGACCACCTTCCCGCCACTGGACAGCGCGACGCGGCGGCCGGCCTCGGCGGTCACCAGCTCCTCGGCGCCGACGACGGCGATCCGCAGGCCGCCGCCCGCGCTGGAGCAGGCCAGCACCTCGGCGGTCGCCGCCCGGGGGTCCTGCTCCGCGAGGGCGGCCCGGCAGGCGTCGTACCCGTCGAGGACGTCGCCGGCGCCGTCGGGTCCGGGGAGGGTCGTGCGGTGCGAGGCCGCGGCGACGATCCGGCCCGCGGTCAGGTCGACGAGGGCGGCCTTGGTGAACGTCGACCCGAAGTCGACGCAGACGGCGACCTCGGCCGCGGACGGCCGGGGCTCAGTCAAGTGCCCGCTCGAGGTCGGCGACCAGGTCGTCCGCGGTCTCGATGCCGACGCTGAGCCGGACCAGGTCGGCCGGGACCTCGAGGTCGGTGCCGGCGACGCTCGCGTGCGTCATCCGCCCGGGGTGCTCGATGAGCGACTCGACGCCACCGAGCGACTCCCCGAGGGTGAACACCTCGGTGCGCTCGCAGACCTGGAGCGCGTGCTGCTCACCGCCGGTGACGCGGAAGGACACCATGCCGCCGAACCGCTTCATCTGCCGCTGCGCGACCTCGTGGCCGGGGTGGGTCTCCAGGCCGGGGTAGATCACGTCGCCGACCTTCGGGTGGCTGACCAGGAAGTCGACGACCTTCTCGGCGTTGTCGCAGTGCCGGTCCATGCGCAGCGCCAGCGTCTTGAGGCCGCGCAGCGTCAGCCACGCGTCGAACGGCCCGGCGACCGCGCCCATCGCGTTCTGGTGGAACGTGAGCTTCTCCGCGAGGTCGAGGTCCTTGACCACGAGCGCGCCGCCGACGACGTCGGAGTGGCCACCGCAGTACTTGGTGGTCGAGTGCACCACCACGTCGGCGCCCAGGCTCAGCGGCTGCTGGAGGTACGGCGACGCGAAGGTGTTGTCGACGACGAGGAGCGCGCCCGCGTCGTGGGCGACGGCGGCCAGCGCCGCGATGTCGCCGATGTTGAGCAGCGGGTTGGTGGGCGTCTCGACCCAGACGAGCCTCGTCTCGCCCGGCCGGATCGCGGCGGCGACCCGGTCCACGTCGGAGACCGGCGCCGGGCTGTGCGCGAGGCCCCAGACCTGCTCGACCTTGTCGAAGAGGCGGAAGGTGCCGCCGTAGGCGTCGTCGGGGATCACGACGTGGTCGCCGGGGCGGCACAGGGCGCGGACCAGGGTGTCCTCGGCGGCCAGGCCGGAGGCGAAGGCGAAGCCGCGCTCCCCCTCCTCCAGGGCTGCGATGTTGCCCTCGAGGGCGGTGCGGGTCGGGTTCGCCGAGCGGCTGTACTCGTAGCCGCCGCGCAGGCCGCCGACGCCGTCCTGCTTGTAGGTGCTGGTCGCGTAGATGGGCGGGATCACCGCGCCGGTGGCCGCGTCGGGCTCGTAGCCGGCATGGATCGCACGCGTCTCGAAGCCCGACTTGCTGCGGTGCTGCTGGGTGCTCATTCCCCCGAGGCTAGCGGGGGTCGTCCGCGGGGTGTCGATCGGTGGTTGAGCCTCGGAACCACCCCGCCACGGGAACGGACCGGTGACCAGCGTTGTTACACACTGTGCAACGTCACTCCGACAGAAGGAGAGCCCGTGTTCCTCACCCGCAAGGCCCAGATGGTCGCCCCGGAGCAGACCCTGCCCGGCCGCAGCGAGCGCCGGTTCCCGATCGCCGAGAAGCACAAGGTCCTCGACGCGCCGGTCGTCACCGACGAGGTCCCCGAGGGCTACGAGGTCGCGCTGTTCGGCCTCGGCTGCTTCTGGGGCGCCGAGGAGATCTACTGGCAGGTCCCGGGCGTCTGGTCGACGTCCGTCGGCTACGCCGGCGGCACGACTCCGCACCCGACCTACGAGGAGGTCTGCAGCGGCGCCACGAACCACACCGAGGCCGTGCGGATCGTCTTCGACCCGAGCCGGGTCTCGTACGCCGACCTGGTGAAGACCTTCTTCGAGGTGCACGACCCGACCCAGGGCTTCCGCCAGGGCAACGACGTCGGCACCCAGTACCGCTCGGCGATCTACTGGACCACGCCCGAGCAGGAGCAGGTCGCCCGCGAGCTGACGAAGGTCTACGGCGACGAGCTGAAGCGCCGCCGGCTCGGCGACATCACCACCGAGATCCGGCCCGCCGCCCCGCTCGAGGGCGGGACGCCGTACTTCTACGCCGAGGACCAGCACCAGCAGTACCTCGCGAAGAACCCGTTCGGCTACCGCTGCCACGCCAACACCGGCGTGAAGTTCCCCGCCTCGGCCTGATCCGCACCGACGGGCCCCGCGTCACGGACGCGGGGCCCGTTCGCGCGTCCGCGGGTTCCGCCCGGTGACCGTGCGGGTCGTCGGTCCGTCGGGCCAGGCGGGAGGTTCCCGGCCGGAGGCTGTCGTACCCGGCCGCCACCGTTCGTGGAGTACAAGTAGGGGCGGACATCGGGTCCGTCCGGGCGAGCCGAGGAGCGCACATGACCGAGTACCTCATCTACTTCAACCAGCAGTGGGTCGGCGACCACAGCGAGGAGTGGTTCCGCGGACGCGGCCCGCTCGCGATGGCGGTCGTCAACGAGATGGAGGACGCCGGCGTCCTCGTCTACGCCGGCGGCCTGGTGGAGGAGGTCGAGGAGGCGTTCAGCGCCGACGCGACCAGCGGTGAGCTGCTGATCACCGACGGGCCGTTCGTCGAGACCAAGGAGTTCCTCGGCGGGCTCACCATCGTCAACGTGCCCGACGCGGAGGCCGCCCGGACGTGGGCCGGCAAGATCGCCGAGGCGTGCGGCTGGCCGCAGGAGGTCCGGGAGTTCAAGCCGCGTCTCGACGGTCGCGAGGCCCCGCGGCCCGCCGGCCGGTAGCCGGGAGGTCGACCTAGGCTGGGCTCGTGATCACCTCGGGTCTGGTCAACCTCTACACGCACGACATCGACGCGAGCGTCGCGTTCTACCGCGACCTGCTCGGACTCACCGAGACGTTCCGCACCCCGCGCGAGGGCACGCCGGACCACGTCGAGCTCGCGGCGGGCGGCTTCGTGCTGGGTCTGGGCTCGGTTGCCGCGGCGGCGAGCGTGCACGGCGTCGTGAGCACTCCCGGCGCGCCCGCGATGGCGGTCGTGCTGTGGTGCGACGACGTCGACGCGACGTACGACGCCGCGGCGGCCGCCGCGGCCACGGCCGTCCAGGAGCCACGCGACGCGGGCAACGGCAACCGGACGGCGCTGCTCCGCGACCCGGACGGCACCCTGGTCGAGCTGGTCGCCAAGCGCGACTGAGCACGGCTCCGGGCGATAGCTCGCGCGGGCCTGAGCCGACGTCGGACGAGCGGGTCGCCGGGACCACCGGAGCGGATGACGTCGCGTTGGGGGCGACCCGCCACAATGGACAGGTGACCGACGTCCCTCGCAAGGCCGTGGCGCGGACGGCCAGGCTGGCCGCGCTGCCACTGGGGTACGCCGGGCGCAGCGCGATCGGGTTCGGCAAGCGGATCGGCGGCAAGCCCGCCGAGGCGGTGATGACCGAGATCCAGCAGCGCACCGCCGAGCAGCTCTTCCGCACCCTCGGGGAGCTCAAGGGCGGCGCGATGAAGGTCGGCCAGATGCTCTCGGTGCTGGAGTCCGCCTTCCCCGAGGAGATGGCCGGTCCCTACCGCGACCACCTCACCAGGCTGCAGGACGCCGCTCCCCCGATGCCGACGCAGACCGTGCGCGACATCCTCGAGGACGACCTCGGCCCCGACTGGCGGCAGCGGCTGGTCTGGCTCGACGGCGGACCGACCGCGGCGGCGTCGATCGGCCAGGTCCACCGTGGCCGCTGGGTCGACGGCCGCGACGTCGCGGTCAAGGTGCAGTACCCCGGCGCGGCCGACGCGCTGACCTCCGACCTGCGCCAGCTCTCGCTGCTCGCCCGCACCGCGGCCCCGCTGGTGCCCGGCGTCGACCTTAAGCCGCTGGTGGCCGAGCTCCAGGCGCGGGTGGTCGACGAGCTCGACTACCACCTCGAGGCCGAGGCGCAGCGCACCTTCGCCGAGGCCTTCCGCGGGGACCCGGAGATCGTCGTCCCCGACGTCGTCGAGGTCGGGCGCACCGTCCTGGTCACCGAGTGGCTCGAGAGCCCTGCGTCGATGGCCTCGATCATCGCCGAGGGCACCCAGGCCGAGCGTGACCACTACGGCGAGCTGTTCGTGCGGTTCCTGTTCAGCGGGCCGGTCCGCACCGGGATGCTGCACGCCGACCCGCACCCCGGCAACTACCGGATCCTCCCCGCCGAGGACGGCTCGCCCGGTCGGCTGGGTGTGCTCGACTTCGGCGCCGTCGCCCGGCTCCCCGAGCGCGGGCTGCCCGAGGCGATGGGCCGGCTGCTGCGGATCGGCGCGAACGGCGACCCCGACGAGCTGGTCGAGGGGCTGCGACGGGAGGGCTTCATCAAGGACCGGGTGACCGTCGACAGCGCCCAGGTCCTCGACTACCTGGCGCCGTTCGTCGAGCCGACCAAGGTGGAGCGGTTCCGCTTCAGCCGGGAGTGGATGCGCGCCCAGTTCGCCCGCGTCAACGACCCCCGGGACCCCGCGTTCACGGTCGGCATGAAGCTGAACCTGCCGCCGTCGTACCTGCTCATCCACCGCACCTGGCTGGCCGGGCTGGGCGTGCTGTGCCAGCTCGAGTGCGAGGCGCCGTTCCGGCAGATCCTCACCGAGTCGCTGCCCGGCTTCGCCGGGGACTGAAGAGCCCGATCGGGCCATTGCCCCGGCCGCGGACCAGGCACATGCTGGACGGATGTCACTGTCCGACAGCGCGGTCGCGGTGATGCTCCCGACCGCGGACGCCTCGCGCGCCCAGGAGTTCTACGAAGGCCGGCTCGGGCTGCCCCACGACGGTACGAACGACGCAGGGGAGACCCTGTTCCGCCTGGCGGGGGGCTCGCAGCTGGTGCTGCGGACGCTTCCCGACGCCCATCCCTCCCCCAACACCGCGATGAGCTTCGCGGTCGGCGACATCGCCGCCGAGATCGCCGAGCTCGAGGCGCGCGGGGTCGTCTTCGAGGACTACGACCAGCCGGGCTTCACGACCGTCGACCACGTCTTCGACGACGGCTCGGTCAAGGCGGCGTGGTTCCTCGACCCCGACGGCAACATCCTCTGCCTGCACCAGACGGGCTAGAGGGGCAGGTGCATCACGTGCAGGCCGACCAGGCCGTGCGCGCGTGAGTCGAACGCCTCGGGCACGGTCCCGACGACCTCGAACCCGAGCGAGCGCCAGAGGCGTACGGCGGCGGCGTTGGTCTCGACGACCGCGTTGAACTGGATGGCGCGGTAGCCGGCGTCGCGGTGCCACTGCACGACGTGCTCGCCCAGCGCGCGACCGACGCCACGGCCGCGCGCGGACGGCGCGACCATGAACGACGCGGTGCCGACGTGGCTGCCGCGCCCGGGCCGGTTGGGACCCATGGTGGCGCTGCCGAGCACCCGGCCGTCCTGCTCGAGGACGACGGTCCGGCCCGGCGGGGCCACCGTCCACAGCACCCGTGCCTGCTCGGAGGTGAGGTCGAGCGGGTAGGCGTAGGTCTCACCGCCCTGGACGATCGGGTCGAAGAACTCCCAGACCTGCGGCCAGTCGGCCTCGGTCATCGTCCGGATCACGAGGCCCTGCCCTACTCGCCGACCTGGCCGTCGATCGACTGCCGGATCAGGTCGGCGTGCCCGTTGTGGCGCGCGTACTCCTCGATCAGGTGCAGCAGGATCCAGCGCAGGTTGAAGGGCTCGCCACGACGCGACCGCTTCGCCGCGACGTCGTCGAGCCCGGCACCGGCCAGGACGGCATCGGCGTCGGCGACCATCTCGTCATAGAGCGCCCAGACCTGCTCGGGGGTGTCGTCCTTCGCGCTGTGCCAGTCCCAGTCCCAGTCGGCGTCCCAGTCGACCGACCGCCACGGCTCGCTCAGGCCCTCGCCGAGGAACTTGTCGCGGAGCCAGGAGTTCTCCACGAGGGCGAGGTGCTTGACCATCCCGCCGAGCGTCATGTCCGACGGCGGCAGCGCGGTGTCGAGCTGAGCGGCGTCCAGGCCGCCGGCCTTCATCCGCAGGGTGTCGCGGTGGTACTGCAGGAACGCCAGCAGTAGGTCCCGCTCGTCGCCGGTCGGGGGCGGGTCGGTGCGCTCGGTCGAGGTCATGGCTTCCTCCGGGTGATGCAGTACGTCGTGCCCACCGGGTCGGCCAGCACGGTCCAGTGCTCGTGCCGCCGGACGACGGCGGCGCCGAGCGCGACGTGGCGCTCCGCCTCGGCCGCGCGGTCGTCGCAGCAGAGGTCCAGGTGGGCGCGCACGGCACCGTCCTCGTCGTCCAGGCGCTGGAGCAGCCAGCGCAGCGGCTGCTCGTCCGGCGGGTGCAGCCGGGCGAACTCCCGCGACACCGACGGCTCGTGCTCCCAGCCGGTCAGGGTCTGCCAGAACGCCACCTCGGCGTCGTACGACGCCCGCGGGATGTCGAGGCAGACCTGGTCGACCCGCGACCGGGTGCCGTCGGGCCAGGTGGCCGGGGCCGGCTTCCGCGACGCGGGGTGGGTGACGAAGCAGAAGACGAAGCCGCCCGGCGAGCGCAGCACGACGTAGCCGGCCTCGTGGCGGACCAGCACGTGGGCGCCGAGCTCGACGGCCGCCTCGGCGGCGTAGGTCGGGTTCTCGACGTGCAGGTCGAGGTGGACGCGGCCGTCGCCGTCGCCGAGCTCCTGGACGCGCAGGTAGTCGTCGCCGGCGGGCGGCACGAGGGTGGCGAACTCGCCGCCGCGACCGCGGCGCTCCGAGAGGCCGTAGCCGGTCACGCCCTGCCAGAACTCCACGCCGCGCTCGAACCCGCCAGGGGCGAAGTCGAGGAACGCACTGACCCAGAACGGGGAGGTCGTCACGGGGCCGGCTTGTGGAGGACGGCGCTGGTGGGGGTGATCCGGACGTCGTCGCCCTCGGCGGTGGCCGTGCCGTCGACGAGCAGGGTCATGCCCGGGTTCTCCAGCGGCGGGAAGAGGAGGGTGACCCGCGGGTTCGCGCCGACGTTGCGGACCGAGCCGCCGCCCGGTCCGGCGACCAGCAGCGTGCCGTCCTCCGGTGCCGCCCGCACCGCGACCGCCTTCACCAGGCCGTCGTGGCAGGTCAGCAGGTAGCCGCGGTCGTACTCGGTCAGTCGCTGCGGGACGTCCGCGACGTCGACGGGAACGCTCATCTCGGCGTCCCTGAGGAGGCGCGAGCCCGGCGAGCGGCTTCGTGGGGTGAGGTCATGTCGCGAGGCTATCGACCCAGCGCTCGCCGGCCACCCGGGTTTCGGCCGCACCGCCGGTCAGCTCGGCCACCAGGTGCGCCAGCCGGTCCTCCTGGTCCGGGGCCACGCCGAGCCGCAGGGTGACGTCCGCGCCCCCCGTGGTGTCCAGCACGGCGACGCCCCGCGTCCGCAGCTCGCTCTCGACCCGGCCGGCGTCGGCGTGGTCCAGCGCCAGCAGGTGCTCGCGGACGAGTGCGCGGCGCAGCGTGCCCGCGTCGTCGAGCGCGGCGCGGACGGCGTCGCCGTACGCCCGCACCAGGCCGCCGGCTCCGAGCAGGGTGCCGCCGAACCAGCGGGTGACGACGGCGACCACGTCGCTCACGCCCTCGCCCGCGTGACCCCGGAGCACCTCGAGCATCGGCGCGCCCGCCGTCCCGGCCGGCTCGCCGTCGTCGGAGGAGCGCTCGACCCGGTGGTGCGGTGGCCCGAGGACGAAGGCGGAGCAGTGGTGCCGGGCGTCCCAGTGCTCGCGCCGGAGCGCGTCGACGACCCCGCGGGCGGCGGGCTCGTCCTCGACCCGGCGCAGCGTGCAGAGGAACCGGGAGCGCTTGACCTCGGTCTCGGCTTCGGCGGCCCGGGCGATCGTCAGGTAGGTCGGCACGCCGTCAGCTCCACAGCCCGAGGACCTCGCCGCCGATGCGGACGATGAACGCGGAGACGACGACGATGAAGAACACCCGCACGAAGCGGGTCCCGTGGTGGACGGCGGTGCGGGCTCCAACGTAGCCGCCGACGACGTTGCAGGCGCCCATCACCAGCGCGACGTACCAGACCACCGCGTCGTGGGCGACGAACACGAGGATCGCGGCCAGGTTGGTCGCCCAGTTCGCGAGCCGCGCCTTGGCCGAGGCCTCGAGGAAGCTGTAGCCCATCAGGCCGACGAGCGTGAAGACGAAGAAGCTGCCGGTCCCGGGACCGAGCGCCCCGTCGTAGAAGCCGATCACGAGCCCGGTGAGCATCGCGGCGGCGAGGTGGCGGTGCCCCTGGAAGCGGAGGGCCGTCCGCTCGCCGAGCTCCGGCTTGAGCAGGACGTAGGCGCCGACCACCACCAGCACCACCAGCACGATCGGCTCGAAGAGGTCGCGCGGGATCCGGCTCGCCACGGCGGCGCCGGCGGCCGAGCCGAGGAAGGCGAGCGCCATCAACGGCAGGAACGTCCGGGGGTCCGGCCGGATCCGGCGGTAGTACGTCGACGCGCTCACCGACGTCCCGCAGATCGAGGCGACCTTGTTGGTCGCCAGGATCTCCACCGGGGCCGCGCTCGGCATGCCCAGCAGCAGCGCCGGGAGCTGGATCAGCCCGCCGCCACCGACGACGGCGTCGACGAAGCCGGCCGCGAGCGCAGCGAGTCCGAGCAGGGCCAGCACGGTCGCGGAGGGGTCGTCCATCGCCGCACATTCTGCGCCGTGGGCGGTCCGGCGCTCCAAGTCGGCTCCCAGCGGACCCCAAGCGGTCGGCCGGAGGGTGTTCCCACCGAAGCAAACCCCTACCGAGGAGAACACCATGCACCGCCGCTGGCTGACCCGGGCGCTGATCGCGCTCGCCGTCCCCGCCCTGACCGTCCCTGCGATCGCGTCGTCCGCCACCGCAGCCGCGTACCCGGACGTCCCCACCGTCGACGCCGTCGCGAAGATCTATGCCCACCTCGAGGGCGGCACCGCGACCGAGAGCACGAGCAAGGTCTACGGACCCGGGAAGAACTGCAAGCCCGGGAAGGCGATCAAGGGGGCCGGGGCACGCTCCGCGTCGTACTCGCCGGACTACACCTCCGGCGACCCCGACGTCTACGTGATCGACGGCGACCACCCGATGGTGTCGGTCACCGCGATGCAGTTCCCCAGCACGAAGTCCGCCATCGCCTACCTGCACGGCTACGGCAAGACCGCCTCGCACTGCGGCGGCGGCACCGGCGGCGGGGGCGGCGGCGGGGGCGGCACCTCCTGCGACACCAAGGCCAAGAAGATCAAGTTCGACCTCGGCGACGAGCGGTGGGGCTACCAGTACCGCTCCACCTGCAGGACCGGCGGGCAGACCAGCTCCTCGGTCATCAACACCCTCTTCGTCCGCAAGGGGAAGTACGTCGTCTACGCCATGGCGATGTCAATGGACAGCTCGGCACCGTCGATCCCGGCATCGGTGGACCTCACCGGGCTGGCGCTGAAGAGCGTCTGATCCCCCGTAACGGGTCGTGTGCCTGGCGCCGGTCAAGACCGGTCAGGCACACGACCCCTACAGTCGAGGGCGTGCGGATCGTCTCCCTGCTTCCCTCGACGACCGAGATCCTGTTCGCCATCGGGGCCGGCCCGGACGTGGTCGGCGTGACCTTCGAGTGTGACTTCCCACCCGAGGCACGCACCCGCAGGATCGTCTCGACCTCGGCGATGCCGGAGGGCCTCGGGCCCGCCGAGATCGACGCGTACGTCGCCGGCGCGGTGGCCCGCGGCGAGGACCTCTACCGCCTGTCCGCCGACGCGCTCGCCGAGCTGGACGCGGACCTGGTCGTCACCCAGGACCTGTGCGCGGTGTGTGCCGTGGACGTGTCGGTGGTCGACGACGCCCTCGCCTACCTCGGCTGCCGGGCCGAGGTGCTCACCATCGACCCGCACACGCTCGATGACGTGTTCGCGTCGATCTCCGTGCTCGGGCGGGCCACGAACCACGAGGACGAGTCGGCGGCGCTGGTCGCGTCGCTGCGGCTCCGGCTGGACCGCGTCCGCGAGCGCGTCGCCGGCCGGCCCCGACCGCGGGTGATGCTGCTGGAATGGACCGACCCGCCGTACGCACCCGGGCACTGGGTCCCCGAGATGATCGAGGCCGCGGGGGGTGAGTGCCTGCTGGGCAGGCACGGCGAGAAGTCCCAGCGGGTGCTGTGGGAGACCGTGCTCGATGCGGAGCCCGAGGTCGTGGTCGTCGCGCCGTGCGGTTACGACCTGACCCGCTCGCAGGCGATCGCGGCCGACCTCCAGGCGTCCGGGGTCCTGCCCACCGGGGTCACCGTGCATGCCGTCGACGCGAACGCCTCCTGGGCGCGCCCGGGCACCCGGCTGGTCGACGGGGTCGAGGAGCTGGCCGCGCTGTTGCACCCGCACCGACCGGGCCGCGATCCCGGCCGGGCGGCCTGGCGCACGCCCAGCACCGCGGCCTCGACTGTCGGTGGTGCCGACTAGACACGACCCATGGCTGACATGTCCGTGACCGACGAGGCCGCGCAGTACCTCGAGATGCTGGCTGACCCCGACAGCGAGCCCGGGCTGTACGAGTGCATCGCCTGCTTCGCGCTGCGCCGCGTCGAGGCGGTCGGCTGCGACCGGACCCTGCGGTGGGCGCAGTGGTTCCGCGACGTGAAGTCGCCGACGGCGACGGCGCTCGAGGCGCGGCTGCAGAGGATCGGCGTCTACTGCGACTGCGACCTGGCGGAGAACGGCTACCGGATGAA
Organism: Nocardioides sp.; assembly: GCF_044226305.1. Classification (GTDB taxonomy): domain Bacteria; phylum Actinomycetota; class Actinomycetes; order Propionibacteriales; family Nocardioidaceae; genus Nocardioides. The sequence continues at coordinate 84,386 of NZ_JBGAHF010000003.1, read as the reverse complement.
CCGGATGCTGCTGGTCCGTGACCTGCGGACCGACGAGCTGCACGCCCCTGACGAGCTGCCGGACTGCGCCGGCGTGCGTCGTACCTCCACGAGGCCGTGTGCGAACTGGGAGCGCCGACCGCTCCGGGAGTGGCACCCGCACGACCACCGCTGACGGGGCCACTGCCGACGGCGCCGCGGGGACTGCCCGGAGGGCTGCCGCAACTGCCGTCGGGGGCCGATGCCGCCGGGAATGTCATGGGTCGTCGCGGTCCCGACGCCTGGTTCGCATGAGGTTCCGCAGGGCGTCATCCGTCGTGGTCGTCCCGGCCGCCAGGTCGCACGACGTCCTGTGCGGCGAACGGGTCAGTCACCGACCCAGAAGCCGCGACCGCCACCGCCGAACCAGTCGCCGTACCCGCCGCCCCACGACCCGCCACCGGGACCACGCGAGCCGAGGTAGGAGCCGACCACGGCCGCGCCGAGGTCGTCGAGCTCGGGCGCCACGACCCGGCCGTCGACGCGGCGGGCCATCTGGTCGATGAACCGGGCCAGCCCCGGGTCCTCGCCGAGCCGGAAGAACGTCGTCTGCGCACCGAGCCGCCCGGCGTTGTCGAGCTCGCGGACGGCGTACGCGACCGTCAGCGGGTGCGGCGGGTAGGAGAAGTAGACCTCGCCGTCCGGCTCGAGGTGGGAGGTCGGCTCACCATCGGTGACGACGAGGAGCACCGGCTGGGCGTTGGGGTGCCTGCGGAAGTGCCGGTTGGCCAGCAGCAGGGCGTGGTGCAGGTTGGTGCCCTTGTCCCACATCGCGTCGAGCGCGGTGAGGTGCTCGATCTCCATCACCTCGGCGTGCCGGCCGAAGCCGATCAGCTGCAGGTGGTCGCCGCGGAACCGGGACCGGATCAGCGTGTGCAGCGCGAGCGCGGTGCGCTTCATCGGCACCCACCGGCCGTCCATCGCCATCGAGAACGACGTGTCCACGAGCAGCGCGACCGCCGCCTGGGTGCGGGCCTCGGTCTCCTGCACCTCGACGTCGTCGATCGACAGGCGAGGTCCGGAGGGGTCCCCGGCGCGGCGCAGCACGCCGTTGAGCATGGTGCGCGGCACGTGCCAGGGCTCGGTGTCGCCGAAGGCCCACTCGCGGGTGGCGCCGGAGAGGTCGCCGGCCGCCCCCGCCCGCTGGAGCTCGCGCTGCCCCTGCCGGCCTGACATCCGGTCGGCGACGTCGCGGAGCAGCGCCTTCCCCAGCTGGCGCATCGCCTTCGGGGACAGGCGGTACTGGCCGCTGCTGTCCCGCTTGAGGTAGCCCGTGTCGCGCAGTGCCTGCTCGAGCCGCTGCAGGGTCCGGGCGTCGACCGCGGCGTCGTCGCCGAGCTGACGGGCGAGAGCGTCGAGGTCGAGGTCGTCCATCCGCGCGCCGCCGTACGACTGGGAGAGCTGCTCGCCGAGGGCGTCGAGCTCGGCGAGGTCCTGGAAGACGCCGGTGCCGTCACCGAGGCCGAGGCCCTCCTCCCCCGACATCTGCTCCGAACCGCCCCAGTCCTCGCCGGGACGCAGCGCCTGGAGGTTGGAGTCCATCCGCGCGAGCTGGTCCATCAGCTCCGGCGAGCCGAACGCCTGCTGCGAGAGCTGCATCAGCTCCTGGCGCTGCTCGGGCGTCATCGAGTTCAGCATCCGCTGCGCGGCGGCGGCCCGCTGCGCCAGGGAGTCGAGCAGCTCGTCGATGTCCGACGGGTTCTCCGGGAAGAAGTCCCCGTGCTTGTCCATGAACTCCGCGAAGTCCTCCGGGGTGTCCTCGCCGAGGCGGTGCTTCTCGAGCAGCTCGTTGAGGTCGGCGAGCATCTCGTTGACGGCCGCCCGGTCGGCGTCGGTGGCGTTCTCCAGCGCCTGCTTCATGCCCGCGAACCGCTGGTCGAGCAGCTCGCGGCCGAGCAGGTCCTTGATCTTCTCGTAGTCCTCGCGCGCCTCGCGGCTCTGCCAGTCGTACGACGACAGCTCGCTCACCGCCGCCGCGGTGCTCGGCGGCAGGCCCTCGAGCTGCATCTCGCGGAAGGCGCGGTCGGCGTCGTCCATCATCGCGTCGCGGGCCAGCTGCTTGCGCTCCTCGAGCAGCGCGTGGTCGAGGAGCTCGCGCACCTCCTGGAGGGTGCCGTCGAGGTCGTGCCGCTGGGTCAGCTCGCGGCGCCGCTCGGCCACCCGGCGGGCCAGGTCGTCCAGGCCCGTCTGGTCACGTCCGCCACGGCGCAGGAACTCGCGCATCGCGCGCTCGGGCGAGTAGCCGGCCATCACGTCCTCGCCGATGGCGTCGAGCGCCTCGGCCAGGTCGACGGGCGGCGCGAGCGGGTCGCCGCCGTCGTACCGCCTGAAGCGGGTCCGGTCCTTCATCGCGCGCTCACCGCCTGCTCACCGTCACCTCGCCGCGGACCACCCGCGGGATCTCGGCCACCGCCTCCACCTGCTGGACCAGCCGGTCGACGACCGCGTCGTCCTCGGGCGAGTCGACGACGACGTCCCAGCTGATGCTCGCGCTCGACCAGGTGTCGGAGTCGAACTCGCCGGCGGCGTCGACACGCGCGCCGTCGACCCGGACGCCGGGCCGGGCCTCGCGGTAGAGGTCGTTGAGCACGCAGCACGCCACCGCCGTCAGCAGCAAGTGCGCGCCGGTGCCGCCGCCCTCGACGGCGATCCCGGCGTCGGTCCAGGTGTGCGGCACGACGTACGTCGGCGTCACGTCGCCGGCGCGTGAGCCGGCGGCGACGCGGACGTCGACGTGCACGTCACCCATACACGGTCTCCGACCCGTCGGTGTCCTTGCCGATCTTGCGAGCCAGGTAGAGGCCCTCGAGCGCGAGCTCGATGGCGCCGGCGCGCTGGCCGTCGTTGGTCGCGCCCAGCCGGTCGCACACGTCGTCGTACAGCTCGGACTCGCCCAGCACCGGCAGGCCGGTCAGGAAGTCGCGGGCGCTGACCTGCTCGCCGGTCGTCACCATCGCGCCGTTCTCGATGGCCTGCACGAGCAGGCCGAAGTCGAGGCCGCGGAAGTGGCCGCGGACGGTCTCGGCGGTGGCGGTGCGGAGCAGGTGGGTGAGCACCTCGGTCTCGCGACCCTCTTCGCCGGACTCGAACTCGACCTTGCCGCCGAGCACGTCGACCGCGGTCTCGAGGTCGACCGGACGGGCCACCGCCACGTCCTCGCCCTGCACGGTGGCGCGGTGCAGCGCCGCGGCCGCGATGGTCTCGGCGCCCGCGATCGCGAACCGGGCGGAGACCCCGGAGCGCTGGTCGACCGCGCTGGACTCGCGCAGCTGACGGGTGAAGCGGGCCAGGATCTCGATGAGGGCGTCCGGGACGTCGGCGACCAGGGCGGCCTCCTGCCGGATCACCGAGACCTCGTCGTCGAGCTCGGTCGGGTAGTGGGTGCGGATCTCGGCGCCGAAGCGGTCCTTGAGCGGGGTGATGATCCGGCCGCGGTTGGTGTAGTCCTCCGGGTTGGCGCTCGCCACGACGAGCACGTCGAGGGGCAGCCGCAGCACGTAGCCGCGGATCTGGATGTCGCGCTCCTCCATCACGTTGAGCATCGCGACCTGGATCCGCTCGGCGAGGTCGGGCAGCTCGTTGATCGCGACGATGCCGCGGTGGCTGCGCGGGATCAGCCCGAAGTGGATGGTCTCGGGGTCGCCGAGCGAGCGCCCCTCCGCGACCTTCATCGGGTCGACGTCACCGATCAGGTCGGCGACGCTGGTGTCGGGCGTGGCGAGCTTCTCGGAGTACCGCTCGGACCGGTGCCGCCACGAGACGCGGAGGTCGTCGCCGTACGACGCGGCCGCGGCCTGCGAGGTGTGCGTGATCGGCTCGTAGGGGTGCTCGCCGAGCTCGGACCCGGAGATCACCGGCGTCCACTCGTCGAGCAGCCCGGCCAGGGTGCGCAGCAGCCGGGTCTTGCCCTGGCCGCGCTCGCCGAGCAGCACGACGTCGTGCCCGGCGATGAGGGCGCGCTCGAGCTGCGGGATGACGGTGTCCTCGAAGCCGTGCAGGCCGGGCCAGGGGTCCCGGCCCTCGCGCAGTGCGGCGAGCAGGTTGTCGCGCACCTCCTCGCGCAGCGACTTCTGGACGTGGCCGGAGGCACGCAGCTCTCCGACCGTGCTGATCTGCGGTGGTGTGGCGGGAGCAGTCACGTCGTCCACGCTACTCACGCCTCCAACAACCGGGGAAGGTCTCCGGTTCGGTCCGGCGCCGTAGGGTGCTGCTCGTGCCGCTCCAGGAGTCCTGCCCGTGCGGGTCGGGGACGACGTACGACGCCTGCTGCGGCCGGCTGCACCGCGGGTCCGCGCAGGCGTCGACCGCCGAGGAGCTGATGCGGTCGCGCTACGCGGCCTACGTCGTGGGCGACCTCGACCACGTCTTCCGCACCTGGCACCCCCGCACCCGCCCCGACGACCTCTCCCCCGACCCGGGCCTCACCTGGACCGGGCTGCGGATCCTGGGCTCGGGCGAGGACTGGGTCGAGTTCGTCGCGTCGTACGAGCGCGGCGGCCGGCCCGGCGAGATGCGCGAGCGCAGCCGGTTCGAGCGCCGTGCCGGCCGGTGGGTGTACGTCGACGGGGAGGTCGCGTGACGGCCGCTGCGCCGGGCCGTGGGCGGGATCGCCTCAGGTTCACCATGGTCTGCAGGTGAACCCGCACCTCCCACGGTGGGCAGCGCGAGGGAAGTGCAGGCTCGGCTGCATCCCATGGTGAACCTGAGGCGGCTGAACCTGAGGCGGCCGAACCTGAGGCGGTCCGGGCTCAGCGCTCGTCGGTGAACCGCGGCTCGCGGCCCTCACGCCGGGCCAGCGTGGCCTCCTCGAAGTTGCCGGTCAGCAGCCGCAGGTAGAGCTGGCCGATGCCCTCCGAGGACAGGTAGGTCTCCAGCGAGGTGGCCGCCTGGCCGGCGTGCAGCGACTTCTTCGTCAGCTCGGTCCCCGGCTGCGAGAAGCCCGCGATCCGCCGACCGATCCCGATGGCGGCGGCCACCACGTCGTCGTGGACCGACGAGACGAGGCCGATGCGCTCGGCCTCCTCGGCCCCGACGTCCCGGCCGGTGAGCATGATGTCGGCGGCGCGGGTCGACCCGACCGCGCGCGGCAGCAGGAACGAGAGCCCCAGCTCGCTCGCGGTCAGCCCGTTGTTGATGCCGGCCGCGCGGAAGTACGCCGACGGCGCGGCGATCCGCAGGTCGCAGGCGAGCGTGAGGCAGAGCCCGCCACCGACGGCCGCGCCGTTCACCGCAGCCACCACGGGCTGGTGCAGCCGACGGATGGTCAGCACCACCTCCTCGAGCGCCTCCATGGCCCGGAGCGCGTAGGTCGGGCGGGTCACGCCCGCCACCCCGGGCGGCACCCCGGCCGACTCCTGGTCGGCGCCGGAGCAGAACCCGGCACCGGCGCCGGTGACGACCACGGCCCGCACCGCGTTGTCCCGGCCGAGGTCGGCCAGGGCGTCGCGGAACGGCACCATCACGTCGTACGCCATCGCGTTCATCCGCTCGGGCCGGTTCAGGGTGACGACGGCGACGGCCGGGTCGGGGCGGTCGACGAGGACGAAGGGCATGGCGCCGGAGTTTGCCAGAACGGGCGCCGGATTTGCCTAATGATTCTAGGTAACTGCATAGTGCTGTTATGCCCCGCGCCGGACTCACCGCCGACCGCCTCGCCCGGGCCGGCGCCGAGCTGGCCGACGAGGTGGGGTTCGAGCACGTGACCGTGTCGGCGCTCGCGCGGCGCTTCGACGTCACCGTGCCGAGCCTCTACTCGCACGTGCGTGGCTCGCACGACCTGCTGACCCGGGTCGCCCTGCTCGCGCTGGGCGAGCTCGCGGACCGCGCCGACGAGGCGCTGGCCGGCCGCGCCGGGAAGGACGCGCTCGCGGCGCTCGGCGACGTGCACCGCGACTACGCCCGAGCCCACCCGGGCCGGTACGACGCCGCGCGCTACCGGCTCGACCCGGAGGCCGCCGCCGCCAGCGCCGGCGTCCGGCTCGCGCAGCAGATGCGCGCGGTGCTGCGCGGCTACGACCTCGACGACCCCGACCAGACCCACGCCGTCCGACTGCTGGGCAGCACGTTCCACGGCTTCGTCAGCCTGGAGCTGGCCGGCGCCTTCGACCACAGCGAGCCGAGCACCCAGACGAGCTGGGACCGCATCATCGACTCCCTCGACCTCCTGCTGAGGAGCTGGACATGACCCTCACCCCGGTCCCGATCACTGCCGACCTGGTGCGCGGCGCGCTCGAGCTGGAGCGCACCGAGCGCGGTCTGCAGCCGCACCGGCTGCCGGCCCGAGCCCGGGCCCAGTGCGCCGACCCGCAGCTGGCGATGGCCGAGAGCCAGCCGTCCGGCGTCCGCCTGGCGCTGCGCACCGCGGCCACCGCGCTCGAGCTCGACGTGCTCGTCACGAGGCGCGAGTACGCCGGCGCGCCGCTGCGCCCCGACGGCCGGTTCGACCTCGTCGCCGACGGGCGGCTCGTCGCGTCCACCAGCGCCACCGGCGGCGAGACCTGGCTGATCGACATGACCACCGGGGCCGTCGACCTGCGGCCCGGACCGGTCGGCACGCTGCGGTTCGACGGCCTGTCCGCGGGCGAGAAGGACCTCGAGCTCTGGCTGCCCCACGACGAGGGCGTGGTCCTGGTCGGGCTCCGCGCCGACGCCCCGGTCGGGCCGCTGCCGGACCGCGGCCGCCGTACCTGGGTCCACCACGGCAGCTCGATCAGCCACGGCTCCGCCGCCACCCACCCCACCGGCACCTGGCCCGCCGTCGCCGCGGGGCTGGCCGGCGTCGAGCTGGTCAACCTCGGCTTCGCCGGGAGCGCCCTGCTCGACCCGTTCACGGCGCGGACCGTGCGCGACACCCCGGCCGACCTGATCAGCGTCAAGATCGGCATCAACCTGGTCAACGTCGACCTGATGCGGCTGCGCGCCTTCGGTCCCGCCGTGCACGGCTTCCTCGACACGATCCGGGAGGGGCACCCGACGACGCCGCTGCTGGTCGTCTCGCCGATCCTCTGCCCGGTGCAGGAGCGGACGCCGGGGCCGTCCGCGCCCGACTTCTCCCACCTCGCCGAGGGCCGGCTGCGGTTCGTCGCGCTCGGCGACCCCGCCGAGACCGCCATGGGCAAGCTCACCCTCGAGGTGATCCGCGAGGAGCTGGCCCGGATCGTCGCCGAGCGCGCAGCCGACGACCCGCACCTGGCCTACCTCGACGGGCGCCGGCTCTACGGCGAGGCCGACCACGCCGAGCTGCCGCTGCCCGACGACCTGCACCCCGACGCCGCGACGCACCGGCTGATCGGCGAGCGGTTCGCGGCGCTGGCGTTCGAGGGGCCGTTCGCCGTCGAGTGACGCGGACCGGCCCTCGGGCCGGGTGGGTCAGGGCCGTCTCATGCCTCTCGACGGTCCAGGTCGGGCTCCGGGACGACCGCCACGATGCTGCTCGACTGCTCGGTGACGATGGACGAGATCCGACCGTGGACCAGGCCGGTGACCCAGCCACGCACCCGAGTGCCGACGACGACGAGCTCGGCCTCCTCGCCGAGGCGCACCAGGGTCCGGTCCACCATGCCGCGGGCGAGGACCGTCGCGACCTCGACGTCGGGGTACTGCTCGGCCATCCCCGACACGGTCTCGGCCAGCAGCAGCCGCTCGGCGTCGTACCCCTCCTCGTCGGGCCCGACCTCGCCGGAGGAGGCCCGCGCGTCCCAGATGCAGTGCACGACGCGCAGCGGCAGCCGGCGCAGGGAGGCCTGCCGGTAGGCGAACGCCAGGGCGTGGGTCGAGGTACCGGCCTCGTCGACGCCGACGAGCACGCCGCGGCGGGACACGGACTCCGCGACCGGGCGGAGCACCACGACCGGGCAGGCCGGCTGGCGGGAGAGGGCGTGCGCCACCGACCCGAGCAGCAGGCTGGCGACCGGGCCGCGCCCGCGCGAGCCCACGACCAGCATCGCGGCCCCCGGTGCCACCTCCAGCAGCGCGTCGCGCGGGTCGAGCTCGGCGACCACCCCGCGCACCGTGACGTCCGGGGCCAGCTCGGCGACCCGGTCGGCGGCGGCCTGGAGCAGCTGCTCGGCCTCCTGCCGGATGCCCTCGACGGCCGCGGCGCTGTCGACCCCGGCCTGGTCCATCCACAGCATCGTGGTGGTCCCGACCGTCCCGGTGGCGTGCAGGAGCGTGAGGTCCCGGCCCTCGAGCCGGGCCTGCTCGGCCGCCCACGCGACGGCGCGGTCGGAGGTCGCTGAGCCGTCGACGCCGACGACGATGGTGTGGGCGGGCACGTCCGTCATGCCCCGACCCTGCCAGGTTCAGCGGGTGCCGGCGAGGGGGACGACGGCGACCGGGCACTCGGCGTGCTCGACGACGGCGTCGGTGACCGACCCGTGCAGGATCGTGCTGGCCGTGGTGCGGTGGTGGGCGCCGACCACGACCAGGTCCATCCGCCGCGACTCCTGGGCGATCACGTCGCCCGGGCTGCCGTGGACGAGCCGGGTGCTGGTCCGGACCTCGGGGAACTTCTCCGCGAACCCGGCGACGGCCTCCGCCAGCTCCACCCCGGCCAGGTCACCGCCCCCGCTGTGGACGACCGTCAGGGGCAGGTCGCGCAGCGACGCCTGCCGGTAGGCGAACTCCAGCACCGGCCGGGACCGGTCGCTCGCGTCCGCACCGACCAGCACGCCGTTGCGCACCAGGCCCGGGTGGCTGGGCCGCACGACGACGACCGGGCACGGCGCGTGGCGCGACACCGCGACCCCGACCGAGCCGAGCAGCAGGCTGCTCACCGGTCCGCGGCCGCGCGAGCCGACGACGACGGCCGCCGCCCGTTCCGCGAGGTCGAGGAGCGTCACGCGGGCGTCGGACATCCAGAGGGCGTGGTGCACCGTCTGGTACGGCGACACCGCGGCGACGCGCTCGCGACCGCGCTCGAGCAGCGCCAGCGCGTCGCTCTGCAGCGCACCGAGGACGGCACGGTGGTCGGCGCCCTCGGGGTCCATCCACACCGACCCGGCCGGGTCGAGGCCGTGCGCGAGCGTCAGCTGACGGCGCTCGCGACCGGCGTAGTCGATCGCCCAGTCCAGGGCCTGCTCGGAGGACGGGGAGCCGTCCAGCCCGACGACGACGGTGCCTGGAGGGATGACGGTGGTCTCCATGTGACCACGGTGCGCGGTGCGACCTACTCCGGAGTACCGCCGAAGGCCTCCGGTTTCGGGACCATGGACCCTGCATCACGCTCACGTCGCGGCCCACCATGGACGACAAACCGAACCCGTCCGAGGAGCATGCCGTGAACGAGGCGATCGACCTGACCCGGGCCGAGTGCGAGCACCTGCTCCGCACCGGCGTCGGCGGACGGATCGCGCTCTCCGCGCCCGACGGCCCGCACATCGTGCCGGTCAACTACTCCGTCGTCGACGACGCGGTGATCGTCCGGACCTCGCCGTACAGCGTGCTCGGCACCTACGGCCGGGACAGTGTGCTCGCCTTCGAGGTCGACCAGTTCGACCACGAGCGGCAGCGCGGCTGGAGCGTGGTGGCGCGGGGCCGCGGCGAGGTCGTCAACGACCCCGAGGAGCTCGACCACATCCGGTCCACCTGGGAGCCGCGGCCGTGGGCGGCCGGGGCGCGCACCCTGTACGTGCGGCTGCGCTGGACCGAGGTCAGCGGACGCCGGATCGGCGGCGCCTGGGACCTCGACGTGACCCTCCCCGTGCGCCGGAGTGTCTAGGCCCTCGGTGGGGAAGGCTGGCGGCGTGACCGACGGCGACGACCACGCCCTCCCGGCATCCACCCGCGCCCTCCTCGAGGCGGTCACGGCGATCTCCTCCGACCTCGACCTCAACGCCGTGCTCACCCGGATCGTCGAGGCCGCCACCCAGATCACCGGGGCTCGGTACGGCGCGCTCGGCGTGCTCGGCCACGACGCGTTCCTGGTCGAGTTCGTGACCACGGGCGTGACGGCCGCGGAACGGGCCGCCATCGGCGACCTGCCGCACGGTCACGGCATCCTCGGGCTGCTCATCCAGGAGCCCGCCACGCTGCGCCTGGACGACCTGGCCCAGCACCCACGGTCAGCGGGGTTCCCCGCCCACCACCCGGCGATGCGCAGCTTCCTCGGGGTGCCCGTCCGGATCCGCGGCACGGTGTTCGGCAACCTCTACCTCACCGAGAAGGAGGGCGGGGCGAGCTTCACCGAGCAGGACGAGGCGCTCGTCGAGGCGCTCGCGAACGCCGCCGGGTACGTGATCGAGAACGCCCGGGCGTACGGGCTCAGCGAGCGCCGGCGACGGTGGCTGGAGTCCTCGGCCACCCTCTCGGAGGCCCTGCAGCCTCCGATCGACCTCGAGCAGGGGCTCGCCGAGGTGACCCGGACGGTCCGGTCGACGACCGGCGCCCGGGCGACGGCGGTGCTGCACCTCGAGGAGGGGACCGCGGTGCACACGGTCGCCGCCGAGGCCGACACGGCGGCCGCGGTGGAGGCCGCCCTGGTGGCGCTCGAGGACCGGCCGTGGCCGCGCCTGGACGCCGACCCCGTCGACGTGCACCTCGCGGGCTTCGTGGCCACGCTGATCCCGCTGCGCACGCACCTGGTCAGCGCCGGCCTGCTGGTCATCCTCAACGACCCCGACGCGCCCCGGATGCCGTCGGAGGAGCGGCTGCTGCTGGCGTCGTTCGCCGACCAGGCGGGGCTCGCCCTCGACCGCGCCCAGGCGATCGAGAACCGCGCGGAGCTCGCGGTCACCTCCGACCGCGAGCGGATCGCGCGCGACCTGCACGACGTCGTCATCCAGCGGCTGTTCGCCACCGGCCTCCAGCTGCAGGGCACCGCGCTCGGCGCCGGTCCCGAGCTCGCGGCTCGCATCGACGAGGCCGTCGAGGCGCTGGACGCCACGATCAAGGACATCCGCGGGACGATCTTCGAGCTGCAGCACCATGGTCGGGGCCCGTCGCTGCGTGCCGACCTGCGGCGGCTGACCCGCGAGTACGCCCCGCTGCTGAAGTTCGACCCGGTCGTGCACACCGTCGGCCCGGTCGACAGCGCGGTGCCGCGCGAGATCCGGGACCAGCTGCTGCCGGTGCTGCGCGAGGCGCTGTCCAACCTGGCCCGGCACGCGGCGGCCGACCACGGCGACATCACGGTCGAGGTCGACGGCGACGAGGTGCGGCTCACCGTCGTCGACGACGGCATCGGCATCGCCCCCGACGTCGCCGAGAGCGGGCTGCGCAACGCCCGCCGCCGGGCCTCCTCGCTCGGCGGCTCGCTCCAGCTGACCCCCCGTCACCCGCGCGGCACGTCGTTCGTCTGGCGGGTTCCGCTGCGGTGACGATCCGCTCGCTGCCGTCCCCCTCGGGACGTCATGCGGGGTGGCTGCCCCGGCGACCGGACCGGATGACGTCCCGGCGGCGGGTCCGGGGGACGTCATGCGAGGTGGCTGCCCCGACGACCGGACCGCATGACGTCCCGGCAGGGCCGGTGGGACGTCATCCGAGGTGGCTGCACCGGCGACCGGACCGGATGACGTCCCGGCGGCGGGTCCGGGGGACGTCATCCGAGGTGGCTGCCCCGGCGACCGGACCGCATGACGTCCGGCAGGGGCCGACGGTCAGCGCAGCAGCTTGCTGGCCAGCACCGCGGCCTGGGTGCGGCGCTCGAGGCCGAGTTTGGCGAGGATGCTGGAGACGTAGTTCTTGACCGTCTTCTCGGCGAGGAACATCCGCTCCCCGATCTGGCGGTTGGTGAGGCCCTCGGCGATGTAGCCGAGCAGCTTCATCTCCTGCTCGGTGAGGTCGGCCAGCTCCGGCGCGGTCGTCGGTGGGTTCCGGACCCGCTCGAGAACCTTGGCGGTGAGGCTGGGGTCGATCAGGGAGTTGCCCGCAGCCACCTGGCGCACGGCCGAGACCAGGTCGCTGCCCTTGATCTCCTTGAGCACGTAGCCGGACGCGCCGGCCATGATCGCGGCGAACAGCGCCTCGTCGTCGTCGTACGACGTCAGGATCAGTCCTCGGATCGACGGGTCGACCGCGCGGACCGTCCGGCACACCTCGATGCCCGACCCGTCGGGCAGCCGGGCGTCCAGGACGGCGACGTCGGGGCGCAGCGCCGGGATCCGGCTGGCGGCCTCGGTCGCGGTGCTCGACTCGCCGACCACCTCGATGTCGCCGGACGCCTCCAGGAGCGCCTTGAGCCCCTGCCGGACGACCTCGTGGTCGTCCAGGAGGTACACGCGGATCGGGGTGCTCTCGGCCACGGGTCTATTCCTACCAGCAAGCCGGCCGGATGGGCGGCTCCAGGGCCGTTCCGGTCCGGTGCGGCGCACCTCCCTGAGCGCGGCCGTGACCTGGTCGTGACCTCGTCGTGACCAGGTTCCGGGCCGGTCAGCGCAGGCTGAGCACCCGGTCGACCCGGTCCAGCCCCGCCTCGGCGTGCGTGATCCACACGACCGTGCGGTCGTGGTCGGCGTCGAGCACCTCGGCGGCGAGCTCGTCCGCCGTGGCCCCGTCGAGGTGGGCCGCCGGCTCGTCGAGCACCAGCACCGGCTGGTCGGCGAGCAGCGACCGCGCGATGGCGATCCGGGCCCGCTCGCCCCCCGAGACCTGCGCGTGGCCGTCGCCGAGCCAGCTGTCCAGCCCGTCGGGCAGCGAGTCCAGCCAGCCGCCGAGCCGGGCCTGGCGCAGGGCCTCGGCCACCTCGGCGTCGCTCGCCGCGGGACGGGCCAGCCGGACGTTCTCGGCCAGCGTGGTCGCGAAGACGTGGGGGTCGTCGTCGACCAGCCCGACCGTGCCGCGGACGTCGTCGAAGGACAGCTCCGTGAGCGGGTGGCTGCCCAGGCGTACGGCGCCCCGCACCGGGTCCACGAAGCGCAGCAGCAGCGCCGCCAGCGTGCTCTTGCCGGAGCCGGTCGGGCCGACCACCGCCACCCGCTCGCCGGGGCTCAGCTCCAGGTCGAGGTCGTCGAGGACCACGCGACCGTCCCACGCGGCGCTGACGCCGTCGAGGGAGATGACGTCGCCGTCGGCCGGCACCGGGCTGGTCGGCTCGGCGACCGCCGGGACCCGCGAGGTCAGCGCCTCGAGCCGGTCCTCCGCGGCCCGGGTGCGGGCCGAGAGCGCACCGGCGTCGGCGAGCTGGCCCGCGACCTCCCCGAGCGCGAGCGGGAGGAGCACGAGCAGCGCGAGCATCGGTCCGGACAGCGTGCCGTCGGCGACCACGGGCGCCAGCAGCAGCGCGGCCGCCGCGACCGCGAGGCCGGAGCACATCAGGACCAGCGCGCGCCCGGTCGCCAGCCAGGTGGCGGCCGCGACGGTCCGCCGGCCGAGCTCGGCACTCTCGGCGCCGACCGCGGCCAGGGCCCGGTCCTCGGCCTGCCACATCGCGAGCTCGCTGGCGGTCTGGGTGGCGTCCACGACCGCGTCGGAGAGCCGGGCCCGGGTGGCCACGGCGCCCTGCTCCGCGCGGGTGGCACCCCGGCGGGCGAGCAGGTAGCCGGCCCCCGCGGCGACGCACACCAGCGTGACCCCGACGAGGGACTGCGGGGCGGCGAGCGCGGCCACCACGGCCGCGATGCCGGCGGTGATCGCGAAGCCGCGCACCGGCATCCGGACCCGCAGCTCGCGGTCGAGCACGCTGTCGACGTCGTCGACGACGGCGGCCAGCACGTCACCGCGTCGCCGGCCGAGCGCACCCGGCGTCAGCGGCACCACGGCGTCGTACACCTCCACCCGGCGGGCGGCGAGCATCCGCAGCACGACGTCGTGGGACTGCAGCCGCTCGACGTAGCGGAGCGCGGGCCGGGCGATGCCGAAGGTGCGCACCGCGACGATCGCCACCAGCAGCAGCAGGATCTGCGGCTGGTAGGACGCCTTGACGATCAGCCAGCCCGCCGTGGCCGTCAGCGCCACCCCCGACGCGGACGCGAGCCCGCCGAGGACGGTGGGGAGGCCGAGGCCGCGCCGACCCCCGTCCGGCGCGGCCTCGGGCGCGGCGGGCCGCGCAGGAACGGTGGCGACCGGGGAGACCGGTCGGGCGGCGACGTACGGCGCCGGCGGCGGGAGCGACACGACGTGGTCGGCGGCGGCGACCAGCGCGGGTCGGTGGGCGACCACGACCACCCCGCTGGTGCGGCCGAGGTCGCGGACGACGTCGGTGATGACCTGCTCGGTGCCGCTGTCGAGGTGGGCGGTCGGCTCGTCGAGCAGCACCCACGGCCGGTCGGCCAGGACGACGCGGGCCAGCGCGAGCCGGGCCCGCTCGCCGGCGGACAGCGTGGTGCCGTCCTCGCCGAGCAGCAGCCCGAGGTCGACGTCGAGGGCGACCCGGCGCAGCGCGTCGCGCAGCTGCTCGTCGGTCGCGTCCGGACGGGCCAGGCGCAGGTTGTCGGCGATGCTCCCGGCGACGAACACCGGGCGCTGGGGCAGCCAGGCGATCTGGTCGCGGGCGGGGCCCTGCACCGTGCCGGAGGTGGGCTCCAGGAGCCCGGCGAGGACGGCGAGCAGGGTGGACTTGCCGCAGCCGGACGGGCCGGTGACCGCGGTCACGCCACGCTCGGGCACCGTCAGGGAGACGTCGTCGAGGGCCGGGACGGTGCGGCCCGGGCGCAGCACGCCGACGTGCTCGACGCGCAGCGGCCCGGGTCGGCGGAGCGGGCCGGTGCCCTCGGTGTCGACGAGGTCGCTGGCCGCCTCGAAGGTGGCGACGCCCTCGGACGCGGCGTGGAACTCGGCCCCCACGCGCCGCAGCGGCCAGAACGCCTCCGGCGCGAGCAGCAGCACCACGAGCGCGGTCTGGAGGTCGAGGTCGCCCTGCGAGAGCCGGATGCCGACGGTGACGGCGACCAGGGCGACCGAGAGGGTCGCGACCAGCTCGAGGACCGCGGAGGACGCGAACGCGACCCGCAGCGTCTGCATGGTGCGGCGGCGGTAGCGGTCGGTCGTGGACCGGATGGTGCCGGACTGGGCGTCCGCGCGGCGGAACGCGACGAGGGTCGGCAGGCCACGCATCACGTCCAGGAAGTGGCCCGACAGCGAGGCCATGGCGCGCCACTGGGAGCGGGCCGAGTCCTGCGTGGCCATCCCGACCAGGATCCCGAACACCGGGATCAGCGGCAGCGTGCACAGCACGATCAGGGCGCTCGTCGGGTCGAGCACCGCGATCGCGACCAGGGTCAGGAAGGGCAGCACCCCGGCGAGCACGAGCGCCGGGAAGTAGCGGGTGAGGTAGGGCTCGGCGGCGGACGCACCGCGGGTCGCGAGGCCGGCGAGCTCGCCGGTGGACCGCCCCGCTCCACCGTCGCGGAGGATGGCGTGCACGACCCGCCGGCGTACGTCCGTGCCGACGACGGCCGCCGCCCGGGCCGCGAAGACGTCGCTCACCCAGCCGACCAGCGCGCGGGCGGCGAAGAGGGCGGCCACCACCCCGGCCCAGGTCACCACGGCACCGTCGTGCAGCGAGGCCAGGACCAGCTCGGTGACCGCCCAGGCCTGCCCGATGAGGAGCAGGCAGCTCACCAGACCCGCGGCGAGCACCACCCCGAGAGGGCGGTGCGCCGGCATCAGCTGCCGGCGCACCCGCGGGTCGGTGGGCCTCATCCGTGTCCCCGGAGGAACGGCGGACGCGCGCTGCGGTGGGTCACGCCACCGCCTCGAGCTCGGCGTCCGGGATGTGGTGCTCGGCGATCCGCTTGCGGAACACCCAGTAGGTCCAGGCCTGGTAGCCCAGGACGATCGGGGTGAAGATCACGGCGACGATGGTCATCACCGTGAGCGTGTAGTGCGACGAGGACGCGTTGCTGGTCGTCAGCGAGTAGAGCGCGCTGGTCGACGAGGGCATCACGTCGGGGAACAGGGCCACGAACAGGCCCGCGACCGCGAGGCCGATCGTGGCGAACGTCCCGATGAAGGCCCACCCCTCCCGGGCCATCCGCGCCATCGCGATGCCGCCGACCAGGCAGAGCGCTGCGAGGACGAAGAACACCGCGGAGCCGGTGTTGCCGGTCAGGATCTGCGTCCACACCAGGAACACGACCGCAGCCACCGCCGCACCGAGGCCCAGCTTCACGCTCAGCGCCCGCGAGCGCTCCCGGAGGTCACCCTCGGTCTTGAGCGCCAGGAACATCGCGCCGTGCGTCATGAACAGCAGCAGCGTGACGATGCCGCCGAGCAGGCCGAACGGGTTCAGCAGCGTGAACAGGGTGCCCGTGAACTCCTTGTCCGCGTCGATCGGCACGCCGCGCACGATGTTCGCGAACGCGACGCCCCAGAGCAGGGCCGGCACGTAGGAGCCGATGACGATCGCCCGGTCCCACCACGAGTGCCACGCGGCCTCAGGACGCTGGTGGCGGTACTCGAAGGCCAGGCCGCGGACGATCAGGGCCAGCAGGATGAGCAGCAGCGGCAGGAAGAACCCGCTGAACAGCGTGGCGTACCACTCCGGGAACGCCGCGAAGGTCGCGCCGCCGGCGGTGAGGACCCAGACCTCGTTGCCGTCCCAGACCGGGCCGATCGTGTTGATCATGACCCGGCGCTGCTTGTCGCTCTTGGGGAGGATCGGCAGCAGCATGCCGACGCCGAAGTCGAACCCCTCGAGGGTGAAGTAGCCGATCCAGAGGACGGCGATCAGGATGAACCAGACGGTGGAGAGCTCCATGACTGCCTTCCTCTCAGTACGCGAACGCGAGCGGTCGGTCCTCGTCGTCACTGTCGCGTGACGGGTCCGGAGGCTCTTGGAACGGGTCGGCGCCACGCTTGGCGAAGCGCAGGATCAGGCCGATCTCGACGACCGCGAGGACGGCGTACAGCAGCGTCAGCGTGATCACCGAGATCCACGCCTCGAGGGCGCTGACTCCCGGCGAGACGCCGTTGGAGGTCGTCATCAGGCCGAAGACGATCCAGGGCTGGCGGCCCATCTCGGTGAAGATCCAGCCGAAGGCGTTGCCCAGCGTCATCGCGATGGGCGTCCAGATCGCCATCCGGGCGAACCACTTGGAGGTCGGCGCCCGGCCCTTGCGGGTCAGGAACAGGATCAGTGCACCGAAGAGCGCGGCCAGGAAGCCGAAGCCGATCATGTAGCGGAAGGACCAGTAGGTGACCGGGATGACCGGCGAGTAGTTGCCGCTCGGGTCGTAGTAGCGCGCGCCCGGGTCCTGCCCGAACTCCTGCTGGTACTTCTCGCGGAGCTGGTTGATGCCCTGGACCTCGCCGCTGGTGCTTCCGGTGGCCAGGAAGGAGAGCAGGCCGGGGATCTTGATCGCGAACTTCTCGGACTGACCGTCCGGCGTACCGATCGTGAAGATCGAGAACCCGGCGTTCGAGCTCTCGGTGTCGTACAGACCCTCGGCCGCCGCCATCTTCATCGGCTGGACCTCGGTCATGATCTTGCCCTGGGCGTCGCCCGTGACCGCGACGAGCACGCCGGCGGCCAGCATCACCCAGGCGCCGAGCCGCAGGCCCTTGTGGTAGAGCGCCTTGTCCTGCTCGTGCTTCTTCGAGACGTAGAGCCAGGCGCAGACACCGACGATGAACGAGCCGGCGGTCATGTAGGCCGCCGTGATCACGTGCGGGAAGGTGACGAGCTGGACCTTGTTGAACATCACGGCCCAGAAGTCGACGAGCTGGGCGCGGCCGTTGACCGCGCTGTAGCGGTAGCCGACCGGGTGCTGCATCCAGGAGTTCGCCGCCAGGATGAACCAGGCGCTGAACAGCGTGCCGATGTGCACCAGCCACATGCAGGCGGCGTGGAGCCCGCGTGGCAGCTTGTCCCAGCCGAAGATCCACAGTCCGAGGAACGTCGACTCGAGGAAGAACGCCAGCAGCGCCTCGACCGCCAGCGGGGCGCCGAAGACGTCGCCCACGAAGCGGGAGTAGTCCGACCAGTTCATGCCGAACTGGAACTCCTGCACGATCCCGGTCACGACACCGATCGCGAAGTTGATGAGGAAGAGCTTGCCGAAGAACTTCGTCAGCCGGAGCCACTCCGGGTTCTTCGTACGCAGCCAGATCGTCTCCATGACGGCGATGAGCGCCGTGAGCCCGATCGTGAGCGGGACGAACAGGAAGTGGTAGACGGTCGTGATGCCGAACTGCCACCTGGCGATGTCGAGGACGCTGTCCACGAGGGGACCTCTCTCAGATTCCGAGACCGGACTGCTAGCGCAGCCAACCTAGGAAGAATCGTGCGCGCCCCGGACCGGTCGAGGGTCCCCCGGATCGGGCCAAAGGTCCCGACGGAGTGGTACGCCGGCCCTGGGATGAGGCCCAGGTCACACGCGCCTCAGACGCTGAGCAGCACCGACGACCCGTGTCCGAAGAGGCCCTGGTTGGCGGTGATGCCGACGCGGGCGCCCTCGACCTGCCGGCCGGTCGCCTGGCCGCGCAGCTGCCAGGTCACCTCGCACACCTGGGCGAGCGCCTGCGCCGGGACCGCCTCGCCGAAGCAGGCGAGCCCGCCCGACGGGTTCACCGGGATCCGGCCCCCGAGGGTGGTCTCCCCCGCGCGGAGCAGGGCCTCGGCCTCCCCGCGCTTGCAGAGCTGGAGGTCCTCCATCCAGTCGAGCTCGAGGGCGGTCGAGAGGTCGTAGACCTCGGCGAGCGACACGTCGGCCGGGTCGATGCCGGCCTGCTCGTACGCCGCCTGCCCGATGGACTCCTTGAAGGTGCGCTCGGGCTCCGCGACCGCCGTGCTCGCGTCGGTCGACAGGTTCGGCATGTCGAGCACGGTGTTCGGGAAGGTCGGCGTGACCGTCGAGATCGCGTTGACCCGGACCGGGCGGTCCACGCCGTGCCGGCGGGCGTACTCGGTGCTGGTGACCAGCACCGCGGCCGCCCCGTCGGAGGTGGCGCAGATGTCGAGCAGGTGCAGCGGGTCGCACACCACCGCGCTCGTCAGCACGTCCTCGACGCCGACCTCCTTGCGGTAGCGGGCGTTCGGGTTCTCCAGACCGTGCCGCGCGTTCTTCACCTTGACCCGGGCGAAGTCCTCGGCCGTCGCGCCGTAGAGGTCCATCCGGCGCCGCGCGTACATCGCGAAGTACGCCGGGTTGGTCATCCCCAGCAGCCGGAACCGGAGCCAGTCCGGGTCGTCCCACCGCTCCCCCGCGTTGGGCGCGAGGAACCCCTTGGGGGTGGTGTCCGCACCGACGACCAGCGCCACCTCGGAGAGGCCGGCGAGGATCCGGGCGCGGGCGGTGTCGAGCGCCTGGGCGCCGGTCGCGCACGCCGCGTACGACGTCGCGACGGTCGCCCCGTTCCAGCCGAGTGCCTGCGCGAACGTGGCCCCCGCGACGTACCCGCCGTAGCCGTTGCGGACCGTCTCGCCGCCGACGACGAGGTCGACGTCCTGCCAGGCGACGCCGGCGTCGGCGAGGGCGGCCCGGGCCGCGTGCACGCCGTACTCGACGAAGCTGCGGCCCCACTTGCCCCAGGGATGCATGCCGACGCCGAGGACGGCGACGTCGTGGGCGCTCACTGGTCCGCCTCCTCGCCCATCTCGGTGACGGGCTTCCAGCGCCACACGGTGCGGTCGCCGGAGTCGTCGGTGTAGAGGGTCTCGACGACGAGCTCGACCTCGCCGCCCACCCGCAGGTCGCGGACGCCGTACCCGTCGGCGACCTGGCCGACGACGACCAGGCCCTCGGCCAGCTCGACGGCCGCGAGGGCGAACGGCTCGTAGAGGTCGGTGCGGGCGACGTACGGCGGGGGCGGCTGGTACTGCGCGTCGGTGTAGGACCACACGGTCCCCCGGCGGGACAGCGCGGCCTGCTCGAGGTCGGTGCCGTCGCAGGCGGGGTTGCGGCACGGGCCGGGCGTCGGCGGGAAGAACACCGTGCCGCACGTCGCGCAGCGGCTGCCGAGCAGTGTCGGCTCCGGCCCGGTCGTGAACCAGCCCTCGATCGCCGGCATCGCGGTCATCCGCCCTCCTGAGAACTAGAACGTGTTCTCACTATAGGCCGCACGGTGGTCGAGGTGCGAGGAGCGGTGGTCTCGAGGCTCAGGCGCCAGAGCGCCTTCACACCTCAACCACCGGGTTGTTGCGGTGGTCGAGGTGCGAGGAGCGGTGGTGTCGAGGCTCAGGCGCCAGAGCGCCTTCACACCTCAACCACCGTGTTGTCACGGTGGTCGAGGTGCGAGGAGCGGCGGTCTCGAGGCTCAGGCGCCAGAGCGCCTTCACACCTCAACCACCGTGTTGTTGCGGTGGTTGAGGTGCGAGGAGCGCTAGCGACGAGCCTCGAAACCACCCTCCCCCGGGCCACGCCGCTGCTTCACCGCCGTTCGGCGGGAGAGATCCGGCAGCGCGTCGTAGTCCCCGCGGATCAGGGCCTCACGCTTCTCCCGGTTCCACCCCTGCACCCGCTTCTCGAAGAGGAACGCCTCCTCGATCGAGTCGAACCAACAGCTCCAGACGAGGACCACCGGCCGGCGACGACGCGTGTATGCGGCACCCTGATCGGCAGTGTTGTGCTGCCAGACGCGCGCATCGACGTCCCACGTGCTCCCGACGTAGTAGGAGTCGTCGGCGCAGCGGACGATGTAGGTGTACGGCATCGCTCCAGCCTCGGCGTCTGACCGCGGCGCATCAACGGGTCGATCCGGGCCTGTGGACGAGCGCTGATTTCGAGGCTCAGGCCTGGCGGCGTTCACACCTCAACCACCGCGCCGTCAGCCGCGCGCGAGGTAGGCCAGCAGGTCGTGCCGGGTGACGACGCCGACGGGCTTGCCGTCCTCGTGCACGAGCAGCGCGTCCGCGCCCTCCAGCGCCGCGACGGCGGCCGAGGACGGCTCGGAGGAGCCGATCGTGGGCAGCGGCGGCGCCATGTGCTCGCTGACGCTGTCGGTCAGGCGGGCGGTGCCGGTGAAGAGCAGGTCGAGCAGGGTCCGCTCGGAGACCGAGCCGACGACCTCGGCGGCGACCACGGGCGGCTCGGCGCGCACGACCGGCATCTGCGAGACGTTGTACTCCTGGAGGATCGCCACGGCCTCGGCGATGGTCTCGTTCGGGTGCGTGTGCACCAGGTCGGGCAGCCGCCCGTCCTTGCCGCGCAGCACCTCGCCGACGGTCTGCACCGGGCGCTCGACGCCGTCGACCGGGAAGCCGTACTGCGCGAGCCAGTCGTCGTTGAAGACCTTGGTCAGGTAGCCGCGACCGGAGTCCGGGAGCAGCACGACGATGACGGCGTTCTCCCCCTCCGGCGTGCCCTCGAGCTCGTGCGCGAGCTGGACCGCCGCGTGCACGGCCATGCCGGACGAGCCGCCGACCAGCAGCGCCTCCTCGCGGGCCAGCCGCCGGGTGGTGGCGAACGAGTCGGCGTCGGAGACCTCGATGATCCGGTCCGCGACGCTGCGGTCGTAGGCCTCCGGCCAGAAGTCCTCCCCCACGCCCTCGACGAGGTACGGGCGGCCGGTGCCGCCGGAGTAGACCGAGCCGGCCGGGTCCGCGCCGATGACCTGGACGTCGGGGTTCTGCTCCTTCAGGTAGCGGCCGGTGCCGCTGATGGTGCCGCCGGTGCCGACGCCCGCGACGAAGTGCGTGATCCGACCCTCCGTCTGCGCCCAGATCTCGGGACCGGTCGTCTCGTAGTGCGACCGCGGGTTGTTCGGGTTGGAGTACTGGTCGGGCTTCCAGGCCCCCGGCTGCGACGCGAGCCGGTCGGACACGTTGTAGTAGGAGTCCGGGTGCTCCGGCTCGACCGCGGTCGGGCAGACGACCACCTCGGCGCCGTACGCACGCAGCACGTTGCGCTTGTCCTCGCTGACCTTGTCCGGGCAGACGAAGACGCACTGGTAGCCCTTCTGCTGCGCCACCATCGCGAGGCCGACACCGGTGTTGCCGGAGGTCGGCTCGACGATCGTGCCGCCGGGCTGGAGCTCCCCGGAGGCCTCCGCGGCCTCGATCATCCGGGTCGCGATGCGGTCCTTCACGGAGCCGCCGGGGTTGAGGTACTCCACCTTGGCGAGGACGATCGGTCCGGTCGCACCTTCGAGGGAGCCCATGGACGTCGAGAGCCTGAGCAGCGGGGTGTTGCCGATCAGCTCGAGCAGGGAGTTCACGTACTGCATGGCGCCAATCTAGAGGCGCTCCTCACACCCGGGGAAAACCGCGCGCGTGCCCGGCGGTCGACATCCGTAGAGTGACGGCGTGGGGAAAGCAGCAGCAGCTCGGAAGCTCGCGTCTGCCGCCGCGTACGGCGGCGGCGGTCTGTCGGTGCTCGGGGCGAGCCTCTACGGGCTGCTGCGCGCCGAGGCGGTGATGGCGCGCCGCTCGATCGGCCCCACCGACGGCGAGCCGCCCGACCCGACCGGCTGGTACGGCCGGGGCCGACCCGGACCCGCCGTCAAGGTCGCCCTCCTGGGTGACTCCAGCGCGGCCGGGTACGGCGTGCACCGGGTCGAGGAGACGCCGGGGGCGCAGCTCGCCAGCGGGGTGGCCGAGCGCGCGGACCGGCGCGTGCACCTGCGCGACTTCGCGGTCGTCGGCGCGAAGTCCTCCGACCTGGCCGCCCAGGTCGACCGGGCGCTCCCGATGCGGCCGGACGTCGCGGTCATCCTCGTCGGCGCCAACGACGTCACCCACACCGTGCTGCCCGCGGCCTCGGTCCGGCACCTCGTCGAGTCGGTCCGCCGGCTGCGCGAGGGCGGTGCCGCGGTGCTCGTCGGCACCTGCCCCGACCTCGGCACGATCCAGCCGATCATGCCGCCGCTGAAGCAGGTGGCCCGACTGTGGTCGCGCCGCCTCGCCGCGGCCCAGACGATCGCGGTCGTCGAGGAGGGCGGCCGGACGGTCTCGCTGGCCTCGATCCTCGGTCCGGAGTTCGCGGCCGCACCGGCGCTGCTCTTCGGGCCGGACCGGTTCCACCCCTCGGCGCAGGGCTACAAGTCCCTCGCCCAGGTGCTGCTGCCCTCGACGCTGGCGGCGCTCGGCCTGATGCCCGAGGACGAGGCCGAGCCGGAGGCCTACCGCGGCGAGGGAGTGCTGCCGGTGACCACGGCCGCGATCCAGGCCGTCAACGTCGCGGGCACCGAGCTCGACGGCACCGAGGTCGCCGGGGCACGGCGCGGGGTGCGTGGTCTCTGGGTCGAGCTGCGGCACCGCCGCCGGCACCCCGACACCGAGGCCGAGGGACCGGAGGACGACGACTCCCACGACGACGATCTCGAGCCCGCGACGAGGTAGGCGAGACCCCACCCCGCCGGCGGCCCAGCAGCGCGGAGGCGCCCTGTCCTCCTGTCCAGACCGCCACCTCCGCGTGCGATCCGCGTGCCAGCATCTCGGTCGTTGAGTGCACGGCATCACTCGGCGACCGGAGGGGAAGCACATGAGGACGAAGCTCGCCGCTGCGGCCGTCGCCCTGCTGATGGGTCTGGTCGGACTCCTGGCGCCGGCCTGGACCGCGAGCGTGACGACCGGTGGGTCGCCCGCGCACACGTCGGCGGCGACGATCACGCCGCTCGAGGGTCACTACTCCGGTCGTGACGCCCACGGCCACCACATCCGGTTCAACTACCGGGACGGCGGTCACCGCATCAACCGACATCGGTGGGGCCGTCGCAACCGCGCATGATCGCCGACGCCTACCACTGCTCGTGGGGTGAGTGGACGAGCGCCACCGACGTCTCCGGCGCGTGGAACTCGGGCACGCACGGCGGCTACCGCCACTTCACCGCGCACTGGGTCCGAGGCTGGCGGACACGCAGAACGGCGCCATCCTCGCGGTGTCGATCGCCGGATCCCGCAGCAGGTTGAGGTAGCAGATCCAGACCCGGGCTGACGGTGAGGGCGAACGCGCTCGGCGGGGATCCCGTTGGCGATGCCCTGCTCGACGAAGTCGAAGTCGAGCACCAGCATGAAGACGCCGAGCACCAGGCCGGCGACCGCGAACAGCAGGCCCATCGCGCCGTCGCCGAAGATGCCGAGGTCGACGCCGAAGAGGCTCAGCACCACGCCGACCAGGCTGATGCCGACCATGCCGAACATGGCCGCGATGACCATGGTGCGGAACTTGTTGCCGACCTTGATGTCGAAGAAGCGGTAGACCGCGAGCGTCCCGGCGAAGGCGCCGAAGGTGCCGATGACCGCCGCCATCACGACGCCGGGGTACCACATGTTGAACATCTTGCTGATCGCGCCGAGCGCGACTCCCTCGAAGGCGCAGAACGCCAGCACCAGGGCCGGGCTGATCACCCGCTTGAAGGAGTTGACCATCGACAGCGCGAAGGCGCCGAGCGAGCCGATCGTCA
This sequence comes from Nocardioides sp., assembly GCF_044226305.1. Lineage (GTDB taxonomy): Bacteria > Actinomycetota > Actinomycetes > Propionibacteriales > Nocardioidaceae > Nocardioides. The sequence continues at coordinate 60,152 of NZ_JBGAHF010000003.1, read as the reverse complement.
GGGCGATCAGCCCTCTGACGTCGGCCTGGGTCGAGTTCGTGTCGACGTCCGGGCTCATCACCCAGGTGATCGCGGCGGTGATGATCACGACCGCGAGGGCGATCCCGGTCTTGGTCACGACCGAGTCGATCGTCATCGGGCGCTGGACGGTCGTGGGGGCGCTCGGGCCACCGGGCGTGCCCGTGCCCCAGGTCGCGGGGTCGGTGTAACCGGGCTGGCCGTAGCCGGGCTGCGGCGCGCCGTTGCCGGCGTAGGTCTGGTTGCCGTAGGCATTCGCGCCCGGGGTGTTGAACTCCTCCGAGCGGCGGAACACCGGGTTGTTGCTCTGCATTGGTCTCTCCTCGAGGCCGTGGTCGTGAGCCCAGTCTAGGTGGGTTCACAGGTTCCAACGGTCGGCAGGACCTGGACGTTCCCGCACGCGGGGTCCCCGAGTGCGCCAGAATCACCGCCAATGGAACAGGTCGTCTTCATCCTCGTCGTCACCGGGCGCTTCCTGCTCCCGCTGCTGATCCCGCGCTACCCGCTGCCGGCGATCATCGCCTGTCTGATCCTCGACGGCGTCGACCAGACGATCTTCCAGATGTTCGGCTACGACCCGCCGAACTACCAGTCCTACGACAAGGCGATGGACATCTTCTACCTGTCCGTCGCCTACCTGTCCGCGATGCGCAGCTGGGACAACCTGCACGCGTTCGCGGTGGCGCGGTTCCTGTTCTACTACCGGTTGGTGGGGGCGTTCCTCTTCGAGATGACGCACGAGCGGATGATCATGCTCCTCTTCCCCAACACCTTCGAGTACTTCTTCATCGCCTACGAGGTCGTGCGGCTCTACTGGAACACCGCCACGATCCGGATGCGGAGCTGGATCGTGACCGCGGCAGCCATCTGGATCTTCATCAAGCTGCAGCAGGAGTACTGGCTGCACGTCGCGGAGATGGACGTCACCGACACGCTCCGCGACTACCCGTGGACGCGCTGGGCGCTGGTCATCGGGATCCTGGCGATCCTCGGCGTCCTCTGGTTCGTGGTCCGGCCGCGGCTCCCCGCCCCCGACCACGCGCTCCGGTTCCACTCCGACCCGCTTCCCGAGTCCGTCGACACGGCCACCGAGCGGGCGGCGATCCGGATCGCCGGCGGCTGGGTGTGGTCCTGGATGACGCTCGAGAAGATCGTGCTGGTCGGCCTGGTCTCGATCATCTACGGGCAGATCCTGCCCGGGGTGTCGCGGGTCCCCTTCCAGATGTTCGTCGGGATCGGCACGGTCGTGTTCCTCAACGCCGCCATCACGCTGGCGTTCTCGCGGCGGCGCTGGACGCCCCGGAGGTGCTGCGTACGTTCGGGCTGCGGCTGCTGGTCAACGTCGCGCTCGTCGTGCTGGTGAAGTTCGTGCTCGGCATCAGCCTGCTCGGCGCCGACACCTTCTTCTTCCTGTGCATGATCAGCCTGATCACGACCCTGCACGACCGCTACCAGCCGGCGTACGCCTGGCGTCAGAAGGTCGCGGCGAACCTCGCGGTGGCCCGCCTGCCGATGCGGTAGTCGCGGACCTGGTCCGCGTCGGGGTTGTCCCGCAGCAGGCCGTCCCAGTCCGAGAGGCGCTCGAGCTCGTAGCCCTGGGTGCGCGCGAGCAGGCCGAGGGCGGACAGGGTCGGCCGGCCGGTCAGCACGGTGTCGCCCCACGTGTAGGCGTCGGCCACCGCGTTGCCCTCCCGCTCGACCCGCTCGTCGGCCAGCCGGACGAGCGTGTCCGCGCTGCGGTGCTGGCTCTCGGTGTCGACGACGAGGTGGCGGCCCCGGTCCCCCGGACCGCGAAGAGCTCGGTGTGCCGCTGCGTGTGGTAGAGGAAGCCCAGGCAGAGCACCACGTCGACCTCGGTCCGGTCCGCGGCGAGCACCTCGAACACGTCGCCCTCGACGAACCGGCACCGCGACTCGTCGACGTCGTACGACGCCAGCGTGGCCCGCGCGCTGGCGACCAGCTCGGGCCGCGCCTCGATGCCGACCACCGACGCCGCGCCCGCCTGCACGGCCGCCATCGACCACCGGCCGTCGTGGCTGGCCACGTCGAGCACCCGGGCGCCCGCGAACAGGTCGGCGTTCGCCGTGAAGATCGCCTCGTGCCGCAGGTTCAGCCGCCAGGCGTAGGAGGAGGTGTGGCTGGTGCCGTAGAAGGCCGGGAACCGGTCGAAGAAGCCGGTCCCGAGCCGGAGGCTGCCCGCCGGCGCGGTCGACGGTCCGCCCGCCGGCTGGTCCGCGGGCCGGTCCGGTGCAGGCGCCGCTGCGGGTGCGGGTGCGGCGCGTCGAGGCCGAGTCCACCGAGGCATGGCTCACCGTACCCGGCGCGGTGTGCCCCTGCGTCCCAGGTCACACGCCGATGCAGACTGGCCCCCGGCACCGTCGGGCACTGAGCACCCATGAGCAACGACGAAGCAGCAGAAGCCCGCAAGGGAGTGTTCACGAGCGTTGCCGGCAAGGCCAAGGAGGTTGCCGGCGCCGTGACCGGCAACGACGCGCTGGTCGAGGAGGGCCAGCTCCAGCAGGGCGAGGCCCGCAAGCGCCGGGAGGCCGTGGCCGACGAGGCCGTCGCCGACGCCCGCCGGCAGGAGGCCGCCGAGGAGCTCCGCGAGACCCAGCGTGAGGCCGCCCAGCAGCAGGGGGCCGCCCAGGCCCGGGCCGCCGTCGAGGAGTCCGCGGTCGCCCGGGAGCGCGAGCAGGAGCGCGCCGCCGCCGACCGCGAGGCCCAGCGCCAGAAGGCTGGCGGCCGCGAGGCGGCCACCGAGCAGGCCGACGAGCTGGCCGCACGGCGCCTGCGCCAGGCCGACGCGGCCGCCGCCGAGGCCGACCGCACCGAGGCGCAGGCCGAGGCCGAGAGGCGCCGCCTCCAGCGCGAGGCCGCCGCCGCCGAGCACGACGCCGCGCAGCTGCGCGCCGAGACCGAGAAGTGAGGACCACCATGATCACCACGCTCATCACCCTGCCGTACCGGCTCGCCCGGCTGCCGCTCACGCTGGCCGACGGCGCGCTGTCCGAGCGGCTCCCGGAGACCTCCGGTCCTCGCATCGCCCTCGACCGGACCCTCGGGTCGGCCGATCGCCTGGCCGGGACGCTCCTCTTCGACCGCGAGCTCAACCGGCGCGGCACCGACCGCCTGGAGCGCTCGCGCAAGCTGGTGACCGCGGCCGAGCTCGAGGAGCGGGCCGCGGCGACCCGGGACCAGGCGCGCCAGACGGCCGCCGCGGGTCGTCAGCAGGCCGCGCGCAAGCGCAAGGCCGCCGAGCGGCGCGCTGCGTCGGCACTCGAGGAGGCCGACGTCGCCGAGGCCCGCGGCAAGCAGGAGGCCGAGGAGTCGGCCGCCCGCGCGGCCGCGTCCAAGAAGGCCGCCGCCGACCAGCGTGCGGCGACCCGGAAGGCCGCGGCGCAGCAGCGCAAGCAGCAGGTCGAGAAGGTCGCTACCGCGAAGAAGACGACCGCGCAGCGCGAGGCGAAGAACGAGCTGGACCGGGCCCGCGAGGCCAAGAAGTCCGCGGCCGAGTCGCGCGCGGACGCCGAGCGCCTCCACGAGCTCGCCGAGACCAAGCGGGCTGCGCGCAAGCGCAGCTGACCGGTCGTCCTGGTGCCCCCGCTGGGACTCGAACCCAGACTGCGCCGCTCTTAAGGCGGCTTCCTCTGCCGGTTGGGATACAGGGGCCTGTCCCGGTCGGGACGTCGTACGAGTCGGTCGCCGAGGCGGCCGGCTCGTTCCACGTCCCGGGGACGCTCACCCTGTCATTGTGCCGAGGTCGGCCGCGCGGGCGAGCACGTCGTCGAGCATCTGCTCAGTGAGCCGGCCGGTGAAGGTGTTCTGCTGGCTCGGGTGGTAGCAGCCGAGCAGGGTCAGGCTGCGTTCCCCGGACGTGAGCGCCGCCTCCGCACCGTGCCCGAAGCGCGGTCGCGGCCGGGCGACCGACCAGCCCAGGGCGGCGTACAGGGTCGCGTCCCAGCCGTAGCCGCCGAGCGCGACGACGACCTGGACGTGCTCGGCGAGCAGCCCGACCTCGGCCTCGATCCACGGCGAGCAGGTGTCCCGCTCGGTGACCGTGGGCTTGTTGTCCGGGGGCGCGCACCGCACGGTCGCGACCATCCGGGTGCCGACGAGCGCGAGCCCGTCGGCGGCGTCGACGCTGGTGCCGCGGGTGGCGAGACCGACGCGGTGCAGCGAGGCGAACAGCCAGTCGCCGCTGCGGTCGCCGGTGAAGACCCGGCCGGTGCGGTTGGCGCCGTTCGCGGCCGGGGCGAGGCCGACGACCAGGATCGACGGCTCCTCGGCACCGAACCCCGGCACCGGACGACCCCAGTAGGGCTGGTCGGCGCATGACGCCGTTTGGTCCGGGCGACGTCCTCCCGCCAGCGCACCAGCCTCGGGCAGGCGCGGCAGACCGTGACCCGGGCGTCGAGGTCGGCGAGCGACGCACCGCGTGCCAGCCGGCGGACCCGGGCGGCGGTGCCGGCCACCGGGGTGTCCGCGGTGGCGGGGTCCCCGGCCAGCCGGTGCCCGGCGGCACCGGCGACGCGGAGCAATCTCACCGGTCGCGAGGTGCGGGAGGAGGTCGCTCACGCGGCCATCCTCACCGCCTCCGCGGTCGTGCGGTGCGGAGGACCAGGGTCGAGTCAGGACCGACCGGCCGCCGACCCCATCGTCGACGGGTCGCCGAGGTGGTCACCGCTGTCGCGGTGAACCTTGTCGGCGACGGTCGACGCGGCCGCAGGTGGCCTTGTCCTTGACCACGTCGGCGACGACCGGCGCGGGGTGGCGACCGTCTCCTGTGCCTTGCTCGCCGCGGACCGGACCGTCGGGTTGCGGGCGAACTTCCAGGCGCGCTGATCTGCTCGTAGCGCTCGCGTCCGGCGCGGGACTTGAGCACGTAGCCGGCGGCGAAGCCGATGAGCAGGTTGGACTTGTTCAGCATGGTGGTTCCTCTCGTTGCAGTCAGGGCTCGCGGCGGCGCACCGAGATCTGTGCTGCTCCCGGACCGCTCCTCCTGGCCGGTGCCCAGCCCGCCGGCCGGCGTAACGGTCAAGGAGCGGCGGCGCGCGGCAGCCCTCGACGAGGGACCAGGCGATGCCGTCGAGGATGTCCGCCTCGGTTTCCACCAGCTCCACCGCCGGCGTGGCGCAGCACGCGGTCGAGGATGAGGGCACCGGCGCCGATCACGTCGGCCCGCCCCGGGTGCATCGAGGGCAGCGCGCGGCGCTCGGCCACCGTCATCGCCACGGAGCCGGTCCACGAACCGTGCACCTGGCCCACCGGCGACCAGCTGGTCGACGGCCGTCCGGTCGTACGCCGGCAGGTCGAGCAGCACCGCGCCGAGCTGGGTCACGGCCCGGCGACGCCGACGACCGTCGCCGCGGCGGCAGGGTCGACCAGCAGGCGTCGAGGCGCGTCGACGTCGGCGACGAACGCCGCGACCTGCGCGGCGGTCGGCGGGTCAGGTGCAGGTGCCGCTCGTGGAGGCGCACCGAGCCGATGTCCATCGAGTGGGCCGCCTCGGGCGCCGAGGGTCCCCAGGATCAGCCTGGTCGAGCCGCCGCCGATGTCGACGACCAGCACCGGCTCGGCGGAGGCGTCGCAGGTTGCGGACCGCGCCGTCGAAGGAGAGCGCCGCCTCCTCCGCGCCGGTCACGGCGCCGGCCTTGACGCCGCCGCTCCCGGACGCCGGCGACGAAGACGTCGGCGTTGGAGTCCCCGCGACGCCGAGGTGGCGACGAACCAGACGCGGTCAGCGGCACGTCGTGGGTGCGGACAGACCGGCGTACTCCTCGATGGCCGCGAACGCCCGGGCGAGCGCCTCGTCGGACGACCGGTGCGGTCGAGGTCCTGGCCCAGCCGCACCATCAGCCTCGCGGACCTCCACGTCGGGCAGTCACCGATCAGCAGCTTGATGGTGTTGGTGCCGCAGTCGATCCCCGCTACGCACGGGCCGGCCTCCACCACGGCCAGGCGGTCGAGCACCTCGTCGCCCAGCGGGTTGGCGCCGCGACCCTGCGCCAGGGCCTGCCCGGCCAGCACGTGCAGGCACTTGACCGCATCCGCCGGCGGAGATGCCGTCGATCTCGGGGACGCTCCAGGCCGGCCTGCGCGCCGATCTCCGAGCGGCGGCGAGGTAGCGCTCGTGCGCGCCCCGGTAGGCCGCCGCCGGCCCCTCGTCCTCGGCCAGCCGGTCCTGCATCTCCTTCATCGCCCGAGGCCTCGAGGGTCCCGATCCGCGACGCGGCCGCGAGCACGTCCGGGTAGTAGGTCGTCGGGAACGGCGTGCCGTTGGAGCAGCCGCGGCTCCGTCGTGACCACGTCCGGGTTGCCTGCACGGACAGCGGTGCCCGACCTCGTGGATCCCCCGGGGCTCGCGTCCCAGCTGGCCTCGATCGCGCGCACGTCCTCCGGGTCGATCACGCCGGACATGATGCCAGTCCGCGCCGGCGCAGCGCCGGCGCCGGGTCACCCGCTGTCTCCCACCCTGCTGCAACACCGTGGACAGGCAGCAACACGGCGTTACGGCGACGGGGCACCGACCGAGAGGTCAGTCGGAGCTCCTGATCTTCTCGTCGATCTTCGAGGCCGGCGGCGGCTCCTGCTTCGGCGGGTTGCCGGCCGGACCGACTGCCAGGCGGTCGACCACCACAGGCGGTGAATCCTCTTCGCGACCGTGGCGGGGGTCGGTGGAGGCTGCTCTCCTTCTGCAGCGCTCGCCGTTCTCGTCGAGCACGACGTGGAGGTCTCGCCGGGCATCACGTAGTTGGTTTCGCGGGCCTGCTGCTCGATGTACGCCGGGTCCTGCCACCGGTCCTTCTCGCGCCCTGAGGTCGTGGATGCTGGCCTCGCGCAGGGCGATCTGTCTTGAGGTCCTCGATCTGCGGCGCTGCTGGAGAGTGGCCGCGGCGACGACGCGTAGCTCACGGTCAGCACCGCGAGCACCAGCACCAGGATCGCCGCCCGCCCGGTGAACCGCGGTCGCCGCACCGCCTCCGCGGCGGTGGCGGCAGCCGGCGCACGGTAGGCCCGGCGTACGACGTAGTGCACCGTCCCGCGAGGACGCCCTGCGCGCGGCGTGTACGGCGGGTTGTCGGGCATGCCCCCAGCGTCGCTCAGGCACCGCGGGGGAACGCCGACGCGCCAGAGAAGCGCGCAGCATCTGCCGGCTCGTCCTCGATCCGCAGCGGTTGGTTGTACTTCGCGACCCGGTCGGACCGCGCGGGGCCGCCGGTCTTGATCTGGCCGCAGTTCACGGCGACCGCGATATCGGCGCGATCACGGTGTCCTCGGTCCTCGAGCGGTGGCTCATCATGCAGCGGTAGCCATTGCGGGTGCCAGCTCGACGGAGTCGAGTGTCCGGTGAGGGTGCCGATCTGGTTGACCTTCACCAGCAGGGTTGGCCTGGCCGCCGCTGATCCCGCGCTGAGCCGCTCGACGTTGGTGACGAACAGGTCGTCGCCGACGATCTGGCCTTGGTGCCGAGCTGGTCGGTGATCGCCTTCAGCCGTCCCAGTCGTCCTCGTCCAGCGGGTCCTCGATCGACACGATCGTACGACGCCACGAGGTCGGCGTAGTAGGCCGCCATCTCGTCGGCGGACTTGGTGCCGCCCTCGAACGCGCCAGAGCCGTCCCGATAGAACTCGGACGCGGCCACGTCCATCGCCAGCGCGATGTCCTTGCCGAGTTCGAGGCCGGCGGCCGCGGCGGCGCCTCGGCGCGGATCAAGGTCGAGCGCGGCCCGGTTGCTGTCCAGGTTGGGCGCGAAGCCGCCCTCGTCGCCGAGCCCGGTGGAGAGGTCTTCTTCTTCTTCAGCACCGACTTGAGCGCGTGGTAGACCTCGGCGCCCGAGCGCAGCGCCTCGCGGAAGGCTGGGCGCCGATCGGCGCGATCATGAACTCCTGCACGTCGACGTTGGAGTCCGCGTGCCGAGCCACCGTTGAGGATGTTCATCATCGGCACCGGCAGCGGGTGGGCGTTCGGACCGCCGACGTAGCGGCCAGAGCGGCAGCCCCGCGGGTCGGCCTGCGGCGCGGGCGACGGTGAGCGAGACCCCGAGGATCGCGTTGGCGCCGAGCTTGGCCTGCCTGGGCGTGCCGTCGAACTCGGCATGGTCTGGTCGACGACGCGCTGGTCGTCGACGGCCCGAGACCTCGACCGCCGGGGCGATCGTCTGGATCCGCGTCGTCGCCTGGCCGACCCCTTGCCGCCGTACCGGTCACGCCGTCGCGGAGCTCGACCCGCCTCGAAGGGCGCCGGTGGACGCACCGCTCGGGACCATCGCCCAGGCGAACGCGCCGTCGTCGAGCGGGACCTCGGCCGGGTCGCGCACCGCGGATCTCGCGGGCGCCGACTTCCACGTCGCTACGTCGAGTCGGGCCGTTCCTCACCCTATCCGGTCCGGGGCCGTCGTCGCGGGCATGACCGGAGTGCCCGCTGCCGCCGGGTGGGCGCGACGCTGGTGCCCGCCCTACCTCGCGGCCCTCACGTGCGCCGCTGGTGCCGGTGGTGGAGGGTGGTGGCGGCAGAGGAGTCGTCCGTTGGCGAGGCCGGGTTCGCCGTCGACCATTCGAGGTCGTGGTGGGCAGGGCGCCACGGTCGCCGGGCCCGGTGCGCCGGTCGCGCGGTCGGGGTCGAGCGGTGCCGAGGACGGCGGGGATGATCCGGCCTGGCAGGCGAGCCGGCGGGCTTCGCCGGCGGAGATCCGGTGGCCGGTGTCGACGGCGCGGGTTGGCCTTCATTGGCCGTCGCGCGTCGAGACGCGCGGAACGCCCCGACCCATCCCTGGCGTGACCCGCGACGGGCTCGGTGCGCTTCGCGGCGAACGCCATCACGGACGGAGGTCATCGCGTCGATCCTGAACGAATCCCAGGAGCGTCGCCGACAGGTTCACCACGCTGGTCTGTTGCGTTCGAGCAGGGCGCCCTCAGGGCGTCGACGAGGTCGGGGCCGGCAGGCAGGATCGCAGCGCGCCGGCGTGTGGGAAGGCGCAGAAGCACCTGGGTCAGCTGGGTCCGACAGTGTCGGGAGCCCGGGTCGGACGGTGCGGCACGATGACCAGCGTGACGAGGGGTGGCGTGGCGAGGCGTCCGCGGGTCACCGCGCGCCTCCAGCGCAGGCCAGCTTCACCAGTTCCTTCGCGTCGGGGTTCCCCGGCGAGCGGTGTCCACCGGTCCCGACGCGGAGCTTCGCCGCCAGGGGTCGGCACCAGTCCGATGTGCGGCGTCCACGCCACCGACGCGTCGGCCACCGGTCTCACCGCATGTCGACCAGGCGCCGGGTACCATCGCTGTGGGCCGCCCGACCACCGACATCCAGGTTCGAGAATCGCTGCCACAGGGGATCGGTCACGATCGGCCACGATCCGCAAGACCTCCACCGCCCGGAATGGCCCTGTGGACGGCGTCCGGCACCCGGGACCACCCGGGAAGCCCGCCGTACCCGCTCTTGCTGCCTGTCGGTCGCAACCTCGGGACGACCCGTCGGCGCCCGGCCCTCCCGCCCTCCGCGGTCGTGCGGTCCGGAGGACCGGATCGACTCAGGACCGGCCGGCCGCCGACCCCATCGTCGACGGGTCGCCGAGGTGGTCACCGCTGTCGCGGTGCACCTTGTCGGCGACGGTCGACGCGGCCGAGGTGGCCTTGTCCTTGACGGCGTCGGCGACGACCGGCGCCTGGGTGGCGACCGTCTCCTGTGCCTTGCTCGCCGCAGACCGGACCGTCGGGTTGCGGGCGAACTTGCGGGCGCCGGCGCTGATCTGCTCGTAGCGCTCGCGTCCGGCGCGGGAGCCGAGCACGTAGCCGGCGGCGAAGCCGATGAGCAGGCTGGACTTGTTCAGCATGGTGGTTCCTCTCGTTGCGGTCAGGGCTCGCGGCGGCGCACACCGAGATCTGTGGCTGCTCCCGGACCGCTCCCTCCCTGGCCGGTGCCCAGCCGCCCGCCCGGCGAAACGGTCGGGAGCCCCGTCGCGCGGTCAGCCCTCGACGAGGGACCAGGCGATGCCGTCGAGGATGTCCGCCTCGGACACCACCAGCTCCACCGCCCCCGACCGGCGCAGCACGCGGTCGAGGATGAGGGCGCCGGCGCCGATCACGTCGGCCCGCCCCGGGTGCATCGAGGGCAGCGCGCGGCGCTCGGCCACCGTCATCGCCACGAGCCGGTCCACGAGCTCGTGCACCTGTCCCACCGGCACGACCAGCTGGTCGACGGCCGTCCGGTCGTACGCCGGCAGGTCGAGCAGCACCGCGCCGAGCTGGGTCACGGTGCCGGCGACGCCGACGACCGTCGCCGCGGCGGCGGGGTCGACCGGGCAGGCGTCGAGGTGCGCGTCGACGTCGGCGACGAACGCCGCGACCTCCGCGGCGGTCGGCGGGTCGGAGTGCAGGTGCCGCTCGTGGAGGCGCACCGAGCCGATGTCCATCGAGTGGGCCGCCTCGGGCGCCGAGGTCCCCAGGATCAGCTCGGTCGAGCCGCCGCCGATGTCGACGACCAGCACCGGCTCGGCCGGAGGGGTCCGCAGGTTGCGGACCGCGCCGTCGAAGGACAGCGCCGCCTCCTCCGCGCCGCTGACGACCTCGGGCTCGACGCCCAGCCGCTCCCGGACGCCGGCGACGAAGACGTCGGCGTTGGAGGCGTCCCGCGACGCCGAGGTGGCGACGAACCGGACGCGGTCCGGCGGCACGTCGTGGGCGCGGACGAGGCCGGCGTACTCCTCGATGGCCGCGAACGCCCGGGCGAGTGCCTCGTCGGCCAGGCGGCCGGTGCGGTCGAGGTCCTGGCCCAGCCGCACCATCCGGACCTCGCGGACCTCCACGTCGGGCAGGTCGCCGATCAGCAGCTTGATGGTGTTGGTGCCGCAGTCGATCCCCGCTACACGCACGGGCCGGCCTCCCACCACGGCCCGAGGCGGTCGAGCACCTCGTCGCCCAGCGGGTTGGCGCCGCGACCCTGCGCCAGGGCCTGCCCGGCCAGCACGTGCAGGCACTTGACCCGGTCCGGCATCCCGCCGGCGGAGATGCCGTCGATCTCGGGGACGCTCAGGCCGGCCTGCGCGCCGATCTCCGCGCGGGCGGCGAGGTAGCGCTCGTGCGCGCCCCGGTAGGCCGCCGCCAGCTCCTCGTCCTCGGCCAGCCGGTCCTGCATCTCCTTCATCACGCCCGAGCCCTCGAGGGTCCCGATCCGCGACGCGGCCCGCGGGCACGTCAGGTAGTACGTCGTCGGGAACGGCGTGCCGTTGGGCAGCCGCGGCTCCGTCGTGACCACGTCCGGGTTGCCGCACGGACAGCGGTGCCCGACCTCGTGGATCCCCCGGGGCTCGCGTCCCAGCTGGGCCTCGATCGCGCGCACGTCCTCCGGGTCGATCACGCCGGACATGATGCCAGTCCGCGCCGGCGCAGCCGTAACGCCGGGTCACCCGCTGTCCCACCCTGCTGCAACACCGTGGGAGGGGGCAGCAACACGGCGTTACAGCGACGGGCACCGACCGAGAGGTCAGTCGGAGCTCCTGATCTTCTCGTCGATCTTCGAGGCCGGGGGCGGCTCCTGCTTCGGCGGGTTGCCGGCCAGCTCGACCGACTGCCAGGCGGTCGACCACCAGGCGGTGGGCTCCTTCTTCGCGACCGTGGCGGGGTCGGTGAGGCTGCTCTCCTTCTGCAGCGGCTCGCCGTTCTCGTCGAGCACGACGTAGGAGGTCTCGCCGGGCATCACGTAGTTGAGCTCGCGGGCCTGCTGCTCGATGTACGCCGGGTCCTGCCACCGGTCCTTCTCGCGCTCGAGGTCGTGGATGCTGGCCTCGCGCAGGGCGATCTGGCTCTTGAGGTCCTCGATCTGCGAGCGCTGCTGGAGGTAAGCGCGCAGCGACGACGCGTAGCTCACGGTCAGCACGGCGAGCACCAGGACCAGGATCGCCGCCCGCCCGGTGAACCGCGGCCGCCGCACCGCCTCCGCAGCAGTAGTGGCAGCCGGCACCGGCCGGCCCGGCGTACGCCGGGGTGCACCGCGTCCGCGAGGACGCCCTGCGCGCGGCGTACGGCGGTTGTCGGGCATGCCCCCTAGCGTCGCTCAGGCACCGTAGCGGGGGAACGCCGACGCGCCGGAGTAGCGCGCAGCATCTGCCAGCTCGTCCTCGATCCGCAGCAGCTGGTTGTACTTCGCGACCCGGTCGGACCGCGCCGGGGCGCCGGTCTTGATCTGGCCGCAGTTCACGGCGACCGCGAGGTCGGCGATCGTGGTGTCCTCGGTCTCGCCGGACCGGTGGCTCATCATGCAGCGGTAGCCGTTGCGGTGCGCCAGCTCGACGGAGTCGAGGGTCTCGGTGAGGGTGCCGATCTGGTTGACCTTCACCAGCAGCGCGTTGGCCTGACCGCCGCTGATCCCGCGCTGGAGCCGCTCGACGTTGGTGACGAACAGGTCGTCGCCGACGATCTGGGTCTTGGTGCCGAGCTGGTCGGTGATCGCCTTCCAGCCGTCCCAGTCGTCCTCGTCCAGCGGGTCCTCGATCGAGACGATCGGGTACGACGCCACGAGGTCGGCGTAGTAGGCCGCCATCTCGTCGGCGGACTTGGTGCCGCCCTCGAACGCGTAGGAGCCGTCCCGGTAGAACTCGGACGCGGCCACGTCCATCGCCAGCGCGATGTCCTTGCCGAGCTCGAGGCCGGCGGCCGCGACGGCCTCGGCGATCAGGTCGAGCGCGGCCCGGTTGCTGTCGAGGTTGGGCGCGAAGCCGCCCTCGTCGCCGAGACCGGTGGAGAGGCCCTTCTTCTTCAGCACCGACTTGAGCGCGTGGTAGACCTCGGCGCCCGAGCGCAGCGCCTCGCGGAAGGTCGGAGCGCCGATCGGCGCGATCATGAACTCCTGCACGTCGACGTTGGAGTCCGCGTGCGAGCCACCGTTGAGGATGTTCATCATCGGCACCGGCAGCAGGTGGGCGTTGGGCCCGCCGACGTAGCGGTACAGCGGCAGCCCCGCGGAGTCGGCCGCAGCGCGGGCGACGGCGAGCGAGACCCCGAGGATCGCGTTGGCGCCGAGCTTGGCCTTGTTGGGCGTGCCGTCGAGCTCGAGCATGGTCTGGTCGACGACGCGCTGGTCGTCGGCCGCGAGACCCTCGACCGCCGGGGCGATCGTCTGGATCACGGCGTTCACCGCCTGGCCGACCCCCTTGCCGCCGTACCGGTCGCCGCCGTCGCGGAGCTCGACCGCCTCGAAGGCACCAGTGGACGCACCGCTCGGGACCATCGCCCGGGCGAACGCGCCGTCGTCGAGCAGGACCTCGACCTCGACCGTGGGGTTGCCGCGCGAGTCCAGGATCTCGCGGGCGCCGACTGCTTCGATGGATGCCACGTCTTGCTCCTACGTCGAGGTGTTTCGGGCCGTTCCTCACCCTAGTCCGGTCCGGGGTCGTCGCGGGTCCGGGGTCGTCGACACGGACGGCGCGGAGTGCCGTGACGCTGCACACCCTGGCGTGACCCCGACGAACGGCAACGCGTCGATCACGATCCAGGAGCGCGCCGCAGGTTCACCATGGTCTGTTGCTGAACCCTCACTTCCCACGGCGGGCACGGTGTGGGAAGTGCAGGATCACCTGGGTCCCATGGTGAACCGTCACCGCCCGGCGTGACGAGGGCGTCCGCAGTCGCCGGGTAGGCGTCGCCCCCCCCGGCGAGCTCCACCGGTCCCTTCGCCGCCAGGGGTCGGCGCGTGATGTGCGCCCACGCCACGGTGGGGTCTCAGATGTCGACCCGGACCGCGTGGGCCGCCGTACCCGTTGTCGCTGCCCGTCGGTCGCAACCCGCGACCACCCGCAGGCGTCCGGCACCGACCAACAGATCGGCCGGGCGGATCAGCCGCCCAACAGCCCGCGCACCGCGTCACGCAGCGCCTGCTCGGGATCGACGCCGGCCGCGTGCGCCTCGGCGACCAGCGCGAGCAGGCGGGAGCCGAGGTCGTCGGCCGCGCGGTCGACCGTCGGCTGGGCACCTTCGCGCTCCAGCCGGTCGAGCACCTTGTCGGCGTACAGCAGCGCGGGCAGCCCCGGCGGCAGGCCGTCGGTCACCGAGGTGCGCTGCTTCTCGGTCGCCTTGATCGACTCCCAGACCTCGTTGATCTCCTCGGGGGTCCCCCCGGCCGCGGACCCGAACACGTGCGGGTTGCGGCGGCGCATCTTCGCGGTGATGTCGGCCGCGACGTCGTCCAGGGTGAACTCGCCGGCCTGCTCGGCGATCGCGGCGTGGAAGTAGACCTGGAGCAGCAGGTCGCCGAGCTCCTCGCGCAGGTGCTCGGCGTCGCCGGTGTCGATCGCCTCGAGCGTCTCGTGGGTCTCCTCGAGCAGGTAGCGCGCCAGGGACCGGTGCGTCTGGCTCGCCTTCCAGGCACACTCCGTGCGCAGCCGGCGCATCACCTCGAGGAGCTCGAGGAGGGGTACGCCGGACGCGGGCTCGGCCACCGTGGGGTCAGCCGCAGCGCTGGGTGTCCGGCAGCGCCCCGGCGTAGTCGGTGTCGGGCTGGTCGGCGTTCGCCTTGGTCGCGGTCTCCCCGAGCGGGAAGGACACGCTGGTGTCGGCCGGTGCCGTCGTGCCCGACTCGATCGAGATCCCGAACCGCGGGTCGATCTGGATGTCGTTGTCGGCCAGCCACTCCTCGAACGCCTTCTGTCCCGCCGCGATCTCGGCCTTCGTGCCACCCGGGGTGCCCATCTCGGCACCGACCGACTGCTCGACGGCCTGCACGTAGGTGTTCGCGCCCTGGACGTCGATGACCGCCTGGACCTGGTCCGGGTCGAGGTCGCCGAGGCTCTCCTCGGCGCGCTTGGCCGCGACGTCGTACGACGGGTCGGCGGTCACGCCCTGCTCGCGGGCGAACTGGTCGGCTGCCGACCGGAGCGCCAGGCTGCCCGCGACCTGACCGCGGAGCAGGTGCTGGGCGAGGACCTGGCCCTCCTGCAGCTGGGTCTCGACGTACTCGCAGTAGGAGGTGCTGACGTCGTCGACGGTGTTCAGGGTGATCGTGTCGTCGGCGACCCGGGCGGCCACGCCGGGGTTGAAGTCCGGCACCGCGTTGCACCCCGTCATCAGCACGGTGGAGGCCAGGGCCAGCGCGGCGAGGCCGCGGAACCGGGTCGGGGTCACTGCTTCTCCTGTGGGTCGACGACTGGATCGATCACCGAGTCGATCACCTGCCGGGCCCATTCAAGCAGGGCGATGCCGGCGATCGGCTTGCCACCCACCACGGCGGTCTGGGGTCGCGGGACCAGGATGGTCCTCACCGGTGCCTTGACGATCGACTTCGGGTAGAGCCGGTTGAGCCGGACCACCCGCGAGTCGGGCAGCTCGACCGGCGCGAACCGCACGTTCCTGCCCGCGATCGTGACCTCGCCGATGCCCGCCTGGCGGGCCCGGGCGCGGAACCGCGCGACGAGCAGCAGCGAGACGACCTCGACCGGCGGCTCGCCGTACCGGTCGAGCAGCTCCTCGTTGATGAGGTCGACGTCCTCGTCGGTGCGGACCTCCGCGAGCCGCTTGTACATCTCCAGCCGGAGCCGCTCGCTCGGGATGTAGCCGTGGGGCAGGTGGGCGTCGACCGGCAGCTCGATGCGGACCTCGTCGAGCTCGGGCTCCTTGTCGCCGCGGAACTCGTTCACCGCCTCCCCGACGAGGCGGACGTAGAGGTCGAACCCGACGTCGGCGATGTGTCCCGACTGCTCGCCGCCGAGCAGGTTGCCGGCGCCGCGGATCTCGAGGTCCTTCATCGCGATCGCCATGCCGCCGCCGAGGTCGGAGTGCTGGGCCAGCGTCGCGAGCCGCTCGTGCGCGGTCTCGGTCAGCGGCTTCTCCGCCGGGTAGAGGAAGTAGGCGTAGGCGCGCTCGCGGGACCGGCCGACCCGGCCGCGGAGCTGGTGCAGCTGGGAGAGGCCGAGGGTGTCGGCGCGCTCGATGATCATCGTGTTCGCGTTCGACACGTCGAGGCCGGACTCGACGATCGTCGTGCAGACGAGCACGTCGAAGCTCTTCTCCCAGAAGTCCAGCATCACCTGCTCGAGCAGGTGCTCCCCCATCTGGCCGTGGGCGGTCGCGACCCGCGCCTCGGGCACCAGCTCGCGGATCCGGGCCGCGGCCTTCTCGATCGAGTTCACCCGGTTGTGGATGTAGAACACCTGGCCCTCGCGCAGCAGCTCCCGTCGTACGGCGGCGACGACCTGGCGGTCCTCGTAGGCGCCGACGTAGGTGAGCACGGGGTGCCGCTCCTCCGGCGGCGTGGTGATCGTGGACATCTCGCGGATGCCGGTGATCGCCATCTCCAGGGTCCGCGGGATCGGCGTCGCCGACATCGACAGCACGTCGACCGAGGTGCGGAGCCGCTTCATCTGCTCCTTGTGCTCGACGCCGAACCGCTGCTCCTCGTCGACGATGATCAGCCCGAGGTCCTTCATCCGGATGTCGGGGTTGAGCAGCCGGTGGGTGCCGACCACGACGTCGACGGTGCCGTCGGCGAGCCCGGCGATGACCTCGCGGGCCTCCGCGTCCGTCTGGAACCGGCTCAGCCCCTTGAGGACGACGGGGAAGCCGCTCATCCGCTCGGAGAACGTCGAGAGGTGCTGGGTGACGAGCAGCGTCGTCGGCACCAGGACGGCGACCTGCTTGCCCTCCTGCACCGCCTTGAACGCCGCCCGCACGGCGATCTCGGTCTTGCCGTAGCCGACGTCGCCGCACACGAGCCGGTCCATCGGGACCTGCCGCATCATGTCGCCCTTGACCTCGTCGACCGTGCTGAGCTGGTCGGGGGTCTCCTGGAACGGGAAGGCGTCCTCGAGCTCGCGCTGCCACGGGGTGTCCGGGCCGAACTGGTAGCCCTTCGTGGCCTGGCGGGCGGCGTACAGCTTGATCAGCTCGGCCGCGATCTCGCGGACCGCCTTGCGGGCGCGGTTCTTGCGCTTGGTCCAGTCCGCGCCGCCGAGCCGGTCGAGCGAGGGCTGCTCGCCGCCGACGTAGCGGGTGACCTGGTCGAGCGCGTCCGCGGGGACGTAGAGCCGGTCCGGCGGACCGCCCCGCTTGGAGGCGCCGTACTCGAGCACGAGGTACTCGCGCACCGCGCCGCCGACCTCACGCTGCTTCATCTCGACGAACCGGCCCACGCCGTGCTGCTCGTGCACGACGTAGTCGCCCGCACTGAGCTCGAGCGGGTCGATCTGCCGCTTGCGGCGGGTCGGCATCCGGCGCATGTCGCGGGTCGAGGCCTTCTGCCCCGAGATGTCCTCGCCGGTGAGCACGACGATCCGGTTCGCGTCGTCGACGAAGCCGTGCGCGGTCGAGCCGCAGCTGATGGTGACGACGCCGGCGTCGAGCGACCCGGCGTCGGGCAGCTCGTCCACGACCCGGGCCGGCACGTCGTGCTCGGCGAGCACCTCACGCATCCGCTCCGCCGGACCGTGGCCCGCGTGCACGACGACCGTGCGGTAGCCCTCGCGACGCCAGCGGTCGAGGTCGGCGACGGCGCGCTCGACCTCGCCGCGGTAGGCGTCGGCGGGGCGGGCCGGCAGCGATCGGCTCGGGACGGCGTGCACGTCCGTCACGTCGCCCGTGTCGTCGATCCCGAACGGGCTGACGGTCCACCACGGCTTGCCCTGGCCGAGGGTGTGCTCGCGCACGTCGGCGATCGAGCGGTACGACGCCGCGCCCAGGTCGATCGGCGCCGTGCCGCCGCTCGCGGCGGCCGCCCAGCTGGCGCCGAGGAACTCCTCGCTGGTCGCGACCAGGTCGTGGGCCCGGCTGCGGGCCCGCTCCGGGTCGAGCACGAGGACGTGCGTGTCGGCGGGCATCAGGTCGACGAGCAGCTCCATCTCGTCGACGAGCACCGGTGCGAGCGACTCCATGCCCTCGACGGCGATGCCGGCAGCGATCTTGTCGGTGAGCTCGAGCAGCTGGGGGTGCTGCCGGCCGAGCTCGGCCGCGCGCTCCCGGACGGCGTCGGTCAGCAGCAGCTCGCGGCAGGGAGGCGCCCACAGCCGCTCGACCTTCTCCAGGGTCCGCTGGTCGGCCACCGAGAACGACCGGATCTCCTCGACGTCGTCGCCCCAGAGCTCCACGCGCAGCGGGTGCTCCTCGGTCGGCGGGAAGACGTCGACGATGCCGCCGCGGACCGCGAACTCGCCGCGCTTCTCGACCAGGTCCACCCGGGAGTACGCCGCCGCGCTGAGGCGCCGCACCACGTCCTCGAGCGGCGCGGTGTCGCCGGGCGCGAGCTCGACCGGCTCGAGGTCGCCGAGACCCTTCACCTGCGGCTGCAGCACCGAGCGCACGGGAGCGACGACCACCGAGAGCGGCCCGTTGGCCGCGTCGTCGCCGGGGTGGCAGAGGCGGCGCAGCACGGCCAGCCGCCGGCCGACCGTGTCGCTGCGCGGGCTGAGCCGCTCGTGCGGCAGCGTCTCCCAGCTCGGGTAGAGGGCGACCAGGCCGGGGTCGACGAGGTCGCCGAGGGCCTCGACGAGGTCCTCGGCCTCGCGCGCGGTCGCCGTCACCGCGAGCACGGTGCGGCCGGCGCGGACGAGCCCCGCGACGACGTACGGGCGCAGCGCCTCGGGGCCGGTGAGGTCGAGCGCCGGGACGGCACCGCCGCGCGCGTCGGCCAGCGCCTCGTCGAGGACGGGGTCGGCCAGGACCGCGTCGGCGATGCCGGAGAGGTGCCCGGTGAGCTGCACGGAGGGCCTTTCGAGGGAGGGCGGACAACACGACAGCCCCCGGTCAGCGAGGACAGGGGGTCGCGCTCCCGAGTCTACGGGGCCATGCTGGAGCCGTGGTCGCCCTCCGGGCCGGGCTGCTCGGGGCGCTGGTCGGCTTCGCGATCGGGCTCGTCGCGCGGGTGCCGATGCGCTGGGTGGCGCTGGTGCGCGACGAGGACACGGACTTCACAGTCGCCGGCACCGTGGGGATCGGCCTCACGTTCGCGGTCGCCGGTCTGGGCGCGGCCCTCGCCGGCGCGGGGACCGAGCGACGGTGGCTCGCGGCCGTGATCGTCGTGCTCACCACCCTGCCGATGGCCCTCTTCGGCACCGGGGTCGGCCAGGACGAGGTCCGCGGCGCGCTGCGCGACGGGGTCGGCACCGTCCGGGTCGCCGGCGTCCTGCTGCTGACCGTCCTGGTCGGGGCGCTCGCCGCCGCCGCGCCGGTCGCCGGGTGGCGGATCGGCCGCCGGCTGCGCGCCGGCTGATCACTCGTCGGTCTGGACGCCCCCGGCGTCCTCGTTGCACTCGATCTGGGGCGGTTCCTCCCCGGGGAACGCCATCACGCTGAGCTGCGGGAGGTGGTCGCCGCGCATGTCGAAGGACAGCGCCGGGCGCCGCACGGCCGATCCGTCCGGCCCCTGGTACCGGTAGCCGGGGGCCTCGCGCACCCCCACGGTGTAGAGGCACTGGTCGAAGCGGGTGATCTCGTCGACCGGCTCCCCCAGGTCCAGGACGTCCTCCCGCAGGTCGCGCACCTCGCGCCGCAGGCGACCGGCGCGGTCGGTGCCGTGCCCGCCGCGGTCCCCGACCGTCGGCCGGTCGGCGCCCTCCCCGGGATCGGTCCCGCACGGCCCGGGCCCGAAGGGCCGGGCGTTCCCCCGGAAGGCGAGGACCTGGTAGTCCGGGTCGTCCCACTCGCTGTGGTCGAGGTCGGTCGCCGGGTAGTGCACCCGGTGGAAGGGCCACAGCCCCTCGTCGACCAGGTAGCCGAGGTCCTGGTCGGCGTCCCCCGCCTCGGTCACCGGGAGCCAGGTCAGGCACGACTCCCAGGCGTCGAACCGCTCCGTCCGGCGCTCCAGGCGGTGCTCCCGGCGCTCCAGGGACCGCAGCCACCGGACCGTCGGGCGTCGCTCCACCCGTGCGTCGTCGCCGGCGCCGTTGGGGTCCGCCGGCGCACTGAGGCAGCGACGCTCCGTCGACAGCTCCAAAAGGTGCCACTGGGCCGTCGTGCCGGCGTTGCGGTGCCGCACCAGAGCAGGCCGTACGTCGAGCCCGGTGCCGTCGCGCTCGTCGTACTCGAACCCCCACCGGTGCCGCCGGTCGCCGGCGCGGTCGACGCCGACGCGGGTGGTGCAGCCCAGCAGCACGTCGAACCGACGCGCCCGCATCTCCAGCACCCGGAGGCGGCGCTCGACCGCGGCGAGCAGCCGCCGGACCGATGCGGGCTTCGCGCTCGGCGGAGCCGGTGGGACCCGGCCGACGACCCCGTCGACGACCCCGTCGACGACCCCGTCGACGACCCGGGTGGCAGGTGGCGCGTCGTCGGGATCGGGCGGCACCGGCGGGTCGAGGACCGGCCGTGCCGGGACCGGGCCGGTGGACTCGACCGCGCCGATGTCGCACGGCTGGTCACCCCGCGGGACCCCGCGCGCGTCGTGGCCCAGCACGTCCTCCCAGTCGATGAGCTGCTCGAGCAGCTGCCCGGCGGGCAACGGGTCCGGCAGCTCGATCCGGCACGAGCCCGGAGGGATCCGGTCGCGCAGCGGGCTGCCGTCGAAGGGGACCAGGACGAAGCCGTTGGGGTCGTCCTCGAGCTGGGCGAGCTGCGGGTCCTCGCCGAGCACGTCGGTGTCGCTGCCGAGCTCGCAGGTGTCGTCGCTGAGGAAGTTCCACCCGACCGAGACGGTCGCGTAGACCCGGCAGGACCGGCGGGTCGGGATGGTGTCGCCGGTGACCCCCTCGTAGGACGGCGGTCCGAGGACACTGGCGAAGCTCGTCAGCCGGCCCGAGGACCCGACGTTCCCGGCGATCGAGGCGATGTTGCGCACGATCGTCGACGACAGCAGGAAGGTGCGTCCGGCCGAGAGCGTGCCGCCGCCCTCGCCCTCGGCGTAGTTGTTCGTCACGGTGGTGTTGACCAGCACCAGGTTGCCGCGCGCCCAGATGCCGCCGCCGGCGTGGGCGACCGCCAGGTTGCGGGCGACCGTCGAGTTCACCAGCAGCACGTCGGCCTCCCCCGAGATCGCCCCGCCTCGGTCGTCGGCCCGGTTCCCGGTCAGCGTGGAGTCGAAGACGGCGACGTCCCCGTCGAGCGTGAAGATCGCGCCGCCCGGCCCGTCGGCGTCGCTCCCGTCGATGAGCGAGTTCACGACCGTGACGTCACCGTCCTCGTCGGTGTACAGCGCACCGCCGTCGCCGTCGGTCGTGTTGCCGTCGACGAACGACCGGACCACGAGGATGTCCCCGGTCGAGCCGATGGCGCCTCCCGACCCGTCGACGAGGTTGGTGCTCAGCACGGAGTCGTAGACCTGCACGCCGCCGCGACGCGCGTAGACGCCGCCGCCGTCGTCGTTCGCGAGGTTGCCGTTGATGAGGCACCGGTGGACGGTCACCCGACGCATCGAGAACACCCCGCCGCCCGGCTCCTCGGCGAGGTTCTGCTTGACGACGCAGTCGGAGAGCATGATCTCCCCGCGCGAGGTCACGGCTGCACCCGGCCCGTCGGAGCCGCCCCGGGTCAGGATGACGTCGCGCAGGTCGAGCCAGCCGGTCCCGTCCTGGCGCAGCAGGCGCTTCTCGAAGCACGTCTGCCGGATCGTGTGGCCGTGCCCGTCGAGCACCAGCGGGTACGGCGACTCGCGGATCGGGTCACCGAGGTGGCAGTCGCGCAGCGCGATGTCCGCTCCGAGGTCGATGCGGGTGCGCAGCGGGTCGGCCCACGCGCGGCGCAGCCCCAGCTCGGTGAGCACGGGCTCCTCGGCGGCGGCCACCCGCGGCTGCGCGGTCTCCGCGCGTGCCGGCGGCTCCGTCGTGGCAGGCCCCGGCGCCGCGACAGCGGTCATGGCGACCGTCGCGGCCAGCGCAGGCAGCCACCAGCGCATCACCCTCCCCCAGGTCCGTCGGACAACTGTAGGTGTCGGCGTGCCACCGCGACAGGGCGTCAGTGCTGACCCGCCGCCCGCCAGGACGCCGGCCGGCGTGGTCGGCGCTCCCGACTCGACTGGTCGGAAGTCCCGACTCGACGGTCAGTCGGTGCGGTCGGCGTAGGACTGGGCGGCGGCGTAGACGGAGTCGACGTAGGACTGGGCGTGGTTGTAGGAGAAGATCGCGTCCGCCCAGCCGGAGCCGGTGCGCAGGTCGTGGCCGTCGGCGCAGAGGTAGCGGGCGGCGGTGTAGGCCGCGTCGTCGAGGTCGTTGGGGTCGGCGACCCCGTCCCCGTCCCCGTCGGCGCCCCAGGTCTCCCAGGTCGACGGGATGAACTGCAGCGGGCCGACCGCGTGGTCCCACCGCGGGTCGCCGTGCCAGGCGCTGGTCTCGGGCGTGGCCGGGATCGCGGCCACCTTCCCGCGGCCGTCCAGGGCGGGCCCGAGGATCGGGCTCGAGGAGTGGCCGTCGTCGCCGAGCGTGCGGCCGCCGATGGTGCCGTGCTGCGACTCGATCCACCCGATCCCGGCCAGCGTCGTCCACCCCACGTCGCAGCCGGTCGGCTCGGAGAGCTGTGCGTTCGCGTAGGCCCGCACGGCGGCGGTCGGGATGCCCGCCTTCGCCGCGGTCGTGTCGACCCACTGCTCGGAGACCCGCTGCGGCCCGACCGGCTTCCCGGGCGCGACCTCGCGGCCGGCCCGCGCGGCCGGGGACGGCGCGCCGACGTACTGCTGCTCCGTGACCGTCAGGGTCGGAGCGGCGAGCACGGTCTGGGACGCGAGGTAGCCGAGGCCGGCGACCGCGAGCAGGGCGGTGGAGAGGACCGCGATGGCGCGGGCAGGGCTCATCCGAACCGGCCGTGCACGTAGTCGGCGGTGCGGGGGTCCTGCGGGTGCTGGAACATCGCGGTCGTGTCGCCGTGCTCCACGATCACGCCGGGGGTCCCCTGGGAGGCGAGGAAGAACGCGCACCGGTCCGAGACCCGGGCGGCCTGCTGCATGTTGTGGGTGACGATGACGATGGTGACCTCCTGGGCCAGCTCCTTCATCGTCTCCTCGATCACGCGGGTCGAGGTGGGGTCCAGGGCCGAGCACGGCTCGTCCATCAGCAGCACGCGGGGCTTGATCGCCAGCGACCGGGCGATGCAGAGGCGCTGCTGCTGACCGCCGGAGAGGCCGCCGCCGGGAGCGTCGAGGCGGTCCTTGACCTCGTTCCAGAGCCCGCCCTTGCGCAGGCAGGACTCGACCAGCTCCTCCTTCGTGGAGCGCGAGGCCTTGGTGCCGGTCAGCTTGAGCCCGGCGAGCACGTTCTCGCGGATCGACATCGCCGGGAACGGGTTCGGCTTCTGGAACACCATCCCGATGGCCCGGCGGGCGTCGATCAGCCGCTTCGAGGGGTCGTAGATGTCCTGGCCGTCGAGGAGCACCTGGCCGGCCAGCTGCGCCGACGGCACCAGCTCGTGCATCCGGTTCAGGATGCGCAGGAAGGTCGACTTGCCGCAGCCGGAGGGACCGATCAGGGCGGTGATGTGACCGGCCGGCATGGTCAGCGACACCCGGTCGAGCACCTTGTGCTGGCCGAACCACGCCGTGATGTCACGGCCCTCGATCTCCGCCAGGGTCGCGGAGGGTCCGGCGGGGGGCACCGGCGGGAGGACGGAGGTCTCGTCGGTCGCTGCGGTCATCGGTCGTCCTTGCTCATCTTGTCGATAGGAATTGTGCACCATGCCCGTGCCGGCCCGCCCGGGGAGGCGGGCGGGCCGGCAGGACTCAGCGGGTCACTTCTGCTTGATCGTGAAGGACGTGCTCGAACCGGCCACGACGGCGTCGCCCCCGTAGACCGCCTTCAGCTTGGCGGTGCCCTTCTTCAGCTTCGGCAGGGTGATGGTGGCCTTGCCGTTCTTCAGGGTCGCGGACGCCAGCGTCTTCGACCCCTGCTTGATCGTCACCTTGCCGGTCGCGGTCGCGCCGTCCCCGGTCACGGTCACGGTCCCCGTGGCCTTCTTGCCCGCCGCCACCGACGCCGGGAAGGTCTCGGCCACGGTGGAGCTGGTCTTGACGGTGACGGTGGCGTCCTCGGAGGCGGACGGCTCGAAGACCGAGCCCTCGTCCCCGGTGAACTCCGCGGTGTAGGTGTGCTCGCCGGGGGTCACGCCGGTCAGGGTCGTGGTGGCGGCACCGGAGGTCAGCGGCACGTCGCTGGCGACCTGGGTCTCGCCCTCGAAGAAGTCCACCGTGCCCGACGGCGAGGTGGCACCGGTGACCGTCGCGGACAGCGTGACGGTCTTGGCCTTCGCGCTGGCGGCGCTGAGGTCGGTGGTGGTGACCACCTGCTGGTTCGTCGTGAAGTTGCTGACCGCCGCCTGGGTCGGGGCGCCGCAGACGCCGCCGTGCTCCGGGGTGGCGAGCTGCTTGAAGCCGGCCGCCTCGATCAGGCTGCGGGCGTCCGTGGAGCAGAGCGCACCGGAGGAGCCGAACGCCGCCTGGACGACGGCGTTCGAGACGTCGGTGCCGCGGACCACGTTGTAGAGCGCGCGGTCGGCGGCGAGACCGTTCTCCAGCTGGAGGGTGCCGGCGATCTCGGCGCGGCCCTTCGAGAACGGGGCGACCGCGTCCGCGTCACCCTGGATCGGGGTCGGGTCGTGCTCCTGGACCTCCTGGACGTTGCTGCCCAGGGTGACGTCCACGCCGCCGTTCATCCGCTTGAGCTGGGCGACGAAGAACGACCTCGTGCCCGAGCCGGCCTGCGGGATCATCGGCTTGATGGTGCCGTTGGACCCACCGACCTGCGACCAGTTCGTCGTGTCGCCCTTGTAGATGCTGACGATCTGCGCCTCGGTGAGGGTGGCCGGCGCGTGCGAGGCGACGTTCTTCGAGACCACCATGACCAGCGTGTCGAGGGCGAAGGGGAACGCCTGGAGCCCGGCCGAGGTCTCGGCCGCGCTGTTGGCCGACGAGGAGCGGGCGAAGTCGACGTCGGCGTTGTTGCCCGCACCGTAGAGCAGGCCCTTGCCGGCTCCCGACCCGTTCGGGCGGTTGATCGCGCCGCTGGGAAGGGTGATCTGGCCACCGCCGGTCGCCGCGAAGCTCGCGATCTTCGGCAGGCCCGCCGTGCGCGGGTCGGCGTTCCATGCCTCGGCGAAGAGGTGGACGGCGTGCTGGCTGGTGTCGGAGCCGACGCCGATCAGGTCGCTGCCGACCGGGGTGAAGCTCGGGTCGTCGGGGTCGGTGGCGGCGTGGGCGGCGCCTGCGGACAGGGCGATCGCGGAACCGGCGAGGGCGGCCGCGAGGGCGCCCGCGAGGGTCTTGCGTACGAACATCAGTTGTCGCTCTCTGTGTGGGTGCTACCTGGTGTTGTTCGGTTCGGTTCGGTTCGGGTCGGTCGCCGCCCCCGAGGGCAGCCGGACGGTCAGATCAGGTTCGGCAGCAGACGCATCACCACGTCCGTGGACGCCCACGACAGCGCGATCACGAGGGGGGCCGCGACCACCCACACGAGCACTGCCGGCCATCGCTGACGGGCGGCGACGACCCCGAGGGCCGTCGCCAGGAGCAGGGCCAGGCACAGGGCCAGGAGCGGGACCGCTCCGGGCTCGTTGGCCATCGCCTTCTCCGAGTCGGGGACCGCCGCGGGTCTGCCGGGCGGTGCGGGGAACCCCTTCGGGGCGTCGGCGTCGACGTAGACGACGGTGTCGGGGGTGATCGCGCCGAGGCGACCGCTCCCCTCCGCCGTCACGAGCGTCAGCCGGGCCGCGCCCTCCTCGGGCGGCTGGGGCAACGGGTCACCGGAGCGACGCACGCCGGCGACGGTGAAGACCTTCGTGCCCTGGGCGGAGACCACCTGGATCTCGTCGCCGCGCCCCAACGAGGTGATGTCGCCGAACGGGCCGCCGTAGGTCGTCGCCCGTCCGTACACGACCGAGGTGCCGACCTGGCCGGGCAGCGGCGTGTCGCGACGGTGGCCGGGGCCGCGCAGCAGGTCGCCGGAGGCCGTGCCCTCGACCACCACCTGCTGCACGCCGAGGCTCGGGATCGTCAGCAGCGCGACCGGGTCGTCGACCGGCACGACCGGGCCGATCGGGGCGGTGAGCTCGGCGAGCTCGGTGCGGAACTGCGCGTACAGGAGGTCCTGGTCCCGGTTCTCCGAGATCGAGCCCAGGAACAGCATCTGCGCGGCGATCCAGAGGCAGACGATCGCGATCATCGTGAACGCCGACGACAGGAGGGCCGAGGCGGTGTCGGAGCCGGAGGGCGGGCCGGCCGGGCGCGACGCGCGGCTCGCACGCGCGGGCGCCGGCGCCGTACGGCGGGGGGCGCGGGCCAGGCGGCGACGCCTCGGCGCCGGTGCGGGGGCCGGGGCCGGCGCCTCGGGCGGGTCCATGGTCGCGGTCATCGCCGGCCCCTGACGACCGGCCCGGCGAGCTTGAGGGCGAGGGTGACCAGGCAGCCGATCGCGCCGAGCAGGATCAGCAGGGGCAGGAGTCCGCCCGCGATGCTCGAGCTGACCGGTGCGGTGGCCGGCATCTCGACAGCGGTCGGCGTCGTGGCGGGCGCGGCGGAGGGGGAGCCGCCGGCGGTCGCCGGGGCGCCGTCACCCGGGACGCCGGGCGCGCTGACCCCGCCACCACCGGAGCCGCCGGTCCCGCCACCACCGTCGCTCTTCCCGCCGTCGCCGCCCTGGTCGGCGGGCGGCTCCTCCTGGGCCTCGATCGCGTCGGCGGTCTGCTGCGCGGAGGTGGAGAGCTTGGCGGTCACCCCGGACTTCTGGATCGGCAGGAAGCCCTCGGGCAGCTGCCCGTTCCCACTGCCCGGGCGCTGGCCCTCGCTCGTGGCGATGCGGATGAACTGCGCCACCTTGTCGGCGTCCGCCTGCTCGAGGTTCTGCAGGCGCGCCGCGGTGTAGACGACCATGGTGCCCGGGTATGCCGTGGCGGACCTCCGCACGTCGGCCTGGTCGAGCAGGAACGGGTGGTACTTCTCGGACTGGTCCATCAGGGCCACGCCGGCGCTGAGCGACCTGCTCGTCGGCCCGACGTAGGTGCGCGGCTTCGTCTCCAGCTGCGCCGAGCGCAGTCCGTAGCGGGCCGCGTCACCGAGGCTGACGATCCCGAGCATGAAGCGGCTGCCGAAGGACTGCCGGTCGATCCGGCCGAGCTTGTAGAGGCCGCTCGACTGGTCGTAGTCGCACCGTGTCTGCACGTTCGGCCACGCGTCCAGGAGGGCCTCGGCGATCTTGCGCAGCGTGGTCACCGGCGCCGCGAGCTGGTTGAAGTAGACGGCCGGGTTCTTCTTCCGGCAGTCGCTCTCGGTCTCCGGGACGTAGGTGTCCATCAGCGGCCACAGCGACCGCGGCATCGAGATGCTCTTGTAGGAGGGGTTGACCTTCATGCCCCACGGGTCGGGCTTGCCGTCGATGAAGGCCATCGCGTCCTTGTCGTGCGCGATGTAGTCGGTCAGCTGCTCGATGACGTCGGAGTCGTTCGACAGCGACAGGACCGTCGCCCCGACCTCCTGGCTGATCTGGCTCAGCCCCGGGTTGAGCTCGATGAACTCGGGGTCGTTCATGATCGCCAGCGGGTTGTCCCCGATCCCCGGGTGGCCGCGACCGAGGTCGGAGCCGAGGTAGGACTGGGTGAGCAGCTTCGCGAGCAGCCGGGCGTTCAGCCTGAGGTCGGTGACCTCGCCGGCGTTGTCGGGCTTGTCGATCTGGTAGCCGATCGAGAAGCCGGTCACCGCCGTCGGCGCGTAGCCGACCGGGTCCGCCCCGCGCTGGTCGTGCTCGGAGGACACCTCGGCCGCGACACCCCCGCCGGCCTCCATCAGGTTCCAGCCGGCCTCGTCGGACATGTTGTTGAACTGGAACTTGAAGCGCTGCTTGTCCAGGCAGTACGCCGGCGACCACTGCAGCGCCGCCTGCGCGAGCAGCTCCGAGCCGTAGAAGCCGGTCGGCGGGCGGGGGTCGAGGACGTCGCAGACGTCCGGCGGGAGACCGAAGGTGATCGGGATCGAGAACCGGTTCTTCCAGTTCGACGGCGACCACCAGAGCGCCGGCGACACGGCCTGGTCCACGCCCTCGTTCGCGAAGTTGCTCGACCCGGCGGGGAAGCGACCGCCCTTGCGGCAGGCCTTGTCCGAGATCGACATCGGGCTGGACGGCTGGTCGCAGGAGAGGCCGGCGATCGGGATCACCACGATCGAGCACGCGGTCTCGTGGTTGCAGCCCAGCGACTCGTTCTCGACGTCGCTGCGGACCTCGAACTGCACCGAGCCGGTGCCGTCGGTGTCGGTGAACGCGGCCAGCTCGGCCGGTGGGAACGCCGCGCCGACGGCGGCCTCGGGCGGCATGTGGTCGGCGTCGCAGGCGACGAAGGTCTTGTTCTTCGCCGTGACGAACGGGGTCAGCTTGGTGAAGTACGGCGAGATGTCGGCGGTCGGGCACTCGTCCGCGGTCGGGAACGGGTCGACGCCGGAGATCCGCGCCTTCTCGGCATCGGTCGCGTCCGCGTCGTGCACCCACGACGCCTCCCCGTCGGACCGGGTGACCTGGGAGCGCTCGGCGACCGAGCCGGTCCAGCAGGTCTCCGGGCGCACCTGCTGCTTCAGCGGCAGCGAGGGGTCGTCGGTCCCCCGGCACTGCATGATGACCACCGGGTACTCCTGGTTGAGCCCGTTCTCGCCGAACGGGTTGCTCGCCCGGCCACCGCTGGGCTGCGCGCCCTTCCAGCTGATGAGGATCCGCTGACGGCCGCGCAGGTTCTCGGTCTTGTCGGCGGTGACCGTGACGGTGTGGCTCGGGGACGAGTAGGTCGAGCCGTCCGCGTTCACGAACTGCCGGGTGAGCGTCTTGGTCTCGGTGAAGCCGTCCGAGCGACCCGCCCCGGGGCTCGTCGGCGCCGGCGCCGGCGTCGCGACCGCCGCCGCCGGCAGGGCCAGCGCCAGGATCCCGACGAGGAGGGCGAGGGTCCGCCTCACGACTGACCTCCCGTCCCCGACGGTCGGCGCCGGCGCATCGCCACGACGAAGAAGCCGGGCAGCAGGATGAGCGCGAGCAGCTCGAGGACGGCCAGCCAGCCGAAGGCGGTCTTGTCACCGCTGCGGTCGGCGACGAGCTCCGTGGGTGTCGCGTAGATCGCGTCGCCGGACGTGGCCCCGGTGTCGCCGACCACCGCCCCGGTCTCGGGATCGATCGCACCGGGCGCGGCGCCACCCGTCCCGCCGGATCCTCCGGAGCCGCCCCCGGTGCCCCCGGTCCCGCCGGTGCCTCCGGTGGCCCCCGTGCCACCGCTCGTCCCGCCGCCGCCGTCGTCGGTGCTCGGCTGGTTGGTCCCGGTCGCCGTACCGCACGGTCCCTCCCCGACCTTGTCGCAGGAGGCGGGCATCGGCGCCTTGTCGGCCAGCACGTTGTGGTTCAGGTTCTTGCCGTCGAAGGTCGGGTTGTTGCACGACCGGACGTCACGGTCGGTGAGGTCGACCGCCGAGTCCGCCTTCTTCAGCTTCGCGATCTGGTCGAAGCCCGCCTGCACCAGGTTCAGCGGCAGCGGCGAGTAGCCGTAGGGACCGGCCTTGGTCTGGCCCGAGCACAGCGAGTAGTAGAGGAAGTCCGCGAGCGTCTGCCGCTTCGCAGTCGTCATCCTCGGGTCGTCCGCGCCCGTCGGGATGATCATGTAGGAGTACGACGAGATCGGGTACGCCCGCGGGTCCGGGTTCGTGTAGACGCCGTCCAGGATCTGCGTCAGGTACATCTGACTGCTCTTGTCCTGGTTGATCTTCGCCTTGGTGAGCGCGACCGCGGTGTTGTACTGCGTCGGCTCCACGTAGTAGCCGGCCTTGTTGAGCACCTTCACGACCGGGTAGTCGGCGTTGACCGGGTAGGAGTACTCGACGTAGCCGATCGTGCCGTTGCCGGCGTACCCCTTGATCGTGTTCATCACCTGGTCGGAGCCGGCCTGGCTGATCATCCGGGTGCCCGACTTCTTCGGGTAGTAGGACGTCAGCCCGGACTGGCCGAAGTAGGGCCGCCAGATGCTGGGGTACTCGTGGTCCATCCACGTGGTGAACTGCGCCGTGGTGCCGGAGCCGTCGGAGCGGACGACCGGGGTGATCGGCAGGTTCGGGAACTGCCGGCCGTTGTTGTCCTTCGTGATCGCCGGGTCGTTCCAGTTGGTGATCTTGTTGGTGAAGATCTTCGCGATCGTCTCGCCGGACAGCCGCAGGTTGCGGACCAGCTCGTTGCCGACCTTCAGCTGGTAGGTGAACGCCGTGCCGCCGGCGACGATCGGCAGGTAGGCGAACTCGCGGCCGTTGCTGGTGTCGGCCTGGCCCTGCTCGTCGGTGCCCTGGTAGGGGATCTCGGAGATGGCGAAGTCGGTGCTGTCCTGGGCGAAGTCCTTGCGGCCCTTGGTCGAGCCGCCGCCGGTGTAGACGACCTTCATGCCGTTGGAGTCGACGTCGGCGATCCACTGCTGGACGATGAGCTCGGACCAGGTGGAGCCGGTGCCCTCGATCTGCGCGTAGACCGTCGCGCTCGCCGTCCCCGGCAGGGCGGCGACGAAGCCGACGGCCAGGAGGAAGGCCACGGCGGCACGGACGACGCGGACGGCGCGGTGGACGCGGCTGGTCACTGGTACTCCTGGGTGTTCCGGTACGAGGACGGGGCAGGGCCGACCGGACCCATCTCGCTGAGCGGGTCGGCCTGGACGAACTCGACGGCCGACCTGCGGCGCGGACGGCGTCCCTTCTTGGTCCGCTTCGGACGGGCCAGCAGGCGGGCCGTCACGAACAGGACGAGGACCATGAGCATGAGGACGGTCGCGGCGGCGAAGGCTCGGGCGATCGCGGCCGGCTCCCCGGAGCGCACGGTCGAGTAGATGAGCAGCGGCAGCGAGTTCATGACGCCGTCGGTCGGGTTGGTCACGAAGAACTGCGCGTTGCCCGAGGTCAGCAGCACCGGGCTGGTCTCGCCGATGCCGCGCGCGACGCCGAGGATGACCGCGGTCGCGAGCCCGGGCCGTGCCGTCGGGAGCACGACGTGCCACACCGTCTTCCAGCGGCTGGCGCCGAGCGCGAGGCTGGCTTCCCGCAGGCCGCTCGGGACGACGCGCAGCACGACGTCCGCCGCTCGGGCGATGATCGGCAGCATCATCACCGCGATCGCCAGCGAGGCGGCGAGCCCGGAGCGGGGGTAGCCCAGGGCGACGATGAAGACGGTGTAGATGAAGAGTCCGGCCACGATGGAGGGCAGCGCCGTCATCGCCTCGACCACCGTCCGGACGACCCGGGCGAACTTGCCGCCCACCTCGCTCATGAACACCGCCGTGCCGATGCCGAGCGGCAGGGTGATCGCCACCGCGATCGCGATCTCGATGAGCGTGCCCAGCACCGCGTGGGCCACGCCGCCGCGGTCGAAGGGGTCCTTGGGCCCGACCCCGGCCATGTCGTCGAAGAAGAAGTTGGGGTGCACCAGCGCGTGCCAGCCGCGGATCACGACGAAGACGATCGCGCTGACCAGCACCGCCGCGACGATGACCGCCCCGGCGGTCACCACCGTGCCCGCGACCCGGTCCCGGACCTCGACCAGGCCACCGGAGATCCCGGCCGTCACGGTGGTCACGAGGAGCACGCAGGCGAACCAGGTGACCAGGAACCAGGTCAGCCCGGGCAGCGGGAGGAGCTGCTGGGTGATCAGCCAGGCCAGGCCCACGGCCGAGACCCAGGTCCCGACCCGCAGGAACTGCTCGTCCGGCGTCGGCCGTCCGAGGGACTCCCGCGGCTGCGGCTGCGGTGCGTCGTCGTCGTACGACGGCAGGAAGGTCTGGCCGACGGCGACGTCGGTCTCGGGTGCCGTCGTCATCTCAGGCGTCCGTCCCGGCGCCCGAGCGGCTTCTGTTGACGATGACGGCGGCGAGGGTGTTGACGCACAGGGTGATGACGAAGAGCACGAAGCCCGCCGCGAGCAGCGCGGAGAGCTGGCTCCTGCTCGCGTCGCCGAAGCGGCCGGCGATCAGCGAGGACACGGTGTTGCCGCCGATCTCGAGCACCCGGCCCTTGACCTCGAACGACGGCGAGAGGATGAGCAGCACGGCGATGGTCTCGCCGAGGGCGCGACCCATGCCGAGCATGGTGCCGCCGATGATGCCGCCGCGGCCGAAGGGCAGGACGACGGAGCGGACCATCCCCCACTTGGTGGCACCGAGGGCCAGCGCCGCCTCCTTCTCGCCCGGCGGGGTCTGGGAGAACACCTGGCGCATCACCGCGCACGACATCGGCAGCACCATCATCGCGACGGCGATCGCCGCGCAGAACATCGAGAAGCTGTAGCGCGAGATGTCGACCGCGGCCGCGTTCGGGTCGGTGTCGTGGACGTCGAAGATCGGGATCCAGCCGAAGTTGCGGTCCAGCCAGACCGACAGCTCCGCGGCGTGCGGCATCACCAGGAAGTAGCCCCAGAGACCCCAGATGATCGAGGGCACGGCGGCCATCAGGTCGACCATGGAGACCAGCAGGCTCTTGATCCGAGCCGGCGCGTACTCGCTGATGTACAGCGCGGTCGTGAGCGCCAGCGGGAACGCGATGGTCATGGCGACCAGGGCGACGCAGACGGTGCCGGTGAGCACCGCGGCGATGCCGAGGACGTCGGCCTCGGGCTGCCACGACGCCTCGGTGAAGAAGCTCCAGCCGTAGTGCTTCAGCGTCGGGTACGCCTGCCAGCCCAGGAAGACGCCGACCCCGCCGGTGATGACGAGGACGGTGGCGCCGATGACCCGGATGGAGTGCACGAAGACCGCGTCGGCCCCCGTGGCCTTGCGGGAGATCTTCCGGGGACGGACGTCGGTGGACGCGTCCTGCAGAGGGAGGGTGGTCACGCGCTGCTTTCTGGCGAGGCGCTCGGGTCGAGCGGACTGCGGAAACGCCAGAAGTCTCAGGAGGGCACGGGAACGTCAGGCCCTCCGGCGGTGAACGGCCGACGAACAGCGGTGCCCGCTTTCGCGAACACGTCGCCGCACGCGTTTCGCGGTAGCCCGATCGGGTCATCCTGGGCCGTCGCCGGTGGTCCGATCGGGCCACGAGCGGTCGGCCGATCGTCGTTCAGGCTCCGTTCACCGACGGAGGTGGTGCGGCCTGGCCGCGGGGCTGGCCGGCGGGCTCAGCCCGCGCGCTCGGCCTCCGAGCGCAGCATGCAGAACTCGTTGCCCTCGGGGTCGACGAGCGTGACCCAGCCGGTCCCGGGGCCGTGCTCGTCCCGGTGGTCGCCGACCACCGTCGCACCGTGCGCGAGCAGCACCTCGACCTCCTCGTCGCGGGTCCGCGAGCGCGGCCGGAGGTCGAGGTGGACCCGGTTCTTCACCGACTTCGTGTCCGGGACCTCGATGAACAGCAGCTGGTGCCCGGTCTCGGGGTCGCGGATCAGGCACTCCTCGTGGCCCGGCAGGTTCGGGTCGCCGTCGAGGTCGACGTAGCCGAGGACCGGCTTCCACCACTCCGAGAGCTCGTAGGCGTTGGCGCAGTCGATGGTCGTGTGCGAGACGAGAGCAGTCATCCCGACAGCCTCGCGACCGCGGCGACCGACCTCAACGGGTTATCGCCTCGCTCGCGACCGTCTGAGCAGGAACGGCGGCACCATCACCACCAGGGCCAGGGCGATCGCGGCGACCCAGGCCGCCGCCTTCGCCTGTCCGGTCCGTCCACCGGTGAGCGTCAGCGGGGTGGCGGTCGCAGTGACCGCCGCGCCGGTCGCCGGATCGACCGCTCCCGCCGTCCCGCCTGTCAGTGGATCGACCGCCCCGGGCGCACCACCGGTGCCGCCGCCGGTCCCGCCGGTCCCGCCGGTCCCGCCGGTCGTCCCGGTGCCACCCGTCCCTCCGGTCGTCCCGGTGCCGCCGGTGCCGCTCGTGGTCCCGGCGCCGTCCCCCGAGTTCGTGGTGGTGCACGGGGAGCCGAGCTTGTCGCACTTGTCGGGCATGGGCGCGGTCTTGAGGATGTTCAGCGCGGGGTTGTCGCACTGGCTGATCGCCGGCGGGTTCACGTGGCCCGGGATCCGCAGCACTTGCTTGAAGCCGGCCTGCACCAGGTTCTCGGGGAGTGGTGAGTAGCCGAGGATGTCCGCCTTCTGCTGACCGGCGCAGAGGAAGTAGTTGATGAACGTCGAGAGCGTCTTGCCCTTGTCGGCGTTGAACGGCGCATCGGTAGAGGTCGGCGCGATCATGTAGCTGTAGCTCGACATCGGGTAGGTGCGCGGGTCCGGGTTGTTGTAGACCCCGGTCAGGTCCGCGGTGAGGTTGGAGTTGATCTTCGCCTTCGTCAGCGCCACCGCGACGTTGCCCGCCGTCGGCTGGGCGAAGTACCCCGCCTTGTTCAGCAGCGACACCACCGGGAAGTCGATGCGCTTGGCGTAGGCGTACTCGACGTAGCCGATCGACCCGGCGCCGTACGACGCGGACACGTAGTTGGCCACGCCGTTCGAGCCGACCTGGGCCTTGGAGCTCCCGAACGAGGGGTAGAAGGAGACGCTCGGGCAGTCGCTGCCCGACAGGTGCAGCTTCTCCCGGATGAACGGGCAGTAGACGCTGCTGGCCTGGTTGCGCATGTAGAGCGAGAACTGCGCGGACGCACCGGCGCCGTCCGAGCGCACGATGGGGATGATCGGGATGTCGGGCAGGGCCTTGCCGTAGTCCTTCTTGATCTCGGGGTCGCTCCAGCGCGTGATCTCGCCCGTGAAGATCTTGGCCAACGTCGGTCCGGAGAGGCGCAGGTCGCGGACCCGCTGCCCGCCCACCGTCAGGTTGTACATGAACGACGTGCCGCCGGCGACGATCGGCAGGTAGGCGAAGTCGCGGTCCGGGACCTCGGCCTGCTGGCCGGGCTCGGGCGGGTTCTGGAACGGGATCTCGGAGTTCGCGAAGTCGACCGTGCCCTGGATGAACTGGGAGCGACCGTCGGTCGAGCCGGTGCCGGCGAAGTTGACGACGACCCCCGAGGCACGCACGTCGGCGCGCCAGGCGTCGACGGCCACCTGGCTCCACGTCGAGCCGGCACCCGAGATCGGCACGTAGCTGTCCGAGGCCTGCGCCGGCGACACCGGCGTCAGCACGGCGGCCGCGACGGCGAGGGTCGAGGCCAGAGCCACCAGGATGCGCTTCACGAGTTGTCTCCTTCGAGCGATGCCACGTTGATGCTGTTGGGGGCCGGGGCGAGTCCGGCGGTGATGGCCACCCGGCGGGCCTTGCGCTTGGACACATGGCCCGGCGGCTTCCCGCCGATCACCCGCGCGAGCGCGAAGAAGATCACGACGAGGAGGAGCAGCACGACCGCCGCACCGAACGCCCGGGCGATGGCCACGTCGGTCGGGAGGCGCATCGAGTTGAAGACGAAGAGCGGCAGGGACAGCTGGGGCCCGTGCAACGGGTCGGCGTTCATCTCGGACGTGTAGCCCGCCACGAGCAGGACGGGCGAGGTCTCGCCGATCACGCGAGCGACGCCGAGCAGGACCGCGGTCACGAGGCCGGACCGGGCGGTGGGGAGCACCACCCGTCGTACGGTCTGCCACTGGGTCGTGCCCAGCGCGAGCGAGGCCTCCCGCAGACCGCCGGGGACGAGCCGGAGCACGACCTCGGCCGTCGTGACGACCACCGGGATCATGCTGACGCTCAGCGCCATCGACGCCGCGAACCCGCTGCGCTCCTGGCCGAACTTCAAGATCATCATCGAGTAGATGAACAGGCCCGCGACGATCGTGGGCACCGCGCTCATCGCCTCGACCACCGAGCGCACCAGACGCGCGAGCTTGCCGCGCACCTCGCTGAGGTAGATGGCGGTGGCGACGCCGAGCGGCACGCTCAGGAGGACCGAGATCGCCACCTGCTCGAGGGTGCCGACCATCGCCGCGAGGATCCCGCCCTGGTCGAGCGGGGCGTCGGGCCCGATGTAGGCGGTCGTCTCCCGGTAGAAGTTCAGGTGCTTGAGCGCCTCCCAGCCACGCACGGTCGTGAAGAACACGATGCCGGCGAGGGCTCCCACCAGGATCAACCCGGCGGTCGCGACCAGGGCACCGACGACCCGGTCGATGACCCCCATCCGGTCCAGGGTCGTCGCGCTCGCGGCGGCGAGCAGGACGAGGAACATCAGGTACCAGCTCAGCCAGAAGCCGATCGTGCCGGTGATGGGCAGCATCCGCTCGTACATGAGCCAGACCAGGCCGAGGGCGCCGGCAGCAGCCGAGACCACGTGGAGCACGAGCTCGGTGGAGACGCCTCCGACGCGGACGCGCGCGGGGGTGGCAGGGGTCGGGACCGTCGTCATCAGATCTCCGTCGATGCGCCGGACCGCGACCGGCTGACCACCACGCCGGCGAGCGTGTTGATCACCAGCGTGAAGAGGAAGAGGATCAGCCCCGCGCCCAGGAGGCCGGACAGCGCGACCCCGCTCGACTCGGAGTAGCGGGACGCGATGTGCGAGGCGATCGTGTTGGTCCCGCTCTGCAGCGGGTGGGTCGTGAACTCGAACATCGGCGAGATGAGCGCGTAGACCACGATCGTCTCGCCGAGCGCCCGGCCGAGGCCGAGCATGACGGCACCGACGATCCCGGCGCGGCCGAACGGGATCACGACCGTGCGGATCATCCCCCAGCGGGTGGCCCCGAGGGCGATCGCGCCCTCGCGCTCACCGATCGGCGCCTGGGAGAAGACCTCGCGCATGATCGAGGTGACGGTCGGCATGACGACGACGCCCACCGCCATCCCGGCGATGAAGGCCGAGGACGTGTACGACGACGGGGAGTCCGGCGTGTCGACGCGCAGGAACGGGAGGACGGGACCGATGTGCACCGAGATCCACTGGGCGATCGACAGCAGCTGCTCCTGCAGGAAGAACAGCGCCCAGATCGCGTAGATGACCGAGGGGACGGCCGCCATCAGGTCGACCAGGGTGATCAGGGGGCTCTTCAGCGAGCTCGCGCCCCCCCCCCCCGGGGGCCTGGTCGAGCGGTCAGCTGGGCTGGCCGCAGTACCTCGACGCCGAGGTGTCGTCACCCAGCGGCGTGTTGCCGAACGGGATCAGGAGCTCGTCGGCGTGCTGGCAGAGGTATCCGCCGGCCTTGAAGACCGCCTTCAGGTCGTCCGGCGCGTCGTTGCGCACGGTGTTGAAGAAGATCCGGCCGAAGGACGCGCTCGATCCGGTCGTGAAGGCCGGGTTGAGCACCTGGTACTGGACGCCCCCGAGCGTCGTCGTGGTGGTCGGCGAGGTCGTGGTGTTGACCGGGCCGACGTGCGCGCCGCCCCGCAGGTCCTGGATGCCCGGAGGCTGGTTGACCTGCGCGGCCCACTTCGTGACGGCGTACGGCAGGATCCCCTGCGGGTCGCCGCCCATGCTCTCGCCGTCGTTCTGCTGGCCCGAGAACACCGTCGGCAGTCCGGCGCAGCCGGCCTGCACGTTGTTCAGGTTGGTGCCGATCGCCTGGAGGAAGAACGTCAGCGTGGCGGCGGACGCCGGCGGCAGGTAGACGTGGATGTCACCCGCCTGGCCGCCGACCTCGCTCCAGTCGGTCACCGTGCACTCGAAGATGTCCTTGAGCTGGGTCGTGGTGAGGGGGGTGGTCGGCGCGTACGCGTTGCCGATCACGCCGTAGCTCACCGCGTCGCGGCTCTGGGCGTAGAAGGTCAGGTTGGCCTCGCCGGCCGCCGCGCCCTTCGCCCGGCTGGACCGCACGAAGTCGATGCAGTACTGGCTCGGGTCGACCGTGGACTTCTGGTTGAGCAGGATCGCGGTGATGCCCGCGTTCGCGCCGTTGGGACGGGCCACGGTGCAGCCCGGCTTGGTGGTGATGTTCTCGCCCGCGGCGCCCGTGACCGGGTTGATCGCGTCGTAGGACGCGATCACGCGGGTCGGCGCCGGGGTCTGGGCGTTGTACTTCGTCGCCAGGTTGTTGGTCAGCTCGGCGAAGGCGTCGGCGCCGACGGTGGCGTAGATCTGCGCTGCCGTCTTGCCGGAGGGAGGGGTCCCGGGCTGGTCGGGGACCGGGTCGGCGGAGGCCGACCCGGCTGCCGCGAGCCCGAGCGAGGCGGCGAGTCCGACCGCGGCGACGGCGGAGACGAGGCGTCGGTTCATCAGGGTTCCTGTTCTGACGGAGGTTCGGGCGGTCGCGCGGCTCATCACTTCACCTGCAGCAGGGCCAGCGAGACGCTCTTGGCGCTCAGCACCTTCACCGACACGGTGTGGAGGTCGTCCGCGCTGAGCGCGAACTTCTTCACGAGCGTGCCGGCCTTCGCGGCCTTGGTGTCGACCGTCGTCTTCTTGCCGTCGACGACCACCTGGGCCTTGCCTGCGGTGGGCGAGGTGCTGAAGGTGATGACCACCTGGCCACCCAGGACCGTCGCCGTGGCGGCCGAGCCCTTCTTCTTGCTCGTGATGCCCTTCTTGCCCGGGGCCTTCGCGAAGGCGTAGGACTTCCAGGTGCCGGTCCGCGTGATGCGCTGGTCGGTCCAGCCGTACTTGCCGGCCTCGAGGGCGTTGTCCGGAACGTCGAGGATGCCGGTCGGGGCCAGCGCGACGCCGCGGAACTCGGTGTTCGCGTCCGCGGTGGCGAGGACCGCCGGGTCGTCGACGTCGAACGACGTCCCGGCCCCGTTCGGGTCGGTGACCAGCAGCAGCTGGCTCGGGGTGGTCACCGCGATGCTCACCGAGCTGCCCTCGGCGTCGGCGACCAGGCCGGTCGCGCCCGGGACGTCGACGGAGCCCTCGCTGGTCCAGGTCGAGCCGTCGAAGCGGTACTTGTCGACCGCGCCGCCGCGCTCGGAGGCGTTCGCGACGTACAGCGTGTCGAGGTCGGTGCCGCCGAAGCCCGCCGAGGTGAGGTCGAGGAAGGCGTAGCCGTAGGTGAGCAGGTTGTCCGGGAGGCCGGTCAGGTCGGTGAGGCTCGCGGCCGAGGTCGGCGTACCGGTCCCGACCGCCGAGAGCCGGTTGGCCAGGATTCCGCTGGCGAACAGCTGCCCGTCCTGGATGGTCAGCGAGCTGATGTTGGCGTCGTTACCGCCGGCGATGGAGCTGACGGTGCCCGACCCCAGCGAGGTGGTGAGCACGCCGCCGTCGCCGCCGGCCGCCCAGATCTGGCTGCCGTCGAAGACCGCCGAGCGCACGATCGCCGGCGCCCCGGAGCCGAGCACGGTGCTGGTGTCGTAGGCGCCGTCGCCGTCGACGATGCCGACGACGCGCGCGACCGAGGACGGGGCGGAGCCGGTCAGCGAGATCCCGCCCGGCCCGGTGGCGCCCGGCGCCGCGGCGTACCCGGTCAGCGTCACGAGCTTGCCGTCGGCGGAGTTGGCGATCAGGCCCTCCGACCGGGACTGGCCCACGGCCGTCAGCGGCTGGTTCGCACCGTCGGCGGTCGTCGGCAGCGCCAGCGACGACACCGCGTCGCCGTCCGGGGTGAACTCGTCGAGGAAGACCGGCGCGGCCGCGTTCGTCAGGGCGCCGGAGCCGTCGCCGACGCGGTACACGACGAGGTTGCCGCCGGTGAACTTCACCGCCTGCGCCTGGGTGGACGAGAGCAACGGGACGGCGGCCGCGGCGAGGGACACCACGACGGTCGCGCCCAGGATGCGCAGGGGTGTGCGCATGAGGACCTCACTTCAGCTGGAGGACAGGCGGCCGCGGCCGCGAAGGGGATGGGACACCCGAGAGAGATCCAGTTAGTCAGGTAACTGCACTGGATTGGTCGAAATAATGTTGTTAAGCGGCCACCGGGTCAAGCGACACCGCCGAAAGTCCGGCTCCTGGACGGCCTGGCGCACACAAACGGCCCGGACGGACTACCCCAGGTAGTCCGTCCGGGCCATTCGGCGAGAAGGTTGGATCGAGGGTTGTGACGGTTGAGTCGAGGGTTGTGACCCCTCGAGTCGAGGGTTGTGACCAACCCGGCCGAGCGCCGTGGTCAGAACCCCCGATTCAACCGGTCAGAACCCTGACTCAACCGTCAGACGTCTCGACCCGACCGTCAGTCGGTGCCGTGCTCGGCGATGAAGGCGAGGATCCGCTCGGCCAGCTCGGGGCGGCAGACGACGACGTCGGGCAGGTAGACGTCCTCCTGGTTGTACTGCAGCGGCGAGCCGTCGATGCGCGAGGTGAACAGGCCCGCGGCGCGGGCGACGGCGACCGGGGCGGCGGAGTCCCACTCGTACTGGCCGCCGGCGTGCACGTAGGCATCGGTGATGTCGCGGGTCACCGAGATCATCTTCACCCCGGCCGAGCCCATCGGCACCAGCTCGGCGCCGAGCTCCTCGGCCAGCGCGTTCACGAAGGCCGGCGGCCGGCTGCGCGACACCGCGATCCGGGGCCGCTCCGAGGAGCTGGGAGGTACGACGGGGGGCCGGCCGGTGTGGAAGGTCTCCCCCAGTGCGGGCTGGGCGACGGCACCGGCGACCAGGTCGCCGTCCTGCCACAGCGCGACGTGGACCGCCCAGTCGGCGCGGGGCACCTCGGAGAACTCACGGGTGCCGTCGAGGGGGTCGACGATCCAGACCCGACTGCTGGACAGCCGCACCTTGTCGTCCTTGCCCTCCTCGGAGAGCACTGCGTCCGCGGGTCGGTGCTCGGCGAGCAGGCCCATCAGCAGCTCGTGGGCGGCGCGGTCGCCGGCGTCCTTGAGCTCGCGGCCCTCGAGTCCCTCCCGGCGGACCTGGAGCAGCCGCTCACCGGCGACGGTCGCCAGCCAGGCGGCGAGCGCGTGGTCGTCGGTCGCGGCGGCGGCGGGCGGGGTACCGGGTTCGAACGTCATGGGTCCTACTCTCTCGCGGTCAGGAGTTGAACTGCTGCTGGGTCCGCTCGAGGCCCTCGGTGACCAGGGTCTCGACGGCGTCGGCGGCCCGGTCGACCTGGAACGGCAGGATCCGCCGCTCCGCGGCGGAGTAGTCCGACAGCACGAAGTCGGCCGGGTCCCGGCGGCCCGGCGGCCGGCCGATGCCCACGCGCACCCGGTGGAAGTCACCGGTGCCCAGGGAGGACCGGATCGACCGCAGCCCGTTGTGCCCGTTGTCGCCGCCACCGAGCTTGACCCGCATCGTGTCGAAGGGGATGTCCAGCTCGTCGTGGATGGCGACCACCCGCTCCGGCGGCACCTTGTAGAAGGCGGCGACCTGCTTGACCGGGCCACCGGTCTCGTTCATGTAGCAGCGCGCCTTCATGAGCACGACGCGCGGCCCGGGCGTCCCGGGGGCGCCGAAGCGCCCCTCGACGACGTCGGCCCGGCCCGACTTGTGGGCGCGGAACGACGAGCCGAGCCGCTGCGCGAGCTCGTCGACCACGAGGTGGCCGACGTTGTGCCGGTGCCCGGCGTAGGACGGGCCAGGATTCCCCAGCCCGACCACCAACCAGACGGGGGTGGAGTCGGTCACGGGGTCCTGGCCCTTCCTGTGGAACAGCTGGCCCAGCGCGTGGGCCCACGAGTGACGGAGGGTCACTCCTCCGAGGCGGCCTCGCCGGCAGGCGCCTCGTCGGCCGCGGCCTCGGTGGCCTCGTCGGACTCGTCGCGCTCGATGCCGGCCTCGGCCTCGGCGGTCTCCAGCTCGGCCTCCAGGGACTCCTGGGACTGCTGCTGGGTCACGTTGACGATCAGCGTCTCCGGGTCGGTCAGCAGGGTGCTGCCCGACGGGAGCACGAGGTCCGAGGCGTGGATCTGGGTGCCGATCTCGGCGCCCTCGACGCTGACCTCGACGTACTCGGGGATGTGGGTCGCCTCGGCCTCGACGGAGATCGTGGCGTTCTCGGTGACGACCAGGGTCTCGCTGGCGGCGTCGCCGACGACCTGGACGGGGATGTCGACGGTGACCTTCTCGCCGCGCTTCACGGCGACGAAGTCGATGTGCTCGAGGTGGCGCTTGATCGGGTCGATCTGCACCTGCTTGGTGAGCGCCAGCTGGGTCGAGCCGTCGATCTCGAGCTCGAGCAGCGCGTTGGCGCCGCCGTGCTTGAGCGCCAGCATCGTGTCGTGGCCGGGGAGGGTGACGTGGATCGGGTCGTTGCCGTGTCCGTAGACGACGGCCGGGACCTTGTTGTCGCGGCGGATCCTGCGGGCGGCACCCTTGCCGAACTCGGTGCGCTTCTCGGCCTTGATCTTCTCGGACATGGTGGTGCTGCTCCTCGTGTTGCTGCGACGGGCGGTTCTCGGTCTCGGGGCCTCGGCACAGATCGTGGCGGCGCATCCGGTGGAACGGCCGGCCCTGTCGATCACGGAACCACCTGTCCGGGGCTCCCTCGCCGAGGCAACTGCGTCAGACTACCGGGGCGACGACCGCTCGCGCGAATCCGTAGGGTCGAGGGCGTGAGCCTGACCCTCGCCGAGGCCCGGGACCGGGCCGCCTCGATCTCCGGAGTCTCCTACGCGCTCGAGCTGGACCTCACCGACCCGGCAGCGGACCGCTTCGGCAGCCGGACTACCGTCCGGTTCACCAGCAGCGCCCCGTCGACGTTCCTGGAGCTGACTGCGGCGACCGACCTGGAGGTCACCCTGGACGGCGCGCCCGTGGAGCCGGCGTACGACGGCCGTCGGCTGCACCTGACCGGGCTCGGCGGCGAGCACGACCTGACGGTGGCCGCCCGCCTGCCGTTCGTCACCGACGGCGAGGGGCTGCACCGGACGGTCGACCCGGCCGACGGGGCGACGTACCTCGGCGCCTACCTCGGCCTGGACGTCGCGCAGCGGCTGATGTGCTGCTTCGACCAGAACGACCTCAAGGCACCGGTCACGGTCGCGGTCGCCGCGGACCCCGCGTGGACGGTGCTCGCCAACGCCCGGGTGGTCGCCGAGGGCGACGGCCGGTGGGAGTTCGCCCCCACCCCGCCGATCCCGGTGGCGCTCGTCTGCGTGGTCGCCGGTCCGTGGGCGTCGGTGCGGTGGCGGCACGCCGGCCTGGACTTCGGCTGGCACGCCCGGGCCTCGCTCGCCGCCGAGCTCGAGCGCGACGCGGCCGACCTGCGGGCGGTCACCGAGGGCTGCTTCGACCACTACGCCCGGATCCTCGAGGAGCCCTACCCGTTCGACTCCTACGACCAGGTGTTCGTGCCGGGGCTCAACTGGGGCGCGCAGGAGCAGCCGGGCTGCGTGATCTACCGCGACGAGATGCTGCCGGCCGGCCGGGTCCCCGAGGACGTGCGGCAGCTGCGGACGGCCGTGGTCGCCCACGAGATGGCGCACATGTGGTTCGGCGACCTGGTCACGATGACCTGGTGGGAGGACACCTGGCTCCAGGA
Organism: Nocardioides sp.; assembly: GCF_044226305.1. GTDB lineage: Bacteria > Actinomycetota > Actinomycetes > Propionibacteriales > Nocardioidaceae > Nocardioides. Next base: position 17,060 of record NZ_JBGAHF010000003.1, on the reverse strand, counting down.
GTCCTTCGCCGACTACATGGGCTACCGCGTGGCGGCCGACGGGGCCGGCGTCCCCGGCGCGCTGCTGCTGCACGAGGTGGCCCGCAAGCCCGGCGCGTACGACGCCGACCGGCGCCGCTCCACCCACCCGGTCGCCCCCGACACCGCCGACGTCCCCGACGTCGCCTCGGCCGCGACCATCTTCGACGCGATCTCCTACGCCAAGGGCGCCTCGGTGCTCCGCCAGCTGGTCACCTGGCTCGGCGACGAGGCGTTCCTCCGCGGCCTGAACACCTACCTGACCCGGCACCGCTTCGCGAACGCCACCCTCGGCGACCTGGTCGCCGCCCTCGACGAGGCGACCGACCGCGACGTCCGCGGCTGGGTCGGGCCCTGGCTGCGCCGCTCCGGCTTCGACACCCTCCGCGTCGAGCGCGACGGCGACGTGCCGGTCCTGCACCGCGACGGGGTCCGGCCGCACCGCGTCCGGCTGACGGCGTACGACGACGGCTGGGCCGAGACCGACGCGGTGGTCGTCGACCTCGCCGACGAGCCGGTGCCGCTGCCCGGGATGGCCGGGCGGGTGGTGGTGCCGAACAGCCACGGCGAGACCTTCGCGCGGATCGTCCTCGACGACGCGTCCGCGGCCGCGGTCGCCGACGGGCTGTGCCGCGTCGACGACGACCTGGCCCGCGGGGTGCTCTGGACGATGCTCTTCGACCAGGTGCAGACCCGCGACCTGCCGGCCGAGGGGTTCGTCGACCTCGTCGCGCGACACCTGCCCGGCGAGCGCCGGGCGGGCCTGGTCACCGCGGTGCTCGGTCGCACCCGGGACCGGGTGCTCCCGCTGCGGCTCGACCCGGGCGCGGCGACCGAGGCGGTGGCCGTGCTCGCCGCCACCTGCGCCACCGGGCTCCTGCACGCGACCGACCCGGACCTGGCGGAGGGGTTCGCGACCGGCTTCGCGGAGACCACCCACGACGCGGCGGCGCTGGCCGGCTGGCTGGCGGCCGACGGCGTCGGCAGCCTCCCCCTCACGCCCGCTCTGCGCTGGCGGGTGGTGCGCCGCCTCGCCGCGCTCGGTGCGGCCGACGCGGGCGCGATCGAGGCGGAGCGGGTGCGCCGGCCCGGCCTCGACGCCGACCTCGGCGCCGCCGCGGCGCTCGCCGCCCGGCCCACCGCCGACGCGAAGGAGGCAGCCTGGGCGGTCGCCGCCGCCCCCGACGTGGGCAACCGGCTGCTCACCGCCGTGCTCGAGGGGCTCTGGTCGGTCGAGCAGGCCGACCTGCTGGCGCCGTACGTCGACCGCTACCTGAGCGAGGCGCCGGGCTGGGCGGCGCGCGGTGACGGGTTCGCCCAGGTCGTCGGCCGGGCGCGGCCCGCGCTGCTGCTCGGCGCCGCCCAGCGGGCGCTGCTCGACGAGCAGCTCGCCGGCGACCTCCCGACCGTGCTCCGGCGCAGCTGGGCGGACTGGGCCGAGGACCTCGACTGACCGCGGCCGGGTGGACCGGGGGACGGGGGGACGTCATACGGAGTCGTCGCCCCGGCAACCAGGTCGGATGACGTCCCGGGCGGACCGGGCCGGACGTCATACGGGGTCGTCGCCCCGGCAACCGGTTCGTATGACGTCCCGGGCGGGACCGGACCGGCTAGGACTGCCCGTCGAACATCGAGGTGACCGAGCCGTCCTCGAAGACCTCGCGGATCGCGCGGGCGACGAGCGGGGCGATCGAGAGGCAGGTGAGCTTGTCGAACTCGCGGTCGGGGCTCAGCGGCAGCGTGTTGGTCACGACCACCTCGGCCGCGGCGGAGTTCTTCAGCCGGTCGACCGCAGGGTCGGAGAGGATCGCGTGGGTGGCCGCGATGATCACGCCGGCCGCTCCCTCGGCCATGATCGCGTCCGCGGCCTTCACGATCGTGCCGCCGGTGTCGATCATGTCGTCGACCAGCACGCACATGCGCCCCTTGACGTCGCCGACGACCCGGTTGGCGACGGTCTCGTTGGGCCGGTCGATGCGGCGGCTCTTGTGGATGAACGCCAGCGGCGCTCCGCCGAGGCGCGAGGACCAGCGCTCGGCGACCTTGATCCGCCCGGCGTCCGGGGAGACCACGGCCAGCGGCTGGTGGCCGTACTTCTCCCGCACGTAGTCGGCGAGGATCGGCAGCGCCATCAGGTGGTCGACCGGGCCGTCGAAGAAGCCCTGGATCTGGTCGGCGTGCAGGTCGACCGTGATCAGCCGGTCGGCGCCGGCGGTCTTGAACAGGTCGGCCATCAGCCGGGCCGAGATCGGCTCGCGGCCCTTATGCTTCTTGTCCTGGCGGGCGTAGCCGTAGAACGGCATCACCACGGTGATCCGCTTGGCCGAGGCGCGCTTGAGCGCGTCGACCATGATCAGGTGCTCCATGATCCACTCGTTGATCGGCGCCGTGTGGCTCTGGATCACGAAGGCGTCGCAGCCGCGGACCGACTCCTCGTAGCGGATGTAGATCTCGGAGTTCGCGAACTCGTACGCCGACTGCGGCACCAGCTCGGTGCCCAGCAGGGTCGCCACCTCCTGGGACAGCTCGGGGTGGGCCCGGCCGCTGAAGACCATCAGGTTCTTCTCGGTGGTCTTCTTGTATCCGGTCACGCGAACAGCTCCTCGGTCGCCAGGAGGGTTGTCACTCAGGATTCTGCCACGTCCTGTTCACCTGCCGGTCGGGTGCCCAGCGCGGCCTCGGCCGCCTCGGCCTGGGCGGTGCCGGCGCGCTTGCGCAGCGCCCAACCCTCGATGTTGCGCTGCGGGCCGCTGGAGACGGCGAGCGCCCCCGGCGGCACGTCCTCGCGGACGACGGTGCCGGCGCCCGTCCCCGCGCCGTCGCCGATGGTCACCGGGGCCACGAACGTGTTGTTCGAGGCGGTCCGGGCCTGGCGGCCGACCGTGGTGCGGTGCTTCCGCACCCCGTCGTAGTTGGCGAAGATCGTGCCGGCCCCGATGTTGGTGCCCTCCCCGATCTCCGCGTCGCCGACGTACGACAGGTGCGGGACCTTGGCACCCTCGCCGATGGTGGCGTTCTTGGTCTCGACGAACCCGCCGATCTTGCCGCCGGCGCCGAGGGTGGTCCCCGGTCGCATGTAGGAGAACGGGCCGACGTTCGCCCCGGCCCCGACCACCGCGAGCTCCCCGTGCGTGCGGACGACGCGGGCGCCGCTGCCGATCTCGCAGTCCTTGAGAGTGCAGTCCGGGCCGACGACCGCGTCCTCGGCGACCGCGGTCGCGCCGAGCAGCTGGACCCCCGGCAGGATCGTCACGTCCGGCTCCAGCGTCACGCCGGCGTCGATCCAGGTCGTGGCCGGGTCCATCACGGTGACGCCCTCGCGCATCCAGCGGTCCACGATCCGCCGGTTCATCTCGGCACCCATCCGGGCCAGCTGGGCCCGGTCGTTGACGCCCTCGGTCTGCATCACGTCGGCGATCGGGTACGCCCCGACGGTCAGCCCGTCCTCGCGCGCGATCGCCACCACGTCGGTGAGGTAGTACTCGCCCTTGGCGTTGTCGTTGCCGATCCGCGGCAGCGCGCCGAGCAGGAAGTCGGCGTCGAGAGCGAGGATCCCCGAGTTGATCTCGCGGACCTCCCGCTGCGCCGCGGTGGCGTCCTTCTCCTCGACGATCGCCTCGACGTCGCCCTCCGCGTTGCGGAGCACCCGCCCGTAGCCGAACGGGTCGTCGACGATGCCGCTGAGGATGCTCACCGCGCACTGCGCGGCCTCGTGCTCGGCCGCGAAGGAGCGGAGCGACTCACCCTCGAGCAGTGGGGTGTCGCCGTACGCCACCAGCACGGTGCCCTCGATCGAGCCCGCCGCCTCCACCGCCATCCGTACGGCGTGCCCGGTGCCGAGCTGCTCCTCCTGGACCGCGAGCACGGCGTCCGGCTCGATCTCCTGGATGTGCGCGGCCACCTGCTCGCGCTGGTGCCCGACCACCGCCACGATCCGCTCCGGCCCGGTCGCGCGGGCCGCGGCGAGGACGTGGCCGATCATGCTGCGCCCCGCGATCGGGTGCAGCACCTTCATCGTCTTGGACCTCATCCGGGTCCCCCCACCCGCGGCCAGGACGACGACGGTCAGCCGCGGGTTCGTGCCCGCGCTCAGCTCTGCGCTCATGCTCCCCGGGTAGGAGTCGAACCTACGTCGCTAGTCCTGATTCAAAGTCAGGCGGGCCCTGCCGGCAGACCAACCGGGGATAGGCCCCCAAGGCTAGGGCCCGCCTGGCGGGGCGGCACGCACAGCCCGGCAGACCAACCGGGGATCGCATCCCTGCGGCCCGCCTGGCGGGGCTGGCAGCTCCGCCCGGCAGACCAACCGGGGATAGGCCCCCAAGGCTAGGGCCCGCCTGGCGGGGCGGCACGCACAGCCCGGCAGACCAACCGGGGATTGTCTGTTAGGCAGCCCCCAGGCTAGGGCCCGCCTGGCGGGGCGGCACGCACAGCCCGGCAGACCAACCGGGGATTGTCTGTTCGGCAGTCCCCAGGCTCAGGGTCGACCGCGCCCGCACGCGCCCCGGCGGCGGTCTCGCCGAATCACGAACACGGGGGCTCCCACCGAGTTACGGTCCCCGGGCGGGCACGCCCGCCACGCTCGGGTCGCTGGAGGTGCACCGTGAGGACGCGCAGATCGACGTCGCTGGCCACGCTGGCCACCCTGCTCGCGATCGCCCTGGCCGGAGCCCTCGTGTCCCCCGGATCGCCGGCGACCGGGTCGACCCTGGCCGCCCCGACCTCCCGCGGGCAGCAGGCAGCCGGCACGGGGACGCTCGCCGTCTCCCCCGCCCGGTTCGTCGGTGGCCAGTCGCTCACCTGGACCGGCCGGCTCCCACACCGGGGGGTGCGCACCATCACCCTGCAGCGCTTCCTGAACCGTCCCGGCGACACCTGGATCGACGTCCAGGGGTTCTCGGCCCGGACGAACGCCGACGGCTCGTTCTCGTTCCACTACCCGGCCCCGGACATGATCGACATCGGGTTCCGGGTGAAGTCGGGCAGGTACGCGACCCAGAAGCTCGACCTCTTCCCCGCCCAGCAGGACGTCGTCCTGTGGGCCGAGCAGCCCCTGCTCCGCGGAGCGGGGCGGACCCCCACCACGCGGGTCGCCGCCGGCCTGCCGTTCACGATCGTGGCGGACACGACCCCGGCCGCGGGGATGCCCGTGTTCCCCGGCCGGGTGCTGACCCTGGAACGGCGGGTCGACGCGACCAGGTGGCTCCCCGTCGGCGTCACCGCGGTGGGGCCGTCGGGCGAGGGCCGCTTCCTGGACATCACGTCGAGCATCGGGAACCCCGTCTACCGGGTGATCGAGGCCGACCTGACCGGCGGCCTCGACCAGATCGGCTGGTACCCCTCGTTCCCGACCTACTTCGACTCCGTGGACCCGACCGGCCGGCCGGCGCCCACCCGTACGCCGGCCCGGCCCCTTCGAGCGACGCCGGACGCCACGCCCCCGGTCCCCGCGCAGCGGGCCGCGACGACTGCGGCCCTCCGGTGGCGGTGGGGCTACCCGATCTTCGACTTCGACTGGACCTCCGGCGAGTCCCTGACCTCCCCGCCGTGGCGGGGCTCGCGCCCCCAGGGCGAGTGGACCGAGTACCTCGGCGGCACCGGCCGGGTCGCCAAGCGCAGCGGACAGCTCGGGGTGTGGAGCGGGCGCACCGACCGCTACGGCAGTGGCAACCGGGGCACGACCGCCACCACCCTGCAGGGCAACGCCCAGCCCTACGGCCGGTGGGAGCTCAAGCTCAGGACGGTCACCCGCAGCGGCGGCTCGCCGTACCTGGTCCGCGCCGAGCTCGTCCCCGAGCGGGCCCGGGACTACGACTGCGGCGCCCACAACATCACCGTCGCCGAGGTCCGGCAGGGTCAGAGGACCGCCCGGATCGGCGCCACCCAGGACCGGACCCGGTGGTCCCGCACGGTCCGGCTCGGGAACCTCGAGAACAGTGCACCGGCCGTCGCGGTCGAGCTCATGGACGACCACGTCACCTGGTTCGTGAACAGCCGGCCCGTCGGCGTGCTCGAGGAACGCGAGGTCACCGGGGGCGTGCCGATGACCCTGCGCCTGAGCCTGGTCGGCAGCGACGACCACGAGATGGCGAACACCACGCTGCTCTCGGACTGGCAGCGCGGCTTCCCGCTCAACAGCTCGCCGGGCGTGCTCGACGGCCCCTCCCTCACGAGGTCGACCAGCACCTCGTCCTGCCGCTCCTAGGGGGACGGCCCGGACGCGGCTAGCCTCGGCGGCGTGGACCTCCCCGTGATGCCGCCCGTCCAGCCGATGCTCGCGAAGTCGGTCAAGGGCATCCCCGACCCGGCCAAGGTCGGGGAGCTCAGCTTCGAGCCCAAGTGGGACGGGTTCCGGTGCCTGGTCTTCAAGGACGGCGACGAGGTCGAGCTGGCCAGCCGCAACACCAAGCCGTTGACCCGCTACTTCCCCGAGGTCGTCGCGGCGATGCGCGAGCAGCTGCCCGAGCGCTGCGTGCTCGACGGCGAGATCTTCGTGGCGATCGCCCCACCCGACGGGCAGAGCCGGCTCGAGTTCGAGGTGCTCCAGGAGCGGATCCACCCGGCGAAGTCGCGCATCGACATGCTCGCCGAGAAGACGCCGGCGTCGTACGTCGCCTTCGACCTCCTCGCGCTCGGTGACGAGTCGTACGTCGACCGGCCGTTCGCCGAGCGCCGGGCGGCCCTCGAGCAGGCGCTCGCCGGGCTCGCCGGCCCCTGCTTCCTCACCCGCACGACCACCGACCCGGCCCTGGCGGAGGAGTGGTTCCGCCAGTTCGAGGGTGCCGGTCTGGACGGGGTGGTCGCCAAGCCGCTGGCGACGCCGTACCAGCCGAACGCGCGCAGCATGCTCAAGATCAAGCACGAGCGCACCGCCGACGTGGTGGTCGCCGGCTACCGCGAGCACAAGACCAGCACGCCCGAGCGGCGGCTGCTCGGCAGCCTGCTGCTCGGGCTCTACCGCGACGGGGACCTCCAGCACATCGGCGTGAGCGCCAGCTTCACCGAGAAGCGGCGGGCCGAGCTGTTCGAGGAGCTCCAGCCGCTGGTCGTGCCGATCGAGGACCACCCGTGGGGTCGCTGGCAGGAGTTCCTGACCGCCAACCCGGACCGCGTCCCGGGCACCCAGAGCCGCTGGAGCCAGGGCAAGGACCTCTCGTTCACGCCGCTGCGGCCCGAGCGGGTGGTCGAGGTCGCCTACGACCACATGGAGGGCAACCGGTTCCGCCACACCGCCCAGTTCCGCCGCTGGCGGCCCGACCGCGACCCCGAGTCGTGCGGTTACGACCAACTGGACGAACCGGTCTCCTACGACCTCGCTAGTGTTCTCCGCGTCGACTAAGGAAGGCACGGACATGTCCGAGAACAGCAGCACCGAGGACTACGACGTCGTCCTCCTCATCGAGCAGGCCCTGAGCGCGCAGGACGCGGCCCAGGTGCACTCCTTGCACGAGGGGCTCGAGCAGCCGGTGACCTACCACGTGCTGCTGCCGCTGGAGGACGCCGCGGCCCGGATCGAGTCCGCGATGGGGTCCCTGACCGCGGGCGACATGCTGGCCTCCCCGACGATGCCGATGAGCGAGGTCGACCTCGAGGCGGTCCGCAAGGACTGCGAGGACCGCTCCGACAGCGAGCTGCACGAGACCCTCGAGGCGCTGCGTGCGAGCGGGGCCACGGCCCGAGGCCAGATCGTGACCGACCTGCCGATCGACGCGCTCGCCGCGAAGCTGGCCGAGGTGGACGGCCGCGAGGCGATCATCTTGACCCGCCCGCACGTCGTGTCCGAGTTCTTCCACCTCGACTGGACCTCCAAGGCCCGGCGACGCCTCGGCGTGCCGATCCTGCACCTGCTCGAGCACGAGACCTTCGACCAGCAGGCCGAGGGCTACGGCAACGAGGGCGTCACGGGGTTCTGACACGTGAGGCTGACGACTCGGCTCCGTCGCGCCGCCGAGGAGGCACCGCCTGCTCCCGACGGCCCTCCGCCCCCGCCCGGCCCGCCGCCGGGCAGCCCGGTCGCGGCGTACGTCGGCATCCTCGACGGCCAGACGCTGTGGCTCGCCGTCGAGGCGGCGCCGGGCACCCTGGCGCTGCGCGACGACGACGGGCAGGTGCACCCGCTGACCAGCGACCTCCCCGAGGACGACCCCACCTACCGCTCGGTCCGCGCCGACCTGCGCGAGATCCTCGAGAGCACCCCCGGCGACGCCGGCGGGTACGACGTGGTGCTGGTGCCGGGCAGCGGCCGGGAGCCGCGGCAGGTCTGGGTCGCGCCGTTCCCCCGCCGCCCCACCCGGGTGCCGCCGAGCCGTGACGGCCGCTGGCAGCTCGCCATGATCCGGACCGCGGAGGGGATGCTCCGCGTGCGTCGCCGACGGCCCGCACCCGGGATCGAGGTCCTCGACCTCGCGGAGGACCCGACGAGCGTGCGCGTCACGTTCGCGGCCACCGACGCCGACCGGCTCGACCTGGTCGAGGAGGAGACCGTGCTGGCGTCGTACCCGCTGACCCGTGAGGGCGACCGCTCGGTGGCGGTGCTGACCGAGGCCGGCCTGCCGGAGGGGACGGGTCAGCTGGTCCGCCTCCAGGTCGGGGACCTGCCGCTGCGCCGCCGCGCGAACGACCTGGTCGCCCCCAACAGCGCGGTCCTGCTGCCGGTGCTGACCAGCGAGGAGACGGGGCACGCCCGGCTGCGGCTGCGCTGGGGCCCGGACGTCGCGCTGTTCGCCCGGATCGTCGACGAGGACGAGGACGAGGCCTGATGCGGATCGCCTACGTCGTCTTCAACCTCGACGGGATGGGCGGGACCTCCCGCTCGGCCGTGACCCAGGCCAACGCGCTCGCGGGCGACCACGACGTGCGCCTGGTGAGCGTCACCCGCAGCGCCGACGAGCCGCACTACGACATCGACCCGCGGATCGCCGTGGACTACCTCGCCGACGTGCGCGAGGAGACGCTCGCGGCCGACCGGGCGGCCGCGACGCTGCACGAGCGCCCCTCGGTCCTGGTGCCGGCGCGCTGGGACGGCCAGTTCTCCGCGCTCACCGACGTGGCGATGGCCGAGGCGCTGCCCGCGCTCGACGTCGACGTGGTCGTCACGGTCACGCCGGCCCTGCTCGCCGCGGTGACCGAGCTGGTCCCGGACCCCGCCGTGCTCGTCCACCAGGAGCACCGCTCGTCCTCCGACCGCACGTCGGGGCTCGAGCCGCTGCTGGCGTTCGCCCCGCGCGCGGACGTCGTCGCGATGCTGACGCCGACCAACGCGGACTGGCTGCGCGAGCAGCTCGGCGAGGTCGCCCCCGAGATCGTGGTGATGCCCAACCCGCTGCCGATCGGTTTCACGCCCCGCTCGCGGCTGGACAACCCGCTCATCGTCTCGGCGGGCCGGCTGGTCATGGAGAAGCAGTTCACCCGGCTGGTGCAGGCGTTCGGGGAGATCGCCGACCAGCTGCCCGAGTGGCGGCTGCGGATCCTGGGCGAGGGCGCCCAGCGCAACGAGATCCGCCGCCAGGCCCGCAAGTTCGGCCTCCACGACCGGGTCGAGCTCCCCGGCAGCACCACCGACATGGCCAGCGAGTGGGCGCGCGCGGGCATCGCCGCGCTCGCCTCCCGTGCCGAGGGCTTCCCCCTGGTCGTGCAGGAGGCGATGGCGGCCGGCGTGCCGGTCGTCAGCATGGACAGCCCGTCGGGGCCGCGCGAGATCATCCGGCACGAGGTCAACGGGCTGCTGGTCGCCCCGGACTCGGTCGCCGGGCTCGCCACCGCCCTGCTGCGGGTCGCCTCCGACGACGAGCTCCGACACCGGCTCGGGGCCGGGGCGGTCCACACCGCCCACCAGTACGACGCGATGGCGCTGGCCGAGCAGTGGGTCGCGATCTTCGCCGACGCCCGTGCCCGGCGCGGGGCCCTGGGCCGGGTCGCCGCCCGCGCCACCGCGCCCCGGCGCCGCCCGCCCGAGGCGGCCCCCGCGGTCGACATCTCCGGCGTGACGCCCCAGGCCGCCCGACGTGCCGCCCTGGCCGCCGCGGTCGACACGGTCCGCGCCGTCACCGACGAGTGGTTCGTGATCCCCGCGCACGAGTCGACGGACCCGGCCGTGGTGCTGCCGATGGACCGGCGCGACGCGTTCCTCGAGCGGCTGGCGGCGACCGACCTGCCGCCGTACCTCTCCCTGCGCGACCCCGACAACTCCGGCTGGCCCGAGCGCCGCGGTGTCGTCGCCGAGCTCGCGACCGACCTGCGCCGCGGCCGGCGGGGCCGGCTCTACCTCGAGCCCTGGCCCGAGCACGGCGAGGACGCCAGCCTGCTCGGCCAGGGCTGCGGGGTGAGCGTCCAGTTCTGGGAGACCAGCGTCGACGGCGAGCTCGTCTCCCCCGGCCCCAACCGCTACGCCCGCCGGATCCCCCGCAGCGCCGTGACCACCACGGTCGACGTCGAGATCGAGGGGGTCCCGGTCCGCACGCTGCCGCTGATGACGCAGCCGACCGTCAACGAGTGCACCTTCCCCGTCGACGTCGTCTACACCTGGGTCGACGGCGACGACCCGGCCTGGAACGACCTGCGCGAGGAGCGCCTGGCCCGGCTGACCGGCACCGCCCTGACCCGGGAGTCCAGCGGCCGGGCGCGGTTCATGTCCCGCGACGAGCTGCGCTACTCGATGCGCAGCCTGCACCTCTTCGCGCCGTGGGTGCGCCACATCCACCTGGTCACCGCGGGCCAGGTGCCCGGGTGGCTGGACACCTCGCACCCGCAGATCACCGTCCTCGGCCACCGCGACATCCTGCCGGCCGACGCGCTGCCGACGTTCAACTCGCACGCCATCGAGACCGCGCTGCACCACGTGCCGGACCTCAGCGAGCACTGGGTCTACTTCAACGACGACGTCTTCCTCGGCCGGCCCGTGCGGCCGGAGATCTTCTTCAGCCCCGCCGGCCTCTTCGCGGCCTTCATGTCGCCGACGACGATCGGCCTCGACGACCTGCCCGGGGCGGCGCCGTTCGTGCGGGCCGCGTGGAACAACCGGCGGCTGATCCAGGAGGCGTTCGGCGTCACCACCACCAACAACCTCGCGCACACGCCGCACCCGCACCGGAGGTCGGTCCTCGACGAGATCGAGCGCCGCTTCTCCGACGAGGTCGCCCGGACGGCGCGGGCGCCGTTCCGCTCCGACACCGACCTCGCGGTGCTGAGCTCGCTGGGCCAGCACTACGGGCTGACCACCGGGACGGCCTACGTCGGCGAGGCGGCGTTCGAGTTCGTCAACCTCAGCAACAGCGACCTGGGCCGCCAGCTGCGCCAGCTGCTGCGCCGCGAGCAGGACTTCTTCTGCCTCGGCGACCACCACGACTACGCGATGCCGGTCGCCCGGCTCGAGGAGCTGCTCGCGGAGTTCTTCGAGACCTACTTCCCCGTCGCGGCACCCTGGGAGCTCTGAGCCGGTCCCCCGTCGCGGGAGCGGGTCGTTTCCGTTCAATTGCTGGCAGAGGGACCGGTTACCGGACGGTAAGTCGGGCCAGACCGAGCAATGGCGCGCAGCGGCCCGCGACCGACGGCCCCAGCGCCGGGACCGGTCTCACGACCCCTCGCCGAGGCGCGCCTTCAGCTCGTCGATGCGCCGCTGCTTGTTGTCCAGCCGGCGGTTGAGGTTGCGCCGCACCTGGCCGACCTGGGCCGTGGTCTCGTCGAGAGCGATCGCGGCGGCGAACTCGTACATGACGACGTACTCCTCGCGCAGCACCGCGAGGTCGGCGATCGCCGTCTCGTCGTGCGGGGCGGTGACCAGCGTGTTCATCGCCGCCCAGGTCCGGTCGGCCAGGTCGCGCAGCTGGGGGGCGACCTCGAGGTCGTCCCAGGTGACCTGGGAGCGGTTGAGCCGGGCGTCGACGAACTCGTCCACCGGGTGCGGGGGCGTCAGGTCGCCGATGACGATGTCGAGCTGCTCGGCCGCGCGGGTCATCGCCGTCCGCCAGTCACCGACCAGGTCGGCGTACGGCACGAACGCCCGCCGGTGCCCGCGGGTGGTGCGCTCGGTCTCGAACGCGGCGTTGACCCAGGCGGCGACGTTGGTCGTCTCGCGCTGCCGCCGGAAGCCGGGCGCCTGCTCGGTGAGGTACGCCGTGTCGCGGCTGCGCACGACCTCGGTGGGGTGCCGCAGCATCGTCAGCGTCGTCACCTCGGCGCCGAGCTGGCCGGCCACCCGCAGCCACAGGTCGTGCACCCAAAACTCGCGCGGGTCCTTGATCACCACCTGCGGGTGGTCGAGCTCGCCCGAGAGCCATGCGCGCAGCCGCTCCTCGACCTCGGGGGTGACCGCCGCGGCGGCCCGCTCCATCGCGGTCGGGCGCGAGTCGATGGTGCGGACCGGGATCGGGTTGAGCAGCTCCTTGTGGAACTCGGTCACCCAGAGCGGCTCGTAGTAGCCGCGCGGGTTCGACTCGTCGGCCTCCACCTCCGGCTGTGGCACGTGCAGCCCGAGCCGCTTGAGGGTCCCGGCGACGCTGCTCGTGCCGCTGCGCCCCGATCCGGTGACGATCACGAGCTTCATCCGAGCCCCCTGAAGGAGAGTGCGTGCCAGCGTGGGCCCACCGGTGTGATCTCGACCCGGCGCGGGTCGAGGCCGTGATGCGGGGCGTCGCCGCGGACGATTGCGACCTCGAGCCGCGACTCCGAAAGCCCCTCGGCCAGCCCCTCGCCCCACTCCACCACGGTGACCGCCTCGTCGAGCGAGGCGTCCAGGTCGAGGTCGTCGAGCTCGTCGAGGCCGGCCAGCCGGTAGGCGTCGACGTGCACCAGGTCCGGGCCGCCGACCGTCGAGGGGTGCACCCGGGCGATCACGAACGTCGGCGAGGTGATGTCGCCGCGCACGCCCAGCCCGGCGCCGAGCCCCTGGGTGAACGTCGTCTTGCCGGCACCGAGCTCGCCGCTGAGCACGATCAGGTCGCCGGGCGCGAGCTGGCCGGCCAGCGAGCGGCCGAGCCCGCGCATCGCCTCGGCGTCGGGCACCTGCACGACGTGGGTGCGCAGCGGCCGGCGGAGCTCGACGTTCGGGGGGTCGCGGCGGATCTCACGGAAGCCCTGGCGCTCCCAGAACCGGACGGTCTCGGGCAGCTCCTCCCGCGCGACGACGGTCAGGTCGTCGGAGCCCTCCGCGGCCTCGACCGCGGCCTCGATCAGTGCTGCGGCCACGCCGTGCCCCTGGGCCTGCGGGCTGACGCCGAACCGGCGCAGGTAGGTGGTGCTGCCGACCGGGTCGAGCACCAGCGCCCCGACCGGCTGGCCGTCCAGGCAGGCGAGCAGCCCTCCGTGCGCGGCCAGCCGCGCCGCCATCGTCTCCTCGGTCTCCTGCAGCGCCGCGGCGGGCGGGTCGAGCGGCGGGCGCGCGGCGAACGCGGCGTGCACGACCGCGAACACCTGCGCGGCGGCGTCCGGACCGACCCGCGTCACGTCGACCGTCACGCGACGGTCCCCGTCGCCGCGAGCAGCTTGTCCAGCTCGCCGTTGACCTCGTCGTAACGCTCCAGGATCACCATGTGGCCGGCGCCGTGGCACTCCAGCAGTGTCGCGCCGTCGATCCGGGCCTGCAGCTTGCGGCTGTGGCCGATCGAGGTGAGCTTGTCGTCGGTGCCGCAGATGACCGCGGTCGGGACCCGCCCCAGGATGCCCACGTGGTCGAACTTGTCGAGCTCGCTGAAGCCCGGGAAGAACTCCGCGACCACCTCGAACGGCGTCGCGGAGAGCATCTGGTCGACGAAGGTGACGTACGACGCCGGGACGTCGTCGCCGAAGGCGAGCTGGTCGGTCGCCACGAGGGCGACGTTGCGCCCCAGGCGCCGGACGCCGTCGACGGCGCGGTGCCCGCGGGCGAGCGTGGCGACGCCCCGGCGCACCGGGGTGGCACCCGCCCAGCCCGGCACCATCGGGAACAGGATCCGGCTCACGTCGAGGCCGCCGGCGGTCGTCGAGACCAGCGCCGTCCCGACGACGCGGTCGCCGAACAGCTCGGGGTGCTGCTCGGCCAGCGCGACGATCGTCATGCCGCCCATCGAGTGGCCGACGAGCACCACCGGCCCCTCGGGCACGACGTGCTCGAGCACGGCGCGCAGGTCGTGGCCCAGCTGGTCGATGTTGGCGTGGCCGATCGGCGACCGGCCGGACCGGCCGTGCGAGCGCTGGTCGTAGTAGACCGCCCGCACCCGGCCGCGGTAGTGCTCGCGCTGGGCCGGCGTCGGCGCCCCCGATCACCGGGTCGCTGCGCAGCGCCCCGAACGGCGGGTTGTCGTCGGGGTGGCGGCGGCTGATCGCCCGGCGCTGCAGGGTCGCGGCGCCGGCGGTCGCCGCGGCGGCCACGATCGCGGTGGCCGTGGCGCCGATCAGGTGGGTGCGGGCCCTCATGCTCCGACTGTCCTCCGTCGCATCCGCCCGCCGATGCGGGTGACGATCTCGTACGAGATGGTGCCGGCGGCCTCGGCCCAGTCCTGGGCGGTCGGCTCGCCGTGGGTGCCCGGGCCGAGGATCAGCACCTCGGTGCCCGGCGCGGGCAGGTCGCCGTCGAGGTCGACGACGAACTGGTCCATGCAGACCCGGCCCCGCATCGCCCGCTGCTTGCCGTCGACCAGCACGTGGGCGGCGTTGCTCGCGTGGCGCGGGATGCCGTCGCCGTACCCGACGGGCACCAGGCCCACCGTGGTGTCGGTGTCGGCGTGCCAGGTGTGGCCGTAGGAGACACCGGCGCCGGCCGCGATCGGCTTGACCATCGCCAGCCGCGCACGGACCGTCATCGCCGGCCGCAGGCCCAGGTCGGGCGTCTCGCCGGGTGCGGGGTCCAGGCCGTACGACGCGAGGCCGAAGCGCACCAGGTCGAACCGGCTCGACGGGCGCAGGATGCCGGCGGCGGAGTTGGCGAGGTGGCGCACCTCCGGGGCGAGCCCGGCCGACTCGGCGACCTCGAGAGCCTCACGGAAGGCCCGCTCCTGGGCGTCGTTGGCCGGGTGGGACGGCTCGTCGCTGGCGGCGAGGTGGGACCAGACCCCGGTGACCCGCCAGCTGCCGTCCCGCTCGCCGGCCCGGGCCCGCGCGACGACGGCCGACCAGTCGGCGAGCGCGGCCCCGCCGCGGGACAGGCCGGTGTCGACCTTGAGCTGGACCCGCGCCGGCCGTCCGGTGGCGGCGATCTCGTCGAGCTCGGCGACGGTGTAGGCGGTGACGTCGACGCCGGCGTCGATCGCGGCCGCCCAGTCCTCGCCGGGGACGGTCAGCCAGCACAGCAGCCGGCCCTCGTCGCCCGCGGCCCGCAGCGCCAGCGCCTCGTCGATGGTCGCGACGCCGACCCACTCCGAGCCCGCAGCGCGGGCGGCGCCCGCCGCCTCGACCATCCCGTGGCCGTAGCCGTCGGCCTTGACCACCGTCATCGACGCTACGCCCGTCAGCGCCCGCAGCGTGCGCACGTTGTGGCGGATCGCGCCGAGATCGACGACGATCTCGCGCGCGGATCCGGCACGGGGCTCATGCCCGAGATTCTCCCATCACCGGGTCGGCAACCCCCGCACGGCGTCCGGGACGGCGGTCGCCACCGCGCTCGCGACCAGCGGACCGCCGCGGCCGGCGAGGGGTCGCCGCGGCCCCGTGCAGCCAGGAGCCGACCGACGCGGCGTCGTACGGCGGCAGGCCGGCCGCGAGCAGCGCGCCGATCAGCCCGCCGAGCACGTCGCCGGCCCCGGCGGTCGCCAGCCAGGGGGTGCCGGTGGTGGTCACGCGCACCCGACCGTCGGGGGTGGCGACGAGGGTGTGCCGGCCCTTGAGGAGCACGGTGCCGCCGTACCGCTCGGCCGCGAGGCGGGCGTGGTGGAGCGGCCGGCTCTCGACGTCGTCGCGCTCGGCGCCGAGCATCGCGGCCAGCTCCCCCGCGTGCGGGGTGAGGACCGCGTTGGGGACCGGGCCACGGACGTGCTGGAGCGCGTCCGCGTCGACCACGACCGGCACGCCGTCCTCGAGCGCGGCGGCCAGCTCCTCGCCGGCGTGGTCGCCACCGCCGGAGCCGACCACCCAGGCCTGCACGCGTCCTTCGCCCACGACCTCCGGGTGCGCCTGCCGGACCCGGTCGGCGACGGCCGGCTCGCCGACGTAGCGCACCATGCCGCACAGGCCGGTCGCGGCGCCGGCGACGCTGAGCAGGGCGGCGCCGGGGTACTGCGAGCTGCCGGCCCGGACCCCCACGACGCCGCGGAGGTACTTCTGGGCGTCCGGGGCGGGCCGCGGGAGCAGGGCGGCGACGTCGGCGGGCTGGAGGGCCTCGACCGGCGCCGCGGGGAGGTCCAGGCCGATGTCGACGAGGTGCACGGCCCCGGCCGCGCGCGCACCGGGGTCGACGAGGTGGCAGGTCTTGTGGGTGCCGAAGGTGACCGTGACCGCGGCGGTCACGTGCGGCCCGGTGATCTCGCCGGAGTCGACCTCGACGCCGCTGGGGGTGTCCACGGCGACGACCGGCACGCCCTCGACCGCGGCCAGCGCCGCCTGGGCCTCGGGACGCAGCCCGCCGCGGCCGCCGATGCCGACGATCCCGTCGACCACGAGGTCCGGCCGGGTCGGGTTGCCGGTGATCGTCCGGCCACCGGCCTGCCGCAGCGCCTGGACGCCACCCTCGTGTGCGCGGTCCGACAGCAGCCACGCCTCGACCTGCACCCCGCGGCGGGCGAGCATGGCGCCGGCGTACAGCGCGTCGCCGCCGTTGTCGCCCGACCCGACGAGCAGCAGCACCCGGCGGCCGTACGCCGAGCCGAGCAGGTCGAGCACGGCGTAGGCCAGCCCCGCCGCCGCCCGCTGCATGAGCACACCCTCCGGCAGCCGGCTCATCAGCGCCGCCTCCGCCGCCCGCACCTGCTCGACCGTGTGCGCGCTCCTCATGTGGCCCACGCTAGCTGTACTGATCGGTGAGGTTGGTCAACCTGGTGATGGGTGCTGACCCGCCGATCGCGGTGTGGGGCCGGTGGTGGTTGTACTCGTGGAGCCATCCTGCCAGCGCTGCTCTGCGGGCGTGTTCGGAGCGGTAGAGC
>NZ_JBGAHF010000027.1:0-35667 GCF_044226305.1 Nocardioides sp. | reverse complement strand
CAGCATCGACCGCGCGTCGACAACGACACGCTGCGACAGGCACCACCGCGACGCCAGGCCAAGAGAGGCGCCGCCGACACACCCAGTGCCGACGGCGCCTCACCCTGCCCCTTGACACACCGGGGGTACATATCAGCCGAGCGGGACGACCGGCTCGCTGCCGGCCGGGTCGTTGGCCGAGATGTCGGCGATCGTGGCGTCGAGCAGGTCGTGCACGAGCCCGGACAGGGCCCGGCACGCGGCGAGCTCGTCGCCGATCTCGGGGACGTCGCGGTCACCCGGGCGCCGGTGGGCCACGCCCACGTGCCGCAGCTCCGTCCCGGCGTCGGTCGTCAGCACGGCTTCGGCGCGCGTGGTGGCGTCCTGCTCGAACAGGTCGATGTGCAGGTGCCAGGTCCTGGTGTGGAGTGATGTCGTCATGGTCGCCCTCCGTCCGGCTGCCGTCAGCGCGGCTGTCCGGGCCGTCCCGGGACACGGGGCACCGGCGACACCTCGATCGTCCGTCCTGCGACGCCCCGGGAGAACGGCCGAGCGACCCCACCCCGGCGGGACCTTGGACCGTGGGCGCGGGACCGCGATCGGGGCGACGGTGGGAGCAGCCCCCGCGTTCGCGCCGGGGACACGGCACAGGAGGGAGGTGGACCGATGTTCGCGTCGGTGGGTGACCGCCTGGTCGTCCGGAGCAACCACGTCGACGGCCCGGTCCGCGACGGGGAGATCATCGAGGTCCGCCACGAGGACGGCTCGCCGCCGTACGTCGTGCGCTGGTCCGACACCGGGCACGAGGCCCTGGTGTTCCCCGGGCCGGACGCCGAGGTGCAGCACTTCGTGGACCCGCAGGCTGCCCCGTAGGCCGGTCTGAGGGTCGATCCGTGGCGCGTCGGCGCGGCGCGGATCTCGGGACCTTTGCCCCTGTTCGACCGGGTCGCACGTCGCTAGGTTGCCGTGCACTGCCCCAGACCTCGGCGGCGTCCTTTCACCGACACCCCGCTCGCCGAACCGTCGGCGGGCCGGGATCCTCCCGGGAGCAGAGCATGAACCGCAGGTCCCTCTCCGAGCCGCGTCTGGCTCACCTCCTCTCGTGGCGTTCTCGCTCGGCGGTCCGTGCCGCCCAGGTGCTGGACTCCATCGCCCTCGGCTGGCGCGCGTTCTCCCCGCCGGGGACCGGCGTGCGGGTCCCGCGCCCCTGGGCCTCCTGACCCGCCACCAGCGTCGAGAAGGCACCGGTGAGGAGGCCACCGAACAGGCCGCGCCGCGCCGACCTGGCGCTGCTGACGTTGGTGCGACTGGCGTGCGACGGCTCCTGGACCGTCGACGCCGCGGGCGAGCGGCTGCGGGCCGAGGTGCGTGACCCGCTCGTGCTCCGCGAGGCACGCGCGCGGGTCCTGGAAGCGCTGGCGGGTCGGCCCGGCACCGTCGGCGGACGCTCGCTCGCGATCCTGGACGTCGCGCTCGCGACCGGCCCGACCGGGACCGAGCCGGACGTCGTCCGTCTGGTCGGGGAGGGGAGCTCGACGTGAGGGGGACCGACCTGGTCGCCGTGCTCGCGATGCTGCTCGTCCTGGCCGTGTGCGCGGTGGTCCTGCTCCAGGTCGCGGCGCCGCACCTGCGGCGGTGCCCGCGGATCGTCCGCAGGTGGACCGCTGTCGTCGCGGCCGCGCTCCAGCGGTGGCAGGAGCCCGTCGGCGGCGAGGACGACCGCGGCCCGGGTGGGACGCAGCGGGACCGCGAGCACCACCCGGTCTGACCGCCGCGTCGGCGCGACCTCGCTCGCTGGACCCGGGGGTGCCGGGTGCGGTAGACCGTCCGTGGTGCACATCCTCTCGGGCCCCGCCCCGACCGCCCCCGGCCGCCACGCATGAGCCGCACGACCCGCGCCGCCGACGTCGTCGTGGTCGGAGCCGGGGTGATCGGGTCCGCGATCGCCCTGGAGCTGGCGCGCGCGGGCCGGCAGGTCCTCGTGGTCGACAAGGGGCCGGGGGCCGGTTTCGGCTCCACGAGCGCCTCCAGCGCGATCATCCGGTTCCACTACTCGACCTTCACCGGCGTGGCCGCGGCGTGGGAGGCCGGTCACCTCTGGACCGACTGGACGGCCCACCTCGGCCACGACGAGCAGCCGGCCCGGTTCGTGCGCACCGGCATGCTGGTGCTCGACTCCCGGCCCGGGCCGACGACCGACCTGTTCGACGCGGTCGGCGTGCCGTGGGAGGCGTGGGACGCGGAGGAGATCCGCAGCCGGGTGCCGGGCATCGACCCGGGCCGGTTCGGACCGCCCGCCCCGGTCGACTCGGAGGAGTTCTTCGCCGACGCCCGTGGGCGGCTCGCCGGCACCTTCACCCCCGACGCCGGGTACGTCGACGATCCGCGCCTCGCGGCCGAGAACCTCGCCACCGCCGCCCGTCACGCCGGGGCGACGTTCCTCCTGCGGCACACCGTCACCGCCCTCGACGGCGACGGCCCGCGACGCTGGCGGCTGACCCTCGACGGCGCGGCCGCCGGGGTCGTCGACGCGGACGTCGTGGTGAACGCCGCCGGGCCGTGGTCGAGCTCCCTCAACCGGCTCGCCGGGGTCGACGCCGACTTCCGGGTCTCGAGCCGACCGCTGCGCCAGGAGGTGCACGAGCTCGCGGCGCCCGGTGTCGGTCCGGTGGTGGCGGTCGCCGACCCCGACCTCGGCACCTACCTGCGGCCGCACGGGGCCGGCCGGCTGGTGGTCGGTGGGATGGAGCCCGAGTGCGACCCGTTCGAGTGGCTCGACGACCCCGACGACGCCGACCTGCGCCCGACCGCGCGGGTCTTCGAGGCCCAGGCGCTGCGGGCGGCGCGCCGGTTCCCCGACCTCACGGTGCCGCGCCGGCCGGTCGGGGTGGCCGGGGTCTACGACGTCTCGCCCGACTGGACGCCGATCTACGACCGGGTCTCGACGCCCGGCTACTACGTCGCGATGGGCACCAGTGGCAACCAGTTCAAGAACGCGCCCCTGGTCGGTCAGGTGATGGCCCACCTCGTGGCCGAGGTCGAGGCGGGGCACGACCACGACCGCGACCCGCTGACCTTCACCGCCCCCCGCACCGGCGCGGTGCTCGACCTCCGGACCTGGTCCCGTCTCCGGGACGTGCCGCCCGGGGCGCCGACGTCCGTCATGGGCTGACCGCGCGGTCAGGTCAGGGTCAGGGCAGCAGCACGTCGTCGAGCGGGCGCCGTCCCGAGGGGGGCAGCGGGTTGCGCGAGATCTCCTGCCAGCCCAGCCGGAGCAGCAGCTGCGGGTGCCCGGCGCCGGCGACGATCTCGTCGGCCAGCGCGGCCCGGGTGTCGGGGACCTCGACCAGCTGGCTGAGCGGCACCAGCGACAGCCCGGCCGTCATCGCCTCGGTCCAGAGCCGGCAGAGCATCGTGCCGGACCGCAGCCAGTCGCGCGGGCCGTCCTCCTCCGTGGTGATGACGACGAGCCCGTCGGTCCCCTGGACGGGATCGCGTCCCATCGACTCGGATCCCGGGTCGTCGTACCGGGAGCTGACGCGGAGCCGGGGGTGCGGTGCCGGCCGGTGCGTCTCGGGGACGCCACCCTCCGGCGTCGGCAGCGTCCAGTGCTCCTGCTCCCGGGCGTAGCGCGGATCGTGGCTCTCGACCCACGCCGCCTTGCTGACCAGCAGCCCGACCCGGACCCGTCGGGCGGGCTCACGGATCGTGAGGGCGTCGGTGCCCGGCTCCACGGCGGCCGCGACCAGCTGGTCGAGGCGGTCGTCCGGCAGCGGCCAGGCCGTGAACCGACGGCGGTCGGTGCGACGCCGACCCAGGAGCTCGGCCTCGGCCTCGGCCTCGGGGTCCGGACGACCCGGCACCAGCTGGATGGTGGCGAGGTGGTCGGGGTCGCCGGCGGTCGGCAGCAGCTCGACCTCGGCCTCGAACCCGAGCGTGCGGGCGCGGACGACGGCGTGGTGCAGCGCGGCGCCGCAGCTGATGGTCAGGTGGCGGCCCTCGGGGTCGGCGACGTGGAGCTGCCGGCCGCGGTCGGCACGCAGGTCGATCCGCGACCCGTCGATCCGCCAGGACCACGGCTGGGTGTTGTGGATGCTGGGCGCCCGGGTTCCGAACGCGACGATGTCGCGCCCCGTGGTGACGGATGCGTGGGCACGCTCGCTGCGCGAGATCACGGACATGCCTCCTCCTCGTCCGGCCGACGTGCTGACCTGTTCCTCCGAGGGTCCGCACTCGCGGGCGTCGACGGAAGTGGCGAAAGTCCCACGCCCACGGGACCCCACCGGCGGGTGTCGACGGGGGTGTCGACGGGGGTGTCGGCGGCGGGGCGGTCGCACCGGCGGTGCCGAGTTGCTACCGTCGAGCAGCGTCTCCCGCAGGCGCCGAGGGAGGAAGCATGGTGACGGACGGAGGACGCTCCGTGCCCGACGACCAGGACCGCTGGAAGGTGCTCCTCGACGGCGTCGTCACGATGGCCGCCGACCTCACGCTCGACGACCTGCTGCAGCGCATCGTCGAGGTGGCGGCCGACCTCGCGAACGCCCAGTACGCCGCGCTGGGGGTCATCGCCGAGAGTGGGGGCACCAGCGAGCGCCGCCTCCAGACGTTCATCACGCACGGACTCTCTGCGGAGCAGCGGGCGGCGATCGGAGACCTCCCGCGCGGGCACGGCCTCCTCGGCCTGCTCATCGACCGTCCCGAGCCGGTCCGCCTGCACGAGATCGCCGGCCACCCGGCGTCGTACGGCTTCCCGGCGCGCCATCCTCCGATGGGCTCGTTCCTCGGGGTGCCGGTCCGGATCGGCGAGAAGGTCTTCGGCAACCTCTACCTGACCGAGAAGCTGGACGGCGCCGACTTCAGCGACGAGGACCAGCAGATCGTGACCGCGCTCGCGGCCGCTGCCGGCGTGGCCATCGAGAACGCGCGGCTGCACGAGGAGGCCGCGCGGCGGGAGCGCTGGCTGGACGCCGCCGCCGAGGTCACCTCGGCGCTGCTGCGCCCGGGTGCCGAGGACTCGGCGCTGCAGATGGTCGCCGACCGCGCGCGTGCCCTGGCCGAGGCCGACGTGGCGTGGGTGGTGGCCGGGCCCGACGACGAGCACCTGTCGCTCCGGGTCACGTCCGGGTTCCCGGCGGACCCGAAGGTGATGGCCGAGCTGGACCTGAGCAGGTCGCTGGCGCGCAGCGTGGTCTCGAGCGCCCAGCCGATCGCCGTGGAGGACCTCGGCGCCGACCCCCGCGCCCTCGACGTCGGCCGCAAGATGGGGTGGCCCCAGCTGGGCCCGGCGATCGTCGTACCGCTGCGCAGCTCGGCCGGCGTCGGCGGGGTCGTCGCCCTGGCCTGGCTGCGCGGCGCCGGGGACGCCTGGTCGCTCGTCGACCCCGCCCTCCCGACCAGGTTCGCCGAGCAGGCGGCCCTCGCCCTGCACATCAGCGACGCGCGGCGCGACCAGCAGCGCCTCGCACTCTTCGAGGACCGGGACCGCATCGCGCGGGACCTGCACGACCTGGTCATCCAGCGGCTGTTCGCGACCGGCCTCGGCCTCCAGGCCACGGCCCTGCGCTCGGCGTCGGACCCCGACCTCGTCGCCCGGCTCGACACCGCCGTCGACGACCTCGACGCGACCATCCGCGAGATCCGGCACACGATCTTCGCGCTCGGCTCGATGGAGTCGGGTGCGGACCTCCAGAGCGCCGTCGTGGAGGTCGTGGACCGGGCGCGCGCCGCGCTGAAGTTTCGGCCGTCCCTCCACTTCGAGGGCCCGGTGCGGACCGTCGTCGGCGACGACCTGGTGCCGGACGTGCTGGCCGTCCTGACCGAGGCGCTGTCGAACGCGGCCCGGCACGCGGCGCCGTCCGCGGTCGCCGTCCGCCTCAGCGTGCTCGACGGCCTCGTCCTCGAGGTGGTCGACGACGGCAAGGGGATGGCTGCCGACATCGCCGAGAGCGGGCTGTCGAACATGCGCCGCCGGGCGGAGGAACGCGGCGGGCGCCTGACGGTCGAGTCCGCACCTGGCGGGGGCACGACCCTGCGCTGGCAGGTCCCGCTGGCCTGAGCGGTCACCGCGCCGCAGCGGCCCCCACGAGCTCGGGCTCGAGGAACGCCTCGGCGACGATCGCTGCCTCGCGGTCGGTCAGCGCGAGGGTCGCGCCGGCGAGCGCGCTCCGCAGGCCGAGCGCGTCGTGGACGGCGTCCGCGGCCGTGAACACCTGCGCCGCCGGGCCGAGGGTGGCGAGCACCCAGGTGCCCGGGACGACCAGGTCGCGGACCCGGTTCACGAAGACGTCGATCTCCTGCCGGCGCGGCGGCGGCTCCCGGAACGGCCCTCCGGACCGCACGTCGAGCAACGGCGTGAGGAGCATGCCCCCGAACAGCAGGTGCCAGCACGCCGGGTCAAGCGCCCCGTCCTCCGGGCCGGTCGACAGGATCCGCGGCGCCGGGCGACCGACCTGCCAGGACACGACGGCCCACCCGGTGACGTGCGGGCCCACCGCCTGGGTCGCCTGGTCCAGGGTCTGGGTGGTGGCGGGCTCGAGCACGTCGTCGTTCAGGCGCCACACGGCCAGGCCGGAGACGCTCCGCCTGCTGCGGGTCGACGTCGGCATCGCTCCTCCTCCCGTGGGCGCGGCTCGCCGGTCGCTCCCACGCACGTCCCAGGCTGCGGCAGGCCGGTCGCCCTGTGCACCGGCCGTCGGTCCCTCCGGTCGGGACCAAGGTCCCGAGACCGGGGGGCCACTCGCCGGTACCGGGTGATGCCAGGTCGGCGAGAAGGCGGTGCAATGGCGCGCATGGCCCGCCGGTCGACCACGCCACCCCGTGTGCACAGCGCCCGCCAGGGCGCGGTGAGCCTCGGGCTCCTCCTGCTGGCCGGCGTGCTGCTCGCCTTCGCCTACTGGGAGGTCGTGCGCGGCCCCAACCCGCGGCACCAGCCGGCGGTCCTCCCGGTGAACGTGGAGATCAGCCGGGCCGGCCTGGCGGTCTTCGTCGCTGCGGTGGTCATCGGGGTCGCGGCGGTCGTGGGGATCGCGGCGCTGGACTCCGCGGCGTCGATGCGGGTGCTGTCCCGCCAGAGCGCGGTGCCGGGGCGGGTCCCCGCCCGGGTCCGCGGCCGGCGCCTCACCGGCAGTCGCCGGGTCCGCGCCCGGATGGTCCTGCTCAGCCCGCCCCTGGCCCGCGCCCTCGGGGTCGACCGGGTGCCCGAGACGCCGCTGCTCGCCATCCCGTCGGGGGAGCGTCCCCCGGACGTCCGGATCCGCTGCACGGTGCTCGTGCCCGCCCACGACGAGGAGGCAGTGCTGGGCCACACCCTGGCGTCGCTGGCCGCCCAGGACCGTCGCCCGGACCGGGTGGTCGTGATCGCGGACAACTGCACGGACGCGACCGCCACGGTCGCGCGGGCCGCCGGTGCCGAGGTCGTCGAGACGGTCGGCAACACCGAGAAGAAGGCGGGTGCGCTCAACCAGGTGCTCGCCGGCCTGGTGCAGGACGCGGACACCCACGAGGCCGTGCTGGTCATGGACGCCGACTCCACGATCAACCCCGAGTTCCTCGACCGGGCGCTCGGCCTCCTCGAGGAGGACCCGGACCTGATGGCGGTGGGCGGCCTGTTCTTCGGCGAGCCGGGCGGCGGCCTGATCGGGCAGTTCCAGCGCAACGAGTACGGCCGCTACCAGCGCGTCGTCGCCCGCAAGCTCAACCGCGTCTTCGTCCTCACCGGCACCGCCTCGGTGATCCGCGCCTACGCGCTGCGGACGGTGTCGGAGTCCCGGGGCACGCTGATCCCGGGCCCGCACGGCAAGGTGTACGACACGCTGGCGATGACCGAGGACAACGAGCTCACCCTCTCGCTCAAGACCCTCGGCGCTCGGCTCACCTCGCCGCCCGAGTGCCGGGTCACCACCGAGGTGATGACGACCTGGCGGGACCTGTGGCGGCAGCGGCTGCGCTGGCACCGCGGGGCGCTGGAGAACATCGGGGTCTACGGCTTCACCCGTGCGACCGCGATCTACTGGGGCCAGCAGCTCGGACTCGCCTACGGCGTCCTGGCGCTGTGGTCCTACTTCCTGCTGCTCACCATCACGCTGCTCGCCGCCGACAGCATCCGCTGGTCGCCGTTCTGGGTGACGATGGGCATGGTCTTCGTGGTCGAGCGGGTGGTGACCGTGTGGGCGGTCGGCTGGCGGGCCCGGGCGCTGGCCGCGCCGATCCTCCCCGAGCTCCTCTACTCGGCGTTCCTGCAGGTCATCTTCGTGACGTCGATCATCGAGATCGTGCTCGGCCGCAAGGCCGGCTGGAACTACGTGCCCCGACCCGCGGTCAACGCGGTCGGCGTGCTGCTCGCCGTCCCCACGATCACCTCGCTCGGGATCCTCCTCCCGACGTCGGTGCTCTACACCGACTGGTACGCCGCCCTCAGCGCCTGGGTCGCGCTCAACACCTTCGTCTTCGTCGGCCTGAGCATCCTCCAGGTGCTGCCGCCGATGCGGCGCTGGATCCCGCGGCGTCGGACCGCGTCCTGAGCCGCGACCGCCGCCCCGCAGGCATGGCCGGGGGCGCGGTCGGGGACCATCGGGACATGCCCCACACGTCGTACGACGCGGTCGTGGTCGGCGCCGGCGTGAACGGGCTGGTCGCCGCCAACCTGCTCGCCGACCGCGGCTGGTCGGTGCTGGTGCTCGAGGCGCAGCCGGATCCCGGGGGAGCGGTGCGCACCGACACCGAGGTGCACCCGGGGTTCCGGCACGACACCTTCAGTGCGTTCTACCCGTTGGCCGCGGCCTCGTCGGTGTTCCGCGGCCTCGGGCTCGAGGAGCACGGCCTGCGGTGGCGGCACGCGCCGGCCGTCCTGGGGCACCCGTTCCCGGACGGCTCGTGGGGGCTGCTCTCGCGGGACCGCGAGCTCACCGCCCACCTGATGGAGCAGCAGGCGTCCGGGGACGGCGACGCCTGGCGCGAGCTCTGCGCGGTCTGGGACGAGGTCGGCCAGCCCCTCGTCGGCGGGCTGACCCGGCCGTTCCCGCCGCTGCGCGACGCCCCCGGGCTGCTCCGGGGCGTGGCCCGGGCCGGCGGGCTGGACCTGGTGCGGCAGCTGCTGATGCCGGTCCTCGACCTCGCCGACCTGCGCTTCACCGGCGTCGCGCCGAAGATGCTGCTCGCGGGCAACGCCGGTCACGCCGACATCCCGGCCACGGCGCCGGGGTCCGGGGTGTTCGGCCTGATCATGACGATGCTCGGCCAGACCGTCGGGTTCCCGGTGCCGGAGGGCGGCGCCGGCGAGCTCACCGCCGCCCTGGCCCGCCGGTTCCGCGCCCTCGGCGGGACGCTGCACTGCGGCGCGGACGTCGAGCGGATCGAGGTCGACCGGGGGCGGGCGGTCGCCGTACGCACCGTCACGGGGGACCGGTACGCCGCGGGGCGGGCGGTCCTCGCCGCCGTGTCCGCCCCCGTGCTCTACGGCCGGTTGCTCCGGGCCGAGGACGTGCCCGCCCGGACCGCCCGGTCCATGCGGGACTTCCGCCTCGACCCGTCGACGGTCAAGGTCGACTGGGCGCTGTCCGGCCCGGTCCCGTGGGCGTCGGCTCCGCCGGTGGCCCCCGGGACCTTCCACGTCGCCGACTCCCTCGAGGAGCTGGCGGTCAGCCAGGCGCAGATCGCCGCCGACGTGGTCCCCGCGCACCCGTTCCTGCTCGGCGGGCAGATGACGACCGCCGACCCGACGCGCTCGCCGTCGGGCACCGAGTCGGTCTGGGCCTACACCCACGTCCCGCAGCGGACCGGCCGCGACGCCGGGGACGGCTCGATCCGCGGGGTGTGGGACCGCGACGACTGCGAGCGGTTCGGCGACCGCGTCCAGGCCCGGCTCGAGCGGCTCGCTCCCGGGTTCGGCGATCGCGTCCTCGCCCGGCGGGTGCTCGGACCGCGCGAGTTCGAGGAGCGCGACGCGAGCCTGGTCGGCGGCGCGATCAACGCCGGCACGTCGCAGCTCTACCAGGAGCTGGTGTTCCGCCCCGTGCCCGGCCTCGGCCGGCCGCGCACCAGCATCCCCGGCCTCTACCTCGCCTCCGCGTCGGCCCACCCGGGTGGCGGGGTGCACGGCTCGCCGGGCAGCAACGCCGCCCGGGCCGCGCTCGCCCGGCACCGGCTGCGCCTGCGCTGACGCCGACCGGGTACCGGCTCCCCGGAAGCGATTCCGCCGAAGGGAGCACCCCATGACGACGACCGTCGCCGACCAGCTGCTGACCCGCCTGCGCGAGTGGGGGGTCGAGCACGTCTTCGGCTACCCCGGGGACGGCATCAACGGGATCATCGGCGCGTTCTCGCGCGCCGACGACCAGCCGGCCTTCATCCAGGCCCGGCACGAGGAGATGGCGGCCTTCCAGGCGGTCGGCTACGCGAAGTTCAGCGGCAGGGTCGGTGTCTGCACGGCGACCTCCGGGCCCGGGGCGATCCACCTGCTCAACGGCCTCTACGACGCCAAGCTGGACCACGTCCCCGTCGTCGCGATCGTCGGCCAGACCGCCCGCACGGCGATGGGGGGCAGCTACCAGCAGGAGGTCGACCTGCTGAGCCTGTTCAAGGACGTCGCCAGCGACTACGTCCAGGTGCTGAACGTCCCCGAGCAGCTGCCGAACCTGCTGGACCGGGCGATGCGGATCGCGATGACGCGCCGCGCCCCGACCGCGATCATCGTGCCGGCCGACGTGCAGGAGCTGGAGTACTCCCCGCCGGAGCACGCGTTCAAGATGGTGCCGTCCAGCACCGGCACCAGCTGGCCGCAGGTCGTGCCGGACGACGCCGCCGTACGTCGTGCCGCGGACCTCCTCAACGCCGGTTCGAAGGTCGCGATGCTGATCGGCCAGGGCGCGCGCGGCGCGGCCGCGGAGGTCGCCGAGGTCGCGGACCTGCTCGGCGCCGGCGTCGCGAAGGCGCTGCTCGGCAAGGACGTCCTCAGCGACGAGCTGCCATGGGTGACCGGCTCGATCGGGCTGCTCGGCACCCGGCCGAGCTACGAGATGATGCGCGACTGCGACACGCTGCTCACCGTCGGGTCGAGCTTCCCCTACTCCCAGTTCCTGCCCGACTTCGACCAGGCGCGCGCCGTCCAGGTCGACATCGACGGCACCATGATCGGGATGCGCTACCCCTACGAGGTCAACCTCGTCGGCGACGCGGTCGCCACCCTGCGCGCGTTGATCCCGCTGCTGGTCCGCAAGGAGGACCGGTCCTGGCAGGACGGGATCCGCGACGACGTCGCCCGCTGGTGGGACGTCATGGATGCCGAGGCGCACGTGTCCGCCGACCCGGTGAACCCGATGCGGATCTTCAGCGAGTTCTCGGTGGTCGCGCCGCCGAACGCGATCGTGACCGCCGACAGCGGCTCGTCGGCCGACTGGTACGCCCGGCAGGTGCGGATGAGGGGCGACATGCGCGGGAGCCTGTCCGGCACCCTCGCGACGATGGGCAACGCGGTGCCGTACGCGATCGGCGCCAAGTTCGCGCATCCCGACCGGCCGGCGATCGCTTTCGAGGGCGACGGCGCGATGCAGATGAACGGCCTCGCCGAGCTCCTCACCATCGCCCGCTACTGGCGCACCTGGTCCGACCCGCGGCTCGTGGTCGCCGTGCTCCACAACAACGACCTGACCCAGGTGACCTGGGAGCTCCGGTCGATGGGCGGCACCCCGAAGTTCGTCGAGTCCCAGGCCCTGCCCGAGATGTCGTACGCCGACGTCGCGGCCGGCTTCGGCCTCGGCGCGATCGCGGTCGACGACCCCGAGAAGCTCGCCGGCGCCTGGGAGACCGCGCTCGCCGCGGACCGTCCGTACGTGCTCGACGTCCGCTGCGACCCCGACGTCCCCCCGATCCCGCCGCACTCCGACCTCGACCAGATGCTGAAGACCGCCCGGGCGCTCGTGGGCGACCCGAACCGGTGGCAGGTCGTCAAGGAGGGCGTGAAGACCAAGGTGCAGGAGGTGCTCCCGCGCCGGGACTGACGGACCGACGCCACCGCGGGCCGGCGCTCGAGGAGGATTGGGTCGCCCCCGGCGCCCTCGTGGCAGGGAGCGCCTGGACCGCTGCCGGCGGTGGGTTCGGCTCCGAAGGTGTCGAGCAAACGGTGCCGAAGTCACCGCTGACTCCGCAGCAGGCGAAGCGGGTGCGGATGCTCATGATCTGGACCCCAGGAACGTCGGCCGGGCCGGCCCATGACCCGAGGGGGTCACATGTGCTCTGGGGGTTGCCGAGACCTCGGAGCGGACGGCCCTCAGCCCGCGGACGCCGCCTCGGCGTCCTCGGCCGCGTACGTCGCGTGCAGCTCGTGCTCCTTCGCCTTGCTCGGGAACAGGAAGAACACCAGCGCCATGCCGACGAGGACGGCGACCAGCCCGGCGATGTAGGCCCACTGGTCGCCCTCGAGGAACGACGAGCGGGCGGCGGCGAGGATCTGCTCGGAGTACTTCGGGTTCTGGCTGGCGAGGTCGGCGGCGCTGGCGTAGGAGAGCTGGAGCGTGGCCTGCGTCGACGACGAGACGTCCTTGCCGGACGAGGCGATCGCGGCGCCCATCGCGGACGCGTACCCGGCCGTCAGCAGCGCGCCGAAGATCGAGGTCATGAACGCCCCGCCGAGGTCACGCTGGAGGTCGGCGGTGCCGGAGGCCATGCCGACGCGGGTGACGGGCACCGAGCCGGTCAGCGAGTTCGACGAGGGGGTGCCGGCCAGGCCGACCCCCGCGCCCATCAGCGCCAGCGGGATCGCGACCTGCCAGTACGGCGAGGAGTCCTTCCAGAGCAGCAGCATCCCGACGAACGCCAGGGCCAGCAGGGTCTGGCCGGCGAGCAGCGTCGCGCGCGACCCGATCCGCTGCACCAGGATCGCCGAGCGCGGAGCGACCAGGATCATGAACACCACGGCCGGCAGGATCGCGAGACCGGCGTCGAGGCTGGAGTAGCCGAGCACGTTCTGCAGGTACTGCTGGTTGACGAACGCGATGCCCATCAGCGAGCCGAAGACGATGATGCCGGCACAGGCGGCGACCCAGAACGTCGCCCGCTTCGCGACCCGCAGGTCGTAGAGCGGGTTGGCGGCGCGGCGCTGACGGACCAGGAACAGCACCAGGCCGACCACGAAGACCCCGAGGAGCGCGTAGGCGGTCGTCTGCAGGTTCGGGACCGTCACGAAGTTGATGGCGACCACGAGGGCGCCGATCATCACCGCGGACAGCACCCCGCCGACGTTGTCGACCGGCTCGGTCGCCTCGTTGACGTGCGCGGGCACCAGGCGCCAGGCCAGGACCAGGGCGAGCAGGGCCAGCGGGATGGTGACCAGGAAGACCGACCCCCAGTCGAAGTGCTGGAGCAGCAGCCCGGACACCATCGGTCCGAGCGCCGCGATGCCGCCGCCGAGCGCCGACCACAGCGCGATCGACTTGGTGCGCGCCGGACCGCTCCACAGCGCGGTGATCAGGGCCAGCGTCGTGGGGTAGGCCATGCCGGCGGACAGGCCGCCGACCACGCGGGCGCCGAACAGCACCGTGTCGGACGGCGCGAACCCGGCCACCAGGCAGGCCGGCACCGACAGCAGCATGCCGATCAGGATCATCAGCTTGCGCCCGTAGCGGTCGCCGAGCGCGCCGAACCAGAGCACCGACGCCGCCAGACCGAGGGAGTAGCCGACCGCGATCAGGTCGAGCATCGTCTGCGAGGAGTCGAACGCCTTGCCGATGTCGGGCAGCGCGACGTTGGCCACCGACAGGTTCAGGTTGGCCACGGCCGCGACCAGGATCAGGGTCAGCAGCACCGCCTTCGCCCGGGCCGGTTCGGTCGACCCGGGCTCGCCCCCGGAGGCGCTCGGTGCTGGGGTAGCGGCGTCAGTGGTCATGCGCGCCATGGTGCTGAACCGGGGGCGGCCCTACCTCCCCCGTTGCAGGCGAACTCAGCCGGCCGCGCCGTCGCCCACGACGTGGTTCAGGGCGTGCTGCTGGAGCCGCCGCTCGTCGTCGTGGCTGACCGGCTGGAGGTCGAAGACGACCTTCTTCACGCGGCCGGTGAAGGTGTACGGCGCCTTGTCCTCGTAGTCCAGGTCGACCACCAGGCCGTTGTCGCGGCTGATGTCCATGCCGGCGTACGACGTGAACGCGAGCGGCACGGTGTGCGGCATCGTCCCGCCGCCGACCTCCCGGTCCCCGACGAAGAGGGTCACCTTCCCGCCGCTGCCCGGCACCGGCTGGTCGGACTCGAAGAGCATCTTGACCCGGACGTCGCCCGGCGGCAGCGGCTCGGTCGCGACCTGCTTGTACGTCTCGACCCCGAGGAAGGAGTACGTGTGGTGCAGCAGGTGGTCGCCGTCGACCCACAGGCCGAAGCCGCCGATGAAGTCGGCGTTCGCGACGATCACGCCCTCGGCCCCGCTCTCCGGCACCTCGAGCTCGGCCTCGATCGCGTACGAACGGCCGTACACGCGCGGGATCATGCCGCGCGCGACGTTCTGCACGTCGCCGGCGAACTCGAAGCGGGTCACCGTCGGCAGCGGCGGCAGGATCCCGAACATCACGCTCGCCCCGGCCCACATCGGCAGCACCTGGTTGCGCTCGGCCTCCTGCCACCAGAGCTCCTGGAGCTCGGCGACCTTGTCCGGGTGCTGCGCGGCCACGTCCCGGGCCTGCGAGAAGTCCGTGGTGAGGTCGTAGAGCTCCCACGGCGCGTCCCGGTCGGGGTCCCAGTTACCGTCGGGCCCGAACTTCTTGATCGACTCGGGGGAGAAGTCCCACGGGATCCGGTCGGGCTTCGACGCGGCCCACCAGCCGTCGTGGTACATCGCCCGGCCGCCGAACATCTCGAAGTACTGCGAGGTGTGCGCCTCGGGAGCCGCGCCGTCGTCGAACGAGAAGAGGAAGCTGGTCCCGTCCATCGGGTCCTGGTCGATCCCGTCCACGGCGGTCGGCTCCGGGAGCCCGCAGGCCTCCAGGATGGTCGGGCCGACGTCGATGCAGTGGGTGAACTGCGAGCGCACCGCCTTGTCCGGCGAGATCCGCGCCGGCCAGGCCACCGCCATCGGGTCGCGGGTGCCGCCGA
The DNA here is from genome assembly GCF_044226305.1 of Nocardioides sp. Classification (GTDB taxonomy): domain Bacteria; phylum Actinomycetota; class Actinomycetes; order Propionibacteriales; family Nocardioidaceae; genus Nocardioides. Next base: position 20,619 of record NZ_JBGAHF010000027.1, on the reverse strand, counting down.
GGTGGCTGGCCATCTGCTTGCCCCACTGGAACGGGGTGTTCATGGCGTGCGCCCAGGCGGCCGCCACGTGCGGCGCCGTGTGGTCGTTGCCGATCGCCTCGATGCCGCCGTACTGCTCGATGAGCGCGAGCTGCTGGTCGGCGTCGAGGACGACGCCGTTGAGGAAGGTCATCTCGTTGAAGGAGCCGGTGACCGTGCCCTCCATGCTCGCGCCGTTGTCGCCCCAGATGTAGAAGACCAGGGTGTTGTCGAGGTCGCCCTGCTCCTCGATGGCGTCGAGCAGCCGTCCGACGTTCCAGTCGGCGTTCTCCTGGTAGCCCGCGTACACCTCCATCTGGCGCACGTAGAGCAGCTTCTCGTTGTCGCTGAGCGTGTCCCAGGCGGGGAACAGGTCGGGTCGCTCGGTCAGCTCGGTGTTCGGCGGGACGATGCCGAGCTCCTTCTGGCGGGCGAGCGTCCGCTCGCGCAGCACGTCCCAGCCCTCGTCGAACTGCCCCTTGTACTTGTCCGCCCAGGCCGTGGCGACGTGGTGCGGGGCGTGCGCGCAGCCGGTCGAGTAGTACATCATCCACGGCTTGGTGCGGTCCTGCGCGCGGACGGCGTGCAGCCACTCGACGGCCTTGTCGGTCAGGTCGTCGGGGAAGTAGTACTGCTCGCCGTCCTTGCCCTCGGGGACGCCGACGGTCCAGTCGTCCATCGTGACGACCGGGTCGTACTGCCCGGCGGCACCGGAGAGGAAGCCCCACCAGTGGTCGAAGCCCCAGGCCTTCGGCCAGAGGTCGAACGGGCCGGCGGCGCCCTGCACGTTGTCGGGCGTCATGTGCCACTTGCCGAAGCCGCCGGTGACCCAGCCGTTCTCCTTGAGGATCCGCGGGAACGCGGCGCAGCTGCGCGGCTTGCGGGCGGAGTAGCCGGGGAACGGGCCGGGGAACTCGGTGATCGAGCCGAAGCCGACGTGGTGCTGGTTGCGACCGGTGAGCAGGGCGGCGCGGGTGGGGGAGCAGACCGCGGTGACGTGGAACCGGTTGTAGGTCAGGCCCATGTCCTGGACCCGCGTGAACGTCGGCGTCGTCACCGGTCCGCCGAAGGAGTCGATCGAGCCGAACCCGGCGTCGTCGATCAGGACCACCAGCACGTTGGGGGCACCCTCGGGTGCCTGGATGCCCGGGACGAACGACCAGTCGGGGACCGACTCGCGCAGGGTGCGGCCGGCGGTCCCCCCGAACTTCTTGTCCGGGACGGGCAGCACGGTGCGGTCGGGGCTGAACTTGCCCATCGCCTCGCCCAGCGCGTCCTGGAGGTCCCGCAGCCCGGCCTCGTCCATCTCGACGACGGACTTCGCGGGCGAGCCGGTCAGCTGCTGCTCGACCGCGAGCCGCTCGTCGGGCGGGAACAGCCCGATCACGAACGCCGTGCCGGCCGGCATCGCGTCGCCGATCTTCTCCTCGATGGCGCCCCGGACCTTGTGCCCGGTGAACTTCCCGACGACCGCCCCGGCGGTCGCGCCGACGGCCACGGACGCGAGGAGCGGGGGAGCGAACAGGCCGACGAGCACGCCGACACCGCCGCCCCACCCGGCGCCGCGACGGCCGAGGTGGTCCCCGGTGTCGTGCACGGTGGTGGCCCCCTCGGCGTCCTTCGACACCAGGATCAGACCGCGCGAGGCGACCTGCCGGTCCGCCACCTGCGCGGCGAGCGTGTCGAACTCGCGCTGCGCCGCCTCGAGGTCCTGGTACGCCGCGACCACCAGGATCAGGTTGTCAGCCATGGTTCTCTCCTACTCTCTGTCGTGCTCGGGGTTCCACTCGGTGGGTCGCGGCCGTCCGGTCGCGTCGTGCCATCAGGGTCATCACCTCGTCGGCCTCGCCGCCGGAGCGGACCCGGTCGGCCATGAACCGCATCGGGAGGTCGACGTGCTCGAAGAAGCGCCGGTAGCCGGCGCAGAGGTGGTTGAGGCCGGGCTCGCCGTCCGCCGTCGTGGCGAAGCGGTCCTTGGGGCAGCCGCCGTTGCACGCGAAGCGCACCCGGCAGGAGCGGCACTGCCCGGGCAACGTCTCGAGCTTGGCCGCGCCGAAGGCCTCCTGCTGCGGGCTCCCGACCAGCTCCAGCAGGGTCCGGCCCTCGGCCAGTGACCCGAGCCGGTGCTCGGCGTCGACGAAGTGGTCGCACGAGTAGACGTCCCCGGTGTGCTCCAGGGCGACCGACGCCCCGCAGGTGCGTTCGTGCACGCACACGCCCATCCCCTCGAGGCCGAGCCAGTGCGCGAGCGCGGTGTCGAAGCCCTGCACGAAGACCGTGCCGACGTCGTGGCGGACCCACTCGTCGAAGACCGCGCACAGGAAGTCGCCGTACGCCGCCGGCTCGACCGAGTGCGGCGCGACCTCGCCGTCGACGCGGTCGACGATCGGGATCAGCTGGACGAAGCCGGCGTGGAGGTCGTCGCGCAGGAAGCGGTACACCTCCGCGCCGTGCGCCTGGTTGGCCCGGTTGACCGTGACGAGCGCGTTCCACTCCACGTCGTGCCGCTGCAGGGCGGCGAGGCCGGCCAGCACGCGGTCGAAGGTCGGCTTGCCGCCCTTGTCCACCCGGTAGGCGTCGTGGAGCTCCCGCGGCCCGTCGACCGACACCCCGACCAGGAAGTGGTGCTCGGCGAGGAACTGCGCCCAGGTGTCGTCGACCAGCGTCGCGTTGGTCTGCACGGTGTTGAGGACGGCCTGCCCGGCCGGGACGAGCCGCTGCTCGAGCTCGACCACCCGCCGGAAGAAGTCCAGCCCCATCATGGTCGGCTCGCCGCCCTGGAACGCGACCACCACCTCGGGCTGGTCGCGGTGCGCCGCGAGCAGGTCGGTGACGTACCGCTCGAGGACCTCGTCGGACATCCGGAAGTCCGAGCCGGGGAACAGCTGGTCCTTGGTCAGGTAGAAGCAGTAGGTGCAGTCGAGGTTGCACACGGCACCGGTCGGCTTGGCCATCACGTGGAACGCTCGACTCACCCGGCCGACGCTAGTGAGGACGAGCCGTGGCGTTCAGTGCCGTTGGTCCCGACCGTACGTCCCGTTGCCGCCGTGGCCCGGCCGCCCCTAGGTTGGACACGTGTCCAGTGACCTGATGCCCGAGATCGGCTGCTACGGCCTGGCCGGCCCCGCCGACGACCCCCGCGCAGTCGTGGCCGAGGCCGGGCTGGCCGAGGAGCTCGGGATCGGCGCCATGTTCCTCTCCGAGCGGTTCAACGTGAAGGACGCCGGCGTGCTCGCCGGCGCGGTGGCGGCGACCACCGAGCGGCTCGGGATCGGGACCGCCGCCACCAACCACAACACCCGGCACCCGCTCGTGACCGCGACGATGGCCACGACCCTGCACCGGCTCTCCGGCGGCCGGTACGCGCTCGGCCTCGGCCGCGGCTTCGACCTGCTCTTCGACCTGATGGGCCTGCCCCGCGTGACCGGTGCCCAGATGGCCGACGCGATCGGGATCTACCGCAGCCTGTGGCACGGCACCGCGGTGGCCGGCCACGAGGGGCCGGCCGGCTCCTACCCCTACCTCTCGCAGGACAGCTCCTTCGACGAGGACATCCCGGTGCTGATGATGGCGATCGGCGACCGCAGCCTCGACCTCGCCGGCCGGGTCGCCGACGGGGTCGTCCTGCACACCTTCATGACCGACGAGACCGTCGCCCGCTCCGTGGGCCGGGTACGCCGGGCGGCCGAGGAGGCCGGGCGCGACCCGGCCTCGGTCCGGGTGTGGTCGGTGCTGGCCACCGTCGACGACGCGCTGCCCGAGGAGCTGCGGCTGCGCAAGCTGGTGGGCCGGCTGGCCACCTACCTCCAGGGCTACGGCGAGGTGCTGGTGCGGGCCAACGGCTGGGACCTCGCCGACCTCGAGCGGTTCCGGAGCGACCCGCTGGTGCAGGGCTACCCGGGCGCCTTCGACGCGATCGGCACCGTCGCCGAGCTGGAGCACCTGCGCGACGACGTGCTGCCGGCCTCCTGGCTGGCGGCCTCGGCGACCGGCTCCCCGAAGGCCTGTGCCGCGCGGATCCGCGACCAGCTCGACGCCGGCGCCGACAGCGTGGTGCTGCACGGAGCCACGCCTGCCGAGCTCGCGCCCGTGCTCGAGGCGTGGCGCCTGGTCCGGCCGGCCGGGCTCGACGCGCTGCCGGTCAACCCCGGCTGGGGCGCGGCTCGGGGGCTTAGGGACTGAACCCGTCCTCCGGGAGCGGGCGAGGTGCGGACCGGGTGAGCCGGTTCAGGACTTGTATTCGAACACGTGTTCGATTAAGATGCTGGCATGGATACGCTGGCCGCGATCGACGCCGCCCGTCGGGGCGTGGGGTCGCTCCTGGCCGTCGACTGGGACGACGTGCCGCCCGCGGAGCTGCCGGCGGCGATGGTGGAGCTCGAACGGGTCCGCGCGCAGCTCGACGCGGTCCGCCTGGAGGTCGCCGACCGCCTGGAGCACACCGGCGCGGCAGGCGAGGTCGCGTGGGCGTCGACCAAGGACTTCCTGACGACCGTCGCGGGCGGTCGGAAGGGCACCGGGGGCGGGATGCTGCGGCTGGCGGCCGGGCTGCGCGACCTGCCCGACGTCCGCCAGGGGCTGGTCGAGGGCTGGTTGTCGATGGACAAGGCCCGCGTGATCGCCCAGCGCGTCGCGCAACTGCCCCGCGTGGAGGAGGTCCGGCGGATGGCCTCGCGCTCCCTGCTGGACAGGGCGCACGACCTGGACGCCACCGACCTGGACCGCGCCTGGTCCGACGTGGTCGACGAGATCGACCCCGACGGGCGGCTGCTCGGTGCGGACGACGACGAGCCCCGCCACGAGCGCGCCGCACACCGCGCTCGGTTCCTGGGGTTCACTCCCGACGAGGTCGGCGGAGCGTGGTGCAAGGGCTACGGCAGCGCCGAGGACGTGGAACTGGTCAAGGCCACCCTGCTCCCGCTGGCCGCTCCGGTCACCACCGAGCCCGGCTCCTGCGGCGGGGAGCTCGCCCACCTGGCCGCCGGTCGGCGCGGCACCCGCTGCCCCGAGGACGGGTGTGCCCACGACGGCCGCGACCCCCGTGAGCACGGCGCTCGTCTGTGGGACGCCCTCGTCGAGCTGTGCCGGCGCGCCCAGACCGCCGACGTCCTCCCCGTGACCCACGGGGCCCGGCCCCGCCTGAACGTCCACGTGGACCTCGACCGGATGCGACAGGGACTGCACGCCGCCGGGCGCCTGCCCGACGACCAGTCCCTGTCCGCGACCGCCGTGCGCCGGCTGGCCTGCGACGCCGACATCATCCCGGTCGTGCTCGGCACCGCCGGCCAGGTGCTCGACGTCGGCCGCACCCAGCGCCTGGTGACCACCGCGATCTGGCTCGCCCTGATCGCCCGAGACCGGCACTGCACCTTCCCCGGCTGCCGCCGCCTGCCCGCCGCCTGCGACGCCCACCACGTCGTCCACTGGGCCGACGGCGGCTCCACCAGCCTCGACAACCTGGCGTTGCTCTGCCGCCGCCACCACACCACGGCCCATCAGACCGCCTGGCGCCTCGAGATCGACCCCCACACCCGAAGACCGGTCTGGCACCCACCACCCCGCACCGGCGACGGCCGCGTCACCTGGCACGTCACCCCGCCCTACCGAGCGGCCTGAACCAGTCCGGGCAACGTCGCTTCTGCTGACGACCAGTCCCGCTCCGCGGCCGCCGCGCGCCGGCTGGCCCGCGACGCCGACCTCATCCCCGTCGTGCTCGGCACCGCCGGCCAGGTCCTCGATGCTGGCCGCACCCAGCGGCTGGTGACCACCGCGATCTGGCTCGCCCTGATCGCCCGCGACCGGCGCACCTTCCCCGGAGGCCGCCGCCTGCCGCCGGCTCCACCAGCCTCGACAACCTGGCTAGTGCTTAGGTAACAACCCCATAGGTGACCGCATCAACCAGCGCACAGCGCTATCGGCAGCACTCGCTCACGAAGTCGACAATTGCCGAAGATCTCTGCGCGCTCCGTGCGACTATGCGGGCCTCGGAACACATGGGGGAACTCGCATGCAGCACTTAATCAGAGCCGCTCGACAGGCAGTTCAGCAAGGCAACTGGTACGCGGCACTCAGCCTGGCCCTCACTCTGCCGGACATCTGCGGGAAGTTGGAGAACCCCAGTCACCGTTCGCGTCAGCGGTACGTCACCTGGTGCGACGCATACCTCGTGCCTAAGTACACCCACCTCATTGGGTCCGACCGGGAGCCGCACGTATTCCTGCATGGAGATGACTGCTACGCGCTCCGTTGTGCTGTGCTTCATGAAGGTGCAGACGACATCCTGGAGCAGCACGCCCGCAAGGCGCTGACAGCATTTCGCTTCGTGACGCCCCCGCGGGGCGGCGGGCAGATCCACTGCAATCAGATCAATTCCATCCTTCAGCTGCAGGTCGACGTCTTCTGCGAGGACGTGTGCCAGGGCGTAGACACTTGGATCGAACTTGCCCAAGCGACAAACCCCGAGGCTATGGCGCGCGTCGATCGGCTCATGGAGATTGAGGTCATTGGTCCGTCGTTCTCGATGTAAGTCGGCGGCGTCCTGGGCATCCTAGGGCGCGCTTCTTGACTTGAAGGGCAACGCAACTGGGGACCGTTGGTGCGTTGCGGTAGCAGGGTGCTGCCGCCTCTCAGGTCCGCAGGTGCCCCGCGCGGCGTGGGTCTGCCGCGTGGGGGTCCGGTTCGGCGGCAGTAGCGCGTGACCGCTGAGCTTGCTAGAAGTCGGTTCGCTGGTCGTCTGGCTGCTGGTCGCGGCCCCGGCGGGCTTGCCTCATGGTCCGGAGGGGTGCCCCAGCTGCACCATCCCTTGCGCGCTGACCGCCCCGTGCCCCATGCTGGACACATGTCCAGTCACCTGTCTGTGGATCGGCTCCCGGCGTGACCGCGACCGCGAGCCCGCCGATCGTCTTCGACCCGTACGACTACGGGTTCCAGGAGGATCCCTACCCGACGTACCGGCGCTGCCGTGACGAGGACCCGCTGCACCACAACCCCGACCTCGACGTCTGGGTGCTGACCCGGCACGCCGACATCGAGCACGCCGTGCGCAGCGTCGGCACCTACTCGAACGCGATGGGGGTCTCGATCGACAAGAGCGCCTGGGGGCCGGACGCCCACCGGGTGATGTCGTTCCTCGGGATGGACCCACCGCGGCAGACCCGGCTGCGCCGGCTGGTGTCGAAGGGCTTCACCCCGCGCCGGGTCGCCGAGCTCGCGCCGCAGATCCAGCGGCTCACCGACCTGCACCTGACCCGGTGCCTCGAGGAGGGCTCCTTCGACTGGATCCACGACTTCGCGGGGCGGCTCCCGATGGACGTGATCTCCGAGATGATGGGCGTCCCCGAGTCCGACCGGGCGGAGGTACGGCGCCTCGCCGACCTGCTGGTGCACCGGGAGCCGGGCGTCCGGGACGTGCCCCCCGAGGGGTCGGCGGCGGCCCTGACGCTGGTCGTCTACTTCACCGAGATGGTGGAGAGCCGCAAGAAGCGGCCGACCGACGACCTCACCAGCGCGCTGCTGGCCGCGAGCATCGACGCCGACCGGCTCACCGAGGAGGAGATCATCGCCTTCCTCTTCCTGATGGTGGTCGCCGGGAACGAGACCACGACCAAGCTGCTCGGGCACGCGCTGTTCCACCTGACGCGGCACCCCGAGCAGTACGACCGGGTGTTCGCCGACCCCGAGGGCGTCGACGACCTGGTGACGCCGTGGATCGAGGAGACGCTGCGCTACGACACCTCCAGCCAGATGGTCGCGCGGCACCTGCTCCGCGACGTCGAGCTGCACGGCAAGGTCGCGCCCGCGGGCTCCAAGGCGCTGCTCGTCCTCGGGTCGGCCAACCGGGACGACCGGGTCTTCGAGGACCCCGACCGGTTCGACATCTTCCGCGACAAGGAGGAGCTGGCCCGGCTGCTGAGCTTCGGCGGCGGCCGGCACTTCTGCCTCGGCGCGAACCTGGCCCGGCTCGAGGCGCGGATCGCGCTCACGGAGCTGGTGCGCCGCGTCGGGTCGGTCGAGGTCGACCACGACGCGTCCGTGCGGGTGCACTCGATCAACGTGCGCGGGTTCGCCTCGGTGCCGGTCCGGACCACGCTGCGCGGGCAGGTGGCCGGGTGAGCGGCAAGTACGCCCAGCCCGAGCGGCGGCCCGCGGTGGTGACCGGCGCCTCGTCCGGCATCGGTGCCGCCACGGCGCTCGCGCTCGCTGCCGCCGGGTTCCCGGTGGCGCTCGGCGCGCGTCGGACCGATCGCTGCGAGGAGGTCGCCGCGCAGGTGCGCGCCGAGGGCGGCGAGGCGGTCGTGCACGCGCTCGACCTGACCGACGACGCCTCGGTGGCGACGTTCGCCGAGAAGGTCGCCGCCGACCTCGGCGACGTCGAGGTCGTGGTCAGCAACGCAGGTGCGGTGGCACCCGGCACCGTCCACGAGGTCGACACCGAGCGGTTCTCCCGCGAGCTGGACCTCAACATCGTCGGCGCGCACCGGCTGGTCCGCGCGTTCGTGCCCGGCATGGTGGAGCGCCGCCGCGGTGACCTCGTCTTCGTCTCCTCGGACGTCGCCGTCCGGGCGCGACCGTTCATGTCGTCGTACGCCGCCGGGAAGTGGGGCCTCGAGGGCCTGGCGCACGCGATGCAGATGGAGCTCGAGGGCACCGGCGTGCGCGCGTCCATCGTCCGGCCGGGCCCGACCTGGAGCGAGATGGGCTCGGACTGGGACGTCGACGAGGCCGCGTTCGTCCTCGGCCAGTGGGAGCGCTTCGGCCAGGCCCGGCACCCGCACTTCCTCAAGCCCACGGCGGTCGCCGACGCGATCACCACCGTCGTCAGCGCGCCCCGGGGCGTGCACCTCAACCTGATCGAGGTCTCGCCGGAGGCCCCCCTGTCGGACCCGGAGGACCGATGACCACCACGACACGGTCGGCGATCGCCGACATCCCCGAGGTCTCCTTCGCGGTGCCCGACGACGGCTACGGCCACTTGGCCGAGATGCGGGTCGACCCGATCGGGCTGCTGGAGCGGGTGCACGCCGAGTGCGGCGACGTCGGCCGGTTCCGGCTGGCCGACAAGGACGTGGTCCTGGTCTTCGGTGCCGACGCGCAGGAGCAGTTCTTCCGGGCGCCGGACAGCATGCTCGACCAGGCGGCGGCGTACCCGTTCATGACTCCGGTCTTCGGCAAGGGCGTCGTCTTCGACGCCTCGCCCGAGGAGCGGCAGCAGATGCTGAAGAACCAGGCGCTGCGCGGCGACATGATGCGCGGCCACGCCGCGACCATCGAGGCCGAGATCACGCGGATGGTCGCCGGCTGGGGCGAGGAGGGCGAGGTCGACCTGCTCGACTGGTTCGGCGAGCTGACCGTCTACACGACCTCGGCCTGCCTGATCGGCAAGCCGTTCCGCGAGGAGCTCGACAACAGCTTCGTCGGCTACTTCCACGACCTCGAGCGCGGCACGGACGCGATCGCCTACGTCGACCCGTACGCCGACATCGAGTCGTTCCGGCGCCGCGACGCGGGTCGCGAGGGACTGGTCGCGATGGTCCAGGGCATCATCGACCGCCGGAAGGCCCGCGGCACCGTCGCGCGCGAGGACCGCGACCTGCTCGACGTGCTGATCTCCCTGGACATGAGCGCGGACTACGTGACCGGGATCTTCATCTCGATGATGTTCGCCGGCCACCACACGACCTCGGGCACCTCCTCCTGGGCCCTGATCGAGCTGATGCGCCACCCCGACGTGATGGCCGCCGTGGTCCAGGAGCTCGACGATCTCTACGCCGACGGGGCCGAGGTCTCCTTCCAGGCGCTGCGGTCGATCCCGGTGCTGGAGTCGGTGCTCAAGGAGACACTGCGGCTGCACCCACCGCTGATCATCCTGATGCGCGTGGTCGCCGAGGAGATCGAGCTCGCCGGGCACACCATCCCGGTCGGCACCGTGGTTGCCGCGTCGCCCCGGGTGTCGAACCGGCTGGCCGAGGACTTCCCGGACCCGGAGGCCTTCGACCCGGGGCGGTACGTCGACCCGCGGCAGGACGACCTCCAGAACCGGTGGACCTGGATCCCGTTCGGCGCCGGCAAGCACCGGTGCGTGGGCAACGCGTTCGCGATGATGCAGATGAAGGCGATCTTCTCGGTGGTGCTGCGCGACTACGAGTTCGAGATGGCCCAGCCCGCGGAGACCTACCGCGACGACCTCTCGAAGATGGTCATCCAGCTCGAGCAGCCCTGCCGGGTCCGCTACCGCCGGAGGGTCCGATGAGCTGGCGGGTGGTGGCCGACGCCGGCCTGTGCCAGGGGCACCAGATGTGCCAGGGGGAGGCGCCCGACGTGTTCGGGTTCGACGACGGCACCGACCAGGTGACCGTGCTCCAGGAGCACCCGCACGACCCGCTGCGGCCCCAGGTGGAGGCCGCGGTCCGCTACTGCCCGGCCATGGCGTTGTCGATCGAGGAGGAAGCATGACGCTCACCCGCGCCGACATCGAGGAGTTCTGGGAGTCCTGGCTGGAGGTCAACCGGGAGGCCGAGCGCACCGGCGACTGGCGGATCATGGCCGAGTGGTACGCCGAGGACGCGACCTACGGCTGGATGTACAGCCCGGACGAGCACTTCATGGCGGTCGGCCGCGACCAGGTCCGCGACTACGCGATCGGGATTGAGATGGACGGCCTGGACGGCTGGCACTACGACTACCAGTGCACGCTGATCGACGAGCAGAAGGGCATGGTCGTCGGCTTCTGGAAGCAGAAGTCGGGCATCCTCGACGACGCCGGTGAGGAGTACGAGATCCTCGGCATCGGCGGCTCCTGGTTCGGGCTGGAGCGCCAGGTCGGCGGCGCGGACGACGGCCTGGTGAAGATCGCCTGGCAGCGCGACTGGTTCGACATGCCGTCGACGGCCCACACGTTCCTGCAGATCGTCGAGGCCGGCAAGGCGCCGGACACGCTGCTGAAGCGGATGTCGGTGGGTGGCCTCGGGACCCCAGGGCACTACCGCTACCGGGAGATGCCGTCGACGGTCTGGCCGCCGCCGGTGGAACGCGGCGACTTCGCGACCCAGGAGCCCGCCCGATGACCCTTCCTCCTCCCGCCCAGCAGCTGGTCGACGGCAAGCTCATCGGTGCGGCCGACGGGACGACGTTCCCGATCCTGGACCCGGCGACGGGGCGGGAGATCGGCCGCGCACCCGACTCGACGGCCACCGACGTGGAGGCCGCGATCGCCGCGGCGCGTCGCGCCTTCGACGAGAGCGACTGGTCGACGGACACCGAGCTGCGGGTGCGCTGCCTGCGCCAGCTGCACGCCGCGCTGCTCGAGGACGCCGAGCCCTTCAGGGCGCTCACCACCGCCGAGGTCGGCATGCCCGGCTTCATGATGGGCGCCGCCGGCTTCGACGTCCCCGTCGACGGCCTGCGGTGGGTCACCGACCTGCTCGAGGACTACGAGTTCGAGACCGACCTGGGCGTCGCGCACCCGATGGGCATCGCGTCCCGCCGGACGGTGCGTCGGGAGCCGGTCGGCGTCGTCGCCGCGATCACGCCGTGGAACGTGCCGACCCAGATCAACCTCGCCAAGGTCGGTCCGGCGCTCGCGGCCGGCTGCACGGTCGTGCTCAAGCCCGCGCCGGACACCCCGTGGCTGGCCTGCGAGCTGGGCCGGCTGGTCGCCGAGCACACCGACATCCCGCCCGGGGTCCTCAACGTCGTGACCCCGCGCGCCAACGACGTGGCGGCGCAGCTGACCACCGACCCGCGCGTCGACATGGTGTCGTTCACCGGCTCGACGGCGACCGGCCGGGCGATCATGGCCGCCGCGGCGCCGACCCTGAAGAAGGTCTTCCTCGAGCTCGGCGGCAAGTCCGCCGCGATCGTGCTCGACGACGCCGACCTGGCCGCGGCGGCCGGCGCGACGGCGTTCACCGCCTGCATCCACGCCGGCCAGGGCTGCGCGATCACCACCCGGCTCGTGGTCCCGCGGGAGCGGTACGACGAGGCGGTGCAGGTCGCCGCGGCGACGATGGAGTCGATCGGGGTCAAGGACCCGGCCGACCCGGGCGCGATCTGCGGACCGGTGATCTCGCAGGCCCAGCGCGACCGGGTGGCGTCGTACCTCCGGCTCGCCGAGGAGGAGGGCGGCACGTTCGCCACCGGCGGCCACGTCCTCGACCGCGACGGATACTGGGTCGAGCCGACCGTCGTCGCCGGGCTCGACAACTCCAGCCGGCTCGCGCAGGAGGAGATCTTCGGCCCGGTGCTGGTCGTCATCCCGCACGACGGTGACGACGACGCGGTGCGGATCGCCAACGACTCGGCGTACGGCCTGTCGGGCTCGGTGGAGTCCGGGTCGCTGGAGCGGGCCAAGGCGGTCGCTGCGCGGATCCGCACCGGCACGATCGCGGTCAACGGCGGGGTGTGGTTCAGCCCGGACGCGCCGTTCGGCGGCTACAAGCAGTCCGGCCTCGGCCGGGAGATGGGCGTCGCGGGGTTCGAGGAGTACCTCGAGACCAAGACCGTGGCAGAACCCGCGTGAGGAGCGAGATGCGTTTCCAGGACAAGGTCGTCGTCGTCACGGGCGCGGCGCAGGGCATCGGCGAGGCGTACGCGCGGGCACTCGCGGCCGAGGGCGCATTGGTCGTCGTGGCCGACCTCAACGTCGAGTCGGGCGAGAAGGTCGCCGCCGACATCGGCGCGATGTTCGTGCGCACCGACGTCTCGTCGCACGAGTCGGCGGCGGTGCTGGTCGAGGCGGTGGTGGCGGAGCACGGCGGCATCGACGGGCTGGTCAACAACGCCGCGATCTACGGCGACATGCAGTTCGACCTGCTGATCAGCGTGGACTGGGACTACTACCGGAAGTTCATGTCGGTGAACATGGACGGCGCCCTGGTGATGACCCGCGCGGTCTACCCGTCCATGCAGGCCCGCGGGGGCGGCTCGATCGTCAACCAGTCCAGCACCGCCGCGTACCTCTACTCCGGCTTCTACGGCCTCGCGAAGGTCGGCGTGAACGGCCTGACCCAGCAGCTCGCCCACGAGCTCGGCGGGATGAGGATCCGTGTCAACGCCATCGCACCCGGGCCGACCGACACCGCTGCCACGCGCACGCAGGCCGGCGACGCCGCCAAGGAGCTGGTCAAGGGCCTGGCGCTGAAGCGGATGGGCCAGCCGGAGGACATGGTCGGCGCCTGCCTGTTCTTGCTCTCCGACGAGTCGTCCTGGGTGACCGGCCAGATCATCGCGGTCGACGGCGGACAGACGTTCCGGGCATGACGCGCGTCGGCTTCGTCGGCCTGGGCAACATCGGGAAGCCGATGGCGCTGCGGCTCGCCGCCGCGGAGGACGTCGACCTGACCGTGCACGACGTGGCGCCGGAGCCGGTCGCCGAGCTGGTGGCTGCCGGGGCGAGTGCGGCAGGCAGCGCGGCCGAGCTGGCCGCGACCTGCGACGTCGTCTGCGTGATGGTGCGCGACGACGACCAGGTGCGCGCGGTCGCGGCCGAGGTCGGGACCGGGCCGGTACTGGTCGTGCACTCGACGGTCGCGCCGGGCACGCCCGCCGAGCTGGAGGCGCAGGGCCACCGGGTCCTCGACGCCCCGGTGAGCGGCGGTCCGATGGGGGCGGCCGAGGGCACGCTCGCGATCATGGTCGGCGGCCCCGACGACGCCTTCGAGCTCGCCCGGCCGGCCCTGGAGGCGATGGGCACCAAGGTCGTCCACGCGGGTCCGGTCGGTGCCGGGACCCGCTTCAAGCTGGCCCGCAACCTGATGCACTTCGTGTCGTTCACGGCCGCGATGGAGGCGTCCCGGCTCGCCGAGGCCGCCGGGCTCGACGTGGCCGAGCTCGGCCGGGTCGTGCGGCACACGGACGCGCTCACCGGTGGCCCGGGTGCGATCATGCTCCGCGACACCACGGCGCCGATCCCGCCGGACGACTTCTGGTTCGGTGTCCTCGGACACGTCCGCGCGCTGGGGGAGAAGGACCTGGCGTTCGCGATCGCGCTCGCCGACGAGCTCGGCGTCGACGTACCTCTCGCGCGCGACGCGCTGCCGAGACTGGGGAAGGAGCTGGGACTGCCATGAGCAAGTTCGACGACCTGCCGGAGGTGCGGCGACGCGGCCTGGAGCGGATGGAGGAGGTCTACGGCTTCGAGATGACCGATGGCGAGGGCGACTTCTTCCGCTACACCGCCGACCACCTCTTCGCCGACATCTGGAACCGCCCCGGGCTCAGCGACCGCGACCGCCGGCTGCTGTTGATCGGGCTGCTGACCGGGTCGAACCAGCACGACGTGCTGACGATCCAGATCCCGGCGGCCTACGCCGCCGGCGAGCTCGACGAGGTGCAGCTGCGCGAGATCGTGATCCTGCTGTGCCACTACGCGGGCTGGCCGAGCGGGTCGCGCGTCAACCAGATCGTCGAGACGACGATCGCCCAGGCGAGATCGTAGGGCCGGCCCGTGTCCAGCCTCCCGTCGAGCCCGCCGTCGACGTTGCCGCGCCGCGGCCTCAACGCGCGCCAGGTCGAGACCGTCGAGAAGCTCTTCGACGCCGCCAGCGCCTCGCTCGAGGAGTCGGCGTACGACGACCTGACCGTCCGCCTCGTCGCGGCCCGTGCCGGGGTGTCGCCGGCGACGGCGTACACCTACTTCTCGTCCAAGGACCACGTCTTCGCCTCGCTCTTCTGGCGGCACGTGGCGAGCGCCGAGCCGCCCGAGCTGTCGGGCGACGCCGTCGAGCGGGTGCAGCAGACCGTGCGGCACCTCGCCGACCACATCGGCGGCTCGCCGGCGCTGGCCGCGGCCGCCACCAAGAGCCTGCTCGGCAACGACCCGGACGTGGAGCGGCTGCGGCTGACGATCGGCCAGCACTGGTTCGAGCTCTTCGACGCCGCGCTCGGCGGCGACGCGGACCCGGCCCTGCTGCGCACCCTCACCTTCGCGTTCTCCGGCGCCCTGCTCGAGGCCGGCATGGGGATCCTCGGCTACGACGAGCTCGGGCCCCAGCTCGAGTCCGCGGTCGAGGTGATCGTCCGCGGCAACGCCTGACTCGTCAGGACACGAAGAGCGGCAGCGACCGGCGCGGCTCGAACCGGAACGCGGCGCCCCCGCTGAACCGGGTGATCGCCACCTCGCCGGCCTCAGGGGCCGCTGCGTCGGTCCGGACGACGGTCGCGGTCCAGTCGCTCTCGGTCCCCGCGACCTCCACGTCGAGGTGGGGGTCGACGGCGCGCACCACCGCTTGCAGTGCTCGGGTCGACCCCGGTCCGCAGAGGCTGATCCACGCCCCGTCGTCGTGGGCGGGGGAGCGACGCACGCGGACGGTCGCGCCGTCGCGCTCGAGGTCGACGTACGCCGCCGGGTTGGCCAGCGGGTGCAGCTCGAGCAGCCGCGCCGCGTCCTCCGGCCCGTCGCCGAGGCCGAGCGCGCGGTGCAGGCGCTCGGCGGTGATCCCGGCGTGCCCGACCAGCTGGCTGAGGGCGATCCGGCCGGCGGTGGGGGAGTCGGCGCGGTCGCGGACGGCGAGGAGGAAGGACAGGTCGAGCAGGTGCATCTGCAGGCACACCTCGTCGGCGAGCCGCACCAGGGCCGACCGCGAGAACGCCGCGAAGTCGACGTCGCTGACCAGGTCGCCGGCGTAGTCGCCGTACCCCTCGTCGGCGGGGTCGATCGGGTCGAGCTCGAGGGTGGCCGCGCGGGTCCGGGCGTTGACGGCGAGGGCCGGGATCGGCTCGACGGCGGGGGAGTCGTCGTCGATCGTCACGGTCCACGCGCAGTGCGGGTGCCGGTCGGAGGGCACCCGCGGCGGTCGATGGACCGGCCGCATCCGGGCCTTGGGGTTCGTGGCGACCGCGGTGGCGTCGAACGTCGGGTCCTCGATCGCGTGGCACATCGACCGCACGTAGTCCTCGCCCATCGGCTCCACGTCGAGCAGGGCGCCGCAGTGGTCCAGGTGGAACCCGCCGTGGTAGCGGTCCTCGAGGGTGTAGCGGAAGTCCATGAACTGCGGCGGCGCGCCGATGTCGAGCTGGAGGCCCTTGAAGATCGTCACGACGTCGTCGCCCTCGAACGAGAGGGCCCGCTGCATCCGCCGGGTGTAGATCGGGCTCGCCCCGGCCCACTCCTCGATGGCGATCTCCGTCATCGACTCACGGCCCAGCTCGGCGATGCAGAACGCCATGCCGGCCCGGTCGATGAGGTGGCCGGTCAGCAGCAGCTCCGGGACCAGGACGGCGAGCTGCTCCCGGGTGAGCTGCTGGTAGCGGCTGGGCACGGCCTCAATCTAGACATCTGACCAGAAAGGTGTCCAGTAAGCGGCTCGCCGACTACGGCGGGGGTGGCGCCGGCGCCGGCAGCACCGGTCGGCTGAGGTCGGTGATGATTCGCTCGATCTCGGCGAGGACGTGGTCGGCCAGCGCGCCCTGGGCCTGGCGCTCGGCGGGATCGGTGGCCTCGAGGTCTCCGAGCACCACGATGTTCTCGTCGTTGAGCGTGTTCGCTGGATCGGTGTAGTTGAAGCTCCCGGCGATCACCAGCTGGCCGTCGATCACCATCAGCTTGTGGTGGACCTTGCGGACCCCGGTGCCGGGTGCGTTCTCGAAGAGCTCGACGCCGGCAGCCACGAGCGGGTCGGTGGCGGCCCACGCCTGGGAGCCCTGCTCTCGGTCGAGCACGCCCCGGAGCCGACCGATGGCGGGCGGCGCCATCCGGAGCATCGTGTCGTCGATCCCGGAGGACTGCGCGAAGGTGAAGATCGCGAAGTCGACGGAGCTCCGCGCCTTGAGCATCTGCTTCATGATCTCCATCTCGGGGCCCTGGTCCGGCGCGAAGACCGGCTTGACGCGCATCCCGCCCAGCTCGAACTCCGCCGGCCGGGGATCGCGTCGCTCGTGGAGCACGCCGAAGGTGCCGCTGCGCAGCCGTTCGAACTCGGCGCCGTACTGGGTGCACGCCCGTTGTCCGTGCAGCACGACGACGTGGTTGAGGTTGTTCCCCGCGGCGAGGGGCGCGGCCGCCGTGTTCTTCCCGGTGTCGGTCAGCGTGAAGTTGGTCGAGCCGGTCAGCACGGCCGCGGTCGTGCGGCCGGGGTCCCGCACCACGAACTTCTGGTGGAAGATCGCCGGGTTCAGGTCCGTGATGACGTCGACACCGGCCCGCTGGAGCGCGTTGTAGATGATCCGGTTCTCCTCGAGCGGGCCGCCGACGGTCCAGGGGTCGTCGAGCGCGGGGGCCTCGACCAGGTAGTCGCCCTCGAGGATGACCCGGACGCGGACCCGCCGCCGGCGGGCGGCGATGACGGCGGTGGCGATGGTGCGCGAGTCGATCTCCTGGACCGCGATGTCGAGCTGGTGGACCGCCCCGTCGAGGAAGTCCACGATGACGGCCTCCAGGTCGTCGGGGGCCCCTAGCACAGGTGGGCCGAGGTACATGCTGATACCGCCGCTGACGAAAGCCATCGCTCCTCCTCCCCGGGCACGGGGGTCACGGCGCGACGCGCACGTCGGCCCCAGGCCTGGTCAAACCCTGAGGAGCAGCAGTACGCATCCCACGTACGTCGTTGCCCCGGCGTCTCCCTGCGGGTCGAGCCGGAGTGTCTCGAGCCGGCGACCTCGGGCGGAACCGCCGGGGGCCGCTCCGCGTCCCACCCCGTATGAGCGGTGTCGGTCGGCGCGTGGTGCTCGTCGCCGCTGCATCCGTGCTGATCGTCGCCGGCCTCGTGCTGTGGCACACCGTGGCGCACGACGGTGCGCGGGTCGTCGACGACCCGTCCACCGCGGACGGGTGGCAGACCATCGAGTACGACGGGGTCCGGGTCGACCTCCCCGCGGACTGGGTGCGGTCGGACCGCGACGGCTGCGAGTTCGTGTTCGAGCGGTGGGCGGAACCGGAGGGGGCCGGCTGCGACACCGACGGCGACGGCCTGTCCTTCTACGTCTCCGCCACCTTCGACCCGGCGCACGGGCCGGGCGTGCGCCGCGGTGATCCCTCGGTCGACGGTGCGGCGTGGGCGGGCTACGCCGAAGCCGGCGGCTACGCGGTGTACGTCTCCGGCAGCGACCGCGAGCTGGTCGCCACGGTCCTGGCCTCCGTGCGGGACTGAGCCGCCGAGCCGCTCCCGCGGTGCGGTGCGGCTCACGCGTCTGCCAACGACTCGAGGGCCTTGGGCCCTGGTCCCACGGCCGGACCGGCGATGTGCTGGTGCCAGCGGGCTGTGGAAGCTCTGGCGAGGAGACGGCGGTGGGATCGGCGCTGACGGGAACGGCGCGGGCCGGGACGACCCGGGCGGGTACGGCGTGGCGCGTGGTCGCCGCCCTCGAGGTGCTCGTCGCCGGCGTGCTGGTGGTGGCCGACCTCCTCGTCCCGAGCCTCGTGCTGGTGGTGATGGCGGGGCTGTCCCTGGCGGTTCGGCGCGTGGGGTTCTCGTCCCTCGGCCTGGTCCGGGCCCCCTTCGGCCCCCTGACGCTGCGGATGCTGGCCTTCGCCGCCGCGTGGACCGTCGTGCAGCTCGCCTTGCTGATGCCGCTGGCCAACCACCTGTCGGGTCGGCGCCAGGACCTCAGCGGGTTCGCCGACGTCGAGGGTGACGTCGCCCTCCTCGCTCTCTTCCTGGTGCTGAGCTGGACGCTGGCGGCCTTCGTGGAGGAGCTCGCGTTCCGCGGCTACCTGCAGACCCGGGTGCGGGAGGTGATCGGGCAGAGCAGGCTCGCCGTCCCGGTGGCCGTGCTGGTCACGTCGGTCCTGTTCGGCCTGCTGCACACCGAGCAGGGGGCGATCGGGGTGCTGGTGGTCTCCCTGGACGGCATCGCCTTCAGCGTCGTGCGCTACCGCTACGACACCGTGTGGGCGTCGGTCCTGGCCCACGGCTTCAACAACACCATCGGCTTCGTCGCGTTCTTCTTCGTGGGCCCTGTCTACGGACTGTGGTGACGACCGTCGGTCGTGCCCTCAGCGCAGGGCGAGCAGGACCACGAACGCGAGCCAGGCGAGGACCGCGAGCGCGCGCAGCACCGCGTCGGCCAGCTGGAGCACGCTGCCGGTCCGGCCGAGGCTCTCGACCGCCGCGTCGCGCACGGACGTCGTCCAGCGCAGCGGCCGGTACGCGCTGGCCATCCGGGCCTGGTCGCTCAGCCTGGTCCAGGCGGTGTCGCGCCTCGGCGGCGGTGTCATCTCCGGGTTGGTGACGGCGACGAACGCCATGGCGGCCCCCCAGGCCAGGGGGGTGACCGAGGCGCGCACCACGATGCCCACGGCGAGCGCCGCCAGGGGCGTCACCAGGGCCCTCATGATCGCCTCCGGGCTGACGAACGCCTGGTCGAGGTCGTCGACCGAGTGCGCCCAGGTGGCGATGCACGCCCCGAGCCCGACCAGCACCATCGAGAACGACCGGTAGCACCGCAGGACCAGGACAACGACAGCGTCCTTGCCGCGGTTGAACACGGCGTCCGCCGGCAGCTGCCGGAGCACCGTACGGCGGGGGAGGCGGCGTCGCATCGAGGGCCCCTGTCCGTGCGGTGGCGTTCGTGGCGTGGGCGTTCACACCGGTCAGCGCCATTGTCCGAGGCGCAGGGGCGTCCGATCAGGGGCTTAGGTCCCTCGACGGGCGACCAGCGACCGCGTGGTGCCGCGGGGCGGAGCAGCACCCGGAGATGTGGAACCCCTCCGGAACAACGGGGGAGTGCGCCGGAGGGGTGACCACACCCTGCCCACGCTCGCCGCCGGCCAAACCCGGCGGTCTGGACAGGTTGCGGGGGTGGCCGGGCTCCGGTGGGGACGTGCCGGCCGGGCTACCGGCGCTCGTCGGTGTCGAAGCCGGGAAGACCCGACCGCTGCTCCGGCGAGACCGTCTCCTGGAACACGGTGATCTGGAGGTCGGCCGGCGCCTCGAGCCGTGCGTTGAGCGAGCGCCAGGGCGTCAGGACGGGTGGGGCGACCACCCGGGCACCGGCCGCCTCGAGCTCGCCCGTCGTGCGCGCGGAGTCGTCCACCTCGAACGCCAACCGGATGCGGGGGCTCTCCTCGGTGACTCCCTCGACCCGGTCGATCAGCGCCTTGTGGGTCGGGCTGGCGATCTCGAGCGTCGCCCGGCCGGCGTCGAGGATCGCCACACGGTCGTCGCCGCCCTCGGCGAAGGCCGCGACCTCATCCATCCCGAGGACGTTGCGGTAGAAGGTCACCGCCGCCTCGTGGTCGTCGGCCTCGACGACCACGCGGAGCTGTCGGACGCGGGGGCGGTTCTCAGGGGTGTGGGTCATGCCCGCGAGTCTGGCTGACGACCGCGTCCGTGGTCTCTGCCCGACGCCTGACATGCCGATCGCCCCGCCGCGGCCGAGCGGCGGGGCGACCGGGTCAGGCCGGGCTTCGACTAGATGTCGTAGTACTGACTGACTCACCCATGCTGACCTGCGCAAACGTCGAGATTCCCCGGCCATTTGTACCGGGCTTGTAACAGGCTAGTACTTCTTGCGAAGGTCCTGACCCTAGGTAGTCCATCTAGATTGGCCTAGAAAGCGTGCACTCTCTAGATCGTCCTGTCGAGGAGACGGGCCCGGAGAGGGCACACCCGGTCCTGGGTGCGAGGCTCCCCGCGACTACGCACACGAACTCTCCCGGACGCCGGC
>NZ_JBGAHF010000026.1:0-38464 GCF_044226305.1 Nocardioides sp. | reverse complement strand
GTTCTACACCTCCGAAACCGCCCGACTCGCCGCCCTGCCAGGATGGATCCACCAGTACAACCACCACCGGCCCCACTCGGCCATCGGTAAGCGCTCACCCATCACCCGGTTGGACAACCTGGCTGGGCATCACACCTAGAACAGCTTGACGACCTTCACGTCGACGGTGTCGGCGGCGGGCTTGACCGTGTCGTTGCCCACCCAGTCGACCGTGACCGTGTGGGTGCCCGGCGTCGCGAAGGTGCCGAGGCTCGTGACCGCGTAGCCACGGACCAGGCGCACCTCGCGGGTCCGGCCGTCCCAGCTGACCGTGACGGTGCCGCTCGGGCGGGAGCCGTCGTCCGCCTGCACCTCGACCACGAGGCCGACCGGGAGCAGCTTCGCGATCGTCGTCGACGGCAGGGCCGTGGCGGTGACCGTCGCCGACGCCCGCCGGTCGACCTCGGGGAGGTCGAGCCCGACGATCTCCGGGTCGTGGTCGGAGGCGCGGAACTGGTTCGGCTGGTAGAAGTCGGTCGCGTTGTAGTTGTCCCGGCTGTACTCGAAGGCCACCGACTCCTCCGCGTTGATCTGCCAGACGTCGACGCCGGTCACCATCTCCTGCGCCGCCGGGTTGGCGAGCACGTGGTCGAGCGAGCCGGACAGCCCGTCGAAGGAGTAGGTCGACTCCCCCGGGCTCGTCGTCGACTCCAGGTTCGTGTAGCCGTGCGAGTACAGGACCTGGAGCGGGTCCTCCTGCGTGTAGGAGTTGAAGTCGCCGGTGAGGAACACCTTGTCAGTGCCCCGCGACGCCGCGAAGTCCTGGGCGAAGGGCCACAGCGCCTCGGCCTGCGCGACCCGGTCGGCGTTGGCGTTGCCCTGCCCGTCGGGGTCCGGGGTGCCGGAGCCCTTGGACTTGAAGTGGTTCACGACCACCGCGAACGCCTCGGAGTCGGGCAGCCCGACCCCCTTGAACGCCTGAGCCAGCGGCTCGCGGGCGTTGGCGAACGCCGCGCTGCCGACCAGCACCTGCGACGCGCCGACGGGGACCACCGACGAGGGCCGGTAGATGAACGCGGTCCGGATCACATCCTGCTCCGCGGTGGGCGGCAGGTCCGCGCTCGGGGGCGAGGGCACGAACGCCCAGGTCCCGGCGCCGGCGTCGGCGTTGAGGGCGTCCACCAGCGAGGCGAGCGCGTCGTCACGGTCGGCCTCGCCGAGCGCGACCGAGTTCTCGATCTCCTCCAGGGACACGATGCTCGCCCCGAGCTTGTTGATCGCAGCGACGATCTTCGCCCGTTGGCGCTCGAGGTCGTCGTCCTCGGCCGCACCACGCGGGCCGGTGGCGCCGCAGTCGTCGACCGTCACGTGGTTGCCGGCCCGGTCGTCGAAGAAGCTGCAGCTGCCCGGGTGGGTGGCCTCGTAGGCGGCACCGGTGGTGTTGAAGTAGTTGAGCACGTTGAACGTCGCCAGCCGGATGTCGCCGCCGACCTCCCCGGGTGCCGCGTTCTCGGTCCGGGTGTTCTCGAAGGTCGCCACGTCGGCACCCTCGTCGGTGACCGGGTGGGTGGGCTGCAGCTTCCAGGTGCTGTTGCGGTAGTCGAGCACCACGGGTCCGGTGAAGTCCACCGCCGCGCCGACCCGGATCGGGTTGTCGGGAGCCAGCCACGGCAGCGGGATGTTGCGGGCGTCCTGGGGCTGGTCCGGCCGCGGCAGGAAGTTGGTGCTCGAGCCGTCGTCGAGGACCACCCCCCGGTCGGCGTTGTCGGCCTCCACCGCCGCGATGGCGGCGTCATCCTGCGCGTCCGCGACGTCGGTCGGCTGGATGAGCGGGTGGTCGCCGGCGGCGAGCCCGATCTCGGCGTACTGGTTGGTGGAGTAGGTGTCGGTGACCGTGAAGTCGCCGGTGGGCGCGAAGAGCTCGCCCTCGTGGGCCTCGCGGTCGGCCGCCGCCGGCACGCCGGTCGCCAGCGGCTGCACCGCCGGCAGCGGGGTGGCCAGGTCGGTGACCGTCGGTGATCCGATCTCGGTCAGGCCACCGAACTCCGTGACGGTGCCCGTCACCTGGACCGAGTCGCCGACCGCGACCTGGGCGGCCGAGATCGACCCGAAGACGTAGACGGCGTCGGAGGCGCCGGGGGTGGCGTCCGGGACGTCGCCGCCGGTCCCGCCGGTCTGCAGGTAGAAGCCGTTGAAGCCGCCGGTCGGGTAGGCCGCGGTGACGACGCCGGTGGTCACGACCTTCTGGCTCGCGAGCGGCGAGGAGGCGCCGGTGCCCTGGATCTGGGCGATCGTGGCCGGGGTGGGGTCCGACGGCGGGGTCGTGCCGCCACCGTTGACCGCGTCCGGCGTCGGCGCCACGGCGGTGAAGTCGAGCTTGTTGACGTCGGTGTCGGTGCCGGCCGCGCTGCGCTGGAGGCTCAACGTCACGCTGTTGCCGGTCGCGGCGGCGCCCTCCGGGGCGTTGCTGGTGCCCCAGCCGAGCTTGTCCACGACGGCCGTCGAGGTCGACGGGTCGACCGGGGTCGTCACGCTGGCCAGGGTGATGGTGCCGCCGCCCGCGCCGGGGTTGAGCGACGAGGTCTGGTCGACGCCCGGGACGGCGGCGCCGTTGGTCCCGTTGCTGCCGCCCTGGACCGTGAAGTAGCCACCGGCCGGGACCGACCCGGTCAGGGGGACCGTCGTGGTGGAGGTGCCCGTGCTGGTGGGCGCGCGGTACTGGAGCGAGAGCCCGGCGAGGGAGATGGTGGCGCCGGTGGGGTTGAAGAGCTCGACGTACTTGTTGGTGTAGGTCGCGTTCGACGAACCACCGTTGAGGTAGGCCTCGTTGATGACGAGGCCGCTGCTGGCCGCGCTGGCGGGCCCGGTGGGGAGCAGCGTGAGGCCGGTGACCGCCGTGGCGAGGCCGGCGGCAACCGCCAGCGCACGTCGCGACGCCCGAGACGTCTGGGACATGGAGAACCTTCCGAGAATGCAGTTGTGGGGGGTGATCCGCGTCGGGGCCGGCCGCTCGGCCGGCCCCGACGGGGGTGCTACTTCGTGACGACCTCGATCGTCACGGTGGTGCGCGACGCCTCGGTGGAGGCGTTGCCGAGGTAGAGGACCCGGACGGTCCTCGTGCCGGGCCGGCCGAACGCCGGCAGCTTCGCCGTGGCGCGGCCGTCGGAGAGCCGGACGGTCCAGGTCTTCCCGCCGGTGCGGAGCTCGACCTTGCCGGTGGCGGGCTCGCCCGCGGCACGGACCGTGACCCGGACCGTCGGCCGCGTCTTGTCGACGACGACCTTCTTCGGGGTGGCGGTGGCGCTGGTGGTGGACGCGGCCTTCTCGAGGGTCACCGGCACCCGGACCACGGTGCCGGTCTGGTCACCGGTGACGCGCAGGACGCGGTCACCGCCCGGCAGCCCGGCCGGGAGGGTCAGGCTGACCGAGGCCCGGCCGGCCTCGTCGTCGGTGGCGCCCGGGGTGACGGTGTTGTCGACCGGGAACGTGCCGAGCTCGTGCTGGCCGAGGGAGACGGTGACCTCCGCGTCCTGCACGTCGCCGGCACCGGTCATCGCCAGCGACGACAGGTCGAAGGCGAGCGTGTCGCCCGCGCCGTACGACGCCGGTGCGCCGGCCGGCCAGGTCACGCCGACGGCGTGCTGGGCGTTGTCCACGGGCAGCGGCGCGTCGTCGGCGAACTCCGCCATGTAGTCGACCATGGCCTGCAGGTCGGTCTTGCCGGTGTCCTTCTTGTTCGTGCCGTTGGCGAGCTCGGTGAAGTTGTCACCGCCCGTGGCCAGGAACGAGTTGACCGTCACCGAGTAGGTCTGGCCCGCCTCGATCGGCGTCCCGTCGAGCCACATGCCGGTGATCGTCTTCGCGGCCGGGTCGTAGGTGTAGGTGAAGCCCTTCGACGTGCCGAGCCGCAGGAACGGCCGCGAGGAGCCGGCCGGCTGCCACTGCTGCTCGAGGACGGTCTCGATCTGCGCGCCGGTCAGGTCCATGTTGACCAGGGTGTTGGCGAACGGCTGGACCGTGGCCGCCTGCTTGTAGGTCAGCGTGGTCGGGTAGGTCGGACCGTTGCCGACCATGTCCGCGCGGAGCCCGCCGGGGTTCATGAAGGCGATCTGCGCCGACCCGGTGGTCGCGCTCTCGGTCGCCCAGCGCTGCGCCTCGGCGACCAGGTTGCCCAGGGTGGACTCGCCGCCCCGGTTCTCCTCGGACCCGCTGTTGTCCGCCTTGGGCCGCGCGGCCCGCTTGAACGGCCCGGCGATGTCGCCGAGCGGCTTCGCGCCCTGGACGTCGGCGTTGGCCTTGGCGGCGTCGACGATCTGCTGGACCTCGGGGTCGTTGGGGTAGGTCCCGGTGTTGAGGTTCAGGTTCGCGTTGGTGACCGCGAGCAGCGCACCGGTGTCCGGCTCGACGGTGAAGTCCAGCTTGTTGAGGTACGCGCCGTACTGGCCCGCCGAGACGACCGGCCGGTCCTTGACCACGTGGTCCGGGTCGCTGATCCAGTCCGCGACCGGGAACGAGCAGCTGTAGTTCAGGTGCGTGTGGCCCGAGATGATCGCGTCGACGTCACCGCTGACCCCGGAGATGATCGAGCCGAAGTCCGAGGTCGGGTCGTCGTCCATCGTGGCACAGTCGGTGCTGGGCGCGCCCTCGTGCACGAGCATCACGACGAGGTCGGCGCCGTCGGCCCGGAGCTCGGCGGCCTCCTCGTTGGTGGCGTCGACGATGTCGGTGACGGTCAGCCCGGCGATGCCGCCGGGGCTGACCAGCTCGGGCAGGTGCTCGGTGATCGCCCCCACGAACCCCACGGTCACCCCGCCGACGTCCTTGGTCCAGCTGGGCGCGATCTCGTCGGCGTCACCCGGCTCGTCGATGTTGGCGGCGATGTACTGCCACTGCGCGCCGCCCTTCGGGTTGCTGGTGGCGTCGTAGGGCGCCATCACCCGGTTCACCAGGTCGTCGTACCCCTGGTCGAGCTCGTGGTTGCCGACCGCGGACACGTCGAGGTCCATCGCGTTGAAGATGTCGATCGTCGGCTTGTCCTGGTCGATGAACGACTCGAAGGTCGTCGCGCCGATCAGGTCGCCGGCCACGGCGAAGATCGTGTTCGGGTTCTCCGCCCGGAGCTGGTCGACGGCGCCGGCGTACTTGGCGGCACCGGGGATGTCCCGGTCGGGCAGCAGGCGCCCGTGGAAGTCGTTGGTCCCGATGATCTGGATGTCGACCGGGTCGGCCGCGTGGGCCGCGCTCCCGATCAAGGTGGCGGACGACGCGACGAGGGCGAGTCCGGAGGTGGCGACGAGGGCACGGATGCCCCGTCGCGCCCGAGAGCTGGGTGGCACGGTGGGAGACCTTTCGGCACTGATGGCTGGCTGTCGGCGCTAGACAACCTCATCGGACCGGAAGAAATCCAGACCTGGGGTGAACTGGTCGTAACGATTGCGGCACGAACCGCCCTCCGCCGGGAGTCCCGCCGTCGGTGGGAGGTCGAGGTCTCGACCCGACCGTCAGGACGAGCGGAGGGCGGCGCGCTGCTTCCAGACGTCGCGGTAGAACTCGTACCCGGACCAGAGCGTGAGGGCGACCGCCACGGCCAGGCAGACCTGCGCCGCGTAGAAGAGCACCTCGCACGGCACCTGCAGGCCCGAGGGCAGGTCGGGGTTGAGCAGCGGCAGGCAGAGGACCCCGAGCGCGATCGCCTGGAAGGTCGTCTTGATCTTGCCGATCTCGGCCGCCGCGATGACCACCTTCTTCAGCACCGAGAGCCGGAGCAGGGTCACGCTCCACTCGCGGAGCAGCACCAGGATCGTCACCCACCACCAGATGTCGCCGACGATCGAGAGCCCGATGAACGCCATCCCGGTGATCGCCTTGTCCGCGATCGGGTCGGCGATCTTGCCGAAGTTGGTGACCAGGTTGTGCTTGCGGGCCAGGTCGCCGTCGATCTTGTCGGTGACCATCGCGGCCACGAAGATCACCGCCGCCACGCAGCGCCAGGTGATGTCGTCGCCGCCGTCCACGAGGAGCGCCCAGCCGAAGAACGGCACGGAGACGATCCGCAGCGTCGTGAGGACGTTCGGGACGTTCCAGTTGCTCGGCTGGGTCTGGGCCGCCTCGGTCATCACAGGACCTGAGCGTAGAGGTCCACGCCCTCGGACCCGACGACAACCGCCCGAACGAGGTCCCCGACCTGCAGGCCGGAGCCCTCGACGACGTACGTCGAGCCGTCGACCTCGGGACCCTGGTGGGCGGCCCTCCCCTCGACCGCCTCGGCGCCGCCGTCCGCGGTGACCGACTCGACGAGGACCTCCACGGTCTCGCCGATCCGCTCGGTGGCGCGCTGCGAGGTCAGCTCCTCGACGAGCGCGCCGACGTGCTCGGCACGCGCGCGCACCTCGTCCTCGTCGAGCTTGCCGTCGTACGACGCCGCCTCGGTGCCGTCCTCGTCGGAGTAGCCGAACACGCCGGTCACGTCCATCCGGGCGGCGACGAGGAAGTCGCAGAGCGTCTCGAGGTCGTCCTCGGTCTCGCCGGGGAACCCGACGATGACGTTGCTGCGCACGCCGGCCTCCGGCGCCAGCGCCCGGACCTGCTCGAGCAGGCCGAGGAAGCTCTCGGGGTCGCCGAAGCGGCGCATCCGCCGCAGCACCGTGGCGCTCGCGTGCTGGAAGGACAGGTCGAAGTACGGCGTCACGCCCGGGGTGGTCGCGATCGCCTCGATCAGCCCCGGGCGGGTCTCGGCGGGCTGCAGGTAGGAGACCCGGACCCGGTCCACGCCGTCGACGGCGGCGAGCTCGGGCAGCAGCGTCTCGAGCAGCCGCAGGTCGCCGAGGTCCTTGCCGTAGCTGGTGGAGTTCTCGCTCACGAGGAACAGCTCGCGGACGCCCTCGCCGGCCAGCCAGCGCGCCTCCTGGAGCACGTCGCTGGGCCGCCGGCTCACGAACGAGCCGCGGAAGGCCGGGATCGCGCAGAACGAGCAGCGCCGGTCGCAGCCGCTGGCGAGCTTGAGGGCCGCCGTCGGGCCGGGATCGAGCCGCCGTCGTACGGACGCGGGGCCGGAGGCGTGCCCGGGCACGGGGGTGGTGGACAGCGAGCGCTCGACCGGCGTGATCGGGAGCAGCAGCCGCCGGTCCTGCGGGGTGTGCGCCTGGTGCGACTCCCCCGCCACGATCGCGCGCAGCCGGTCGGCGATGTCGGGGTAGTCGTCGAAGCCGAGCACCGCGTCGGCCTCGGGCAGCGAGTCGGCGAGCTCCTTGCCGTACCGCTCGGCCATGCACCCGACCGCCACGACCGCCTGGGTCCGGCCGGAGGCCTTGAGGTCGGCGGCCTCCAGGAGGGTGTCGACGGAGTCCTTCTTGGCCGACTCGACGAAGCCACAGGTGTTGACGACGACGGTGTCGGCGAGCGCCGGGTCGTCGACGAGGCGGAACCCGTCGGCCTCGAGCCGGCCGGCCAGCTCCTCGGAGTCGACCTCGTTGCGGGCGCACCCGAGGGTCACCATCGCCACGGACAGGAGGTCGGGCGCATCAGTCGTCATGGTCCCCCGAGTATCGCAACCCGTGGCGCGGGACCCCAATCGCCCGCTCCCCCGACCCGGCACGTCGCGCCGGCTCGGCGAGCTAGTCGGCGGCGGCGAAGGTGTTCTGCGCAGGCTGGCCGTCGGCACCCAG
Organism: Nocardioides sp.; assembly: GCF_044226305.1. Classification (GTDB taxonomy): domain Bacteria; phylum Actinomycetota; class Actinomycetes; order Propionibacteriales; family Nocardioidaceae; genus Nocardioides. The sequence goes on along the minus strand of NZ_JBGAHF010000026.1, from coordinate 30,821 downwards.
CGGTCCGCGCTCCTCGCCGTCGACCGTCACCCGGAGGCCACCGTCCGAGGACTGCACCCGCACCGGCGGGGCCGCCTTGAGCGTGCGGCTGTCGCCGAAGGCCAGGTCGCCGTTGAAGACGATCTCCCCGGAGCCGTCCCGCACCACCACGTGGGCTCCGCCGGAGGACGCGTCGATGACCACCGGCACGGCGGGGCCGAGCTTGCCCGGGCTCGACGGCGAGCCGTTGAGCACGGGCTGCGAGTGCAGCTCGACCGGGCTGTCGGTGATCAGCCGGACGATCGACCAGGCCAGCACGATCGCCATCACGGCCGCGACCAGCACCGACCAGTTCGGCCCGCCCCGGGTGCTCCGGATGGGGCCGCCCTCGCTGGTGGCGAGCTCCGCCTCGAACACCCGGCGGGCGTCGATCGGCGCGTCGGCGTACCGCTCGTCGTACGACGCCAGCAGGGGTGCCACGTCGACGCCGAGCACCCGCGCCAGGGTGCGCAGGTGGCCACGGGCGTAGAAGTCACCGCCGCAGGGCGCGAAGTCGTCGACCTCGATCGACTCGATCACGTGCGGCCGGATCCGGGTGCGGTCGGCGAGCTCGTCGACGCTCAGCCCGAGCCGGGTGCGCGCCGCGGCGAGCTCCGGTCCGATGACCGGGTCGAGGGCCGGCGCGGGCGCCAGGTCGTCGATGACCAGCGGCTCGACCGCCGGGCCCGGCTTGGCGATCGGGCTCACCCGGTCGCTCCAGACGACGGTGTCCTCCACCAGGTCGACGCTGCCGGGACGGCGCAGCTCGCGCGCCTCCGGGAACCGGTCGGACGGGTGGTCGGTGTCGTCGTCCGCCGGGTCGGCCTTGAGCGCGGCGGCGCCCTCGAAGCGCACCTCGGACCGCACCCCGCCCACGGCGTCGCGCAGCGGCAGCGGCGTCGCGCTGGCGGCCATCGGCGGCAGGCCGACCGTCGGCTCGGCGTCGTGCGGGGTCCGTCGCGGCGCGCCGGCTCCGGGCGTCCCGTCGAGGTCGGCGTCGTCGTCCGCGTCGTCGGCGTGGTCGAGGGCGTCGAGGTCGTCCTCGGCGCGGCGCAGCTGCAGTCGCTCGGCCAGGTAGCCGATGCCGCGGGCGATCGCCGGGCGCGGGTCACGGACCCGGCGCCGGCCGGCGGCCTCCGGCGCGTCGTGCTCGTCCAGGTCGTGCTCCGACCACTCGTCGGCGTCCTCGTCCAGCCGCTCGTCCAGGTCCTCGGCCAGGTCGTCCGGGTGCTCGTCGGGAAGGACCAGGTCGTCGGGCTCCCCGTGCTCGGGCTCCGGCTGCTCCTCGACCACGAGCCCGGGGTCCCCGGCCAGCGTCTCGAGCGCCGCGGTGAGGTCACCGTCGGCTCCCAGCACCCGCGTGGACAGCGAGAGCGGCACCGCCAGCAGGGCGGTCCCCTCCTCCCGCGGCACCAGCACCAGCCGTCCGTCGTGGAACAGCCCGCGGCGGGGGCGGTGCTCGACGTGCTCGATCTCGTCCCACGGGAGCCCGTGCCAGGTGCGCCCCTTGCGCAGCCGGACGCCGTGCTCGTCGGCGACGAGCAGGGGCACCCGCGCGTCGACCAGTGACTGGAGGTGGGCGACCGCGATCGCGCCGGTGACCAGCACCAGCGCCCAGTCGAGCCATCCTCCCCCGGCCCCGGCACGGGCGAGGTAGGCGATCGCGACGATCGACGCGACCCCACCCACCGCGGCCGCGACGCGGGCGTCGGTCCGGACCTCGACCGGCGTCACGCCGGTCCTCTCCTGCAGATCTGCGCTGAGGTTCACATCTCCCCCTGGAGGGTCGCGATCACGGCATCGATCTCGTCGGGCTTGACCAGCACGTCGCGTGCCTTGGAGCCCTCGCTGGGCCCCACGACGCCGCGACTCTCGAGGATGTCCATCAACCGGCCGGCCTTGGCGAAGCCGACCCGGAGCTTGCGCTGCAGCATCGAGGTGGAGCCGAACTGCGTCGACACCACGAGCTCGATCGCCTGGACCACGAGATCCATGTCGTCACCGATGTCGTCGTCCAGGTCCCGCTTGGCCTGCGCCGGCGCGGTGACGTCCTCGCGGTACGACGGCTCCAGCTGGGTCTTGCAGTGGTTGACCACCTGGTGGATCTCGGCCTCGGTGACCCAGGAGCCCTGCACACGGACCGCCTTGGAGGCGCCCATCGGCAGGAACAGCCCGTCGCCCTGGCCGACCAGCTTCTCCGCGCCGGGCTGGTCGAGGATGACCCGGCTGTCGGCGAGGCTGGAGGTGGCGAAGGCGAGCCGTGACGGCACGTTCGCCTTGATCAGCCCGGTCACGACGTCGACCGAGGGCCGCTGGGTCGCGAGCACCAGGTGGATGCCGGCGGCCCGGGCGAGCTGGGTGATCCGGACGATCGCGTCCTCGACGTCGCGCGGGGCGACCATCATCAGGTCGGCGAGCTCGTCGACGATCACCAGCAGGTAGGGGTACGGCGCCAGCTCGCGCTCGCTCCCCGCGGGCAGCTCGACCTTGCCGGCCCGGACGGCCTTGTTGAAGTCGTCGATGTGGCGGTACCCGAAGTTGGCCAGGTCGTCGTAGCGCAGGTCCATCTCCCGCACGACCCAGGCGAGCGCCTCCGCGGCCTTCTTCGGGTTGGTGATGATCGGGGTGATCAGGTGCGGCACGCCCTCGTAGGCGTTCAGCTCGACCCGCTTCGGGTCGACCATGATCATCCGCACCTCGTCGGGCGTGGACCGCATCAGGATCGAGGTGATCATCGAGTTGATGAAGGACGACTTGCCGGAGCCGGTCGCACCGGCGACCAGCAGGTGCGGCATCTTCGCGAGGTTCGCGACGACGAAGCCGCCCTCGACGTCCTTGCCGAGCCCGGCCACCATCGGGTGGTGGTCGGCCCGGGCGGTGGCCGAGCGGAGCACGTCGCCGAGGGAGACGATCTCCTTGTCGGAGTTGGGGATCTCGATGCCGATCGCGGACTTGCCGGGGATCGGGCTGAGGATCCGCACGTCGGCCGACGCGACGGCGTACGCGATGTTCTTCGAGAGCGCGGTGACCTTCTCGACCTTGACCGCGGGCCCGAGCTCGACCTCGTAGCGGGTCACGGTCGGGCCCCGGGTGTAGCCGGTGACCTGTGCGTCGATCCCGAACTCCTCCATGACCTGCGTCAGCCGTTCGACGACGGCGTCGCTGGCCTTGGAGCGCGGCTTGTGCGGCGAGCCCGGCTTCAGCACGTCGTTGGCGGGCAGCGCGTAGGCGACGTCGCCGGACAGCGCCAGCTGCTCGACGCGCGCCGGAAGCGGCGTGTGCGGCGGGGGCTCCAGCTCGGCCTTGGTCTCCACCAGGTCCGGGCTCGGCGGGGGCTCGACCGGGTCGGGCGCGAAGATGTCGAGCCCCTCGTCGGTGGTCTCCAGGCGCTTCTTGCGGCGGCGCAGCTCGCGCTCGGCGAGCACCGGGCTGTCGTACGCCGGGTTCCCCATGTCGGGGTCGATCTCGTCGTCCACCTTCGGCCGCCGGCGCGAGCGGGTCGCCGGCATCGACTGGGTGGCGTCGGGGTCCTCCGCGTCGCGGGGCGCCCGGCCGAGCAGCCGGTCGCGGGTGTGGCCGAGCTTCACCGGCACCTGGTAGAGCGGCGTCGCGGTGATGATCAGGACGCCGAAGAACGCGAGCAGCGCGAGCAGCGGCACCACGACGTACTCCGAGCGCAGCAGGTCGAGCAGCAGGCTGGCGACGACGTATCCGATCGCGCCGCCCGCGGTGCGCAGGTCGGAGGTGTCGCCGAGCTCGGGCTGCGGGTTGCCGGAGGCGATCTGGACGATCCCGAGCAGGCCGAAGGCCAGCATCGTCCAGCCGACGACCTGGCGACCGACCGGGCCGTGGTGGACGGGGTCGCGCATCGTGCGCCACCCGACGAAGAGGAGCGCCAGCGGGACGAGGAAGCCGACCTTGCCGACCGAGCCCTCGACGACCGTGCGGGTCGCGTCCATGACCGAGCCACCGAGCTGCCACCAGACCGCGGCAGCGACGACGACCGCGGCGCCGAAGAGGGCCAGCCCGATCCCGTCGCGGCGGTGCTCGGGCTCCAGCTCACGCGCGGTGTGCCCGATGCTGCGGGCGACCGCGCCGACCCCGTGGGCGATGCTCAGCCAGACCGCGGCGACGCCGCGGAAGACCATCGCGAAGAAGCGCGCGACCGGTCCGGGCCCGCTGCGGACCGCACGCGGTGCGGGCCGCCTGGACGCGGGCTTGCGACCCTTCTTGGGGGCAGGCTTGCGCTTGGGGCTGGTACTCCGGGATCGGGTGCTCGAGCCGCTGCGACCGGTGCTCCGCGACGTCGTCGCGGTCCTCGACGTGGACGTGCTCTTGCTCCGCGACCCCGGCGGGGAAGACGTACGGGTCGCCATGCCACCACCCTACGCAGGCGTCACTCCCGTCACACGCATCACAGGGGTGCGTGTCTTGGGCCACTGCCCCGCTGTCACGCCCTGTCACGTGCTGTTCCCAGGGGCCCGCACCACCGTGGGAAGGCGCAGTGACACGGCGTCACAGCACCTCGGGCCGCGCCGGCAGGGGTCAGCGCGCGGTGAACCACCGGAGCAGGTCGGCCCGGCTCGGTACGCCGGCCGCCGGCTGCCCGGGCTCCGAGGTGACGATCCGCGCCCGGGTCCCCGGGGCCGTGCGGGCGTCCCAGGGGTAGCCGTCGCAGGAGCCGTCCTCGTCGTTCGGGCAGGTGTTGGTGCCACCGCCGCCCCACGCCTCGTCGGTGCCCTCGCCCCCGTCGAGCACGTCGTCCTCGTCGCCGCCGAGCAGGTAGTCGTCGCCGCCGCCGGTCTCGGCGTCGACCGGGCCGTCGAGCACCTGGAAGAAGTCGTCCGCGTCGGTGCCGTGGAACGTCCAGTCGGCGTCGCCCCAGAGGATGAAGGCGTCGACGTTCGACCAGGTGACGGTCTTGGTCCGCTCCCCCGAGGTGAACGTGGCGCTCTGCGAGCCGCTGTCGACCACGGCGGCGAGTCGCGGACCCCCGAACCACAGCTGGGGGTCGAGCTCGATCTGGTTGCCGCCCGGGCCACCGTCGATCGGTCCCGGGGTCCCAGCTCGGACCTGGCGGCTGATGAAGTCGAAGCCCGCGCCGCCGTCGATGGTCGTCGGGCGACCGCTCCCCGCGATCACCCAGTCCGGCCCGTCGCCGCCGGCCACGGTGTCGGCGCCGCTCGTGCTGATCAGGAAGTCCCGTCCGTCACCTCCCGCGAGCGAGTCGTCGCCGCGGTCGTCGACGACGAGGTCGCGACCGCCGCGCCCGTCCATGCGGTCGTCGCCCCGACCACCGTCGAGTAGCTCGCGCAGCCTCGAGCCGAGGAGCACGTCGTCCCCGCGGGACCCGTCGACCTCGAGGTACCGCGACCGGCGTACGCGGTCCTCGCCCTCGCCGGTCGCGGTCCCGGACCGGAGGTCGACCGTCACCGGCCGGGCGCTGTCGGCGAAGCTGACGGTGTCGAGACGCGTGATCACGTCCCGCTCGTGCCGGAGGTCGACGTGCGGGTCGAGCAGGTCGTCCCCGGGACCGCCCACGACCACGTCGCCGGTGACGAGGGTGCGGCTCGGGCGCTCGACACGGCCGTCCTTCCCGCCGTGCAGGGCGTCGTCCCCCGGGCCGCCCACGAGCAGGTCGCCACCGGGTCCGCCGCACACCAGGTCGTCACCCGCGAGCGCCTCGACCTGGTCGTCGCCGGCGAGAGCGGCGATGACGTCCGGTCCGGCGGTGCCGCGCAGGTGGTCGTCGCCCGGTGTGCCGACGACGGTCGCGACGTGGCCGTAGCAGGTCGGGGTCGCCGCGTGGGCCGTGGAGCCGGTAGCGGTCAGCACCGCTGCGGGCAGGGTGAGGGTGAGCACGAGGACAGGACGCAGCACAGGGACTCCCGAGAGATCGGTCGGTGTGGTGGGGCGGCCGCCGGGTCAGGCCTCGATGACCACCGGGATGATCATCGGCCGGCGGCGGTGGGTGTTGCTGACCCAGCGGCCGACGACCCGGCGGACGGTCTGCTGGAGCTGGTAGCTGTCGGTGTTGCCCTCGGCGATGGCGGCGTTGATCGCGTCGCAGATCGGCTGCTTGATCGCGTCGAAGGTCTCGTCGTCCTCGGCGAACCCCCGCGCGTGGATCTCCGGGCCGGCCGAGACCTTGCCGCTGACCGAGTCGACGACCACGATCACCGAGATGAACCCCTCCTCGCCGAGGATCCGGCGGTCCTTGAGGTCGGACTCGGTGATGTCGCCGACCGACGAGCCGTCGACGAAGACGTAGCCGCAGTCGACCTTGCCGGAGATCGCGGCGACCCCGTCGACCAGGTCGACGACGACGCCGTCCTCGGCGATGACCACGTTCTCGACGCCGGTGGCCCGGGCCAGCTCGGCGTTGGCGAGCATGTGCCGGATCTCGCCGTGCACGGGCAGCACGTTGCGCGGCTGCACGACGTTGTAGCAGTAGAGCAGCTCACCGGCGCTGGCGTGGCCGGAGACGTGTACGAGCGCGTTGCCCTTGTGCACGACGTGGGCGCCCCAGCGGGCCAGGCCGTTGATGACCCGGTAGACCGCGTTCTCGTTGCCCGGGATCAGGCTGCTGGCCAGCAGCACCGTGTCGCCGGCCTCGATGTGCACGAAGTTGTGGTTGCGCTGCGCGATCCGGCTCAGCGCGCTCATCGGCTCGCCCTGGGACCCGGTGGAGATCAGCACCTGGCGGTCGACCGGGAGGTCCGCGAGGTCCTTGGCGTCGACGAGGACGCCGGGCGGGACCCGGAGGTAGCCGAGGTCGCGGGCGATGCCCATGTTGCGGACCATCGAGCGGCCGACGTACGCCGCCTGCCGCTCGTGGGCGTACGCCGCGTCCAGCACCTGCTGCACGCGGTGCACGTGCGACGCGAAGCAGGCCACGATGATCCGCCGCTCGGAGTCGCGGAAGACCTGGTCGATGACCGGCGTGATCGACTTCTCCGCCGGGGTGAAGCCGGGCGTCTCCGCGTTGGTGGAGTCGGTGAGGAAGAGGTCGACGCCCTCCTCCCCCAGCCGGGCGAACGCACGCAGGTCGGTGATCCGGCCGTCGAGGGGCAGCTGGTCCATCTTGAAGTCGCCGGTGTGCAGGACCATGCCGGCGCTGGTGCGGATCGCGACGGCGAGGGCGTCGGGGATCGAGTGGTTGACCGCGACGAACTCCAGGTCGAAGGGGCCGAAGCTGATCCGGTCGCCCTCCTTGACCTCGTGGTGGACGGTCTCGCGGAGCCGGTGCTCGCGCAGCTTGCTGCCGAGCAGCGCCAGGGTCAGCTTCGAGCCGACCAGCGGGATGTCGCCGCGCTCCCGGAGGAGGTACGGCGTCGCGCCGATGTGGTCCTCGTGACCGTGGGTCAGCACCAGCGCCTCGACGGTGTCGAGGCGGTCGCGGATCGAGGACCAGTCCGGGAGGATCAGGTCGACGCCGGGGTGGTGGTCCTCGGGGAACAGCACGCCGCAGTCCACGATGAGCAGCCGGCCCTCGTGCTCGAAGGCCGTCATGTTGCGGCCGACCTCGCCCAACCCACCCAGCGGGATGACCCGGAGACCCCCCTTCGGCAGTTCGACCGGTGCGGAGAGCTCGGGATGGGGGTGACTCATCGATGTCCTTTACAGGAGGCCGGAGGCTGCGAGACCAGCTCGGAGCGCGGCCACCTCGTCGTCGTCGAGCGGGACCAGGGGGCCGCGCACGTTGCGGTTGTCGAGCACCCCGAGCAGCTGGAGGGCTGCCTTCGCGGTGGTCGCGCCGTAGTTGGGGACGCCCATCACGGCGTCGATCGCCGGCAGGAGGCCGGTGAAGATCTCGAGTGCCCGGGCGTGGTCGCCGGCCCAGAACGCCTCGGCCATCGCCCGGGTCTGGTCGCCGGCGGCGTGGCCGACCACGGAGACGAAGCCGACGGCGCCGTGGGCCAGCCAGCCGAGGTTGCTGGCGTCGTCACCGGAGTAGACGGCGTAGCCCAGCTCGACCAGCCGGACGCCGCGCTTGTAGTCGCCGACCGCGTCCTTGACGGCGACGACGGACTCCAGGCGGATCGCCTGCTCGTAGGTCTCGAGCGAGATCTGGGTGGCGGTGCGGCCGGGGACGTCGTAGAGCATCACCGGCACGTCGGTCGCCTCGGCGACGGTGCGGAAGTGGTGGAGGACGCCGGCCTGGCCGGGCTTGCTGTAGTAGGGCGTGACGAGCAGCAGCCCGTCGACACCGATCTTGGCCGCCTGCTCGGCGAGCTCGACGGAGTGCGCGGTGGAGTTGGTGCCGACGCCGGCGACGATCGTCGCCCGGTCGCCGACGGCGTCCTTGACCGCGGCCAGGATCGCGCCGTCCTCCTCGGTCGTCGTCGTGGGCGACTCGCCGGTCGTGCCCGAGACGACCACGCCGTCGTGGCCGTGGTCGACCAGGTGGGTGGCGATCCGGGCGGTGCCCTCGAGGTCGACCGAGCCGTCGTCGTGGAACGCGGTGGCCATGGCCGTCAGGACGTGGCCGAAGGGAGCGGCGGGCACGGACGTCATGGGCGACAGGCTATCGCTCGACGGCCCGATCACACGTTCGGCATGACCTCGGCGGCGACCAGCCGGAGGTGGTCGAGGTCGTGCAGGTCGAGGAACTGGAGGTAGATCCGCTCGGCGCCGACCTCGCCGAACCGGCGGATCGTCTCGACCGCCTCGTCCGGCGTCCCGGCCACGCCGTTCTCGCGCAGCTCGGCCTTGTCCCGCCCGATCGCCTTCGCCCGGCGCTCGACCTCCGCCTCGTCGGCACCGACGCAGACGACCAGCGCGTTCGACCAGGTCATCGTCGCCGGGTCCCGCTCGACCCGCTCGCACGCCTCGCGGACCCTCGCGAACTGCGCCCGGGTGTCGTCCACCCCGGCGAACGGGACGTTGAACTCGTCGGCGAACCGCGCCGCGAGCGCGGGCGTCCGCCGCTTGCCGTGCCCGCCGACCAGCACCGGCGGCCTCGCCTGGGTGGGCTTGGGCAGGGCCGGACTGTCGCTCAGCCGGTAGTGCGTGCCCTCGAAGGAGTACCGCTCGCCCTCGGGCGTCGCCCACAGCCCCGTGACGATCTCCAGCTGCTCCTCGAAGCGGTCGAACCGCTCCTTCGTGCCGGGGAACGGGATGCCGTAGGCGCGGTGCTCCTCGGTGAACCAGCCGGCCCCGATGCCGAGCTCGACGCGGCCGCCGCTCATCTGGTCGACGTTCGCGACGCTGATCGCGAGCGGGCCGGGCAGCCGGAAGGTCGCGCTGGTCATCATCGTCCCGAGCCGGATCGTGCTGGTCTCGCGGGCGATGCCGGCCAGCGTCACCCAGGCGTCGCTCGGGCCGGGCAGCCCCTCGCTGCCCATCCCGAGGTAGTGGTCGGACCGGAAGAACGCCCCGTAGCCGAGCGACTCCGCCTCCTTCGCGACGGCCACCAGGTCGTCGTAGGTGGCTCCCTGCTGGGGTTCGGTGAAGGCGCGCAGCTCCATGGCGCCAGCCTGTCAGGGCGGCCCAAGCGGGACCTACAGCCGGTCGGAGGCACGCACCAGGAACACGCGCTCGTAGCCCTCGTGGGCCTCCCGGCAGGTCTCCAGCCACCGGCCGGGGTCGTACGCCGGGTAGTGCGCGTCGCCCTCGGGCGCCAGGTCGACCAGCGAGAGCACCTGCTCGTCGGCGTGCGGCAGCGCGGCGGCGTACACCTCTCCCCCGCCGGCGACCATCACCTGGGGCGCCGGCTCGCCGGGCACCGTGTCGGCGAGGTCGAGCGCCTCCTCGATCGAGTGCGCGACCAGCACGCCCTCCCCCGCCGGGCCGGGCGACCAGGACGGCGAGCGGGTGAGCACGATCGTGGTCCGGCCCGGGAGCGGCCGGCCGATGGACTCGTACGTCGTCCGGCCCATCAGCAGCGTGTGGCCCATCGTGAGCGCCTTGAAGAGCGCCTGCTCCCCGGGCAGCCGCCACGGGATGTCCGGCCCGTCCCCGATGACGCCGTTGCGCGCCACCGCAGCGACGAGCACGACCCGTCGACCGCCCCTAGACGGCAATGGGTGCCTTGATCCCGGGGTGCGGGTCGTAGCCCTCGACGGCGATGTGCTCGAGGTCGAAGGCGTCGAGCGCGGTGACCGAGGGGTCGAGGACCAGGGTCGGCAGCGGCCGCGGGTCGCGGGTGAGCTGGAGCCGCGCCTGGTCGAGGTGGTTGAGGTAGAGGTGGGCGTCGCCGAGGGTGTGCACGAAGTCGCCGACCTCGAGGCCGGTCACCTGGGCCACCATGTGGGTCAGCAGCGCGTAGGAGGCGATGTTGAACGGCACGCCGAGGAACACGTCGGCCGAGCGCTGGTAGAGCTGGCACGACAGCCGGCCCGGCCCCGACTCCTGGGGGGCGACGTAGAACTGGAACATCGTGTGGCACGGCGCCAGCGCCATGTCCGGGACGTCGGCGACGTTCCAGGCCGAGACGATGTGGCGGCGCGAGTCGGGGTTGGCGCGGATCTGGTCGACGACCTGGGCGACCTGGTCGACGTGCCGGCCGTCGGGGGTCGGCCAGGAGCGCCACTGGTAGCCGTAGATCGGCCCCAGGTCGCCGTTCTCGTCGGCCCACTCGTCCCAGATCGTGATGCCGCGGTCCTGGAGCCACTTCACGTTGGTGTCGCCGCGCAGGAACCACAGCAGCTCGCCGAACACCGAGCGGGTGTGGACCTTCTTCGTCGTCACCAGCGGGAAGCCCGCGGTCAGGTCGAAGCGCATCTGGTGGCCGAAGACCGAGAGCGTGCCGGTGCCGGTGCGGTCGTCCTTCTCGACGCCCTCGTCGAGGACCCGCTGGAGGAGGTCGAGGTACTGCTGCACGCCCCGAGCCTAGACCTCAGAGGTCGACGGATCCGGCCACCGTCGTGCGGGTGTCGCCCCCCACCCAGACCTCACCCGTCCCGGGAGTCCCCACCAGGCTCACGTGCACCCGGCCGGCCCGCTGGAGGACCGTCCCCTGGCCCGCCACGTACGACCTGGGGAGCCGCGTGCCCGCGAGCCACTGACCGACGCCGGCGTTGAGCGAGCCGGTCACCGGGTCCTCGGGCATGCCGTAGCCCGGGCAGAACGCGCGCAGCTCGACCGCGAGCGGGCCGTCGGCGTACGGCCCGACGACGCCGATCTTGAGGTCGCCGAACGCCGCCCAGTCGGGCTCCAGCGCGAGCACGGTCGCCGCGTCGGCGAGCAGCACGCCCACCCAGCCGGGCCCGTTGTCGATCCACGCCGCGTCGACGAGGTCGTCGCGCCCGACGCGCAGTGCCGCCGCGATCGCCTCGAGGTCGGCCTCGTCGACCGGGCCGGACCGCGTCAGCGGCGGCGCCGCGAACGACAGGCGGTCGCCGCGGCGGATCGTCACGAGACCGGCCCCGCACTCCTGCACGACGTCGTCGCCCGCGGGCACACCGCCGGCCTCGAGCCACGCGTGCGCGCTGCCGAGGGTGGGGTGACCGGCGAACGGCAGCTCGCCACCCGGCGTCCAGATCCGCAGCCGGTAGTCCGCGGCCGGGTCGGTGGGCGGGAGCAGGAACGTGGTCTCGGACAGGTTCGTCCAGCGGGCGAACGCGGCCATCTGCTCGTCGGAGAGGCCGGCCGCGTCGTGCACGACCGCGACCGGGTTGCCGAGCAGCGGCTCGGCGGAGAAGACGTCGACCTGGCTGAAGCGCATGGGCAGCAGGCTAGGGCCACTAGTCGGCGAACATGGCCCGGCCACCGTGCGTCCGGACCGGCAGCAGGTCGTTGCAGCGACGCGACTCCAGGTCGCACCGGCGCAGCACCAGCAGCGAGCCGATGTCGCCGTCGAGGTCGGCACCCTGCAGGTCCGAGACGTTCGCCACCAGGTAGGTGATGTCGCTGTGCGGGCCGAACGCCGCGTCGACGACCCGCTCGTCCGGGGCGACGCCGCTGGGCAGGCGCTGGCCGCTGCGGGTGTCGTAGAGCAGCGGCCGGTACGGCGACCCGGGCTCCCACGGCCCGGGCTCGCGGGTGAGCACCCAGGTGCCGCCGGGCGAGACCTTGGCGCCCTCCCCGGGGCGCACGAACGAGACGTTGAAGAACGGCTGCACCATCTCGATGCGACGGCCCCGCTGGTAGACCCGCGTCGCCGAGCCGACGCCGGCGAGCTCCTGGGCCCCGATCGGCTCGGCCTCCGTGCCCGGCACCCCGGCCTGCCAGCTGAAGGCACCGCGCTCGTCCTCGGCGTAGACCCGGTCCTGGTCGATCGCCACCAGGCGGGTGTCGGGCGAGACGTCCATCGTGGCGAGCACCTCGTCGGTGGCCACCGACCAGACGACGATGCTGGTGTCGCCGGTCTCCTCGTGGTGCAGCCAGGCGGCCCAGTTGTTCTCCGAGGACCCGAGCACGCCCGTGTCCGGTCCGCCGGAGCCCACGAAGGTGCGGGTGCCGCGGGCGTCGACGACCGCGACCCGGCCGTCCTCGTCGACGTAGACGACGCTCTCGCCGACCTCGGCGGCGTCCACGACGTCGGGGATCTCGGCGACCACCGACTCCAGGTGCAGCCGGCTGTCGGCGTACCACGGGTTGGCGACCGGGTTGTGCACCGCGACCACGCGGACCGGTCCGGGCTCGTCCGGCCCGGACGACCGGGAGCTCACCCAGGCCCCGGCACCGACGAGCACCAGGACCGCCGCGCCGACCCCGGCCACCAGGCGTCGCCGGTGCCGGCGCTGCTCGCGGGAGCGGTCGACCACGGCGTCGTACGGCGCGGGCGGGACGTCGATCGTGCCGGCGGCCGTGCGGAAGACGTCCTCGGCCAGGTGCTCGCTCACCGACCGGTCACCTCCCCGTCATCTCGCGCAGCGCGGCGAGGTCGATGCCCGCGAGCGCCGTCCGGACCCGGGCCCGCACCACGTCCGCCGGCACGTCGAGCACGTCGCCGACCTGGAGGTCGTCGAGACCGGCGACGAAGCGCAGCACCAGCACCTCGCGCTGCTCCGGCGTCAGCCCGGCCAGCTGGGCCTCCAGGGCCAGGCGCATCCGGACCAGGGGGTCCTCGCCGGCGGTCGGCTGCCCGGTCGGCTGCCCGGTCGGCTGGGGGTCCTGCTCCGGCACCGCGCCGCCACGCCCGCGGCGCTGCCGGCCGCGCCACTCGAGCAGCAGCATGCGGTAGACGTGGGCGTCGACGTCGTCGGCCTCGCGGACCTGCCGCCACCCCGTGTGGCAGCGCGCGAGCGCGGTCGAGGCGACCTCCTCGGCCTCGGGCTGCGGGCTGCCGAGCAGCACCACCGTGCGGACCAGGAACGGCCAGCGCGCCGCCAGGTAGGCGGCGAAGTCGCTGTCGTCCGCGGGCATGGGCCCATTGTCCCGCCCGGTGGTCGGCCGTGCACCGACATCGGCCCTGTGCACGTCGGGGATCAGTCCGCGAAGAACGGCGTGCCGCCCTGCGTCGGCACGGGCTCCACGTCGTGGCAGGTCATCGATCCGACCTCGCCGACGACCGGGGTGCACCGCCGCAGGACCGGCACCGTGCTCGGCCCGCCGTCGACCGCACCCCGGTCGGCCGCCTTCACGACGAAGTAGTCGAGGCCGTCACCGGCCTCGAACGCCGTGTCGAGCACCCGCTCGTCCGGGGCGATCCCGGTCGGGTGCGGTTCGCCGTCACCGACGTCGTAGAGCAGCGGTGTGTACGCCGGACCAGGCTCACCCGGGCCGGGGCGTCGGGTGACGAGGTGGATGGCGTCCCCCGAGAGGATCGCGCCGATGCCCGGCCGGCTGTACACGATGTAGGCGAAGGAGCGCGCGACCTGGATCCGACGGCCGACCTGGTAGACCTCCGTGTCGTAGCCGACCGCGGCGAGCTCGTGGTCGCCGACCCGCACCGGTCCGGCGCCGGGATCGGCCGGCGACCAGACGACGAGACCCGCGTCGGTCTGGGTGAAGACCCGGCTCTGGTCGAGGGCGACCAGGCGGGTCCCCGGGGAGACCGCGAGCGTCTCGACGACGGCGTCGGTGATGGTCGACCAGACCACGACGCGCACCCCGGTCTCCTCCGGGTGCAGCCAGACCGCCCACCCGTCACCGCCCGACCCGAGCACCGTGGACCCGGGCACGGCCGTCCCGATGACCGTCCGCGCGCCGGCGCCGTCGACGATCCCGACCGTGCCGTCCTGGTCGACGTAGGCGACGCTCTCCCCGACGGCCGCGGCGTCCGTGACGCCGGGCAGCTCGACCACCACGGTCCGCAGGTGCAGCCGCCCGGCGGCGTACCACGGAGTCCCCACGGGATTGCGCTGGGCGACCACGTGCAGCGGCGGCGCCGAGGGCGCGGGGGCCGCGGTCCGGGTGGTGACCCACACGCCGGTCCCGGTCGCGACGACCAGGACGGCGGCCACGGCCAGGCCCACCCGCCGTCGGCGCCGGCGCATCTCGCGCACCCGTGCGCCCACCTCGTCGTACGGGGGCGGGGACACGTCGATGGTCGCGGTCGCGGCGCGGACGGCGTCCTCGGACCGGAGCTCCGGGTCCAGCGCGGCCAGGGCGTCGGCCACGCGCCGGTCGATCGTCTCGAGCGGCAGGTCGAGCACGTCCGCGACCTGGGCGCGGTCGAGGCCGGCGGCCCGGTGGAGCACGAACGCCTCGCGCTGCTCGGCCGCGAGCCCGGCCAGCTGCCGCTGCAGCAGCAGACGAAGCCGCTCCGCCTCGGTCGGGTCCTCGGGCACCGGCAGCGCCACCGGCTCCACCTCGCCGCGCGGGCGGACGTCGAGGACTGCCCGGTGCACCTCCACGTCGACGTCATCGAGCTCCCGGATGTCGCGCCACGCCTCGCGGCAGCGGGCGAAGCCGGTCAGGCAGGCCTCCTCCGCGACCGGTTGCGGCAGCCCGAGGAGCACGAGCGTGCGCACCAGCCCACCCCACCGCGCCACGAGGTAGGCGGTGAAGTCGGCGTCGTCCCCGGCCATGGGGGCATTGTCCGCCCGTCGGTCAGGCGTGCAGCGACATCGGCCCGTAGACCCTGCGGTCGTGCTCGAAGAGGGTGACCCCGTCGACGCCCTCGACGACCAGGTCGGACCAGATCTCCCCGACCCAGGACTCGGCGTCGGCCTGGGAGGCAAACCGCTGGCCGGCGAGGTCGCCGGCGACGGTCACCTCCGCACCGGCGCCGTCCTCGAGGCGCCACCACCAGGGGCGGTCGGCCGGCGCGGGCTGGCGGAAGGTGGGCGGGTGCTCGGGCAGGTTCATCAGGACTCCCGGACGGAGGGGTCGAGGAACGGCGGCTTGGTCAGCTGGAAGATCTCCCGACGGCCACGGACGTCGACGCCCACCTCGGCGTCGGGGGCCACGAGGGACGGCACCAGGGCCAGCCCGATGCCCTTGCGCAGCGTGGGCGAGAAGGTGCCCGACGTGACCTCGCCGAGCAGCACGTCGGGGGTCAGGCTGACGGTCATGTGCGGGCGCGGGATGCCGCGGCCGGTCGCCACCAGGCCGCGCAGCACCCGCTTCGGGCCCTCGGCGCGCTCGGCGGTCAGCACGTCCCGGCCCCAGAACGCGTCCTTGGTCCACCCGACCGCCCAGCCGAGCCGGGCCTCGTTCGGGGTGACGTCGAGGGAGATGTCCTGGCCGTGCAGCGGGTAGCCCATCTCGGTGCGCAGCGTGTCCCGGGCGCCGAGGCCGCACGGCAGGATGCCGAACGGCTCGCCGGCGGCGAGGATCGCGTCCCACAGCGGCACGGCGACGTCGTTGGGGGCGACCAGCTCGTAGCCGCGCTCGCCGGTGTAGCCGGTGCGGCACACGACGACCGTCTCACCCTCGAAGGGGGCCTCGGCGAAGGACATGTAGTCGTGCCCGACCGGCAGGCCGAGCGCGGAGAGCACCTCGTCGGACCGGGTGCCCTGGACCGCGAGGACCGCGTAGTCGCGGTGCCGGTCGGTGACGGCGACGCCGTCGGGGGCCTCGGCCCGGAGCCGGCGCACGACCTCGGCGGTGTTGGCGGCGTTCGGCACCAGCAGCACGCGGTCGTCGCCGTACAGGTAGGCGATCAGGTCGTCGACGACCCCGCCGGACGCGTCGTCGCAGCACAGCGTGTACTGCGCCTGCCCGGGCCCGATCCGGCGCAGGTCGTTGGTCAGCGAGCGGTTGACGAACTCCGCCGCTCCCGGCCCCTCGACGGTCGCCTTGCCGAGGTGGCTGACGTCGAACACGCCGACCGCCTCGCGCACGGCCGTGTGCTCCTTGACCACGCCGGCGGCGTACTCGAGGGGCATCGACCAGCCGCCGAACTCCGCGAACTTCGCGCCGAGGGCCGCGTGCCGGTCGTGCAGGGGTGACTGAAGCAGCTCCGCCATGGCCGCGAACCTACCCCAGCGGCCGCCAGGGGCCGGACGTCTATCCTGCCCCGGTGACGTCGTACACGCTCCGCAGCGCCAGCCCAGCCAAGACCCGATGCGATGCGGTGGTGGTCGGCGTCCGTCAGGGCTCCGGTGGTCCCGAGCTCGACGAGGCCGGGGCCGACGTGGCGAAGGCCTACGGCCGCAAGCTCCGCCCGCTGCTCGCCAGCCTGGGCGTCACCGGCAAGACCGGTGAGGTCCTCAAGGTGCCGACCAGCGGCGCGCTGCCCTCACCCCTCCTCGTGCTCGTCGGCCTGGGCAAGAAGCAGGACGCCACCGCCGTACGCCGGGCGGCCGGTGTCGCCGCCCGTGCCGTGACCAACGCGGCCTCGGTGGCGCTGGCGCTGCCGGCCGACACCCCCGAGCTGGTCCGCGCGGTGACCGAGGGCTACGAGCTCGGCGCCTACACGTTCACGACGTACAAGAAGGAGGCGAAGAGCACCGCCCCGGGCGAGCTCGTCGTGCTCAGCCCCGGCGCCCGCCGCAAGGAGGTCGTCGCCGCCTTCGAGGAGGCGCGGGTCGTCACCCGGGCCGTCGCGGCCACCCGCGACTGGGTGAACGTGCCGCCGGGCGACCTGACGCCGCCGCTGTTCGCCGACGCGGTCGTCGCGGCGACCAAGGAGCTGACGAAGGGGCGGGGGGCGCCCAAGGTCGGGATCCGGGTCCTCGACGAGGAGGAGCTCGCCGAGCTCGGCTGCGGCGGCATCCTGGGCGTGGGGGCCGGCTCGTCGGCGCCGCCGCGCCTGGTCGAGCTGACCTACGCGCCGAAGGGCGCGAAGCACCACCTCGCGCTCGTCGGCAAGGGCATCACCTTCGACTCCGGCGGCCTCACCATCAAGCCGGCCGCGAGCATGAACGAGATGAAGTCCGACATGGCCGGCGCCGCCGCGGTCGTGCAGGCGACCTACGCGATCGCCGCGCTCGGGCTGCCGGTGCGGGTGAGCACCTTCGCGCCGATGGCCGAGAACATGGTGTCCGGGTCCTCGATCCGGCCCGGCGACGTGCTGACGACCTACGGCGGCCGCACGGTCGAGGTGTCCAACACCGACGCCGAGGGGCGGCTGGTGCTGGCCGACGCGCTGGTGCGCGCGACCGAGCTGGCCCCGGACGCGATCGTCGACGTCGCCACGCTGACCGGCCACATGGTGGTCGCGCTCGGCGACCGGGTCTCCGGCGTGATGGGGAGCGACGAGGTGGTCGCCGACGTGCTGGCGGCCGCCGCGACGGCCGGCGAGGACATGTGGCCGATGCCGATCCCCGAGGTGATGTCCGAGCGGATCACCAGCAGCAAGGTCGCCGACCTCGCCCAGCACGACTGGATCCGCTGGGGCGGCGGGCTGTTCGCGGCCGCGTTCCTGCGCGAGTTCACCGCCGGCATCCCGTGGGCGCACCTCGACATCGCCGGGCCGTCGTTCAACTCCGGCAGCGCGTGGGGCCACGTCACCCCCGGTGGCACCGGCGTCGCCGTCGCGACCCTGGTCGACCTGGCGCGCGCGGTGGCCGAGCGGTAGGGGCTACTCCCCCATCAGCTTCTTGCGGCGGTTGTAGTCGCGCATCCGCTGCGGGATGCCGACCACGGCGGCGTCGTACGACGGCACCTCGTTGCGGTTGCAGAAGTCGTGCGCCCAGGCGACCGACGGCACCCGGCGCCGGGTCCACTCCCCGTCGTGCGCGACGAGGAGCAGCGTGACGTCGCTGACCGCGGTGCGCGGCTCGACGAACCCCTCGACGCCGCGGCGCTCGGAGACCCACCCCTGGAGGTGCTCGACGTCGGTCGCGTCCGAGGCCCGCACCTGGGTCGAGCCGGTGCGGTAGCCGTCGCTCGCCGGTCGTCGCATCCGTGGTCCGCGCCGGAACCGGTCCATCCATGACATGCGACAAGTGTGCCCGGTTGGAGGGCATCGCGTTGCTACTGGGGCGTAGGAGGACCGGTGTGGACACGTCAGGCGGAAGTGCAAGGATGGGCCCGTGGCGGATCCCGACTTCGACGTGCTCATCCTCGGCGCCGGCTCCGGTGGCTACGCGTGTGCCCTACGAGCAGCCCAGCTCGGGCTGACCGTGGGCCTGGTGGAGAAGGGCGACCTCGGCGGCACCTGCCTGCACGTGGGCTGCATCCCGACCAAGGCGCTGCTCCACGCGGCGGAGGTCGCCGACCAGACCCGCGACTCCGCCGCGTTCGGCGTGCAGGCCACCCTCGAGGGCATCGACATGGCCGGGGTCAACGCCTACAAGGACGGCGTCGTCTCCCGCCTCTTCAAGGGCCTCACCGGCCTGGTCAAGGGGCGCGGGATCACCGTGGTCGAGGGCGCCGGCCGGCTCACCGGACCGCGCGAGGTCACCGTCGACGGCCGCGCCTGGACCGGCCGCCACGTCGTGCTCGCCACCGGCTCCTACGCCCGCAGCCTGCCCGGCCTCGAGGTCGACGGCGAGCGGGTGATCACCTCCGAGCACGCGCTGCGCCTCGACCGGGTGCCGGCGTCGGTCGTGGTCCTCGGCGGAGGCGTCATCGGCTGCGAGTTCGCCAGCGTCTGGCGCTCCTTCGGGGCCGAGGTGACGATCGTCGAGGCGCTGCCCCGCCTGGTGGCCGCGGAGGACGAGGCGTCCTCGAAGGCCCTCGAGCGGGCGTTCCGGAAGCGCAAGATCGCGTTCCGCACCGGCACGCCGTTCCAGAGCGTCAAGACCACCGACACCGGCGTGGCCGTCACCGTCGAGGGCGGTGACGTGATCGAGGCCGAGCTGCTGCTCGTCGCGGTCGGCCGCGGCCCGGTCACCGACGGGCTCGGGTACGACGAGCAGGGTGTCGCGATGGAGCGCGGGTTCGTCACCACCGACGAGCGCTGCCGCACCAGCCTCGAGGGCGTGTACGCCGTCGGCGACATCGTGCCGGGCCTCCAGCTCGCCCACCGCGGGTTCCAGCAGGGCATCTTCGTGGCCGAGGACATCGCCGGGCTGGATCCCCGCCCGGTGGACGAGGCGGGCATCCCGCGGGTGACGTACTCCCACCCGGAGGTCGCCTCGGTCGGCCTCGACGAGGCGACCGCCGCGTCGACGTACGGCGCCGACGGCATCGAGACCCTCACCTACGACCTCGGCGGCAACGGCAAGAGCCAGATCCTGCGGACCCAGGGCTTCGTGAAGCTGGTCCGCCGCAAGGACGGCCCCGTCGTCGGTGTCCACCTGGTGGGCGACCGGGTCGGCGAGCTCATCGGCGAGGCGCAGTTGATCTACAACTGGGAGGGGTACCCCGAGGACGTGGCCCCGCTGGTCCACGCCCACCCGACCCAGAACGAGGCTCTCGGGGAGGCGCACCTCGCGCTCGCCGGCAAGCCGCTGCATGCCCACTCCTGAACGACCACACCCGAACAGAAGCGAAGGAAGTCCATGGCCACCGAAGTCAACCTGCCGGCGCTCGGCGAGTCCGTCACCGAAGGCACCGTCACCCGCTGGCTCAAGCAGGTCGGCGACTCGGTGGCCGTCGACGAGCCGCTGCTCGAGGTCTCCACCGACAAGGTCGACACCGAGATCCCCTCGCCGGTCGCCGGCACCCTGCTCGAGATCAAGGCGCAGGAGGACGACACCGTCGAGGTCGGCGCCGTGCTCGCGGTCATCGGTGACGAGGGCGAGTCCGCCGGCGACGGCGGGTCCGACGCCCAGGACGAGGCGCAGGCCGAGCCGGAGCCCGAGCCCGAGAAGGAGCCGGAGCCGGAGCCGGAGCCGGAGCCCGAGGAGGAGCAGGCCCAGGAGCCCGAGGCCGCCGAGGAGCCCGCCCCGGCGGGCGAGGAGGCCGAGAAGCCGACCGGCGGGACCCAGGACGCCGGCGGTTCCGGCACGGCGGTGACCCTGCCCGCGCTGGGCGAGTCGGTCACCGAGGGCACCGTCACCCGCTGGCTCAAGCAGGTCGGCGACGACGTGGCCGTCGACGAGCCGCTGCTCGAGGTCTCCACCGACAAGGTCGACACCGAGATCCCCTCGCCGGTCGCCGGCACCCTGCTCGAGATCAAGGTGCAGGAGGACGAGACCGTCGAGGTGGGCGCCGAGCTCGCCGTCGTCGGCTCCGGCCAGCCGTCCGCGCCGGCCGAGGAGAAGCAGCCCGAGCCTGAGCCCGAGAAGGAGCCCGAGCCGGAGCCGGAGCCCGAGCCCGAGCCGGAGAAGGAGCCGGAGCCGGAGCCCGCGAAGCAGGAGTCGACGCCCGCACCGGCGTCCGCCCCGGAGTCCGCGCCGGTGACCCCGGCCGCCGAGACCCGGTCCGAGGATGGCGGCGACGACGGTCCCGGGTATGTCACTCCCCTGGTCCGCAAGATGGCGGCGCAGCACGACGTCGACCTGGCCACCGTGACCGGCACCGGCGTCGGCGGCCGGATCCGCAAGCAGGACGTCCTCGACGCGGCGGCCAAGGCCCAGCAGGCGGCCCAGCAGGCGGCGCAGCAGCCGGCCGCGGCACCGGCCGCACCTGCGGCGGCCTCGTCGGCGCCCGCACCCGCGGCTCCGTCGCCGCTGCGGGGCACGACCGAGAAGCTCTCGCGGCTGCGCAAGATCATCGCGACGCGGATGGTCGAGTCGCTGCAGTCCTCGGCGCAGCTGACCCAGGTCATGGAGGTCGACGTCACCAACATCGCGCGGCTGCGCGACGCCGAGAAGGCGGACTTCCTGGCCCGCGAGGGCGTGAAGCTGACCTACCTGCCCTTCTTCGCGAAGGCGGCGATCGACGCGCTCAAGGTGCACCCGTCGCTGAACGCGACGATCGACACCGAGGCCGGCGAGGTCACCTACTTCGACCGCGAGCACCTCGCGATCGCGGTGGACAGCGAGAAGGGGCTGCTGACCCCGGTGATCAAGGACGCCGGGGACCTCTCGGTGGCCGGCCTGGCCAAGAAGATCGCCGACGTGGCCGGCCGCACCCGCACCAACAAGATCGGCCCGGACGAGCTGTCCGGTGGCACCTTTACGATCACCAACCTCGGCAGCTTCGGGGCGCTCTTCGACACCCCGATCATCAACAAGCCGCAGGTCGCGATCCTGGGGCCGGGCGCGGTCGTCAAGCGCCCGGTGGTCATCGACGACCCGAACCTGGGCGAGACCATCGCCGTGCGCTACATGGTCTACCTGTCGCTGACCTACGACCACCAGCTGGTCGACGGCGCCGACGCCGGCCGGTTCCTCCAGGACGTCAAGCAGCGCCTCGAGGCCGGTCAGTTCGAGATCTGACCGGCACCCGCACCGGCAGCGGCCCGGACCGACTCCTCGTCGGTCCGGGCCGTCGCACGTCGCGGCCGCGGGGGCGGACACGGGCGACGGCGGCTTGGGGGCTCTGACACGCTGGCCCCATGCCGCTGAACGTCGTCATCGCCGGATCATCCGGGTTCCTGGGGACCCACCTGTCCGCAGAGCTGGTGCGACGCGGGCACTCCGTGGTCGCGCTGGTGCGTCGGCCGACCTCCGCGCCAGACGAGTCGACCTGGGACCCCTACGCGGGCGTCTACGACCGCGAGGTCCTCGGGGCGGCGGACGTGGTCGTCAACCTCGCGGGCGCCCCCACCGCGGGCAACCCGCACTCCGGGAAGTGGGCGCGCGAGCTGCGCGAGAGCCGGGTCACCACCACCCGGGTGCTCGCCGGCGCCGTGGCCGGGAGCGAGCGGAGGCCGACGTACCTCGCCGGCAACGGCATCTCCTGGTACGGCGACCGCGGGGCCGAGGTGCTGACCGAGGACTCCGGCCCCGGCGCCGGTGGGCTGCTCACCGACGTCAGCCACGAGTGGCAGGACGCGGCGGGCCCGGCCGTCGACGCCGGCGCGCGGGTCTGCTTCCTGCGCACCTCCCCGGTCATGGACCGCCGCGCGGCGCCGCTCAAGCAGCTGCGGTTGCTCTTCCGGCTCGGGCTCGGCGCCCGGCTCGGCAACGGCCGCCAGTACATGCCGATGATCTCGCTGCGGGACTGGGTCGGCGCCGTCGCCCACCTCGCCGAGCACGACGACGTCAGCGGCCCGGTCAACCTGTGCTGCCCGACGACCCCGACGAACGCCGAGTTCACCGACGCGCTCGCCCGGGCGGTGAGCCGCAAGGCGTTGCTCGCCGCGCCGGCCTTCGCGGTCCGGACCGGCGCCGGCGACCTGGCCGCCGAGGTCCTCGGGTCCATCAACGCCCGCCCTGCGGTGCTCGAGGGCGCGGGCTACCGGTTCTCCGACCGCACCGTCCACGAGGTCGTGCGGGCCGGTCTCGGCTGACGCCCACCCGCAGGTCACCTGACCGAGGCGACGCGCCACTCCCCCGCGACCCGGCGCAGCGTGACCAGGTGCCGGCTCGGCCGGTCCCGCGGCAGCGCCTCCGGGCCCGGCGCGACCACCCCGTCGGCGAGCCGGTCGGTCACGTCGAGCTCCAGCCGCGTCGGGGTGCGCGCGCGGACCCGGACGGCGAGCAGCTGCATCCGCAGGCCCTCGACCCGCAGCCCGCGCGCCTGCCAGGCCCGCAGCATCGCCGCGTCGGCGCGACCGGCCGCCGACCGAGGCGTGTAGAGGCCGCGCAGGTCGGCCACGTCGCCCGCCGCCCACGCCTGGGCGCGGCGCGCGTCCCAGGCGTGCAGGACCTCGGCAGGGGTCGGGCCCAGGGCGAGCACCGCCGGCAGCAGCAGGTGGAGCGGGTTCACGAGGGAGGTGTACCCGCTCGGCGGGTCCGGCCCGGCGCTCGTCCACAGGCCGGCGCGTAGGCTCGACGCCGTGGACTTCGAGGACGCCGGCACCGTCGACTACCGCGCCGCGTGGGACCTGCAGCGCGACGTGCACGCGCAGGTCGTGGCCGGGGAGCGCCCCGACACCGTGCTGCTCCTCGAGCACCCGCCCGTCTTCACCGCCGGCAAGCGCACCGAGCCGCACGAGCGGCCGCTCGACCCGGGCGGCGCCGAGGTCATCGACGTCGACCGCGGCGGCAAGATCACCTTCCACGGCCCCGGTCAGCTGGTCGGCTACCCGATCGTCACGCTGCCCGACCACGTCAAGGTCGTCGACTACGTCCGCCGCGTCGAGGAGGCGCTGATCCGGGTCTGCGCCGACCTCGGGGTCGTCACCGCGCGGGTGCCGGGCCGCAGCGGGGTGTGGCTCCGCGCGGACGACCGCGGGCCCGAGCGCAAGGTCGCAGCGATCGGCATCCGGGTCAGCCGGGGCGTGACCATGCACGGCTTCGCGCTCAACTGCGACGTCGACCTGGGGTGGTACGACCGCTTCGTGCCCTGCGGGATCGCCGACGCCGGCGTCACCTCGCTGAGCCACGAGCTGGGCCGCGACGTGACCGTCGCCGACGTCGTACCTGCCGTCGAGGCACAGCTCGCGCACTACCTCGCCTGGGGTCCCTACGACGCCACCCCGGACTACGAGCCCCGTCCCGAGCCGGGCCGCACGCCGCGCATCGAGCTGCTCACGCCCTGACGGCGCGTCCTGACCGGCTCCGGGGCCGCCGGCTGCTTGGATCTCCGGACGCCCAGATCGGGATGGGACGGGGGTAGGTCGTGAGCGAGCTGGTCATCGAGGCCACCGGGTTGCGCAAGGAGTTCCGCACGCGCCGCGGCACGAGGGTCGCGGTCGCCGACCTGGACCTGGCGGTGCCGGCGGGCGGCGTGCACGGCTTCCTGGGCCCGAACGGGTCGGGCAAGACGACGACGATCCGGATGCTGCTCGGCCTCGCCCGGGCGACCGCCGGCCGGATGCAGCTGCTCGGCCACGACGTGCCGCGGCTGCTGCCCGCGGTCGCCGACCGGGTCGGGGCGGTCGTCGAGAGCCCGAAGTTCTCCCCCAACTTCACCGGACGGCAGAACCTCACGCTGCTCGCGCGCTCCATCGGCGCCCCCACGACGAGGGTCGACGCCGCGGTCGAGACCGTCGGCCTGAGCGGGCGCGACCGCGACCGCTACAAGTCCTACTCGCTCGGGATGAAGCAGCGCCTGGCGATCGCCGCGACCCTGCTCAAGGACCCGGACCTGCTGATCCTCGACGAGCCGACCAACGGCCTCGACCCGGCCGGCATCCGCGAGATCCGCGAGACCATCCGCGACCTCGGCGAGTCCGGCGTCACCGTGCTGCTGAGCTCGCACATCCTGGCCGAGGTCCAGCAGGTCTGCACCTCGGCCACGATCATCGGCCAGGGACGGCTGCTCGCCTCCGGTCGCGTCGACGAGCTGGTCGGCACGAGCACGGCCTACCGCGTCGGGGCGCCCGACCCGGCGGCCGCCCGGCGGGTGCTCTCCGACGCCGGCTTCGCGGTCACCGACGAGCTGGTGGTCGAGACCGACCGGCCCGCGGCGGTCACCGAGGCGCTGGGCGGGGCCGGCATCTGGCTGACCGAGCTGACGCCGGTACGCCGCGACCTCGAGGCGGTCTTCCTCGAGCTGACCGCCGGCACCGAGCTCGGGGGCGACCGATGAGGCTGCTCGGGGTCGAGCTGACCCGGCTCCGTTGGCGGCGGGCCGTCCTGCTGCTGCTCCTCCTCGCCGTCGCCCTCCCGGCCCTGGTCGGGGTCTCACGGGTCTGGTCGACCCGTCCGGTCACCGAGAGCGAGATCGCCAGCGCCCGACAGCTGGGAGCGGAGGAGATCTCGCGGTGCGCCGAGCACCCGCGCCGCTACGGCCTGCCGAAGGACGCCTCCGAGGCGCGCTGCTCGGACCTCGTCGTCGGCTGGTACACCGGCCACGAGAAGCTCAGCCTCGCGGGCGAGCGGGACGGCGGCTCCGGCATGGGCGTCGTCGCCGTGCTCACCACCCTGCTGCTCCTCGTCGGCACGACGTTCGCCGGCCACGACTGGAACAGCGGCTCGATGAGCAACCAGGTGCTGTTCGAACCGCGCCGGCTCCGGCTCTGGTCGGCGAAGGGGGTGGCGGTGACGCTCGTCGCGCTCGTGACCGCGGTCGTCGTCAGCTCGGCGTACTGGCTGGCGATCTGGGCGACGATGCGGGCGCGGGACCTGCCGGTCCTCGACGGGTCGCTCAGCGACTCGTTGTCCTACGGGCTCCGGGGCGCCGGGTTCGCGGCGGCCGCCGCCCTCGGCGGCTACGCGCTCACGATGCTGTTCCGCAGCACCGTCGCGACCGTCGGCGTGCTGTTCGCGGTCTCCGTGGCCGGCGGCGTGCTCATCGCGCTGCTCGGCCTCAGCGAGCACTGGCAGCCGCAGAAGAACGTGGCGGCGATCGTGAAGAACGGCACCAGCTACTACGTCGAGCCGCCTCGCTCCTGCGAGAGCCGGAGGATCGTGCCCGGGGACGACGAGTGCAGCCCCGTGCGCGCCCTGCCGCTCACGGACGGGGTGGCCTACTACGGCACCGCGCTGGTGGCGACGGTCGGCGCCTCGCTGCTCCTCTTCCGGCGCCGCGACGTGCCCTGAGCCGCGCTGGCCCGGCCGCGTAGACTCGGTCCACGTGACACAAGCTCCCTCGTCCGACGGCCGCAAGCTGCTCCGACTCGAGGTCCGCAACGCGGAGACCCCGATCGAACGCAAGCCCGAGTGGATCAAGACCCGGGCGAAGATGGGCCCGGAGTACAAGCACCTGCAGAGCCTGGTGAAGTCCGAGGGACTCCACACGGTCTGCCAGGAGGCCGGCTGTCCCAACATCTTCGAGTGCTGGGAGGACCGGGAGGCGACGTTCCTCATCGGTGGCGACCAGTGCACCCGGCGCTGCGACTTCTGCCAGATCGACACCGGCAAGCCGCAGCCCCTGGACCGTGACGAGCCGCGCCGCGTGGCCGAGTCCGTCCAGAAGATGGGGCTGCGCTACGCCACCATCACCGGCGTCGCCCGCGACGACCTGGAGGACGGCGGCGCCTGGCTGTACGCCGAGACGGTCCGCGCGATCCACGAGCTCAACCCCGACACCGGGGTGGAGAACCTGATCCCGGACTTCAACGGCAAGCCCGACCTCTTGCGCGAGGTCTTCGAGTCCCGTCCCGAGGTGCTGGCCCACAACGTCGAGACGGTGCCGCGGATCTTCAAGCGGATCCGTCCGGCGTTCCGCTACGAGCGGTCCCTGGACGTGCTCACCCAGGCCCGCGACTTCGGCCTGGTCACCAAGTCGAACCTGATCCTCGGCATGGGCGAGACCCGTGAGGAGGTCTCCCAGGCGCTGCGCGACCTGCACGAGGCCGGCTGCGAGCTGGTCACGATCACCCAGTACCTCCGGCCCTCGGTGCGGCACCACCCGGTCGAGCGGTGGGTCAAGCCCGAGGAGTTCGTCGAGCTCGCCGCCGAGGCCGAGGAGATCGGGTTCTCCGGCGTGCTCTCCGGTCCCCTGGTCCGTTCGTCGTACCGCGCCGGCCGGTTGTACCGTCAGGCTGTCGAGGCGCGCGCCGACGTGGTCAGCGCGTAACCTCCGACCTCACCACCAGCAACTCGAGCAGCAGAAGGCAGACGATGGCGAAGGACCCGAAGCCGGTCGACCCCGACAAGATGAGCCGCCGCAAGCAGTTCGTCGAGACCTACCGGATGGCCAGCCGGTCCGACCCGCGCCTGGCGCTGTGGCTGCTCGGCTCGTTCGTGCTGGGCTCCGCGGTCGGCTTCGTGGTGTTCTGGCTGCTGCTGCCCACCAACGGCTTCCTCGGGACCGTCATCGCGGTGGTCGGCGCCCTCCTGCTCGGCACGCTGCTGGCGATGATCGTCTTCGGCCGGCGCGCCCAGAAGGCGGCGTACAACCAGATGGAGGGCCAGCCCGGTGCCGCCGCGGCGGCGCTGCGGATGCTGCGCCGCGGGTGGAAGTCCGACCCGGCCATCGCCTTCAACAAGCAGCAGGACGTCGTGCACCGGGTCGTCGGGCCTCCGGGCATCGTCCTCGTCGGCGAGGGCAACCCCAACCGCCTGCGCCAGCTGATGACCAACGAGCACCGCAAGCACGAGCGGGTCGTCGCCGACGTCCCGATCCACGAGGTGGTCTGCGGCAACGGCGAGGGTCAGGTGCCGCTGCCCAAGCTGGTCCGCCACGTGCAGAAGCTCGGCCGTCAGGTCAAGCCCGCCGAGATGACCGACGTGCTCAACCGGCTCAAGGCGCTCGACGCCAACCGCTCGGCGGTCCCGCTCCCCAAGGGCCCGGTGCCGACCAGCATGAAGGGCATGCGCCAGAACATGCGAGGGCGGTGACGCGCCAGCGGCACCGCCCATCGGTGGTCGAGCAAGCGCCCGGGGCCGCGACAGCGGACCCGACGGCGCGTGTCGAGACCCGGTGAGCCGAGAACGGACCTGAACGAACCCTCAGGCGTCGCCGGCCGACGGCGACGTCATCGAGCCCAGGTCCGGCGCCTCGGTGATCTCGTCCGGGGCGGGCGCGTCGATCGAGACGTCGGTGCCCCAGTCGTCGACGACCATGGTCATCGAGATCTTCTGGTCCATGATCGGGTACTCCGCCTCCATCTGCGCGAAGCGGTTCTCCTCGTCGAGCCAGAGGTCGTAGGTCACCGAGTCGGGCATCGCGCTCGCCGCCTCGCTCGGCAGGTCGGCCCCGAAGCCGTCGATGATCTTCTGCAGGTCGATCGTCAGCTCGTAGCGGTCGAGGTCGCGGCCGTCGACGGCCTCCTGGCCCTCGTAGGTCACCTCGTCGATCCCGGAGCGCATCGCGTCCAGGGCGCTGGCCGGGTCGCCCTGCTGGAGCATCTGGTCCAGGCCGGAGCCGGCCAGCGGGCCGTCGGAGGCGGACGGGTCGATCTTCCAGTACTTCTCGCCGGTCAGGCCGTCGCTCTGCAGGTACATGATCCCGTCGACCAGGAGCACGGTCGCGGCGCCGGCGCCCGGGATCGTCATCTCCATCCTCGTCGACGGCGGGTCGGTGGTGTAGTCGACCTCGCCCTTCGAGTCGATGGTCATCGGCCCGGTCGCCATCGTCATCGTCACGTGGGCGGTGGTCGACTGCTCGATCCCGTCGGTGACGGTGTCGACGAAGTCGTCGGGGTCGACCTGGTCACCCTCCTGGAGGTCGGAGAGCAGCGCGGCACCGACGGCCGGGTCCTTCGCCTCGGTGGATCCCCCGTCGTCGCCGCAGCCGGCGAGGCCGGCGGCGAGCAGCGGAGCCGTCGCCAGGGCGGCGAGCGAGCGGCGGGCGGCGAGCGAGCGGGTCATGGGATGCCTTTCCGAGAGTGGTCACCCCACTATCTCCCCCGCCGCCAAGCGCAAACCCCGGCGTACGGCGTCGGTGGACCCGGCGGGGATCAGCTGCTCGAGGAGCCGCCGAGCATCGAGCCGTCGGGCATCGTCATGATGTCGGACTCGGGCGGGGCCGAGATGTCCACCGGCTCGCCCCAGTTCGACATCGCGACCGTGACGCTGCCGAGGTCACCCATGGCCAGCTCGGTCTGGCGCATCATGCCGGCGTCGTCGGTCCAGATGTCGTAGGTGATGACGCTCGGGAGCTTCGACCCGCCGGTCGTGCCCAGGTCGCCCTGGAGGTCCCGGAACGCCTGGCTGCGCACCTTCATCGTGTAGTGGTGCATGCTCTCGCCGTCGACCTCCTCGTCGCCGACGTACGTCACGTCGTCGATGGCGCTCTCCATCTGCTCGAGCCCGGCGCCCGGGTCCATCTGGTCCATCAGACCGCCGCCGAGCGGCGAGTTCTTGCCACCCATGTCCATCTTGAGCCACTTGCCGTTGCCCAGCTGTGCCATCTGCATGTAGATGACGCCGTCGACGAGGCGGAACCCGATCTCGGCGTCCGCCTGGCTGGGGTCGGTCATCGTCATCGACATCTCGGGCGGGTTCGCCGAGTAGTCGACGTCGCCCTCCATCGTCATGTCGGACGGGCCGCCCGTCGTGGTCATCTTCAGGTGCGCGGTCGTCGCGTCCGTGAGGCTCCCGAGGACCTCGCTGACGAACTGCGAGGGGTCGACCGTCTCGCCGGCGGTCGGGGTCTCCGAGCCCTCCGTCGGGGACGCACTGGTGGCGTCGGTCGTCGAGGTCGTGGGCTCGTCCGCGGTGGTGTCGGTCGCGGTCGAGTCGTCGCTGTTGCAGGCGGTCAGGCCGAGGAGGCCGACCAGGAGGGCGGTGGCAGCCGCCGCCCGTCGTGCGGAGATGGAGCGCATACCGTCAGGCTAGTCCTGGCCCGGCCCGCGCCACCTGGCCCGTTCGGGTCATCACGACGGCCGATGGTCCCGGGCCTTCTGGCCGTCGAGCGTGACCGTCGCCGACCCCGCCACCAGGTCGTGCAGACCGCGCCGGTCGGGACGGAAGACGAGCGGGGGGATCACCAGCGCCACCAGGACGGCCCGGGCCAGCGAGCGCGCCGGGTCGATCCGGCCGCCGTCCTCGACCCGGACGACGCGGAGCCGGGTCGCGAGCTTGCCGAAGGACCCCCCGACGGTGCAGGTCAGGACCGCGGACTCCACGACGAAGACCAGCAGCGTGTAGAAGCTGCCCGGACCACCGGTGGTGCCGAAGACGGGGACGAAGACGCTCACCACGAGCAGCGAGGCGAACCAGTCGACCACCAGCGCCAGCACGCGCCGGCCCCAGGATGCGGTCTCGAACGGCAGGGTGGACGGCGTCGGCACGGGCGCCAGCGTAGGCGGGGCGAGCGACGGTCCAGGCGCCGACCACCTGTTACATGCCTGAAACAAACCGGATACGGTCGAGAAATCGCACCTGCATACGTTGCGAGCACCGTCCGGAGCAGCGTCGCCCCGGTCCCCCTGTTCGCAGGAAAATCACGGCTGACCAGTCACGGCTGACGCGAGCGTGCAGCCAAGGAGGACGAATGTTCCAGAACAGCGAAGAGCTGCTCAAGTACATCAAGGACGAGGGCGTCGAGATGGTCGACGTGCGCTTCGTCGACCTGCCCGGCATCGAGCAGCACTTCACCGTCCCGGTGTCGTCCTTCGACCAGTCGGTCTTCGACAACGGGCTGGCCTTCGACGGCTCGTCGATCCGGGGGTTCCAGGCGATCAACGAGTCCGACATGGCGCTGTTCCCGGACCCGTCGACGGCGTTCCTCGACCCGTTCCGGACCGCGAAGACGCTCAACATGAGCTTCTTCATCCACGACCCGATCACCGGCGAGGCCTACTCCCGCGACCCGCGCAACATCGCACGCAAGGCGCTGGCCTACCTCAACACCACCGGCATCGCGGACACCGCCTTCTTCGCGCCCGAGGCCGAGTTCTACATCTTCGACAGCGTCCGCTACTCCACCGGCGCCAACGAGGGCTACTACCACATCGACTCCGTCGAGGGCTGGTGGAACTCGGGCAAGGAGGGCGACAACCTCGGCTACAAGACCCGCTTCAAGGGCGGCTACTTCCCGGTGGCGCCGTACGACCACTACGGCGACCTCCGCGACGAGATGGTGAAGAACCTCGAGTCCTGCGGGCTGCTCGTCGAGCGCTCCCACCACGAGGTCGGCACCGCCGGCCAGGCCGAGATCAACTACAAGTTCGACACGCTGCTCAAGGCCGCGGACGACGTGATGAAGTTCAAGTACCTCATCAAGAACACCGCGTGGAACAACGGCAAGTC
>NZ_JBGAHF010000025.1:16209-46916 GCF_044226305.1 Nocardioides sp. | reverse complement strand
GCATCGACCGCGCGTCGACAACGACACGCTGCGACAGGCACCACCGCGACGCCAGGCCAAGAGAGGCGCCGCCGACACACCCAGTGCCGACGGCGCCTCACCCTGCCCCTTGACACACCGGGGGTACATATCAGCCGAAGAAGACCTGTGCCTCGCCGTACTCCTTCGGGCCGACCAGCTTGAGCTCACCGGTGCCCTCGATGAGCGGCACCCGGACGATGTCGGTGCCGCGCAGGGCCATCATCGTGCCGAAGTCGCCGTCGGCGACGGCGTCGATCGCCTGGAGCCCGAAGCGGGTCGCGAGCCAGCGGTCGAACGCCGTGGGCGTGCCGCCGCGCTGGATGTGGCCGAGGACGACCGCGCGGGCCTCCTTGCCGGTGCGCTTCTCGATCTCCTGGGCGAGCCGGTCGCCGATGCCGCCGAGGCGGACGTGGCCGAACTCGTCGACCTCGCCGGAGACCAGGGTCATGCTGCCGCCCTCGCGCGGGACCGCACCCTCGGAGACGACGAGGATCGGCGCGTAGTGCGACTCGAAGCGGCTCTCGACCAGGGCGCAGACCTCGTCGATGTCGAAGGGCTGCTCGGGGATCAGCACGATGTTGGCGCCGCCGGCGATGCCGGAGTGCAGCGCGATCCAGCCGGCGTGCCGGCCCATGACCTCGACGACGAGCACCCGGTGGTGGGACTCGGCGGTGGTGTGCAGCCGGTCGATCGCCTCGGTCGCGATGTTGACGGCGGTGTCGAAGCCGAACGTGAAGTCGGTGCCCGACAGGTCGTTGTCGATCGTCTTCGGGACGCCGACCACGTGCACGCCGAGGTCGGCGAGCTTGGTCGCCACGCCGAGCGTGTCCTCGCCACCGATCGCCACCAGGGCGTCGACGCCGTCGTTGGCGAGGTTCTCCTTGATCCGCTCCACCCCGTGGTCGAGCTTGAAGGGGTTGGTCCGCGACGACCCCAGGATGGTGCCGCCGCGCGGCAGGATGCCGCGGCACTGGGCGATGCCCAGCTCCATCGTCACGCCCTCGAGCGGACCGCGCCAGCCGTCGCGGTAGCCGACGAACTCGAAGCCGTGCTCCTTGACCCCCTTGCGGACGACCGCTCGGATGACGGCGTTCAGTCCGGGGCAGTCCCCGCCTCCGGTGAGCACTCCGACGCGCATGGCGGCTCCTGGTGTCGAGGGATCGTCCGGACCGACTCTAGTGGGTCACCCGGCTACTGGGTCCCGAGCGGCTGGCCGATGTCCTGCAGCATCTCGCGGAACCACGGCTGCGACGTGTCGAAAGCCTTGCCGCCCTTGATGCGGGGGAACTCGATGACGCGCAGGACGCCGTCGGCGTCCTCGTCGTGCCCGACGACACCGCTCTCGCCGCGCAGCGCGGCCTCCGCGGCGAGGTCGGCACAGGCCCGGATCAGGGCGAGGTCGTCGTCGTTGGCCGGGGCGGAGCGGGAGAAGTAGCCGCTCTTCTGCACCATGGTCTTCTCCGCGCCGATCATCCCGGCGAACTGCTTGGCGAACCACGAGCCGGGGTTGACGGAGTCGAGCTTCACGTGGCCGAACGCGTCCCGCTTCGGCTCCTCGCCCCGCGAGAGCATCTCCTCCACGATCGTGGAGACGCCGGCGCCCTCGGAGAGGAACAGGTTGACGCAGCCGGTCTCGTCCATGACCGTCCGGAGTCGTTCGGCCTCGGCGACGATGTCGAGGTCGAGCTCGGGGAGGTAGACGCCGTGGAGGTCCCACGTCCGGCGGTCGTTGCCCGCGAAGCCCGAGAACTCCTGGCCGTCCAGCCACTCCCGGTACTTCGCCGCGGTGGCGGCCGTCAGCCAGCCGCAGTTGCGCCCCATGACCTCGTGGACGATGAGCATCCGCGGGTTGGAGGAGTGCTCGGCGACGATGTTGCGCGCGAACGCGGCGCCCTGCTCGGCGGCCGTCCACGCGCCGAGCGACTGGCGGATCGGGACGACGTCGTTGTCGATCGTCTTGGGCAGTCCCACGACCGTCAGCTCGTAGCCGTTCTCGTGGAGGTACGCCGCCAGGTCGGCCGCCGTCGTGTTCGTGTCGTCCCCGCCGATGGTGTGGAGCACGTCGACGCCGTCCCGAGTCAGCTGCTCGGCCGCGACGTGCAGCGGGTCCTGACCCGGGGCCACCAGCCCGCGCTTGACGCAGTCCTTGACGTTGGTGAGCTTCACCCGGCTGTTGCCGATCGGGCTGCCACCGAACTCGTGGAGCAGGTGGGCGCGCTCACGGTCCTCGGGCGAGACGGTGACGTAGCGGCCGCCGAGGAGGCCGGCGTAGCCGTCGAGGTAGCCGATGATCTCGATCTCCGGTTCGAGCTCGGTGTAGCGCTCGATCAGGGCGCCGACGGCGGAGGACAGGCAAGGTGCCAGGCCCCCGGCGGTCAGCAGGGCGATGCGACGAACGGTCATGATCGGCTCTTCTCGGAACGGTTTATGTCTTTCCGAGACTAAAGTACCGCGACCGTGGCCCGGTTGGCGATGCGTTGGGCCGCGTGAGGGAGGACACGGCCGAGGCGGCTCGCCAGGGCCGCACCGCCCAGGGCCAGCGCGGTGACCGCCAGCCACAGGGCGCCGCCGCCGCCCTCGAGCAGCCACGCGAACGCGAGCGGGGCGACCGTGCTGGCCAGGTTCCACGCCAGCTGGATGAGCGAGAGGTAGCGGCCGCGCAGCGCCTCGGGGGCCGCCTCCGCGGACAGCGCGCCGAGCACCGGCCCGCCGAGGAGCTCACCGAAGGTGTAGACGACCGAGCCGACCAGCAGCACGACCGTGGCGAGCCCGACCGAGAGCGCGCTCGCGCCCAGCATCACGATGAACGAGGCCGCGAAGACCAGGTTCGTGAGGACCAGCACCCGCCACCGGCGGTGGCCGGTGAGACCGCGGACCACCAGCCCCTGACCGAACCCGACCATCACGGTGTTGATCGTGAACACCGCACCGGTCACCCAGCCCGGCAGCCCGAGCACGGTGACCGCGTAGATCGGCAGCGCGAAGTTCAGCACCATCATCGCCGTCGAGTAGGCCAGCTGGGTCACCCACAGCAGCCGGTACGGACGGTCCCGCAGCACGGTTCCCCACCCGCCCTCCGGCGAGCGGTGCCCGGCGCTCGGCGTCGGCGGCACCGCCAGCAGCAGGAGGAACGCGACGCCGTACGAGACCGCGTTCGCCAGCACCACGGCGAGGTACGCCGTGTCGGTGCCGATCGTGATCGCGACACCCGAGAGCAGGCCCCCGAGGGCGAAGCCGACGTTGCGCAAGGCACCGAGGAAGCCGAACCACTTCTCGCGCTCCCCCGGCTGCGAGATCGCGGCCACGATGTTGCCGTAGGAGCCCCAGAACGCCGTCCGGCCGATCGCCACGACGACCGTCCAGAGGGTGACCCCGACGAACGAGTCGGTGCCGAGGTAGGCGAGGAAGCCGACCATCTGGAGGGCGTTGCCGGCGAGGAGCACCCGCTTGGCGCCGTACCGGTCGACCATCCCGCCGAGCAGCGGCCCGGCCGGCAGCGCGAGGGCGGAGGCGATCGAGATGGCGGCGCCGACCTGGACCAGGGTCAGGTCCGTGGTGACGAGGAAGAAGAGCATCGAGACCGGCATGAACACGCCGCTGCCGACGGCGTCGATCGCGATGGCGGCGACGAAGCGGCGGTGGCGTCCGACCGAGGGGAAGCCGAGGCGGTCGGTGAGGTGGTCGAGCACGGGCCCCATCCTCTGACTTCAACCGCACTTGAGGGCAACCGGATGTCGCTAGGGTCGGGCCATGACCTTCTCCATCGTGGCCCGTTCCGCCGACGGCCGCTCCTGGGGCGTCGCCGTCGCCTCCAAGTTCCTGGCCGTCGGGTCCGCCGTGCCCGCCGCCGTCGCGGGCGTCGGCGCGATCGCGACCCAGGCGGACGCGAACGTGGCCTACAAGGGGCAGGCGCTCGCCCACCTCGACGACGGCGCGACCGCGTCGGTGGCGCTGATGCGGCTCCTCGAGGACGACGACGGGCGCGACCACCGCCAGGTCGGCATCGTCGACGTGGACGGCGGCTCGGCCAGCCACACCGGCCCTGCCTGCCTGGACTGGGCGGGCAGCGTCCTGGGCGACGGCTACGCGATCCAGGGCAACATCCTCACCGGTGAGGAGGTCGTCGACGCGATGGAGGCCGCCTGGCTCGCCTCGCCCGAGGACGCACCGCTGGCCCGCCGGCTGCTCGCGGCGCTGACCGCCGGCGACGAGGCCGGCGGCGACTCGCGTGGCCGGCAGTCGGCCGCGCTGCTCGTGGTGGAGGACGGCGCCGGCTACGGCGGCCTCGACGACATCGCCGTCGACCTGCGCGTCGACGACGCCGAGGCGCCGATCGCGGAGCTGAGCCGCCTGCTCGACCTCAACGACCTCTACCTGACCGCGTCCACCGAGGACGAGAAGGTCCCGATCACCCCCGAGCTCGAGGCCGAGCTCGAGGAGCTCGCCCGGGCGGCCGGCGCCGAGGACTTCGCGGCGTGGGTCGGCACGGAGAACTACGAGATGCGGGTCGCCGCCGACGGGTCGTGGATCGACCGCCGGATCCTCGAGATCATCCGGGGCACGAGCGCATGAGCGTCCTCGCCATCGACGCGGGCACGACCGGCGTCACCGCGCTCGTCGTCGAGCGGGACGGCACGATCGCGGTCAAGGGCTACCAGGAGTTCGCGCAGCACTTCCCCAGGCCGGGCTGGGTGGAGCACGCCCCCGAGGAGATCTGGCAGGCCACGCTCGAGGCCACCCGGCAGGCGCTCAAGGCGTACGACGGCGATCGGCTCGAGGCGGTCGGCATCACCAACCAGCGCGAGACCGTCATGGTCTGGGACCGCGAGACCCTCGCGGCGCCCCGGCGGGCGATCGTGTGGCAGGACCGGCGCACCGCCGACCTCTGCACCCGGCTGCGCGACGAGGGGCACGAGGCCCGGGTCCGCGAGATGACCGGCCTGCGCCTCGACCCCTACTTCTCCGGCACCAAGCTGATGTGGCTGCGCGAGAACGAGCCGCACACCTGGGCGCTGGTCGAGTCCGGGCGCTACGCCGTCGGCACCGTCGACTCCTACCTGATCGCCCGGATGAGCCGGGGGACCTACCACGTCACCGACGTCTCCAACGCCTGCCGGACGCTGCTCCTCGACCTGGAGGCCGGCGACTGGTCCGACGAGCTGTGCGGGCTCTTCGGCGTGCCCCGCGACGCCCTGCCCGAGCTGGTCCCCAACTGGGGCGAGATCGCGGTGACCGACCCGGCGTCGTACCTCGGTCTCTCGCTGCCGATCGCCGGCGTGGCCGGCGACCAGCAGTCCGCGCTGTTCGGGCAGACCTGCTTCGACGAGGGCGACTCCAAGTGCACCTACGGCACCGGTTCGTTCGTGCTCACGAACACCGGCTCGACGGTCCAGCGCTCCGACTCGCTGCTCGCGACCGCGGCCTGGCGCGCGCCGGACGGCGGGATCACCTACGCCAGCGAGGGCTCGATCTTCGTGACCGGGGCGGCAGTGCAGTGGCTGCGCGACGGCATCCAGATCGTCGGCTCCGCCTCGGAGTCACAGGCGGTGGCGAGCACGGTCGAGGACACCGAGGGCGTGGTCTTCGTCCCGGCCCTCACCGGGCTCGGCGCCCCCGACTGGGACCCGCACGCGCGCGGCATGATCATCGGCCTCACCCGCGGGACCACCCGCGCCCACATCGTCCGGGCGACCCTGGAGGCGATCGCCTACGAGGTGCGCGACGTCCTCGACGTGATGCCCGCGGTGTCCTCGCTCCGCGTCGACGGCGGGGCGGCTGCCAACGACCTGCTCTGCCAGATCCAGGCCGACCAGCTCGGCGTCCCCGTCGAGCGGCCGACCGTCGTGGAGACGACCGGGCTCGGCGCGGCCTTCCTCGCCGGCCTCGGGACCGGCGTGTGGGGCTCGACCGACGACCTGCGCCACACCTGGCGCCTCGACCACCGCTTCGAGCCCGGCGCCGACCGGGCTGCGGCCGACGCCGGCCACGCGCGGTGGCGCGACGCGGTCGAGCGGTCGAAGGGCTGGGCGACCTAGCCGACCCGCGGCTCCGGGACGTCATACGACCTGGTCGCCCGGGCAGCCGCGCCGTATGACGTGCGGCCCGCGGCCCCCCGGACGTCATACGACCTGGTCGCCCGGACGACCGGCACGTATGACGTCCGACCAGCCCCCGGGTCAGGGGGCGACGTAGGCGAGGTCGAGGGTGTCGGTCTGCCCGGCCCACTCCAGGGTGAGGTGCCAGCAGCCGGGGCTGGGGAGGTCGATGATCGAGGGCCCGGGCCCACCGTCGACCACCCGCTCGGCCGTGGTGCCGTCCGGGAGCGTGGCCGTGATGTGCAGCGACGAGCCGTCGGCGACCGGCGAGACCCACAGGATCTTGTTGTTGTGGTCGGCGGCGGGCGGCGCCGCCAGCGGCTGGGCGAAGAGGATCGCGACGATGTCGCCCTGGTCGCCGAGCACGTACGGGATCCGCGGCCTCGGGTCGGAGAAGCCGGTCCGCGCCCAGCTCGGCAGCACCCGGCTCGGGACCCGCTCCACGCACGACCCGGCCGCCGACGTCGGTGCCGAGCCGGGCGATGCGCCCGCCGACGTGCCGTGCTGGTCCGCGCGGCCGAGCGCCAACGGCGCGGTCACGGCCACGACGGCGACCGCTGCCGCCGCGGCGGCGCCCGCGACGACGTGCCGTCGGCGGCGCCGCCGGCGTCCGGCGGCGGCGAGCTCCCGGGCGGGTGCCCCGGACACGTCGACGTCGTCCACGGCTGCGCGCAGCAGCTCCACGACCTCGGTCTCACCGATCATCGGTCCTCCTCCTGGGTCCTGCTGACGAGTGCTCGGAGCGCCGGGTCCGCGGACAGCGCGGCGAGGGCGCGCGACGCCCGGCTCTTCACCGTTCCCGGGGCGACCCCGAGCACGGCCGCGATCTGGGCCTCGCTGAGGTCCGCGAAGTACCGCAGCACCAGCACCTGGCGCTGCTCGACGCCCAGCCGGTCGAGCGAGGCCCGGATGCTGTGGCTGGTCGACACCACGTCGGCCGGGTCCCCGGTCGGTGCCGGCTCCGGCAGGTCCCCGTGCGGGATCTCCCCGCGCCACTTGCGCCGCCGCCCCCGCACGATGCCGTTGACGAGGACCCGGTAGACGTAGGCGTCGCGGTCGTCCGCGGCCGACACGCGACCCCAGGAGCCGAAGCAGCGGACGAGCGCGTCCTGCACGGCGTCCTCGGCGTCGTGGCGACGGCAGCCGAGCAGCACGGCCGCCCGCACCAGGTGCGGGTAGCGCGCGGCGACGAACCCGAGGTAGTCGTCGTCGTCCGGCTTCACGTGGGTCCTCCGTCGGGGTGCTCCTACCCAGGATGAGCGCCTCGGCCCTCCGATCGGTTCCCGCCGGTCAGTAGACGTGCGGGACGATCCGGGCGCGGTGGGCCGCGAACTCGCGGTACCGGTCCCCGAACGCCGCCGTCATCGCCCGCTCCTCCCGACGCATCCGGTCGACCAGGGCGACGGTCACCAGCGCCAGGGCGGCGAGCGCCCCTGCCCAGCTCCCCCACATCACGCCCACCCCGGCGACCGTGAGCAGGAGCCCGGCGTACCCGGGGTGCCGGAGCACGCGGTAGGGCCCACGGTCGACGAGCGGCTGCTCCGCGCTGGTCCACACTCACGTCGAAGACCACGCGCGCCGCGGCCGACTGCGAGAGGTACGTCGCGGCCGCGTGCTGCGTCACGCCGTCACGCCCCTCGGAGCCTGTCCAGCGCTGCCGCCGCCGCGTCCCGTGCCCGGGTGGCCTCGCGGACCGCGTCCTCGGCCTCGGTCCGGGCGTCCTCCGCCTCGGAGAGGTCGTCCTCGACCTCCTCCGCCGCCGACTCCAGCTCCGCGATCCGCCCGCGCAGCTCGTCGATCTCGGCCTGGAGCTGGAGGCCGCGCGCCTCGAGCTCGTCGTACGCCGACCGCGCCTCGTCGTGCGTCCCGGTCGCCTCCGCCAGGTCGGCCTCGGTGGCGGCGAGCAGCTCCTCGGCGGCCTCGACCGCCTTGCGGTCCGCCTCCGGGTCCGGGACCACCTTGAGGTCCGGGCGCGGGGGCGGCTCGGCCGCGCGCGCGGGAGCGGTGAACCCGAGCGCCTCGGGGACGGCGACCGCGCCGGCGACGTCGGCCGGGTCCAGCCCGGTCGTCGCCAGGGCGGCGACCAGCATCCCGCTGCGCACCGCGAGCGCGCACTGCTCGTCGACCATCGCCGCGGTCAGCGTCGCCTCCACCTGGTCGGCGACCGCATCGGTGACCCGGGTGCCCTCCTCCCGGGCGGTACGGCGCGCCTGCGTGGTGACCGCCGCCGTCAGCTGCCGGCGCTGCCGGGTGAGCGCGCGCAGCTCGTCGCCGGACATGGACGCCTGGGCCTCGCGCAGCGCGGTGCCGACCGCGAGCACCTGGTCGACCTGCGCGGCCTCCCGGCGCACCAGCAGGTTGACCACCCAGGCCGCGGTCGACGGCTTGCGCAGCGCCTTGACCTGCCCGGCGAGGTCGGTCCCCTTGAGCTCCTTGGCGCGCGCGTCCCGCGCGGGGGTGAACTCGGGCAGGGGCAGGCCGTAGAGCTCGTCGGCGATGCTCAGCACGTCTCTGGGCAGCTCGGCCATGCCGGCGATCCTAGGACGAGGGTCGGGTGGGCCGGACGTAGCGGCCGCGCCGGTGCACGAGCGGCTCGTCGTCCTCATCCAGCCCCACCTCGTCGACGACGAGGGTGAGCAGCCGCGACCAGCCGACCTCCGTGGTGGACTCGAGGACGGTGCCCGCCCACGCCGAGGCGTCCGCGAGGCGCGGTCCCCACGGGGTGTCGACGAAGGCGGCCGTGCGGAACGGGCCGCCGGGCGCCGGGGCGGTCCCGGCGAACGCCTCGGCCAGGTCGCGGTGCCGCCACCCGAGCAGCGCGACGACGGACCGGCCGGTGCGCCCGACCACGTCGGCGAGGTCGCTGTCGGGGTCGACCAGGGCGAGCACCCGGCCGGGCTCGCCGTGGGCGACCACCAGCGAGCTGACGGTGAGCCCGGCGCGGCCGGCCTCGTCGCCGGCGGTCAGCAGCGCCACCCGGCCGCCCAGCCGACCGCGCAGCCGGCGTACCGGGTCGGGGTCGGGGTCGGCGAAGGGGTGGGTGTCGTGGATCGTCACGACGCCAGCTTGGCGCCGCCCGCCCCACCGTCGCCGTCGCCGTCCCGCTCGGACCTCTCCGCCTCGGACTTCTCCGCCCGCTCGGCCTTCTCGGCCCGCTCCGCCTTCTCCGCCCGCTCGGCCTTCTTGGCGTCGTCCTTGGCGCGGGACGCGTAGGTGTCGACGTACTCCTGCCCGGAGAGGCGCATGATCTCGTACATGATCTCGTCGGTGATCGACCGCAGGATGTAGCGGTCGGACTCCAGGCCCTCGTAGCGGCTGAAGTCCAGGGGCTTCCCGAAGCGCACCACCGGGCGGGTGAACCGGCCGAAGGTCTTGCCCGGCGGCGCCACCACGTCGGTGCCGACGACGGCGACCGGGATGACCGGGACCTTGGACTCGAGCGCCAGGCGCGCCACGCCGACCTTCCCGCGGTAGAGCCGGCCGTCGTGCGAGCGGGTGCCCTCGGGGTAGATCCCGAACAGCTCGCCCTCGGCGAGCAGCTTCTTCGCCGAGATGATCGCGCCCTCGGACGCGTTGCCGCCGGAGCGGTCGATCGGGACCTGGCCGGAGCCCTTGAAGAACGTCTTCTGCAGCCAGCCCTTGAAGCCCGGTGAGGTGAAGTACTCGGCCTTCGCGACGAACGTGACCCGGCGGGGCAGGGTGAGCGGCATGAAGAGCCAGTCGGCGTACGACAGGTGGTTGCTGGCCAGGATCGCGGGACCCTCGAGCGGGACGTTCTCGGCGCCGTAGACACGCGGCCTGAAGATCATCCGCAGCCACGGACCGAGGGCGATCCACTTCAGGAACCAGTAGAACACCGCCACCTCCGTGCCTGATCCCGGGAGTCCTGTCGGCCGAAGCCTAGACCGTCGTGCCCGGACTTCCCCATACCCCAGCCCGAGGATGGACCGTCGGGGCAGAATCCGGGCCATGACCGTCCATCCCCTGGCCACGCCCTTCTCCGCCCCCGCCCAGCCCGAGCTGACCGGCGGGAGGAAGGTCGGCGTCCTGCTGAGCCACGGCTTCACCGGCCAGCCCGCGTCGATCACCCCGTGGGGCCAGTCGCTCGCCGCGAAGGGGTACGCCGTCGAGGTGCCGCGCCTCCCCGGCCACGGCACCACTTGGGAGGAGCTGAACACCCTGACCTGGGCGGACTGGTACGGCGAGCTCACCCGGCTCTTCGACAAGCTCGTCGCGGAGAACGACGCGGTGGTCGTCTGCGGCCTGTCGATGGGCGGGGCCCTGGTGCTGCGGCTGGCCGCCGACCGCCCCGGCGACGTGGCCGGAGTGGTCGTCGTCAACCCCGCGGTCGCGACCAAGCGCCTCGACGTCAAGCTGCTCCCGGTGCTCAAGCACCTGGTCAAGTCGTTCCCGGGCATCGCCAACGACATCAAGAAGCCGGGGGTCGAGGAGCACGGCTACACGCGCACGCCGCTCAAGGCGGTCCACTCGATGATGCAGGCGTGGCCCGGGATCGTGGCGGACCTGCCGAAGATCACCGCTCCCCTGCTCTACTTCCGGTCGACCGAGGACCACGTCGTGGACGAGAAGTCCGAGCCGCTCATCATCGGCGGGATCTCCTCGACGGACGTCACCATGGTCCGGCTGGAGAACAGCTACCACGTCGCGACCATCGACAACGACGCCGAGACGATCTACGCCGACACCGCCGCCTTCGTCGCCCGGGTGACTGCCGCTCCCTGACACCCGGGGCATACGCTCGTCACGTGCAGCCCGACCACCACGACGACGAGGCCGAGGACCAGGCCTGGCGGGCGATCGTGGAGAACTACGGCGAGCGACCCGAGCTCGACGACCCCCCGCCGGTGGCCCCGCCGGATCCGGCGACCCCGGCGAGCGCGGCGCCCTTCGGCGGCCGCTTCGGCGACCCCCGGGCGTTCTCGCCCGAGCCCGAGGAGCTGTCCGCCGAGGAGGAGGGCTTCGTCCCGCCGCCGCCACCGCCGCTGCCGCGGGTCGAGCCGGACCGGATGCTCGCCTGGATCGGCGTGTTCGGTGCTCCGGCGGTGCTGCTGTGCGCGTTGGTCTTCGCGATCGGCATCCCCAGCTGGCTGGGCTACCTCCTCGTGACGGGCTTCGTGGGCGGGTTCATCTACCTGGTGGTCAAGATGCCGCGCGAGCCTCGCGACCCGGGGGACGACGGCGCGCAGGTGTGATTGGTCCTTCGTTAGGGTGCCTGTCGTGAGCGCCCACGAGACCGTCGAGATCACCGGCCACCTGATGGACCACAACATCCTGT
Organism: Nocardioides sp.; assembly: GCF_044226305.1. Lineage (GTDB taxonomy): Bacteria > Actinomycetota > Actinomycetes > Propionibacteriales > Nocardioidaceae > Nocardioides. Next base: position 35,504 of record NZ_JBGAHF010000025.1, on the reverse strand, counting down.
CGCGGGTCCTGGACGACATCCGCGAGTACGAGGGTGACTACACCATCGACCGCTTCGACGTCGGGCGGGAGACCGACGACCCCTCGCACGCGGTGATCACGGTGATCAGCGAGGACGACGAGGCGCTGCAGCGGCTGCTGATGCGGCTGCAGACCCGCGGCGTCAACCAGGTCGACCCCGGCGAGGCGAGCACGGCCCCGGCCGACCGCGACGGCGTCTTCCCCGACGGCTTCTACTCCTCCACCAACCTCGACACCCGGGTCCGTGTCGACGGCCGCTGGCTGCACGTCGGCAACCCGGAGATGGACTGCGGCCTGATCCTCGAGCGCGACGCCGACGGCGCGCCGGCCCGGGTCTACACGCTGCCGATGTCCGACGTCCGCGCCGGGATGCTCGTCATCATCGGCGCCTCGGGGGTGAAGGTGAAGGTCCCCGAGCCGGACCGCACGGCGGGCGCCTTCGGGTTCATGGAGTCCGAGGTGTCCTCGGAGAAGCCGCAGGCCGTGCTCGTCCGGCAGGTCGCCGACGGGATGCGCGAGGCCAAGGCCGAGGGCAAGAAGGTGCTCTGGGTCGGCGGCCCGGGTGTCGTCCACACCGGCGCGGCGCCGGCGATGATCGCGATGGTGCACGCCGGGTACGTCGACGTGCTGTTCGCCGGCAACGCGCTGGCCACCCACGACATCGAGTCCGCGCTGTACGGCACCAGCCTGGGGATCGACCTGGCCATGGGTCGCGGCGTCGAGCACGGCCACGAGCACCACATCCGCGCCCTCAACACCATCCGCAAGGAGGGCTCGATCAAGGCCGCCGTCGACAGCGGCCTGCTGACCAGCGGGATCATGCACGCGATGGTGACCCACGAGAAGAAGTTCGTGCTCGTCGGGTCCGTGCGCGACGACGGCCCGCTGCCGGACGTCTACACCGACGTCATCGAGGGCCAGCGGGCGATGCGCGCCGAGCTCGAGGGCGTCGGCTTCTGCCTGATGGTGGCGACCATGCTGCACTCGGTCGCGACCGGCAACATCCTGCCGGCCTCGGTCCCGCTGGTCTGCGTGGACATCAACCCCGCGACGGTCACCAAGCTCGCGGACCGGGGCTCCTCCCAGGCCCGCGGCATCGTCACCGATGTGGGGTTGTTCCTCGAGCAGCTCGCAGTCGAGCTCGTGCCCGAGTACCGGCGTTCCTGAAGGTCTGCCGGGCCAGGTAGGCCGCCCCGATCGCCCCGGCCTCGGGGCCGAGGGCGGCGCGGACCAGCGGCGGCACGGTGCGGTGCTCCGCGCCGACGAGCGAGTCCCGCAGCGACACGCGGGCCGGCTCGAGGAGCAGGTCGCCCGCGATCGACGGACCGCCGCCGATGACCACGATCTCGGGGTCGAAGGCGGCGACCAGGTTGGCGACGCCGACACCCAGCCAGGTGCCCACCGAGTCGAACGCCGCCCGCGCCACCGGGTCGCCGGCCTCGGCGGCCTCCATCACCTGAGGACCGGTCAGGTCGGCGGCGCCGCCCTGCTCGCGGACGAACCGGGACAGCGCGTTGCCGCTGCAGTACTGCTCCCAGCAGCCGCTCCCCCCGCACTCGCACCCGCGCCCGTCCGGCACGACCTGCATGTGGCCGAACTCGCCGGCCATCCCGTTGTGGCCGCGGTGCACGGCACCGTCGAGCACGACGGCGCCACCGATGCCGGTCCCGAGCGTGATGACGAGCGCGTCCTCGGCGTTCCCCACGGCGCCGTACACGACCTCGGCGCGGGCAGCGCAGTTCGCGTCGTTGTCCAGGACGACCGGGGCGCTCCAGCGCTCGGCCAGCCGGGCCCGCACGCCCTCGTCGCGCCACGGCAGGTGCGGAGCGAAGCGGACCCGCTCCCCCTGCGCATCCACGAACCCGGCGGCGGCGATGCCGATCGCCGAGGGCCGGCGTGGACCGGCGATCTCCTCGACGGCCTCGGTGAGCGCGTCCTCGACCAGCCGCGCCTCGACCCGGCGTCCCGGTGTGGTCCGGCGGGCCGTCCGGAGGACGCGGCCGGTGGTCGACACCGCGGCGGCGAGCACCTTCGTGCCGCCGATGTCGACGCCGATGAAGAGAGCCATGCGGACATTCGACCAGACGTGCGCGGCCGTGGCTCGCGGCGCGCTGACGTCGGGCCGGAACCTCCCTCCGCCGGGTCGTCCACGGACCTGGACGACGCGGGTCCTGGGGCGACGAGCTCTCCCCTGCTCTTCGCGCGGCGGCAGATCAGCCTGGCGCCAGCGCGCGGGCCCGACGGCCCAGAAAACCGGTCGGAACCGAAGGATCGGGACGACTACCGTGACCGGCATGCAGGTGACGTTCGAGCGAACCGGTCAGCGCCGGTATGCGGTCGCCGTGAAGCGCCGGCTGCACGGTGACCTCCGGATGGACCCGGCGCCCGGGTACTCCGACCTGATCCCCCATGACCTGGTGCACCTGGTGGTGGAGGAGCAGTTCGGCCTTCCTGAGGGGATCTTCGGCCAGCTGGCCGCAGGCGGCAACGCCGGGACGTTCGTGCCGACCGAGGAGCCGCGGACCAAGGCGTGGGCACGCCGGGTGGAGCGACGGAACAGGTCCACCTCAGCAGACATGGAGCGGTCGGAGGACCTCGCTGCCCAGGTCTACCCACGCTGGTTGCGGCACCACGGCCTCGAGCCCGGCGGTCACCACGCTCGTCAGGACCCTCCGCCCACAGACCTCGGCGACGCAGATCTCGAGCGAGCGTTCGAGCGCCTCGACGAGCTGTCCGGGCAGTGGCGGGCGGTCGAGGTCGGAGCGTCGATGACGGTCGAGTGGCCGGGGGCCGAGCGGGCCTGAGCGGCATTGGTCGCTGCTGCCCGCGGCCAGCACCGCCGACCGGCAGCGGCTCGTTGGGCTCAGGCCGGCACGACCCGCAGCCCGGGTCGTCCACAGTTCTGGGTCCCTGCGGTGGAAACGCTCGTGGATCGTGACCTCATCGTGACCGGATCCCCTGTGCACACAGGGGATTCTCGGCCCTGACTGTCGGTGGTCAGTGCTGGGATGGAGGCATGACGGCAATCGCGACTCCCCAGCACCGGGTCAGTGTCGCGACCGCGCACCTGCACGCCGAGCTCGACGCCGTCACCGACGCATCGGTGTGGTCGATGGACCCGAGCGAGACGGGCCGGACGCTGGTCGAGCTGACGCGCGCCGAGGCGAAGCTCACCGAGCTCAAGGCACGGGTCGCCGCTCACGCGGACGACATCCACCTCGGCCAGGAGGTCGGCGCCTCCTCGGCGGCGAACTGGCTGGCCCACCAGACGAGGCTGACCCGCTCCGCGTCGTACGCCGCCGTGCGGCTCGGCCGCGACCTCGACGCCCACCCCGCCACCCGCGAGGCACTCGCGGCCGGCGACCTGACCACCGAGCAGGCCCGGGTGGTCGTCCGGTGGGTCGACCAGCTCCCCGACACCCTCACCGCCCACCTGGTCGCCAAGGCCGAGGCGCACCTGGTCGGCGAGGCGCGCCACCACGACGCGAAGGCCCTCAACCGCATCGGGAAGCACCTGTTCGAGGTGATCGCGCCCGACGAGGCCGACGCCCGCGAGGCCGCCCTGCTCGCGAAGGAGGAGGCGGCTGCCGCGAAGTCCTGCCGGCTCTCGATGGTCGACGACGGCGAAGGCATCACCCGGGGGCCACGATCCCCACCTACCACGGCGCCGCGCTGGCAAGATGCTCGGCGCCGTCGCCGCACCGGCACGTGGCCGCGCCACGCAGGGCGCCGGCGCCGTCGCCGAGCGGCCGCCCACACCAGAAGCCCTTGGGGCAGGCGTTCTGCGACCTGATCGAGCGCTACCCCGCCGACCAGCTCCCCTTGCACACCGGCGGAGTCTCGGCGACCGTGGTGGTGCTGATCGAGCTCGACGTGCTCCTCGGCCGGCTGGAGAAGGCCGGGGTCCTGGACACCGGCGAGAGGATCTCCCCCGCTCTCGCGCGGCGCCTGGCGTGCGAGGCCGGCATCATCCCCGTCGTCCTCGGCGGTGACTCCCAACCCCTCGACGTCGGCCGCAGGCGCCGCCTCTACAGCGAGGCCCAGCGGGTCGCGATGTTCGTGCGCGACCGCGGCTGCCGCGCCGAGGGCTGCGACCGCACCACCGGGCTGCACGCCCACCACAAGACGCGCTGGGCCGACGGCGGCAACACCGACCTCGCCGCCGGCGTCTCGCTGTGCCCCTGGCACCACGCCCGCGCCCACGACACCCGCTACCGGACCACCTACCTGCTCAACGGCACCGTCACCTTCCACCGGCGGACGTGAGGGCGCTTGCCCCAGTGAGGCTTGCGCCAGCAGGTCCATGCGCGGCTACAAGACGCACTCCAGAAGGCACGAATCGCGGCAGATCCGGTAGCCAGCTCGCGGAACGCCGATGACCATGGTGCCCGTTGACAAGGCGGCGCTCCGACGCCGACGCCCGGGCGGGTGTTGTCGCGCGGGTTGTGCTGGTCATCCTGCCTACGGGAGCTTGTCGGTTGCCCGTTCGGGGCACGTGGTGGCACACAGGGCAAGCAGCATCGGCACGAACAGCGTGCCGTTGGTGGTCTTCACGGTGAATCCGTGTGCGAGGCCGACCGTGGCAGCTGTTCTCTCGACGCTGACGGCGATCTCGCTGAGAACCTTGTTCTTGCCCTTGCAGTTCCCCTCCACCGGCCCTTGGCTGTAGGAGTAGCGCTCGTCGCCGAGCACCGTCCCCTTCCAGGTGCCCTCGCTTCTCGTGGCCCGCGACGTGGTGCCCCAGTCGACCAGTTTCATGTTCTCGGGGTCCTTCAAGGTCACGGACTCAATGTGTGCCGGCGCGCCGTTGGCGGTGCAGACCGTGCCGGCGTAGAACCCGACGGGCTGACCCATGGGCGTGTTGCCGAGGGCAACACCGAAGGGCGGCATCGTGCCGGAACCGGGGAACGCGAGCTCCCCATCAAGGGTCGGAGAGGGCGCGCTGCCCTGGTGGCAGCCGGCGACCACGGCAGCGGCTGCCACCAGGGCAGTCGTGCGTGCGATGGTCAGCACGTCGGAGCCATTGCGCCAAGGGTGTCAGTCGGCGCGAGCCGATCGTCGTAGGGTCGATGATCGCGCGCACTCAGCGTCGCCCTGACCTGGCTACCCGAGAGCATGACGGGAAGGTACCCGGCACGACCTCTCTCCTAGCATGCGCCCACGCTCGACTCGCGGCAGATGAGTGCGGATGCTCGACCACTGGCCCAGGACGCCATACGGACGGAGTCGACGGGCGCTCCGTCCGTATGACGTCTTCGCGCCCGTCTCTCCTGCCGCGGCCGTACAGTGCCGCCGGTCAGCACGTGTGGCTAGGGGCTGAAGAGGGCCCAGAAGGAGACATCCCCCCAAGGCCTCGTAGTGATGTTCCAGTGGCCGTTGACATGGTGGTTCGATCTCCAGTGTCCGAGCGTGCAGTGGTTGTTGTGGCAAGTGCGGTGCCACAGGGTGCCCTGCACCGTGGCGGGCGGGAAGTTGGTGTGCTCGACCCGGAAGTTGGTGATCTGGCCATGGCCGTAGTCGAACTTGATGTGTCGGCTAAAGGTGTCGCGGCCCTCGTAATGACCGGTCCTCGGGTGCACGTCGATCCGAGCGCCAGGCGTCGGACGGGTCGCGTCCGCCGCCACGGGGGCGAGCGAGATCGCGACCGCAGCAAGGACCGCCAGGAAGGCGGCGAAGCGGGTGCGGATGCTCATGATCGGCACCCTAGGAACCTCAGTTGGGCCCGGCCCATGACCTGAGAAGGTCAAATCCGCTCTGGGGGTGCAGACCCCAACGGCACAACCGCCCGACATCGGCATGATCGGACGCCCGAATCGCGGCATGTCCGGATCTCAGGCGGCGGTGCGCTGTCCACCTTCTCGGGGAGTAGATCGGTGGACAGCCCACCGGCGGTCGGCGCCGACACGGGGCAGCGGTGAGTGTTCCACCAAACCCAACGCCTGAAAGGTGGCTCACCCACCGCTGCGTTGCGACATCCGCAACTCGGCCGATCCGTTGACTCGTGCATGCGCGGACAGGCGGCGGATTGACCCAGGTTGCGAGCGTCCGGCTCCGGACGGGACGTGCGACCGATCAGTGCCGCTTCTGAATCAGTACGACGTAGCCCAGAGCGACGCCCAGGCCTGCCACGACCGGACCGAACGACTCGGTGATGCCCGAGGTCCCGAAGGTCCAGATCGCTCCTAGGACGATCATGGCCAGAGCGACGAGGGACCACAGGATCTTCATCGCGACGTTCGGGCTGCCGTAGCGGTTCCCCACGTCCGATCTGCTCATTGCGGAAGGCTAGCCCAGGGGCACGAACGACCCGCCCGGACTACCGGCGCGACAGGTCGGCGGCACCGATCAGCCCGGCGTGGTTGCCGAGCCGAGCCCGGCGGACCTCTGGGATCGGGCGGAACCCGCGACCGACGAGCTGGCCCGCGAAGGCCGCCCGGGTCGGCTCGAGCAGCAGCTCGTCGGCCTCGCTCACGCCCCCGCCGATCACGACCACCTCGGGGTCGAGGATCTCGGTCAGCGAGGCGATCCCCTCCCCCAGCCAGCGGCCGAGCTCGGCCAGCTGCTGGACCGCGCCGGCGTCGCCGTCCTGGGCCGCCTCGGTGATCAGCGGCCCCGTGATCCGGTTCAGGTCGCCGCCGGCCCGCTGGAGCATCCCCTGGGCGATCTGTGCGCCGCTGAGGGCCAGCGACCGCGCCTCGCGCACGAGCGCGGACCCGGAGGCGTACTGCTCGAAGCAGCCGTGCTTGCCGCAGCCGCACAGGATCCCGTTGGGGACGACGCGCATGTGGCCGATCTCGGCACCGACGCCGTTGGCGCCGCGGTAGACCTCGCCGTCGAGGACCAGGCCGCCGCCGACGCCGGTCCCGACGGTCACGAGCAGCAGGTCCTGGGCGTCGTGCGCGGCGCCGTACCGGAACTCGCCCCAGGCGGCGGCGTTCGCGTCGTTCTCGATGACGACCGGCAGCTCGACCCGCTTCTCGAGCTCGCTCTTGAGGTCCTCGTTGCGCCAGGCGACGTTCGGCGCGAACAGCACCACCGCCCGCGCCCGGTCGACGTAGCCGGCCGCCCCGACGCCGACCGTGGCGATGTCGTGCCGCGACCGCAGGTCGGCGACCAGGCCGGCGATGGCCTCCTCGATCGCTTCCGCGTCCGTGGCCGGCGAGACGACCCGCTGCTCCTCCAGGACGCGGCCGTCCTCGTCGACCACGCCCCCTGCGATCTTGGTGCCACCGACGTCGATCCCACAGGCCAGGCTCATTCGTCACCCTCCTCGGGATCAGTCTCCTCCGGCCAGCCATCGGCCGCCCAGTCGTCGTCCTGCGCGCCGCCCGCGTCGTCGAGGTCGATGCGCTGCACCCCGGGACGCGGCGGCTGCTCCTGCGCGGCGGTGGCCAGCAGCCCGGAGGCCGCCTGCAGCAGCGCGGTCGCCGCGGTCGTCAGCTGGGCGCGCACCTCGGGGCTGAGCTGCCGCACGGTGTGCACGGTGCGGCAGATCGGGCAGTAGGTGCACTCGGTGGCACCGGTCGCCAGGTGCTGGTCGACGTCCTGCGCGGTGTCCTTCGCCCAGTCCGTCAGCGCGCCGAGGAGCTTGACCGCCTCCTCCGCGACCGACCCGACGTCCGGATCCTCCCGGTCCCCGCTCACGTCACCCTCCCAGCCTCGTCCACGGGTTCCTCGACGAACCGCACCTGCAGCTCACCCTGCTCCACCCGGGCGCCGGCGATGCGGTGGCGCGCCAGCCCGGACGGCAGCGTGAGCAGTCGACGATACGATCCCACGGTCACGACCAGGTCATCGCCGTTGCGTGCCAGGTCGACCTCGGCGCGCGAGACCAGCGGCAGCGCCAGGTGCAGCACCGCACCGGAGTCGGTACGCCGGATGCGGAACGGTCCGGCCGACCGGGTCGTCGCGAGCGGGTCGGTGCCGGCGTACACCTCGCGCGCCAGCGCGGCCACGTCGTCGATCCCGACGGGCTCGCGGGGACGGTACTCCGAGCGCCAGATCGGCAGCCCGGCGAAGGACTCCTCCACCCGGACGAGCACCTCGTCCTGCGCGACCACCCAGCCCGCCCGCCAGTCGTCGGCACCGTCGGCCGGGAACACCCGGTTCGCGATCACGCCGTCGACGCGGTAGCCGAAGAGCGAGAGGGTCGTGTAGGAGCGCCGTGCCTCGGCGAGCACGACGTTCTCCGGCGTCAGCACGAGCCGGACGCTGGAGTCCGGGCCGCTGAGCAGCTCGCGGACCTCGTCGAGCTCGGCGTGCAGCCGCTCGACCGCGTCGAAGACCGTGTCGCCGGGCATCGGGATGCCGGCGGCCTTGCTGAGCACCGGGCGCAGGGCCTTCACCACGCGGCGCTCCACCGGGAACACCCGGTGCATGTACCAGCCCAGCGCCTCCGGGAGCGCGAGCAGCCGCAGCGTCTCCGCGGTCGGGGCGCAGTCGACGACGATCACGTCCCAGGCACCGGAGATCGCGTGCAGGCGCAGCTCGAGCAGCGCCAGCACCTCCTCGGCCCCGGGGATGACGGTCAGCTCCTCGGCGGCGACCGGGTCGACCCCGGCGACGTCGAGGACCGAGAGCAGGTAGCGCTGGATGTCGGCCCAGGACTGCTCGAAGCGCAGCTGCGCGTCGACCTGCTGGACGAACAACAGGTCGGCGACCTCGGTCGGCTCGGCGCCGATCGCGCCCGGCGCGCACCCGTAGGCGTCGGCGAGCGAGTGCGCCGCGTCGGTGGAGAGCACCAGCGTCCGGTGGCCCTCGCCGGCCGCGAGGGCAGCGGTCCCGGCCGCGACGGTGGACTTGCCGACCCCTCCCTTGCCGGTGAACAGGAGGATCCTCACAGGCAGGTCCTCAGAGCGACTCGACCCGCTTCTTCAGGCCCTTGAGGGCGGTGTCGATGAGGATCTTCTCGCCCTTGCGCTTGAGCATCCCGATGAGCGGGATGGTGACGTCGAGCGCCAGCCGGTAGGTCACCTCGGTCGAGCCGTTGCCGAGGTCGCGCATCAGGTAGGCGCCGTCGAGCGCCTTGAGCATCTTGCCCTCGACCAGGGTCCAGGTGACGCCGTCGTAGCCGTCCCACTCGTAGGCGAGCGTGTACTCGTCGCGGATCGGGCTCACGTCGAGGGAGAAGAAGACCTGCTCCGCCCAGCCGTCCTCGAACTCGGCCACGACGTCGGCGACGGTGACGCCCTTGGCCCACTCGGGGTATGCCGGGAAGTCGCCGATGACGGCCATGATGTCCGCGGGTGCGGCATCGATGACGATCGACGATTCGGTCTGCTCGGCCATCGGGTCCCCTTGCTGCTGGACGACTCGGGCAGCGAGCGTACCGGATGGTCCGGGCCCGGCCACCGCGCGGTAACCTCAGCCGGTGCGCGAGTTCTCCACCCCGTTGACGACCGAGATCCCGTCCACCGGGAACCTCACCGACGACGTCGTGGCCAACGCCCGCGACGCCGGCGAGAGCATCCAGTTCAGCCGCCCCTCGGCGGCCGGCGGCGGGTGGGAGGACGTCACCTCCGCGGAGTTCCTGGCCGAGGTGAGCGCGGTGGCGAAGGGCCTCATCGCGGCCGGGATCGGCGTCGGCGACCGGGTCGCCCTGATCTCCAAGACCCGGTACGAGTGGACCCTCCTCGACTACGCGATCTGGTTCGCCGGCGCGGTCACGGTGCCGGTCTACGAGACCTCCTCGGCCGAGCAGATCGCCTGGATCCTCAGCGACTCCGGCGCCCGTGCGGTCGTCGCGGAGGGCCCCGACCACCTGGCCCGGCTGGCCGAGGTGCGCGCGGAGCTCGACCAGCTCAACCACGTGTGGTCGATCGCCGGCAACGCCATCGGCACGCTCACCAGCCTCGGGGACGACATCTCCGACGAGGAGCTGGAGAAGCGCCGTACGTCGGCCACGCCGCTCGACCTCGCGACGCTGATCTACACCTCCGGCACGACCGGGCGGCCGAAGGGCTGCATGCTCACGCACGGCAACTTCATGTTCGAGCTCGGCGTGGCCGTCGACGAGCTCGAGGAGCTCTTCACCGAGGACGCGTCGACGCTGCTGTTCCTGCCGCTGGCGCACGTGTTCGCCCGGATCATCCAGGTCGGCTGCATCAAGTCCCGCACCCGGCTGGGCCACAGCTCGGACATCAAGAACCTGCTGCCGGACCTCCAGGAGTTCCGGCCGATGTTCATCCTCGCGGTCCCCCGGGTGTTCGAGAAGGTGTTCAACACCGCCTCGCAGCGCGCGACGGCCGACGGCCGCGGTCGGATCTTCGACCAGGCCGCCCAGACCGCGATCGAGTACTCCCGCGGCCTCGACCGCGGCCGCCCGTCGCTCGCCGTCCGCGCCAAGCACGCGCTGTTCAAGCGGCTGGTCTACAACAAGCTGCTCGACGCGCTGGGCGGTCACTGCCGCTACGCCGTGTCGGGCGGCGCTCCCCTCGGGGACAAGCTCGGCCACTTCTACCGCGGCATCGGGCTCACCGTGCTCGAGGGCTACGGCCTCACCGAGACGACCGCCGCGCTGACCGCCAACCTCCCGGACGCCATCAAGGTCGGCACCGTCGGGCGTCCGCTGCCCGGGACCGCGGTCCGGGTGGCCGACGACGGTGAGCTCCTCTTCCAGGGCGGCCAGGTGTTCGCGGGCTACTGGCACAACGAGCAGGCGACCACCGAGGCGATCGAGCGCGACGGCTGGTTCCACACCGGCGACCTCGGGGAGGTCGACGACGAGGGCTTCGTCCGGATCACCGGGCGCAAGAAGGAGATCATCGTGACCGCCGGCGGCAAGAACGTCGCGCCGGCGGTGCTCGAGGACCGGGTGCGGCTGCACTTCCTCGTCGACCAGTGCATCGTCGTCGGCGACGGGCAGCCGTTCGTCGGGGCGCTCGTCACCATCGACCGCGACTCCTTCCCGATGTGGGCCGAGCAGCACGGCAAGACCGGGTCGATCGCCGAGCTGGTCGACGACCCCGACCTCCGCGCGACGATCCAGGAGGCGATCGACGACGCGAACCGCGCCGTGTCCAAGGCCGAGTCGATCCGGAAGTTCGTCGTCCTCGAGGACGAGTGGACCGAGGAGGGCGGCCAGCTCACGCCGAGCCTCAAGCTCAAGCGCAACGTCGTGATGCGTGAGTTCAAGGACGACGTCGCGGCGCTCTACCTGTCGTAGGGCGCCTGAGGTCCACCGGGCCGGAATCCCTGTGGATGCTGCTGATTCGGCACCTTCTACCCACCCTTTCGGGCGGTTGAAACATCGCTCCTGCAGTGGTCTGTTCCCGACTTCCACCGGCTCTCGGAACGCTCCTACAGTGCGCGTCAGGCCAGGCTCTCGGGGGTGAGGGGCTGGCCTTTCCGACGCAGGTGGGAGGGCAGCGGAGATGGATCGACGCCGGTTGCTGGTGGTCGGCGCAGCCGTGGTCGCGGTGCTGGGCGTGGCGCTCGTGCTCGTCTACGCCCGCGGCGCGGACCAGCGCGCGCAGGAGAAGTACGACGGGGTCGACGTGCTCGTCGCGACGCAGCCGATCGCCGCCGGGGAGTCGGTGGCGACGGCGAAGGCGGCGGGCAAGATCGGCACCGAGACCGTGGCCCGGGCCGACGTGCTCGACGACGCGCAGACGTCGTACTCCGGGATCGAGGACCAGGTCGCGCTGGTCACGATCTACCCGGGCGAGCAGCTGATCACCGACAAGCTCGGGTCCTCGGCCGACGCGGCGGCGACGCTGCCGATCCCGGCCGGCAAGATGGCGGTGTCGGTCAACCTCACCGACGCGGCCCGGGTCTCGGGCTTCCTCGAGCCGGGCTCGCAGGTGTCGGTCTTCCTCAACGGCACGGACTCCGGGACCGGCCAGCCGTTCACGCGGCTGCTGCTCCCCCGGGTCACCGTGCTGGGGGTGGGCTCGACCGCGCCCGTCGCGACGACCACGACCGACGACGGCGGCCAGCCCACGACCGAGGAGCTGCCGCGCACCCTCCTCACGGTCGCGGTCGACCAGAAGGAGGCGCAGAAGGTCCTCTACGCCTCGACCAACGGGGAGCTGGCCTTCGCGCTCCTCAACGGGGGCAGCAAGATCAAGCCCGGTGGCACCGCGGTGACCGCGGCCAACCTCTTCAAGTGAGCAGGTGACGCCATGCCCGTCGTCGTCGACCCCGACCCCGCCGCCGTCGGCAACCTCCTGGAGGCCATGCCCGACGGAGCCCACGGCATCGACTCCCCCGACCGCCTGACGGCGTGGCTGGGCGAGCACACCGACGAGTACCTGGTCCTGCTCGGGCCGCACCTCGACCTCGACCTGGCGCTCGCGACCTGCGAGACGCTGCGGACCGGGCGGCCGACGATCAGCGTCGTCCTCGCCCGGGACAGCATCGACGCCGGCCTGCTGGCCCGGGCGATGAAGGCCGGCGCCCGGGACGTCGTCCCCGACGACGACCTGGACGCCGTCGCTGCCGCTGCGAACCGGGCGCACCAGCTCCACGTCGCGCTGCGCGGGCCCGTCGGCGTCGCGCACCGGGGCAAGGTCGTCACGGTCTTCTCGCCCAAGGGCGGCGTCGGCAAGACGACGATGGCCGTCAACCTCGCGCTGTCCCTGGCGGACCGCGGGGCGCGCCGGGTCTGCCTCGTCGACCTCGACCTCGCGTTCGGCGACGTCGCGATCACGCTCCAGCTCTTCCCCTCGCACACCATCGAGCACGCCGTCGGGGCCGAGGACACCCTGGACGCGTCGATGGTGGGGCCGCTGCTGACCCGGCACCAGGAGTCGGTGATGGTGCTCGCGGCGCCGAGCCAGCCGGACGTGCGGGAGCGCATCACCCCGGGGCTGGTGGCGCGGGTGCTGGCGACGCTGCGCGAGACCTTCGACTGGGTGGTCGTCGACACGGCGCCCGCCTTCGACGAGCCGACGCTCGCCGCGCTCGACGAGACCGACGAGTGCGTGGTCGTCGCCACCCTCGACGTGCCGACGCTGAAGAACGTGCGGGTCGCGCTGGAGACGCTCGACGTGCTCGGCATCGCCCGCGGGCACCGGCACCTGCTGCTCAACCGCGCCGACGAGGCCGTGGGCATCGGGCCCGAGAAGGTCGAGGCGATCCTCGGGCTCGCGGTGGCGACCCAGGTCGCCACGTCGGTCGACATCGCTGCGGCCACGAACGCGGGCACCCCGATCGTCTGCGGCAAGCCCGACCACCCCTCCAGCGCCGCGATCCGCGACCTCGCCGCCCAGCTCGCCGGGCAGCCGGCGGTCCCGGCCGGCGCGGGGTCCGAGGAGCAGGCGGCGCCCGTCGCCGGACGCCGGTTCCGGATCAGGAGGTGATGGCATGACGCTCGCCGACCGCCTCGCCGCCGCCCGCACCGTCACCGGCGTCGAGGAGCCGCCGCGGCCGCCCGAGGGCGAGCCGCTGGGTCGTCGTACCTCGCTCCTGCGCAAGCAGGACCGGGTCGAGGAGATCAAGGGCACGATCCACGCGGAGCTGCTCGAGCAGCTCGGCCCGCAGCTCTACGACGCCGAGATGGACCCCGACGAGCTCGACCAGCGGGTCCGCAGCGTCCTCGCCGACGTCCTCGGCGCCCAGGACCCGCCCCTGAGCCACGGCGACAAGGCGCGGGTGACCCAGGAGATCACCGACGACATCCTCGGCTACGGCCCGATCGAGCCGTTCCTGCGCGACCCCACCGTCTCGGAGGTGATGGTCAACGGCGCCCACGGGATCTGGCTGGAGCGCGACGGCCGGCTCGAGACCACCGCGGCCCGGTTCGTCGACGAGGCGCACCTGCGGCGCACCATCGACAAGATCGTCTCCCGGGTCGGGCGCCGCGTCGACGAGTCGAGCCCGATGGTCGACGCCCGGCTGCCCGACGGCAGCCGCGTCAACGCCGTCGTCCCGCCGCTCGCCGTCGACGGGTCCGCGCTGACCATCCGCAAGTTCTCCGCCGACCCGCTCGGCGCGGAGGACCTGGTCGACAACGGGACGCTCACCCCGCAGGCCCGCGACTTCCTCGAGGCCTGCGTGCGCGCCCGCCTCAACGTCATCGTGTCCGGCAGCACCGGCGCCGGGAAGACGACCACGCTGAACGTGCTGTCGTCGTTCATCCCGGAGGACGAGCGGATCGTCACCATCGAGGACGCCGCCGAGCTCCAGCTGCGGCAGGAGCACGTCGTGCGGCTGGAGTCCCGGCCACCGAACATCGAGGGCCGCGGCGCCGTCGACATCCGCGACCTGGTGCGCAACGCGCTGCGCATGCGGCCGGACCGGATCGTCGTCGGCGAGGTCCGCGACGCCTCGGCCCTGGACATGCTGCAGGCGATGAACACCGGCCACGACGGGTCGATCTGCACGGTCCACTCCAACGGCCCGCGCGACACGCTCTCCCGGATCGAGACGATGGTGCTGATGGCCGGGATGGACCTCCCGGTCCGCGCGATCCGCGAGCAGCTGGCGTCGGCGGTGGACCTGATCGTCCACCAGACCCGCTTCAAGGACGGCTCCCGCCGGATCACGCACGTGACCGAGGTCGAGCGGATGGAGGGCGAGGTCGTCACCCTCCAGGACATCTTCGTCTTCGACCGCACCCGCGGGAGCCTGACGCCGACGGGCCTGCGCCCCAAGCTGCTGGAGAAGCTCGCGTACGCCGGCGTCGAGGTCGACCCGGCCGTGTTCGTGGCCGGAGCGGGCCGGTGAACGCGCTGCTCCTGGTCGGCGCCACGGCGGTCGGCCTGGGCCTCCTCGCGGTGCTGGTGCTGCTCGTGCCGGCGTCCGGGCCACGGGTGCTGTCCCCGGAGGAGCGGGTGGCGTCGTACGTCGGCCCGCTGGCCGGCCCCGACGCCGGCAGCCCCGGCCGGACCGGTCACCGGCCCGGCGCCGGCGCGCTGGCGACCGGTGCGGCCGCGCAGGTCCTCGGGAGCAACCGGGGGCTCGAGCAGCGGATCCGGCACCGGCTCGACGGCGCTGGCAGCAGCCTCAAGCCCGCCGAGTGGCTCCTCGTCCACGTCGGGATCTTCACCGTCGCCGGGCTGGTCGGCCTGCTGCTGGGCATGGGCAACGTGGTCGTCTTCGTGCTCTTCCTCGTGGCCGGCGCCCTCGGGCCGCGGCTCTACCTCGGCCTGCGGGTCGCCCGACGGCGCAAGGCGTTCTCGGCAGCGGTCCCGGACACGCTGCAGCTGATGTCCGGCGCGCTGGCGGCGGGGCTCTCGCTCGCGCAGGCCGTCGAGACCGTCACCCGCGAGGGCGTCGAGCCGATGGCCGGCGAGTTCCGCCGGGCCCTGGTCGAGACCCGGCTCGGCGTGCCGCTCGAGGACGCCCTGGACGGGATCGCCGCGCGCTTCGACAGCGACGACCTGCGCTGGACCGTGATGGCGATCCGGGTCCAGCGCGAGGTCGGCGGCAACCTGGCCGAGCTCCTCGACACCGTCTCCGCCACCATGCGCGAGCGCGAGTACGTCCGCCGGCAGGTGGCGGCGCTCTCCGCCGAGGGCCGGCTGTCGGCCTGGGTGCTCGGCTGCCTGCCGGTCGCGTTCCTCCTCTACCTGCTGGTCGCCAACCGCAGCTACATCGCGCCGATGTTCACCGACCCCCGCGGCTGGATCCTCCTCGCCGGCGGTGTCGTGCTGCTGGCGGTGGGCTCGTTCTGGATGAGCCGCCTGGTGAAGGTGGAGGTCTGACGTGGTCCTGGTCCTCGGCACCCTCCTGGTCACGGTCTCGGTCGTGCTGCTCGCCCTCGCCCTGCGGGAGGAGCCGGACCAGCGCGGCGTCGCCCGGTCCCTCGCGCTCATCGAGGCGACCTCGACCGCACCGGCGGCGCTGGTCGCCGAGGCGGACCCGCCCTTCCGCGAGCGCACCCTCGACCCCCTCCTCGACCGGTCCCGCACGCTGGGTCGCCGGCTGGCCGGACGGGACGCGCCCGAGCGGATCCGCCGCCGGCTCGACCTCGCGGGCAACCCCCCGGGCTGGACCGTCGACCGGGTGCTGACCTGGACCGTCCTCGGCGCGCTGACCGGCCTCGGCGCGGGGGCGCTGGCCGGGCTGGTCCTCGGGGTCGCGTTCCCGGTGCTGCTCGTCCTCGCCGTCGGGGGCACGGTGGCCGGGTTCTACGCCCCGGGACTGCTGCTCTACCAGCGCGCCTACGACCGTGCGGAGCAGGTCAGCCGCGCCCTCCCGGACGCCATCGACCTGCTGACCATCAGCGTCGAGGCGGGACTCGGCTTCGACGCCGCCGTCCAGCAGGTCGCGCAGAACACGACCGGCCCGCTCGCCGACGAGCTGGCCCGGATGCTGCGCGAGATGCAGCTCGGACAGGGGCGGGCCGGCGCCCTCCGCGGGCTCGCCGCGCGGTCGACGGTGCCCGAGCTGCGGGCGTTCGTCGGAGCGATGGTGCAGGCGGACTCCCTGGGGATCCCGGTCGCGCAGGTGCTGCGGGTCCAGTCCTCGGAGATCCGGGTCAAGCGCCGGCAGCGGGCCGAGGAGCGGGCCCAGCAGGTGCCGGTGAAGATGACGGTGCCCCTGATCTTCTGCATCCTGCCGTGCCTGTTCCTGGTCGTCCTCGGACCGGCCGTCCTCAGCATCATGGACGCGTTCTGATGCCGCGCCGGTCCTGGCAGCGGCTGCGGCTCTCCGCAGCGGCACGCATCTTCGCTCTGGTCGCGCTCCTGGCGTCGGCAGGGTTGAGCGAGGACGTCGTGGCCGTCGCCGCCCTCGTGGCGATCGGCGCCATCTGGGTGATCGGCGAGCTCATCGAGCTCGACCGCCGGATGCCCGTCTGGCTGACCACGTTCGCCGAGCCGCTGGGCGTCGGCATCGCCTGCGGCCTGGCGCTCGACCGCACCACCGCGGTCGTGGGAGCGCTAGCGGTCGGGCCCTTCACCGCAGGTCTGCGGCGCGGCCTGCCCGGGGCGGTCACCGCCCTCGCCTCGGGCTTCTCCATCGCCGTCCTCGTCGCGTCGCTCGCGAACGGAGGGCTCGACCGTGCCCAGTGCCAGGCGCTGGCCAGCACCGCGGTCGCCGCGCTCGGGTTCGGGCTGATCGCGACGTTCCTCCACCCCCTGCTGTGGCGCAGCGACCTGGACCCGCTGGCGCCCTACCACGACGCGCGGGAGCTGATCCGCGAGCTGATCGAGGTCTCGGACGGGCTCAGCTCCAGCCTGGACCCCTCCGCGCTGGGCACCACCATCCTCGACCGCGTCCGCGACGAGCTGCCGACCACCGCACTCGCGCTGTACGTGCCCAACGGCCGGGACCTGACCCCGCTGGTCGCGACGGCAGCGGACCCGACCACCCAGCTGCGCGACGCCGACGTGCTCGCCCTGCGGTGCCGGGTCGCCGAGCGGGCGGTCGTCGAGGGCACCGCGTTCGCCCTGCCGCTGACCGCCGGAGGGACGATCGTCGCGGTCGTCGCCGGACGGCTGTCCGAGCGGATGGACGCCGACCGGCTCGACCTCCGCCGCCGGGTCCGCGACCTCGACCGTGAGCTGGTCACGACCGCCGTGCACCTGGACACCGCGCTGCTCTTCGCCGGCCTGCGCGACCGGGCGACGTCGTTCGAGCGCCGTCGCCTCGCGCGCGAGATGCACGACGGCCTGGCCCAGGACATCGCCTCGCTCGGCTACCTGGTCGACGCCCTCGCCGCGGTCCCCACCTCGCCGGAGCAGGCGGTGCGGATCGAGGGCCTGCGGTCCCGGATCACGAGCGTCGTCAGCGAGGTGCGCCGCTCGGTGATGACCCTGCGCACCGGTGTCGGCGAGGCGGCCAGCCTCGGCGCCGCGCTCGGCACCGTCGCCCGCCACCTGACGGAGTCCTCGGGCATCCCGATCCACGTCACCCTCGACGAGCGGGAGACCCGGCTCCGCCCGGAGGTGGAGGCGGAGCTGTTCCGGATCGCCCAGCAGGCGATGACCAACGCGGCCCGGCACTCGGGTGCGCAGTCCATCGAGGTGCACTGCCGGGTCCGGCCGCCGTCGGCGGACATCACCGTGCGCGACGACGGCTGCGGGCTGCGACCCGCCCGGCCGGACTCCCACGGCCTGGCGATCATGCGCGAGCGCGCCACCCTCATCGGCGCCACCCTCGACGTCGAGCAGCGTCGGCCCCACGGCACCACCGTGACGGTCCGGCTGGTCGACCCGGCCCCCACGACCCCGCCGGACGACGCACCGGCACCCCTTCTGGAGGAGACCCTCTCGCGATGACCACCGTGCTGCTCGTCGACGACCACGAGCTGATCCGCAGCGGCCTGGCCGCCGTCATCGACCTCGAGCCCGACCTCGAGATCGTCGCCACCGCCGCCACCGTCGCCGAGGCGCTGGCCTCCTTCACCGACCTGCTGCCGGACGTCGTGATCGCCGACCTCCAGCTGCCCGACGGCACCGGGCTCGACATCGTGCGCGCGGTGCGTCGGACCAGCGCCTCCACCGGGCTGGTGGTCCTCACGATGCACTCCGGCGACGACCAGATCTTCGCGGCCATGGAGGCCGGCGCCTCCGGCTTCGTGGGCAAGGACGCGCCCGCCCAGGAGGTCGTCCGCACGGCCCGGCACGCCGCCGTGTCGCCCCGGTCGTTCGTGTGCAGCGGACTCGCGCAGGCGGTGGTCCGGCGTGCCGGGGGCAGCGCGACCCGCCTCTCCGACCGGGAGCACGACGTCCTGCTGCTGCTCGCCGACGGGCTCGGGACCGCCGCGATCGCGGAGCGGCTGTTCATGAGCGAGTCGACGGCCAAGTCGCACATCGGGCACATCTACCAGAAGCTGGGTGCCTCCAACCGGGCCCAGGCCCTGGTGACCGCGATGCGCATCGGGCTGCTCTCCTCCGTGCGGCCACCCGACCCCGCCGGCGCCCGCTGAGCCACCGCTGGCCCACCCCAGTCCCCCAGGACCGCCCCGGACGACCCGTCCGGGGCGGTCCTGTGTCCGGGCACGCTCACGGGATACCCGAACCGGCACCCGACATAGTCATAAATGACTAGAAGACCTAGTGCGATCTCCCGATCCGCCTAGTCCCTCCGCGGGCGCAGGATGACGACATGGGGTGAGGGTCCCGCTCGGGACCCTCACTGTGGGAGACAAACGTGGGAGGGAGACCCCAATGCTTCAGTACCTGATGATCCTGGTCCAGTCGCACAAGGCACGGATGGACGAGCGTGGCGCGTCCGCGGTCGAGTACGGCCTGCTCGTGGCCGGCATCGCGGCCGTCGTCGTGGCCGCCGTGTTCATCCTCGGCAACACGGTGCTCGGCGCGTTCAACACCACCAACGACGGGATCGCGAACCCGTAGTCGCCGACCAGCAGGACCCCCGACGTCG
>NZ_JBGAHF010000025.1:0-16155 GCF_044226305.1 Nocardioides sp. | reverse complement strand
AGGTCCGCGGCCCTCGATGTGTCTCGGGCGGCCTAGCGCGAGGACGCGCCCCCGCGCCCCTGCTCCCCCATCTGCTCCCCCATCTGCTCCCCCAGCTGCTGGGCGATGGCGATCCGCACCAGGGTGATCGGGTGCGAGCCGAACCAGAACTGCGACCAGGCCGGCGGCGTCGGGTCGGCCAGCGAGCGCAGCGCCAGCTCGCGCTGCACCGCGACGAACGCGCCCGGGTCGCTGGTCGCCACCAGGGCGTCGACGTCGGCCCGGGTCTCGATCCGACGGCTGATCCCGTTCTGCACCGGCAGCGTGAGCAGCGTGGCGATCGCGATCAGTGCCAGGGCGAGCGGGACCACCTCCGGGTCCCGCATCCGGACGCCCCGACGCTCCCCCACCACGCCGACCACGAGCGCGAGCAGCCCCACGCCGAGGACGGCGGCAGCGGCACCGACGAGCGAGCCGACCAGGACGTCGTCGTGCTTCGCGTGGGCGAGCTCGTGGGCCACGACCGACAACGCCTGGTCCTGCGGCACGTCGTTGACGAGGTTGTCGTAGAGCACCACCCGCCGGGTGTCACCGAAGCCCGACACGTAGGCGTTCAGCGTCGTCGTCCGCCGCGAGGCGTCCGCCACCAGCACGTCGTCGATCGGGACGTCCTCGTCCGCCGCGAGCGCGAAGACCGCGGTGCGCAGCTGGCCGTCGGGCAGCGAGGTGAAGTCGTTGAACAGCGGCTCCACGACGACCGGGTACGCGAACGACGTCGCGAGCACGAGCGCGGCGAGCCCGCCGCCGGCGACCGCCGGCCAGGCCCGGACCCACCGGCGGGCGCACCCGATGACGACGAGCAGCACCAGCGACGTGATCACGACGGTCACGGCCCACGAGAGCGCGACGTCCCGGGCGAAGCCGGACCAGGCCTGGTTGCTGAGGCCGTTGTCCAGCGCGTGCCGGCGCAGCAGCACGGCGAACGGCAGGGTCGCGAGACGGCCGACCAGCTCGACCACCGCGACGGCGAGCACCACCCGGACCCACCACCAGCCGGGGAGGCGGAGCACCAGCCGGCGCCCCCAGCGGCTGAACCCCAGCACGCACGCGACGACCAGCGAGACGACCAGCGAGCTCCAGCTCAGGATCCGGGTCAGGCGCGCGTAGTCCTCGCCCCGGGCGATCTGGTCGGCGGTGAACACCGAGGACGGGTCGACCGGCCCCGGGGTGCCGCCGGGGACCGGGTCCCACGGCACGAGGAGCACGACCAGCACCACGATCGCCGCGGCGCCGACCGCCGTGACGGCGAGCGCGACTCGACGGTCCGGGGTGCTCACCCGGCCAAGTCTTGCAGCAGGTCCCGCCACTGCTGCGTGAAGGCCGCCAACGTCACGCCCGCGTCGGCCTGCAGCGCCGGGCCGACCGGCCGCCCGCCGTCCACGTCACGGTAGAAGCGGACCAGCCCGTCCTGACCGGCGTCCTCGGCCAGCAGCCGGGTGGCCAGCCAGGCGCTCTCGTAGGTGGCACCGAGGTCGGGCGTGCGGGTGCCGAACTCCTCGTCGGAGGGCAGGGCGCTCGGTGGGCCGTCCTGGCGGACCTCCGCGATGACCTGGGCCGCCGACCGCCGCACCGGCAGCGGCACGTCGCGGAGGGCGACGTAGTCAGCGAAGCCCTCGAGGATCCACAGCGGCATCGTGCTGCGGAAGGCACCGGTCGCCACGTGGGTGGCCTCGTGGCTCAGCACCACCTGCGCACCGGTCGGCTCGAGGGACTCGTAGACGTCGGGGTTCACGAAGACGTGGACCGGCGCCTGCGGCGTGAGCTGTCCGTCGGCCGACGTGGTCACCGCGGCGATCTGGTCGTAGGTGCCGGGGTCGGCGTCCAACACTCGGTCGAGCGCGTCCACGGACCGGGGCACCTCGACCACCAGCCCCTGGTGCCAGTCCGGGAGCACCCGGCGCACCACCGGCACCGCGGCCGCCGCGCGACGGGCGTACTCACGGCCCTCCTGCGGCGACCCGTCGACCAGCACCAGGGTCCGCGGCGTGCGGTGGACCTGGAGCGGCCCGGAGAGCCACAACGGCGAGACCCGGCCGCCGCCCCCGATGCCGGTGATCGCCACCCGGTCCCCGTCGTCGCGCAGCCCGAGGAGGACCTCCGCGGTCGCCGGGGCCCGGTCGAAGCCGTCGAACCGCCAGGTCGCGTCGGCGGTCGCGTGCCAGCTGCCGTCGTCGTACGCACCCTCGGAGTCGACGTAGCGCAGCGAGAAGTCGCGGACGTGCGCCGCCTCGGCGTTGGCGACGATGCCCGCGAGCCGCGCGGCCGCCGCCGGGTCGTCCGCGGGGGCCAGCGCCCGGGCCGCGTCGACGTCCCCGGTCCGGACCGCCCGCTCGAGGTCGCGCAGCGCCTCCGTGGCGAGCGCCGGCCGGGGCCCCGAGCTCGTCGCGGCCGGTGGGGTCGGTGCGACGTAGGGGTCGTCGCGGACGGCGAGCCAGGTGACGACGCCGACCGCCACGAGCAGGGACAGCGAAAGACCGGCCACCCACCACAGCGGGCGACCGGTCCGTCGCGGAGCCTCGGGTACGGCCAAGTACCGGCCTCAGGTCAGCCGGGCCGCACCGCGCCGACGTACGGCATCATGTGCAGCGGGGCGACCTTGATCCCGGAGCTGGGGTTCTCGGCGTTCACGATCATGCCGTTGCCGATGTACATGCCGACGTGGCTGATCGGGCTGTAGTAGAAGACCAGGTCGCCGGGCTGCAGGTCGCTCTCGGCGATGTGCGGGCCCGAGGAGTACTGCGCGCTCGAGGAGTGCGGCAGCGCGACGCCGGCCTGCGCCCACGCCATCATGGTGAGGCCGGAGCAGTCGAAGGCGTTCGGGCCGGCGGCGCCGTACACGTAGGACTTGCCGACCTGCGCCATGGCGTAGGCGACCGCCGCCGCGGCCCGGCCGGAGGCCGGGACGTTGACCGGGGTCCGGACCGTGCCGCGCGAGAGCATCTCCTGGCGCTGGTCGGCCTCGAGCTCGCCGAGCAGGGTCTTGGCCTCGCTCAGCTTCTTGTCGATGGTCGCCTTCTCGGCGCCGAGCTCCTTCTCGAGCTCGGCGACCTGGGCGGCCCGCTTCGCGGTCGCGTCGCTGCGGATGTCGAGCGACTTCAGCTCGGTGGCGTAGTCGTCGAAGAGCTGGTCCTGCATGTCGTTGTACGACGACATGGTGGACAGCTGCGAGAGGAAGCTCTGCGGGTCGTCGGACAGCACGACCCGGCTCACCGCGGTGAGGTCCTGGCCCTCGTACTGCCGGATGATCGAGTCCTGCACCTGCTGGCGCACGGCCTCGAGCCGGTGGTCCTGACGACCCTGGTCGGCCTTGAGCAGGCCGAGGTCGCGCTTGAGCGAGGCGAGCTCGAGTCGCGCGTCGTTGTACCGCTCGGAGGCCTGCTCGGCCTCCTGGTACAGACGGTCGACCCGAGCCTGGACGGTCTTGATGTCGGGCTCCGCGTTCGCCGGCGTCGAGGGCATGAAGCCCACGGCGGCGATGACAGCGGTGCCGGACAGGAGGGTGACGAGTCGCTTCCGGCCCTTCAGCACGAGGTGGCGCTCTCCTTGCACGTCGTACGCCTACCGGGTGAGCTGACGGATTCGGGCACAACGTTTGCCCTACCTCCACCGCGGTGGAGGATTCACCCCATGGTGATCGCGCACGCGCGAGCACCGGTTGGTTCCCCGGCTCCCGGGCCGGCGAGCCGGCTCGGGATTCAGCGCGGTGACCGCGTCGATCCGTGTGATCCACGTCCGGCCACCTGAGTGGCACACGTTAACGGCGCCGTCGCACCACCGCCAAACTTTCGCCCGGTGTCGTGACCAGATTCTCAGCGAGCGCCGCTCGATTTTACGTTCGCTGTCACACAGGTCACATCCGCCACCGGGCCGACGGGCCCGGAGGTGGTCAGGCGGACTCCACGTGGGGGCCGTCCACCGGCTGGACCAGCCGCAGCGGGGGCACCAGGCCACCGGCGGCGAGGACGTCGAGCGCGCGGGCGCCGTCGTCGTCGAGGCTGAGCTCGGGCGGGGGCCCGAGCAGCACGGTCACCACGCAGTCGTGGCAGTGCAGACCCCGCACGCTGCAGGTGTCGCAGTCGATTCTCGTCGTCATGCCAGGGACGCTCCCAGGCACCACCGACAGTCGGACCGGTGACCGCGACGTCCCGGCGTGTCGCCGGCGGCCGCGGGCCGGAGCGGACGGGGCCCGACCGGGACGACCCGTCCGTCGGCGTCCATCGTCACCACGACGTCCGCGCCGTCCTCCAGCGCGCGCCGCACCCCCCGCCGGAGGGCCGTGGCCCGGCCCGAGCGGTGCCGCAGCGGCTCGAGCTCGAGGACCTCCCGGTCGACCATCAGCCGCACGACCAGCGCGACCGTGTCGTCGACGGAGCCGTCGTCCACGACGAGGACCCGGCCCTCGGGGTCGCCGGCCTCCACCTCGGACACGACGCGAGGCAGCAGCACCCGCAGCCGGTCGGCCTCGTCGGCCGCCGCGATCACCACCCAGACCATGGCGACAGCCTGGCCGGGGCCGGTGAACGCCTGGTGGCCCCGTCCCGTCGGCCCGGCGGCCGGGGCATGGCCCCTGGGGCGCGGCTACCGCGAGAGCAGGTCGAGGAGGACGTCGGGCGCGACCACCCGGGCGCCGTCGCGGGTCACGTCGCGGGCGACCGCCTGGTCCGCCGTGACCACGACGACGACGCGCCCCGCCGGCTCGGCGGCCACCAGGTCGCGCAGCACGTCGTCGGCGATCACGCCGCGCGGGCTGAACAGCACCCGCACCCCTCGCGGGGCGTTCACGGGCGGGCGGTGGTCGGTCTCCGCGGCGTCGAAGACGACGGTCGTCTCGGCGTTCGTCCGGGCGACCAGCGGGGCCAGGGCGATCACGAGGCGGGTCCGCTGGGCGTCGAGCGCGGACGCCGGCCAGGCGCTCTTGGTGACGTTGTAGCCGTCCACCAGCAGGCGGGCACGGGGCATGGCGAGCAGCTGCTCCAGGACGGCCGGGCTCGTGGCCGTCGCCGCGGACGGACCGGTCGACGTCGTCGCCGACGCACCGAGCTCCTCCTCGAGCCGGTCCGCGGGCGAGCCGCTCACCGCGGGCAGCGCGAGCTCGCGGCGCAGCCCCGCCGCGGCGTCGATCACCGTCTCCAGGAGCACCCGGGCCCGCAGGGTCACCTCGTCGCGGTCCGAGCGCGCCTCGCGGCGGGCCCGGCCGGCCTCGCCCTCCAGCCGCTCGACCTGGCTCCGCAGCCGCCGGTTCTCCCGCTCCAGGGCCGCCCGCTGCTCCTCGGCCGCCGCCTCCGCGGCGGCGCGCTCGGCCAGCGCCTGCTCGGCGGCGGCCCGCGTCTCCTTCTCGGCGACCCGGGTGTCACCGAGCCGACGACGCAGCGTGCTGTTCTCGGCCTTGAGCTCCTCGACCTGCGCCCGCTGCGCCGCCCGCTGGTCGCGGACGGCCAGCTCGGCCTCGGCCAGCCGGGCCCGCAGCCGCTCGACCTCCCGCGCCGACCGGTCGTCGGTGCGGGCCGGCCGCTCCGCCACCCGGCGCACGGCGTCGGCGAACCCCTCCTCCCAGCCCTCGGGCCGGGCCAGCCAGCCGAGCGCTGCGGCGGTCGCGGGGTCGCTCTCGCCCACCCCGGGCCGGGCCGCGACCTGGGTCCCGACCCGCTGCCGGAAGTCGTCGTCGGCCAGGGCGTCCGTGATGGCGCTGGCACCGAGGCGGGCGCGCCGGGCCGGCGCGAAGCCGGCCACCCGGCGGACCGGCGCCGGGAGCCGGGGCACGTCGGGCAGCACGTCGGCGGTGAGGGAGACCACCTTGCTCCGCACGGGCTCGGGGAGGTCGGCGAGAGGAGGGACGCTGCCGGTCGATGCGGTCATCGGCGCTCCTCTCCGGTGGTGCTCCTCAGCCTAGTCCGCGCGTCGCGCCCAGGATTGTCGGTGGCCGCACCTAGCGTCGACGGCATGAGCACCACCGCGAGGAGCAGCGCCGACCAGCGTGCGGGCTCGCGGTGGGAGTCGCAACGCAGTTTCGACGAGCTCGGGCGGCCGCTGCGCGACCTCACCTTCTGCGTCGTCGACCTGGAGACGACGGGCGGCTCGCCCGACGGCGGCGCCGGGATCACCGAGATCGGCGCGGTGAAGGTGCGGGGCGGCGAGGTGCTCGGCGAGTTCCAGACCCTGGTCAACCCGCACACCGAGATCCCGGCGTTCATCGCGGTCCTGACCGGGATCACCAACTCGATGGTGGCCGACGCACCGCCGATCGAGGCGGCGCTCCCGGCGTTTCTCGAGTTCGCGACCGGGGCCGTCCTGGTGGCGCACAACGCGCCGTTCGACGTCGGGTTCCTCCGGCACTTCTCCGAGCAGCAGGGCCGGCCGTGGCCGCGCTTCGAGGTGCTCGACACCGCCCGGCTCGCGCGCCGGGTCGTGACCCGCGACGACGCCCCCAACTGCAAGCTGTCCTCGCTGGCGAAGGCCTTCGGCTCCCCGGTCACCCCCAACCACCGCGCGCTCGAGGACGCCCGCGCGACCGTGCACGTCCTGCACGGCCTGATGGAGCGCCTCGGCGGGCTGGGCGTGCACACCCTCGAGGAGCTGCAGACGTTCTCCTCCCGGGTCAGCGCGGCGCAGCGGCGCAAGCGGCACCTGGCCGAGGGCCTCCCGCACGCCCCCGGCGTCTACCTGTTCCGCGACGACCGGGAGCGCGTCCTCTACGTCGGGACCTCGCGCGACCTCCGGACCCGGGTCCGCTCCTACTTCACCGCCTCCGAGACCCGCTCCCGGATGGGCGAGATGGTCGGCATCGCCACGTGCGTCGACGGCATCGAGTGCGCGACCGCGCTGGAGGCGGAGGTGCGCGAGCTGCGGCTGATCGCCGAGCACAAGCCGCGCTACAACCGGCGCTCGCGGTTCCCGGAGAAGGTGCACTTCGTCAAGCTGACCCGCGAGCCGTGGCCGCGCCTCTCGCTGGTGCGCCGGGTGCTCGACGACGACGCCGACTACCTCGGGCCGTTCTCGTCCCGGAAGACCGCCGAGAAGTGCCTGGCCGCCCTGCACGACACCTTCCCGGTGCGGCAGTGCTCCGAGCGGCTGCCGCGCGACCCGTCCCGCTCCCCCTGCGTGCTCGCCGAGATGGGCCGCTGCCTGTCCCCCTGCAACGGCAGCGTCGACGACACGACGTACGCCGCGGTGGTCCGCCAGCTGCGCGACTCGCTGCTGCGCCGGCCCGACGACGTGGTCGAGGCGATCAACGGCCGGATGGCGGCGCTCGCCGCCGACGAGCGGTTCGAGGAGGCGGGCGTGCACCGCGACCGGCTCGCAGCGTTCGTCCGCGCC
Organism: Nocardioides sp.; assembly: GCF_044226305.1. Taxonomy (GTDB): domain Bacteria; phylum Actinomycetota; class Actinomycetes; order Propionibacteriales; family Nocardioidaceae; genus Nocardioides. The sequence continues at coordinate 8,802 of NZ_JBGAHF010000025.1, read as the reverse complement.
GCCGCCCGCACCCAGCGGCTCTCCGCGCTCACCCGGTGCCCCGAGGTCGTCGCCGCCCGCCGCGAGACCGATCCGACCGGACGGGTCGGCCGGTGGGAGGTCCACGTGGTGCGGCACGGCCGGCTGGCCGCCGCCGGGGTGATCCCGGCCGGCGCCGACGCCCACACCTACGTCGCCACGCTGCGCCTGTCGGCCGAGACGGTCTCCCCCGCGCCCGGGCCGACGCCGGCGGCCACCGCGGAGGAGACGGAGAAGATCCTGCGCTGGCTGGAGTCCCCCGGCACCCGGCTGGTCGACGTCGACGGCGAGTGGACCTGCCCGGTCGCCGGGGCCACCCGCCACCTCGAGGTCCACGACGCCGTCCACCAGTCACGGCTCTCGCTGGTGCCCTTCGCCGACCGCCGCGGGCTCACCACCGTGCACCAGCCGGCCCGATAGTGTCGGGGCCGTGATCACCGCCATCGTCTTCGTCAAGGCCGACGTCGCCAGCATCCCCGAGGTCGCCGAGGCGATCGCCGCGCTGGACGGGGTGAGCGAGGTCTACTCGGTGACCGGCCAGATCGACCTGATCGCGCTGGTCCGCGTCCGCAACCACGACGACGTCGCCTCGGTGGTCGCCGACCGCCTCAACAAGGTCCCCGGCGTGACCGCCACCGAGACCCACATCGCGTTCCGGGCCTACTCGCGCCACGACCTCGAGTCGGCGTTCTCGCTCGGCCTCGAGTAGGCCGCGCCGATGTCCTGGCTCGACGCCGTCGGGTGGGCCGGGAGCGCACTGCTCGTCTTCTCGCTGCTCCAGGCGCGGGTGCTGCGCTTCCGCGTGCTCAACACCATCGCCTCCGTGGTGCTGACCTTCTTCAACGCGATGATCGCGGTGTGGCCGATGGTCGCGATGAACATCGTGCTGACCTCGATCAACCTCTGGTTCATCGCCAAGCTGCTCCGCGAGCGGCACGACCCCGACGCCTACCAGGTGCTGCGGGTCGGGGTCGGCGACGACTACCTCCGCCACCTGCTGCGCAACCACGCCGACGACATCGCCCGCTACCAGCCGGACTTCGCCGTGCCGTCCGGCCCGGACACCGACGCCGCGGCGGACCTCGCGTTCCTCGTCGTGCTCGGCGACGAGACCGTCGGCGTGGTGCTGCTGCGCCGCGAGGGTGAGGTCGCCCGGGTGGTGCTCGACTACGTCACCCCGCGCTTCCGCGACTTCACCCCCGGCGAGTTCGTCTGGCGGCGCAGCGGGCTGCTCAACGGCCTCGGCTTCCGCCGGGTCGCGACGTCGCCCCGGATGGTCGGCCCCTACTACGACAAGGTCGGCTTCCGCGCCGACGGGCCGGCGTACGTCCTGGACCTCTGAGGACCAGCCGGCTCAGGCGGTGGCGGCCGCCCAGCGGTCGAGGGTGGCCTTCGCGGCGCCGGTGTCGACCGACTCCTCGGCCCGCCGCAGTCCCTCGGCGAGGGCGGTCAGCGCGTCCGCGCCCGGGTCGGCGTGCACGGCGAGCGCGGCACCGGCGTTGAGGAGGACGGCGTCGCGGACCGGCCCGGGCTCGCCGTCCAGCAGCCGGCGCACGACCTCGGCGTTGTGGGCGGCGTCGCCGCCCCGCAGCCCCTCGGTGGTGCCGCGGGGCACGTCCAGGTCGGCCGGGTCGAGGGTGCTCTCCTCGACCTCACCGTCGTGCACCCGCCACAACCGCGAGGTCGTGGTGGTGGTCAGCTCGTCGAGGCCGTCGTCGCCGCGGAACACCCAGGCGTCCACGCCACGGGCGGCGAACACGCCGGCCATCACGGGAGCGGCCCGGCGGTCGGCGCACCCGATCGCCTGGGCACCGGCGTGGGCCGGGTTCGTCAGCGGCCCCAGCAGGTTGAAGGTGGTGCCGATCCCCAGCTCACGCCGGGGTACCGCGGCGTGCCGCATCGCCGGGTGGAAGGCCGCCGCGAAGCAGAACGTGATGCCGGCCTCCTCGGCCACCGCCGCGACCCGGTCGGGCGGCAGGTCCAGCCGGATGCCGAGGGCCTCGAGCACGTCGGCCGACCCGGACTGCGAGGAGGCCGACCGGTTGCCGTGCTTCACGACGCGCGCGCCCGCGCCCGCCGCGACGATCGCGGCCATCGTGGAGATGTTGACCGACATCGACCGGTCCCCGCCGGTGCCGACCACGTCGAGGACCCGACCCGGGACCGAGAGCGGCGTGGCCACGGCGTACATCGAGGTCACCAGGCCGGTGACCTCCTCGATCGTCTCCCCCTTGGCGCGCAGCGCGACCGCGAAGCCGGCGACCTGGGCCGACGTCGCCTCGCCGGCGAGGATCTCGCCCATCGCCCACGCGGTCTGCTCGGCGCTGAGGTCCGACCCGGCGACCAGCGTGCCGAGGACCTCGGGCCAGGTCGTCATCGAGGGGTCACGTGGTCGCCGGAACGCGCGACCTCAGCAGCGAGACGACGGTCTCGGCGAGCTGGATCGGGTCCAGCGGGTGCGGGACGGCGGCCTCGGCGCGCGACCAGGTCGCCAGCCAGGCGTCCTGCGGGCGCCCGGTGAGGACCACGACCGGCGGGCACTGGAAGATCTCGTCCTTGAGCTGCTTGGCGATGCCCATCCCGCCCGCGGGGACGGCCTCGCCGTCGAGGATCGCGAGGTCGATGGTGCCGGCGTCCATGTTCTGGATCACGACCGGCTCGGTGGCGACCTCGACGTACTCGAGCTCGGGCAGGTCCGGGTGCGGCCGGCGGCCGAGCGCCAGGATGACCTGCTGACGGGTGGTCACGTCGTCGCTGTAGACCAGCACCCGCAGGGGCGCGGTCCTCGCCGACGATGAGGTGGTCGCATCGCTCACGGCCCGGACTCTACTCGCCGCCACCGGCGACCGGTCCGGAAGCCACCCGTTGCCGGGCCTCGAGCAGGTCGAGGCGGCGGTCCTCCCGGCGCGCCTCGGCCATCGAGGAGCGCACCCACTGGACGAACAGGACGGCGAAGAGGGCGAGCGCCACGAGGTCGCCCGACCCCCACAGGAGCCCGCCCGCCAGGTGCTGGTCGGCCTGGGGGTCGGGCAGCCAGGAGCCCATCGGACCCGCGTGGAGGTCGGGGTAGTAGGAGCCGCCGAGCAGCTCCTCCTGACCCATCATCGTGACCCCGAGGAACGCGTGGAACGGCAGCGTGAGGACCACCAGCAGCATCCGGAACGGGTAGGCGACCTTCCCGGGCACGGGGTCCACACCGATGATCGGCCAGAAGAAGAGGCAGCCGACCAGCACCAGGTGCAGGTGGAGCGTCTCGTGGAGGTACGTCGAGTGCAGGGTCGCCGGGTACCACCCCGTGTAGTAGAGCGTCCACGGCGAGGTGACGTAGAGCAGGAACGTCAGGGGTGGGAAGGAGAGCACCTTCGCCGCGCGGGAGTGCAGCACCGCGAGCAGCCAGCGACGCGGCCGGGGGCGGAGCGTGCGCAGCGCGAGGGTGACGGGCGCACCGAGGGCCAGGGCCATCGGGACCAGCATCGACAGGATCATGTGCTGGACCATGTGGACGCTCAGCAGCGTCGTGTCGTAGGCGCCGATCCCCGACGCCGTGGCCACGTAGAACAGCCCCATGCCGACCACCACGAAGGCCACGGTCCGGCCGACCGGCCAGGAGTCCCCGCGACGGCGCAGCACCCCCACGCCATACAGGTAGAGCCCGGCGGTCCAGACCGTCAGCACGAACGGCACCGGCTCGAGCGACCAGCCGGTCACGACGGTGCCCAGGGTGAACCTCGGGAGGTCGGCGGTCGCGCCGAGCAGGGGTCCGGACAGGGGGTCGAGCACGTCCTGAACTCTAAGTCCCGCAAAACTCGGGGGGGCGGGGTGCCCTCCCCCGCGGCTCACGACATAATGCTCGCGTGGCGACTGCAACCGCGATTCCGGCCTCCCGTCTGCACGGGCACAGCGACCGACCGAGCATGGTCAGCGTCGGAACCATCATCTGGCTCTCCAGTGAGCTGATGTTCTTCGCGGCCCTGTTCGCGTCGTACTTCACGATCCGCTCGGTCAGCCCCGACCTCTGGGCCGTCAACACCGAGAAGCTGAACGTCGTCTTCGCCTCGATCAACACCACGATCCTGGTGCTCTCGTCGCTGACCTGCCAGCTCGGCGTCTTCGCCGCGGAGCGCGGCCAGGTCGGGCGCACCGGCTCGGTCTTCAACGTCCGCGGGTGGGGCCTGCGCGAGTGGTTCGTCCTCACCTACTGCATGGGCGCGGTCTTCGTCGCCGGCCAGGCCACGGAGTACACCGAGCTGGTCCGCGAGGGCATCACGATCCAGGACTCGGCCTACGGCTCGATGTTCTACCTCACCACCGGCTTCCACGCGCTGCACGTGACGGGCGGTCTCGTCGCCTTCCTGTTCGTCCTCGGCCGCACGCTGGTCGCGCGGAAGTTCACCCACGAGCAGGCGGTCAGCGCGATCGTCGTCTCCTACTACTGGCACTTCGTCGACGTGGTGTGGATCGGCCTGTTCGCGACCATCTACCTCGTCAAGTAGCTCGACCAATCCGTGCCGCACCTGACAACGAAGGACTCAATGTGCGACTCCTGAACCGTTCGGCGGGTCAGATCTCGAAACACCGCCGGGGCCCCCTCGCGGGCCTGGTCGTGCTGCTCCTCGGGCTGCTGCTGACCGGTGGCCTCTATGCCGCCTTCGCTCCTGCCCAGGCCGACGAGACGATCTCGAGCGACGAGCAGATCGCGCAGGGCCGCGAGCTGTTCCTCGTGAGCTGCTCGTTCTGCCACGGCCAGAACGGCGAGGGTGTCCGCACCGAGAACGGCAACCAGCTCGGCCCCTCGCTGGTCGGCGTGGGCGCTGCCGCCGTCGACTTCCAGGTCGGGACCGGCCGGATGCCGATGGCCCAGCCGGGCGCCCAGGCCCCGCAGAAGACCCCGACGTTCACCGACGAGGAGATCGCCGCGCTGGGCGCCTACGTCGCCTCGCTCGGCCCCGGTCCCGCGATCCCCGACGAGAGCGACTACAGCCTCGAGGGGATGTCCGACGAGGAGCGCCAGGCCGCGATCACCCGCGGCGGTCAGATCTTCCTCACCAACTGCACCGCGTGCCACAACTTCGAGGGGTCCGGCGGCGCGATGCCGCGCGGCGGGTACGCGCCGAAGATCCGGGGGGTGGAGCCCAAGTACATCTACGAGGCCCTCCTGACCGGCCCCCAGAACATGCCGAGCTTCGGCAACGGCGACCTGTCGCCGGAGGAGAAGCGCGACGTGATCGCGTACCTCGGCTCGCTCGAGGACTCCCCGAACTACGGCGGCTTCGCCCTCGGCGGCCTCGGTCCGGTGCCCGAGGGGCTCGCGGCCTGGGTCCTCGGCATCGGCGGGCTCGTCGGCGCCGCGGTCTGGATCGCCGCCCACACCACCCGCACGAACAAGAAGAAGGTGGACGCGTGAGCGACGACGGCCACGAGCTCATGAACCTGCCCGACGAGGCGGTCACCGACGACCTCTACGCCAACCCCGGCCTGCCCGCGCACGAGTGGCGGCCGACCGACGTCGACCCCAAGCTCGAGAAGCGCGCGGAGCGCCAGGTCGCGACCATGTTCGGCCTCTCGGCCGTGTGCACGATCCTCTTGCTCGTCGCATACTTCACGGTCGGCAAGGAGGACACCTTCGCCGGGTTCGGCGCCCAGAACCTCGCCCTCGGCCTCACGCTGGCCGGTGCGCTGCTGTTCATCGGCATCGGCACCATCCAGTGGGCACGCAAGCTGATGGCCGACCACGAGATCGTCGAGATGCGCCACCCGGCCGCCTCCTCCCAGGACGACCGGGAGGCCACGATCGCCGCGCTGAACGCCGGGCTCGAGGAGTCCGGCATCGGCCGCCGGCCGCTGGTCCGCAACTCGCTCCTCGGCGCCGTCGGCCTGCTGGGCCTCCCGGCGATCGTGCTGCTGCGCGACCTCGGCCCCACGCCGAACCAGGTCGCCGACGCCCAGGACTACCCCGGCGCCGGCATCGAGAACACCATCTGGGAGGAGGGCACCCGCGTCGTCCGCGACGTGGTCGGCACCCCGATCCGAGCCGGTGACCTCCAGATCGGCGACCTCGTCAACGCCGAGCCGGAGTCCCTCTACAACGGCGGACCCGACGGCGAGCCGCTCGAGGGCGTCGTCCTCCAGATCGCGAAGTCCAAGGCGGCCGTCGTCGTCGTACGCATGGAGCCCGACGAGATCACCCCTGCGCCCGGGCGCGAGAACTGGAACGTCGACGGCATCACCTGCTACTCCAAGATCTGCACCCACGTGGGCTGCCCGATCTCGCTCTACGAGCGCACCACCCATCACCTCCTCTGCCCGTGCCACCAGTCGACCTTCGACCTGGCCGACGCCGGCAAGGTCGTCTTCGGGCCGGCCGCCCGGCCGCTCCCGCAGCTGCCGCTTGCTGTCGACTCCGAGGGGTACCTTGTGGCACAAGGGGACTTCGACGAACCCGTCGGACCGAGCTTCTGGGAGCGTGGCTGAACATGGACACCACCAAGGTCGCCGACACGAACGGCACCGAGCCGGCCGTCGCCGAGAAGCCCGGCCGCGTCGGAGCGCTCGCGACCTGGGCCGACGAGCGCCTCGGGCTCGCGACCGCCATGAAGAAGAACCTGCGCAAGGTCTTCCCGGACCACTGGTCCTTCATGCTCGGCGAGATCGCCCTGTGGAGCTTCGTCGTCCTGCTCCTCACCGGCGTCTTCCTCACGCTCTGGTTCACGCCGAGCATGGGCGAGACGACGTACGACGGCACCTACGAGCAGCTGCGCGGCATCCAGATGTCGGAGGCGTACGCGTCGACGCTGCGGATCTCGTTCGACGTGCGTGGCGGACTGCTGATGCGCCAGATGCACCACTGGGCCGCGATGCTGTTCGTCGCGTCGATGATGGTGCACCTGCTCCGCGTCTGGTTCACCGGCGCGTTCCGCAAGCCGCGTGAGCTCAACTGGGTCATCGGCTGCCTGCTGCTCCTGCTCGGCACCCTCGAGGGCTTCACCGGCTACTCGCTGCCCGACGACCTGCTCTCCGGCACCGGCATCCGCGCCGCGGACGGCTTCATCAAGGCCACCCCCGTCGTGGGCACCTACATGTCGTTCTTCCTCTTCGGCGGCGAGTTCCCGGGTGAGTCGATCATCCCGCGGCTCTACACCGTCCACGTGCTCCTGATCCCGGGCCTGCTGCTGGCGCTGATCGGCGCCCACATGCTGCTGCTCGTCTACCACAAGCACACCCAGTGGCCCGGTCCCGGCCGCACCGAGAAGAACGTCGTGGGCTTCCCGATGCTCCCGGTGTACGCCGCCAAGGCCGGTGGCTTCTTCTTCATCGTGTTCGGCGTGACCGCGCTGATGGGGGCGTTGCTCTCGATCAACCCGGTGTGGAAGTACGGACCCTACGATCCGTCGAAGGTGACCGCCGGCTCCCAGCCCGACTGGTACATGGGCTGGCCAGACGGCGCGCTGCGCATCATGCCCGGCATCGAGACCCACATCTGGGGCGTGACGATCTCCTGGAACGTCATGCTGCCGATCCTGGTCCTCCCGATGCTGGCGTTCACGGTGCTGCTGCTGCTGCCGTTCATCGACGCCTGGATCACCGGTGACAAGCGCGACCACCACCTGCTCTACCGGCCGCGCAACCACCCGACCCGCACCGCGCTGATGGTGGCGCTGATGACGATGTACGGCCTCTTCTGGGCGGCCGGCGGCAACGACATCATCGCGATCAAGCTGCACGCGTCGATCAACCAGATCACGTACTTCATGCGGGCCGCGGTGATCGTCGGACCGGTGATCGCCTTCATCATCGCCCGTCGCTGGTGCATCTCGCTGCAGCGTAAGGACAACGAGACGCTCCTGCACGGCTACGAGACCGGCATCATCATGCGCTCCGCCGAGGGCGGCTACACCGAGCGGCACCTGCCGCTGCCGGACTCCCGGAGCTACGTCCTCACCGCCCGCGACCGCGACCCGGTCGTCGACGGCGAGGTCACGCCGGAGGTCGACGCCAACGGCGTGGCAGCACCCCACCGGGGCCGCCTCTCGGGCCTGCGCAACCGGCTCCGGACGGTCTGGTGGAGCGACAACGTCCAGAAGCCGACCCGCGAGGAGCTCGAGGCCGGCCACCACCACGCCGACGAGGAGCACGAGCTCCAGGCGTCGCTCGACGGCCACGCCGCCGACGGCCACCAGTTCGACGGCCACCACCTGGTCGAGGACGAGCACCTGCGCTCGCACTGACCGGCGCCACGTCGTACGACGCACGAAGGCCGCCCCACTCCCCCGGGAGTCGGGCGGCCTTCGTGCGTCCGGGACGTGCCGGGGGCGGGACGTCGCCGCCGCCGGCCCCGTGCCCCCGCTGGGACGTCATCCGAGGTGGTCGCCCCGGCAGCCGGGCCGGATGACGTCCTGGCTCTCCCGCCGCGCAGCCGGGTCCCGGGGACGTCATACGAGGTGGTCGTCCCGGCAGCCAGGCCGTATGACGTCCCGGCGCAGCCGCCGCCAGGTCCGGGGGACGTCATACGAGGTGGTCGCCCCCGCAACCGGGTCGTATGACCTCCCGGCGCGACCGCCGCCGGGTCGGGGGACGTCATACGGAGTGGTCGCCCCGGCAGCCAGGCCGTATGACGTCCCGGCGCACCCGCAGCGCTCCTCCAGCGGGTGTCGGCGGCGCTCGAAAACTGAACAGTTTCGGCGGTGAAAAGTGAGCACTCAACGATTGGAGTGTGATCACTTTGGAGGACTGGGCGCTGATCAGGAGGCTGGCGGCTGAGGGTGTGCCGAAGGCGCGGATCGCGGC
>NZ_JBGAHF010000024.1:0-52142 GCF_044226305.1 Nocardioides sp. | reverse complement strand
TCGACTTCCGCACCCTCACCCAAGACGACCTCGACGCGATCGCGCTTGAGCTCAACGAGCGCCCTCGACAGACCCTCGGCTTCAAGACACCATCACAGGCACTGGCAGAGGTGTTGCGATGACCGCCTGAGCCCGCAGGCGTGATCGGACGCCCGGGACGCAGCAGATCCGTGCGGCCACCCGGTGGACCACGGTGGCAGGCGACGCCGTCGAACGGCGCTCGTGCGCGTACCCGATCGGAGCAGACGCCGAACCGTGACATGTCGCACGTGGCCAGGACCCATCCGCGAAGGGTCTGGTGGCGAACACCTGGTGTCAGAAGTTCCCAAATGGAGTCTTACTAGCTTCGCTCAAGGATGTGTCGCAGATGCGCACCACCTCCAGCACCAAGACCTTCACCGCCAAGCGCGGTCTCGCTGCCCTCGCCATGACAGTTCTTGTCGCCACCCCGCTCGCGGCGTGCGGCAGCTCGGACAGCGAGGGCTCGGCGTCGAGCAGCTCGTCGCAGAGTGCGCCCGAGCCGGTCGCCTCCATCGAGGCGCTCCAGGGCGAGACCACCGCGATCGCCCTCGACAAGGGCTTCACCGATGCGCTGACCTCGCTCAAGCTCACCCCGGGTGTCGTCGGCACCGCCAAGCTGCAGGACGGATCGCTGATCTTCCCGATCACTGGAGGCAACGTCACCGTCTTCAAGCCCGGCGAGGTCTCGCCCTACGTCATCGGCCAGATCCAGCACGAGGGATCCGGCCTCTCCCTGACGGCCGGCGACACCAAGGTCGAGCTGACCAACTTCAACGTCGACCCCGGTGTGTCCCGCGTCTACGGTGATGTCACCGTCAACGGCAAGGTCGCCGTGACCAACGCCTTCCTCTTCCAGCTCGACGGCCGCACCCTGGAGCCGCTGAAGACCGAGGGCAGCAATGCCGTCCTCGAAGGCACCAAGGTCGAGATCTCCGAGGACGCGGCGCCGCTGCTGAACCAGACGTTCAAGACGGACGCCGTGAAGCCCGGACTGCTGGTCGGGATCGCCAAGATCACCGTCAACACGCAGTCCAAGTAGCCCACGGTCGGGGGGACCTGACGCCCCGGGCCAATGGATCGACGGCCCGGGGCGTCCGCTCGCCCGGACCGGTCGTCAACCGTCTCGGCGCGCCGCCGGCGGTGACCTGCTCGTCGTTCGGACCGAGGCGACCGGACCGGGTGCCTCGGGGAGCGGTCCTCCGCCATGGCTGGACACGGCTGCGAGGGTGGAGGAGTGCAGGCGGACCTGAGCAACGGCATTGTCATCGAGTACGACACCTTCGGAGATCCGGCCGACCCAGCCGTCCTCCTGGTCATGGGGTTCGGCGCCCAGCTCCTGGGCTGGGATGCCGAGTTCTGCCGTCTGCTGGCAGGCCGTGGTCGCTACGTGATCCGCTACGACAACCGCGACTGCGGTCTCTCCACCACGTACGACGACGTCCCTGTCGACCTGATGGAGCTCATCGGCGCTGTGACGTCCGGCGACGTCGAGCGTGCACAGGGGATGTCGCCGTACACGCTGCGTGACATGGCCGGCGACGGGATGGGGCTGCTGCAGGCGCTGGGCATCGACCGTGCGCACGTGGTGGGTTCCTCGATGGGCGGCATGATCGCGCAGAAGATGGCGGCCGAGTGGCCCGACCGGGTGATGTCACTGACGTCGATGATGTCCACGACCGGTGAGGCGGAGTACGGCCGGTCCACCCCCGAGGCCCAACAGGTCCTGTTCTCCCCTCGGCCCGCCGACCGCGAAGGCTACGTCGCCGCGGCCGAACGAGAACTCGTCTGGGCGTCGCGCAAGTACGGCGACCCGGCACCCTTGCGGGCGCTGGCCGCCGCGAGCTACGACCGCTCGTACTACCCGGCCGGCGTGCCGCGGCAGCTGGCCGCGATGATCCTCGACGGCTCACGCGCCGACGCACTCCGAGCCCTCGCGGTTCCGACGGTCGTCATCCACGGCCTCGACGACACCCTGATCGACCCGAGCGGCGGAGAGCGGACGGCGGAGCTGGTTCCCGGTGCCGAGCTGGTGCTGGTCGAGGACATGGGCCACGACCGACCCCGACCCCTGTGGCCGCAGCTCGTCGAGGCGATCCACGACCACACCGAACGCAGCGCCCAGGCACCCGGCCGAGACGACCAGCAGCCCCAGGTCCCCTGAGTCTCGCCAACGACCTAGTCGACGACGGGCATCCACTCGCATCGCAAGATCGGGGACCCCGCGCCTGCCCGAGCGGCCGTCGAGACGAACACACCCGGTGACCACCGACGCCACGTGCGTGCCGCGGCCCAGACCTACGACGTCAGCGCGACCGTGCGCACCACGGGCCGGCCGCGGGTCGGGTCGACCCGGACGCGCACCCTGTCCAGGGTGGGCAGCCGGCGGGCCCCCGCCGCGGTCGCGCGCAGGTGGGCGACGGCCGAGCCGCCGGGCCGCAGCCCGACGGTGCCGCGCGCCAGGACGGTGCCCCCGGACCGGACGCTCAGCCGCCCGTCGCCCGGCATCGACGACACGACGGCCAGGGTCACCCGCGAGCCGGCGACCCGAGCGGTGCCGGCGAACCCGGCGGTGACCGTCCCGGGCTGGACCGAGATGGTGGCGGTCGAGCTGTTGTTGGTGCCGTTGGCGTCGGCCGAGGTCGAGCTCACCACCGCGGTGTTGTCGATCGCCACCGGCGAGACCGTCCCCATGTCCTCGGTCCCGGTGCGGTCGTGCAGGCAGACCAGGTCGACGGTGGCGGTCTTCGCGGTCCCGGTGTCGTTGAACAGCCGGAACGCGCGCTCCTTCAGCCGCGGGTCGTTGCCGAAGTGCCGCACGCCCGGCGGCACGGTCCAGGTCGCGACGACGCCCTTGGCGTCGTCGGGGCAGATCACCTGGAACTCGTCCCCCTCGGCGGCTGTGTGCGCGCCGACGGTGACGGTCTGCACGACGTGGGTGAAGCGCAGCTCGTGCGTGTGGCCGTAGACCGCTCCGACGGTCGTGCGGAGGCAGCGGACGCTCAGCGTCGCGGTCGTCGGCGAGGTCACGTCGAGGGTGAACCGCCAGTCCCGCGGCGCCGCCGCGCTGTGCTCCGAGGCGGCCAGGGTCGCGGCCCCGCCCGAGAGCGAGAACCCGGGCACGACCGGGACGGTGCCGACGGGGCAGGTCAGCGTCGCGTCCTGCCGCCCGACGCCGTAGGCACCGGTCGTCGTGACGAGCGCGGAGTCCGCCGCCAGCGGGTGCCGGTGGCTGTCGGCGTACCCGGTCTGGCGGTCGGCCGCCTCGGTCGCCGCCGGGAGGCAGACGACGAAGGCCTTGGTCTGGGCGCGGCCCGACGTCGGGTTCTGGACGACGGCCTTCCAGGTCCCCAGCCCGGTCGACTCCGAGCTGAGCACCCGGAGGTCGGTGAGCGCGCCGGTGCCCTGGTCGACGTGGTCGAGGCGCAGCGAGCCGTCGCTGAGGATGTCGCCCGGCCCCGTGCACGACACCGTGATGCTCCTGGTCTGGCCGGGCTCGACGTCCACCTGCTGCTCCACCTTGTACGGCGTCAGCCAGTGGTACGCCTGCGGGTGGGACGCCGCCCCGGCGCCCGCGACCGGGTTGGCCACCACCTTCACCCACAGGTCCACGGAGCCGCCCACGGCGAGGGTCCCGACCGCGCAGGTGACCGTCCCGGAGGCGAAGGAGCAGCCGGGGCTGGCCGAGTCGAAGGTGACGCCGGCGGGCAGCGGGTCGGTCACCACGACGCCGGTCGCGGGCGACAGCCCGACGTTCTGGACCTTGAGCGTGTAGGTGACCGCGTCACCGCCGTGCGGGCTGGAGGTCGAGGCGGTCTTGGTGATCTTGACGTCCGAGGGTCCGGACGGCGGGGGCGGCGAGGGCAGGCAGGCGCTGTCGGGGAACAGCCGCTGGTGGGTCTCGAAGTTGGACGAGAACGACTTCGCGATCATCTGCCCGATCGTGTGGCCGACCTGGGCGATGGTCAGCGTCGCGTTCGGCGCCAGGATCGAGCCGCCCCAGGCCGAGCTGAAGCCCATCGTGACCGAGGTGGCGTTGGGGAAGTTCCACAGCACGCCCGGCCAGCTCTCCATGACCGAGTCGTTGGCCTGCTGGAAGCTGCCGCCGGACTTGATCCACATCTGTCCGTTGATGCTCACCGTCGTGTCCGGCACGTTGACCAGGACGGTCGAGCCGGCCGGCACGTCGATACCGATGTGCTTGCCGGAGCCGAGCTGGGCCGCGGTCATCGTGAAGACGTTGAGGGTCGGGTCGGTGCCGGTGAGCACGTTGGCGGCGTTGCCCCCCGTCGTCCCCGGCACGACCGTGCCGTTGGGGGTGGCCGACCCCCAGGTGGTGGACCGCGAGCGCAGGTCGGCGAAGGCGGCCGCGAAGTCGATCGGGTTCGAGGCGAGGTATCCGGTCCCGGCGCCGCCGTTGAAGTTCACGCCGGACTTCGGGGAGACGTAGGCGCTGCCGCGCTGCAGGTTGTAGCTCCCGTGGGTGCCGGCGACGACGATCCCGGGGGAGGCGGCCGGGAACCCGGACGGCAGCCGGGTCCCGACCGTCATGCCGCTCGCGGTGTGGTTGCCGCCGTACGCGATGGCTCCCTCGGACTCCGAGCCGCGGGTGCCGTTGCCCTCGACGAACTCCGTCCACCCGGTGGCCGCCCCGAGCGGCTGGCTGGTCGTCGTGCACGACACCGTCGCCCCGGCCGGTCCGGCGCCCAGGTCGACGGCGGCGAGCGAGCCCAGCCCGCAGGCGAGCGCGACGAGGAAGACTGTCGGACGACGTCGAAGAGAACGCAACGACCCAGACACGCGCATGCTCGTCTACCCCCCAGTAGGCCTGCAACCACCACCGTGACACCGCCGCGCACCCCGGGCAATGCCCTTGCGCAAACCTTGCGTTTCGCCGCACTCAGGTCCGCTGGAGGTGGCGGACGTCGGGCGAGAGGAGCGCGAGCAGCGCGGAGCCGCCCATCACGCAGCCGACGACGACCAACCACTGGTCGTAGCCGACCGCGGCGGCGACCGGCCCGGTCAGTGCGAGACCGAGCGGCCGCGCGACGAACGAACCCACCATGTCGAAGGAGTAGACGCGGGCCAGCTTGTCCTCGGGGATGTTCTGCTGGATCGAGACCTGCCACTGCACGTCGAAGATCTGGAGCCCGAACCCGTGCAGGAACGCCCCGACCAGGATCGGCAGCAGCTGGTCGCTGAGCGCCATCGCCAACGGGAATGCCGCCGTAAGCGACAGGAACACGGTCCCGACGAACAGGCCCCGCCGCGGCTCCCAGCGCAGGCAGACCAGCCCGCCCACGACGAACCCGGCCATCAGCGTCGCCAAGGCGACGCCCCAGGCCGACCGGCCGATCCCGTCGCCGACGACGACCGGCCCCAGGACGGACTGCGCCCCGCTGTAGAACAGGTGGTAGAGCAGCGCCTGGCCGATGAGCAGCCACAGCCAGGTGTGGCTCAGCACCTCGCGCAGGCCCTCCCCCAGGTCGGCGAGGAACGTGGGCCGACTGCCGGCCTCGGGGCGCGTGTGCGGCACGCGGAGCAGCGCGAAGCAGTACGCCGCGGCGGCGAACGTCGCGGCGTCGACGGCGATCGCCCACCCCGAGCCGACCGCGGCGACCAGCACCCCGCCCAGCGCGTACCCGACGACGGCGGCGCTGGTCTGGAGGAGCGCACGGAGCGCGACGGCCCGGCCCAGCAGCCCGGTCGGGACGGTCATCCGGGTTAGCGCCGAGGAGGACGGCTGGCTCAGGGCGCCGAGGCAGCCGGTGACGACGCCGAGCGCTCCGAGCACCGGGATGGTCGCCCAGCCGAGGACCAGCAGCGCGGCGACGATCCCCTGGGTCAGCGCGCACGCGGCGGCCGACCCCTCCATCATCAGCTGCCGCGGCACCCGGTCGCCGAGGACTCCCCCGAACAGCACCGTCACGACGTCGGCCAGCGCGAAGGCCGCGACCACCAGCCCGAGGTCGGTGGCCGAGCCGCCGAGGTCGAGCACGGCGAAGGCCAGTGCGACCGGCGTGATGGCGTTGCCGAGGGCGCTGGTCGCCGACCCGGTCACGAGCAGCCGGAAGTTCCGGTGCCGCAGCGGGTGGTCGGCCTCGATCGGAGGGGCGTCCGAGAACATGGGCACATTCAATTCGCTGACGAACTATTCGTCAACGAATTAAACCGTAGGATGGCCCCGTGGAGCAGGACGACTGGGCCGACCGGCACGTCGCCCGGTGGCGCGACCACTGGATCGACGTCGACTTCGAGGACGACGTCGAGGCGATCGTGGTGCGGATCGGTCGGCTCACCAAGCACTTCCGCGCGGTCAAGCAGCAGGCGCTGGTCGAGGTGGGCCTCCAGGACTTCGAGTACGACACCCTCCACCTCCTGATGATCCGCGACACCCCGGGGCAGGCGAGCCCCTCCGCGTTGGCCGCGGACCTCGAGATCAGCAACGCCGGGATGACCGGTCGGCTCGACTCACTGGAGCGGGCGGGCTGGATCCAGCGGCGCGCCGACGCCGACGACCGTCGCCGGGTCGAGGTGGAGATCACCCGCGCCGGGGTGGCGATCTGGCGGCGCGCGATGGACCTGCGCGGCCGGGGCGAGGACGCCGTCGTACGTGCCCTGTCGGCGGAGGAGCGGGCCACCCTCGCCGGCCTGCTGAAGAAGATGACGCTGCGGGTCGAGGGCGAGGCCGACTGACCCGCGAGCGTTCTTCGGGGCGTTCCAGCGAGGTCTCAGCGTGGTCACAGGTGCCGCCAACACTGTGGGGGCATGAACGATCAGCCCACGACTCCGCCCCCGGGGCACAACCCGTACTTCCAGCACCCGGTGCCGCAGGGCCCTCCCCCGCAGGGGCCGCCGGTGATGATGCACACGGCGCCGCTGCCGGTCCAGCGCCGTCCGCGGCGCGCCGGCCTCGCGGCGACCGTCGTCGCGACCGCCGTCGTGGTGGGCGCGGTGGCCGGCGTCGGAGGCGCAGCCGCCTACAGCGCGCTCGACGAGCCGACGTCGTCGAGCACCAGCAACGCCGGCTCCTCGACCTCCCAGGTGGTCGACACCCCTGACTCCCCCGCGCCCGACGGCTCGGTCGAGCAGGTCGCGGCGAAGGTGCTCCCGTCCGTCGTCAAGATCAACGTCTCCGGTGCCGAGGGCTCCGGCTCGGGCTCCGGCATCATCCTGAGCTCCGACGGCGAGATCCTCACCAACAACCACGTGGCCGAGGTCGCCGGCGACGGCGGCACCCTCTCCGTGGACTTCAACGACGGCACCAGCGCGAAGGCCTCGATCGTCGGCACCGACCCGCTGACCGACACCGCGGTCATCAAGGCCGAGGGCGTCTCGGGCCTCACCCCGGCCACGATCGGCAAGTCCAGCGACCTGCGCGTCGGGCAGGGCGTCGTGGCGATCGGGTCGCCGTTCGGTCTCGACTCCACGGTCACCAGCGGCATCGTCAGCGCGCTCGACCGGCCCGTGGACGTCGGCTCCGACGGCCAGGGCAACAGCACGACGTACCCCGCCATCCAGACCGACGCGGCGATCAACCCGGGCAACAGCGGCGGCGCGCTCGTCGACCTCGACGGCAACGTGGTCGGCATCAACGCGTCGATCCGCACCGCGAGCACGTCCCAGGGGGAGGCCGGGTCGATCGGCCTCGGATTCGCCATCCCGATGGACGAGGTCATGCCGGTCATCGACCAGATGCGCAACGGCGAGACCCCGACCCACGCCCGGCTCGGCATCTCCGTGGCCGACGTCGCCGGCCAGAACGGCGCGCAGGTCACCGAGGGCGCCCAGGTCGAGGAGGTCAGCGCCGGCTCGACCGCCGACAAGGCCGGTCTCACCAAGGGCGACGTCGTGACCAAGGTCGACGACCACCTGATCACGGGAGCCGACTCGCTGGTCGCCACGATCCGGTCCTACCGCCCCGGCGACCAGGTCACCGTCACCTACGAGCAGGGCGGCGAGACCAAGACCGTCACGCTCACGCTCGACTCGGACGCCGCGGCGTCCAACTCCTGACCCTCTTCCCGAGGGAGGGGCCGAGGCCCCGTCGCACGCAGGACCGTCTCCCAGCGTGCGGCGGGGCTCTTCGCCGCGCCCGGACGACGTCCACGGCGCCCCCACCGTCGGGTCTCGTGACGCGTGCCGAGCCGTTCAGCGACAGCTCGTGTCCGCATCGCGCAGAAGGTCCCCTGCTGACCCCCGCGGGCGGGTGGTCGAGGTCATCCTCGACATGAGGGCCCGCTCGAGCCCCTCGTGGCGCCGTGGTCGACCTCGACCCTCTCGCCGCTCCTTCCCTTCTCACCGGAAACTGCCATGCCTCGTTCTCATCAGCGCGCCCTCATCCGGACGGCGCGCCTGCTCACCCTGACGACCGCAGCAATCTGCGCCGCCGCCGTCGGCCTCTCGGTCCCGTCCTCGATGGAGCCGCGCGCCTGGGCCGCGGACGCCTCCGACCCGCGCCCCGCACGACCGATCGCTGCCCGGGCGGCCGCACCGGGCTCGGCGGGGATCTTGACCCTGGACCCGGGTGACATCGACGCCACGCCGGATGCGTGGAAGGGCGCCTACCTGGTGCTGCAGCCGTCGGCGAGCTGATCTTGACCCTGGACCCGGGTGACATCGACGCCACGCCGGATGCGTGGAAGGGCGCCTACCTGGTGCTGCAGCCGTGGGAGTACGCCCGGATCCCGGCGCTGAAGGCGAAGAACCCGAACCTGAAGATCTTGATGTACAAGGACGTGTCCGCGACCCGCAAGGACGTGGAGTGGGCCACCGGGATCGCCTCGACCGGCGTGACCTACCAGCAGGCGGCCGCGAACAACTGGCTGCTCACCGACGCCGGCGGCCGGGTGATCGAGTGGTCGGACTGGACCGGGCTCTACCCCGCCGACATCGGCCGGGCCGGCTACCAGACCAGGTGGGGCGACAACGTGATCGACGAGCTGAAGAAGTACCACTGGGACGGGGTGATGATGGACGACACCCTGACCTACCTCAGCCACCCCACCGTCGGGGGCCGCAAGGCCACCCAGATCCCCACCGACCAGGCGATGTACGAGGCCACCGAGTCCTTCCTCGACCACGTCGGCGCCCGGATCAAGGCCGCCGGGTTCATGGCCGTCCCGAACGTGACCGTGGAGTGGAACACCTGGCACGCGGTCATGGAGGACTGGACCCACTACGTCTCGGGGTGGGAGAACGAGTACTTCGTGAAGTGGGGCCTGGACCGCTCCGGCGCCCGGTTCGTGGGCCCGGACTGGCAGTGGAAGATGGAGATGGCCGCCTGGTGCGCCGACCGCGACGTCCCGCTGCTCGCGATCACCTACAGCAACCGTGACGACTACTCGATCCAGACCTACCACCGCGCCACCTGGCTGCTGACCTGGAACGGCCGCACCGGCGCGAGCATCTTCACCCCGTGGGAGTCGAACGTCGACCACTGGACCGCCCGCGCCACCGTCGACATCGGGATGCCCGCCGAGACCCGCCACACCATCGGATCCACCGGCGTGTGGCGCCGCAACTACACCGGCGGCACCACCCTGGTGAACCCCACCACCCAGGCCAGGACCATCGACGTCGGCCGGGCGTACCACCGGCTCCACGGCCGCAAGGTCAGCACCGTCAAGGTCCGACCACGCTCCGGAGTCATCCTGCGGAAGGCCTGACCGCTCCGCCGGCCTCAGACCCGTTTCTGGAACTCGCCCATCCGCGCGACCGGGACGAAGCCGATCCGGTCGTTGACCTGGATCATCTGCGCGTTCGACTCCGCGTTGTAGGTGGAGACGAGGGTGATGTCCGGCGCCTCGGCCTGGAGCAGCCGGAGGTTCGCGACCTTGACCGCCAGGCCGAGCCGGTGGCCGCGCGCGGAGCGGTCGACCAGCGTGCCCCACTGGTAGGACCGGCCGGGCTCGTGCACGGTCGCGACGACCTGGGTGAACGCGACCATCCGGCCGTCGCGGTCCAGCGCCACCGAGTGGTACGCCGTCCGCCCCTGCGCGACGAGCATCGCCTCGCCCTCCCGCACGGCGGCGGGGTCGGGGTTGGTGCGCTCCAGCTCGAGGTCGCCCATCGGCGCCTCGGTCTCGACGAGCGCATCGAGCCGCGCCCAGTCGGCGAGCAGCTCGTCGGGCACCGGGCCGGCCCACGAGAGCAGGTCGTAGCCCTGGTGGTGGGCGGCGGCCTCCGCTGCGAGCTCCTCGAGGACGCCGTCCGCGACGGGCAGCCGGAGCATCCGCTTGACGTCGCCGAGCGCGAGGTCGTAGCCCGCCTTCCGCGCGAGCTCCCGCCCCGGGGACCCGGTGCCGTCCGGCCCGAGGTCGTGGGGCCAGGCGGCCGTCCCGACCAGCACCGACCGCCCGCGTTCGCGCGCGGCCTGCTCGAGATGGGCGAGCATCGCGGCGGCGTACCGGCGCCGGGTGTGCCCGGGTGCGGTGTGCACCGCGAGCTCGGCGCGGTCCAGGTTGTCGCGCAGCGGCACCCGCAGCCAGCCCGCCGTCACGACCTCGCCGTCGACCACTCCGGACCAGCCCGCCGAGCGGGACCGGGTGCCCCGGTCCTGCATCAGTGCGCGGATCTCCTCCAGCGTCCACGGGCTGCCCACGTGCTCACCGGTCGCCTTCTCGGCCGCCTCGTAGACCGCGTGCCACCGGTCGAACGCGTCTCGGTCGAACGGGTCGAGCGGGACGATCTCCCACCCGCTCATCGGGTGCGCTGCACCCGGCCCTCGTCCCAGACCGGACCGTCGGACTCGTAGACCTCGCCGTCCGCGCCGTAGACGAGGAATCGGTCGAAGCCACGCGCGAACCACCGGTCGTGCGTGACCGCGAGCACGGTGCCCTCGAACGCCTCGAGGCCGTCCTCGAGCGCCTCCGCGGACTGCACGTCGAGGTTGTCGGTGGGCTCGTCGAGCAGCAGCAGCGTGGCGCCCGAGAGCTCGAGGAGCAGGATCTGGAACCGGGCCTGCTGACCGCCGCTGAGCGACTCGAACCGCTGCTCCGCCTGGGCGCTGAGCTCGTAGCGGTCCAGCACCCGGCTCGCCTGCTCGCGGCCCATCCCGTCGCGGCGCTCGTCGCCCCGGTGGAGGACCTCGAGGAGCGTCCGCCCGATCAGCTCCGGGTGCTCGTGGGTCTGCACGAACCAGCCCGGGCGAACCCGCGCGCCCAGACGGGCCATCCCCCGGTGCCGCACCGGCTCGATCACGCCCTCGCCGACCGGCTCGTGCTCCTTGTCCGGCCGGGTGCCGCCCGCGGCCAGCAGCCGCAGGAAGTGCGACTTGCCCGAGCCGTTGGACCCGAGCACCGCCACGCGCTCGCCGTACCAGACCTCGAGGTCGAACGGCTTCATCAGGCCGGTGAGCTCGAGCTGCTCGCAGACGACGGCGCGCTTGCCGGTGCGGCCGCCCTTGAGCCGCATCGTCACCTGCTGCTCGCGCGGCTGCTCGGTCGGCGGCCCGGCCTCCTCGAACTTCCGGAGCCGGGTCTGCGCCGCCTGGTAGCGGCTGGCCATGTCGGCGTTGTAGGCCGCCTTCTGCTTGTACATCAACATCTGGGCGCGCAGCTTGGCGTGCTCCTCGTCCCACCGCTTGCGCAGCTCCTCGAAGCGGGCGAAGCGCGCCCTCCGGGCCTCGTGGTACGACGCGAAGCCGCCCGGGTGCGTCCAGACCTGGTTCCCGGCGCTGCCGAGCTCGACGGTGACCACCCGGGTCGCGGTGTTGTTCAGCAGCTCGCGGTCGTGGCTGATCATCAGCACCGTCTTGTCCGACTCGCGGATCCGCTCCTCCAGCCAGATCTTGCCGGGGACGTCGAGGTAGTTGTCCGGCTCGTCGAGGAGCAGCACGTCGTCGGGGCCGCGGAGCAGGAACTCCAGCACGAGCCGCTTCTGCTCGCCGCCCGAGAGCGTGCGCAGCTCCCGGTACTTCGCCCGGTCGTAGGAGACGCCGAGCGCGGCCGTCGTGCACACGTCCCAGGTGACCTCGAGCTCGTAGCCCCCGGCGTCGGCGTACTCCGCCAGTGCCGTGGCGTAGCGCATCTGGGTCTTCTCGTCGTCGGTCTCCATCAGCGCCCGCTCGCAGGCGTCGACCGCGTGCGCGGCCGTGCGGATCCTCGTCGGCGAGACGCTGAGCAGGAGGTCCGCGACGGTCGGGGCGTCCCCGAGTCCGGCACCCACCGCCTGCCGCATCACCCCGAGGCCCCCGGAGCGGGTGACGACGCCGGCGTGCGGCTGCAGGTCACCGGTGATGATCCGCAGCAGGGTCGTCTTGCCGGCACCGTTGGCGCCGACGAGCGCCACCTTGGCGCCCTCGCCGACCCGGAACGACACGTCGTCCAGCAGCACTCTCCCGTCGGGGAGCTCGTAGCGCACCCCGGCCACGTCCACGTGTCCCACGAACGACGATTGTCCGTCATGGGCCGGCAACCCGCACCGGGTTATCCGGACTGGACCATCGATCCCGCACCCGGGGGCGGGGTTACCGTCGATGGATCGTCACGGGGAACCCGACCACGCGAGGAGTGACCATGCAGCTCACCCACGCGGGGCGGACTCGGCAGCCCCGACACACACCCACGACGACGCTGTCGCTGGCAGCGGTGACCGCGGTCGCCGCCTTCCTGGTGGCGCCCGCACCCGCCCACGCGACCCTGGTCCCACCCGATCAGTGGTCCGGCGTCTGGCACACCCACCACGAGTTCGGCAACCCGACCCTGCACCTCGACCTCGAGCGGCAGGACGGACCGGACGTCGTCAAGGGCTGGTACCAGAACGACGGCGGTGGTGGGCGCGGCAAGATCTCCGGCGAGGTCAGCCGCGCGCACGGGGACGAGGTCTGGGAGGGGAAGTTCCGCGACGACGACGGGGGGAGCAAGGGCAAGTTCCGGGTCAAGCTCGACTCGTCGGGCGCCCACTTCGACGGCTGGTTCAAGACCTGCGGTCGCTTCCTCTGCAGCAGCAAGTACGACTGGGCGGGGGACCACGCCTGACGGCGACCTCGACGAGGCGAGTTTGCGGACCGATCCTGTCGCGTTCCGCTCCGCGCGGGCGCCGTCGCGACTAGCGTGCGGACATGCTGCACCTCTCGCGCCCCCGCCGCGCCGCGACGCTCCTCGCTGCGTCGGTCACCGCTCTCGCCCTCGCCGCCGGCCAGGGCCCGACCGCGTCGGCCGCGCCGGCCGCGCCGGGCCCGGGCAACGGCGTCCCGCAGGTCTCCGACCTCGGCCCCACCTCGTTCGCGGGGCCGGGGCCGTACGCCGTGGGCGAGCGCACCCTGAAGCTGCCGTCGGGCGCCAAGCTGGAGGTCTGGTACCCGGCCCGGAAGGCGGACGTGAAGGGCAAGCCGATCGGGACCTACGACCTGGTCGACTGGCTGCCGTCGTTCCTGACGGTCGGACTGCCCCCGGGCACGTCGGTCACCTACCCGAGCGGCGGCGTGCGCGGCGTCCCCGTGGCGAACAAGAGCTTCCCGCTGGCCGTCTTCAGCCACGGGTACGCCGGCTTCCGCACCCAGTCGTCGTTCCTCACCGCCGCGATGGCGTCGTGGGGCTTCGTCGTCGCCGCCCCCGACCACAACAGCCGCAGCCTGACCCAGGTGCTGCTCGGGCCGAAGGGCACGACGACCGACGTGCAGGACCTGCGGGCGACGATCACGATGATCGGCCAGAAGGACCGGGCCCGGAAGGGCTGGCTCGCCGGGCACGTCGACATGGCGCACATCGGTGCCGTGGGCCACTCCGCCGGCGGTCGTGCCGTGGAGAACCTGGCCGTCGTCGACAAGCGCGTCGACACCTTCATCGGCCTCGCCGGCGCGTCGGTCGGGGCGCTGGACGACACCGCACCGGAGGTCCCGGACCAGCCGGGCCTGCTGATGGCGGCCACCGACGACGGCATCGTCTCGCTCGCCAAGATGGAGCAGGCGTACGCCGACATGGCCGCGCCCAAGCGGATCGTGCTCGTCGGCGGCGCCGGCCACCTCGTCTTCAGCGACCTCTGCGAGATCGGGGCGTCGGAGGGCGGGCTGCTCGCGGTGGCCGCGGCGGTGGGCATCACGGTGCCGCCGCAGCTGATCCCGCTCGCGACCGACGGCTGTGCCGCACCCGCGCTCCCGCCGCCGGACGCGTGGCCGGCGATCGACCAGGTCGTGATCGCCCAGCTGCGCCACGTGCTCGGCTACGACCGGTCCGCCGCCGGGCTGACCGGCCTGACCGACGCGTTCCCGGGGATCCTCACCGACAGCCGCAGCGAGGGCTGACCGGCCGGGGTCCGGCCCGCCGGGCGGTCGGGTGGGCGGTCAGGCCTCGGCGGACCTCGCCCACAGGTTGATCCCGGCCTCCACCGCGTGCCCGTCGATCGCGGCGAGCTCCTCGGTGGTCAGCGGCGGGAACGACAGCGCGTCGAGGTTGGCGTCGAGCTGCTCGACCGAGCTCGCGCCGATCAGCGCGGAGGTGACCCGCGGGTCGCGGACCGCCCACTGGAGCGCCAGCTGGGCGAGCTTCTGCCCGCGCTGCTCGGCGATGCCGTTGAGCGCCCGGACGTGGCGCAGCGTGGACTCGTCGAGGTGGTCTGCCCCGATCGTCGAGCCCGCGCGCGCCGCCCGCGAGTCGGCCGGCACCCCGTCGAGGTAGCGGTCGGTGAGCAGCCCCTGCGCGAGCGGCGAGAAGACGATGCAGCCCATCCCCTGCTCCTCCAGCTCGTCGAGCAGGCTCTGCCCCCCGTCGGGGTCCTCGATCCAGCGGTTGAGCATCGAGTACGACGGCTGGTGGATGAGCAGCGGCGTGCCGAGGTCGCGGGCGATCGAGGCGGCCTCGTGGGTCCGCGCGGCCGAGTAGGACGAGATGCCGGCGTACAGGGCCTTGCCCTGCCGGACGGCGTGGTCCAGCGCGCCGATCGTCTCCTCGAGCGGGGTCTCGGGGTCGAAGCGGTGGCTGTAGAAGATGTCGACGTAGTCGAGCCCCATCCGGGCCAGCGACTGGTCGAGCGAGGCGAGCAGGTACTTGCGCGACCCGCCGCCCTGGCCGTACGGCCCCGGCCACATGTCGTAGCCGGCCTTGGTCGAGATCACCAGCTCGTCGCGCAGCCCGGCGAAGTCGTCGCGCAGGTACCGCCCGACGTTCTCCTCCGCCCGGCCGTACGGCGGCCCGTAGTTGTTGGCGAGGTCGAAGTGGGTCACGCCGCGGTCGAACGCCCGCCGCAGCACCGCGCGCTGGGTCTCCTCGGGCCGGTCGGTGCCGAAGTTCTGCCACAGCCCGAGCGAGATCACCGGCAGCTTCAACCCGCTCCTCCCGGTGGCCCGGTACTCCATGCCGGTCGCGCTCGTGTCGTACCTGTCCTCGGCGGGCTCGTAGGTCATGGGTCCGATCCTGCCAGCGGGGGCCGCGCGATACCTACGGACGAGATGGTGGTTCCCCGGGCCCGGAAACGACCAGCTCGTCCGTAGCTATCCCCTCGACCGCTCCGCACCCACCATCCGCAGCGCCAGGAACCGGTAGTGAGCGGCGACCTCGTCGGGGGTCCAGCGACCCTCGTCGCGGAACCAGCGCC
Source organism: Nocardioides sp. (assembly GCF_044226305.1). Lineage (GTDB taxonomy): Bacteria > Actinomycetota > Actinomycetes > Propionibacteriales > Nocardioidaceae > Nocardioides. The sequence continues at coordinate 36,590 of NZ_JBGAHF010000024.1, read as the reverse complement.
CGACGTCGATGCCGAGGGACAGGAGGGCGAGCGAGGTCATCCGCGGGTCGGGGGTGGTGAACACCCCGGCGGCGACACCCCGGTCGACCACGCCGCGGACGACGAGGTCGATGTCGTGCCGGATCGCGCGGATCGCGGCGAGGTGCTCCTCCGAGAGCGCGGCGAGCTCGTAGTTGATGACCCGCGCCCCGGTGTGCACGACGGCGTGGTCGCGCACGAAGTCCTCGACCAGCCGCGCCAGCTGCTCGACCGGGTCCTCCGACGTCGCCACCGAGGCCCGCACCAGGTCGAGCACCCGCTCGTGCCCGACCCGGGCGAGCTCGAAGAGCAGGTCCTCCTTCGAGCGGTGGTGGACGTAGAGCGCGGCCGGGCTCATCCCGGCCGCCGTGGAGATGTCGCGGGTCGTGGTGCCGTGGAACCCCCGGACGGCGAAGGCGTCCAGCGCGGCCCGGGCCAGCCGGGTCCGAGCGTCGGTCGCGGGGGTGGACGCACTCATGGCACGCATGGTAAGCAAGCGCTTAGTCACTCAGCAAGGCCCCCGTCCGTCCAGCAGCAGGAGGAGCAGCGTGCAGGGACTCTCCGGCAAGGTCGCGCTCGTCACGGGCGCGAGCCGTGGCATCGGGTTGGGCATCGCCCACCGCCTGGTCGAGGAGGGGGTCCAGGTCTGCGTCACCGCGCGCAAGCCCGAGGCGCTCGCCGACGCAGTGGTCTCGCTCGGCGGCCCGAGCCGCGCGCTCGGTGTCGCGGGCAAGGCCGACGACCCCGACCACCGCCTCGACGCCGTACGCCGCACCGTCGAGACCTTCGGCAGCCTGGACCTGCTGGTCAACAACGCCGGCATCAACCCGGTCGCGGGCCCGCTGGTCGACCTCGACCTCGGCGCCGCCCGCAAGATCGTCGAGGTCAACGCCCTCGGCGCGCTGGGCTGGACCCAGGCCGCCTACCACGCGTGGATGGGCGAGCACGGCGGCTCCGTCGTCAACATCTCGTCGGTCTCCGGCGTCACGCCCGCCCCGATGATCGCGATGTACGGCGCCTCGAAGGCGATGCTGATCAGCCTCACCGAGTCGCTGGCCGTCGAGCTCGGCCCGACGGTCCGCGTGAACGCGGTGGCCCCGGCCGTCGTCAAGACCGCCTTCGCCTCGCTGCTCTACGAGGGCCGCGAGGAGGAGGTCGCGTCGAAGTACCCCCTCAAGCGGCTCGGGGTTCCCGACGACGTCGCCAGCGCTGTCGCGTTCCTGCTCTCCGACGACGCCTCCTGGGTGACCGGCCAGACCATCACCCTCGACGGCGGGATCACCCTGGCGGGCGGCCACTGATGGGGGCACTGGCCGGCAAGGGGGTCGTCGTCACCGGCGCCGGCCGCGGCATCGGCCGCGCGCTCGCGCTCCGCGCCGTGCAGGAGGGCGCGCGGGTCGTCGTCAACGACCTGGACGCCGACAACGCCCGCGCCGTGGCGGCCGAGGCCGGCGGCACGGCGGTGCCGGGCGACGCCTCCTCCACCGAGGGCGTCACCGCGCTGGTCGAGGCGGCCACCGAGGCGCTGGGCCGGGTCGACGTCTACTTCGCCAACGCCGGCGTCGACGGCGCCTGGGGCTTCGACAGCCTCCAGGCTCCCGACGACGTGTGGGAGCGGGTCGTCGACGTCAACGTGATGGCCCACGTCCGCGCCGCCCGCGAGCTCGTGCCGCGCTGGCTGGCGGACGGGCAGGGCGGCCGGTTCGTCGTCACGGCGTCGGCGGCCGGGCTGCTCACGATGATCGGCAGCGCGCCGTACTCCGTGACCAAGCACGCCGCGGTCGGCTTCGCCGAGTGGCTGTCGGTGACCTACGGCTACCGCGGGATCGACGTGCACGCGATCTGCCCGCAGGGCGTGCGCACCGCGATGCTCGACGCGGCCGGCCCGCTCAAGGACCTGCTGAGCCGCGACGGCGCGCTCGAGCCGGAGGATGTCGCCGAGGCCGTCGTGGTCGCGATCGAGGAGGGCCGGTTCCTGGTGCTGCCGCACCCGGTCATCGCGGACTACTACGTCGCGCGCGCCACCGACACCGACCGCTGGTTGGCCGGCATGGGGCGGCTACAGCAGAAGCTCGACGAGAGCGGAGCGATGGGAGGGCAGCACTGATGGGCGACCCCACACCCGGGCTCGACCTGGCCGCGTTCCGGGCCTGGTACGACGCGCAGCGGCCCGGCGAGATCGGCGGCGACCTCTCCGGCGCGGTGATCGCCGGTGGCCGGTCGAACCTCACCTACCAGGTCACCGACGGCACCTCGTGGTGGATCGTGCGGCGACCGCCGCTGGCGCACGTGCAGGCGACCGCCCACGACATGGGCCGGGAGTACACCGCGATGTCGGCGCTGGTCCCGACGCCGGTGCCGGTGCCGGTGACCTACGCGCTGTGCCAGGACCCCGACGTGATCGGCGCCCCGTTCTACGTGATGGAGCGGGTCGAGGGCACGGCGTACCGCTCCTCGGAGCAGCTCGCCGCGCTCGGCCCCGAGCGCACGGCGGCGATCGCGACCGAGATGGTCGACGTCCTGGCGACCCTGCACTCCGTCGACCCCGCCGCGGTCGGGCTGGAGGAGTTCGGCCGTTCGGCCGGCTTCCTCGAGCGCCAGGTGCGGCGCTGGGGCAAGCAGCTCGAGGGGTCGAGGACCACCGACCGGCCGCAGGCCGAGGAGCTCCACCGCCGGCTGACCGCGCGGGTCCCCGAGGACGACAGCACCTGGGTCGGGATCGTGCACGGCGACTACCGCCTCGACAACCTGCTCACCGGCGCCGACGACCACGTCAAGGCGGTCGTCGACTGGGAGATGGCCACCCTCGGCGACGTCCGGACCGACCTCGCGCTGCTGCTCGTCTACGACACCCTGTCGTCGCTGCCGGCGGCCGGGCTGGTCTCCGACGTCAGCTCGGCGCCGGGCTACCCGAGCGCCGAGGAGCACCTCGCGAGGTACGCCGCCACCCGCGGCCGCGACCTCGGGGACATGGGGTTCCACCTCGCGCTCGCCTACTTCAAGCTCGCCGTGATCCTGGAGGGGATCCACTTCCGGTTCCTGCAGGGCGCGACGGTCGGCGAGGGGTTCGACCAGATCGGCGCCGGCTTCGACCCATTGATCACCAAGGGGCTGGAAGCCCTGGGAGAGGACTGACATGGACTTCGCACTGGACGCGCGCACCGAGTCGCTGCGGCAGAGCCTGCTCACCTTCATGGCGGACCGGATCGTGCCCTCCGCACCCACGTTCCACGACCAGCTCGGGCAGCTCGAGAACCGGTGGGCGTGGACCGAGGCGCCGATCCTGGGCCAGCTCCAGGCCGAGGCGCAGGAGCTCGGCCTCTGGAACCTCTTCCTCCCCGAGGAGCACGCCGACTCCCCCGGCCTCACCAACCTCCAGTACGCCCCGCTCGCCGAGATCACCGGACGCTGCGGCCACCTCGCGCCCCCGGCCCTCAACTGCGCGGCGCCGGACACCGGCAACATGGAGGTGCTCTCGCTCTTCGGCAACGACGAGCAGAAGGAGCGCTGGCTCCAGCCGCTGCTGCGCGGTGAGATCCGCTCGGCGTTCGCGATGACCGAGCCGGACGTCGCCTCCTCCGACGCCACCAACATCGAGACCCGCATCGAGCGCGACGGCGACGAGTACGTCATCAACGGTCGCAAGTGGTGGATCACCGGCGCGATGAACCCGCACGCCGAGATCTTCATCCTGATGGGCAAGACCGACCCCACGGCGTCCCGGCACCGCCAGCAGAGCATGGTGCTGGTGCCGCGCGACACCCCGGGCGTCGAGGCCGTCCGCGGCATGGAGGTCTTCGGGTACGACGACCACGAGCACGGCGGACACGCCGAGCTGCGGTTCACCGACGTCCGGGTCCCGGTGTCGAACCTGATCGGCGAGGAGGGCACCGGCTTCGCGATCGCCCAGGCCCGGCTCGGGCCGGGCCGCATCCACCACTGCATGCGGGCGATCGGCATCGCCGAGGTCGCGATCGAGCTGATGTGCCAGCGAGCCACCAGCCGGGTGGCGTTCGGTCGGCCGTTGGCCAACCAGGGCGTGGTCCGCGACTGGATCGCGGAGTCCCGGGTGCGCATCGAGCAGCTGCGCCTGCTGGTGCTCAAGACCGCGTGGCTGATGGACACCGTCGGCAACCGCGGCGCGCACACCGAGATCCAGGCCATCAAGATCGCGACGCCGCGCACCGTGCAGTGGATCCTCGACAAGGCGATCCAGGTGCACGGCGGCGGCGGCCTCTCGCAGGACTTCCCGCTGGCCTGGGCCTACGCCCAGATCCGGACCCTGCGGTTCGCCGACGGCCCCGACGAGGTCCACAAGAACTCGCTCGCCAAGGCGGAGATCGCCCGGCACGGCGCGGGGTCCACCGATGGCTGAGCCGGTCGACGAGGCGGCGCTCCGCGGCCGGGTCGACGCGCTGCTCGCCGAGCACCCCCCGGCCACCACGGACCGGCTCGACTTCCTGCACGCGCGCTTCGACGCCGGCCTGGCGTGGGTGCACTTCCCGGAGGGGCTCGGCGGCCTCGGCCTGCCGCGCGGGATGCAGCCGGTCGTCGAGAAGGCGCTCTACGCCGCGGGTGCCCCGGACAACAACCCGCGGCGGATCGGCATCGGCCTGGGGATGGCCGCCCCCACGATCCTCGCGTTCGGCACCGAGGAGCAGAAGCGCCGCTACCTCCGGCCGCTGTGGTGCGGCGAGGAGGTCTGGTGCCAGCTGTTCTCCGAGCCCGGCGCCGGCTCGGACCTCGCGGGGCTCGCGACCCGTGCGGTCCTCGACGGCGACACCTGGATCGTCAACGGCCAGAAGGTGTGGACGTCGTCGGCGCACATCGCCGACCGCGCGATCATCGTGGTGCGCACCGACCCCGACCAGCCCAAGCACGCGGGCCTCTCGTACTTCATGCTCGACATGCACGACCCCGGGGTCGAGGTCCGGCCGCTGCGGCAGATCACCGGCGAGGCCGAGTTCAACGAGGTCTTCCTGACCGACGCCCGCATCCCCGACAGCGACCGGCTCGGTGAGGTCGGCGACGGCTGGAAGGTCGCGAGCGCCACCCTCTCCAACGAGCGGGTCGCGATCGGCGGCGGAGCGTTCCCCCGCGAGTTCGGGATGGTCATGAACGTCGCCAGCACCTGGCGCGAGCGGCCCGAGCTGCGCACGCCGGCCACGCACGACCGGCTGCTGCGCGGCTGGATCGAGACCGAGGTCGCCCGCGTCACGGCCACCCGGCTGCGGCAGAAGCTGGCCGCCGGCGTACCCGGCCCCGAGGGTGCGGCGATGAAGCTCTCCTTCGCGCACATCAACCAGGAGATGTCGGCGCTCGAGGTCGACCTGCTGGGCGACGACGGCCTGCGGTTCGCCGACTGGTCGATGCGCCGACCGGAGCTGACCGACTTCTTCGGCCGTGACGCCGGCTTCCGCTACCTGCGCGCCAAGGGCAACTCGATCGAGGGCGGCACCTCCGAGGTGCTGCGCAACGTGGTCGCCGAGCGGGTCCTCGGCCTGCCCACCGAGCACCGCGTCGACAAGGACGTGCCGTGGAAGGACCTCCCCCGATGACCACCTCTCCCGCGAGCGTCGAACTGCTCGCCGACGACGTCGAGCAGGACCTGCGCGCCTCGGTCCGCGCGGTCCTCGCCCGCCACGCCCCGCCCGAGCGGGTCAACGACCTCTACGACGGCACCGACGACGTCACCACACCGCTGTGGGCGTCCTTCGTCGAGCTCGGCCTGCCCGGCCTGCTCGTGCCCGAGACCCTCGGTGGCGCGGGCGCCTCGGCCCGCGAGGCCGCCGCGGTGCTCGAGGAGCTCGGGCGGGCGGCCGCGCCCTCGCCGTTCCTCACCTCGAGCGTCGTCGCGACGACGGTCCTGGTCGCCCTCGGCGACACCGAGATCCTCCCCTCGCTCGCGTCCGGCGAGCAGACCGCGGCCCTGGTGGTGCGCCCGACGGCGCTCCGTCACCAGGGGGGCCTCGGGACCGCGGCCCTCACCGCCGTGGGCCTGCCCGCGGACGTGCTGCTCCTGCCCGACGGCGACGCGCTGTACGCCGTGCGCGGCGCGAGCGTCACGCCGGTCCCCTCGCTCGACATGACCCGGCCGCTCGCGGAGGTCTCGTGGGAGGGTGCCGAGCGGACGCTGGTGTCCTCCGACGCGTCGGCGGCGATCGACCGGGCCCTGCTCACCGGCGCCGGGCTGCTCGCGGCCGAGCAGGTCGGGGTGGCGCGGTGGGCGTTGGAGACGACCATCGCCTACCTCAAGGAGCGCCGGCAGTTCGGCCGGGTCGTCGGCGGGTTCCAGGCCCTCAAGCACCGGCTCGCCGACCTCTACGCCCAGGTCGAGCAGGCCGACGCCGCGGCGCGGTACGCCGCCGCCACGCTCGCGACCGACGACCCCGACGTACCCGTGGCGGTCGCCGTGGCCGCGTCGTTCTGCGGCGAGGTCGCCACGCACGCCGCCGAGGAGGCGATCCAGCTGCACGGTGGGATCGGCATGACCTGGGAGCATCCCGCGCACCTGCACCTCAAGCGGGCCAAGGCCGACGAGCTGCTGCTCGGCACGCCCGAGGCACACCGCCAGCAGCTCGCCACCCTGATCGACCTGCCCGGACCGGAGGCATAGATGGACCTGACCCTGACCGAGGAGCAGCAGGCGTTCCGCGACCTCGCGCGCGACTTCCTCGACCGCGAGGCGGTGCCGCACCGCACCCGGTGGGACCGCGACGAGCAGGTCGACCTCGCGATCATCCCGAAGATGGCCGAGATCGGCTTCTTCGGGCTGACCATCCCCGAGGAGTACGGCGGCCTCGGCGGCGACTACCTGACCTACGTGCTCGGCATGGAGGAGCTCGGACGGGCGGACTCGGCCCTGCGCGGCATCGTGTCGGTCTCCAACGGCCTCTTCGGCAAGTCCGTGCTGGGGTTCGGCACCGAGCAGCAGAAGCAGGAGTGGCTGCCGCGGATCGCGGCCGGCACGGTGCTGGGGTGCTTCGGCCTCACCGAGCCCGACACCGGCTCCGACGCCGGCAACCTCACCTCCCGCGCCCGCCGCGACGGCGACGACTACGTCATCAACGGCCAGAAGCTGTTCATCACCAACGGCACCTGGGCCGACGTGGCGCTCGTGTTCGCGCGCACCAGCGACGACGGGCCGAGGGGCGTGACGGCGTTCCTGGTCCCGACCGACGCACCCGGCTTCGAGGCCCGCGAGATCAAGGGCAAGCTCGGGCTGCGCGGTCAGGCCACCGCCGAGCTGTTCCTCTCCGACGTACGGGTGCCGGTCTCGGCCCGGCTCGGCGAGGAGGGCCAGGGCTTCAAGATCGCGATGACCACCCTCGACAAGGGGCGGGTCTCCGTCGCCGCCGGCTGCGTCGGCCTCGTCCAGGCCTGCCTGGAGAGCTCGGTGTCCTACGCGACCTCGCGCACCCAGTTCGGCCGGCCGCTCGCGTCGTTCCAGCTGGTGCAGGAGCTGATCTCCGACATGTCCGTCGACGCGGACGCCGCCCGCCTCCTGGTGTGGCGGTGCGCCGACCTCATCGACCGCGGCGAGCCGTTCCGCACCGCCGCCTCGAAGGCCAAGCTGTTCGCCTCCGAGGCTGCGGTCCGGGCCGCCAACAACGCGATCCAGGTGTACGGCGGCGCCGGGTACGTCGACGAGTACCCGGCCGAGAAGTACCTGCGCGACGCCCGGGTGATGACGCTCTACGAAGGCACCTCGCAGATCCAGAAGCTGCTCATCGGGCGCGCCGAGACCGGCGTCAACGCCTTCGTCTGACCCACCCCGATCCCCACCGCCAGGAGACCTCCGTGCCCATCGACCCGCACCTCGCCGGCCTGCTCGAGCTGATCGCCGCCGCCGGCAACCCGCCGATGTCCGAGAGCACCCCCGAGCAGGCCCGGCACGGGTTCCGGATGCTGACCGTGGACCTGCGCGACCCCGCCTCGCTGCCGCAGGTCGCCTCGGTCGAGGACATCACGGTGCCGGGTGGCGACGGTCCGCGGCAGGCGCGGGTCTACCGTCCGGTCGCGGAGGGGCCGCTGCCGACGATCGTGATGTTCCACGGCGGTGGCTTCGTCATCGGCGACCTCGACACCCACGACCTGACCGCCCGCACGCTCGCGACCGGCTGCGACGCGGTCGTCGTGTCCGTCGACTACCGGCTCGCACCCGAGCACCCGTGGCCGGCCGGCGTCGAGGACGCCGTGGCCGCGACCCGCTGGGCGGCGTCCTCGCTCTCCACGCTCGGGGGCGACGACCGGCTCGCCGTCGCGGGCGACAGCGCCGGCGGGAACATCTCGGCCGTGGTCGCCCAGGCGATGCGCGACGAGGGCGTGCCGCTCGCCGGCCAGCTGCTGATCTACCCGGTCACCGACATGGCCGGCTCCTACGCCTCGCACCACGAGAACGCCGAGGGCTACTTCCTCGACCTGGCCACGATGATCTGGTTCGACGAGCAGTACGTCGGTCAGCTCACCGACGTCGACAAGAGCGATCCCCGCCTCTCGCCCCTGCGCGGTCGGCTCGACGGGCTGGCCCCGGCCGTCGTCGTGGTCGCCGAGCTCGACCCGCTCCGCGACGACGGCCTCGCCTACGCCGAGGCGCTCTCCGCCGCCGGCGTCCCGGTGGAGGTCCGCACCTTCGACGGCATGATCCACGGCTTCGCCGACATGGGCCGGCACTCCCCCGCCGCCCAGGCCGCCGTCGAGCAGACCGTCGCACTGTTCCGCAAGGTGCTGCACGGCTGAGGGTTCGTCCCCCGGCTCACGGGGGACGTCATCCGAGCCGGTCGCCCCGGCAGCCCCTTCGCATGACGCCCCGCGCCAGCCCCGGGACGTCATACGAGCCGGTCGCCCCGGTAGCCCCTTCGTATGACGCCCCGCGCCGACCCCCGGGGACGTCATCCGACCCGGTCGCCCCGGCAGCCCCTTCGTATGACGCCCCACGCCGGCCCCCGGCTCACTCTGGGGACGTCATACGACCCGGTCGCCCCGGCAGCCCCTTCGCATGACGCCCCACGCCCAGCCCCGGGGACGTCATCCGACCCGGTCGCCCCGGCAGCCCCTTCGCATGACGTCCGGGACGCGGCCGCGGGCGGTCAGAACCCCAGCGAGGTCCCCGACGGCACCGAACGCCGCGCCGGCGACCAGCGCGAGTACGAAGCCCCAGCCACCGCGCACCCGCGACCCGCCGACGACCGGTCGGGCGAGGCCGGTCGGACCGCCCAGCAGGAGGTAGGCCGGGATGCCGACCGGCGCAGCGAGGGCCAGACCCCAGAACCAGGCCCACCGGTTCGCGCGCCACGGTGGCGGCCCGGCGACGACCAGGAAGAACGTGGCGAGCCAGACGAACGCCGTGAGCAGGCCCGCCCAGCCCGGGAGCCGCCAGCCGCGCACCTCCGCCCAGCCGCCCTCGCCCTGCTGACGGGTCACCTGGACCCGCCGGTCGATCGAGGCGAGGTCCTCCTCGACGCTGCGGACACGGGGAGTCCCGGTCGACGTGGTGGGGCTCCGCGGCGCCGGGTGGACCTCGACCACCTCGGCGACGCGACCGGCGACACCGTCGCGCCAGTGCACCTCGACGGTCGCCGAGCCCCGGTAGGACCCCGCGACGCCCCCGGTCACCGTCACCTCGTCCACGTCACCCCGGGCCACGGCGAACCGCAGGTCGTCGTACGACGCCGGCCGCTCGCCGGCCACCACGCCGGTGACCAGCAGCGCGGCGTAGCAGGCCAGCAGCGCCCAGCCGACCCACCGGGTCAGCGCCCAGCGCGGCTCGCGCACGGCGGGCGGGGTCGGCGCAGCGGCCGACAGCGGAGCAGGTTCCCGAGAGCTCACGAGCAGGAGCCTAGGCCAGCCCGTTCCCGTCCCCGGGGCCAGCCGGGTTCACCCGCGGCGCGTCTCCAGCACCCGGAACCCCTTGGCGCTCGCCAGCCGCGACGTCGGCCAGCCCTGCTCGGTGAGCCAGCGCTGCAGGGAGTCGGCACCCAGGTTCTTGCCGACCACCATCACCGCGCGGCCGCCGGGCGCGAGCCGGGGCAGCCAGGTCAGCAGCAGCTCGTGCAGCGCGGCCTTGCCGATCCGGATCGGCGGGTTCGACCAGATCTCGTCGTACGTCGCGTCCGCGGGGACCGCGTCGGGGGCGCAAGCGGTGAAGCGGTCCGCGAGGCCGAGGGCGTCGGCGTTCTCGCGCGCCAGGAGCAGGGCCCGCTCGTTGACGTCGACCCCGGTCACCGCGGCACCGGGGACGGCGCGAGCGATCGCGAGACCGATGACGCCGTACCCGCAGCCGAGGTCGAGGACCCGGCCGGCCGCCGGCGGTTCCGTCTCACGGAACAGCACCGCGGTCGCGTGGTCGAGGTGGCCACGGCTGAAGACCCCGGAGCCGCTCACCAACGTCAGGTCGCGGCCCCACACCTGGCAGGTGAAGGTCTCCCGCTTGAACGGCGCCGCGGGGTCGGCGGTGAAGTAGTGGTCCTCACTCATGGGACACCCGCTTGGTCCGGGTCTGCGCCGCCCGCGCCTCCAGCTCCGCGTCGGGCGGGTAGGCGACCTCCTCGAGGACCAGCCCGTGCGGGTGGACGACGGCCACCGACGGGTCACGGACCTCGGCGCGCAGGATCTCACCCGCCCAGGCGACCGGCCGGCGACCCTCGCCGACGGCGATCAGGCAGCCGACCAGCGCGCGCACCATGCTGTGGCAGAAGGCGTCGGCGCGCACCCGCCCGACCACGAGCCCCCGGCTGTCGCGCTCCCACGACAGCTCCTGCAGCGTGCGGATCGTCGTGGCCCCCTCCCGCCGCTTGCAGAACGACGCGAAGTCGTGCTCGCCGAGCAGCAGCTGCGACGCGGCGTTCATCGCGTCCACGTCGAGCGGTCGCGGCCAGGTCAGCACGTGCCCGCGCGCGAGCGGGTCGAGGGTCTCGGGGCGGTCGGCGATCCGGTAGGCGTAGCGCCGCCACAGCGCGCCGAAGCGCGCGTCGAAGTACGGCGACGCCTCGGCCGCCCGGCGCACCCGGACGTCCGGCGGCAGGATGCCGTTGAGCCGGCGGACCAGCCGGTCCGGGTCGAACGGGTCCGGCGCGACCCCGTCGGCGAGGTCGAGGTGCACGACCTGGCCTCTGGCGTGGACCCCGGCATCCGTGCGTCCGGCGCAGACCACCTCGACACCCGAGGTCCGCAGCACGGTCTCCAGCGCGGTGACCAGCTCGCCCTGGACGGTCCGCAGGCCCGGCTGCGCGGCCCAGCCGTGGAAGTCGGTGCCGTCGTAGGCGAGGTCGAGGCGGAGCCGCACGGGACCCGATCCTAGAGGCGCTCCCCCGCGACCCAGACACCGCCGACGTCGGCGGGCGTCCCCAGCGCGAACACCTTCGCGAGCGCGTCGTCCGGCGAGGCGGCGTTCCGCATGCCGACGTCGAGCGGGTCGCCGGGCTCGGGGCGGATCCAGACCGCGTCGAACGGCCGGCCCTCGGAGAGGTCTCCGACGTCGAGGCCGAGGGCGAGCGCGCCGGCCCGGGTGGCGAGGAACAGCAGGTGCGCCGGGGTCAGCGGCAGGCCGTCGGGGCCGAGCAGCGCCTGCATGAACGACGCCTGCAGCCCCTCCTTCAGCAGCGAGAAGCCGGTGCCCGCGCCGACGTCCGAGCCGAGCGCGACGCGCACGCCGCGCTCGACGTGCCGCCGCAGCGGGAACAGCCCGCTGCCGAGGGCCGAGTTGCTGGTCGGGCAGTGCGCGACCGCGGCGCCCCGGCCGGCCAGCAGCGTGAGCTCGTCGTCGGTGGTGTGCACGTTGTGGGCGAGCACGGACCGCTCGCTGAGCAGGCCGTGCGCGTCGTAGGTGCCGACGTAGTGCAGGGCGTCGCGGAACAGGTCGTTCACCGCCGCGACCTCGGCGGGGTTCTCGTTGACGTGCGAGGTGAACCAGGTGCCGGGCTCGTCCTTGAGCACCGCCGCGCAGGCGTCGAGGGTGGCCTCGGTGGTGGAGTAGGAGAAGCGCGGCGTCACGGCGTAGCGGACGCGGCCGTGGCCGTGCCACCGCTGGGCGAGCGCCCGCGACTCGTCGTACGCGCGCTCCGGCGTCGTGAGCAGCGGCTCCGGCAGCCCGCGGTCGCTGACGACCAGGCCGGCGGTGACCCGGGGCCCACGCCGGGCGACCTCCTCGAGCAGCGCGTCCACGGCCGGCGCGAAGTGCGCGCCGAAGACCAGCGCGGAGGTCGTGCCGGCGGACACCAGCCCGTCGACGAACTCGCGCGCGACCTGCGCGGCGTACGACGGCTCGGCGAGCCGGCACTCCTCCGGGAGCGCGCGGCGGTCGAGCCACTCCAGCAGCGGCAGGCCGAGCGACCCGATCACCCGCACCTGGGGGTAGTGGACGTGGGTGTCGACGAACCCGGGCAGCAGCACGCCCGCGCGCAGGTCGAGCACCTCCTCGTGGGGGTACGCCGACCGCAGCCGGTCGTAGGCCCCGCGGGCCGTGACCACGCCGTCGGTGACCAGCAGCCCGCCGTCGTCGTCGTGCCGCAGCGACCCGCCGGCGAACGGGTCGTCCGGGGTGTCCATCACCCGGGCCCGGACCAGCGTCATCGACGCACCGGCGCGACCTCGCGCAGCAGGGCGCCGGCCACGGAGAGCGCGACGACCGCGGGCTCCTTGCCCGGGATCGAGGGGTCGCCGATCGGGCAGGTGATCGCGTCGACCGCCTCCGGGGGGTGGCCCTCGACGAGCAGCCCGGAGCGGAACCGCGCCCACTTCGCCGCCGACCCGATCAGCCCGACCGGACCGAGGTGCCCGCACCGCAGCGCAGCGTCGCAGATCGCGAAGTCCTCCGCGTGGTCGTGGGTCATCACCAGGACGTGGGTGCCGCGGGGCACCGACCCGAGGACCAGCTCCGGCACCGGCGCGTGGTGGACGTGCACCGCAGCGGTCGCGTCGGCCAGGCACGCCAGCCGCTCGTCGGCCAGCTGGTCACGACGGGAGTCGACCAGGTGCAGCTCGAGGTCGTGCCGGGCCAGCAGCCGGGCCAGCTCGAGCCCGACGTGGCCGACGCCGAACACGGCGACGGCGGGGACGACGGGCAGCGGCTCCAGCAGCAGCGTCACCTCGCCCCCGCAGCACTGGCGGCCGTGCTCGGTGCGCGCCTTGTCGCTCAGCGCGACGGTCATCGTCTCCGGCGCGGCGGCGTCCAGCAGCGCCCGGGCGCGGGCGACCGCGGTCTCCTCGAGGTTGCCGCCACCGACCGTGCCCCACGTCGCGTCGGCGGAGACGACCATCTTCGCGCCGGCGTCGCGCGGCGCGTGGCCGCGAACGGACACCACGGTGACCAGGACCCCGGGCACCCGCTCCCGGCGCAGCCGCGCCACCGCGCCGACCCAGCTCATGGGACCGTCACCTGGGCGGCGGAGCGGGCCCTCTCGAGCGCCCAGTAGACCGCCTCCGGCGTGGCGGGCGACGCGAGCTCGACGCTGGTGCCCGGCGGGCCGAACGCGGCGGCCGCCTGGCGCAGCGCCTCCCGCACCGAGAAGGCGAGCATCAGCGGCGGCTCGCCCACGGCCTTCGAGCCGTGCACGACGCCGTCCTCGTGCGCGTGCGGCAGCAGCGTGACCCGGAGGTCGAGCGGCATCTCGCTGAGGCTCGGCAGCTTGTAGGTGCTCGCCGAGCCGGTGAGCAGCCGGCCGTCCTGGTCGTCCCAGCGCAGGTCCTCCAGGGTCAGCCAGCCGGCGCCCTGCACGAACCCGCCCTCGATCTGGCCGAGGTCGACCAGCGGGGACAGGCTGTCGCCCACGTCGTGGACGATGTCGACGCGCCGCGTGGTGTAGGCGCCGGTGAACCCGTCGACCTCGACCTCGGCCGCGGCCGCGCCGTACGCGAAGTACTTGAACGGGTGGCCGGACATCGTCGCCGGGTCCCAGTGCAGCCCCTCGGTCCGGTAGAAGCCGGCCGCCCAGAGCTGGACCCGCTGGAAGTACGCGGCGCGGACCCGCTCCTCCCAGGTGTCGCCGGGGACGCCCTCGAGCCGGGCGAGGATCTGGTCGCAGGCGTCCTGGATCGCCCCGCCGTTGAGGTCGCTGCTGGAGCTCGCGGCCGTGGCCGAGGTGTTGGGCACCTTGTCGGTGCGGGTGGGCGCCAGCCGCACCCGGTCGAGCGGCACGCCGAGCGCGGTGGCCGCCACCTGGATCATCTTGGTGTGCAGGCCCTGGCCCATCTCGGTGCCGCCGTGGTTGATGAGGACCGAGCCGTCCTTGTAGACGTGCACCAGCGCACCGGCCTGGTTGAAGGCGGTGAAGTTGAACGCGATGCCGAACTTCACCGGGGTCACCGCGAGGCCCCGCTTGGTGTGCGGGTGCGCCGCGTTGAACGCCTCGATCTCCGCGAGCCGGTCGCGGACCCGCCCCTCGGCGACCACCTGGTCCCACGCGAGGCCGGCGCGCTCGGCGTGGCGGACCGGTTGGCCGTACGGCGTGCTCTGGCCCTCGGCGTACAGGTTGCGCCGGCGCAGCTCCATCGGGTCCACGCCGAGCAGCGGCGCGCAGCGGCCGAGGACGTCCTCGATCACGAGCATCCCCTGCGGGCCCCCGAACCCCCGGAACGCGGTCTGGGAGGTCTTGTGGGTCTGCGCGACCCGCCCGTGCAGCCGGACGTGCGGGATCCAGTAGGCGTTGTCGACGTGGCACAGCGCGCGCGCCAGGACCGGCTCGCTCAGGTCGAGCGACCAGCCGCCGTCGGAGGTCAGCGTCGCGTCGACGGCCTGGAGGCAGCCGTCCTCGTCGAACCCGACCCGCCACTCGGCGTGGAACCCGTGCCGCTTGCCGGTCATCGCCATGTCCTGCGCGCGGGTGAGCCGCACCCGCACCGGGCGACGGGTCAGCGTCGCGCCCAGCGCCGCGACGGCGGCGTACCCGTGCGGCTGCATCTCCTTGCCGCCGAAGGCGCCGCCCATCCGCAGGCACTGCACGGTGACGTCGTGGCTGTGCCTGCCGAGGACGTGCGCCACGACCTCCTGGGTCTCGGTGGGGTGCTGGGTGCTGGACTGCACGAACACCTGCCCGGCCTCGTCGACCAGCGCGAGCGACGCGTGCGTCTCGAGGTAGAAGTGCTCCTGGCCGGCCATCTCGGTGACACCGCTGAAGACGTGCGCCGCACCGGCCAGGGCGGCCTCGACGTCGCCGCGGGCGACGGTCGGCTGCCCGCCCTGGAAGCTGTCCGCGGCGATCGCGTCCCCGATCGTGACGATCGCCGGCAGCTCGTCGTAGTCCACCGCGACGGCGGCGGCGCCCCGTCGGGCCGCCTCGAGGGTCTCGCCGAGCACCCAGCAGACGGCCTGTCCGTGGTACATCACCTCGTCCGGGAACAGCGGCTCGTCGTTCCGGACCCCGCCGTCGTTGAGCCCGGGCACGTCCGCCGCGGTGAGGACGCGGACCACGCCGGGGACGTCGTACGCCGGCGTCGGGTCGAGCCGCGCGACCCGGGCGTGCGCGTGCGGCGCCTGCACGGGGTGGGCGTGGAGGACGTGGGGGGTCCGCTGCACCAGGTCGTCGGTGTAGAGCGCGGCTCCCGTGACGTGGAGGTCGGCGCTCTCGTGCTGCAGCGGCAGGCCGACGGTCCGCACGCGGGTGCTGCTCGGGCCGGTCATGCCGCCACCTCCGCCCACAGCCGGCGGAGCGACTGGCCGAGCATCGCCGCGCGGTACGCCGCGCTCGCCCGGTGGTCGTCCATCGGGGTGCCCTCGGTGGCGAGGACCGCGGCGGCCGCGTCGACCGTCGCCTCGGTCCACGGCCGGCCCTCGAGCGCGGCCTCGGTGGCGTGCGCCCGCAGCGGGGTGGCGGCGACGCCGCCCAGGCCGATCCGGGCTCGGGTGACGACCCCGTCGGAGACGTCGAGGGCGTAGGCGACCGCCACGCTGGAGATGTCGTCGTACCTCCGCTTGGCGACCTTGTGGAACGCGGTCAGCCCGGCCAGCGGCTGCGGCACCCGCACCGACCTGACCAGCTCGCCCGGCCGGAGCAGCGTCCGGCGGTAGCCGGTGAAGTAGTCGGCGATCGGCACCTCGCGGTCGCCGTCGCGGGAGACGAGGACGAGCGTGGCCTCCAGCGCGAGGAGCGCCGGCGGCAGGTCGCCGATCGGCGACGCGGTGCCCAGGTTGCCGCCGATCGTCGCGGCGTTGCGGATCAGCGGCGAGGCGAACTGCGGCCAGACCCGGTCGAGCAGCGGGACGGCGCCGTCGAGCGCCCGTTCCACCTCGCTCAGGCTGAGGGCGGCGCCGATCTCGACCGGGTCAGTGGTCACCGCGCGGAGCTCGGGCAGGCGGTCGACGGCGACGACGTACGCCGGGCGGGCGGCGCGCAGGTTGACCTCGACGCCGAGGTCGGTGGCGCCGGCGAGCACGGTGGCGTCGGGGTGCTCGGCCAGGAGCGCCAGCGCGTCCTCGAGCGAGGCCGGACGGACGAACGCGCCGTCGGGGTCCGCGAGGCTGGTCGCGACCGGTACGGGCGCCGGCTGCGTCCGACGCACGGCGAGCGGGTCGGCCACGTCCGGGTCGGCGAGCGCCCAGGCGGCGTCCCGGATCGGGCGGTAGCCGGTGCAGCGGCAGAGGTTGCCGCTGATCGCGTGCAGGTCGAAGCCGTTGGGGCCGTGCTCGTGGTCGTGGTGGCCGTTCGCGTGCCGCCCGGCGCGGTAGTACTCCGCGGCCATGCTGCACACGAAGCCCGGCGTGCAGTAGCCGCACTGCGACCCGCCGCGCTCGGCCAGCTCCCGCTGGACGGGGTGCAGGTCACCCGGGGCACCGAGCCCCTCGGACGTCACGACCTCCTGCCCGTCGAGCGCCGCGGCCGGCACCAGGCACGCGTTGATCGCCGTCCACGCACTGCCCTCGCCGTCGGGCCGCGCGACCAGGACCGAGCAGGCCCCGCACTCGCCCTCGGCGCAGCCCTCCTTCGCGCCCGTCAGGCCGAGCCCGCGCAGGAAGTCCAGCGCCGTGCGGTGCACCGGCGTCCCGGTCAGGGTGCGGGCCGTCCCGTTGACGATGACCTCGGCCATCTCGCCTCCACACGCGTCGACGTCCGCATGGTTGGGATCACCACGGTCGCCGGTTGTCCATGCCGAACGACTGACCGCAGCCCCCACTCTAGGTGACGCCGGTCACCTGCGCAGCCCGTCGCGGGGCGGTCCGTTCTCGTTCAATTGCTGGGAGAGGTCCCGGTGGGAGCGCGCCCACCCGGGCCGGACCGAGCAATTGCGCGGAAACGACCCGCACCGGCCCGCCTACCCCGACCCGAGCCGCAGCCGCGGGTGCCGGTTGACGTCCTTGTAGAGCAGGTAGCGGAACCGGCCCGGCCCGCCCGCGTAGCAGGCCTGCGGGCAGAACGCGCGCAGCCACATGAAGTCACCCTCCTGGACCTCGACCCAGTCCTTGTTCAGGAGGTAGACCGCCTTGCCCTCGAGCACGTAGAGCCCGTGCTCCATCACGTGCGTCTCCGGGAACGGGATCGCCCCGCCCGGCTCGAAGCCGACGATGTTGACGTGCATGTCGTGCCGGACGTCGTCCGGGTCGACGAACCGCTGCGTCCCCCACGCGTCGGTGCCCGGCATCGGCCGCACCGGCACGTCGCTCTCGTGGGTCACGAACGCCTCCGGCACCTCGACGCCCTCGACCCGCTCGTAGGACTTGCGGATCCAGTGGAACGTCGCGTTCCCGTCGCCCTCGTTGCGCAGGGTCCAGGCGGTGCCGGGCGGGAGGAACGCGTAGCCGCCCGGCGCCACCCGGTGCAGCACGCCGCCGACCGTCAGCGCGACCGTGCCGCCGACGACGAACAGCACCGCCTCGGCGTCGGGGTCCGGCTCGGGCGAGCCGCTGCCGCCGCCGGGCGACACCTCGACGACGTACCAGCTGAACGTCTCGGCGAACCCGGTCAGCGGCCGGGCGAGCACCCACAGGCGGGTGTCGTCCCAGTGCGGCAGCCGGCTGGTGACGATGTCGCGCATCGTCCCGCGGGGCAGGACGGCGTACGCCTCGGTGAAGGCCGCCCGGTCGGTGGTGAGCTCGGACTGGCCGGGCAGGCCGCCGGTCGGCACGAAGTACGTCATGCTCCCCTCCTCAGCAGCCGGCCGCGCGGGGCGGCCGCCAGGTCGATCGGTACGCCGCGCAGCCACGTCCGGCGGACGGTGCCGGTGAGCGTACGCCCGTCGTAGGGCGAGACCGGGTGCCGGTGGTGCAGCGCCGCGGCGTCGACGCGGAACGTCTCGTCCGGTGCGAGCACGCAGAAGTCGGCGTCGGACCCGGGCGCGATCTCGCCCTTGCCGGACAGCCCCACCCGGCGGGCCGGCCCGGTCGCCATCCACCGTGCGACGTCGACCAGGCTGTGTCCTCGCTCGCGGGCCGCCGTCCACACCAGCGGCAGCGACAGCTGCAGCGAGGCGATCCCGCCCCACGCCTCGGCGAAGCCGCCGCGCTTGAGCTCGGCGGGGCAGGGCGAGTGGTCCGAGACGACGAAGTCGATCTCGCCGGCCGCCAGCGCGGCCCAGAGCCGGTCGCGGTTCGCGGCGTCCCGGATCGGCGGGCAGCACTTGAACTGCGTCGCACCGTCCGGCACGTCCTCGGCCGCCAGGACCA
Source organism: Nocardioides sp. (assembly GCF_044226305.1). Lineage (GTDB taxonomy): Bacteria > Actinomycetota > Actinomycetes > Propionibacteriales > Nocardioidaceae > Nocardioides. The sequence goes on along the minus strand of NZ_JBGAHF010000024.1, from coordinate 17,980 downwards.
GGTAGTGCGGGCACGTCTCGACGGACACCTCGGAGCCCCGGAACGACGGCAGCGCGTCGGCCGCGCTGAGGTGGACGACATGGGCGCGGCTCCCGGTCTCCCGGGCGGTCGCCACCACCAGGTCGATCGCACGCACCTCGGCCGTGGGCGGGCGCGAGTCGAGGAAGCCGTCGTACGCCGTGCCGTGCGCCGTGGTCACCTGCGAGCCGTCCTCGGCGTGCACGATCATCAGTGCCCCGAGCCGCGCGGTCTCCGCCATGGCCGCGCGCAGCTGTGCCGCGTCCAGCGGCGGGAACTCCGCCACGCCGGAGTCGAGCAGGAAGCACTTGAAGCCGAGCACCCCGGCCGCGTGCAGCGGAGCGAGGTCGCCGAGGTTGCCGGGCACCGCTCCGCCCCAGAACGCCACGTCCACGTGCACCTGGTCGCGCGCGACGGACCGTTTCTCGTCGAGGGCGTCGACCGTGGTGGTCGCCGGGATGCTGTTCAGCGGCATGTCCACGATCGTCGTGACGCCACCGGCGGCGGCCGCCCGCGTCGCGCTCGCGAAGCCCTCCCACTCGGTGCGGCCCGGCTCGTCGACGTGCACGTGGGTGTCGACCAGGCCGGGCAGCAGCACCTCGTCGTCGGCCAGCGTGACGACCCCGGGCCCGGACACGTCGTCGTACGCCGCGACCTCGGCGACCCGGCCGTCCCGCACCACGACCGCGACGGGCCGCTCCGCGCCCCCGACGACCGCACGCCGGGCGCGGAGGACCAGGTCAGCTGCCACGGTAGGTCGAGTAGCCGAACGGGGTGAGCAGCAGGGGCACGTGGTAGTGCTCGTCGGTCCCGATGCGGAAGGCGACGGCGACCTCGGGGTAGAACGCGTCCGCCCCCAGGTAGGCGCCGGTGGCGAAGCGCACGACGTACTCGCCGGGTGCCAGGTCGGCTCCGAACCGGGCGATGCGCCCGTCGTCGTCGGTCACGCCCTCGGCGACCACGGCGCCGGCCGCCTCCAGCCGGACGGCGACGCCGGACGCCGGCCGGCCGCGCGAGGTGTCGAGGACGTGGGTGCTGAGGGTGGCCATCAGACGATCTGCTCCAGTCTCAGCAGGGCGATCTGCCGCAGCTGCTCGACGGTCTCGGCGCGCTCGGTCGCGTCGTCGTTGCCGAGCCGGCGCTCGAGCTCGGCGAGGATCTGGTGCGAGTCACGGCCTGCGGCCCGGACCAGGAACACGCGGTCGAAGCGCTCCTCGTAGGCCCGGTTGCCTGCCGCCAGCCGCTCGAGCACCTCGGCGTCGGACCGGTCGACCCCGGCCTGCTCGCGTGCCGAGTGCGCCGCGTCGTGGGCCGCGCCGGCGCGCTCGCCGATCCGCGGGTGCCGGGCCAGCGCCCGGTCGAGCTCGTCGTCCGAGAGCACGGACGCCGACGCCGACGCGGCCGCCACCAGGGCCGCCGGACTGCCGTAGGGCCGGCCCGCGACCACCTCGTCGACGAAGCGCGGCACGTCGAGGCACGCCGCGAGCGCGGCCCGCGCCTCGTCCTCGGGCAGCTCGTCGAACCTCATCGGGGTGGTCACGGCGGTCACCCGTCGTCCCGGGTCACGGTCGCCTCGATCAGGCCGTAGGGCCGGTCGGCGGCGTGGAAGACCTCGCCGGGGTTCTCCAGCCCGAACGGCGCCAGGTCGACCAGGACGTGGTGCTTGTTGGGCGCCGAGAACGAGATCTCCGCGACCCCGTCGTGCGCCTCCAGCACGGTGCGGCCCATCGCGTAGAGCGTCTCCTGCAGCGCCCGGCTGTACGTCGTCGCGAAGGTCGACGTCACCAGGCCGCGCACGTCGAGGTACGACGCGTCCCAGTCGTCCGGGGCGGCTCCCGGCCGGAACCGCCACGCGGCGTCGAGGGACGTGGCGAGGATCCGGTCGTCGGCGTCGGCGAGCGTCGTGTACTCGTCGCGCAGGAACCCCGTGAACTGCGAGCCGGTCGACTTGAGCACCACCAGGTCGCGGAAGCCGGACTCGACCGCGACCGCCTCGCGGGTCCGGCCGACCACGGCGGTGCGGACCTCCTGGCCGCGCCGCACGAAGGCGTGGTCGTGCCCGGACCCGTCGACCTCGATCCGGTCCCACGCGTACTCGTCGACGGCCACCCGGGCGCCGGTGGCGGCGGGCGACGCCTCCAGCAACCGACCGGAGAGCGCGAGCGCGTAGTCCTCCGGCGAGGCGACGCCGACCTCCTCGGCGTACGCGAAGGCGGTGTTCTTCTGGGTGTCGGTCGGCAGCACCGCGGACTGGTCGCCGTCGACGTGCGCCGCCGAGAAGTCGCCGCGCAGCGTCGTCGAGACGTTGAGGTCACGGACCTCGTGGCGCGGGGTGTCGCGGTAGATGCGGACCACCCGGGTCTCCGCCTTGCCGTACTGGTTGGCGCCGAGGACGATGCCCACGCTCATTCCCCTCCTGTGTCGACCGGGTCCAGCGCACCGCACTCGCGGCCGCGCCGGACGAAGTCCGCCAGTGCCCGGTCGGTCGCCGGCTCCTCGAGCACGGCCGACCGGTCGAGGCGCTCACGGTAGAACGCGAACGTCGCGGCGTACCGCGTCGGCAGCTGCGCTGGGTGCAGGTCCCAGCCCTGGTAGAACCCGCGCTCGAGCGCCCGGCGCACCAGCCGCAGGTGCGTCTCCCAGCCGCGCCGCACGCCGGCGGCGTCGCCCACCGGCAGCACGTTGGTCGAGCCGTCGGAGAGCCAGACGCCGGTGCCGGCCGCCGCCGCCTGCATCACGGCCTTGGCGTGGTCGGCGGCGGGATGGTCGAGGCTCTGGTAGGGCCCGGCGATCCCGACGAACGCGCTGTAGTCGTAGGTCCCGTAGTGCAGGCCGGTGCAGCGTCCGTCAGCGGCCTGGATCATCCGGGCGACCAGCGCGGTGCCGTCCGCGCCGAGGATGGACTGCGGCGTCTCGACCTGGATCTCGAAGCGCAGGCTGCCCGGCTGCAGCCCGAGTCCGGTCTCGAGGTGCGCCGCCGCGTGCACCATCGCCTCGACCTGGTCGACCGACGTCACCTTCGGCAGCGTGACCACGAACCCGGTCAGCGGCCCCTCGTCGGACCCGCCGTCGGTCAGCCGCTCGACGAAGGTCGCGAGCGTGCGCAGGCCGCGGTGCCGGGTCGGCCGCTCCAGGCTCTTGAAGCGGATGCCGGAGGACGGCGGCGCCGTGCCCGCGGCGACCGCCGTGCGCAGCGCGTCGGCCGCGGCCAGCACCGCCGCGTCCTCCTCGTCGTCGGCGCGCACCCCGTAGCCGTCCTCGAAGTCGATCCGCAGGTCGTCGACCGGCCGGCTCGCCAGCCGCGCGCGCACCCGCGCGACCAGGTCGACGTCGCCGCCGACCAGCTCCAGGAACAGCGCCTCGTGCTCGTCGAGCAGCCCGAGCGCGACCTCGCCGTACGTCGTCACGGTGTCGGCCGCGAACCGGTCGGCCGGGACGTAGACCGTGTGCACGGGCTGCCGCGCAGGGCGTGGCCCCGGGTAGTGGCGGGCCAGGTCGGCGTCCGCGGTCGCGAGGCGCGCGTCGAGCTCACCGGTCAGCCGCGCGAGGTCGAGGGGCGCCATGAGCGCACAGTAGCCTTTGCGCGTCGGCCTAGGCTGCTGTCGTGAGCACCCCCGCCATCGTGCTGATCGGGGCCGAGCACCCCGACGAGCTGCGCGCCGGCTTCGCGCGCTACGAGCAGGAGTACGACGTCCGCCTGGCCCGGACCTGCCGCGAGGCCCTCGAGGCCACGCATGACGTCGTCGCCGGCGGCGGCACCGTCGCGATGTTCGCCTCCGAGTCGAGGGTCCCGGACGCCGAGACCGTGCTGCACGCCTTCCACAAGCTGCGCGAGAAGGTCCCCACCGCCCGCCGCGTGGTCGCGGCCCACTGGGACCGGTTCATGACCGACGGCCCGGTGCTGCGGTCGGGGATGTCCACCGGCAAGTACGACGCCTACCTGCTGATGCCGCGCGGGATCCGAGACGAGGAGTTCCACAACGCGATCACCGACCTGCTCTCGGACTGGGGCTCGACGGTCCCCGACCCGGAGGTCGTCGCGGTCAAGATCGTTGCCCCCGGGCGCGACCCGGTCACCTTGGCGGTCCGGGACTTCCTGGACCGGATGGGGATGCCCAGCCGCGTCTACCCGCCCGACTCCGAGGGCGGGCGCTTCGTGCTCGACCTGTGGGAGGGCGAGCCGGTCTACCCGCTCGTCTACGCCGTCAACCGGCCGGTCGTGCACGCGACCTCGGTGCGCGACGTCGCCATCACCATCTACGGCGCGCCGACCGAGATCGACCTCGACCACGTCGTCGACGTGGCGGTGGTCGGCGGCGGGCCGGCCGGCCTCGCCACCGCGGTCTACGCCGCGTCCGAGGGCCTCTCGACGGTGATCCTCGAGGCCGAGGCGATCGGCGGCCAGGCCGGCACCAGCTCGATGATCCGCAACTACCTCGGCTTCCCGCGCGGCATCTCCGGCATGCGACTCGCCCAGCGGGCCCGCAACCAGGCGCTGCGCTTCGGCGCCCGCTTCTACACCGGCCAGGTCGTCGACGAGCTGCGCCCGGGACGCGACGGCGACCCGCACGTGCTGTGCACCGAGTCCGGCGAGGTCCGCGCCCGCTCGGTCGTGATCGCGACCGGCGTCGCCTACCGCAAGCTGCGCGTCGAGCCGCTCGAGCAGCTCGTCGGCACCGGCGTCTACTACGGCGCCGCGATGACCGCCGCGCGCGAGATGGAGGGCCAGGACGTGTTCGTCGTGGGCGGCGGCAACTCCGCCGGCCAGGCGGCGGTCCACCTCGCGCGGTTCGCCCGCTCGGTCACGGTGCTGGTCCGGCGGCCGGGGCTGGCCGAGACCATGTCGTCGTACCTGGTCGGCGAGATCGAGTACAACCCGCGCATCTCGGTGCGCACCTGCACCGCGGTCGTCGACGGCGGCGGCGACGGCCGGCTGGAGTGGCTGTCCCTGGAGGACGTCCGCACCGGGGAGCGCGAGCGGGTGTCGGCGTACGGGCTGTTCCTGCTGCTCGGCGCGGAGCCGCACTGCGACTGGATCCCTCCCCAGGTCGCGCGGGACCCGCGCGGCTTCGTGCTCACCGGTCGCGACGTCCCCAAGCAGCACTGGCACGACGGGCTCCCGCCCGCCGAGCTCGCGACGACCGTGCCCGGGGTGTTCTGCGCCGGCGACGTGCGGGCCGGCTCGATGAAGCGGGTGGCCTCCGCGAGCGGTGAGGGTGCGTCGGTCGTCCCGCTGGTGCACGCCTTCCTGGCGCCGGACCAGGACTGAGGAGCTCAGAGCTCGTCGCGGTACGGCGGGTCCGCGCCCGGCCGCGACACGGTGACCGCGGCGGCGCGGGCCGCGTGGGCCAGCACGGCCTCCGCGTCGGCGGCCGAGAGGTCCCGCAGCCGGTCCCGGTGGTCGGCGCCCAGCAGGTCGCGCTCCCAGAGGGCGTCGATCGTCGCCGCGCCGAAGGTGTCGCCGGCGCCGATGGTGTCGGCCACGTCGACCGGCAGTGACGCCACCTCGGCCGTCACGCCGGGTCCGAACCAGCTGGCGCCCGCACCGCCGCGGGTCACGACAACCGCGCTCGGGCCGAGGCCGAGCAGGTGGCCGGCCGCGTCCTCCAGCTCGAGGTCGGGGTAGAGGTGCGCGAGGTCCTCGTCGGAGGCCTTCACCAGGTCGCTGACCGCGACCAGCTGCTCGACGAGGGCGAGCACCTCGGGGCCGGTGCCGGTGATCGCCGGCCGGGCGTTGACGTCGTAGCTGATCGTCGCCACCTCGCGCAGCCGGGTGACCAGCTCCCGCACCTGGTCGGCGCCCGGCTCGACGACCGCGCCCAGCGAGCACACGTGCACGGCCACCGGGTGCTCGTCGACGCCGACCTCCCCCAGCCGCCACTCCAGGTCGAACTCGTAGGACGCCGCGCCGTCGGATCCGATGGTCGCGGCCGCGGTCGCGGTGCGCGCGAGCACGTGCGGGTCGGCGGCCAGCTGCACCCCGGCCTGCTCGAGGTGGGCTGCGAGGACGGCACCGCGGGCGTCGTCGGCCCACGCGGTCGCGAACCGCACCGACCGGCCGAGCCGGGCGAGCGCCACCGCCACGTTGGCCGCGCTGCCGCCGGCGTACTCCAGCGTCGCGCCGTCGGCCGCGTGCACGATGTCGACCAGGGACTCTCCGACGACGAGGACGTTGTCCATGGGCATGTCTCTACCATGCCGACATGCAGGTGCACCCGATCGACGCGAGCTCTCCGGTCCCGCCCTTCGAGCAGCTGCGCGCCCAGGTCGCCGGCCGCGCGGCGAGCGGCGACCTCGCGGCCGGCACCCGGCTCCCGACCGTCCGGGCCCTCGCCGCGGAGCTCGGCCTCGCGGCCAACACCGTGGCCAAGGCCTACCGCGCGCTCGAGACCGACGGCGTGATCGCCACCGAGGGCCGGCGCGGCACGTTCGTCGCCCCGCAGCAAGACTCCGTCGACGCGCGCGACGCCGCGACGTCGTACGCCGCCAGCGCGCGGCGCGCGGGGCTCACGCTCCCCGAGGCGCTCCGGCTGGTCGAGCGGAGCTGGTGATCCGTGCGCTACGTCGTGTACGGCGCCGGGGCGGTCGGCGGCGTGATCGGGTCACGCCTGCACCTGGCCGGCGTCCCCACCACCCTCGTCGCACGCGGTGACCACCTGCGGGCGGTCCGTGAGCGCGGGCTGCTCCTCGACACCGCGGCCGGCACCGAGACGGTCGACGTGCCGGCGCGGGGCTCCGCGGCCGAGGTCGACTGGACCGACGACACGGTCGTGCTGCTCACCGTGAAGTCGCACCAGACCGCCGCCGCGCTCGACGACCTCGCCGCGCACGCACCGGCGGGGAGCGTCGTCGTGTCCGCGCAGAACGGCGTCGCGAACGAGGCCGCGGTGCTGCGACGGTTCGCAGCGACGTACTCGATCTGCGTGATGCTGCCCTCCGCGCACGTCGACCCCGGGGTGGTCGTGCAGCAGTGCTGGCCGGTCCCGGGCATCCTCGACGTCGGCCGGTTCCCCGGCGGGGTCGACGACGTGGCCGAGGCCGTCGCGGCCGACCTGCGCGCGGCCGGGTTCGGGTCGCAGACCCGGCCCGACGTGATGGCCTGGAAGTACCGCAAGCTGGTGATGAACCTGGCCAACGGCGTGTCCGCGACCTGCCGACCCGGGGGCGAGGGCTTCGACGAGCTCGTCCGCCGCGCGCGCGAGGAGGGCGAGCAGGCGATCGCCGCCGCCGGCGTCGCGATGGTGAGCGCGGCGGAGGACGCCGCCCGGCGCGGCGACCTGCTGCAGAGCCGGCCGCGGGACGACCGCACCCGCGGCGGCTCGACCTGGCAGAGCATCAGCCGCGGCACCGGCGACGTCGAGATCGACTACCTCGCCGGCGAGGTCGTGCTGCTCGGCCGCCTCCACGGCGTCCCGACCCCGGTCAACGAGCTGCTCCAGCAGGTCACCGCCGACCTCGCCCGCCGCCACGGACCCGTCGCCAGCCTCGACCCCGCCGCCCTCCTCGAACGGTTGAGTCGAGGGTTCTGACCCGTTGAGTCGAGGGTTCTGACCGACCCGGGTGGTCACGCCCCACTCGGGTGGTCACCACCCACGACCCGTCCGGGGATGACACCGGCCCGCCAGCGAGGTGCGCTGGCGGGCCGGTGGCGAACGGCGACGGGGCTCAGGCCTTGTCGTCGTCCTCGGTGCTCTCCGTGCTCTCCTCGGCGGGGGCCTCGTCGGCGACGGGCTCCTCCTCGGCGACCACGCTCTCCTCGGGCGACGCCTCGTCGGAGAGCTCGGTGGGAGCCTCCTCCGTGGCGGTGTCCTCGGTGACGGTCTCGTCGACGACGGTGTCTTCGACGAGCGCGTCCTCGGCCACGGTGCTCGTGGCGGCCGGAGCGGCCTTCTTCTTCGCCTTCGGCGCCGACGGCGTGTAGGCCTCGGTCACCAGCTCGATGACCGCCATCGGGGCGTTGTCGCCCTTGCGCGGACCGATCTTGGTGATCCGGGTGTAGCCGCCGGGACGCTCGGCGAAGGTCGGCGCGATCTCGGTGAAGAGGACGTGCACGACGGACTTGTCACGGACGGTCTTGAGGACCTCGCGACGGTTGTGCAGGTCGCCCTTCTTCGCCTTGGTGATCAGCTTCTCCGCGACCGGCCGCAGCGCGCGCGCCTTGGACTCGGTCGTGGTGATCCGGCCGTGCTCGAACAGCTGGGTCGCCAGGTTCGAGAGGATCAGCCGCTGGTGGGCCGGGCTACCGCCGAGGCGGGGACCCTTGGTGGGCTTGGGCATGGTTCCGTTCCAATCTCTCCGGCCGTGTCAGGTACCGGGGTAGACGACCGGCGGGTGCCGGTCGGTTTTCGGGTCAGTACTGCTCGTCCTCGACGAACGCGTCGTCGTCGTCGTCGCCGTAGGCGGCGAGGGCGGCGTGCGGGTCGAAGCCGGGCGCGCTGTCCTTGAGGGACAGGCCCATCTCGACCAGCTTGGCCTTGACCTCGTCGATCGACTTCGCGCCGAAGTTGCGGATGTCGAGCAGGTCCTGCTCCGAGCGGCTGATGAGCTCACCCACGGTGTGGATGCCCTCGCGCTTGAGGCAGTTGTAGGAGCGGACGGTCAGCTGCAGGTCCTCGACCGGGAGGGCGAGGTCGGCGGCGAGCTGCTCGTCGACGGGCGACGGGCCGATGTCGATGCCCTCGGCCTCGACGTTCAGCTCGCGGGCCAGGCCGAAGAGCTCGACCAGCGTCTTGCCGGCCGAGGCGATCGCGTCGCGGGGACGGATCGACGGCTTGGTCTCGACGTCGATGACGAGCTTGTCGAAGTCGGTGCGCTGCTCGACACGGGTGGCCTCGACCTTGTAGGTCACCTTGAGGACCGGGCTGTAGATCGAGTCGACCGGCATCCGGCCGATCTCGTTGTCCGCGCCCTTGTTCTGGACGGCCGAGACGTAGCCGCGGCCGCGCTCGACGACCAGCTCCATCTCGAGCTTGCCCTTGTCGGACAGGGTCGCGATCTTCAGGTCGGGGTTGTGCACCTCGACACCGGCCGGCGGCGCGATGTCCGCGGCCGTGACGTCACCGGCACCCGACTTGCGCAGGTACATGGTGACCGGCTCGTCGTGCTCCGAGGAGACGACGAGTCCCTTGAGGTTCAAGATGATCTCGGTGACGTCCTCCTTGACGCCCTCGATCGTCGAGAACTCGTGGAGGACGTTGTCGACCTTGATGCTCGTGACCGAGGCACCGGGGATCGAGCTGAGCAGGGTACGCCGCAGCGAGTTGCCGAGCGTGTAGCCGAAGCCGGGCTCGAGCGGCTCGATGACGAACCGCGAGCGGAACTCGTCGACGGTCTCTTCCGACAGGGTGGGGCGCTGTGCGATGAGCACTTGTTCTTTCCTTTCCGGGCCCACCCGCTATTTGACGGGCCCGAACATGCTGGCGACGGAAGTAGTGGTCCCGCTGGGGCCGGGACGTTCAGCCCCAGCGGGGGGTACGAGGAGGCGGACCTCCCGGTGTGTTACTTCTTCGAGTAGTACTCGACGATGAGCTGCTCCTGGACCGGGATGTCGATCTGGGCCCGGACCGGGAGCTGGTGCACCAGGATGCGCATCCGCGACGGGATGGCCTCCAGCCATGCGGGGACGACGCGCTCGCCGTGGGTCTCACGCGCCACGATGAACGGCGTGGTCTCCAGCGACTTCTCGCGGACGTCGATGACGTCGTGCGCGGCGACCTGGTACGACGGGATGTCGACCTTGCGCCCGTTGACCAGGAAGTGGCCGTGGACGACGAGCTGGCGCGCGTGGCGGCGGGTGCGGGCGAAGCCGGCCCGGTAGACGACGTTGTCCAGGCGGCACTCGAGCAGCTGGAGCAGGTTGTCACCGGTCTTGCCGGAGCGGCGCGACGCCTCGGAGTAGTAGTTGTGGAACTGCTTCTCCATCACGCCGTAGGTGAAGCGAGCCTTCTGCTTCTCGCGAAGCTGGAGGAGGTACTCGCTCTCCTTGATGCGGCCACGGCCGTGCTGGCCGGGGGGGTAGGGGCGACGCTCGAAGGACGAGTCGCCACCGACGAGGTCGACGCCGAGACGGCGCGACTTCCGGGTCATGGGGCCGATGTAACGGGCCATTGCTTACAAGTCTCCTGTTCTCGGTCGCGCGATCAGACGCGGCGGCGCTTGGGCGGGCGGCAGCCGTTGTGGGGCGTGGGCGTGACGTCCTGGATGGTGCCGACCTCGAGGCCGATCGCACCCAGGGACCGGATCGCCGTCTCGCGGCCCGAACCCGGGCCCTTGACGAAGACGTCGATCTTCTTCATGCCGTGCTCCATCGCGCGGCGCCCGGCGGCCTCGGCGGCCATCTGCGCGGCGAACGGGGTGGACTTGCGGGACCCCTTGAAGCCGACGGTGCCGGCAGAGGCCCACGAGATCACCGCACCGGTGGGGTCGGTGATCGTGACGATGGTGTTGTTGAACGTGCTCTTGATGTGGGCTTCGCCCACGGCGACGTTCTTCTTCTCCTTGCGGCGCACCTTCTTGGCGCCAGCCGCGCTGCGGCTCTTGGGAGGCATGCAGTAACTCCTGAGGTCTCTGGTCTGAAGCTCGTGGTGACGAAGGTCAGCGCGTCAGCGCTGGATCACTTCGCCTTCTTCTTGCCGGCAACCGTGCGCTTGGGACCCTTGCGGGTACGCGCGTTGGTCTTGGTGCGCTGACCGCGGACCGGGAGGCCCTGGCGGTGACGGCGACCCTGGTAGCTGCCGATCTCGATCTTGCGGCGGATGTCGGCCTGGACCTCACGACGGAGGTCACCCTCGATCTTGAAGTTGGCTTCGATCTCGTCACGGAGCTTGACCAGCTCCTCGTCGCCGAGCTGGTGGACGCGCAGGTCGGGGTTGACCCCCGTGGCCTGCAGCACCTGCTGGGCGCGAGTACGGCCGATGCCGTAGATGTAGGTGAGTGCGATCTCGATGCGCTTGTCGCGCGGGAGGTCGACACCAACGAGGCGTGCCATGTGGCGGTTTCCTTCGGTCGTTCGCAGCGGTTTCGGTCGTGTCGCGTCCCGGGCCTCTCCCAGGTCTCAGCTGGGTACCGGGCTCCGGCCGTCTGCTCCGGAGGTGGCTTCGCTCGTCCTTCGACGGCTAGCGATCACGTTGTGGTTGTTCAGTTGTGGTGGGCGATCAGCCCTGGCGCTGCTTGTGGCGCGGGTTCTCGCAGATGACCATGACGCGGCCGTGGCGACGGATCACCTTGCACTTGTCACAGATCGGCTTGACGCTCGGCTTGACCTTCACTGTCAGGCCCTTTCCGGTATCGGCTGAATAGGCGGTTACTTGTACCGGTAGACGATGCGACCCCGGGTGAGGTCGTACGGCGACAGCTCCACGACCACGCGGTCCTCGGGGAGGATCCGGATGTAGTGCTGGCGCATCTTGCCGCTGATGTGGGCGAGAACCTTGTGGCCGTTGCTCAGCTCCACGCGGAACATCGCATTCGGAAGGGCCTCCACGACGGTGCCCTCGATCTCGATCACGCCTTCTTTCTTCGGCATGTCCTCCACAATCTGTCGGTTGGTTGTCTACCGTGTGGCCCGCGAACCTCCGCCCCGGCGGGGCGGTGGACCTCGTGAAGCCGCTCGTGGACCCCATCCCCGGGCACACGCACGAGCCGCCCCGAAGAGCGATTCGGTTGGTGATCCGGGCAGCCGCGAGGCACCACGAAGCAGACCCACGTTGGGCCGACACGCCAGTTTAGTCGCAAACGGCGTCGAAACACGAATCAGGCCGCGAGCAGGCGCAGCGTCTCCTCGCGGGCCGGGCTGGCGCCCGGTTCGGTCCCCGTCCAGGCGCCGGCGACCGGGTGCACCATCACCTCGTCGACGCCGTACGACGCCGCGAGCTCCTCGATCCGGGCCCGGGCCCGGGCCGGGTCGCCGATCACCCAGCGCTCGGCCATCGCCTGGACCAGCTCGAGGTGCGGCGCCGACAGCTCGACCTTCTCGGCCTCCTCGACCAGGCGCTGGGGCGTCAGTTCCTGCCCGGTGCGCAGCGCGAGCATCGCCAGCAGCTGCGGCAGGGCCAGGCGGGCCGCCTCGTCCTCGGTCCCGGCGACCACCGCGTTGACGGTGAGGAACGTGCGCGGCTCGGCGAGCTCGGGCGAGGGCCGGAAGTGCTCCCGGTAGAGCGCGAGCGCCTCGGCGGTGCCGGAGCCGGAGAAGTGGTGGGCGAAGACGTAGGGCATGCCCTTCTCGGCCGCGAGCCGGGCCGAGTAGTCCGAGGACCCCAGCAGCCAGATCGTCGGCACCGACCGCGCCTGCGGCGTGGCCCGGAGCGGGTAGGTCCGGCCCTGCACGGACAGCCCGACGCCGGCCGGCTCCATCATCGCGAGCACGTTGTCGACGTACTCCGGGAACCGGCTGACGATCTCGTCGCTGACCCCGCCGGCACCGTGCCGCAGGGCGTACGACGTGACCGGGTCGCTGCCGGGTGCCCGGCCGATCCCGAGGTCGATCCGCCCGGGGAAGGCGGCCTCGAGCAGGGCGAACTGCTCCGCGACGACCAGCGGCGCGTGGTTGGGCAGCATCACCCCGCCGGAGCCGACCAGGATCCGGGAGGTCGCCGACGCCACGAGGCCCACGAGGACCGGCGGGTTGGTGGCCGCGACGGCCGGCATGTTGTGGTGCTCGGCCAGCCAGTAGCGCCGGTAGCCGAGCTCGTCGGCCGCCCGGGCCAGCGACAGCGACGCCGCGAGCGCGTCGCCGGTCGCCTGGTCGGAGCGGACCGGGACGAGGTCGAGGACGGACAGGGTGGGGGACGCAGGGCTCACTCCGGTCCAACCCCGGCCCCCGACCGCGCTATTCCGTGGCCGTGCCCTCGTCCGGCGCCCGCAGCGAGCTGGTGCGCTCCTCGATCTCCTCCTCGGTCATGTTGCGGGACGCCAGCAGGCTGGCGATCGCGGTCACGGCCAGCGTCACGATGATGACGGCGAGGCTGACCAGCGAGGAGATGTCGGGCACGTGGACCGGCTCACCGCCGTTGATGAACGGCAGCTCGTTCTCGTGGAGGGCGTGCAGGACCAGCTTCACGCCGATGAACGCGAGGATGAAGGAGAGGCCCAGGGAGAGGTAGATCAGCCGCTTGAGCAGCCCCCCGAGCAGGAAGTAGAGCTGGCGCAGCCCCATCAGCGCGAACACGTTCGCGGTGAAGACGAGGTACGGCTCCTGGGTGATGCCGAAGATCGCGGGGATCGAGTCGAGCGCGAAGAGCAGGTCCGTCGTCCCGAGCGCGATGATCACGATGAGCATCGGCGAGACGACGCGGGCGCCGTTCTCCTTCCAGAAGAGCTTGAGCCCGCGGTACTCCTCCCCGACGTTGAGGTGGTTCTGCGCGAACTGGACGACGCGGTTGTTCTCGGGGTGCTCGTCCTCGTGGCTGCGGTAGCTCTTCACCAGGGAGACGGCGGTGTACACGAGGAAGGCGCCGAAGATGTAGAAGATCCAGGAGAAGTTGGAGATCAGCTGGTAGCCGAGCGCGATGAAGATCGCCCGGAAGACCAGCGCCAGGATGATGCCCACCATGAGGGCCTCCTGCTGGTACTCGCGTGGCACCCGCAGCGCGGCCATCAAGATGATGAAGACGAAGAGGTTGTCGATGGACAGCGAGTACTCCGTCAACCAGCCGGCGTAGAACTGGACGCCCATGTCGTGCCCGTGGCTGATCCAGATCCAGGCACCGAAGACGACCGCGGCGCCGATGTAGACGGCGAGCGCGGTCGCGCACTCCCGGAAGCTGGGTTCGTGCGGGTCACGGGCGATGACGACGACGTCGAAGAGGAGGACGGCGACGGTGACGCCGATGGTCACGGCCCATTCGGTGGTGGAGATCTCCACGAGTACGACTCCTGCAGGTCGGGGGATGACGAAGCATCAGGAGTCTCTCCCGCCGCCGTACGGCGACCCGCGGGTCCGGAGCTCGGCCCGTGTTGACGAACCCGCGGCGTAGGGATACTCCCCCCTGCACGGGTCAGTCTGTCACACGGCTCACCGGCCGCCGAATCGCACTCCGAGCGCGGCGAGCTGCTCCTCGCCGCCGTCGATCGCGGTGAGCACCCAGGTCCCCGTCGCGGTCAGCGTGAAGGTGTGCTCGTAGTGGGCCGCCCAGCGTCCGTCGTCGGTGACGACGGTCCAGTCGTCGTCGAGCACGGACACGTCCTTGCCCCCGAGGGTGAGCATCGGCTCCACGGCGAGCGCGAGCCCCTCGACGAGCCGGGGACCCTTGCCGGCACGGCCGTAGTTGGGGACGTTCGGCGGCTGGTGCATCGCGGACCCGATCCCGTGGCCGGTGTAGTCCTCGAGGATGCCGTAGCGCCCCTGGCTGCGGACGTGGCGCTCGACGGCGTACGAGATGTCGGTGACCCGGCCGCCGAGGTGGGCCGCGGCGATCCCGTGCCACATCGCCTGCTCGGTGACCCGCATCAGCTCGGTCACCTCGTCGGGCACCGCACCGATCGCGACCGTGATCGCGGCGTCGCCGTGCCACCCGTCGACGATGGCGCCGCAGTCGATCGAGACGACGTCGCCCTCGGCCAGCACCCGGTCGCCGGGGATGCCGTGCACGACCTCGTCGTTCACCGAGGTGCAGATCGACCCGGGGAAGCCGTGGTAGCCCAGGAACGAGGGGGTCGCACCGCTGGACCGGATGTGGTCCTCCGCGATCGCGTCGAGCTCGCCGGTGGACACCCCGGCGCGGGCGGCGTCTCGGAGCACCTCGAGCGTGCGGCCGACGACCAGCCCGGCGCGGCGCATGGCGTCGACCTGCTCGGGCGTCTTGATCTCGACGCCGCGGTCGAGGAACCCCATCCGGCCTAGGACTCCGGAAGAACGTCGAGGGCGGCGAAGACGCGCTGGGTGACGTCGTCGACGTCGCCCATGCCGTCGACCTCGACGACGATCCCGCGCTTGCTGTAGACGTCGATCAGCGGCTCGGTCTGCTCCAGGTAGATCTCCTGGCGCCGCCGGATGACGTCCTCGGTGTCGTCGGCCCGGCCCTCGACCTGGGCCCGCTGCAGCAGCCGGCCGACGATCTCCTCCTGGTCGACGGTCAGGCAGACCACGGCGTCGAGCTGGTGCCCGGTGAACCGGATCATCCCGTCGAGCTCCTCGACCTGGGCGAGGGTGCGCGGGTAGCCGTCGAGCAGGAAGCCGTTGACGGCGTCCGGCTCGTCGATCCGGTTGCGGACCATCAGGTTCGTGACCTCGTCGGGCACGTACTCGCCGGCGTCCATGAAGCGCTTGGCCTCGAGCCCGAGCTCGGTTCCCTCCGACACGTTGGCGCGGAAGATGTCACCGGTCGAGATCGCCGGGATCTTGAAGTGCTCGGCGATGAACTTCGCCTGCGTGCCCTTGCCCGCACCGGGGGGGCCCATGATGATCAGCCTCATCTGACTAGCTCAGCCTCACTTACCGAAGGAATCCTTCGTAGTTGCGCTGCTGGAGCTGGCTCTCGATCTGCTTCACCGTGTCCAGGGCGACACCGACCATGATCAGGATGCTGGTGCCACCGAACGGGAAGTTCTGGTTGGCGCCGATCACGGCGAACGCGATGAGGGGGATGAGGGCGACGAGGCCGAGGTACAGGGCACCGGGCAGCGTGATGCGGGACAGGACGTAGGAGAGGTACTCCTCGGTCGGCTTGCCCGCCCGGATCCCGGGGATGAAGCCGCCGTACTTCTTCATGTTGTCCGCCACCTCTTGAGGGTTGAAGGTGATCGAGACGTAGAAGTAGGTGAAGAAGACGATCAGGCCGAAGAAGGCAAGCATGTAGAGCGGGTGGTCACCGCGGACGAGGTAGTCGTTGATCCACGTGGCCCACTTGTTGTTGGGGTCGTTGTTGAACGACGCCATCATCGCCGGCAGGTAGAGCAGCGAGGAGGCGAAGATGACCGGGATGACACCGGCCTGGTTCACCTTCAGCGGGATGTAGGTGGAGCTGCCGCCGAACATCTTGCGGCCCACCATCCGGCGTGCGTACTGCACCGGGATCCGCCGCTGCGCCTGCTCGACGAAGATGACCGCGGCGATGATCACCAGTCCGATGACGACGACGATGCCGAGCGTCCACCAGCCCTTCGACTTCTGGACCGCCCACAGCGAGGACGGGAAGCCGGAGATGACCTGGGTGAAGATCAGCAGCGACATGCCGTTGCCGATGCCGTGCTCGGTGATCAGCTCACCGAGCCACATGATGAAGACGGTGCCGGCCGTCATGGTGACGACCATGACGAGGAACGTCGCCGTCCCGTCGTCGTGCAGGAGGCTCTCGTCGCAGCCCTGCAGCAGGCGGCCGGAGCGGGCCAGCGCCACGATGCCCGTCGCCTGGAGGACCGCCAGGCCCAGCGTCAGGTAGCGGGTGTACTGCGTGATCTTGGTCTGGCCGGACTGGCCCTCCTTCTTGAGGGCCTCCAGCCGGGGGATCACCACCACCAGGAGCTGCAGGATGATGCTCGCCGTGATGTACGGCATGATCCCGAGCGCGAAGATGGTCAGCTTCAGCAGCGCCCCGCCCGAGAACAGGTTGACCATGCTGTAGAGGCTCGCGTTCGAGCCGCTGTTGGCGATGTCGATACAGGCCTGGACGTGACCGACGTGGACGCCGGGGGTGGGGACCTGGGACCCGAGCCGGAAGACCGCGATGATCATCAGGACGAACAGCAGCTTGCGCCGCAGGTCCGGGGTCCGGAAAGCGTTCGCGAACGCGCTCAGCACGAGATCCTCTTTCTCCAAGCATGAAGCGGCCCCTGCGAGGTGATCGCAAGGACCCGTGGAAGCCTAACAGGGGGGCGGTCGTCCCCCGAATGCGCGTGGGGCGCGGCCGCCCTGTCCGGGGACAGGACTGCCGCGCCCTCGACGCTGGTGGGGACCGTCACACCACGGTGGCGGTGCCGCCGGCGGCCTCGATCTTCTCCTTGGCCGTGCCGGAGAACGCGTTCACGCTCACCTGGACAGCGACCGACAGGTCGCCCTGGCCGAGGACCTTGACCGGGAGCCCGTCACGGACGGCGCCCTTCGCCACCAGGGCGTCGACGGTGACGTCGCCGCCCTCGGGGAAGAGCTCGCCGAGGCGGTCGAGGTTCACGACCTGGAACTCGACCCGGTTCGGGTTCTTGAAGCCCTTGAGCTTCGGGAGCCGCATGTGGATCGGCATCTGGCCGCCCTCGAAGGAGGCCGGGACCTGGTAGCGGGCCTTCGTGCCCTTGGTACCACGACCGGCCGTCTTGCCCTTCGAGCCCTCACCGCGACCCACACGGGTCTTGGCGGTCTTGGCGCCGGGAGCCGGACGCAGGTGGTGCAGCTTGAGCGTCATGTCACTCGACCTCCTCGACCGTCACCAGGTGACGGACGGTGTTGACCATGCCCCGGATCTCCGGGCGGTCTTCCTTCACGACCACGTCGCCGATCCGCTTGAGACCGAGCGTGCGCAGGGTCTCGCGCTGGTTGGCCTTGATCCCGACGGTGCCGCGCTTCTGCTGGACCTTGAGCTGCGCCATCAGGAGGACACCTCCTCGGAGACCCCGGCCGGCACCTCGGTGCGCGCCCGCAGCAGCGCCGCGGGGGTGACCTGCTCGACCGGCAGGCCGCGGCGGGCCGCCACCGACTCCGGCTGCTCGAGCATCTTGAGGGCCTCGACCGTCGCGTGGACGATGTTGATCTGGTTGGACGACCCGAGCGACTTGCTCAGGACGTCGTGGATGCCGGCGCACTCGAGCACCGCACGCACCGGGCCACCGGCGATCACACCGGTACCGGGAGCAGCGGGACGCAGCAGGACCACGCCGGCCGCCTTCTCGCCCTGGACCGGGTGCGGGATGGTGCCCTGGATGCGCGGGACGCGGAAGAAGTGCTTCTTCGCCTCCTCGACACCCTTGGCGATCGCCGCCGGGACCTCCTTGGCCTTGCCGTAGCCGACGCCGACGAGACCGTCACCGTCGCCCA
>NZ_JBGAHF010000039.1:0-6174 GCF_044226305.1 Nocardioides sp. | reverse complement strand
TCAGTGAACACCGGGGCCTCCTATGCCTGTGGATAGGTCGCGCAGGCCACTCCTGCCCGACAACCCACGTACATGCATGTGAGAGGCCCCGGCCTGCAACCCCCTCACACCGAGGCGGTCACGTCATACCGTCTGACCCGGCGTGTCGAGACCGAGTCGTCCTCGAGCCTGATCTGCCCGATCGTGGTTGACGACGGGATCACCGGGGCAGCCTGGTCGCATGACCACCCAGAGCGCCGAGCCCGTCGACGTCAACGGCCCCACCCCGGACCTGAAGCGGGTGCTCGGCCCGAAGCTGCTCCTGCTGTTCATCGTCGGCGACATCCTGGGCGCGGGCATCTACGCCGTCACCGGCGAGATGGCGCTCGAGGTCGGCGGCCTCGTGTGGCTGCCGTTCATCGTCGCGTTCGCCGTGGCCACGCTGACGGCGTTCTCCTACCTCGAGCTCGTCACGAAGTACCCCCAGGCCGCCGGGGCGGCGCTGTACACGCACAAGGCGTTCGGCATCCACTTCGTCACGTTCCTGGTCGCGTTCGCGGTGATCTGCTCCGGCATCACCAGCGCCTCGACGTCCTCGAACCTGCTCGCCACCAACCTGCTCGCCGGCTTCGACGGCCTCGGCTGGGACGTGCCCCAGGGTCAGACCGCGATCACCGCGGTCGCGATGGGGTTCATGCTGCTCCTGGCGGTGGTGAACCTGCGCGGGGTCGGCGAGAGCGTGAAGTTCAACGTCGTGCTCACGCTCATCGAGATGGCCGCACTGGTGATCGTCATCCTGATCGGCTTCTGGGTCATGGCCAAGGGCGACGCCGACATGGGCCGGATCGTGGTCTTCGACTCCCAGTCCGACCGCGGCCTGTTCCTCGCGGTCACCGTCGCCACCGCGATCGCCTTCTTCGCGATGGTCGGCTTCGAGGACTCGGTCAACATGGTCGAGGAGACCCAGGACCCGGTCCGGATCTTCCCGCGGGTGATGTTCACGGGCCTCGGCATCGCCGTGGTGTTCTACGTCCTGGTCGCGCTCTCGGTGATCGCCGTGATCCCCGAGGGCCAGATCGAGGCCGTGGTCGCCGACGAGGGCAAGGTGCTGCTCGCGGTCGTCGAGAAGGGCGCTCCCGGACTCCCGATCGACAAGGTCTTCCCGTTCCTCACGGTGATCGCGGTCGCCAACACCGCGCTGCTCAACATGCTGATGGCCAGCCGCCTGCTCTACGGCCTGGCGCACCAGGACGTGCTGCCGCGCACCCTCGGCAAGGTGCTGCCGGGCCGCCGGACGCCGTACGCCGGCATCATCTTCTCCACGCTGCTCGCGCTCGGCCTGATCGCGGTCGTCACGGTCTACGCGGACACCTCCCTGATCGTGGCGCTCTCGGGCACCACGGCGCTGCTGCTGCTCTGCGTCTTCGCGGTCGTCAACGTGGCCTGCATGGTGCTGCGCCGGGACCCGCGCGCCGAGGGCGGGTTCCAGGCCCCGCGCTGGGTCCCGCTCGCCGGAGCGGTCGCCTGCCTGTTCCTGGCCGGCCCGTGGGCCCGCGACCGCGAGGACTGGATCCAGTACCAGGTCGCCGGGGGGCTGCTCCTGCTCGGCATCGTGCTGTGGGCGTTCACCTGGTTCACCAACCGGGCGGTCCGGGCGAAGAAGACCGGGTTCCGCGACATCGAGCACATGGAGGACTGACGTCTCAGGCGGGACCACCGAATCGGGGAAGAGCGCCGGCGCGCCGTACCCTGGACGGGTGAGTGTCGTCCCGTCCCTGTCCGAGCTGCACGCGCTGGGTGCCGCCCAGCAGCCGTCGTACCCCGACCGCGCCGCGGTCGACGCCGCCGTCGCGCGGCTGCGCACCGCGCCGCCGCTGGTCTTCGCGGGTGAGTGCGACGAGCTCAAGGACAAGATCGCCGCCGTGGCGCGGGGTGAGGCGTTCCTGCTCCAGGGCGGCGACTGCGCCGAGACGTTCGCCGGAGTCACCGCCGACAACGTGCGCAACAAGCTCCGCGTGCTCCTCCAGATGGCGGTCGTGCTGACGTACGCCGCCTCGGTGCCGGTCGTGAAGGTCGGCCGGATCGCCGGCCAGTACGCGAAGCCGCGCTCCTCTGACCTCGAGACCCGCGACGGCGTCACGCTGCCCGCCTACCGCGGCGACGCCGTGAACGGCTTCGACTTCACCCCCGAGTCGCGGGTCCCGGACCCGCAGCGGCTCGTCGACGTCTACAACTCCAGCGCCGCGACCCTCAACCTGGTCCGTGCCTTCGTCACCGGCGGCTACGCCGACCTGCGCCAGGTGCACACCTGGAACACCGACTTCGTGCGCGAGTCCGGGGTCGGGCAGAAGTACGAGGCGATGGCGAACGAGATCGAGCGTGCCCTCACCTTCATGCAGGCCATCGGCGCCGACCCCGACGAGTTCCACCGGGTCGACTTCCACTCCAGCCACGAGGCGCTGGTGCTGGAGTACGAGCACGCGCTCACGCGCATCGACTCCCGCACGAGCACCCCGTACGACGTGTCCGGCCACTTCGTGTGGATCGGGGAGCGCACCCGCCAGCTGGACGGCGCGCACGTCGAGCTGCTCAGCCACATCCGCAACCCGATCGGCGTGAAGCTCGGCCCGTCCACCACCCCGGACGACGCGCTCGCGCTGGCCGCGAAGCTCAACCCGGCCAACGAGCCGGGCCGGCTGACCTTCATCACCCGCTTCGGCGCCGGGAAGATCCGGGACGGTCTCCCGCACCTGGTGGAGAAGGTCGAGGCCGCGGGCCTGGAGGTCGCCTGGGTGTGCGACCCGATGCACGGCAACACCTTCGAGGCCTCCTCGGGCTACAAGACCCGCCGCTTCGACGACGTGATCGAGGAGGTGCAGGGCTTCTTCGACGTGCACCGCTCGCTCGGCACCTGGCCCGGCGGCCTGCACGTCGAGCTCACCGGTGACGACGTCACCGAGTGCGTCGGCGGCGGTGAGGACCTCACCGACCTCGACCTCGCGCACCGCTACGAGTCGGTCTGCGACCCGCGGCTGAACCGGGTGCAGTCGCTCGAGCTGTCGTTCCTGGTCGCGGAGATGCTGCGCCAGGCCTGATCCGCCCGGCCTGATCCGCCCGGCCTGACCGGGCAGCGGTTCTCATGAAGCGGGTCTAGGTTCCCGCCATGATCACTCGTCTGCTGGCCGGGCTGCTGATCGCAGCCGGCCTCGTCGCCGTACCCGGTGGACCCGCGATCTCGGGCGGCCCGACGGTGTCGGTGGCCGACATGCGGTTCACCCCGGCGTCGCTGACCGTCGGGCTCGGCAGCCCCGTCACCTGGACCTACCCCGACGCGATGGCGCACACCAGCACCTCGACCCAGGGCTTCTGGAACAGCGGCGCGAAGTCCGGTGGGGACACGTTCACGCACACGTTCGACGGGGCGGGCAGCTACCCCTACCAGTGCACGATCCACCCGTCGATGCGCGGCACCGTCCGGGTCCCGGTGTCGCGGACCGGCGCCGCCGACTCCGGCTGGACGCTGCGCTGGGCGGTCGCCGCCGGCGACGCGACCTACGACGTCCAGGTCCGCAAGGGCACCGGCACGTGGAAGGCGCTGCGTACCGACACCTCCGGGGTGTCCGCGTCCTTCCACCGGCCGGGCACGTGGGCGGTCCGCGCCCGCACCCAGGTCGGCTCGTCGACCTCCGGGTGGTCGCCCGCGGTGAAGGTCACGACGAGCTGAGGCTCAGCCCGGTCCGGCCACCGCCGCCCGCACCCGCGCCGGGTCCAGTCCCGCCTCACGCAGCTGCAGGTCGGCCAGGGCGCTGACCACGGTGGGGACGCCGCGTCGCCAGCCGTCGGCGGCCCCGGGCACGGCCGCCGCGACCACGTGCACCGGCAGGGTCGTCAGCGCTCGTAGCGCCAGCAGGTCGCTGCCGCCCGGGGCGCCCGCCAGCAGCTCGATCCGACCGGCGTCCCGGGCCGAGCGGTACCGGCGCCGGCCGTAGGGGACGCCGACCGGCCCGAAGAGACCGACCACGAGGACCACGGCCAGCCAGGTGCCGGCCCGCTCGGTGCGGTCGGCGCTCTCGAGCGAGGTCTGGCCCAGGCGGTCGGAGGCGCCGGCCGCCGCGTCGAACGGCTCGCGGACCGACTCACCCACGAGGGGGACCCCGCCGAGGGCGTCCCCGGCCCGGGTGAGGCCGTCGGAGATGCTGGCCGTCGCCGTCTCCGCGCGGCGGATCTGGTCGGCGAGGTCGTCGAAGCGCGCCTGCACGCCGTGGGCGAGCCACAGGCAGACGACCAGCCAGGCGACGACCGCGAGGTCGGCGAGGACCTGGCGGGTCCGGCGGTCGGGGGACGCGGCGTACCAACGCATCTTCATCCCGGGAGCGTAGAGCCGCCTGACAGGATGGGGCGGTGATCGACCTGCGCAGCGACACCCTGACCTCGCCGACCGACGCGATGCGCGCCGCGATGGCGGGTGCCGAGGTCGGCGACGACGTGTACGGCGAGGACCCGACCGTTGCGGCGCTGGAGGAGCGGGTCGCGGGCCTGTTCGGCCACGAGGCGGCGCTGTTCACCCCGACCGGGTCGATGGCGAACGTCCTCGCGGTGCGCTCGCTGGTCGGGCCCGGGCAGGAGGTGCTGTGCGAGGCGAGCGCCCACATCGCGCGCGCCGAGCTCGGGGCGCACGGCGCCTACACCGGCCTCACGATGCGCACCTGGATCCACCCGCGCGGCCAGGTCGACCTCGAGTCGATCCGCGCGATCTTCGCCCCCGACATGGGTCCGTTCTTCGTGCCGACGGCAGCGATCTCGGTCGAGAACACCCACAACTTCGCCGGCGGCGCCGTGCTCCCGCTGGCGGACCTGCTCGACCTGCGCGAGTTCGCGACCGCCGCCGGGGTCGGTGTGCACATGGACGGCGCCCGGGTCTGGAACGCGCACGTCGCGACCGGCACCCCGCTCGCCGAGTACGGCGCGGTGGCCGACGTGATGGCCGTCTGCCTCTCCAAGGGTCTCGGTGCGCCGGTCGGCTCGCTGCTCGTCGGCAGCGCCGACACCGTCGCCGAGGCCCGGGTGTGGCGCAAGCGGATGGGCGGCGGGATGCGCCAGGTCGGCATCCTGGCCGCCGCCGGCCTGCACGCCCTCGACCACCACCTCGAGCGGCTCGCCGAGGACCACGAGCACGCGCGGCTGCTCGCCGAGGCCGCCGGGGTCGACCCGCTGACCGTGGACACGAACATCGTCGTCGTGCGGCGACCGGACGCGGCCGCGCTGGTCGCGGCGGCCCGGGAGGAGGGCGTGCTCGTCTCGGCGGTCGGCCCGACCGCCGTCCGCCTGGTCACCCACCTCGGCGTGTCCCGCGACGACGCCGAGAAGGCGGCCGGCGTCCTCGCGCGGCTCGTCGCCTGACGGCTCAGCCGGCGACCAGGGAGATCTCGCTGACCGCCGTGTAGTCGCGCGACGCCGGACCGGTCCCGGGCGGGGAGACCTCCACCAGCCGCAGCACCACGGTCGCGGTCGTGACGTCGACGTCGACCGACTGCACGGCGGTCGTGTCGTCGAGGTCCTGCGCCACCGTCGTGCCGTCGTCGAAGACCCACTCGACGGCGAGCACCCGCCGGTTGCCGTGGTACCAGTCGAGCTCGCGGCCCTGCGCGTCCCGGGCGGTCTTTGCGTAGCCGTTGACGATCCCGACGCTGCGCAGGTGGGTGCGGCCGGGCAGGGTCACCGTGACCTCCCCGCCGGTGCCGTCGCCCGGCATCCGCCAGCAGGTCTCCGGGACCCCGTCGAGCAGGTTCGCGGCGTCGTACGTCGTGCGGTTGCCGGCGGTGTCCTGGTTGGGCGGTGCCGTCGCGGGGACCTGGGCCGTCGACCGTCCCGACAGGCCTCCGGACGCCGGCGCCGACCCCGAGGAGCCGGACCCGTGCCCGCCGGGACGGGCCCGCGCGCCGGTCTCGTCGTCGCCGGTCAGGGTGGCGACGCCGGCGACGACGCCGACCACCAGGACCAGCACGGCCGCCAGGACCAGCCACGGCCACCAGGGCCGCCGGCCTCGCGGCGCGGGTGCGGGCGGGTACGACGGGGGCGGGTACGGCGGGGGCTGGCCGGGCGGGACGTCGGCGGCCCCCGCGGGCTGCCCCACCTCGTCGGCGAAGAGCGGGTACCGCGGCGGGCCCGGCACCTGGCCCGGGTGCGCGGGCCGGG
>NZ_JBGAHF010000002.1:0-404556 GCF_044226305.1 Nocardioides sp. | reverse complement strand
TCGACTTCCGCACCCTCACCCAAGACGACCTCGACGCGATCGCGCTTGAGCTCAACGAGCGCCCTCGACAGACCCTCGGCTTCAAGACACCATCACAGGCACTGGCAGAGGTGTTGCGATGACCGCCTGAGCCCGCAGGCAGATCCGGTAAACACGGGGAGCCTCGTGCGGCGAGTCGAGGAACGCCCAGCAGTGCCGTCTCTGGTGCAGCACTGACGCGCTCGCCAGATGGGCCGCGCTACCTCAGTCATCGTGGGCCAAGAGTGAGTGGTCCGGACTCTGCGGAACCTGCCCCCAAGTTCGGCGGGCTATCCTCGTAGATCCTTGCACAATAGTGCTAGAGCCAGCACAATAGTCATAGAACGGGCACAATAGTGATAGAACGGAGGGGTGACGATGCGGCTGCAGAACCCGATGTCGGTGGTGACGCCGACGCTCGACGGCGACGTCTTGATGGCGCTCGCAAGCACCTCGCGAGCCTTCACGGCCGGGGACCTCCACCGCCTGATCGGGCAGCACTCACACACCGGCATCCGCAAGGTCCTCCTGAGACTGGAACTTGAGGGCATCGTCGACGCAGAGAACGTCGGGAACGCGATCGCGTACCGCTTCAACTCCGAGCACATCGCAGCGCCGGCGATCACGGAACTGGCCCAGCTCCGCTCCGCCTACTTCGAGCGACTGCGCGCGGAGTTCCAGTCCTGGGACCCGGCGCCGGTGTTCGCCGCCATGTTCGGGTCTGCGGCCCGCGGGGAGATGGGCAACTCCTCAGACATCGACCTGTTCGTCGTCCGCCCGGACGGTCTAGACGACGAAGCGGGAGAGCGCTGGGATGGCAACCTGCTCGACATCCAGCATCGCGCCAGCCGCTGGACCGGCAACGACGTACGAGCTCTTGAGATGGGCGAGGCAGAGGTCATCGAGAACCTCCACGCCGAGCCGGTCCTGGAGGCCATCCGCTACGACGGCGTCGTCCTGTACGGTTCCTCCGGCTTCTGGAGGAGGGCGTATGCCAAGAACGCTGAAGTGCACGCCAGCAACACGTAGCGGGCGCCGCGCCAAAGCAGAGCAGTTCAACGAGGCCGCGGCAACTGTACGCACGCTGGCCGACGAGGACAGCGATGTAGCAGACGCCTACGTCACCCTTCTCGTGCATGGCATCGCCGCATCCGACGTCATCTGCTGCGCGCGCCTGGGCGAGCACGCGATGGGAGAGAACCACGCCGAGGCCGTCCAACTCCTGGCAACCGCTGTAGACAAGAAGCTCGCCGGCGCTCTCGAGACGCTCTTGGGAGTCAAGACCAAGGCCGGCTACAGCGAACGTCCGGTCTCGTCGACCGATCTGGTCAAGGCTGAGCGAGCCACCGAGCGACTGATCCAGGCGATGCGCGAACTGGCGACCTAGATCCTCATCCTCATCCTCATCGTCATCTTGGTCATCGTGTTGCTCCTGCTCCTGCTGCTGCTACGCGTCACAACGGTCGCTCGAGCAGAGGTGCCCCTCCGTCAGGAGCACCTCAGTGACGTCACGACCGCTGTGACCCCTGCATGCGGCCCGGGCTTGGGCAAGCTCGACCATCGAAAGTGTGGACAGGAAGACCCGAATCGTGTGGAAGACTCCGGACCGCTTACGTCAGAGGATCTCCTGACCTGCAGCGATGAGGTTTCGTAACCACCCCGCCAGCCGACGGACAGGGCGCCTGACTGCGATCTCGCAGGAGGCGCCCTGTCCCGTTCCTCGTCCGTCCTCCTTCCGGGCCGGCCGCGCCGTTCCGCTGACACCCCCGGCCGAATTCGTCACACTGGATCCGTGGAAAAGTCCTCGGGCGTGACGCCGGTCCCCCTGGGCCCGCGGCCCGCCCGGACCCCGAGCGGCCGGCAGCTCTCGCCGACCCGCGCGGCGCTCCTCGAGACGCTGCAGGCGCAGCCCCAGCCGACCGGCGTCCCGGCGCTGGTCGCGATGACCGGCCTGCAAGCCAACACCCTGCGCGAGCACCTGGACGGACTGCGCAGCTCCGGCCTGGTGACCCGGGAGCAGGCGCCGGCGAGCGGCCGCGGCCGGCCGGGCTGGCTGTACTCCGTCACCCACCGCAGCTACGACGACCCCCGGCCGGAGTACGCCGGGCTCGCCGCCACGCTGGCGGCCGTCATCGCCCGGACGGACCCGCACCCCGAGGCGGCCGCCCGCGAAGCGGGTGCGGAATGGGGGCAGCGGCTCGCGCGTGAGTCCGGACCCCCGACGGCCGACGGTGACCGCGCCGCCCGGGAGAAGGTCGCCGAGATCTTCGACGACATGGGCTTCGCGCCCCAGCCCGACGGCGAGGTCCGCGAGCTCCGGCTCACCCGGTGCCCGCTGCTGCAGGCCGCGCACGAGATGCCCGGCGTGGTCTGCTCGGTCCACCTCGGGGTGGCCCAGGGCGCCCTCGAGGAGTATCACCACGACGCGGGTGGCCTCGAGCTGCTGCCGTTCGTGGAGCCCGGCGCCTGCGTGCTGCGGCTCGCCCGCGCAGAGCGCTGAGCCCGGGCGCTGAGCCCGAGCGCTGTCGACTGAGCACTCCGGACGGGGATCGTCGGGACCAAGGTCCTGCCCAGCCGGACCGGCCGGCCCTCCGAGACCTCCCATCCGACCTTGGTCGGCCACCGCGACGCCTAGACCAGGCAGGGCCACCGCCCCTCCGGGAGGGTCCCTGCGGCCCTGACCCCGGACCCCCTCGACTCCCTAGCGTCATGGACAACAGATGACGGCGGTTCCCGAGACATCGAGTCCTCCACTGCCGGCCCGATCTCGGCCGATGCCCTTCCGGCGCGGCCCTCCTCGCTGGAGGTTCCCATGACTCGTGCTCTGTGCCGCGCCCTCACCCGGACGATGCGCCTGACGACCCTCACGACCGCGGCGATCGGTGCCGTGGCCGCCGGCCTCTCGGTCTCGACCGCGATGGCCTCCCTCGAGACCGCGACCGCGGCCACCACGGCCCACCACGGGACGGCGGCCCGGAGCTCGGCACCGAGCTCGGCGGGCATCTTGACCCTGGACCCGGGTGACATCGACGCCACGCCGGATGCGTGGAAGGGCGCCTACCTGGTGCTGCAGCCGTGGGAGTACGCCCGGATCCCGGCGCTGAAGGCGAAGAACCCGAACCTGAAGATCTTGATGTACAAGGACGTGTCCGCGACCCGCAAGGACGTGGAGTGGGCCACCGGGATCGCCTCGACCGGCGTGACCTACCAGCAGGCGGCCGCGAACAACTGGCTGCTCACCGACGCCGGCGGCCGGGTGATCGAGTGGTCGGACTGGACCGGGCTCTACCCCGCCGACATCGGCCGGGCCGGCTACCAGACCAGGTGGGGCGACAACGTGATCGACGAGCTGAAGAAGTACCCTCTGGGACGGGGTGATGATGGACGACACCCTGACCTACCTCAGCCACCCCACCGTCGGGGGCCGCAAGGCCACCCAGATCCCCACCGACCAGGCGATGTACGAGGCCACCGAGTCCTTCCTCGACCACGTCGGCGCCCGGATCAAGGCCGCCGGGTTCATGGCCGTCCCGAACGTGACCGTGGAGTGGAACACCTGGCACGCGGTCATGGAGGACTGGACCCACTACGTGTCGGGCTGGGAGAACGAGTACTTCGTGAAGTGGGGCCTGGACCGCTCCGGCGCCCGGTTCGTGGGCCCGGACTGGCAGTGGAAGATGGAGATGGCCGCCTGGTGCGCCGACCGCGACGTCCCGCTGCTCGCGATCACCTACAGCAACCGCGACGACTACTCGATCCAGACCTACCACCGCGCCACCTGGCTGCTGACCTGGAACGGCCGCACCGGCGCGAGCATCTTCACCCCGTGGGAGTCGAACGTCGACCACTGGACCGCCCGCGCCACCGTCGACATCGGGATGCCCGCCGAGACCCGCCACACCATCGGATCCACCGGCGTGTGGCGCCGCAACTACACCGGCGGCACCACCCTGGTGAACCCCACCACCCAGGCCAGGACCATCGACGTCGGACCCGGCTACCAGCGCCTCAACGGCCGCAAGGTCACCAACGTCACCGTCCCGGCGCTCTCGGGAGTCATCCTGCGCAAGGTCTGACCGGCCACACGGACCGCCCGTCACCTGCTTCCCGGTGGCGGGCGGTCGCTGCTCGACCGCCGGCGCGCCGTGACCCAGGATGTGGTCATGCGCAACGAGGTGGAGTCGTGAGCGTCCGCGTAGAGGTCGACGGGCCGGTGACGACCGTCGTGATCGACCGGCCCGAGGCCCGCAACGCCGTCGACGGCCCGACGGCGTCCGCCCTCGCCGACGCGTTCCGGGCCTTCGACGCGGACGACGGGCAGCGGGTCGCGGTGCTGTACGGCGACGGCGGCACGTTCTGCAGCGGCGCCGACCTCAAGGCGATCGGGACGGAGCGCGGCAACCAGGTCAGCGCGGACGGCGACGGGCCGATGGGGCCGACCCGGATGCGGCTCTCGAAGCCGGTGGTCGCCGCCATCGAGGGCTACGCCGTCGCCGGCGGTCTCGAGCTCGCCCTGTGGTGCGACCTGCGGGTGGCGTCGGGCGAGGCGGTGCTCGGCGTCTTCTGCCGGCGCTGGGGGGTCCCGCTCATCGACGGCGGCACGGTGCGGCTGCCCCGGCTGATCGGAGCGAGCCGGGCGATGGACCTGGTGCTGACCGGGAGGCCGGTCGACGCGTGGGAGGCCGAGCGGATGGGCCTGGTCAACCGGGTGGTTCCGGTGGGCCAGGCGCGCGCTGAGGCCGAGGCGCTCGCCCACACCCTCGCCGCGCTCCCGCAGGAGTGCCTGCGCCAGGACCGGCTCTCGATGCTGGAGCAGGAAGGGCTGGACGAGGCCGCGGCACTGGCCAACGAGCTCGAGCACGGCCTGGTGTCGCTCGGTGCCGGCGCGATCGACGGTGCCCGACGGTTCGCGGCCGGCGAGGGCCGGCACGGGCGGTCCTGAGCCGTCAGGCCGGTGGGCCGACCGCGTCGCGGCAGACCGCCACGAGGGTGGCGGCTCCGTGCCGGTGGTAGACGCGCCAGCCGGTGTCGAAGTCCACGTGTCGCAGGTGCCCGGCGGCCGAGCGGACGACCGCCGACCGCGGCACCGTCTCGTCGGCGAAGCCGGTCGTGGAGCAGTCGTGGGCGGTGAGCAGGTGCCGGACGTGGTGGGGGAGCGCGGTGACCGGGTAGTCGGCGTAGTCGGGTCCGGGCGCCTGCGACGGGGCCGCGAAGCTCCCGGTGGCGGGCACCGCGGCCGGGACCGACGGCGCGGACGTCGCGGTGGCCCAGCCGGTGACGACGATCGCGGCGACGAGGCAGAGCTTCACCACGCCGAGGGCGAGCCGGGCGGAACGACTCGCCCGGGACGCGGTCGGGGGCAGCCACCGCGGGCGCACCGAGACCGGGAGACACAACGACATCGGTCCTCCTGAGCCAGGTCCTTCGCACGCACCGCCATCGGCAGGCGTGCGTCCCTCTCCCGACCAGAGCAACGAGGCGGGGCCCGATCAGGTGACGGTGCCGGTGGGGGAGGATGGGTGACATGCCCCACGCCAGCCCCTGGTTCGCCTCACCGGACGGCGCCGCCGCTCGCCTCGCCGAGCACGGCTACCTCGCCGACGCGGCGACCGCCACGACGGCGTACCTCGCCGGCGCCCTCGAGAAGCCGCTGCTCGTCGAGGGCCCGGCCGGCGTCGGCAAGACCGAGCTCGCCAAGGCCGTCGCCCGGGTCACCGGCGCGGAGCTCGTCCGCCTCCAGTGCTACGAGGGCCTCGACGAGGCGCGCGCCCTCTACGAGTGGAACTACAAGAAGCAACTCCTCCGGATCCAGTCGAGCGGGGACCAGGCGTGGGAGCAGACCCACGACGACATCTTCACCGAGGAGTTCCTGCTGACCCGGCCGCTGCTCACCGCGATCCGGCGTGAGGAGCCGACGGTGCTGCTGGTCGACGAGGTCGACAAGACCGACGTCGAGGTCGAGGGGCTGCTGCTCGAGGTGCTCTCCGACTTCCAGGTCACGATCCCCGAGCTCGGCACCGTCGCCGCCGTCCGCCGCCCGTTCGTCGTGCTGACCTCGAACGCGACCCGGGAGCTGTCCGAGGCCGTGAAGCGGCGCTGCCTCTACCTGCACCTGGACTACCCCGACGCCGAGCGCGAGCGCGAGATCGTCACCGGTCAGGTGCCCGACCTCGACACCCGGGTCGCCGAGCAGCTGGTGGCGACCGTCGCCCGGCTGCGCGACCTCGACCTGCGCAAGGCGCCCTCGATCGCGGAGTCCGTCGACTGGGCCCGCACCCTGGTGGCGCTGGAGATCGGCGACCTCGACGAGGAGGCGGTCGCCGCCACGCTCGGCGTCGTCCTCAAGCACGCCTCCGACCAGGACAAGGCGGTCCGCGAGCTCAAGCTGGCGCGGCAGCCAGGACCCGGACGCCGCTGACCGTGACCCTCGTCGACCGCCACATCGACTTCCTGGAGGCGCTGCGCGCCGCCGGGCTCTCGGTGTCGCTCGCCGAGGACCTCGACGCGATCGCGGCGCTGAGCGCCCTGGACTGGGACCGCCGCGAGGTGGTCCGCGCCGGGTACGCCGCCACGCTGGTCAAGAAGCAGTCGCAGCGGCCGACCTTCGACGCGCTCTTCGACGTCTACTTCCCGCGGATGGTCGGCAACGGCGTCGCCGGCACGCGTGAGGACGTCGAGGGCGTCGCCGACAACGCCGAGGCGCTCGCCGAACTGCGTGCCGAGCTGCTCGAGGCGTTGCTCGACGCCGAGGGCGGCGGCGACGAGCAGGCGCTGCTCGACCTGGCCGCGGAGATGGTCGCCCGGTTCGGGGCGATGCCCGGCCGCGGTCCGGGGCTGTCGTCCTGGTCGGCCTACACCGCGCTCCAACGGGTCGCTCCGAACGAGCTCGTCGACCGGATCGTGCAGGCCCTGCTCGCCGAGGGCCGCACGGACGACCAGGCGCGGCGCGAGGCCGGCCGTCGGGTCGGCGCCTTCACCGGCCTGGTCGAGGCCGACGCCCGCCGGCGGATCGCCGAGGAGAAGGGCCCCGACCACGTCGCGAGCGTCGCGGTGCGCCCCTCCATCGACCGGCTCGACTTCACCGCGGCGCGGCGGTCGGACCTCGAGCAGATGCGCCGCGAGATCTACCCGCTGGCCCGCAGGCTCGCGACCCGGCTCACCCAGGAGCACCACGCCCGGCGCCGCGGACCGCTCGACTTCCGGCGTACCGTCCGCGCCTCGATCTCCACCGGTGGCGTCCCCCTCGTCACCCACCACAAGCCCAAGCGGCCGCACCGCACCGAGCTCGTCGTGCTCTGCGACGTCAGCGGCTCGGTGGCCAACTTCGCGCAGTTCACGCTGCTGCTGGTCTACGCGTTGCGCGACCAGTTCGAGAAGGTGCGCGCCTTCACGTTCGTCGACCACGTGCACGAGGTCACCCACCACTTCCGGCCGGGCGCCGACCCCGGCGACGTGCTCGCCGACCTCGCCGCGACCACCGCACACGCCGCCCTGTGGGGTCGCACCAACTACGGCAGGGCGTTCGCGAAGTTCGAGGAGCGGTACGCCGACGCGCTCGGTCCCAAGTCGTCGCTGCTCGTGCTCGGTGACGCGCGCTCCAACTACAGCGACCTCAACCTCGACGTGCTGCGGCGGCTGGCCGGGTCGGCACGGCACGCGTGGTGGCTCAATCCCGAGCACCGGCGGCACTGGGACACCGGCGACTCGGCCGCGGGCCGCTACGGCGAGGTCGTGCCGATGGTGGAGTGCCGCAACCTCACCCAGCTCGGGGAGCTCGTGCACGACATCCTGTGACGTCCGGCCCTCAGGCCACGCCGACCAGCGCTGCCGAGCGCTCCCACAGCCCGTCGATGACGGCCTGGTCGTGGGCCTGCCGGTTCTCGCGACCGTCGACCTGGAACCGGCTGAAGTAGCGGCCGTTGACCTCGGGGTCCGGACCCCGCTCGGCCAGGGCGATCAGCGGGGCCGCGCCGTCCGGGACGCTGATGGTGGCGAACCGCTTGAGCGGCGAGCGGTACAGCAGGCCGACCAGCCACGAGTCGCGGCCGAACGAGCTGCCGACCGGTCCCGGGTGGACGGCGACCGAGACGATCCCGTCGTCGGCCCACCGCTGGGCGATGCCGCGGGTGAACGCGATGTTCATCAGCTTCCCGGTGCCGTAGGCGAGGAACTCGATCGCCCGACGGTGCTCGTAGTCGAGGTCGTCGAGGACGATCTTGCCCATCAGGTTGCCGATGCTGGCGGTGTTGACGACCGGGGACGACCCGGCCGCGGCGAGCCGGGGTCGCAGCAGGTGGGTGAGGAGGAACGGCGCCAGGTGGTTGACCTGGAAGTTGGGCTCGTGACCGTCGGCGGTCCGGTGCGAGGGCGCGAAGGTGCCGCCGGCGTTGTTCATCAGCACGTCGAGGGACCCGACCCGCTCGCCGACCTCGTCCGCGAGCCGGCGGACGTCGTCGAGGCGCGAGAAGTCGGCGACGAGCGGCTCGGTGCCGACGGCCTCGGCGACCGGCCGGAGCTTGTCGGCCGAGCGTCCGGTCACGTGGACCGTCGCCCCCCGGGCGGCGAGCTCCCGGGCGGTCTCCGCCCCGATCCCGTCGCTCGCGCCGGTCACCAGGACGGTCCGGCCGGCCATCGTCTGCTCGCTCATGCGGCGAGCCTAGGGCGGGGCTCCAGGGCGGCCGGACCTACCCGGCCTCGACCGCTCCGTCGTCGACGGGCGGGGTGGTGGCCGCCTGCTCGTGCCAGCGCCGCCGGGTGGCGGCCTCCTCGTTGATGCGGTCGACCACCGCCACGGCGGACTCGGCCTGGTCGCGGCCGGCCTTGACGGCGTACGGGTCGTCGCGATGGTCGTCGACGGCGTGCGGCCCGACCACGGCGACCCGCACGATGCTGCGCCCCTTGCCCGTCAGCTCGAGTGTCGCGCCGGCCACCTCGTCCCACTCGAGGACGAGCACCCGCTCGGTGTGGCGCCGCGCGGCGTCCGAGGCGGAACGGGTGATCCGGAGGCCGTCGAGCAGGACGTCGAGCCGGGCGTGACGACTCGACACGGAGGTGGCGCTCACGCGACGAGTGGACCACACCAAGGTGAACAGCGGTCCGCCGAGGTCGTCCTGCGGTCAGCGCAGGTAGCCCAGCTGCCGCAGCCGGCCGAGCTGACGCCGCAGCTCGGGGTGCTCGGCGGCGTCCACGGCCCGGCCGCCGGCGACGTACGACGCTGCGCCGTCCTCGCCGCCGCTGTCGAAGATGACGGTCAGCAGGTCGTCGGAGCCGCCGGCGGGCGGTGGCGCGAGCAGGGCGACCGGATCGGCGCGGTCCTCGAGCGCGAGCACCCGCAGCCGCGCCGGCAGGGGTCCCGGGGTGGTCGGCGCTCCGGCCGTCACGACCTGGTCGACCGAGAACGGCACGTCGGGTCGTGACGCGACGTCGACCGCGGCGGCGCCGCCCTGGCCGCGGCCGACCAGCAGCACCGAGGCCCCGGGCCCGACGAGGTCCGCGATCGCGGTCGCCGCCCGGTCGGCGTACGGCGTGTGGTCGCCACCACGAGCCGCAGCGGACCCGCGCCGGCGTCGGGTCCGGGCAGCAGCGCGACGTAGCGGGACGGCCCGACCTCCCGCACGGTGACCGGCGCCGAGGCGCTGAGCAGGGCCGCCACCAGGTCGGCCATCCCGGCGAACCGGCCGTCGGGGCGGGCCCGGTCCCCGGCTCCGGTTCCGGTCGGAGGCGGGTCGTCGACCACGGGTGCGGCGACGTCGCGCAGGGCGGGGCCGAGGTCGGCGTCGAAGGGCTCGGCACCGACCTGGCGCAGGCCGGTGCGGGCAGCTGCCGGCGAGGTCTCGCCGGTCGTCAGCAGCGACCGCAGCAGCAGGCCGTCGAGCAGGCCGCCACCTCCGGCGGCGTGCTCGAGGAGCTCGGGGTTCGCCGCGACCAGCTCGTCGAGGTAGGCCGCCACGTCGTCGCGGTCCAGGACGTCGGTCTCGATCAGGCCGGCCGAGACGACGGCGCCGCCGAGCGCCACCTGCGGCGCGAGGTAGCCGACGGCCCGTCCGGCGATGGCGCCGAGGGTGCGCGCGGCGGCGGCCTGCAGCTCGTCGATCCAGCGGTAGGTGGCGACGGTGGCACGCACGGCGAGCGCGTCTGCGTCGAGCTCTCCCGACCGGGCCAGCAGGCCCTGCTCGCCCGTCATGGCCGCGCGCACGTCCTCGTCGAAGCGCTCGTAGGTGCCGGGTGCGAGCTCCGCGGACTCGTGCACCGCCGGGTCACCCAGCACCTGCTCGCCGAGCGCCGCCCGGGTGCGCATCTCGCGGCCACAGCTGTCGAGGAGGTCGGCGAGCAGCAGCAGGTCCGCGTAGCGGTCCGTCACGCCCACGCCCGCACCTCCGCCAGGACCGGGGCGAGCTGCGCGGCGAGGTCGGCCGGCCCGACCCGGCGGACCTCCACCCGGTCACCGGTCGCGGCCCGGTGCGACCGCAGCGCGCGCCACCCGTCGGCGAGGAGCACCCACGACACGACGCCGACGACCGCGGCCTGCTCGGTCGACACGTCCGCGACCAGGGCGCGCAGCCGGCCGCGGGTCTCGGCGGCGAGCGCCGCGAGCACCGGCACCACCTCCAGCCCGACGCCGTGCTGGGCGGCCAGGGCGCTGAGCAGCCCGTCCCGGTCGGGGCGCGCGACCTCGGCCGCCGCGTCGACGAGGCCGTAGGGCAGCTCGACCAGGTCGGGCACGTCGGAGCGGCCGCCCGCGACGCCCTCGGGCACGACCGCGGCGCGGGCGAGCTCGTCGGCCCAGCGCTCCACCGGGAACCAGGCGAGCTCGAAGACCACGCCGTCGCCGGTCGCCAGCGCGGCGACGGCGCCACCGCGCTGCCGGTGCCAGGCCCGGACCTGGGCGGACCCGGCGCCGACGTCGAGGTCGACGGCCACCTCCGGGCTCGCCAGCAGCCCGACCGCGCCGAGCAGTCCCTCGTCGAGCACGGTGTCGACGAGCAGGCCCCGGCGGGCCAACGACGCGCGCGGCTCGTGCAGGCGGGCCGGCAGCGTGTCGTCGACCGGCTCGAAGGGCAGCGGCGCCCCGCCCGCCTGCTCGGCGACGAGCCGCAGCTCCGGTCGGGTGAGCGAGAGCCGGCGCGGCAGGTCGCCGAGCAGGCCGGTCGGCGCGGGTGGCGCCGGGCCGAGGTCGATGGTCACCATGGCCGGCCCGTCAGCGGCCCGGCAGGTGGACCGTGAGCCAGGCCTTGTGACCGGGAGGAGGCGGGGAGAACGACGCGGAGCCGGTCGCCAACCGGCTCGCCCCGCGCTCGGCGGTCTCGATGGCCTCCTTGAGCCGGTCGACCGCGCGCAAGTGCGTGTCGAGGGAGTCCGCCGCCGTCTCGTGCCGTGCGGCGACCGCCCGCAGTCGAGCGGCCCGGTCCCGGACCCGGACGGCGAGGGCATCGGCGGCCCGCCCGGTCCAGCCGACGGCCTCGGTGCGGGCCACGAGGTGGTCGGCCATCGCGCGGAGGTCCGCCCCCTGGTCGCGGAGCTCGGCGACCCGCTGGCGGATCACGTCGGACTCGCCGTACACGAAGCACCTCCTCCGAGATCGTCGGTGCGTGGGACCGTCGCTTTCCCCGGCCGTCAACCCGCGAAACGCCGGTCAGGGTGCCCGGGCCACCGTGAAGACCTGGCTGGTGACGGTCGCCGGAGGTGCGCCGTGCCCGGCGAGGAAGCCCTGCTGCTGCAGGCTCCTGAGCTGCTCGGCGACCGCCGGGTCGGCGGACGCGTCGGCGGCCGCCGCGCCGTTCACGTAGTGCCAGTAGTCGTGGTCGCCGACGATGCCGTCGGCCCCACCCTCGTCGCGGAAGGTGACCGTCACCTGCTCCACCGAGGCGGGGTTCGGCGCCCCGTCGGTGAGGGGCACGACGTCGCCCTCGTGCTCGAGCGAGAGCACGTGGGAGCCCGCGGGGAACCCCGGCACCTGAGCGGTCGGCGAGCCGGCCGTCACCACGTGGGTGACGTGGAACCGGCTGCCCTGCGCGAGGATCGCCGCAGCGGTCATCCCGCCGAGCGAGTGCCCGACCAGCAGCACCGGGTCGCGCGGCCCGACGCCGGCCTCCGCCATCGCCCGCAGCACGCCCTCCTGGTAGCTGTTGTGCTCGCCGCCCATCGTCCGCAGGTCGGTGCCGAGGTCGCGGACGTCGTCGTCCTGGGTCCACGGCAGCGTGGTCATGTCGTCGGTGCCGGGCAGGTAGACGATGTGGCGGGCCCGGTCGGTGCCCCCGTCGAGGGTCTGCACCTCGATCGTCCCGTTGTGCGGGGAGTCGGGTCCGACGGAGAGCGCCGCGACGTGCTGGAGGTGGCCGACGAGCTCGCCGAGGTCGCCGGGCTGCGAGCCGGAGCCGGGGACCGGGACGCCGGTCCGGTGGACGACCGGGTGCCCGTCGGAGCCGTAGGCGAGGGCCGCGAGGCCGGCGTGCCGGGGCGGGTCGGTCAGGCCGAAGGCGTGCTCGACCAGGGCGTCGTCGAGCCGCAGCAACCAGGAGCGGACCCGCTCGTCGCCCGCCTCGAGCAGGGCGACGGCCTCGCGGACCAGCACCGCGTCACGCTCCCAGGCCAGGGACGCGGCGAGCACGCCGTCCGGGCCGGTCGTCGCGGCCAGCACCGTCGCCTCGGCGAGGCCGTAGGTGACCGGCGAGAGCGGCGCCGAGAGGACGAGGGCGGGATCGGTCGTCGTGCGCACGCCGAGGCCGGCCCACTCGCGCAGCTGCTCGGCGGCGAGGTCGAAGGTGGCGGCCAGGGCCCGGACGGCCGCGAAGGTCGCCGCCAGCCCGACCCGGCCGCCGGAGACGTGGGTGATGGTCGGGTCGTTCATCGCAGCTCCTCCACCACGTGCAGCGGGAGGGTCAGCAGGTCGAGCGCCGCGTCGACCCGGGCGGCGTGCTGCTCGAGCGCCTCGGCGGCGTCCTCGTGCAGGCGCGCGGTGCGCAGCAGCGCGACCACCCGCCCCTCGACGTGGCGGCGCATGGCGTCGGCGGCGACGCCCTGCCAGGCCACCTCCCGCGCAGCCGCGGACAGGCGCGCCGCGAGGTCGCGGACCTCGTCGGCGCGTTCTCGGAGCCGGCCCGCCAGGGCCCGGATGGTCGCCGTGTCTCCCCACATGGCGGCAGGGTCACCGCCCGGTCGCTGTGGAGAAACCTCAGTGGTCGAGCACTGTGGAGAGCCGCTCGAGCGCCGCCTCGATGTCGGCGCCCGGGCCGGCGAAGCTGAGCCGCACGGACCGGCCGCCGTCGACGGTGTCGAAGTCGATCCCGGGTGCCATCGCGACCCCGGTGCGTGCCAGCACCTCGTGGCAGAAGGCCATCGTGTCGTCCGTCAGGTGCCCGACGTCGGCGTAGACGTAGAACGCGCCGTCGGCCGGCGCCATCCGGGTCACCCCGAGGCGGGCGAGCCCGTCGAGCAGCAGCGCGCGGTTGCCGGCGTACCGGCGGACGTGCCCGTCGAGCTCGTCGTACGACGCGTCGCTGAACGCCGCCAGGCAGGCCCACTGCGCGAGCACCGGCGGGCAGATCGTGAAGTTGCCGGTGAGCACGTCGGTCGCGCGGCGGAGCCGGTCGGGCACCAGCATCCAGCCGATCCGCCAGCCGGTCATCGAGAAGTACTTGGAGAAGCTGGAGAAGACGACCGCCTCGCGGCTGGTCTCCCAGGCGCTGCGGGCCAGGTGGTCGCCGCCGTCGAGCAGCGGTGCGTACTCGATGCCGTGGTAGATCTCGTCGCTGATCAGCTGGATCCGCTCGGCCTCGCAGTACGCCGCGAGCGCGGCGAGCTCGCTCGGCAGCAGCATGGTGCCGGTCGGGTTGGCGGGGCTGGCGACGACGAGGCCCTTCAGGCCGGCCCCCGAGTGCTGCAGCGCCGCGACCTGCTCGACGGTCGGCTGGAACCGCGTCTCCGGGCCGGTCGGGATCTCCACCACCTCGCAGCCGAGCGCGGCCAGGACGTTGCGGTAGCAGGGGTAGCCCGGCCGGGCCATCGCCACCCGGTCGCCGACCTCGAAGGCGGCGAGGAACGCCAGCAGGAACCCGCCGCTGCTGCCGGTCGTGACGACGACCTCGTCGGGGTGCACGTCGATGCCGTGCGTGCGCCGGTGGTGGCGGGCGATCGCCTCGCGCAGCTCGAGCACCCCGGCGGCCGGGGTGTAGCCGAGCGGGTCGCCGGAGTCGAGCAGGCGCTTCGCCTCCTCGCGCACCGGCGCCGGCGCGCCGGTCGACGGCTGGCCGGCGAGCAGGTTGAGCAGGTCGCCGTGCGTGCGCTGGCGCTGGCTCGCCGCCGCCAGCAGGTCCATCACGTGGAACGGCGGCACGTTCGCCCGGCTGGCGACCTCGTACCTGCCCGTCATGGGGCGAGCCTACGGGCGGCGGGCGGCCGCGAGCCCAGCCCGTCGGCCGAAGAACGAGCCCTCGCCGAGCTGGGTGCCGGAGCAGTAGCCCTTGCCGTCCTGGGCGATGTTCGACGCGCAGGCGCCGGCGGCGTACAGGCCGTCGATGACCGAGCCGTCCGGGCGCTGGGCCTGGCCGTCGACGGTGACCCGGATCCCCCCGAGGGTGAACCCGGCGTAGAGCGCATGGCCGAGCCGCAGGTCGAAGGCCGCCCACGGGCCGGTGTCCTGGGGGGCCAGCCACTCCGGCGACTTGTGGAGGTCGGGGTCCTCGCCGCGGGCCGCGTGCTCGTTGTAGCGGTCGAGCGTCTGCTGCACCGACCCGCTCGGCAGGCCGAGCTCCTTCTCGAGCTCCTCGATCGTGTCGAAGGCGTCGATCATCGGCACCAGCATGGAGTAGCTCGCGAGCTCGCCGTGCTCGCTGTCGACGATGAGGTACGCCGCCGAGCCGGGCTGCTCCATCACGAACTGCGAGGTCCGCGAGTGGTAGCTGTCCTCGGCCACGAAGCGCTTGCCCTCGCTGTTGACGATCAGTCCGGTCAGCAGGATCGACGGCGGGTAGAAGGGCGCGGTGATGAACGGCTCCTCCATGTGCTTGAGCTGCGCGCCGACCGACCGGCCGAGCCGGATGCCGAGGCCGTCGTCGTAGGTCGAGCCGAGGGTGAACAGCTTGGAGCCGAGCGCGGGCGTGTACTCGGCGACCATGTCCGGGTTCATCACGAAGCCGCCGGCGGCCAGGACGACCGCACCGGCCGCGACGACCCCGCTCTCCTCGAAGCGCCGCCACCCGATCCCGACGACGGCGCCGGCACCGTCGACCACCAGGTGCGAGGCGCCCGTCTCGTAGCGGACCTCGACGCCGGCCTCCTCGATCCGCTCCTTCAGCAGGTCCAGCACGATGCGGGTGCCCTCGGTGTCCCCGGGCACCGGCACCTTGTGCCCGCGCGGCGCCGGGACCGCCTGCTCCTTGAACGGCCAGACCTTCTCGTTGCCGGTGAACATCAGACCCTGGGTGCCGGGCTGGATGACCGCCTTCTCCGGGTAGAAGGAGCGCTCGAACTCGAAGCCGAGGGACTCCAGCCAGTCGAAGTGCTCGACGGACCCCTCGCAGTAGGCCCGGATCTTGTCGTGCTCGGGCTCCTTGGACACGGCGACGAGGTACTTGTACATCTCCTCGGGCGAGTCCTCCCACCCGGTCGCCCGCTGCACGGCGGTGCCGCCACCGAGGTAGAAGTGCCCGCCGGACATCGACGACGTCCCGCCGTGGACCGCCGCCCGCTCCAGCAGCAGCACCCGCGCACCCGCCCGCGCCGCCTCCAGCGCCGCGCAGCCACCGGCGATCCCGAAGCCGACCACCACGACGTCGTACCGCTCGGTGCCCTCGCCGAGCACGGACGCGTCGAGGACCTCGGGGAGGGCGGTGCCTGGGGAGCTCATGGCTGAAATCTAGAACAAGTTCCAGTTCGGTGCGACGGCGGACGCCGGCCGGAACGCGCGACGCCGGATCGCTAGACTCAGGGCCCGCCGCCCCGACGAACGCCGAGGTGACCCGTGTCGTACGACGTCGACCACCTCGATGCCTTCGTCCTGATCGCGGCGGCGGTCACCCTGCTGGCCATCCTGGCGGTCCGAGTCTCCACGCGGGCCGGCCTGCCCAGCCTCTTGATGTACCTGCTGATGGGCGTCGCGTTGGGTGAGGCGGGGATCGGGATCCCCTTCGAGGATGCCGAGCTCGCCCACTCGCTCGGCTTCGTCGCCTTGGCGGTGATCCTGGCCGAAGGTGGCCTCACGGCCAGCTGGCGCGAGATGCGCCCGTCGATGCGGATCGGTGTCTCACTGGCCACCGTCGGCGTCGCGATCTCGGCGGCGGTCGTCGCCGTGGGGTCGCACTACCTGCTCGGGCTCCCGTGGGAGCTCGCCGTCCTGCTCGGCGCGGTCACGTCCCCGACGGACGCGGCTGCGGTGTTCTCGGTGCTACGCGTCGTCCCGCTCCCCAGACGACTTGCGGGCGCCCTGGAGGCCGAGTCCGGTCTCAACGACGCTCCGACGGTCGTCCTGGTGACCCTGGTGTCCACGGGCGCCGCGCAGGAGCACGGGGCGCTCGCCGTGGTCGGGATCATCGGGTACGAGCTCGTGATCGGTGTCGCGATCGGGCTCGCCGCCGGTTTCGGCGGCGCCTGGCTGATGCGCCGCGCGGCCCTCCCGTCCTCGGGCCTCTACCCGCTGGCGGTGTTCTCCCTGGCCCTGCTCGGGTACGGCGGCGCGGCGGCCCTCCACGGGTCAGGGTTCGCGGCCGTGTACGTCGCCGCGCTGGTGCTCGGCAACGCCGACCTGCCGCACCGGAACGCGATCCGCTCCTTCGCCGAGGGCCTGGCCTGGCTGGCCCAGATCGGGCTGTTCGTCATGCTGGGGCTGCTCCTCTCCCCGGGGCGCATCAGCCTCGAGACGGTCGGCTACGCGCTGGCGGCGGGGCTGATCCTGACCTTCGTCGCGCGGCCGGTATCGGTCCTGGCGAGCTCGATCGTGCAGCCCATGCCCTGGCGTGAGCTGGGTTTCATGTCGTGGGCGGGGCTGCGTGGGGCGGTCCCCATCGTGCTCGCCACCATCCCCCTCGCCGAGGGCGTCGCGGATGCCAGCGAGCTCTTCGACCTCGTGTTCGTGATGGTGGTTGTCTACACGCTGCTCACCGGGCCGACGCTTCCCACGGTGGCGCGGATCCTGAAGGTGGCCCGCCGCTCCGAGCCGCGCGGGCTCGAGATGGAGGTGGCGCCGCTGGAGCGGATCGCCGCCGACCTGCTCCAGGTCACGATCAGCCCGGTCTCGAAGATGCACGGCGTCGAGGTCGGCGAGCTGCGGCTGCCGCGGGGCGCGTCGGTGTCCCTGGTCGTCCGAGACGGCGAGACCATCGTGCCCGAGCGGCGGACCGTGCTGCGCCACGGCGACGACCTGCTCGTCGTCACCCCGCGCCGGTCGCGGGAGCAGACCGAGGAGCGGCTGCGCCAGATCAGCGCCCACGGGCGGCTCGCCCAGTGGCTGAGCGGCCGGCGCTCGCGGCGTACGAACTAGTCGGGGCCGGTCCGGGCGGGTCGGCGCTAGGCGACCGGCGGGCTGCAGATCTCCGTGTCCTCCTTCACGACGATCCCGGCCGGACCCTTGGTGAGCCCGGTGAAGCCGTCGCCGACGACGACGGTCACGCCCACGCCGAGGCCGTCTCGGCGCTCGATCGCGACGTCGCCGCCCAACCGGCTCGCGGTGAGGAGCACGGCCGGGCTCTTGGGCTGGTCCGTCCAGATCTGCACGACGGGGACCTTGGCCCCGGTCGCGTTGCCGCTGGAGCCCTCGGCGAACCCGGCGTCCTGGAACGACTGCATCACCCGGCCGGCCAGGCCCTCGCGGGTGCCGGCGTTGTAGACGCTGACGGTGACGTCCTGCGGGTAGATCTTGTCTCCGGCCGCCACGGCGCGCGTCACGCAGAGCGGGGTGTCGACCTTGGCGGGCAACGGCGAGGTGGCCGCGGACCAT
This sequence comes from Nocardioides sp., assembly GCF_044226305.1. GTDB lineage: Bacteria > Actinomycetota > Actinomycetes > Propionibacteriales > Nocardioidaceae > Nocardioides. The sequence goes on along the minus strand of NZ_JBGAHF010000002.1, from coordinate 386,609 downwards.
CCCCAGATCGCGGCGACGAGGAGGAGCAGGGCGAGCACCGACAGCGTGATGGCCGACCGGGCGCTCTGCGACATCATCCCTCCAGCGTGTGGACGCGGGCGTGCAGCACGTTGCGCTGCTGGAGGGCGGCGCGCAGGGCCCGGTGCAGGCCGTCCTCGAGGTAGAGCTCGCCCTGCCACTCGACGACGTGCGCGAACAGGTCGCCGTAGAAGGTGGAGTCCTCGTCGAGCAGGGCCGCGAGCTGGAGGGTGTCCTTGGTCGTCACCAGCTGGTCGAGGCGGACCTGGCGCGGCGGGATCGCCGCCCACGCGCGGGAGGAGAGCTCGTGGTCGGGATAGGGCCGCCCGACCCCCACGCGCTTGAAGATCACGCGGCGAGTGTAACGAGGCCCGTCCCGGCCCAGCTCACCCTCGGGGATCGCGGTCCGGGGCGGCGCTGCGTGCGGCTAGGCCGTCCAGCGGACGGCGTCGTCGAAGTAGTCCGCCAGGGCGTGCACGCCGCGCAGGTCCTCGCGCTCCTCCATGAGGGCGGCGAGGGCCTGGGCGTGCCGCAGCCGCAGCGCGGCCCGTCGGGCGCGGAGCTGGTCGGGGGTGTCCGTCGTGGGGTCGTCCATCTCGGCCTCCGTGTCTCGGGTCCCCCGGGTGCGGGGGACTTCGGTCTCCAGCGTGCCGAAGCCACGTCGCCGGCAGGTTGACCCGGTGTTACCAGCAGGTCAACAACGCTCCCGGAACCGGTGACCTGCCTCACGGAGGTGGCATACGTTCTACCTCCGTGGACGACATCACCGCGATCAGCCAGCTCAAGTACCGCTACCTCCGCTCCCTGGACACCAAGGCCTGGGACGAGTTCGCGGACTGCTTCGTGCCCGAGGCCACCGGCGACTACAACGGCCTGGTCTTCGACGACCGGGCGGCCCTGGTCTCCTACATGCGCGAGAACCTGGGCGAGGGCATGCTCACCATGCACCAGGTGCACCACCCCGAGATCACCGTCGAGGGCGACACGGCGCGGGCGCGGTGGTACCTCCAGGACAAGGTGATCGTCCCGGCGTTCTCCTTCATGCTCGAGGGCGCTGCGTTCTACGACGACCGCTACGTGCGCACCGCGGACGGCTGGCGGGTCGCGCACACCGGCTACCGCCGTACCTTCGAGATCACCTACAACCTGGCCGACCTGCCGGGCACCAAGGTCAAGGGGCCGGGCGAGCACACGCACGTGTGAGGCGGGCCGTCGCAGGTTCACCATGGGACCGTGGTGAACCTGCACTTCCCACGCCGGGCACGCCGTGGGAAGTGGCGGCTTCCCTGGGGACCATGGTGAAACCGCACCACGCACGACGCTGTCGGCGCGGGCCTACAGCGTCGGCTCGGCCCAGGCCATCTGGACGACCTCGACGCCCCGGTCGCGGGTGACCAGGCGGCCGCGGCCCGGGGGAGCCGGCTGCGGCTTCTGGGTGCCGAGCAGCGGGCCCTCGTCGGGGCTGCCGGAGAGCAGCAGGCCGGGCATCGCGAGGTCGCGCAGGGACTGCACGACCGGCTCGTAGAGCGCCCGGGACGCACCGCCGGAGCGGCGGGCGACGACCAGGTGCAGCCCGACGTCGCGGGCCTGCGGGAGGAGCGGCTGGAGCGCCGCGACCGGTGAGCTCTGCTGGGTGGCGACCAGGTCGTAGTCGTCGACCAGCACGAACACCTCGGCGCCGCTCCACCAGGACCGGTTGCGCAGCTCCTCGGGCGTGACGTCGGGCCCGGGGATCCGGCCCTCGAGGTACGACGCGAGGTCGCGCAGCGCCGGCTGCGCCTGCGTGGCGGAGGTGAGGTAGTTGACGAGGTAGTCCTCGGGGACCTCGCCGAGCAGGGAGCGCCGGTAGTCGACGACGACCAGCTGGGCCTGCTGCGGCGTGCGGGTCCGCATCACCTCCTGGGCGTAGGCCCGCAGCACCGAGCTCTTGCCGGACTGGCCGTCCCCGAAGAGCAGCAGGTGCGGCTCGGCGTCGACGTCGAGGCCGACGGCGGCCAGCTCCCGCTCGTCGACACCGACCAGCAGCCGACGGTCGTCGGCCGCCGCAATCGAGCGCACCTCGTCGAGTGAGATCCGGTCGGGCAGCAGCCGCAGCTTGGGCCCGGTCGGCCCGGACCAGGCCGCGGAGACCCGCTTGACGACGTCGTCGACGCCGTCGCCCAGGCTCTCCACGTCGGGTGTCCCGTCGATGCGCGGCAGCGCCGCGAGGAAGTGCTGCTTGCCCTGGACGAGGCCCCGCCCCGGCCGGCCGGCGGGCACCAGCGCCGCGACCCGCCGGTCGATCTCGGAGTCCATCGGATCGCCCAGCCGCAGCTCGAGCCGGGTGCCGACCAGGTCGCGCATCGCCGCGCGGAAGTCGGCCCAGCGGGCGGCCGCGGCCACCACGTGCAGGCCGAAGGTGAGGCCACGGGAGGCGAGCTGCTGGATGTCGACCTCGAGGTCGTCGAAGTCCGCCCGCAGGGTGCTCCAGCCGTCGACGACGAGGAACACGTCGCCGTACCCGTCGTCGACCCGACCCTCCCGCCTGCGGGACCGGTAGGTCTCGATCGAGTCGATGCCGTTGGCCCGGAAGTAGGCCTCGCGGCGGTCGACGACGTTCTGCACCTCGGCCACGATCCGGCGCACCACGTCGGGCTCGGCGCGGGTGCCGACGCCGGCGACGTGCGGGAGCTCGGCGTACGGCGTGAACGTGCCGCCGCCGAAATCGAGCACGTAGAACTGCGACTCCTGCGGGGTGGTCGTCAGCGACACGCTGGTCACGACGGTGCGCAGCAGGGTGCTCTTGCCGCTGCGCGGGCCGCCGACCACCGCGACGTGGCCACCCGCGCCGCTGAGGTCGACGGTGAGGGTCTCGCGCCGCTGCTCGCGCGGCCGGTCGACGGTGCCGAGCGGCACCCGCAGCCCGCCGCCGCCGCGCCAGCGCGGGGAGACCAGGCCGAGGTCGGGGTGCTCGTTGAGGTCGGGCATGAGCGCGTCGAGGGTGTCGGGGACGTCCAGCGGCGGCAGCCACACCTGGTGGGCGGCCGGCCCGGAGCCGGTCATCTGCCGCACCGCGATGTCGAGCAGCGACTCCTGCTCGCCGGGTGCCTCGACGGGGACCGGCTCGGGCTCGGGGGCGTCCACGGGCTCGAGCGACAGCACCTCCGAGATCGTGAACGGGAGGATGCCCTGCACGTGGCCGCCCTCGTCGCGGCGGACCCGCACCCGGCCCGACGGAGGGCCGGAGACGTAGGCGGCCTTGAACCGCAGCATCGTTGTGGGGTCCGGCTTGAGGTAGCCGAGGCCGGGGTCGGCCGGGAGCTCGTAGGCGTCCGGCACGCCGAGCACGGTGCGGGACTCGCCGGCGCTGAAGGTGCGCAGGCCCACGCGGTACGACAGGTGCGACTCGAGCCCACGCAGCCGACCCTCCTCGAGGCGCTGCGAGGCGAGCAGCAGGTGCAGGCCGAGCGAGCGGCCGAGCCGGCCGATCGCCACGAACAGGTCGATGAACTCCGGCTTGGCCGAGAGCATCTCGGAGAACTCGTCGACCACGATGAACAGCGACGGGAGCGGGGCCAGGTCCTCGCCCGCGGCGCGTGCCTTCTCGTAGTCGCGCACCGAGGCGAAGTTGCCGGCCTCGCGCAACAGCTCCTGGCGGCGCACCATCTCCCCGGACAGGGCGTCCTGCATGCGGTCGACGAGCGTCAGCTCCTGGGCCAGGTTCGTGATCACCGCGGACACGTGCGGCAGGTCGGTCATGCCGGCGAACGTCGCGCCGCCCTTGAAGTCGACGAGCACCATGTTGAGCTGCTCGGGGGAGTGGGTCAGTGCGAGGCCGAGCACGAGCGTGCGCAGGAACTCCGACTTGCCGGACCCGGTCGCACCGATCACCAGGCCGTGCGGTCCCATGCCCTGCTGGGCGGACTCCTTGATGTCGAGGTGGACGACGGACCCGCCCTCGCCGAGCCCGATCGGCACGCGGAGCCGGTCGCGCGCGGGGCGCGGTCGCCACGCCGTACCGGGGTCGAAGGAGCGCACGTCGCCGAGCGCGAGCAGGTCCATGAAGTCGGTGGGGCCGGCGATCTCGCCGGTGCCCTGCTCGACGACGCCGGCGGACACCGTGTGGAGCGGGGTGAGCCGGCGGGCGAACGCCTCGGCCGTCGCGACCGAGCACTGGTCGGCGGTGGCCCGCACCGGCTCCTCGCGCAGCCGCAGGGCCAGCACCGGGACCCGGCCGCCGGCGGGGTCGCCCTCGAGCTGGATCCGCAGCCGGGTGGCGTCCTCGAGCTCGTCCCACCGCTCGGGCAGGTCGAGCAGGGTGACGCCGTGCAGCCCGTCGGGCGGTACGACGTGGTTGCCGGGCGGCAGCTCCCCGCCGTCGATCACCAGCAGCAGGTGCGGGGTCGCCGGCCGCTCGTCGGCGCCGAACCGGGGTCGGTCGCCCAGGTCCGGGGGCAGCAGGTGGGCGAGGTCGGCGAGCGAGGTCGACACCATCCGCATCGGCCCGACCGCGTCGGACTGCTGCGCGCTCTGGGCGTGCGGCAGCCACTTCACCCAGTCCCAGTGGGCCAGGTGCTCCTCCGAGGCCAGGACCGCGACGACCAGGTGGTCGGGGGAGTGGAACGCGGCGGCCGAGCAGATCAGCGAGCGGGCCAGCGCCCGGGCCGGCTCCTCGGCGCCGCAGACCTCGAGCCGGTCGAACGCGCGCAGGTCGATCGAGGCGGGCAGGTCCGGCTGGAGCCGGTGCACGACCAGCAGCCGGTGCAGCGCGGAGGCCGCGGCCGGGTCGACCTGGTCGACGGGCGTGCCCTCCGGCGGCACCAGCTCGAGCGCGAGCGGCTGGGCGCACAGCCCGTAGCGCACGTGCAGGAAGTCGGGGTCGGACGGTCCGTGCTCCCACACCCGGGACCGCTCGTCGGCCAGCGCGGGGAGGGACGCGGGGTCCGGGTGGTGCCAGGTCAGGGCCCGGCGCTGCTGGTCGGCCGCCTCCCGGGCGACCTTGCGGACGTTGCCGAGGTAGCGCAGGTACTCGGTGCGCGAGCCGGTCACCTGCTGCGAGCGCTGCTTCCGCTGCCGGTCGAGCTGGACCACGATGAACCCGAGCGTCGCGAAGAGGAACATGCCGGCGGCGATGAACCCGCGCCCGCCGGTCGAGCGGCCCATCGTCGCGACCAGCACGATCGAGCCCAGGCTGCCGAGCATCGGGATCGCGTTCATCAGCACGCCGCTGGCGCCCTCGTTGGGCTCGAGCTGCGGCGGCGGCTGCAGCACGATCTGGCCGGTCGGCACCTCGGGTGCGTCCAGCCGGGCGCCGCGGAGCGTCGTCGTCACGTGCTGTCCCTACCCGCGACCCGCGGGGTTGACGCCTGCGAAACGGGGGACAGTGTCGGCGTGGCCGACACCCTCGCGCACCCCGACCTGCTCGCGGTGACCGTGCACGGGCCGGCCGGCGTGCTCGACCTCGTGGTGCCGGCCGCCGCGGCCGCCGTCGACGTCGCCGAGGAGTACGCGCGCCAGGCGGGGGTCGGACCGGTCCCCGAGCTCCACACCCGGACCGGCGCCCTGCTGCCGGCCGACCTGCCGCTGGCCCGCGCCGGCGTCACCACCGGCGACCTCCTCGTGGCGACCGCGGGCGGCCCGGCGCCGGCCACCCGTCGTACGGCGTCGGCGCAGCCGGCCCGGCGCGGCCCCGATCCCGGGGCGGGCCTGGGCGTGCTGTGGTTCGCCGGGGTCGCGGCCCTCGCCGTGCTCGCCGGCTGGGGCGCGAGCGCCGCCGACGGTGCGCCACGGACCGCGGCGCTGCTGCTGCTCGTCGCCGGTGCGGTCGTCGGCGTCCTGCCCGCCGGGCGGCACGCCGCGCACCGGCTCGCGGTCGCGCCGGCGTTCGGCGCCGCCGCGGCGTTCGGGCTGCTCTGGGACCCGGTCCCGGAGCGGCTGCCGATGCTGGTCGGCGTCGCCGGGCTCGCGGCCGCCCTCGTGGCCGCCGTCGGGCGCGCGCTCGACGAGCACGCCGAGGAGGCGCTGCGGGTCTGGATCGTCGCCGGCGCGGGCCTCTTCCTCGTGACCGGGCTGGGCGCGCTCGTCGGTGCGCCACCCCGCGTCGTCTGGTCGGTGGTCCTGGTGGTGGCGGTGCTCGCGGCGCGGTTCGTCCCCGCGGTGGCGGTCGACGTGCCGGACCAGTACCTCATCGACCTCGAGCGGCTCGCGGTCACCGCCTGGTCCGCGCGCACCCAGCCGCCCGGCAAGCGCGGCCGCTCGGTGGTGCCGCTCGGCGCCGTGGCGACGGTCGCCGGGCGCGGTGCCCGGCTCGTGACCGCCGCCGGGACCGCGGTGCTGGTGCTCGTCGTCGTCTCCGCGCCGCTGCTGCTGGCGACCGCCACCCTCGCGATCGACCGCATCGGCGCCCGCTGCCTGCTCCTCTTCGCCGGCGCCGCGCTTTTGCTCGCCGGCCGCAGCTACCGGCACCCCGCGGCCCGCGCACAGCTGCGCGTCGCCGGCCTCGCCTGCTGGGTCGCCCTCGCCGTCGCGCTGCTGCGCGTCATCGGCGGCTCCGGCGGCGTCCGCGGCCCCGGCGGGGTGGCGCTGGGGGCGCTCGCGGCAGGCGCCCTCCTCGTGGTCGTGGCCGTCGCCGTCGGCCGCGGCTGGCGCTCCGCGTGGTGGTCGCGACGGGCCGAGGTGGCCGAGGGACTGTGCGGTGCACTGGCGCTCGCGTCGCTCGTCGTGGCCTCCGGCTGGTTCCGCGAGCTGTGGGAGATGGCGAGCCTGTGGGAACTGAGCTCGTGAGGTTTACGGGTCAGAACCCCGGGTAATCGCAGGTTGTCCGGCTCGGGAGGACACCCTGCCGGATCGCCATCACAACAGACGCGATTCTCGAGCGGCGAGGCCGCGACGGGGGAAGGAGTGGCGACATGTCGCAGGGCGCACCGGAGATGGGACAGGGGGAGCGCACCCTCACCCGGGCCGCGGGACTCGTGGCCGACGCGAAGGCCGACTTCGACGCGATGAGCAACACGCTGGACGGCCAGATCACCGGCCTCCAGGGCAAGTGGGCCGGCGCCGGCGGGAGCGCGTTCTTCGCGCTGCACCAGGCGTGGACGGAGAAGCAGAAGGTGATCACGAACGCGCTGAACGAGTTCGAGGCGTCCTTGACCTCGACCGAGCGCGACAACATGAGCACCGACGAGAGCCAGTCCGCCAACTACAACCGCTTCGCCGGCCGGCTCGGCTGACGCGGTCACCAGACTCGGGAACAGGAGTGACAGAGATGAGCCTCGACGGACTTCGCGTCAACCACGCGGGCCTCGACACCGCTGCCGAGGACCTCGGCCGCACCGTCAAGCAGATCGACGACCGCCTCAACCGTCTGGAGTCCGAGCTCGCGCCGCTGCGCAGCGACTGGACCGGTAACGCCCAGCAGGCCTACCAGACCGCCAAGGCGAAGTGGGACGCGGCGATGCTGGAGATGAAGACGCTGCTCGCGGAGACGGGCAGCACCGTCTCGCAGTCGAACCAGGAGTACATGGCGGCCGACCAGCGCGGCGCCGCTTCGTTCGACATCTGACGCACACGATCGATCGAGGGGGTCGGCGCCCGGCGCCGGCCCCCTTCGCGAACCACGGGGAGGGCAGATGAGCCAGGCGCCGGTGCAGTCCGGGCTGGTGCGGGTCACGGTCGCGTCGGGCTCCCGGCGCGTGGACCTGGTGCTCCCCGGCGCCGTGCCGGTGGCCGAGCTGGTGCCCGAGCTGGCCCGCAGCGTCGGGCTGCTGGACCCGGCGACGGTCTACGGCGGCTACCGGCTCGTCACCGCCGAGGGTCGTGAGCTGGCCACCGACGCAGGCCTGGTCATCCAGGGCGTCGAGGACGGCGGTCTGCTCACGGTCGTCGCCGGCGTGGACGACCGACCGCCCCGGGTCTACGACGACGTCGTCGAGGCGATGACCGACGTCGTCGAGCAGGACCTCACGCCCTGGGAGCCGGGCGCCGGCCGGCGTACCGCCCTGTGGGCCGCCGGCCTGCTGATGGCGCTCGGCGCGGTCGCCCTCCTGATCCAGCGCGGCTCGCTGCTGGCCGGCGTCGCCGCCGCCGTGGTGAGCGCCGCCCTGGTCACCGGAGCGGTCGTGCTGTCCCGGGCGCAGCGCGACACCGAGGCAGCGGTGGCGGTCGCCTGGATGGCCTCGCTGTACGCCGCCGTGGCCGGCCTGATGCTGGTCCGGGACGACCCGTTCCTCGGGCTGCCGGTGGCGGCCGCCGGGGCCGGCGCGATGGTCGCCGGCCTGGTCTGCCTGCTCGGCCTCGGCGAGGGCCGGGCGCTCGTCATCCCGCCCGTCGTGGTCGGTGCGGTCTTCGCCGCGACCGGGTTCGTCCTCCAGGCGGCCGCGTTCGACCCCGCCGTCGTGCTCACGATCGCGCTGGTCCTGGTCGTGGTGGCCGGCAGCCTGTTCCCCTGGCTCGCGCTCGGGGCGACGGCCACCTCGGTCGACCAGCTCTACAGCACCGCCGACATCACCGCCGAGCCCCGGCCGGTGGACCCCGCGCGGGTCGGCGCCGACGCGCGGATGGCCCACGAGATCCTGGTCGCGGTCTCCGCGACCGTCGGGCTGCTGCTCGCGCTGATCGCGCCGCTCGCGGTATCGCTCGGCGTCGCCGGCACCCTGCTCGCCGTCGCGTGCTGCCTCGTGGTGATGCTGCGGACCCGGCAGTACCGCACCCGCTCGGAGGTCCTCGTCGGCCTCGTCTCCGGCATCGTCGGCCTCGTCTCCACCGGGGTCGCCACGCTGTGGCTGCACCCCGACTGGCGTCCGACGGTCGCCGTCGTCCTCGCCGCGAGCGGCGCGGTGCTGCTCGCCGTCACGATGCTGCCGAGCACCCCGTCGGTGCGCCGCGGCCGGCTCGGCGACCTCGCGGAGTCGGTCGCCCTGCTCGCCCTGCTCCCGCTGCTGGTCCTCGCCGTCGGCGTGTTCTCCGCGATCCGGGGCTAGCGGCTTGGCCACCAAGAAGGACCTCGTCGAGGCGTACTCGTTCAGCCGGCGCCGGCTGGTGACCGCGTTCGTCTCCGGTGCACCGGGCGGGCGCGAGGTGGAGCCGGCGCGTCCGGGCCGCACGATCGTCGGGGGCGTCGCGCTGGCGGTCCTGCTCGCCGCGGGGGCGGCGATCGCGGGCGTCTTCGCGCCGCGCACCCCCGACGACTGGAACCAGCCGGGCCTGATCATCTCCAAGGAGACCGGCGCGGCGTACGTCATCCTCGAGGCCGACCAGGACGAGCTCCGGCCGGTCATCAACACGACGTCGGCGAAGCTGATCCTCGGCGACGACGCCGAGCCGACCCTGATCTCGCAGGACACGATCGACGGCCAGCAGATCGGCGACGACATCGGGATCTTCGGTGCCCCGGCGAGCGTGCCGACCGCGTCGCTGCTCATCGACACCGGGTGGACGGCGTGCACGGCCGACGAGCACGGCATCCGGGTGCGGGTCGCCGAGTCGCCCGACGTGACCGCCGCGCCCGGGCAGGGCCTGACCGTGGTGAACGACGGGCAGTACTACGTCGTCGCGCAGTCCGACCCGGCCGGACCGGGCGCCGGCGGCTTCTACGTCTACCCCGTTCCCGAGCAGACGGCCCCCGGCGTCGACCAGACCGACAACCTCCTCCAGCAGCTGCAGCTCGCACCGACCGGCAACGCGGTGCGGGTGCCGCGCGAGTGGATCGACCTGTTCCCGGTCGGTGCGCCGCTGGACTGGAGCGCCTTCGACCTCGACGGGTTCGGCGACGCCCCGGACGTCCCGCTGCCCGGTGACGCGGCCCGGGCGAAGGTCGGGGACGTCCTCGAGACCGCGGACGGCACCTACCGCCTCGTCACCCGCTCCGGGCCGGTGCAGCTCCCGGACTTCGCGGCCCAGGTCTACCTCGACGTCGTGCTGCCCGGCGGCGAGGTCGCCCGCCCGATCGAGGTCAGCAGCGCCCCGGCGGTGCGCAGCGGCGACGACACCTTCCTCACCGACACGCACTGGCCCGCCGACCTGCCCGACGCCCTCGCCACAGACCCCTGCGCCCGGCTGACCGCCGAGCGCGGGGAGGCGCCGGTCGCCGAGCTGGCGAGCCCGGGCGACTCGTCGGCGGTCGGCAGCCTCGGCAAGGACGAGAAGGACCCGGTGGTCGACCCCGGCCGGGGCGCCGTCGTGCTCTCGGGGGGCTGGTCCGGCGTGGCGGCCGGCGCGGCGCCGTACCTCGTCGACGCGAAGGGCCGCGCCGACCCGCTGGCCGGCTCCGAGGCCGCGTCCCTGTTGGGGTACGCCGACGTCCCGGTGCCGGTCGTCCCCGACAGCTGGCTGGAGCTGTTCCGGTGCGGCGTGGTGCTCTCGCAGGAGGCGGCGCTGCAGCCGCCCACCGAGCCGGAGGGCTCGGGGTGCGGCTGACCGCGCTGGCGCTCGCCCTGGTCGCGGGGAGCGCCCTGGTCGGTGGCGTGGCCGCACCCGCGGCCGCGGAGAACCCGCTGTGCAGCAGCGTGAGCGCCGACTCGGCCCCCGACACGGTGACCTTCGACAGCGGGCCGCTCGCCCAGCTCGACGTGCGGCGGGCCCAGCTCCTCGTCGAGCGGACCGCGCCGGCCGGGCCGCCGGTGCGGGTCGCGGTGCTGGACTCGGGCGTCGCCGGCCCGCACGTGCCGGTGGTCGCCCGGCACTCGGTGACCGGACGCACCGCGGTGACCTACTACCACGGCACCGCGGTCGCCGGGCTCGTCGCCGGTGACCCGCGCGAGGACGGCACCGCCGTCGGCATCGCGCCGCAGGCGGAGGTCGTCGACGTCAAGGTCTACGACGGGGAGGACGCCGAGGACGGTGAGACGCTCACACCGGACCGGCTGGCCGCGGGGCTGGAGTGGGTGGCCGCGCACGCCCGGGAGCTGCGGATCAAGGTGGCCAACGTGTCATTGGCCGTCGACCCGTCGCCACGGCTGGAGCGGGCGGTCCGTGCGGTCCGCCGGGCCCACGTGGTGCTGGTGGCGGCGGCCGGCAACCGGCCGGAGGAGGGCGCACCCTTCGACGAGGACTTCGCGGACGAGAAGGCCGGCCCGGGCGAGGACGCGGCCGGGATCCTCTACCCGACCAGCTACCCCGGGGTGGTCAGCGTGTCGTCGACCGCCGACGGGTCGGGTGCGACCGACGTGACGCAGTTCGTCGTCGAGAACAGCCGCACCACGGTCGCCGTACCGACCTTCGACGCGGTGTCCTACGGGCTCGACGGCCGGCCGTGCGTGCTCGAGCCGCTGGCCACCTCGTGGGCGGCGGCCGAGGTGAGCGGGGTGCTCGCCCTGCTGTGGCAGCGCTACCCCGACGAGAACGACGCGCAGGTCGTCGCGCGGCTGGTCGGCACGGCCAACGGGACGACCGACCTGCGGTCCCCGCTGGTCGGTGCCGGCGTGGTGCAACCGCTGGAGGCGCTGACCCGGCCGCTCGACCCGTCCCGGAGCGGCGAGGTCGAGCGGACCGTCGCCACCTCGCGCGGCTCGACGACCGCCACCGCGCCCGAGCCGCCCGACGACCTGCTCGCCGCCACCCGGGACGACGCCGTCTGGTGGGGCCTGATCGGCGGTGGCGTCCTCGTCGTCGCCCTGCTGCTGCGGCCGGTGCTGGCCCGGCGGCGGTCCTGACACCGGTCAGCCCTCGTCCGGGATCTCGACCTCCCAGGCGTGCGAGGTCGTCTGCACCCGCTTCACCTCGGCGTGCTCCTGCCCGGCGGCCGGGACGTAGCCCCCGAACGCGAGGAGGGTGCGTCCGGCGAGGAGGAGACCGGGGGAGGTGAGGGTCGGCTCGGGAGGCTCGACGTCCGTGAACGAGCCGTCGGCGTCGTCGTACACCGTGCTGTTGGAGAAGACCAGCGGTCCGTCGGCGGGCGGCCGGCCGCCGTCCCACAGCGTCGTCGGGTGGTCGAGGGGCAGCCACGGGAGCGCCGACCAGGTCCCGGTGCCCGGGTCGAGGGCCGCGGACTGCGTCTCGGACTCGTCGGAGGTCACCCAGCCCGACACCACCCGGTCGCCGGTCCAGTGCCAGAAGGAGCCGCGGAGGTCGGTCGGCGGGTAGGTGGTCCAGCGCGAACCGTCCCACCGGGCCGCGCTCGCCGCGTCCAGCCCGTCGCCCATGGCGACGAGCCCGGCGGGCGTCGACACGAGGGTGCGCAGCACCCCGTCGGGGAGGTCGGGACCGGGCGGGAGCGCGGACCAGGTCTCGGTGCCCGGGTCGAGCACCTGGACCGGGTCGTGCGCGCCACCCCGGTCGTTGACGTCCAGGAGGTAGACCAGGCCGTCCTGCGTGGCCATGGTCGCGAGCGGGACCTGCTGCGGCGGGGCCGGCAGTCGGCGCCAACGGTCCTGGTCGAGGTCGTAGGCGAGCAGGTCGCCGTCGTGGGCGACGACGAGCGTGCGACCGGCGAGGGCGGTGGCGTCGTCGCCGGAGCCGGCGAGGTCCTCCGGAGCCGGTGCGATCGCGCGCCAGCTGTCGGCTGCCGGGTCGTACGCCGCCCCGTCCGCCAGGGTCGTCGGTGGCCGGCCGGGCCCGACGCTCGTGGCGTCGAGGCCACCGATCACGAGGGCCTCCTCGCCGGTCCACACCGTGAGCGGGAGGTAGCGCGGCGAGAGCGGCAGGTCCGCGATCCGGTGCCAGCGCGGCGCCCCGTCCGCCGGGGCCTCGGACCGGGGGTGGTGGGACCGACCGAGCATCGCCGTACCGCCGAGGACGAGCGCGGTCACCACGGCGACCGCCGGCAGCGTCACGAGGGCGACCCGGCGCCGGTGCCGTCGGCGTGCCGAGCGGGCGACGGCCTCGCCGTCCAGGCCGACCGGCGGGTACGGCGTCACGGCGTGCATCAGCTCGCGGACCTGGTCCTCAACGGCCATCACGGGCCTCCTCTCCCAGTGCCTCGGCGAGGCCGGGCGTTCGTCGGAGCTGTTCGAGACCGCGGGAGGCGTGCGACTTGACCGTCCCGACCGAGCAACCGAGGGCGTCGGCGGCCTCCTGGACCGAGAGGTCCTCGAAGTACCGCAGCACCAGCACCGCCCGCTGCCGCGGCGGCAGGGTGGCGAGCGCCGCGAGCAGGGCGAGCCTCAGGTCGGTCCGCTCGGAGCCGGTCGCCTGCTCGGGCACCGACGCCGTCGGGACCTCGCCGGTCCAGCGCCGCCGGCGCCAGGAGAGGTAGGTCGTCAGCATCACCCGACGCACGTAGGCCTCGGGGTGCTCGACCCCGCGGCCCCACCGCGGCCACGACTTCTCCAGCGAGACCTGGACCAGGTCCTGGGCGAGGTGCCAGTCGCCGGTCAGCAGCCAGGCGGCCCGGATCAGGACGGGCGACCGCTCGCTCACGAACTGCGCGAACTGCTCCGCGTCCCGCACGCCTGCCCCCTTCGTCGGCCTCACCAGTATCGGAGCGCCTGGGGTGCCGCGATGGTTGAGGCCGCCGTCGCCGGGATGTCATGCGATCCGGTCGCGGGGGCAGCCACGTCGGATGACGTCCCGGGGCCGCACGCACGAACGGCGCCGCTGCCTGAGCTGCGACGCCGTCCGACGGTGTGGCGGAGGTAGGGGGATTCGAACCCCCGAGGGCGTTAACCCAACCCGCTTTCCAAGCGAGCGCCATAGGCCACTAGGCGATACCTCCGCCGAGGAGGGTACCGGTCGGCGGCGGGGCCGACGAAATCGGCCGGGCTCGCTTTGGAGGCGCGCGGGCGGCTCACCTACACTCGTCGCCAACCCCCCGTGTGGCGGCATCTTGCCCAACTCCCCCAGGGCCGGAAGGCAGCAAGGGTAAGCGAGCTCTGTCGGGTGCGCGGGGGGCCTTTTCATGCCCGGGTGCCTCGCCCGGCCGCCCGTCGCCCGCCGCCGGGGACCGGCCGCTACCCCCTGTCGGCACCGCTGGTTAGGGTCTAGGCGTGGAGTCACCGCTCGCGCTGTACCGCCGCTACCGGCCTGAGACGTTCGCCGAGGTCATCGGGCAGGACCACGTCACGGCGCCGCTGCGGTCCGCGCTGGCGAACAACCGCGTCAACCACGCCTACCTCTTCTCCGGCCCGCGCGGCTGCGGCAAGACCACCAGCGCCCGGATCCTGGCCCGGGCGCTGAACTGCGAGCAGGCCCCGGTGGCCGATCCCTGCGGGGAGTGCGACAGCTGCCGCGACCTGGCGCGCGGCGGCCCGGGGTCGATCGACGTCATCGAGATCGACGCGGCCTCGCACGGTGGTGTCGACGACGCCCGCGACCTGCGCGAGAAGGCGTTCTTCGCGCCGGTGCGCAGCAAGTACAAGGTCTACATCATCGATGAGGCCCACATGGTCACGACGCAGGGCTTCAACGCCCTGCTCAAGCTCGTCGAGGAGCCGCCGCCCCACCTGCGCTTCATCTTCGCCACCACCGAGCCCGACAAGGTGCTGCCGACGATCCGCTCGCGGACCCACCACTACCCCTTCCGGCTGATCCCGCCGCGCCTGCTCTCGCAGTACCTCGGCGAGCTCTGCGAGAAGGAGGGCGTCACCATCGAGCCGGCCGCGCTGCCGCTGCTGGTCCGCGCGGGCGCCGGCTCGGCGCGCGACACCCTCTCCGTGCTCGACCAGCTGCTCGGCGGCGCCGGCCCGGGCGGGGTGACCCACGAGCTCGCGACCGGGCTGCTCGGCTACACCCCCGACACCCTCCTCGACGAGGTCGTCGACGCGTTCGCCGCCGGCGACGCGGCCGCCGTCTTCGGCGTGGTCGACAAGGTGATCGAGACCGGGCAGGACCCGCGCCGCTTCACCGAGGACCTGCTGCGCCGGCTCCGCGACCTGGTCATCGTCGCCGCCGTCCCCGACGCCCCGGCGACCGGCCTGATCGACGTCTCCGAGGACCAGGGCGAGCGGCTGGTGGCCCAGGCCGCGCGGTTCGGCTCGGCCGAGCTGAGCCGGGCCGCCGACATCGCCGCCGCCGGCCTCACCGAGATGCGCGGCGCGACGGCCCCGCGGATGCTCCTCGAGCTCCTCTGCGCGCGGATCCTGCTGCCGGGCGCCGACCACGCGACCGACGGTGTGCTCGCCCGGCTCGACCGGCTCGAGAAGCGGCTCACGATCACCGGTACGCCGAGCACGACCGTGGCCCCCGCGGCCCCCGTGCCGCCGGCCCAGGACCGCCCGGTGCCGCCGCCCTCGCGTCCGGACGCCCCGGAGCCCGAGCCCGCCGTCCAGCCGGTCGTCCGCGAGGCCGTCCGTGAGGTCGTCCCGGCGCCGGTCGAGCCGGTCGCCGAGGCCGCCCCCGAGCCACAGGCCGCCCCCGAGCCCGCCCCGGACCCGGTCGCCGAGCAGGTCCCGACCCCGGTCGCCGAGCAGGTCCCGACCCCGGTCGCCGAGGCGGCACCGGAAGCCCCACCGGCAGCCGCGGCGCCGGCGAGCGGGGGGCTCTCCCTGGTCGAGGTGCGGCGCCTGTGGCCCGACATCGTCGACGCGACGAAGTCGCGACGCCGGCTGGCCTGGATGCACCTGACCCAGAACTGCCAGGTGGTCGCGGTCGACGCCACCACCCTCACGCTCGGGTTCGCGAACGCCGGGGCCCGCGACTCCTTCGTCAGCGGCGGCTGCGGCGACGTGCTGCACCAGGCGGCGGTCGACGTCGTCGGTGCGAGCTGGACGATCGAGACCATCGTGGACCCGAGCGCGCAGGCCGAGGGCACCCCCACCGTGACCCGTCCCGCGGCGACCGCCCCGGAGCCGCCCGCCGAGCCGGACCCCGCCCCGGCCCCGCCGCGCGAGGAGCCGACCCCGGAGTCGGTGCGGGCCGCCCGCGAGGCGATCCAGCAGACCCGCACGGCCGACAGCCCGCGGGTCGAGACCGGACCCGACTGGGCGGCCGCCGACGCCGACGCCGACCCCGACGACCTCGACGCCGAGCACCAGGGCATGAGCAGCGCCGAGCTGCTCCAGCGCGAGCTCGGCGCCCAGATGATCGAGGAGATCCGCCACCAGTGACACCAGCAGCGACGCCATCAACGAGAGGTGCCCGATGACCCAGAACCCCTTCGATGCCCTGGGCGGTGGAGGCTTCGACATGAACGCCCTGCTGCAGCAGGCGCAGCAGATGCAGGAGCAGCTGCAGAGCGCCCAGCAGCAGCTGGCCGAGACCGTCGTCGACGGGACCGTCGCCGGCGGCGCGGTGACCGTGCAGGTCAACGGCATCGGCGAGCTGGTCGGGGTCGAGATCCGCGCGGGTGGCTTCGACGGCAGCGACACCGACGACCTCTCCGACCTCGGCGACATGATCGTCGCGGCCTACCGCGACGCCAAGGCCCAGGCCGACGCCCTCGCCGGCGAGGCGCTCGGCCCGCTCGCGGGCGGTGGTCCGGAGCTCCCCGGCACCGCCGGGCAGCTGGGGTTCTAGTTGTACGAAGGAGTCGTCCAGGACCTGATCGACGAGCTCGGGCGGCTGCCCGGCGTCGGTCCCAAGGGTGCACAGCGGATCGCGTTCCACCTGCTGCAGGCCGACCCCGTCGACGTACGCCGGCTCGCCGAGGTGCTCGTCGAGGTCAAGGCCAAGGTGAAGTTCTGCACGACCTGCTTCAACGTCTCCGAGGACGAGCAGTGCCGGATCTGCCGGGACCCGCGCCGCGACCCGACCGTGCTCTGCGTGGTCGAGGAGTACAAGGACGTCGTCGCGATCGAGCGCACCCGTGAGTTCCGCGGCCGCTACCACGTGCTCGGCGGCGCGATCTCGCCGATCGACGGGATCGGGCCCGACCAGCTGCGCATCCGCGAGCTCATGGTCCGCCTCGCCGACGGCACCATCACCGAGGTGATCCTGGCCACCGACCCCAACCTCGAGGGCGAGGCGACGGCGACGTACCTCACCCGGATGCTCAAGCCGCTGGGGTTGCGCGTGACCCGGCTGGCGAGTGGACTGCCCGTAGGTGGCGACCTGGAGTACGCCGACGAGGTGACCCTGGGCCGCGCGTTCGCAGGAAGGCGATCTGCAGATGACTGACGTGACCCCGACGGTCCCGCTCGACGCGGAGACCGAGGAGTTCGCCCACCAGATCGCCGATCAGGTGGAGAGCTTCCTGATCGCGCTCCAGGCGATCGCCCGCGAGAACGACGGCGGCCGGGCGATCTCCCTGCTGCTGCTCGAGATCAGCCAGGTGCTGCTCGCCGGCGCGCGGCTCGGTGCCCAGCGTGACTTCACGCCGATCGCGGAGTACCAGCCCGACGTCGGGCCGGAGCCGGACATCGACGAGATGCGGCTGCGGCTGGCCGACATGCTCGGGTCGGTCGACACCTACAGCTACGTGTTCGACCCCTACGTCCCCGAGATGGTCGAGGGCCAGCTGTCCGACGACCTGACCAGCATCGCCACCGACCTGGAGAACGGGCTGCGCCACTTCCGGCTCGGCAACCTCGCGGAGGCGCTGTGGTGGTGGCAGTTCTCCTACGTGTCCTCGTGGGGCAACCTGGCGGGAGCGGCCCTCAACGCGCTGCTCTCGGTCGTCGCGCACGACCGGCTCGACGCCGACATCGACGGCGAGGAGGAGCAGCTGGCCGCCGCCGATGAGATGCTCGAGGGCGAGGACCCGGACGCTCGGTAGACTCGGCCACTGCGAAGCAGTCGAGCTGGGTAGGGGCCACACCGTGGGCATTGTCGTGCAGAAGTACGGCGGATCGTCCGTCGCCGACGCCGCCGGGATCAAGCGGGTGGCCCAGCGGATCGTCAACACGCGCAAGCGCGGGCACGACGTCGTCGTCGTGGTCTCGGCGATGGGCGACACCACCGACGAGCTGCGCGACCTCGCCGAGCAGGTGACGCCGCTGCCACCGCCGCGCGAGCTCGACATGCTGCTGACCGCCGGTGAGCGGATCTCGATGGCGCTGGTCGCGATGGCGATCGCCCAGCTCGGGCACAAGGCCCAGTCCTTCACCGGGTCGCAGGCCGGCGTCATCACCGACTCCGCGCACGGCAAGGCGAAGATCATCGACATCACGCCCGGTCGGATCGAGGCGGCCATCCAGGGTGGGGCGATCGCGATCGTCGCGGGATTCCAGGGCGTCTCCCAGGACACCAAGGACGTCACGACCCTGGGCCGCGGCGCCTCCGACACGACGGCGGTGGCACTGGCGGCGGCGCTGGGCGCCGAGGTCTGCGAGATCTACAGCGACGTCGACGGCGTCTTCACCGCCGACCCCCGGATCGTCCCCGCCGCGCGCAAGCTCGACCGCGTCTCCACCGAGGAGATGCTCGAGATGGCCGCGTCCGGCGCGAAGATCCTGCACCTGCGGTGCGTCGAGTACGCCCGCCGCTACGACATGCCGATCCACGTGCGCTCGTCCTTCTCCCAGAAGGAGGGCACCTGGGTCATCCCGGACAGCCAGGCAGGAGACGAACAGATGGAGCAGGCGATCATCGCCGGCGTCGCCCACGACCGGAGCGAGGCCAAGATCACCGTCGTCGGGGTGCCCGACAAGGTGGGCGAGGCGGCCCGCATCTTCGAGGCCCTGGCCGCCACCGAGATCAACATCGACATGGTGGTCCAGAACGTCTCGGCGGCCGCCACCGGGCTGACCGACATCTCGTTCACGCTGCCGCGCGCCGACGGCCAGACCGCGATGGGTGCGCTCGCCCGGATCCAGGACGAGGTCGGCTACGACAAGCTGCTCTACAACGACCAGATCGGCAAGGTCTCGCTGATCGGCGCCGGGATGCGCTCGCACCCCGGCATCACCGCGAAGTTCTTCGCCTCCCTCGCCTCCGCCGGCGTCAACATCGAGATGATCTCGACCTCCGAGATCCGGATCTCGGTGATCGTCGAGGAGGGTCGGGTCGACGACGCGGTGCGCGCGACGCACACCGCGTTCGACCTCGACGCCACCGAGGTCGAGGCGGTCGTCTACGGCGGGACCGGGCGGTAGCCATGACGCTGAACATCGGTGTCGTAGGAGCCACCGGACAGGTCGGCGTCGCCATGCGGCAGATCCTCGAGGAGCGCGGGTTCCCGGCCGGCGACGTGCGCTTCTTCGCCTCGTCCCGCTCGGCCGGCACCGTGCTGCCGTTCGCGGGGCGCGAGATCGTCGTCGAGGACGCCGCGACCGCCGACCCGAGCGGGCTCGACATCGCGCTCTTCTCCGCGGGCGCGACCACGTCGCGCGCGCTGGCGCCGGCCTTCGTCGAGGCCGGTGTGATCGTCGTCGACAACTCCAGCGCGTTCCGCAAGGACCCGCAGATCCCGCTGGTCGTCTCCGAGGTCAACCCCGAGGCGGCCGCCGGCGTGCTGGCCGCCGGGCGCGGCATCATCGCCAACCCGAACTGCACCACGATGGCCGCGATGCCGGTGCTCAAGCCGCTGCACGACGAGGCCGGCCTGGTGCGGCTGATCGCGTCGACGTACCAGGCGGTGTCCGGCTCGGGCGTCGCCGGCGTCGACGAGCTCGCCACCCAGGTCGCGGCCGCCGGTGACAAGGCCCGCGAGCTGGCGTACGACGGCGAGGCGGTCGCGTTCCCGGAGCCCGAGAAGTACGCCCGGACGATCGCCTACAACGTGCTGCCGCTGGCGGGCTCGATCGTCGACGACGGCCTGAACGAGACCGACGAGGAGCAGAAGCTCCGCCACGAGTCGCGCAAGATCCTCGGCATCCCCGACCTCCGGGTCTCGGGCATCTGCGTCCGGGTCCCGGTCTTCACCGGGCACTCGCTCGCGATCAACGCCGAGTTCGAGCGGCCCATGACGCCGCAGCGGGCCGCCGAGCTGCTGGCGGCCGCGCCGGGCGTCGAGCTCGCCGACATCCCCACGCCGCTCCAGGCGGCCGGCAAGGACCCGTCCTACGTCGGTCGGATCCGGCAGGACCCCGGCGTCGACGGCGACCGCGGCCTCGCGCTCTTCGTCTCCAACGACAACCTGCGCAAGGGCGCCGCGCTCAACACCGTGCAGATCGCCGAGCTGCTGCTCGCCCGCTGACGCCGCCCGCTCAGTCGCGAGCCGGCTCGATGAAGGTGCTCGTCACCCAGTGCGCGAGCGCGAACGCGCCCGCGCAGATCGCCGGGACGACCAGCACCATCGAGCGGTCGAGCAGGTGGTCGACGAGCACGAGGAGGGCGACGACCACGGCCAGGCCGACGCCGAGGAAGCTGGTCGTGCCCGGGTCGACGACGCGGGCGAGGCGCAGCAGCAGGGCGCCGACGAACACCATGATCACCAGGATCAGGGCGAGCAGCGGGTAGCCGGCGCCGCCGCAGGACGAGGTGCCCTGCACGCCCTCGCAGGAGCGCAGCGAGGCCCAGGTCAGCCCGACGATCCCCAGGCCCACGACGAGCCCGCTGACGACCGCGGCGAGCGTGCCGCCGGGCCCGCGCTCGCGTCGCGCGCGGCGCGCGGGTGCCGGTGGGGGCTCCAGGGCCGAGGCCGGGGGCGGGGCCGGGGCCGGTACGGCGGTCGGCCGGTCGAGCGGCGCGTCGACCAGCACCGGCCGGGTCGGCTCGGGCTCGGGCCGCGGCGGGGTGTCCACGGGGACGTCCTCCCGGCGGTCCGCCAGGACGTCGGTGCCGGAGTCCCGCACGTCGGGCGAGTCAGCCGGCGGGTCGGCCGGCGGTGGCGCGCTCGCCCGCCGGCGCCGCCACCCGAGCTTGGGGAGCTCCAGCGACGGGTGCTCCTTCTCCGGGTCCGCCATGTCCGGGAGTGTGCCACGCGGACCGCCTCCGGAAACGGGTCAGGGCCCGGATCCGCACACGGATCCGGGCCCTGCCACGTGGTCGGGCTGACAGGATTTGAACCTGCGGCCTCCTCGTCCCGAACGAGGCGCGCTACCAAGCTGCGCCACAGCCCGATCGGCCCACCGGAGCGGGCCGTGGGCAACCATACCGGAGCCCGGTCGGGGCCCTGAAATCGGATCAGTCCTGGCGGACACCGCCGGTCGCGACCAGGGTCAGCAGGGTCGCCTCGGGCCGGCACGCGACCCGGATCCGCGCGTACGGGCTGGTGCCGAGCCCGGCCGAGACGTGCAGCCAAGACGAGCCGGGCTCTCCGGGGCGCGAGGTCGCGGGATGGCGGTGCAGGCCCTTGGCCCGCGCCGGCTCGAGGTCGCAGTTCGTGGTGAGCGCCCCGACCCCCGGCAGGCAGACCTGGCCGCCGTGGGTGTGGCCGGCCAGCACGGCGTCGTACCCGTCGGCGGCGAACTGGTCGAGCACCCGCAGGTACGGCGCGTGGGCGACGCCCAGGCGCAGGTCGGCGTCCGGGTCGGCCGGACCCGCCACGTCGTCGAGGCGGTCGTACTCCAGGTGCGGGTCGTCCACCCCGGCGAACGCGATGCGCACCCCCCGCACCTCGAGCGTCGTCCGGGTGTTGGTCAGGTCCACCCAGCCGGCGCCGGTGAACGACCGGCCCAGCTCGCGCCAGGGCAGCTGCGGGGTGTCGGTGTGGCGGGTGCCGTCGTCGGGGAGCAGGTACCGCAGCGGGTTGCGCAGCGTGGGCGAGTAGTAGTCGTTGGAGCCGAACACGAACACGCCCGGGGCGTCGAGGAGCTCGCCGTAGGCCTCCAGCACCACCGGCACCGAGTCCCGGTGCGCGATGTTGTCGCCGGTGTCGACGACCAGGTCCGGGCGGAGGCCGGCGAGCCCGCGCAGCCACGCCTGCTTTCGCCGCTGGCCCGGCGTCATGTGCACGTCGCTGAGGTGCAGCACCCGCAGGTCCGGGCTCCCGGCGGGCAGGACCGGCACGGTGACGCGGCGCAGCGTGTAGGCCCGGGCCTCGGCCGCCGCGTAGGCCGTCAGGGCGGCGCCGGTGACCGCCCCGGCTGTCGCGACACCGAGGAGAGCGCGCTGTGCGGGGGTCGGGGAGCTCACCCGCGCAAGGCTGCCACACCGGGCACAATGGCAACCATGAGCGACCTCAAGGACCGTCTGCGCGCCGACCTCACCACCGCGATGAAGAGCCGCGACGAGGTGCGCTCGTCGACCCTCCGCATGGTGCTCACGGCGATCACCAACGCCGAGGTCGCCGGCAAGTCCGCCCGCGAGCTGAGCGACGACGACATCATCGGGGTGCTCTCCAGCGAGGCGAAGAAGCGCCGCGAGGCGGTCACGGCGTTCACCGACGGTGGCCGCACCGAGATGGCCGCGAAGGAGGCCGCCGAGGCCGAGGTGATCGCCGAGTACCTGCCGGCGCAGCTGACCGACCAGGAGGTCGCCGACCTCGTCACCTCGGCGATCGCCCAGACCGGTGCCGCCGCCGAGGGCATGCGGGCGATGGGCAAGGTGATGGGCATGGTCCAGCCTCAGGTCCGCGGGCGCGCGGACGGTGGTGCCGTCGCGGCCGAGGTACGTCGGCAGCTCGGGGCCTGAGCCTCCGGTCGTCCGGTCGCGGCAGGCGGGTCAGCGGGCGTCGTCAGCGCCGGCCGCCACCGTGGCCACCGCCGTGGCCGCCGCCACCGCCGTTGCCACCGCCGTTACCGCCCGGCGACGGCGGGGGAGCCGGGGCGATGCCGTTGGACTCGTAGACGGTGATCACCGAGCCCGAGGGCACCGACGAGCCGCCCGACGGCGAGGTGTAGGCGACGGTCCCGGCCGCGTAGGTCGAGTTCACCGTGCCGCCGTTGATCGGCTTGAAGCCGGCCGACGTCAGGGTGCTCATCGCCTCGGAGAGCGACATGCCCGAGACGCTGGGGAGCGTGGTCGGGATGCCCTCGACCGCCTGGGCTGACGGCGCGGTGAAGTCCTCGTACTTGAGGTTGTCGTCGACCACGTGCATCGCCTCGGCCCACATCGGGCCGGCGAAGCCGGAGCCGGTCACCGAGTAGATGTAGGTGCCGTGGATGGTCTGGCCGGCCAGCGGGATCGGCCGCTGCCCGTCCTTGCTGGCACCGGCGATCATGGCGGCGGTAGCGATCTGGGGGGTGTAGCCCACGAACCACACGGCCTTGCCGTCCTGGGTGGTGCCGGTCTTGCCGGCCGACGGGACGCTCAGCCCGGTCCCACCGAGGTCGTAGCCGAAGCCGCCCGGCTCCTGGACCCCCCGCAGCACGTCGTTCACGGCGTCGGCGGTGGACTGCGGGAGCGCCTGCTGGCAGCTGTTCTCGTAGGTGCGGATCTCGGTGCCCTTGGCGTCGTCGATCGACGTGACCGGGTGGGAGTCGCAGTGCAGGCCGCGAGCGCCGAACGTCGCGTAGGCCTCGGCCATCTCCAACGGGCTGGCGTTGGCGATGCCGAGGGTGAACGTCGGGACCCGCTCGGCGCCGTAGCCGTGCGAGTCGCCGGCCGGGTCGGTCAGCTGGACCCCGAGCTTGCGTGCGATCTCGAACGGCTTGCACACGCCGGTGACCCGCTCGAGCATCGCGTAGAAGGTGTTCACCGACTCCCGGGTGCCCCGGTAGACGTCCATCGGGCCCGACGAGGTGGAGCTCGACACGGTCCACTCACCGGCGAAGTTGCCGGCGTCGGGGCAGTTGGCGAACTCGCTCTGGTCGAGCGTCATGGTCTGCGGTGCGTTGAAGGTGGTGCTCAGCGGCACGCCCTCGTTGACCGCGGCCGCCAGCACGAAGGGCTTGAACGTGGAGCCGGCCTGGAACCCGGCCGAGTCGCCGTACTCCGTCGGGACGGTGTAGTTCAGGAAGGTCTGGCCGTCCGCCTCCTCCCGGCCCATCGGCCGGGACTGCGCCAGGGCACGCACCGCGCCGGTGCCGGGCTCGACCATCGCGAGCGCCCCGACGGCCTGGTCCCGTTGTGCGACGTGGTCGCGCACGGCCTGGTCGGCCGCGGCCTGGTCGGCCATGTTCAGCGTCGTGTGGATGATCAGGCCACCGGACTTGAGCGTCTTCTTGCGCTCCTCGACCGTCTCGCCGAGCCGCGGGTCGTGCAGCAGCCAGTTGATGGCGTAGTCGCAGAAGAACGGCGCCCGCGAGTTCAGGCAGCCGTTCTTCGCCGGGACGACGTGCAGGCCCAGCTTCATCTTCTTGGT
Organism: Nocardioides sp.; assembly: GCF_044226305.1. Taxonomy (GTDB): domain Bacteria; phylum Actinomycetota; class Actinomycetes; order Propionibacteriales; family Nocardioidaceae; genus Nocardioides. Next base: position 362,677 of record NZ_JBGAHF010000002.1, on the reverse strand, counting down.
CTGCTCGGCCTTGGCGTGGCTGATCACGTTGAGCTGGGCCATCCGGTCCAGGACGACGTTGCGACGCTCGAGCGCGGCGTCGGGGGAGTTCGTGGGGTCGTAGCCGGTCGGGTTCTTCACGAGCCCGGCCAGCATCGCCGACTGCCGCAGGTCGAGGTTCTTGGCGTTGGTGTTGAAGTAGTGCCGGGCGGCGGACTGGATGCCGTAGGTGCCGTCACCGAAGTAGGCGATGTTGAGGTAGCGCTCGAGGATCCAGTCCTTGGAGTGCTGCTGCTCGAAGGCGATGGCGTAGCGGAGCTCGCGCAGCTTGCGGGCGTAGGTGTCGTCGGTCGCCGCCGCGCGCTCGGCCTTGGTGTCGGCCTGGGTCAGCAGGGTCATCTTGACCATCTGCTGGGTGATCGACGAGCCGCCCTGGACCACGCCGTTGTTGGCCTGGTTGGTGACGAGCGCGCGGAGCGTGCCCTTCAGGTCGAGGGCGCCGTGCTGGTAGAAGCGGTAGTCCTCGATCGCGATGATCGACTTGACCATGGTGCGCGAGACCTGGTCCAGCGAGACGTTGACCCGGTTCTCGTCGTAGAGGGTGGCGATCACGTTGCCGTCGGCGTCGAGGACCTTGGTCTTCTGCGGCAGCGGGTCGGTCTCGAGCTCGGCCGGCAGGTTGTCCATCGCCGCGGCCACGTGGCGGGCACCGACGCCGAGGACGCCGGCGAACGGGATGACCAGTCCGGCCACCACGACGCCCATCACGGCCGCTACGGTGATCATCACCCCCAGGTGGGAGGCCACGCGAGCGGCGGAGGGGCGGTCGCTGCGCGGGCGTGACATGCCGTCCAGAGTACGGGAGCACACCCACCCGGGCCCAAGTCCGCGGGCCCCCGCGGGCGCCGGGGCGTGCCGTGATCGACGTCACCCGGTTCCAGATGGCACGGACGGACTAGTCATTTCGGGCTATGCGGATTGGGCCGGTTGTGTCTGCCCCCCGGGGTGAGGGGTCTTTACCTTCGTAGGTGAGGGGAGTCATCCCGGGTAGGCGTCATGGGGACGCCGCCTATCTCGGACGGATGTGGGGACATCTCATGTGGGTTGATGATTGGGCGCCTGCGGCCGCGTGCCGCGAAGCGCATCCGGACCAGCTGTTCGTGCGCGGGGCGGAGCAGAACAAGGCCAAGCAGCTGTGCGCCGGGTGCCCGGTACGCACCGAGTGCCTCGCCGAAGCCCTCGACAACCAGATCGAGTGGGGGGTCTGGGGCGGCATGACCGAGCGCGAGCGTCGTGCGCTCCTGCGTCGCCGCCCGAACGCCTCCTGGCGCGCGGTCCTCGAGGCCGCCCGCGACCAGACCGCCAAGACCGTCCCGGTCTAGCAGGGACGCGTCAGCGGACCGACGTCAGCCCTGGGCCAGCAGCTCACCGATCCGGCGCAGGCCGGCGAGGTCGTGCACGTCGCCGGGCAGCGCTGGGACCACCGCGGTGGGCACCTGCGGGTGCGCCGCGGCGAACCGGGAGCGCAGCAGCGCCTCCCGCTCGACGACGCGCGTCTGGTCGGCGTGCAGCCGCAGCAGCCCCGCGGTCAGCGAGGTGGGGTCCGCGGTCCGCAGGCGGACGGACGCGGCCATCGCCTCGTCCGCCGAGAGGGTGCCGGCGGGCACCGGGCTGGCCCGGTTCACGATCAGCCCCGCGAGCGGCATGTCGTCCTCGCCGAGCCGCTCGACGAAGTACGCCGCCTCGCGCAGCGCGTCCGGCTCCGGCGCCGCGACGACGAGGAACGCCGTCTTGTCGGCCTGGAGCAGCTCGAAGGTCTTCTGGGCGCGCTGCCGGAACCCGCCGAAGAGGGTGTCGAAGGCGGACACGAAGGTCTGCATGTCCCGCAGCACCTGGGTGCCCAGGATCTTGTTGAGCGCGCTGGTGACCAGTCCCAGGCCGGCGGTCATCATCCGGGCCGGACCACGGGCGGGCGTCAGCAGCAGCCGGATGAACCGGCCGTCGAGGAAGCTCGACAGCCGCTCGGGCGCGTCGAGGAAGTCCAGCGCCGAGCGCGAGGGCGGGGTGTCGACGACGATCAGGTCGTAGGTCCCCTGCGCCTGCGCGTCGGCGTGGATCTGGCCGAGCTTCTCCATCGCCATGTACTCCTGGGTGCCGGCGAAGGAGCTCGAGAGCGCGATGTAGAACGGGTTGTCCAGGATCTGGCGGGCCTTCCCCGGGGCCGCCTGGCTCTCGACCACCTCGTCGAAGGTGCGCTTCATGTCGAGCATCATCGCGTCGAGGCTGCCGCCCCGCCGGCTGCCCTTGACGTTGGTGCGCAGCCCGGTCACCGGCCGGGGGGTGTTGTCGAGACGCTCGATGCCCATCGACTGGGCCAGCCGCCGGGCCGGGTCGATGGTGAGCACGACGACCTTGCGGCCCCGCTCGGCGGCGCGCAGCGCCAGGGCGGCGGACGTGGTCGTCTTCCCCACCCCGCCGGAGCCGCAGCACACGATGATGCCGGTGCTGCGGTCGTCGATCAGCGCGTCGACGTCCAGCGACGGCGCCGGACCGGGGCTGGTCGCCAGCGGGCCGACGCGGGGCCGGGAGGTCGTGCGGAAGGTGGAGGTGCTCATGGGGGTGTTCACGCAAGACCTTCCTTCTTGAGGATGGCGGCCAGCTCGTAGAGCCCGCCCAGGTCGACGCCGCCGGCGAGCCGCGGCAGCTCGTAGGTCGGCCGGCCGAGCTCGGCGACGACGGCGCGCTGGTCGTCCTCGAGGGCCCGGCGCTCGGCGTGGTCGCGGGCCTCGGAGACCAGCCCCTCGACCAGGCCCGCCCCCGGGTCGATGCCGGCGCTGCGGAGGTCGGCGGCGATCCGGGCGTCGTCGAGCCGGTCCTCGCGGGCGGCGTCCAGGTCGGCGGGGGAGACGTCGCGCGGGCGGACCTGGTTGACGATGACGGCTCCGACCGGGAGCCGGGCGCTCCGCAGCTCGGCGATGCCGTCCGCGGTCTCCTGCACCGGCATCTCCTCCAGCACCGTCACCAGGTGCACGGCCGTGCGTGGCGACCGGAACAGCGTCATCACGGTGTCGGCCTGGCTGCGGATGGGGCCGACCTTCGCGAGCCCGGCGAGCTCGTCGTTGACGTTGAGGAACTGCGCGATCCGCCCGGTCGGCGGCGCGTCGAGCACGACGGCGTCGTACCGGGTCGCGTTCTTGTTGCGGCTGTTGCGCTGCACCGCCTCGAAGACCTTGCCGGTCAGCAGGACGTCGCGTACGCCGGGCGCGATCGTGGTCGCGAACTCGATGACGCCGAAGCGGTCCAGCGCCCGGCCGGCGCGGCCGAGCTTGTAGTACATCGAGAGGTACTCCAGCAGCGCCGACTCGGGGTCGATGTGCAGCGCGTGCACGGCACCCGGCCGGAGACCGTCGTGGCGCAGGCCGGTGGCGATCCGGCGCTCGGCGTACGGCAGGGGGTCGACGTCGAACATCCGGGCGATGCCCTGCCGTCCCTCGACCTCGCAGAGCAGCACCTGCTGGCCCTGGGAGGCGAGCCCGAGCGCGAGGGCGGCGGCGACGGTCGACTTCCCCGTGCCGCCCTTGCCGGTGACGATGTGCAGCCGCAGGCGCGACCAGTCAGCGGGCTCCGTCATGACGACAGCGTATGGGGCCGGTCATCGCCGCCGTAGTGACGTCGTCAGCTCGTGGGCGGTGCGCAGGAGCAGCGGGCCGAGGTCACGGCGGCGGGGGGCGGTGAACCGCTGCTCGATCCCGGTCAGGCTCAGCGCCCACTGCGGCCGCTCGTCGGCGTCGAAGACCGCCGCCCCCATGCCCCAGCTGCCCTCCACGAGCAGTCCGGGGTTGAGCGCGAACCCGTCGGCCCGGGTCTGCGCGACGCGGGCGCGCACCGCCTCGGCGGCGTGCCGCTCGCCGTAGGCCGGGACGAGGTCGGTGCGGGCGAGGTAGGCGTCGACCTCGGCGTCGGTGAGGTAGGCGAGGACGGCCATCCCAGCCGACGCGACCCCGAGCGGGAACCGGATGCCCTCGTGCAGGACGTGCGAGCGGATCGGGAAGCTGCCGTCCTCGCGGACCAGGCAGACCGTCTCGTCGCCGCGCCGGGCGGAGAAGAACGCGCTCTCGCCGGTCGCCAGCGAGAGCTGGCGGACGAACGGCTGGGCGAGCTCGGTGACGTCGTACCGGCTCGTGGCGGCGGTGCCGAGGAGGTAGAGCTCCGGGCCGAGCAGCCAGCGGCCGTCGGCGGTCCGGTCGATCAGCCCCTCCCGGAGCAGGGAGCTCAGCAGGCGGTGGGCGGTGGGCCGGGCGAGCCCGGCTCCCCGGGCCACGTCGGAGGTCGTCGCGCCGCCGGGCTCGCGGGCGGAGACCGCGCGGAGGACGGCCCCGACCCGCCCGACGACGTCGCCCGGGGTGTCCATCCAGTGGACGCTACCGCAGACCAGCGTCCGCCTGGTGAGTGATCTGCGTCTGCTGGGTGGTCGGGCGTTGACCGGTTCCCGCCGGGCGGTCTTGGATCGAGGCATGGACAAGGTGGTGAGCTCGGCCGCCGAGGCGGTCGCGGACATCCCCGACGGCGCGACGCTGTCGGTGGGCGGATTCGGGCTGTGCGGCATCCCGTCGGTGCTGATCGCGGCGCTGCTGGAGGCGGGCACGACGGACCTGGAGGCGGTGTCGAACAACTGCGGCGTCGACGACTGGGGCCTGGGCCTGCTGCTGGGGCAGAAGCGGATCCGGCGGATGATCTCCTCCTACGTGGGGGAGAACAAGGAGTTCGCGCGGCAGTACCTCTCCGGTGAGCTGGAGGTCGAGCTGACCCCGCAGGGCACGCTGGCCGAGCGGATGCGGGCCGGGGGCAGCGGGATCCCGGCGTTCTTCACCGCGACCGGGGTCGGCACCCAGGTCGCCGACGGCGGGCTGCCGTGGCGCTACGACGACGCCGGCAACGTGGTGGTCTCCTCCCCGCCGAAGCAGACGCAGGTCTTCTCGACCCCGGGGCCCGACGGGGGGATGGTCGAGAAGGAGTTCGTGCTCGAGCACGCGATCGTGGCCGACTTCGGGCTGGTGCGGGCCTGGAAGGGCGACCGGCACGGCAACCTCGTCTACCGGGACTCGGCGCGCAACTTCAACCCGCTCGCGGCGATGTGCGGGCGGCTGACGGTCGCGGAGGTCGAGGAGCTGGTCGAGCCGGGCGAGCTGGACCCCAACGAGGTGCACACGCCGGGGGTGTTCGTGCAGCGGGTGGTGCCGCTGACCCCCGAGCAGGCGGCGGACAAGCGGATCGAGAAGCGGACCGTGCGTCCGAAGGAAGGTGCCTGAGATGGCGTGGTCGCGTGAGGAGATGGCGGCCCGGGCCGCCGCGGAGCTGCACGACGGGTCGTACGTGAACCTCGGGATCGGGCTGCCGACACTGGTGCCGAACTACGTCGGCGACGACGTGGAGCTGGTGCTGCAGTCGGAGAACGGGATCCTCGGCGTGGGTGCCTACCCGGTCGACGGCGAGGAGGACCCGGACCTGATCAACGCCGGCAAGGAGACCGTCACGCTGCGCCGCGGTGCGTCGTTCTTCGACTCCGCGACGTCCTTCGGGATGATCCGCGGCGGCAAGATCGACGCCGCGATCCTGGGCGCGATGCAGGTCTCGAAGACCGGTGACATCGCGAACTGGATGATCCCGGGGAAGATGGTCAAGGGCATGGGCGGCGCGATGGACCTGGTCCACGGCGCGAAGAAGGTGATCGTGCTGATGGAGCACGTCGCCCGCGACGGCTCCTACAAGGTGGTCGAGGAGTGCTCGCTGCCCTACACCGGCCGCGGGGTCGTGCAGCGGATCATCACCGACCTCTGCGTCCTCGACGTCATCCCCGCATCCGAGGGCGGCGGCCTGAGGCTGGTCGAGCTCGCCCCCGGCGTCACCGAGGACGAGGTCCGCGAGAAGACCGAGCCGGCCCTCACACGCTGATGCGGACCGCCGTCGCCGGAGGCACCGGGCTGGTCGGTCGGCTCGTCGTCGAGGCGGCCCGCGAGCGCGGCCACGAGGTGGTCGTGCTGGCTCGCTCCGAGGGCGTCGACCTGACGACCGGCGCCGGCCTGGCGGACCGCCTGACCGGGGTGGACGCCGTCGTCGACGTCACCAACCGCGGGACCCAGAAGCGGAGCGAGGCCGAGGCGTTCTTCGGATCCGTCACCCGGGCCCTGCTCGCGGCCGGGTCGGAGGCCGGCGTCGGCCACCACGTCGCGCTCTCCATCGTCGGGATCGACGACGTGGACACCGGCTACTACGCGGGGAAGCGGCTCCAGGAACGGCTGCTCGCCGAGCAGGGGACCCGGCAGCCGCCGGTGCCGTGGTCGGTGCTGCGCGCCACCCAGTTCCACGAGTTCGCCCTCCAGGTGCTGCACTTCGCGACCGTCGGCCGGTTCTCCCTGGTCCCGCGGATGCTCAGCCAGCCGGTCGCCGCCCGCGAGGTGGCCCAGGCGCTGGTCGCCCGCGCCGAGGCCGGCCCGGTCGGCCGGGCGCCGGACCTCGCCGGCCCCGAGGTGCACCAGGTGGTCGACCTCGCCCGTCGGGTGTCCCGCGCGCGGGACCTCGGGCGCCGGGTGGTGCCGGTGCGGGTGCCGGGTCGGGCCGGCAGGGCGATGCGCTCGGGGGCGCTGACGCCGACCGGTGCCGGTCCGCGCGGCCGGGTGACGTTCGACGAGTGGCTGGCCGGGCTGTCCGGCGGCCGATGAGTCGCGGCCGCCGTACCGGTCCTAGCTGCTGACACCGGTCGGCACGTCTCGAGGAGGACGCCATGAGCAGGGTCGTCACTGGCAGGGTCATCGCCACGATCACCACGTCCGTGGACGGGTACGTCACCGGGCCCGGCGACGGTCCCGGGCAGGGCCTGGGCCGGGGCGGTGAGCGGCTGCACTACTGGGTGATGGGCGGCCCGTGGACCTACGAGGGGGAGCACTCGTTCGCGATGAGCGAGGCCGACCGGGCGTTCTACGACCCGCTGGTCGAGCGGATCGGCGGCGGCGTCGTCGGCCGCGGGATGTACGACGCGGCCGGCGCCTGGGGCGGCACGAACCCGTTCCCCGGCACGCTCGTGGTGCTGACCCACCGGCTCGACGACCAGCCCGACCCGGCCACCGGCTTCCACTTCGTGGAGGGCTTCGACCACGCCCTCGCCTGCGCTCGTGAGGTGGCCGGAGGCAAGGACGTCGCGCTCAGCGGCGGTGCCGACCTGATCCGTCAGGGTCTGCGCGCCGGCGTCGTCGACGAGCTGGTGATCTCGACCGCCCCGGTGGTCCTGGGCGCCGGCAAGCGGCTCTTCGAGGGGTTCGACCAGGACGTCGACCTGCGGATCCGCTCGGTGCACCCCGCCGAGTGGGCGGTGCACACGACCTACGACGTGGTGCGGTAGCCGCCGGGGCGCTCCGTGCGCGCCGCGACCAGGAGGCCGAGCGCCGCCACGACGGTCGCGAGCACGGTGACCGCGACGAACGGGTCGGCGTCCGCGCGCTCGGCGGCGGCGAAGACGACGCCCGCGACCGCCAGGGCGAGCGCCGCCCCGAGCGAGTCGGCGATCGAGAGCGCCGAGGAGTTGAAGCCGCGGTCGGCGTCGTCGGACGCCGCGAGCATCGCCACGCTGGTACGGGGGTAGCCGAAGCCCATGCCGGCGCCGCTGACGACGTACGACGCCATCACCAGCGGCCAGACCGGGTGGGACCACACCGCCAGCGCGAAGCCGGCGGTGCCGAGCAGGAGCAGCGCGCTGCCCCAGCGCATGGCGGCCACGTCCGAGACCCGCTCGCCGAGGCGGGACTGCACCTGGCTGGCGGTCGCCCACGTGACGCCGACCGCGGTGAGCGCGAGGCCGGCCGTGCCCGGCGAGAGGCCCCAGCGCTCCTGGAGGACGAAGACGATGTAGGCCTCGGAGCAGAAGAACGCCGCGCTCATCAGCCCACGGGTGCCGATCACGGCGGGCAGGCCGCGCCGGCCGGTCAGGGTGCCGGCCGGGACCAGGCGGCTGAGGGCCAGCAGCACGACCACCACAGCGAGCGGCACCGAGCCGAGGGCCAGCACGGCGGCCGCCGCGACGACGGCCCAGGCCATCCGCCCGCGGGGCGCGGGTGCGCCGCCGGTCGGTGGGGCCAGGTGGCGCAGCGCGGGCGCGACCAGGGCCGCCGCGGCGACCACGAGGACCACCGCGCCGAGGAACACCCACCGCCAGCCGAGCGCGTGGGCGACGTACGCCGCGAGGGCGGGGCCGAACAGGGAGGGCAGCACCCAGGCCGCGGCGAAGCTCGCGAACACCGCGGGCTGGAGGGTGGCCGGGAAGACCAGCCCGACGACGACGTACAGGCCGACGGTGAGGGCGCCGCCGCCGAGGCCCTGGAGGACCCGCCCCGCCACCAGGACCTCCATCGACGGAGCGGTGCCGCAGACGACGAGGCCGAAGGCGAAGAGCGCCAGGGCCACCGTGAGCGGAGCGACCGGGCCGCGCCGGTCGCTCCACGCGCCCGACGCCACCATGCCGACCACCCCGCTCGCCAGCGGGGCGGCGAAGGAGAGCGCGTAGAGGCCGACCCCGTCGAGCCGGTCCGCGACCGTGGGCATGACCGTGGTGACCGCGGTCGCCTCGAACGCCACGGAGGCGCAGAGCGCGAACATGCCGATCGTCGTCGCGGCGTACGCCGGCGAGAGCAGCCGGGTGCGCGGCGGGATCGGGGCGGTGACGGTCACGAGGAGACGGTAGGAGTTCAAGTCAGGTTGAGGTCAATTCGGGTTGGCGAACGCGGCCGCACCAGACAGCATGTGCGGGTGATCGCTTCCTGGAAGGACCTCTGCATCGACGCCGTCGACCCCCACCTGCTCGGCCCGTTCTGGGCCGACCTGCTCGGGAGGGAGCTGCACGACCGGTCGGACGGGTACGTCTACCTGACCGGCCCGACGCCGCACCACCGGATCTGGATGAACCAGGTGCCCGAGCCGGTCACCGTGAAGCAGCGCGTGCACCTCGACGTGCACGCCGCGGCCGCGGACGACGCGCTGGCACTGGGCGCCACGCCGGAGGACGTCACCTCGTTCCGGTGGAAGGTGCTGCGCGACCCCGAGGGCGGCGAGCTGTGCGTCTTCGAGCGCGAGCAGGTCCCGGAGGAGCGGCTCTACGAGATCGTCGTGGACGCCCAGGACCCGCAGCGCGTGGCGGCGTGGTGGGCCGAGGCGATCGGCGGGCGGCTCCACGAGGACGGTGACGCCGTCGAGGCGATCCCGGGTGCCCCGTTCGAGTACCTGGTGTTCCAGCAGGTGTCCGAGCCCAAGACCGTGAAGAACCGGATCCACTGGGACGTCGACACCGACGACGTGCGCCTCCTCGTCGAGCACGGCGCCACCGTGCTGCGCGAGCCCGACGACGACATCAAGTGGACGGTCCTGGCGGACCCGGAGGGCAACGAGTTCTGCGCCTTCATCCGGCCGGAGGCGTCCGAGTAGGGTGCCGGGCATGACCAAGTGGGAGTACCTGACCGCGCCGATCCTGACGCACGCGGCCAAGCAGATCCTCGACAACTTCGGGGCCGACGGGTGGGAGCTGGTGCAGGTGGCTCCCGGGATGAACCCCGAGAACCTCGTCGGCTACTTCAAGCGGCCCGTCCAGTGAGCCGGGTCGAGGACCGGCTCGCCGAGCTCGGGCTCGCGGTCCCCGAGGTGGCCAAGCCGGTGGCGGCGTACGTCCCGGCGGTCGTCTCCGGCGACCACGTCTTCACCTCCGGCCAGCTGCCGATGAAGAACGGCGAGCTGATGGTCACCGGCAAGGTCGGTGGCGAGGTGAGCGTCGACGAGGCCGTCGCCTGCGCCCAGCAGTGCGCGCTCAACGCGATCGCCGCCGTGAAGTCGATGGTCGGCGACCTCGACCGCGTCGCCCAGGTCGTCAAGGTCGTGGCCTTCGTGGCCTCGACCCCCGACTTCACCGGGCAGCCCGGCGTCGCGAACGGTGCGTCGGAGCTCTTCGGCCAGGTCTTCGGCGACGCCGGCGTGCACGCCCGCTCGGCGGTCGGCGTCCCGGTGCTGCCCCTGGACGCCCCGGTGGAGGTGGAGATCGTCGTCCGGGTCGCCCCGTGAGGTCCGCGCGGTGAGGATCCCGCTCCCGCCGGTCCCGCTGCCGGAGGGCCTGGTCGAGCTCGCGCGCGAGTTCGAGGACGGTCGGCAGGAGCCGGCAGAGCCGCGCAACGCGGCCACGGTGATCCTCATGCGCCCCTCGGCCGAGGGGCCCGAGGTCTACTACCTGCGCCGGCACGTGACGATGGACTTCGCCGGCGGCATGTGCGTCTACCCCGGGGGCGGGGTCGACCCCCGGGACTTCGACGTCGCCGTCGGCTGGGCCGGCCCGTCGCCGGCGGAGTGGGCCGAGCGGCTCCGCTGCGACGAGGAGACCGCGCGGGCGCTCGTCGGCGCCGCCGTGCGCGAGACGTTCGAGGAGTCCGGCGTGCTCCTCGCGGGCACGTCGACGACCTCGGTCGTCGCCGACACCACCGGCGCGGACTGGGAGGCCGACCGGGTCGCCCTGGAGTCGCGTGACCTGTCGATGACCGAGTTCCTCACCCGGCGCGGGCTGGTGCTGCGCACCGACCTGCTCGGCGTGTGGGACGCGTGGCTGACCCCGGTGTTCGAGCCCAAGCGCTACCGGACCTGGTTCTTCGTGGCCCTGCTGCCCGAGGGGCAGGTGACGCGCGACGTGTCGACGGAGTCGTCCTCGGTGACCTGGTTGCCGGCCCGCGTCGCCGCCGAGCAGGCCGATGCCGGCGAGCTCGCGCTGATGCCGCCGACGTACCTCACCTCGATGGAGGTGGGCGCGCTGTCCTCGCCGGAGGAGGTGCTCGCCGTCGCCGCCTCGCGGTCGCCGGAGATGTTCTGCCCCACGGTCGAGCCGCTGGGGGACGGCTGGACGCTGTCGATGCCCGACCGGCTGCGGTCGCTGGTGGCCGAGCGGCGGCGCGCGTGAGCGGGTGGGCCGGCGGTGCCTTCGGCGAGCGCGGCCGCTGCCTGCTCGCGCCCAACCCCGGGATCATGACCCTCGACGGGACGAACACCTGGGTCCTCCAGGAGCCGGGTGCGTCGGGCCTGGTCGTCGTCGACCCGGGACCGGCCGAGGACGGTCACCTCGAGCGGCTGACGAGCGAGCTCGGCGACGTCGCGCTGGTCCTGCTGACGCACCACCACTTCGACCACGCCGAGGTCGCCGCCGAGCTCGCGCACCGCAAGGGCTGCGCGGTCCGGGCGCTGGAGCCGTCGCTGTGCGTGGACGCCGACCCGCTGGTCGACGGTGAGGAGATCGAGGTCGACGGCCTGACGGTCCGGGTGCTCACCACCCCGGGGCACACGGCCGACTCGGTCTCGCTGGTGCTGCCGGGCGACGGCGCGATGCTCACCGGCGACATGGTGCTCGGTCGCGGCACGACCGTCGTCGCCCACCCCGACGGTCAGCTGGCGCCGTACTTCGACTCGATCGCGCGGATGCGCGCGCTGGCCGCCTCCGGCGAGGTCCGCACGCTCTGGCCGGCGCACGGCCCGGTGCTCGACAACGCCCTCGGTGTCCTCGACTACTACCTCGCCCACCGGCGCGAGCGGCTGGCCCAGGTCGAGCGCGCGCTGGTGGAGCTCGGCGTCCCCCTGTCGCCCGACCTCGCCGAGGACGAGACCCTGCCCCGCAGGGTCGTCGAGGTCGTGTACGCCGACGTGGACGAGTCCCTCTGGGGCGCCGCCGAGCTCTCCGTCCGCGCCCAGCTGCTCTACCTCGCCTCCCGTTGAGTCGAGGGTTGTGACCCGTTGAGTTAAGAGTTGTGACCCGTCGAGTCGAGGGTTGTGACCCGTTGAGTTGAGGGTTGTGACCGTCCGGCGGAGCCGGTTGGCATCCACAGCGTGCTGGCGCCGGTTGATCGTCCACAGCTCGCTCGCTCAGCGGCACGCCCGCACCCGATCCGGTCGGATGGTCGGCGGGTGGACGAACAGCAGACCTGGCCGGATGAGCCCTTCAGTCGCAGTCACCTCCCTGCCCTCGGCAGGTCGACGAAAGATCTGCGCCGAGCCCTGCACCGCGGCGACGTCAGGCCGATCCTCCGGGGGATCTTCGTCTCAGCCCACGTGGCGGACACCCTCGACCTTCGTGCCCGGGCGGTTGCCACCGTGGTGCGACCGGACCAGGTGGTCATCGACCGCACGGCGGCGTGGCTGCACGGAGTCGACGTCCACCTCTATGCCGAGCACGACGGGGTGCCGTCGGTCGAGACCTGCGCGCTGCGGTGGCGTCCGCGGACCACCCGCGCCGGCGTCGACGGACGCAGTCGGGACCTGCAGCCGACAGACGTGACCGTGCTGGGCGGCGTCCGGGTGACCACCGCGTTGCGCACGGCCTTGGACCTCGGCTGCTGCCTGCGTCGACGGGAGGGCTTCGCTGCCATGACGGCGCTCGCGCGACTCGACGGCTTCACCCAGCAGGACGTGGTCCGCCAGCTCGGGCGGTACCGGAGGCGTCGGGGGGTCATCCAGCTGCGGGAGCTCGCCGGCCTGCTCGACCCTCGTGTGGAGTCGCAGCGCGAGGCCTGGGTGCTCCTCGCGATCGCCGACGCCGGCCTGCCCCTTCCAGAGCCGCAGTTCTGGATCGTGATCGACGGCGTGCCGACGTACCGGCTCGACTTCGCCTACCCGCGCCTGCGGGTGTGTGTCGAGTACGACGGGGTGGAAGCCCACGAGAAGACCGCCGAGCAGCGGGACCGTGACCGGGTGCGCCGGAGGTGGCTCCGCGACCACGGGTGGAGCGTGATCGTGGTCCGCAACGGTGACTTCTCCGACGACCGGCTCAGCTGCTGGCTCGCCCGGGTCCGTGCGGCGCTGGTCCCGGCGTACTCCAACCGGCGGTGGTGACCGCAACCCTCAACTGGTCACAACCCTCAACTCGACGGGTCACAACCCTCAACTCGACGGGTCACAACCCTCAACTCGACGGGTCACAACCCTCAACTCGACGGGTCACAACCCTCAACTCGACGGGTCACAACCCTCGGGTCACAACCCTCAACTCGACGGGTCACAACCCTCAACTCGACGGGTCACAACCCTCAACTCGACGGGTCACAACCCTCAACTCGACGGGTCACAACCCTCAACTCGACGGGTCACAACCCTCGACTCGACGATCAGCGGGCGCGGCGGGCCAGGCGGTCGACGTCCATGATCACGACCGAGCGGGGCTCGAGGCGCAGCCAGCCGCGGGAGGCGAAGTCGGCGAGGGCCTTGTTCACGGTCTCGCGGGAGGCGCCGACCAGCTGGGCGAGCTCCTCCTGGGTGAGGTCGTGGTGGACGTGCACGCCGTCGTCGGCGGTGCGCCCGAAGCGGTCGGCGAGGTCGAGCAGCGCCTTGGCCACGCGGCCCGGCACGTCGGAGAACACCAGGTCCGCGACGACGTCGTTGGCCTTGCGCAACCGGCCGGCCAGCTGGGCCAGCAGGCCGCGGGCCACGACGGGGCGGCCCTCGAGCCAGCGCAGCAGGTCCTCGTGGGAGAGCGAGGCGAAGGTCGCGTCGGTCACGGCGGTCACCGTCGCCGAGCGCGGGCCCGGGTCGAAGAGCGAGAGCTCGCCGAACATCTGGCCCGGCCCGAGGATCGCGAGCAGGTTCTCGCGGCCGTCGGACGAGGTGCGGCCGAGCTTCACCTTGCCCTCGAGGACGATGTAGAGCTTGTCGCCGGAGTCGCCCTCGTGGAACAGCACCTCGCTGCGGCGCAGCTTGGTCTCGGCCATCGACGCGCGCAACGCGGTGGCAGCCTCGTCGTCGAGCGCGCTGAAGAGCGGCGCCTGGCGAAGTACGTCGTTGTCCACGGATCCTCCTCGCGATGACCCGCGATCACGGGCTACCGGCCGAATCCTATCCAGTGGAAATGATCACAGGAACCAGCCGGCCGCGCGGGTCGCCATCCGTCCTGGAATCGGAGGTGTCCGCGCGCCGCCGTACGCTGGGGCGCGTGTCCGCCCCCGTCGTCGCCGAGACCAGCACCGCGCTGGTGCGTCGTGCCCGGAAGATCGACCGGGTGCTGGCCCAGACCTACCCCGACGCGACGACCGAGCTCGACTTCGACGACCCCTTCCAGCTGCTCGTCGTCACCGTCCTGTCCGCGCAGACCACCGACAAGCGCGTCAACGCCGTCCGGCCGACCCTGTTCGCCGCCTATCCCGACGCGAAGGCGATGGCCGCGGCCGACCGGGCCACGCTCGAGGGCATCATCGGCCCGCTCGGGTTCTTCCGCGCCAAGACCGAGTCGCTGCTCAAGCTGAGCGCGGCACTCGTCGAGCGGCACGGTGGCCAGGTGCCGCCCCGCCTGACCGACCTGGTCGAGCTGCCCGGCGTCGGTCGCAAGACCGCGAACGTCGTGCTCGGCAACGCCTTCGGCATCCCCGGCATCACCGTCGACACGCACTTCGGCCGGCTCGCGCGCCGCTTCGGCTGGACCGCCGAGACGGACCCGGTCAAGGTCGAGCACGCTGTCGGGGCGCTGTTCCCCAAGCGCGACTGGACGATGCTGAGCCACCACCTGATCTGGCACGGGCGCCGCGTCTGCCACTCCCGCAACCCCGCGTGCGGCGCCTGCCCCGTGGCGCGCTGGTGCCCGTCGTACGGCGAGGGCCCGACCGATCCGGTGGCGGCGGCGAAGCTGGTGAAGACCGAGGGCCGGGCTTGACCAGACCACTGCTGGTCGCCGCCGCAGCGACCGTCCTCGGCCTCTCGCTGCTCAGCGGCTGCACCGGCAGCGACGTCCCGGCTCCAGGCCCGGCGAAGATCGACGTCGACACCCCGCAGCTGCGCCAGATGAAGGCCGACGCGGGCATCGAGCCGTGCGTGCCCGGCACCGGCGACCCCGTCGACGGCGGGCTGCCCGCGGTCACGCTGCCCTGCCTCGGCGGCGGCGAGGACGTCGACCTGTCGACGCTGCGCGGCCCCCTGATCCTCAACGTGTGGGGCGAGTGGTGCGGTCCGTGCCGCAAGGAGCTGCCGGCGATCGCCGACTTCTACCGCGCCCACGGTGACGAGGTACCGGTGATCGGCATCGACTACCAGGACACCCAGACCGGGCCGGCGATCGAGCTCGCCGCGCGGTCCGGGGTCACCTACCCGCAGGTGGCAGACACCCAGGGCGCGCTCGACGCGCAGGCGCCGTTCCCGGCCCGGATGCTCGTGCCGGCGTTCGTGTTCGTGGCCGCCGACGGCACCGCCACGGTCGTCCCCGGCGGCGTCGACTCCGCCGAGGAGCTCGCGCAGCTGGCCGACGAGCACCTGGGGACCGACCTGTGATCCCCGACTGGCTGGAGCCGGTGCGCGCCGGCGCCGCGAGCATCTCGGCCGACGACCTCACCCGGTTCACCCCGCCGCCGGGCGGGGACGCGCGGCCGGGCGCCGTGCTGATGCTCTTCGGCGAGGGCGCGTACGGCGGGGAGCTGCTGCTCACCGAGCGCGCCCACGACATGCGCTCCCATCCCGGCCAGGTGTCGTTCCCCGGCGGGTCGGTCGACCCGGGGGAGAGCGTCGTCGAGGCCGCGCTGCGCGAGGCGCGCGAGGAGGTCGGACTGGACCCGGCCGAGGTCGAGGTGTTCGGCCGGCTGCCCGAGCTGTGGCTGCCGCCGAGCAACTTCGCGGTGACGCCCGTGCTGGGCTGGTGGCGCGAGCCGAGCGGGGTCAGCATCGTGAGCCCGGCCGAGGTGCACGCGATCCACCACGTGCCGATCGACGAGCTGCTCGACCCGGCCCACCGGGTGATGGTGCGCCACCCGCGGGTCGACTACGTCAGCCCCGGCTTCCTGATCGGCCCCGACAAGGACGTCATCCTGTGGGGGTTCACCGGCGGGATCATCGCCCGGCTGTTCGACTTCCTCGGGTGGACGCGCCCGTGGGACGAGTCCCAGGTCCGCGAGCTCCCGGAGTACATGCTGCAGGCTGACCCCCGACGGTCGCGGCTGCTCGACCTCGAGGACGACCCCGACGACACCGGCGACCAGGAGGGTGAGGCGTGAACCTGCTCGACTGGCTCCTCGTCGTCCTCGTGCTCGCCTACGCCCTGTCCGGCTACTGGCAGGGGTTCATCGCGGGCGCGTTCGCGACCGGCGGGCTGCTGCTCGGCGGGCTGTTCGGGGTCTGGCTGGCGCCGATCGCCCTCGGTGACGCCAACCCCTCGCTCATGGTCTCGCTCGGCGCGCTGTTCATCGTGATCCTCTCGGCCTCGCTGGGCCAGGCGGTCCTCCAGTTCGCGGGCACCCGCCTGCGCGACCGGATCACCTGGCAGCCGGCGCGGGCGGTCGACGCCGTGGGCGGCGCCGCGCTCAGCGCGGTGGCCGTGCTGCTGGTGGCGTGGGCCCTGGGGGTGGCCATCTCGGGCTCCCGGATCGGCGGCATCACCCCGCTGGTGCGCAGCTCGGCGGTGCTCTCCGAGGTCGACGACGCCCTGCCCGCGTCGGCCGGCAGCGCCCTCCAGGCGTTCAACGACGTGGTCGGCACCAGCTTCTTCCCGCGCTACCTCGAGCCGTTCGCGCCGGAGCGGATCGTCGACGTCGGCCCGGGTCCCCAGCGGCTCCTCGAGGACCCCGACGTGCAGCGCGCGGAGGCCGGGGTCGTGAAGGTGCGCGGCACCAACGAGTGCGGTCGGGGCGTCGAGGGCTCCGGGTTCGTGTACGCCGACAACCGGCTGATGACGAACGCCCACGTGGTCGCGGGCATCGACGACCCCGAGGTCGTCGTCGGCGACGACACGGTCGAGGCCGAGGTCGTCTACTACAACCCGGACGTCGACGTCGCCGTGCTCGCCTTCGACAGCAGCGACCTCCCGGTCCTCGAGTTCGACGAGGGCGTGAAGGCGCAGCGAGGAGTGGCGGTGCTCGGCTACCCGCAGGACGGGCCGTACCGCGTCGAGCCGGCCCGGGTCCGGGCCGAGCAGCGCCTCCGCTCCCCGAACATCTACGGCGACGGCGCGGTGATCCGCGAGGTCTACTCCCTGCGCGGTCAGATCCTGCCCGGCAACTCGGGTGGCCCGATCGTCACGGGTGACGGCAAGGTCGCCGGGGTCGTGTTCGCCGCGTCGGTCACCGACCACGACACCGGCTACGCGCTGACGGCCTCCCAGGTCGCGAGCGCGGCGGACGCCGGCCGGAGCAGCTCGACCCAGGTCTCGACGGGCGGGTGTGCCGGATAGCGGTAGGCGGGCACCTCACCGGGTCTCGACACGCCGGTCGCGACCTCGTGCCTCGGTCGCGCGGCTCGCTCGACCACCATCAGCGGGTCCGCTGACGCGTCCCCGCTACGCCTTGCCCTTGAGCGCGTTCGGGATCTCGCGACCCTGCTCGATCGCCCGCTCGGGAGCGCGGACCTGCTTGACCTTGCGCACGCCGACGTACCCGAGCAGCGCGGCGACGAGCACGTAGACCACGAACACGATGAGGAAGGCCCACTGCAGGGCCAGGCCGTCGCCGTTCCAGTTGATGAAGTAGGCGAACGCGACCGAGAGCATGATGATCGCGAGCACGAGCACGAACGCCGCGGCGGCGAACAGCCCGATCCCGGTGCCGCCGGCGCGGAAGCTGACCTTCAGCTCGGACTTCGCGAGCTGGATCTCCTTCTGCACCAGCGTGGAGATGTCGCGCGAGGCGTCGTGGACCAGCCGTCCGATCGTCGGGTCCTGCTCGTTCACCTGGTGCGCCATGGTCTTCCTTCGCCTCGGAGTGTTGCTGCTGGACCGACCTTACCGACCGGCCACCTCACAGGTACCGCAGCCACAGGTAGGGCATGCACACCAGGATCGTGGTGGTCGCGACGACGAGTCCGTACCGGGTGAACTCCCAGAACCCGATCGGGTGTCCCTCGCGCTCGGCCAGCCCGAGTGCGACCACGTTCGCCGACGCTCCGATCGCGGTCGCGTTGCCGCCGAGGTCGGCGCCGAGCGCCAGCGCCCACCACAGCACGGTGCCGCGGTCCCCGTGTCCGGCGGCGAGCGTGGCCACGATCGGGGTCATCGTCGCCACGTAGGGGATGTTGTCCACGATCGCGGAGAGGACCGCCGAGCCGATGAGCAGGACGTAGGTCGCCAGGCCGAGGCGACCGTCGGTCGCGTCTGCCAGGTACTCGGCCGCCGTGTCGATGACGCCGCTCTCGACGAGGCCGCCGACCATGATGAAGAGCCCGGCGAAGAAGGCGAGGGTCGACCACTCAACGTCCCGGAGCGCGTCGTTGGTGTCGACGTCGGTGATCGCGATGAGCAGGCCGGCGCCGAGCAGTGCGACGACCGACGGCTCGTAGTGCAGCACCGGGTGCAGGACGAACGCGACGATGACCGCGCCGAGCACGGCCAGCGACTTCACGAGGAGCAGGGGGTCGGTGATCGCTTCGCGCTCCTGGAGCCTCGCGACCGACGCCGCCCGCTCGGCGTCGTAGTGGAACTCGGCGCGGAAGAGCCATCGGCACAGCACGCAGAAGACCACCATCAGGACCACGACGATCGGGAGGAGGTGGACCAGGAAGTCGTTGAACGTGAGACCGGCGCGCGCGGCGATGATGATGTTGGGGGGATCGCCGACGAGGGTCGCCGTCCCGCCGATGTTGGACGCGAACACCTCGGCCATGAGGTACGGCGCGGGCCGGAGCCCGAGACGCTCGCAGACGAGGAACGTCACGGGCGCGACCAGCAGGACGGTGGTCACGTTGTCGAGCAGTGCCGAGGCGCATGCCGTGAGCACGCACAGCATGACCATGAGCGGGTACGGCCGTCCGCGGGTGCGCTTGGCCGCCCAGATGGCGACGAACTCGAAGACACCGGTACGTCGCAGGACCGAGACGATGATCATCATGCCGAGGAGCAGGAAGATGACGTTCCACTCGACTCCGGTCGTGGTGGAGAAGAACGCGTGGTCGGCATCTGTCACGCGGATCAGCAGCATGACCGCCGCTCCGCCGAGCGCCACCTTCGTGCGGTGCACCTTCTCGGTCGCCAGCAGGACGTAGGCAGCAAGGAAGACGACGAGTGCTGCGATGGCCACGGCGCCTCCTGGGGTCGGCTGGACGACGCCGACCAGGCTTCCCGGCACACCTGGCACCGACCCTATCCCGTCCTGGCCGAGCCGCACCGCGGGTAGCGTGCTCGGTGTGAGAGCGCGGGAGCTCGTCGAGCCCTACCCGAGGGTCGGACTGCGGGACCACGCCGTGAGCGCGGCGCGGATCCTGACCGAGGAAGGCAGACCGGGCCTGATCGTCGTCGACGACCGGGACCATCCGGTCGCCGTGCTCGCCGCCGTCCAGGTGCTGCAGCTGCTGATCCCGGGGTACCTGCGCGACGACCCGAACCTGGCCGGCGTGGTGGATCAGGACTTCATCGACCACATGTGCGATGCGCTCGAGGGGACGACGGTCCAGGAGCTGCTGCCCAAGGACCGGTCGAGGCTGCCCGTGGCCGGTCCGGACGACTCCGTCGTCGAGCTCGCCGCCGTGATGGCGGCCGAGAGGAGCCCGCTGGTGGTCATCACCGAGGGCACCGGCTCGACTGCTCCGCTGATCGGCGTCGTCACCGTCTCGGCGGTCCTCGGGGAGCTGCTCCCGGGCCGGCTCACGGATCCGTGAGCCGGTCCCCCTCGAAGACGTCAGGAACGCCGTCGTCGTCGGCGTCCCGCTCCTCCAGCTCGCACAGCCGCCGGTAGACCCGGTTGCGGAAGCGGAGCACGGCCGTGGCGAGCAGCGCCGCGACCACGGAGCCGGCCAGGACAGCGACCTTGACGTGGTCGTCGTCGGCCGAGCCGTCGCCGAAGGCGAGCTCGCCGATCAGGAGCGAGACGGTGAAGCCGATGCCGGCGAGCATGGACATGCCGATGACGTCGACCCAGCTCAGCTCGTCATCGAGCTCGGCCCGGGTGAAACGGGCCAGCAGCCAGGTCGACCCCGACACCCCGACGGTCTTGCCGACGACGAGGCCGGCGACGACGCCGAGCGAGACCGGGTCCCGGAGGGACTCGACCAGGCCGTCCCACCCGCCGATCGTCACGCCGGCGGCGAAGAAGGCGAAGACGGGTACCGCGATCCCCGCCGAGATCGGGCGTACGACGTGCTCGAGGTGCTCGGCCAGCCCGCGGCCCTCCTTGCCGTCCGAGCGCAGCACCGGCACCGTGAAGCCGAGGACGACGCCGGCGACGGTGGCGTGGACCCCGGAGGCGTGCACACATGTCCAGGCGATGAAGGCCAGCGGGACCAGCAGCCAGGCGCTCCAGACGCGCATCTGGACGAGGACGGCGAAGGCGACGACCGGGACCGCGGCCGCCAGCAACCAGGCGGGATGCAGCTCGTCGGTGTAGAAGAGGGCGATGACCGTGATCGCGAGCAGGTCGTCGACCACCGCCAGGGTCAGGAGGAACGTCCGTAGCCCGGACGGCAGGTGGGTGCTGATGACGGCCAGGATCGCCACCGCGAAGGCGATGTCGGTGGCGGTGGGGATGGCCCAGCCGCCGGGCTCGCCGTTCGGGCCGAGGTTGCAGGCGACGTAGATCAGGGCGGGCGCCACCATGCCGCCGACGGCGGCCACGACGGGCAGGGACGCCCGGCGCGGGTTGCGGAGGTCGCCGGCGACGAACTCGCGCTTGAGCTCGAGCCCGGCCACGAAGAAGAAGATCGCCAGCAGCCCGTCGGCCGCCCAGGTCGACAGGGTGAGGTGCAGGTGCAGGGCCTCGGGCCCGACGGCGACGTCCCCGAGGTCGTAGTAGGACGCCGACCACCGGGTGTTCGCCCAGACCAGCGCGACCGTCGCGGCGGCGATGAGCAGCAAGCCCCCCGTCGTCTCGGCGCGCAGGATCTCGGCGACGCGCGAGGACTCGGGGAAAGATCCCCGCTGGAAGAGGCGCTGCCGGTCCGGTGGGCGGGACACGGGGCTGGTCATCGGTGCTCCTCAGGAGGTGGGCGAGCGACTGCCGACCAGACTTCCCGGCGCACCGCGGCCCAGCCTAGCGAACGCCGTGCCGGGCGCCGGCGTCAGTCCTCGCCCTTGCCGGCGCCCTCCTTGTCCTTGATGAGGTCCATGACGGTGGAGTCGGCGAGGGTGGTGACGTCGCCGACCTCGCGGTGCTCGGCGACGTCGCGCAGGAGGCGGCGCATGATCTTGCCGGAGCGGGTCTTGGGGAGCTCGGGGACGATCATGATCTGCCGGGGGGTGGCGATCGGTCCGATCTCCTTGCGGACGTGCTTGCGCAGCTCGGCCACGATGTCGTCCCCGCCGTCGCCGGCCTCGTCGCGGAGGATGACGAAGGCACAGACGGCCTGGCCGGTGTCCTCGTCCTTGGCGCCGACGACCGCGGCCTCGGCGACCTTGGGGTGGGAGACCAGGGCGGACTCGATCTCGGTGGTCGAGAGCCGGTGGCCGGAGACGTTCATGACGTCGTCGACGCGGCCCAGCACCCAGATGTCGCCGTCCTCGTCCTTCTTCGCGCCGTCGCCGGCGAAGTAGTAGCCCTGCTGCCTGAACCGCGACCAGTAGGTGTCCTTGAACCGCTGGTCGTCGCCCCAGATGGTGCGCAGCATCGCCGGCCACGGCTCGGTGAGGACCAGGTAGCCGCCCGAGCCGTTGGGGACGGGCTTGCCCTCCTCGTTGACGACCTCGGCCGCGACGCCGGGGATCGCGGTCATCGCCGAACCGGGCTTGCCGTGGGTGACCCCGGGCAGCGGGCTGATCATGATCGAGCCGGTCTCGGTCTGCCACCAGGTGTCGACGACCGGGGTGCGGTCGCCGCCGATGACGTGGCGGTACCAGACGTAGGCCTCGGGGTTGATCGGCTCCCCGACCGACCCGAGGATCCGCAGGGAGGACATGTCGTAGCGGTCGGGGATCTCGCGGCCCTGCTTCATGAACGAGCGGATCGCGGTCGGGGCGGTGTAGAAGATCGAGACCTTGTAGTCCTGGATGATCTGCCACCAGCGGCCCCGCTCGGGGGAGTCCGGGGTGCCCTCGTACATCACCTGCGTGGCGCCGTTGGCGAGCGGCCCGTAGACCATGTAGGAGTGGCCGGTGACCCAGCCGATGTCCGCGCTGCACCAGTAGACGTCGGTCTCGGGCTTGAGGTCGAAGACCGCCCAGTGCGTGTACGACGCCCCGGTCAGGTAGCCGCCCGTGGTGTGCAGGATGCCCTTCGGCTTCCCGGTCGTGCCCGAGGTGTACATGACGTAGAGCGGGTGCTCGGCGTCGAACGCCTCCGGGGTGTGCTCGGCCGACGCGCCGTCGACCGCGTCGTGCCACCACACGTCGACGCCGTCCTCCCAGTCGACGTCCTGGCCGGTGCGGCGCACCACGAGGACCTTCTCCACGGTGTGGCCCTGCTCCGCGGTCTTGGCGCGCGCCTCGTCGACCGCGGGCTTGAGCGCCGAGGCCGACCCGCGGCGGTAGCCGCCGTCGGAGGTGATGATCACCTTCGCCTGGCAGTCCACCAGCCGCGAGGCGAGCGCGTCGGCGGAGAACCCGCCGAACACCACCGTGTGCGGGGCGCCGATCCGGGCGCACGCGAGCATCGCGACGACCGCCTCGGGGATCATCGGCAGGTAGATCGCGACCCGGTCACCGGTCTGGACGCCGAGCTCGGTCAGCGCGTTCGCCGCCCGGGACACCTCGTCCTTGAGCTGGGCGTAGGTGATGTCGCGCGTGTCGTCGACCGGCTCCCCGACCCAGTGCAGCGCGACCTTGTCGCCCCGCCCGGCCTCGACGTGGCGGTCCACGCAGTTGTACGACGCGTTCAGCGTCCCGCCCACGAACCACTTCGCGAACGGCGGGTCCGACCAGTCCAGCACCTGGTCCCAGGTCGTGGCCCAGTCCAGTCGCCCGGCCTGCTCGGCCCAGAACGCCTCACGGTCCGCCGCTGCACGCTCGTACGCCTCGGCCTTCAGGTTCGCGCCCTCCGCGATGGCGGCCGGCGGCTCGAACCGACGCTCCTCGTGCATCAGGTTCGACAGGGTCTCTTCGCTCACGATCGATCTCTCCTGAACTCGGCAGGTCCTGGGGTGACGTCCGCCACCCTAGGCCCGCAGTGCGGGCTGGCTGCAAGGGTGCCCGGCCGAGGTTGCAGGCGGGTTGCCCGGTCGGGCAACCCGCCTGCCGGTCGGGGTGTCTCGCCGCGGGGTGGCGGTCAGTGGATGACCGCCTGCTCGGCGCCGGCGCCGGTGAGGGCGCGGACCTCGAGCTCGGTGTACTCCTCCTCGGCGGTGGTCTCGCGGGCACTGATGGTGCCCAGGAACCCGAACAGGAAGCCCAGCGGGATCGACACGATGCCGGGGTTCTCGAGGGGGAACCAGGAGATGTCGATGCTGGCCGGCAGCAGGCTCTGGTTCACCCCGTCGACGACGCCCTTGCCGGACATCACCGGTGAGAAGAGCACCAGCAGCAGCGACGACGCGAGGCCGCCGTAGATGCTCCAGACGGCCCCCCGGGTGTTGAAGCGCCGCCAGAACATGTTGTAGACGATCGCCGGCAGGTTCGCCGACGCGGCGACGGCGAAGGCCAGGGCGACCAGGAAGGCGATGTTCAGGTTCTGCGCCGGGATGGCGAGCAGGATCGCGATCAGCCCGATGGTGAAGGCCGCGATCCGGGTGACCCGGATCTCCTGCTGCTCGGTGGCCTCGCCTTTCTTCACGACGTTGTTGTAGATGTCGTGCGCCACGGACGCCGACGACGTGAGGGTGAGGCCGGCGACCACGGCGAGGATCGTCGCGAACGCCACGGCGGCGATCACGGCGAGCAGCACCGCACCGCCGGTGGAGCCGGCGCCTCCGCCGACCTCCTGGGCGAGCAGCGGCGACGCGAGGTTGCCCTTGCTCGTGGCCACGTCGGCGGCCTCGTCGCCCTTCAGCATGGCGGCGGCGCCGAAGCCGAGGACCAGGGTGAAGAGGTAGAACACGCCGATCAGCCCGATCGCCCACAGCACGGACTTGCGGGCGTCCCGCGAGGTGGGGACCGTGTAGAAGCGGATCAGGATGTGCGGCAGGGCCGCGGTGCCGAGGACCAGGGCGATCGCCAGGGACACGAAGTCGAGCTTGCTGGTCGTGGTGAGGCCGTACTTCAGACCCGGCTCGAGGAAGGCCTGACCCTTGCCCGTGTTCGAGGCTGCGGTGCCCAGCAGGTCCGAGATGTTGAAGTTGAAGTGGGCGAGCACCAGGACGACGATCAGCGCCGAGCCCGCCATCAGCAGGACGGCCTTCACGATCTGCACCCAGGTCGTGCCCTTCATGCCGCCGACGGTCACGTAGAAGATCATCAGCAGGCCCACGCCGAGGATGGTGAGGTTCTTGATCGCGTGGCTGTCCACGCCCAGCAGCAGGGCGACGAGCGTGCCGGCGCCGACCATCTGCGCGAGCAGGTAGAAGATCGAGACCACGACCGTCGAGGTCGCCGCCGCCATCCGCACGGGCGTCTGCCGCATCCGGAAGGCGAGCTGGTCGGCCATCGTGTAGCGGCCAGAGTTGCGCAGCATCTCCGCCACGAGCAGCAGGGCCACGAGCCAGGCGACCAGGAAGCCGATCGAGTAGAGGAACCCGTCGTACCCCGACAGCGCGATGGCGCCGGAGATCCCGAGGAACGACGCCGCCGACATGTAGTCGCCGCCGATCGCGAGGCCGTTCTGCAGTGCGGAGAACGAGCGACCGCCCGCGTAGAAGTCGTCCGAGCCCGAGTTCTGGCGACTGGCCCAGAAGGTGATCCCGACGGTCAGGCCGACCACCGAGAGGAACAGGATCGTCGTGAGCAGCTGGTGGGAGTCGTTCATGTCAGTGCCTCCGGCCGTCTTCGTCGGCGAACGCGGCCTCGTACTCCGCGTTCAGGGATCGCGCCAGCGGGTCCAGGCGGGCCGTCGAGAAGCGGCTGTAGATCCAGGCGAGCAGGAACGTCGTGGCGAACTGCAGCAGGCCGAACACGAGGGCGACGTTGATGTTGCCGACGATCTTGGTGTTCATGAAGCCGGTGGCCCAGCACGACATGACGACGTACAGCAGGTACCAGCTCAGGAAGGCGACCGTGGCCGGGAAGACGAATCCCCGGTAGCGGCTCCTGAGCTCCTTGAAGTCGGGCTCGGCGGCCAACCGGTCGTAGACCGGATCATGGCTCGTCGCGTGTCGATGGGTCTGGTGGGTCACGGTGCTCGTCCCTTCCCGGGGGTGTACCGATGTGATGGCGGTCACCGTAGGAGCGGGAGGGTGGCCGGGCCGAGGGGTACGTCCCGGACGATCGACGGACGGACGGTGCGCGTCGGTCAGCGGTCGAGTTCGAGCGACGAGCGGTCGGGGCTGCCGTCCGGTCCGCGGTCCAGGTCGAGCGCCTCAGGGGTGTGCAGACGGACCATGAACTGCCCGACGTGGTGCGGGACCCGCCCCCGGGTGCGTCGGCTGACCAGGACCATCGTCAGGAAGGCGGCCGGCACGCTCCAGGCCGCCGGCTGCTCGAGGAGCACGGGCCCCCAGCCGGATCGCGGCTCGACCAGCAGGGTCCAGGCAGCGCCGAGGCCGGCGCCGAGGCCGCCGACCGCCAGCCCGGCCACGGCGCCGCGCGCGGTGAGCCCGCGCCACCAGATGCCGAGCAGCAGCAACGGGCAGAAGGTGGAGGCAGCGACCGCGAACGCGAGCCCGACGGTGCGGGCGACGCTGAGCTCCGGGGTGAGCAGGGCGGCTGTCGCGGGCACGAGCACCGCGACGAGCGCCGCCGCGCGGAAGGCCGTGATGCCGCGCAGCCGGCGACCGCGGTAGGTCCGGCTGGTGACGTCCTGGCTGAGCACCCCCGCGACGGCGATCGCCAGCCCCGAGGACGTCGAGAGGAACGCCGCGAAGGCGCCGGCCGTCACCAGGCCGGTCAGCAGGTCACCGACGATCCCGGGGACCATCAGCCGGGGCAGCTCGAGCACCAGGGCGTCGGACCGTCCCGACGCCGCCAGCTCGGGCGCGTAGATGCGCCCGAGGGCGCCGTACACCGGCGGCAGCACGTAGAAGGCGCCGAGCAGGGCGAGGACGACGAGCGTCGTGCGGCGGGCCGCGCGGCCGTCGGGGTTGGTGTAGAAGCGCACGACGACGTGGGGCAGCCCCATGGTGCCGAAGAAGGTCGCCACGATGAGCGAGTAGGTGATGTAGAGCCCCTGGCCGCCGGTGCCGGCCAGCGGCAGCGACCAGTCCGCGGTCGCGGCGGTCGGCACGGCAGGGGAGCCGTCGCCGGTCCACACCACCAGCAGGACTGCGGCGGGGACCAGCAGTGCCGTCAGCTTGAGCCAGTACTGGAAGGCCTGGACGAAGGTGATGCTGCGCATGCCGCCGCTGGTCACGTTGGCCACGACGACCAGGACGACGATGACGGGCCCCACCCAGAGGGGAGCTCCGATCGCGGACTGGAGGGTGAGCCCGGCGCCCCGGAACTGGGGGAGCAGGTAGAGCCATCCGATGGCCACCACGAGCAGCGAGCACGCGGCCCGGACGTGGCGGGAGGCGAACCTGGCCTCGGCGAAGTCGGGGAGCGTGTAGGCGCCGGACCGCCGCAGCGGGGCCGCCACCAGCGCGAGCAGGACGACGTACCCGGCGGTCCAGCCGACGGGGTACCAGAGCATGTCCGCGCCGAAGGTGAGCAGCAGGCCGGCGACCCCGAGGAACGAGGCGGCCGAGAGGTACTCCCCGCCGATCGCGGAGGCGTTCAACCCCGGACGCACCGTGCGCGAGGCGACGAAGAAGTCGCTGGTGGTCCGGGAGAGGCGCAGCCCCCACGTGCCGATGGCGAGGGTCGCGACGGTGACCAGGGCGACCGCCACCACGCCGGGGGCGGCGTCCAACCCGTCCGTGAGCAGCGGCGTCACCGGTCGTCCTCCGGATCGGTCGGAACGGCGTCGCCGACCAGCTCGGCGAAGTCACGCTCGTTCGACTCCGCCCGCCGGACGTAGACCCAGCCGAGCAGCACGAGGAAGGGGTAGACGAGCACGCCGAGCACCAGCCAGGCCAGCGGCAGTCCCAGGACGTCGGCCCCGGCCAGGGAGGGCGCGAGCCGGAAGAGCACCGGCAGCAGGCCCAGGGTCACGCCGAGCACCGCCAGCACCCCGAGGGCGAGCCGCAGCTGCGCGCGCAGCAGGGAGCCCATCAGCATCTCGCCCAGCCGGGTCTCGGCGTCGATGTCGCGGGTGCGCGCCGTGGGGGTACGCCGACGTGGTGGTCCGGTGACCCGGACCCGTGGCGGGGGGTCCTCGGCGCTCACGGCGTGCTCACGAGCCGGCTCGGCGCAGCAGCAGGTCGCGGAGCTCGCGGGTGTGCCGGCGGCTGACGCCGAGCTCGACGGGCTCGGGTCCGGCCAGGCGCACCGAGCAGCGGCCGCCGTCCATCCGGATCTCGTCGATGTGGGCGAGCGAGACCAGCAGCGAGCGGTGGATCCGCACGAACCCCGCCGGCGCCCACTCCTCCTCCAGCGTCGACAGCGGCGTGCGGACCAGGTGCGCCCCCGTCGCGGTGTGCAACCGGGCGTAGTCCCCGTGCGCCTCGACGTAGGTGATCTCGGAGCGGTTGACGAAGCGGGTGACGCCGCCACGCTCGACCGGGATCTGGGCGTCCATGCTGGGCGCGGACCGCTCGCCGCCGCTGACCACCCGGCGCACGGCCTCCGCCAGCCGGTCCGCGCGCACCGGCTTGAGGACGTAGTCGACGGCACGCAGGTCGAAGGCGTCCACGGCGTGCCCCTCGTGGGCGGTGACGAACACGATCGGGGGCGGCACCTTGAACCGGGCCAGGACCTGGGCCAGCTCGAGCCCGGTGAGCCCGGGCATCTGGATGTCGAGGAACACGACGTCGACGTCCTGCTCCTGGAGCAGGCGCAGCCCCTCGGTGGCCGAGTTGCTCGTGAGCACCTCGCCGATGCGCGGGTCACGACCCAGGAGGTAGGCGAGCTCGTCGAGGGCAGGACGCTCGTCGTCGACGACCAGGACCCGCAGCCGGCTCACGCGTGCACCCCCGGCGCGAACTTGGGGACCCGCACCACGACCTTGGTGCCGGCTCCGGGGGCGGTCTCGACCACCAGGCCGAAGTCGTCGCCGAAGGCGTTGCGCAGCCGGCCGTCGACGTTGCCGAGGCCCACGGAGTCCAGGTCGGTGTCCCCGGCGAGCGCGCGCCGCACCCGCTCCGGCTCCTCGCCCGACCCGTCGTCCTCCACCTCGATCACGCACTCCTGACCCCGGTCGCGCGCCACAATCCGGATGTGTCCGACGCCCTCGCCGTCCTCGATCCCGTGCCGCACGGCGTTCTCGACCAGCGGCTGGATGCAGAGGAACGGTACGGCGACCGTGAGCACCTCGGGCGCGATCCGCAAGGTCACCTGGAGCCGGTCACCGAACCTGGCCTGCTCGAGCAGGAGGTACCGCTCCACCGAGCGGAGCTCCTCGGCGAGGGTCGTGAACTCGCCGTGCCGGCGGAAGGAGTAGCGGGTGAAGTCCGCGAAGTCGAGGAGCAGGTCCCGGGCCCGGTCGGGGTCGGTGCGCACGAAGCTCGCGATCGCCCCGAGGGAGTTGTAGATGAAGTGGGGGCTGATCTGGGCCCGGAGGGCACGGACCTCGGCCTCCATCAGCCGGGTGCGGCTCGCGTCGAGCTCGGCGAGCTCGAGCTGGCCGCTGACCCACGCGGCCACCTCGTCGACCGCGCGCGCCAGTCCGGCGGTCGCGTGGGTCGTGAACGCCTGGAGCGTCCCGACCACCCGCTCGTCGACCACGAGCGGGCTGGCGATGGCCGCCCGGATGGCGCACCCGGTGACGTCACAGCCCAGGTCGCTGCGGTCCACCATCCGGGTCCCGCCCCGGTCGACGGTCTCGACCGCGAGCCGGGCCGCCTGGTCCTCGTGGTGCTGGCCGCCGCCGTGCCAGGCGAGCACCCCGGCGGGATCGGTCAGGGCGACCGCGGGCGTGCCCAGCAGCGCGTGGAGGTGCCGGATGCTGCGCTCGGCGCTCCCGGCGTTGAGCCCGGTCCGCAGGGCGGGGGAGGCCAGCGAGGCGCTGTGGAGCGTCCGGAACGTCGCCCGGTCGGCCTCCGTGCCCAGGTGCCGACGTCTCCACGGGCGAGCCATGGGCGACATCGTGGCCCGCCCGGCCGCTCAGCGGAAGTCGATGAGCAGCACGTCGGCGTCCGAGCCGTCGTCGGTGACGGGCTCGGGAGCGGCGTCCTCCGCGTCGGCCTGGTCACCGGCGCGAGCCGGTGGGTCGACGAGCGTCGCGCGGAAGCAGGACGCCCGCAGGGGCAGCTGCATGCCGTCCATGCCGCGGCCGTAGTCGTCGTAGAACGCGAGCACCTCGGCCAGCTTCGCCGCCCGCTCCGCCTCGCCGAGCACGGCGACGTTGGAGCGCGACAGCGCGAGGTCCTGGATCGAGCGACGGTCGACGACCTGCCAGTGCCGGAACTCGCGCTCCTCGACGAACCCGAACAACGGCGAGGTGACCAGCGGCTCGTGGGAGGCCAGCTGCTCCTGGGTGCCGATGACGGTGCCCAGGCGCCGGACCCACGGGATCCGCTCGTCGCGCTCGTTCCAGACCAGGGCGAGCCGGCCGCCCGGCTTGAGGACGCGCGCGATCTCCGGCAGGGCGCGGTCGTGGTCGAACCAGTGGAAGGCCTGCGCGACCACCACGACGTCGTACGACGCGTCCGGGGCGGGGATGTCCTCGGCGCCGGCCACCGAGGCGCGGACGTCCGGGAGGTGCTCCTGGAGCCGGCCCAGCATCTGCTCGTCGGGGTCGGTCGCGTGCACGTCGTGGCCGAGGTCGACCAGCACGCTCGTCAGCTTGCCGGTGCCGGCACCGAGCTCGAGGACCGTCGTCGGCTGCTCGCCGGCCAGCCACGCCGCGGCCTCGCGCGGGTACGTCGGGCGGGCCCGGTCGTAGGCGTCCACGACGCCGCCGAAGGAGCGGGAGGGATCGGTCATCAGGGTCACCGTACCCGCCGATACGGTGTGGTCCGTGAGCGCAGACCCGTTGTCCCGCCTGGCCTCCCTCGAAGGAGTGCCCTCGGCGTACGCCGCCGCCCGCGACGGCATCGACGTGGTGCTGCGCGACCGCGGCCTGCGCCGTACCTCACCGGAGACGACGGCCGACTCGCTGCTGCGCGGTGCGCACGCCAGCGGCGTGCTCGAGGGCTCCGCGTCGTCGCTGGTCGAGGTGCGTGAGGGCGCCGGCGACGAGGTCGCCCGCGACGCCGTCCGGGTCTCGACCGAGCTGCTCGGGCTGGCGCCCGCGCTGTCCCGGACGCCGCTCCAGGCGCTGGCCCGGATCCACGCCGTGGCCGCGGCCGGGCTCCCCGAGGAGCAGCGCGGCCGGCCGCGCGACGAGGCCGCCGCCGAGCGGCTGCGCGGGATCGGCGGCCTGCTCACCGGTGAGACCTCGGCACCGGCACTGCTGCTGGCCGCCGTCGTGCACGCCGAGCTGGTGACCGCGGCCCCGTTCGCGTCCCACAACGGGATCGTCGCCCGCGCCGCCGAGCGCCTGGTCCTGGTCGCGCGCGGGGTCGACGAGAAGTCGCTCATCGTCCCCGAGGCCGGGCACCTCGCGCTGCGCCCGGCGTACGAGTCGAACCTGCGGGGGTACGCCGAGGGCGGTCCGGCAGGGGTGCACGCCTGGCTGCTCTACGCGGCCGAGGCGTACGCCGCCGGCGCCGAGGCGAGCCCGCTGCGCCGGGCGGCCGAGTAAGGTCCGGCGTCGGCGTCTGTCTCACCGGGTTTTCGAGACGCGCCGTCGCGACCTCCTGCGTCGGTCGTGGGCGCTCCTCAACCTCCTTGGTCGACGCGTGCTGCCCTCGGACATGCGAACGGCACCCGGTGTGTCGAGTCGTTGCTCCGGGTGCCGTCGCTGACACGTGAGACCGTGGGCTACCAGGCGTGCATCATCAACTACTGCCGCGGGATTCTCCCGAACCGGCAAGCGCCCTGTAGGAAGGGTAGATCGCCGCGTGGGTACCCGGCTCACGTGCTGTCCTCTTCAGTTCTTGCCTCCTGTCTACGCCTGTTCGGCGTCACCTTCAAGGCTTGACTTCCGGGCGCGGAGCGAGGTCTAGCCGGGACTCGTCCCCGGCCTCGACAGGCTCGGCGGACCCGACCCGGTGGACTGCTACGAGTCGAGGCGGCGACGCCGGGCGCTGGCCCACCACACGCCACCGACCGCGACGACGCCGCCGACCGCGAGCGCGGCGAGGGTGGGCCCGGTCGGAGGCAGTGGCACCCGCGCACGGAGCGCGACCGGCTTGGTGAAGACCAGGACCGGCCAGCCGTTCTCGGTGGCGATCCGGCGCAGCTCCTTGTCGGGGTTGACCGCGTGCGCGTGGCCGACCACCTCGAGCATGGGCACGTCGGTGACCGAGTCGCTGTACGCGTAGCACGCGGCGAGGTCGTAGCCGCGCAGGGACGCCAGCTCCTCGATCGCGCGGGCCTTCTCCTCGGCGAACGCGTAGTACTCGATGCCGCCGGTGTAGCGACCCTCGGCGATCTCCATCCGGGTGGCGATCACGTGGTCGGCGCCGAGCATCTCCGCGATCGGCTCGACGACCTCGGCGCCGGACGCGGACACGATGACGACGTCGCGCCCCGCGAGGTGGTGCTCCTCGATGAGCGAGACGGCCTCGTCGTACACCAGCGGGTCGACGATGTTGTGGAGGGTGTCCGCGACGATCTCGCGGACGGTCGCGACGTCCCAGCCGGCGCACAGCTGCGACATGAACTGCCGCATCTTCTCCATCTGGTCGTGGTCGGCGCCGCCGACCAGGTAGACGAACTGGGCGTACGCCGAGCGCAGCACCGCGCGCCGCGAGATCAGCCCGCCCGCCTGGAACGGTCGGCTGAAGGCGAGCGTGCTCGACTTCGCGATGACCGTCTTGTCGAGGTCGAAGAAGGCCGCGGTCGGGCGGTGCGCCATGGGGCCATCGTAGGCGGCCGCGGCCCACCTCCCGTCCACACCCGGGCTGTCGAACCCCCTTGCCCACAAGGGCTCGTCATCGCGACCCCGTCGTCGCCGCACGCGGGGAGCATCGACCCCATGACCGCGCCGCTGCTCATCACCCGTGACCAGGCCCTCCTCGACGAGCTGCTCCGCCTCGCCGCTGCCGCCGGGGTGACCCCCGACGTGGCCGCCGACGGCGGGGCCGCGCTCCGCGGCTGGACCGCCGCGCCGCTCGTCCTGGTGGGTGCGGACGTGGCCGAGGACCTCGCGCGGATCTCGCCCACGCGCCGCAGCCACGTGTACGTCGTGGCGTGGGGCGGGGTGCCCGACGACCTGTTCCGGGTGGCGCTCGCCGTGGGCGCCGAGAGCGTCGCCCAGCTGCCCCGGTCCGAGGCCTGGTTGACCGAGCTGCTGACCGACCTCGGCGATTTGGGTGCCGGGGCGTCGGCGGAGGGCCTGCTGGTGGGCGTCACCGGGGGCAGCGGTGGCGCCGGGGCGACGACCTTCGCGTGCGCGCTCGGGCAGGTCGCCGCACGGCGCGGCCGGGCGGTGGTGGTCGACGCGGACCCGCTGGGGCCCGGGATCGACCGGGTCCTCGGGCTCGAGGACCGCGACGGGGTCCGGTGGGACGGCCTGTGCGACGCCACCGGGCGCCTCAGTGCCCGGGCGCTGCGCGAGGCCCTGCCCCGGCGCGAGGGCCTCGGCGCGCTGACCTGGCGGGCGGGGGCGCCGGGGAGCCTGCAGGCCTTCGCGGTCCGCGAGGTGCTCTCGGCGGCGCGCCGCGGCCACGACCTGGTGGTCGTCGACCTGCCGCGCACGCCGGACCCGCTCGTCGACGAGGTCGCCGCCCGGTGCGACCGGCTCCTGGTCCTCGTGGTGCCGACGGTCGCCGGGGTGACCTCCGCGGTGCGCACCTGCGCCCGCCACCACGACCCCACCCGGGTGCGGCTCGTGCTGCGGGGGAGCGGGGTCGACCCGGCGTCGGTCGCCCGCGCGACCGGCGTGCCGGTGCTCGCGCGGATGTCGGACCAGCGGGGCCTCGCCGAGGCCATCGACCTCGGGCTGGGTCCGGTCCGCTCGCGTCGCGGCGCCCTCGGCCGGGCCGCCGCCGAGGTCCTCGACCAGCTCTCCCTCCTCCAGGTGGCCGCCGCATGAGCACCGCCCGCGCGGGCCTGGGCGGCGCCGTCGGCGCCGTCGACGACCTGGAGGTCGTGCGGGACCGGTTGGCGCGCAGCCCCGGTGAGCTCACCCCGCACCGGGTCGCCGAGGCGCTGCGCGAGAGCGGTCGCCCGGTCGGCGACGCGGCGGTGCTCGCGGTCTACGAGACCCTGCGTCGCGACGTGGTCGGGGCGGGCCCGCTCGAGCCGCTGCTCCGCACCCCGGGCGTCACCGACGTGCTGGTCAACGGCGCCGACCACGTCTACCTGGACCGGGGAGCAGGCTTGGAGGCCACCGCCGTGCGGTTCCCCGACGAGGACGCCGTGCGCCGCCTCGCGCAGCGGCTGGCGGCACTCGGCGGCCGCCGGCTCGACGACGCGACGCCGTACGCCGACCTCCGCCTGCCCGACGGCACCCGGTTCCACGCGGTCCTGGCGCCCCTCGCCCGGCCGGGGACCCTGGTCTCGCTCCGCGTCCCGCGGGCGCGCACCTTCACCGTCGACGAGCTGATCGCGTCGGGCACCCTCTCCGCGGACACCGCGCGCGTCGTCACCGCCGTGGTCGCCGCTCGCCTGGCCTTCCTCGTCTCCGGCGGCACCGGCTCGGGCAAGACCACCCTGCTCGCCGCCCTGCTCTCCCGGGTCGCCGCCGAGGAGCGGCTGGTCGTCGTCGAGGACGCCAGCGAGCTGCGGCCCGACCATCCGCACGTCGTGGCGCTGGAGGGCCGGCCGCCCAACATCGAGGGTGCCGGCGCCATCGACGTCCGCACCCTGGTCCGCCAGGCCCTGCGGATGAGGCCCGACCGGCTCGTCGTGGGCGAGGTCAGGGGTGGCGAGGTCGTCGACCTCCTCGCCGCCCTCAACACCGGTCACGAGGGCGGCTGCGGCACGCTGCACGCCAACTCGGCGCTGGACGTCCCGGCCCGCGTCGAGGCGTTGGCCCTGGCGGCCGGGCTGGGCCGCGACGCCGCGCACAGCCAGCTTGCGTCGGCGGTCGACGTGGTGCTGCACCTCGCCCGTGGCCCCGACGGGGTGCGTCGGCTGCGCCAGGTGGCAGTGCCCGAGCGACGACCCGACGGGCTGGTCTCGATGCTGCCGGCGCTCGACGTCGACGATCGTGGGGCCGCAGCACCCGGCCCGGCGGCCGCGCTCCTGGCCCGACGGCTGGACCTGTGACGACGGTCGCGGCGACGTGCACGGCACTCGCGCTGCTCCTCGCCCTCCCGCCGCGGCCGCGGCTCGGGACCACCCACCGGGTGCGGCTGCTGCCGCTGGTCGCGCCAGGGGTGGTCGCGGTGGCCCTCGTCGTCCCGCGTCAGGGGGCCCTGGTGCTCGTGCTGGCCGCGGCGGCCGCCGGCGGGCTCGCGCTCTGGCGTCGACGGCGACGGCGCCGAGAGGCGGCCCGGGTCGCCTCCCGGGTGCTCGAGACCTGTGAGTTGGTCGCCGGGGAGCTGGCGTCCGGCCGGCCGCCCGGTGCCGCGCTCGACCGGGCCGCGATCGCGTGGCCGGTGCTGGCGCCGGTGGCCGAGGCGTTCCGGGTGGGTGCCGACGTGCCGGACGCGCTGCGGTCCCTCGGCGGGCGGGTCGAGGGTGCCGCGGACCTCCGGGTCGTCGCGGCCGCCTGGCAGGTCGCGCACCGGACCGGTCAGGGGTTGGCCGTCACCGTGGACCGGGTGGCGGCGGGGTTGCGATCGGCGGCTGCGACCCGGCGGATCGTCGAGGGCGAGCTGGCGTCCGCCCGGGCGACCGCCCGACTCGTGGCGGTGCTGCCGGTGCTCGCCCTGCTCATGGGCTCGGGCGCCGGTGGCGACCCGTGGGGCTTCCTGCTCCGGACGCCGGCCGGGCTCGTCTGCCTCGCTGCCGGACTCGGCTTCGGCCTCGCCGGCCTGTGGTGGATCGAGGCGATCGCCGCCGAGGTGGAGGAGCGGTCGTGACCCCCTGGGTGCCCGCACTCTGCGCGGCCGGCGCGGCCGCCCTGCTCCTGCCGACCGGCCCGACCCTGCGAGTGGGCCCGCCGGACGCGCCGGACGCGGTCCCGGTGGGCTGGCTGCACCGGCACCGGCTGCTCTGGAGCGGGCTCGCCGGGCTCGGGGCGTTCCTGTTCCTCGGTGGTCCGGTGGCGCCGGTGGCGGCGGTGTTCGTGGCCGCCGTGACCTGGGTCGCGGTCGGTCGGGCCGAGCCGGCGGACGTCCGGCGCCGGCGGGCGGAGGTCCGCCGCGACCTGCCCCACGCGGTAGAGCTGTTCGCGGCGACCCTGCGCGCGGGCGCGGCCCCGGGTGATGGCGTGGCCGTCGTCGTGGCGGCACTGCCCGGGGCCGCGGCCGACCGGCTCGGCGCGGTCGCCGCCCGGCTGTCCATCGGCCTCGACCCGGTCCAGGTCTGGGACTCACTCGGCGCGGACCCGGAGCTCGGTCGCCTCGGCCGGGCGCTGGCACGCGCGCAGGCCTCCGGCAGCCCGGTGGTCGCCTCGGTCGAGCGGCTCGCCGACGAGCTCGCTCAGGCCGCCCGCGCCGAGACCGAGGAGCGCGCCCGGGCCGTCGGGGTGAAGGCGGCTCTCCCGCTGGGGCTGTGCCTGCTGCCGGCGTTCCTCCTGGTCGGGATCGTGCCGCTCGTGGTCGCGCTGCTCGCCGCGCTGGACCTCGGCTGACCGGCTCGGCCCGTCGTCACCAGCCGAGCAGCCGGGCCGTGGGCCACCGGCTCAGGACCAGCTCGCGGCCCAACCGCTCGGCGACGGCCTCGCAGGTGTCTCGGTAGTGCTCGGCGATCTGCTGGGCGAGCGGCCCCGGGAGGGCTCGTCCCTCCTCCTTGGGCGACGCGTTGACCCGGCGGTCGAAGTCGGGGAGGTGGGGGCTGATCCCGAGGAACTCGCAGAGCGTCTTGACGGTGGCCGGCTCGAACAGCTCCTCGTACAGCGCGTAGTAGCAGCCGCCGTCCCGGCCGAAGACCTCCTCGACCGCGGCCATGGTCCGCTCGTAGCGCGTCGGGGCCTCGAAGCGCGGGCGGGTGAAGACCTCGGCGACA
Source organism: Nocardioides sp. (assembly GCF_044226305.1). GTDB lineage: Bacteria > Actinomycetota > Actinomycetes > Propionibacteriales > Nocardioidaceae > Nocardioides. The sequence goes on along the minus strand of NZ_JBGAHF010000002.1, from coordinate 326,589 downwards.
CGGTCGTCGCTGCTGCCGCTGAAGGCCGCGGGGTTGCGCTGCTGGTACATGCGCACCGCCGACCAGATGCGCTCGGCGGGGTCCCGCACGAGGAAGACGGGTGCGACGCGGATGCCGCGACGGTCGAAGGAGTCGCGGATCGCGGCGAGCCGCTCGGGCAGGAGGCCGGCGTACGCCGGTGTCACGTCGCCGGTCAGGCGGATCCCGCCCCGTCCGAGGAGCAGCTCGAAGTAGTCGTAGTAGGTCTCCGGGTCGGCGAGGAACGTCGCCAGGCGCAGCGACTCGGCGTCGGTGCTCGTGCTCGACCCGAGGCGGCCAGCGGCGCGGGTCACCCGTCGTGCCAGGCGGTCGCGGAAGTGCGCCATCTCGGGGAGGTCCACGCAGTCCCACACGTGGTACTCCTTGCGGAACCCGGTGTCGCATTCCGGCGACGACGCGAGATAACGGTGCAGCCAGGCGGTGCCGCCCTTCTGGCAGCCGACGCCGAGGAGGAACGTGGGGCGGTCGTCGGCGGGGTCCATGCCCTGGCAGTGTCCATCTCGGCGGCCCGGGAAACGTCCACCGCGAGCGGCCCGACCCGGGCCTCCACAGCCGCGGGCGGCGGCCCGGCACGCCGGCTCGGGATCGCCGAGGGTGGGCGCGTCGGCCGCATCGGGCGGCCGGGATCAAGGAGTCCTCGATGTCCCTTCGCCACCGCCCCACCCGCCGCGACCAGCGCGGCATCACCACGGCCGAGTACGCCGTCGGCACGGCCGCGGGCGCCGGACTGGCCGGCCTGCTGTTCAAGCTGCTGACCGGCGGGTTCGGCGACCAGCTGCTCAAGACTCTCTTCGACCACGTGCTCGGGCTGCTGGGCATCGGATGAGGCCCCCGACCAGGGCCGGCCGGTCCGAGCGCGGCGCCGCCACCGCCGAGCTGGCCCTGGTCCTGCCCCTGCTGGTGGCGGTCACCATCGGGCTGGTGTGGCTGCTGGCTGTCGGCTCCGCCCAGGTGCGTGCCGTCGACGCGGCCCGCGAGACGGCTCGGGCGGTGGCGCGTGGGGACGCCGAGGCAGCGGCGGTGGCGCGCGGGCAGCAGGTCGCGCCGCCCGGCAGCCGGGTCGACGTCCACGACGACGGCGACCAGGTGACCGTCGTCGTCGTGGGCCGGGTGTCCGGTCCGGGTGGGCTCTTCAGCCGGCTGCCCGGCGCCACCGTCTCGGCCGAGGCCGTCGCCGCGAGCGAGGAGCAGGCGCCGTGAGCCGCCCCGACGAGCGCGGCGGAGCGACCGTCTTCGCGGTCGCGTGCCTCGCCCTGCTGCTCCTGCTCGGCGCCGCGCTCGGCGTGGTGACGGCGATGGTGCACGCCCACCGGTCCGCCCAGGCGGCCGCCGACCTGGCGGCGCTCGCCGCCGCGGACGCGGTGGGGTCGGGCCGCGACCCGTGTGGCGCCGGGACGGCGGTCGCGTCGGCCAACGGTGCGCGGCTGGACTCCTGCGTCCTCGACGGGCGCGAGGTCACGGTCGCGGTGACCGTCGCCGGCCCGCACTGGCTCGGTCAGGCCGCGGACCTGACGGCCCGGGCGCGCGCGGGTCCGGCGTGACCTGCTGGGTCGGTCAGCGGGTCAGAGCGAGCGGTCCTCGCGCTCGGCGGTGTCCTCACGACGCTCGGCGTCCCGCTGCTCGAGCTTCTCGGACAGGTCGTTGAGCCGCTTGCTTTCACGGCGCTGCCGCAGCGTCCGCTTGGTGCCCCACTTGGAGAACCCGAAGCCCCACACGATCGCGAGTCCGGCGCCGAGGCCGACGAAGAACATCGCCAGCGCGCTGAGGTCGAGCCCGAACAGCTCGGTCGTGCCGTCGGCGGTGAAGAGGGCGCCGACGACGGCGACCGCACCGAGTCCCATGAGGAGCAATCCGAGGACGACCATGGTCGGAGGGTAGGGCACACCACGGGTGTGGGGGAACGTCCGCGGCGCCGGGCGGCTACCCGCCGAGCAGCACGTCGAGGAGGGCGACCGCTCCGGTCTTGTCCAGCGGGTTGTTCTGGTTGCCGCACTTCGGCGACTGGATGCACGACGGGCAGCCCTCGTCGCAGGCGCACGACACGATGGTGTCGCGGGTGGCGGTCAGCCACTCCCGGGCGGCCCGGAACCCGCGCTCGGCGAAGCCGGCCCCGCCGGGGTGCCCGTCGTGGACGAACACCGTCAGCCGGCCGGTGTCGGGGTGGAGGGCGGTGGACACGCCACCGATGTCCCACCGGTCGCAGGTGGCGAACAGGGGCAGCAGTCCGATCGAGCAGTGCTCGGCGGCGTGGGCCGCGCCCGGGAGGTCCCGGCCGGCCATCCCTCCCTCGACCAGGGCGTCGTCGGGCACCGTCCACCAGACCGCGGTGGTGCGCAGCGAGCGCTCGGGCAGGTCCAGGGGCTCCTCGCCGAGCACCTCGCCACCGGGCTGGCGCCGCTTGAGGAACGACACCACCTGGTGCGTCACGTCGACCTCGCCGAGGGACAACCGGCAGCCGCCCCAGCGGGCGTGCTCGCGCTCGGACACGATCGAGATGTCGGTGACCTCGCGAGCCGAGGTCGAGTAGTCGGGCTCGGCTCGCTCGATGACGGCGACGTGGTCCTCGAGGTCGAGGGACTGCACCAGCCACGTCTCGCCGCGGTGCACGTAGACGGCGCCGGGATGCGCGGTGCTGTGCGAGCTCGAGGCGTCGACGGTGCCGATCACGCGACCGGTCTCCGCCTCCACCAGCTGCACCGGAGCGCCGCCGGTGGACCGGATGTCGGCGAGGTCGCTGGCGCGCCGGCGGTCGGTCCAGTACCAGCCCCGGGCCCGGCGCCGCAGCAGCCCGCCCTCGGTGAGGGCGTCGAGCACCTCGCGCGCGGTGGGCCCGAAGATCGGCAGGTCGTCCTCGGTGAGCGGTGCCTCGTGTGCCGCCGCGCACAGGTGCGGCCCGAGGACGTAGGGGTTGGCGGGGTCGAAGACGGTGGCCTCGACCGGGCGGCCGAGCAGTGCCTCCGGGTGGCTGACCAGGTAGGTGTCCAGCGGGTCGTCGCGCGCCACGAGGACGCCGAGCGCGTCCTGGGCGCCACGCCCCGCCCGGCCGACCTGCTGCCACAGAGCGGCCCGCGTGCCGGGGAAGCCGGCCATCAGCACGGCGTCGAGGCCGCTGATGTCGATACCGAGCTCGAGCGCGTTCGTCGCGGCCAGCCCGGTCAGCTCGCCGCGGCGCAGCAGGTCCTCGATGGCGCGTCGCTCCTCGGGGAGGTAGCCGCCCCGGTAAGCCGCGACCCGGCCGGCGAGGGTCGGGTCGACCTCCGCCAGCAGCTCGGCGGTGGTCATCGCGACCTGTTCGGCGCCCCGACGCGAGCGCACGAACGCGAGCGTGCGGACGTCCTCGACGACGAGGTCGGCCAGGAGGTCTGCGGTCTCGGAGGAGGCCGCCCGCCGTACCGGTGCGCCGTTCTCGCCGGTGAAGGAGGTGAACGGCGGCTCCCAGAGCATCAGCGAGACCTGGCCGCGCGGGGACGCGTCGCCGGTGACGGCGAGGACGTCGAGCCCGGTCAGCCGGTGCGCGAACACCTCCGGCTCGGCCACGGTCGCCGACGCGAGCACGAACGTCGGGTGGGCGCCGTGGAGCGCGCAGACCCGACGGAGCCGGCGCAGGACATGGGCGACATGGGCTCCGAACACGCCGCGGTAGTGGTGGCACTCGTCGACGACGACGTACTGCAGCGACCCGAGGAACGAGGACCACCGGGCGTGGCCCGGCAGCAGGGACCGGTGGAGCATGTCGGGGTTGGTGAGGACGTACTCGGCGTGGTCGCGCGCCCAGGCGCGCTGCTCGCGGCCGCTGTCGCCGTCGTGGGTCGTCACCCGCAGGTCCAGCCCGAGGCCGGTGATCCCGGCGAGCTGGTCCTGCGCCAGCGCCTTGGTGGGGGCCAGGTAGAGCACCGTCGCGCCCCGCTGGCCCCGGGCGCCGCGTGCCCCGCGCACGGCGGAGAGCGCCGGCAGCTGGTAGCCGAGGCTCTTGCCCGATGCGGTCCCGGTCGCCATGACGACGTGCTGGCCGTGGTGGGCGGCGTCCGCGGCGACCGCCTGGTGCTCCCACGGCCGGTCGACCCCGCGGGTGCGGAACGCAGCCACCACGTCGTCGGCCGCCCAGCCCGGCCAGTCCGCGTGCCGGGCCGTCCGGGGCGGCAGGACCTCGAGGTGGCGCAGGCGCTCCTCGCGGCCGGGGACGGCGGCGAGCCGCTCGACCACGCCGGCCACCCCGGAGGGGCGGGAACCGAGCGTCGACGTCACCCGACCATTGTCGACGACGGCGCCGACACGCCGGTGCACCCCCGGCACGGGACGCGCCCGGTCACCCCGGAGGTGGGACCCGATTCTGGGACCTGGGCGTAATCTGTGCGAGGCTCGCCCGTCGAGCGTCTGTTCACGACTGAGTGCGCGTGACGGCGTGAGCGTGGTTTCATTGTGCAGGCCGGATGTCGGGGTTCACGCCGCGACAGGACCGGCGACCGACCAGCGGCACCGGGAGACATAGGTGGACCTGACTCTGACGACGCGCGAAGCCGGTGGCAAGACCATCGTTGCCGTCGGGGGCGAGATCGACGTCTACACGGCCCCCAAGCTGCGCGACAAGATCACCGAGCTGGTCGCCGGCGGCGTCTACGACATCGTCATCGACATGGAGGAGGTCGAGTTCCTCGACTCCACCGGGCTCGGTGTCCTCGTCGGCGGCCTGAAGAAGGTGCGTGCCCACGACGGCTCCCTCCAGCTGGTGTGCAACCAGGACCGGCTGCTCAAGATCTTCCGGATCACCGGCCTCGCGAAGGTCTTCGTGATCCATGACTCCGCCGACGCGGCACTCGCCGGCAGCTGACCCCGGCCCTCGCGGCCACCGGCCCGTCGTCCTCGGACGGCGGGCCTTTCGTCACCCTGTGAGACACGCCGTGTGTTCCGGGTCACACCTCCGTGCGGACCTACCGGAGGGGATGCGTAGACTCCCGCCCGTCCGTGAGATCTGCATCACTCCCATACTCCTTGGAGGAACCGCATGACGGGGATCGCTCCCGCTGTCGTGGACGTCTCCGGAGGCAACCTCGTCCTGGTCGTCGTCGTCGCACTGATCGCGCTCGGCGCGCTTGCGATGGCGGCGATGTTCCGCCAGGAGGTTCTTGCCGCCGGTGAAGGCACCGACAACATGAAGACCATCGCCCAGGCCGTCCAGGAGGGCGCGAACGCCTACCTGCAGCGGCAGTTCCGGACCTTGGCGATCTTCGCCGCCGTGGCGTTCTTCCTGCTGCTCGCCCTGCCTGCCGACGACACCACCGTCCGGATCTTCCGATCCGTGTTCTTCCTGGTCGGCGCCGGGTTCTCCGCCACGGTCGGCTACCTCGGCATGTCGCTGGCCGTGCGCGCCAACCTGCGCGTCGCCGCGGCGGCGCAGCTCGAGGGTCGCAACCCGGCCATGAGGATCGGCTTCCGCACCGGCGCCATGGTCGGCATGCTGACCGTCGGCCTGGGCCTCCTCGGCGCCAGCGTCGTCGTGCTCCTCTTCCAGCACGACGCACCCGCCGTCCTCGAGGGCTTCGGCTTCGGCGCCGCCCTGCTCGCGATGTTCATGCGGGTCGGCGGCGGCATCTTCACCAAGGCCGCCGACGTCGGCGCGGACCTCGTGGGCAAGGTCGAGCAGCACATCCCCGAGGACGACCCGCGCAACGCGGCCACCATCGCCGACAACGTGGGCGACAACGTCGGCGACTGCGCCGGCATGGCGGCGGACCTGTTCGAGTCGTACGCCGTGACGCTGGTCGCCGCGCTGATCCTGGGGTCGCAGGCGTTCGGCGACAAGGGCCTGGTCTTCCCGCTGCTCATCCCGGCCATCGGCGCCCTGACCGCCGTCCTCGGCGTCTACCTGTGCCGCCCGAAGACCGGCGAGAACGGTCTGGTCACCATCAACCGCGCCTTCTACATCTCGGCGGCGATCGGTGCGGTCGCCAGCGTGATCCTGTCCTTCGTCTACCTGCCGGGCAGCTTCGGCGCCCTGACCAACGCGACCGTCGACTCCGACGCCGACCCGCGCATCGTCGCGTCGGTGGCGGTCGTCATCGGCATCGTCCTGGCGTCGATCATCCTCAGCCTCACCGGCTACTTCACCGGCACCGACTACCGACCCGTCAAGGACGTCGGCAAGACGTCGCTGACCGGCGCGGCCACGGTGATCCTCTCCGGCCTGTCGGTCGGCTTCGAGTCGGCCGTCTACACCGCCCTCGTGATCGGCGCAGCGGTCTTCGGTGCCTTCCTGATCGGAGGCGGCTCCGTCGCGGTCGCCTTGTTCGCGGTCGCGCTGGCCGGCTGCGGCCTGCTGACCACCGTCGGCGTGATCGTCGCGATGGACACCTTCGGCCCGGTCTCGGACAACGCGCAGGGCATCGCCGAGATGTCCGGTGACGTGGACGCGGCGGGGGCGCAGATCCTCACCGAGCTCGACGCGGTCGGCAACACGACCAAGGCGATCACCAAGGGCATCGCGATTGCCACCGCGGTGCTCGCGGCAAGCGCGCTCTTCGGCTCCTACGTCGACGGCGTCACCCAGTCGGTCCGCGACGTGAACCTGACCGAGAGGCCCAGCGAGCTCACCCAGCTGGCGTTCTCGTTCGACATCTCCTACCCCAACATCCTGGTGGGTGCGCTCCTCGGCGCGGCCACGGTGTTCCTGTTCGCCGGCCTCGCGATCAACGCCGTCGGCCGGGCCGCCGGAGCCGTGGTCCTCGAGGTGCGCCGCCAGTTCCGCGAGATCCCCGGGATCATGGAGGGGACCGGTCGTCCCGAGTACGGCCGCGTGGTCGACATCGTCACGCGGGACTCGCTGCGCGAGCTGGCGACCCCCGGCCTGCTGGCCGTCCTGGCCCCGATCGCGGTCGGCTTCGGCCTCGGTGTGGGCCCGCTCGCCGGGTTCCTCGCCGGTGCGATCGCGACCGGGACGCTGATGGCGGTGTTCCTCGCCAACTCCGGCGGCGCCTGGGACAACGCCAAGAAGCTCGTCGAGGACGGCAACCACGGCGGCAAGGGCTCCCCGGCCCACGACGCGACCGTCATCGGTGACACCGTCGGCGACCCGTTCAAGGACACCGCCGGCCCGGCGATCAACCCGCTGCTCAAGGTGATGAACCTGGTCTCGCTGCTGATCGTGGCGGCGATCGTCAAGCTGTCGGTCGGCGAGGACGCCAACACGCCGCTGCGGATCGTGATCGCCGTGGCCGCGTTCCTCGGCATCGTGGTCGCGGTCTACATCTCGAAGCGTCGCCCGGTGGCGATGGAGGTGGACGGGGCCGCCCCGCCCCCGCCCCCGCCCCCGCCGCCGGTCGCCTCGGCGCCGGACACGACGACGCCGACCGCGGCGCCGGCCGGGACCCCGGGTGCGGCTCCGGACACGGCTCCGACCCAGCAGTTCGAGACGCCACCGCAGCACTGAGCACGGACCCGAGCACCTGCTCGGGACACCGGCACCGACGACGGCCCGCCCGGTCACCCGGGCGGGCCGTCGTGCGTCCGGCTGGCGTCCGGGCTAGCGGGTGACCCGCAGCCGGACCACCTTCGAGGTGGCGCCGGCGACGGTCGCGGACCCGGCGTACGTGGCGAGCAGCTTGTGCACACCGGGCTTCAGGCCCTTCAGGCGGACGGTCAGGCGCCCGTTCCTGCCCTCCGCGAAGGCGGCGTTCTTCCGCACCGTGCTGCCGTCGCGCACCGTCACGGCGCCGGTCGGTGAGGTGGTGCCGCGCACGGAGAGGACGAGCTTCAGCACGGCGGCCTGACCCCGCTTGACCGACTTGTGCGGGAGCGACATCCGGAGCCGGGAGGTCATCCGGCCGACGGTCACCGCTGCCGTGGTGAACTTGCCGGCCTTGTACGCCGGGCGGGTGGCCGTGACGAGGACGGCGATGTCCTGGCCGGCGTCTGCGCTGTCGACCTGGTAGGTCTGGGCGACCGCCCCCGGGATCACCGCGCCACCGCGCAGCCACTGGTAGGCGAACGCGGGTGGGCCGGAGCCCTCGGTGCCGCCGCCCCACTGGCCGGGGTCGGCGGTGAGCAGCCTGCCCACGGCGCCGGTGCCGGTGATGCGCGGCTTCGAGACGAACTGGATCGCGTCGCCGATGAGCGGCTCGACCGGGTCGCTGGTGATCGTGTTGTCCGTGTAGCCCGCCTTGTGGCCGGTGACCTTCACGGAGATCGCGTGCCCGAAGTCGGCCGCCACCAAGGCGTACGTCGCGCTGGTCGCCCCGGCGATCGGCGCCTCGTCGCGCAGCCACTGGTAGCTGTTGGTGGCGTCCGCCGGGTCCCAGGTCGGTCCCGTCAGCGCCAGCGTGGTGCCGATCTTCTTGGCGCCGGTGATCGTCACGTCGCCTGCCGGGCTGAGCTGGGTGTCGAAGATCGGCAGCGGGATCGGCAGTGCGCCGGTGATGACCGTGACCGCGGGGATCCCGGCGAGCGTCCCGGTCACCTGGGCGGCGATCGAGTGCCCGGCGTCGTCGAGGGTCGGCACGTAGAACTGGTCGTCGGCCCCCGGGATCGGGACCCCGTCGCGCAGCCACTGGTAGGTGGTGGTGACGCCGGGCAGGTTCCAGACCGGGTCGGTGAGCGTCACGAGCTGGCCGACCTCCGCGGAGCCGGGCAGGCCCAGCCCGCCGACGAGGGTGAGCAGGTCCGAGCCCGGGTCACCCGGGTCGCCGGGGTCCCCGGGGTCGCCGCCGGGGAGCGGCACCGGGATCGCGTTGCTCGGCACCGGGACCGGCACCAGCCCGAGCACCGTCCCGGTCACCACGGCGACCACGGCCCCACCGGCGTCGTCGGTGGTCGGGGTGTACGAGGAGCCCGTCGCCCCGGCGATCGCGCCGCTGCTGTTGAACCACTGCACGCTCGTGGTCACGAGGTCGCAGTTCCACGTGGGCAGCGAGGTGAGCTGGACCGGCGACCCGACCGCCCCGGTGCCGGCGATGACCGGTGCGGTGGTCGCCTCGAGCACGCTCACCAGGCAGGGGAGCCGATGCTCGGCCCGCACCGAAGCCGACGACGGGGCGTGCGCCTGGGACGGGGCCGACAGCCCGACGGCGAGGCCGGCGGCCACCAGGACGCTGACGACGAGGGCGCCGATGGCGCGCGAGAACAGGTGCATGGACCCCTCCCATCCCGGCCGTCCGGGGGACGGCAAGACCATGCGTTCGACTGGTTGTCGCTTGCGTGATGCCCGTCACGCACCGTCCGCAACCTGCGGTCTGGACCATCGCACAGGCTCGCGGCATACCCTCTCGGCGTGAGCGAGTCGAGCACCGAGCTCCCGCGTCGGCTGCGTGCGGCCCTGCTGGTGGCCGGTTTCACCTACGACGCCGTGGCCGAGGTGCTCGGCCCGGTCGCCCACGAGGCGCTCGCGCGCAACGAGACCACCCCGGGGCTGCGGCGTACGGCGGGCGGGTGGCCGCTCGAGACCCTGATCCGGCTGTTCCTCCTCCAGGCGCCGGTGGTGCGCTCGGCGGCGGAGCGGGCGCTGCCCGGCCTGGTCGACCGGCTCGCGGCCGCCGGCTTCCTGGAGCAGACCGTCGGGGAGGTCGCGGCCCGCCTCGACGTACGTCCCTACGCCGTCGACGACGACCACCTGTGGGTGGTCAGCGACCTGACACCCGGGCTCGACGGCAGCCACGCTCGTGTGGGGGCCGACCACGTCCTCGGGATCAGCTCCGCGTCGACCTCGTTGGCCCAGCTCACCCTCCGCGAACCGGTCGGCCGCTCGCTCGACCTCGGCACCGGGTGCGGCGTCCAGGCGCTGCACCTCGCCACGCACAGCGGCGCGGTGGTCGCCACCGACGTCAACGAGCGGGCGCTCCGGCTGGCCCGGTTCAACACGGTCCTCAACGACGTACCGGCGCCGGTCGACGTGCGTCGCGGCTCCTTCTTCGCGCCCGTGGCCGGCGAGCAGTTCGACCTGATCGCCACCAACCCGCCGTTCGTGATCTCGCCGGCGACCGGCGAGCGGCTGGTGTACCGCGACTCCGGCCTGCCGGGCGACCGGGTCGTCGAGGACATCGTCCGGGCTGCGCCGGAGCACCTGGCCGACGGCGGGTGGTGCCAGGTGCTCGCCAACTGGGTGGTCGCCCGCGACGTCGCCTGGGGCGAGCGGATCGCCGGCTGGGTGCCGGAGGGCACCGACGCGTTCGTCGTGCAGCGCGAGCTGGTCGACCCCGCGACGTACGTCGAGCTCTGGCTCAAGGACGCCGGGCTGCACGGCGCCGGCGACTACCTGGTCCGCTACGACACCTGGCTGTCCTGGTTCGAGGACCAGGGCGTCGAGGCGATCGGCTTCGGCTGGATCAACCTGCGCCGCAGCGGCGGGTCGCGCCGTGAGCTCCTCGAGTGGCCGTACGACGTGGAGCAGCCGATCGCGCCGGCGATCCGCGACTGGGCCGGCGCCGCCGACGCGCGGGTCGACCTCGGGTCCCGGCTGGTCGCCCGCGCGGACGTGCGCCAGGAGACCCTCGGCGCGCCTGGCGCGGAGGACCCCGAGACCGTCGTGCTCCGCCAGCAGACCGGGTTCCGCCGCGCCCGCCGCGTCGACACCGTCGAGGCCGCGCTCGTCGGTGCCTGCGACGGCGAGCTGACGGTCGGGCAGATCCTCGACGCGGTCGCGCAGCTGCTCGACCGCGACCCTGCGGAGACGCGCGAGACCTACCTGCCGCTGGCGCGGGAGCTGGTGGCGGAGGGCTTCCTCACCGCGGCGACCTGAAGGTGACCTTCAGCGTGACCGACCCCTTCGCGGTCGAGGGGCTGGTGATACCGAACGAGATGTTCTTGCCCAGGACGCTCCGAAGGGACTTCTTCTTCGACTTCGGCTGGAGGGTGAGGCGCACCTTTCCCCGCACGACCTGGCAGGTGACCTTCAGCGGCGACTTCGTGGACTTCCTCAGGTCACCGTCCACCGACATCGCGAAGCCGTCGGGGGTCCTGGTCGTGCGCGCAGGAACCCCGGTCGGGTTGGTCGGGCAGGACCGCCGCGGGGCTGACCGATCCGTCCTGGTCGCCTGCTGCGCGAGCACGTCGGCGATGAGGTACGAGATGCGCTGGCAGGCGACGAAGTTCACCAGGGCTGCTGTCGTCTGCGTCTCGTCGAAGTCCATGTGACTGACCCAGGACTCGTCGTACGCCACCTCGTTGAGCTGGGACGCGTAGAAGCAGAAGAGGAACCTCTTGCTCGGCGAGAGGGGAGCCAGGCTGAAGACCAGGTCCTTGAACAGGGCGTCGTCGCCGTTGACCGCGAGGTCCAGGACGACCGACTTCTGCCGGCGGGGGACCTGTCCTGAGATCACCCTCGCGCTGGTGCCGGGGTCGAGCGTGACGTCGACCGAGCCGTGGACGCCGTGGTCCCCGTCGCGCTCGAACGCGACGGGCGCGGTGCTCGCCGTCGCCGGAGCCAGCAGCGAGACCCCCACGGCCCCCACGGTGGCCATGACGGCGAGGACGATCCGGCGCGGTGCCATCCGCCGACGGTAGGTCCGCCTCACCGACCTGTCAGGTGGTGGGCTGGACCAGTGCCTCAGCCAGCGGCGCCGCCCACGTGGAGCGTGCCCTGGCCGACCTCGCTGCCGAGCGTGGCGTCGACCTCCAGCCGCAGCACGGGCTCGGGGTCGCAGGCGGCCTCGAGGACGTGCACCGTGCCCCGGGCGGCGGCCTCGTTGGTCGACGTCTCGTTGCTCCGCGGCCGCCCCTCGCTGTCGGCGACGAAGAGCGTCAGCGGGACGTGCTCGGTGTCCATCGACCAGTCGTTGGGCCAGGTGAACGTCCGGTCTCCCGCGATCTCGTCGACGATCGCCTCGAGGTAGACGAACGGCTCGGTCACCCGGGCGTCGTCCCCGGTGCCGACGAGGTGGATCGGGCTCCAGAGCCAGATCCGACCGGGTCCGCTGCCGAGCGGGTCACCGCCGTCGACCCGGGGCGGGGTGCAGGAGACGGTCACGTCCGGGAAGGAGTAGGTCGACCCGTCCGGCCGGGTCAGCACGAGCGTGCTGGTCGGGCCGGAGGGCTGGTCGACCGCGACCGTGCCGCTGTCGTCGCCACCGCCGAGCGCCAGCGCGGTGCCTGCGACGGCGACCAGCCCGAGCGCGGCGGCACCCGCCGCCGCGCCACGTCGGCGGCGCCGGCGCACCCGGACCCGGCGGGCGACCCGGTCCTGGACGTCCAGCGGCGCGGCCAGCGCCCCGTCGAGCCGGTCGTGGTGCGGAGCGGTCCGTGCTCCCGCGCGTGCTCGCGGAGCCGCTCGGTCCCGCGGGACAGCTGGCTCTTCACCGTGCCCTCCGAGCAGCCCATCCGCTCGGCGATGCCGCGCACGTCGAGGTCCTCGACGTAGCGCAGCGCCAGCGCGGTGCGCTGGCGGGGCGAGAGGGTCGCCAGCGCCTCCACCAGCCAGGTGTCGACCTCGCCGACCACCTCGACCGCCGGCGCCTCGGGTGGGTTCCCGAGCAGCGGCAGCTCGCGCCGCAGCCGGCGGATCCGGTCGATGTTGAGCCGCACCATCACGGTGCGGGCGTACGCCGCGGGCTCGGCGATCCGCGTCCGGTCCCACCGCTCCCCGAGGCGGGCCAGGGTCTCCTGCGTCAGGTCCCAGGCGTCGTGCGGGTTCGCCGTCAGGGCGTGCGCGAACCCGAGCAGCGGGCGCGTCTGCACCGCCACGAAGTCACGGAAGTCAGCGTCCGTGCCAGCGTCCATGTCCCGGCCTCCCGAGGGGGTCGTTGGTTCCTCTCACCTACGCTCTCCTGACGAGGAGCCTCCCCGGAAGGTTGAGGGCCGGCCCCGATGCGCGAGAGTGGGGCAGTCCCGGGTTCGCGCTACCGTGTTCGGCCGTACGCCCGAACCGGGCGGACATCACAGCGACAGGCAGCAGGAAGACAGAGGTCCCGTGACCCACAAGTTGGTGATCGTCGAGTCCCCGGCGAAGGCCCGCACCATCGGCGGGTACCTCGGCCAGGGCTACGTCGTCGAGTCCTCCATCGGGCACATCCGCGACCTCCCGCAGTCGGCCGCCGACACCCCGGCGAAGATCAAGGACAAGCCGTGGGGCCGGCTGGCGGTCGACGTCGACAACGGGTTCGAGCCCTACTACGTCGTGCCACGCGACAAGAAGTCGCACATCTCCAAGCTCAAGACGCTCCTGAAGGACGCCGACGAGCTCTACCTCGCCACGGACGAGGACCGCGAGGGCGAGGCGATCGCCTGGCACCTCCTCGACGAGCTCAAGCCGAAGGGCATCCCGGTCCGGCGGATGGTCTTCCACGAGATCACCAAGCCCGCGATCCAGGCGGCGGCCGAGAACCCGCGCGAGCTCGACATGGACCTCGTCGAGGCCCAGGAGGCGCGGCGCATCCTCGACCGGCTCTACGGCTACGAGGTCAGCCCGGTCCTCTGGAAGAAGGTCATGTCCGGCCTGTCCGCCGGACGTGTGCAGTCGGTGGCGACCCGCCTGGTGGTCGACAAGGAGCGCGAGCGGATGCGCTTCCGGCTCGCGTCGTACTGGGACCTCGAGGGCACCTTCGACGCCGGCGCCTCCCACGAGCCCCGGATGTTCCCGGCGCGGCTCCACTCGATCGACGGCAGCCGGGTCGCCGGCGGGTCGGACTTCGGGCCCGACGGGCTCCTCAAGGACAAGAAGGACGCCCGGGTCCACCTCGACCGCGCCCGGGCCGAGGCGCTGGCCGCGAGCCTCCAGGAGACCGGCTTCGCGGTCCGCTCCGTCGAGGCGAAGCCGTACCGCCGTTCGCCGTACGCCCCGTTCCGCACCACGACCCTCCAGCAGGAGGCCAGCCGCAAGCTCGGGATGAGCGCGTCGGTGACGATGTCGGTCGCCCAGCGGCTCTACGAGAACGGCTTCATCACCTACATGCGGACCGACTCCACCACCCTCTCCGGTGGTGCGGTCAACGCGGCGCGGTCGCAGGTGCGCGAGCTGTACGGCCCCGAGTACCTGCCTGACAGCCCGCGGGTCTACGCGAGCAAGGTCAAGAACGCCCAGGAGGCGCACGAGGCGATCCGGCCGGCCGGCGACAGCTTCCGCACGCCGGCGCAGACCGGGCTGACCGGTGACCAGTTCCGGCTCTACGAGCTGATCTGGATGCGCACCGTCGCCTCGCAGATGAAGGACGCGGTCGGGCGGTCGGTGACGATCCGGCTCGGCGGAGCGGCGGCCTCCGGCGAGGACGTCGTGTTCTCGGCGACCGGCCGGGTGATCACCTTCCACGGCTTCCTCAAGGCCTACGTCGAGGGCACCGAGGGCGGCAAGCGCAGCGACGACGACCAGGTCCCGCTGCCCGACCTCCACGAGGGCGACGCGGTCAGCGCCGCCTCGGTCACCGCGAACGGCCACGAGACCAAGCCGCCGGCCCGCTACACCGAGGCCACGTTGATCAAGGAGCTCGAGGACCGCGAGATCGGCCGGCCGTCGACGTACGCCTCGATCATCGGCACCATCCTCAACCGCGGCTACGTCTACAAGAAGGGCACCGCGCTGGTCCCGGCGTGGCTCGCGTTCTCCGTCACCCGGCTGCTCGAGGAGCACTTCCCGCGCCAGATCTCCTACGAGTTCACCGCCGGCATGGAGGACGTCCTCGACGAGATCGCCGCCGGGCGCAAGGACCGCAACACCGAGCTCGGCGAGTTCTACTACGGCTCCGGCGACGTCCCGGGGCTCAAGAGCCTCGTCGACGGGCTCGGCGACATCGACGCCCGCGAGCTCGCGACGTTCCCGATCGGCGGCCCCGACTCGGGGATCCAGCTGCGGGTCGGCCGCTACGGGCCCTACCTCGAGGGTCCGGGCGAGGACGGCACGCCGCTCGCGGTCCGCGCCAACGTCCCCGACGACCTGCCGCCCGACGAGCTGACGATCGACAAGGCCAAGGAGCTGCTGGCGAACCCCGCCGGCGAGGAGATCCAGCTCGGCCGGCACCCCGAGACCGGCCTCGAGGTCGTCGCGAAGAACGGCCGCTACGGCCCCTACGTCACCGAGCTGCTCCCCGAGGACGCGCCCAAGAGCGCGCGGCCCCGCACCGGCTCGCTGTTCAAGTCGATGTCGCTGGACACCGTCACCCTCGACGACGCGGTCAAGCTGCTCTCGCTGCCGCGGGTGGTCGGCGCCGACCCGGAGTCCGGTGAGGAGATCACCGCGCAGAACGGCCGCTACGGGCCGTACCTGAAGAAGGGCACCGACTCCCGCTCGCTCACCTCGGAGGACCAGCTCCTCACGATCGGGCTCGACGAGGCGCTGCGGATCTACGCCCAGCCCAAGCAGCGCGGCCGGGCCGCGGCCGCCGCGCCGCTCAAGGAGCTCGGCAACGACCCCGTCTCGGGCCAGCCGGTCGTGGTCAAGGCCGGCCGCTTCGGCGAGTACGTCACCGACGGCGAGTACAACGCGACCCTGCGCAAGGAGGACTCGGTCGAGGCGATCACCCTCGAGCGGGCCGCTGAGCTGCTGGCCGAGCGCCGGGCCAAGGGGCCGGCCAAGAAGGCGACGAAGAAGACCGCCAAGAAGGCGCCGGCCAGGAAGTCGGCGGCCAAGAAGACGGCGAAGAAGACCACAGCGAAGAAGACCGCGGCCAAGAAGGCCTGACTGCCCGGCGGCGCCCACCGCGCGCACCCGACCGGTCTCGACCTCTCGACCTGTCGACCGCCGATGTGGGTGCGCCCGCCTAGGGTGTCCCCGTGAGCAGGGGACCGGGGGTGCACGCCGCGACCGGCGTCTTCGTGTGCTTCGAGGGCGGCGAGGGGTCGGGCAAGTCCACCCAGTCCCGGCGGCTCGCGGCCTGGCTGGAGGGGAAGGGGTACGCCGTCGTGCTGACCTTCGAGCCCGGGGACACCGAGGTCGGCCGCAAGCTCCGCACGATCGTGCTCAGCCCCGAGACGGGCGCGATCTCCGACCGCACGGAGGCGCTGCTCTACGCCGCCGACAAGGCCGAGCACGTCGACTCCGTGGTCCAGCCCGCGCTGGACCGCGGCGAGGTCGTCATCACCGACCGGTACGTCGACTCGATGCTCGCCTACCAGGGCGCGGGCCGCTCCCTCGCCGCCGAGGAGGTCGAGGAGGTCGCGCGCTGGGCGACCCACGACCTGCGGCCCCACCTCACGGTCGTGCTCGACCTCGAGCCCGAGCACGGGCTGGGCCGGTTCGAGGAGCGCGACCGGATCGAGGGCGAGTCCGTGGAGTTCCACCAGCGGGTCCGTGAGGAGTTCCTGCAGATGGCGAAGGCCGACCCCGACCACTACCTCGTGCTGGACGCGCGCGGCGACGTCGACGAGATCGCGGATCAGGTGCGGTCGGCAGTCACGCCGCTGCTCGCGCAGGCGGTGCGCCGGTGACGGCCGGACCGGGGACCGCGACCGCGGCCCACACCGTCTGGGACGGCCTGGTCGGCCAGGCCAAGGTGATCGAGGTGCTACGCGCCGCGGCCGACGGCCACGGCATGAGCCACGCGTTCCTCTTCACCGGACCGCCCGGCTCCGGCCGGTCCAACGCCGCGATCGCCTTCGCGGCCGCCCTGCAGTGCGAGCAGCAGCCACCGGGCTGCGGGATCTGCCACGCGTGCCACACCGTGCTCCACGGGTCGCACGCCGACGTGGTGGTGGTCCGCACCGAGGGGCTCTCGATCGGCATCAAGCAGGTGCGCGAGCTGGTCCGCCGCTCCGCGCTCGCCCCGGTCGGCCGGCGCTGGCAGGTCGTCATCGTCGAGGACGCCGACCGGCTCACCGAGCAGGCCTTCAACGCGCTGCTCAAGGCGATCGAGGAGCCGGCCGAGCGCACGGTCTGGATGCTGTGCGCCCCGACCGTCGAGGACGTCCTGCCCACGATCCGCTCGCGCTGCCGGCTGGTGTCGCTGACCACCCCGACCGCCGACGACGTCGCCGCGTTCCTGGTCCGTCGCGACGGCGTCGACACCGCCCTCGCGTCGTACGCCGCCCGAGCCAGCCAGGGCCACATCGGCCGCGCCCGGGCGCTGGCCCGCGACGAGGAGACCCGCAACCGGCGCCGGGCCGTGGTGGCGATCCCGGTGTCGCTGACCTCCCTCGGCCGCTGCATGCAGGCCGCCTCCCAGCTGACCCAGGTCACCAAGGAGGAGGCCGAGGCGATCACGACCGACCTCGACGCGCGCGAGAAGGCCGAGCTCGACACGGCGTACGGCGTCGTGGAGCGCGGCCGGCGGCCCCGGGAGTACGCCCCCGCCCTGCGCGACCTCGAGCAGGAGCAGAAGCGCCGCGCCAAGCGCCGCCAGCTCGACGTGGTCGACCGCAGCCTGATGGACCTGATCTCGGTCTACCGCGACGCGATCGCCGTCGCGGCCGGTGCGGCCGGGCCGCTCGTCAACGAGGAGATCCGTGGTGACGTCGAGCTGCTGGCGCGGGTGTCGACCCCCGAGGCCAACCTGCGCCGCACGAGCGCGATCTTCGAGGCGCGCGAGCAGATGCTGGAGTTCAACGTGCAGCCGGCGCTCGCGCTCGAGGCGATGATGCTCGCCCTGGTCGCCCCCGAGGTGCGCGGGTGAAGCGGCTGCTGGCGGTCGCCGTCGTCCTGAGCCTGCTGTACGTCGGCCTCGGGATCGGCGCCCTGGTCGCGCTGGCGTCGCTGGGCGACGACGACGGCACCTCCTCGAGCACGAGCACCCCGAGCGCCGAGCCCGAGCCGGGCGCGACCGAGGCGCCGAGCCCGGACCTCGAACAGTTCTACTCGCAGGAGCTGTCGTGGTCCGACTGCGGGTCGGGCGACTCCTGCGCGACCCTGACCGTGCCGCTCGACTACGAGGACCCGACCGGCGAGACCATCGACCTCGCGGTGCTCAAGGTGCCGGCCTCGGACCCGGAGGCACGGATCGGGTCGCTGGTGGTCAACCCGGGTGGACCCGGCGCTCCCGGCACCGACTACGCCGCCAACGCGTCGTCGGTCTTCCGCGACCCGATCACCCAGGTCTACGACATCGTCGGCTTCGACCCCCGGGGCACCGGGCACAGCGACCCGGTCGACTGCCTCACCGACGACGAGCTCGACCAGTACGTCGCGGAGGACCCCGACCCCGACACGGGTGCCGAGGTCGACGAGTACGAGCACTGGGTCGACGCGCTCGGGCGCGGTTGCGTCGAGCGCTCCGGAGCGCTGGCCTCCCACGTCACGACGGTCGAGGCGGCCCGCGACATGGACGTCCTGCGCGCCGCGCTCGGCGAGTCCGAGCTCGACTACTTCGGCGCGTCGTACGGCACCAAGCTCGGTGCGACGTACGCCGACCTGTTCCCCGACCGCGTGGGCCGGATGGTCCTCGACGGTGCCGTCGACCTGTCGATCAGCCCGCGGCAGCTGAGCCTCCAGCAGGCTGCCGGTTCGAGACCGCGCTCCGGGCCTACGTGTCCGACTGCGTCGACCAGGGCGACTGCTACCTCGGCGACACCCTCGACGAGGGGCTGGCGCGGATCAAGGGCTTCCTCGACGAGGTCGATGCCGACCCCCTGCCCACCGACGACCCCGATCGAGACCTCCAGGTCGGCAACGCCTTCTACGGCGTCGTGCTGCCGCTCTACAACCGCGAATACTGGACCTATCTCGACCAGGCGCTGGCGGCCGGGTTCGACGGCGACGGGTCGCTGCTGCTGCGGCTGTCCGACGTCTACAACTCGCGCGGCCGCAACGGCTACACCGACAACTCCACCGAGGCCAACTACGCGATCAACTGCCTCGACGAGCCGTACGCGGTCCCCGCGGACGAGGTCCCGGCGCAGATCCCGGCCTTCGAGAAGGCGTCGCCGACCTTCGGCTCGGTCTTCGCCTGGGGCCTGGCCGGCTGCGGGGGCGTGCAGGCGCAGGCCACCGAGAAGGACCGGGAGATCGACGCGAAGGGTGCCCCGCCGATCGTCGTGGTCGGCACGACCCGCGACCCGGCGACGCCGTACCAGTGGGCCGAGCACCTCGCCGACCAGCTCGACTCCGGCGTCCTCGTCAGCCGCGACGGCGACGGCCACACCGGCTACAACTCCGGCAACGAGTGCGTGGACACCGCGATCGAGGACTACCTCGTCGACGGCACGGTGCCCGAGGACGGGCTCAGCTGCTGAGCGCGGCCAGCACCTCGTCCGCCGTCGCCTCGCCGGAGCGGACCGCACCCTCCATGTAGCCGTTCCAGACCGGCGCGCACTCGGCGCCGGCCCAGTGCAGGCGCCCGACCGGCTCCCGCAGCGCCGACCCGAAGCCGGTCCACACGCCCGGGGCGAAGTGGGCGCCGTAGCAGCCCCGGCTGAACTCCTCGGCCATCCAGTCGCGCTCGACGTACTCCAGCGGCTCGGCCGCGCGGGGCCCGAAGTAGCGCACGAAGCAGTCCACGACGGCCGCGCGCCGCTCCTCGGGCGTCCGGCGCGCCCAGCGGCGACCGTCCTCGGCCTCGATGAAGCCCATCAGGATGCCGCGGTCGTAGCCGGGCGGGGTGTTGTCGAAGGTGACCTTGACCGGTCCGCGGTCCGATCCCGCCTGGCCGTTGAGGCCGTCCTCGCGCCAGAACGGCGTGGGGTAGACGGCGTACACCTTGAAGACGCTGCCGGCCGGGAGCTTCTGGGTGAGCTGGTCGCGCCAGCTCGGGAGCGGTGGGTCGTACTCCAGCCGCCCGGCCAGGGTCGGCGGCAGCGTGAGCACGGCGCGCTCCGCCTCGTACGTCGTGCCGCCGCGGGTCGTGACCCGGACGCCGCCGTCGTCCTGCTGGACGGTGCGCACCGGGTCACCGAGGCGGACGTCGAGGTCGGCGGCGAGCCGTTCGCTGACCCGCCACGAGCCCCCGGCGATCCGGTCCTGCTGGGCGCCGCGGTCGACGGCCATCAGGGTGTCCATGTCGGTGCCGGAGCGGGTGTAGAAGAGCGCGTGCAGCAGCGAGATGTCGGAGAGGTCGGCGGAGAAGACGGCGTCGCAGTAGAGCTCGAAGTAGGCCCGGCCCTGGGGCGTGCGCAGGTTGCGGTGCACCCAGCTGCGGAAAGTCTGGCCGTCGAGCTCGCGGGCGTCCGGGGTGCGCCACGGCTCCTCGAGGTCGACCTTGCGCGCCAGGCGGCCCCAGCGCACGGTGCCCTGCGCCAGGTCGGCGACCGCGAACGGGTTGAGCCTCGGGACGGCGCCCTTGCGGCCCGCGAGCCGCCCGGTCCGCCGGCCGAGCCCGAAGACGATGTCGCCGTCGTTATACGTCGGGATGGTCTCGAGCCCGAGCTCGGCGATCAGCTCGTACATCCGGTCCTGCGTCGGCCCGACCCACTGCCCGCCGAGCTCGATCCACTGACCGTCGGAGAGCGCCCCGGCCTCGGTGCGACCACCGACCCGGTCGCGGGCCTCGACGACCACGACCGAGCGGCCGGCGGCGGCCACCCGGCGGGCGGCGGAGAGCCCGGAGAGGCCGGCGCCCACGACGACGACGTCGGTGCAGCTCACGCCGGCACCTCGGCCGGCCGCGCCTCGAACGCTGCCCGGTCGTACCCCTGCCAGGCCCGGCGGGTCCACCACGGGCGGGTGTCGCGGACGGTGACCCGCTCGATCGCCGGCAGCCAGCGCTCGCGGGCCTCGAGGCCGGCGGCGAGCGCCTCCTCGGTGGGTGGCGGGTCGGCGATCCAGGCGCGCTCGAGCCGGTGCCGGTCGGCGGCGATGAGGGTCTCGGCGCGCGCCCAGTCACGCAGGGCGCGCCGGTGCAGGCGTTCGTGGCGCCACCACAGCGAGCGGTCGTCGTACCGGTTGTCCACGCCGGCGGTCGGGTAGACGTCCTCGCCCAGCGGCTCGTCGACGCGCAGCGGGACGAACGGGGCGAAGGCCGGGTCGGCCGAGCCGGTCGACCAGTGCAGGCCGGTGCCGAGGTGGCTGACCCAGGAGGAGACCGTCTGGCTGGAGGCGAGCCAGCCGCCGGCGTGCATGTTCGGGCCCACCATCGAGCCGGTGATCGGCGACCACCGCGGGCCGCGCCCGGTCCCGTTGTCGCGCAGGATGCGCATCGCCTCGCGGACACCGCGCGCCGTCTCCGCGCGGTGCTGGGTCAGGGTCTGCCGCGTGTCGCAGGACGCGACGCGGCCCCGCAGCCGGTCGGCGTGCTGCTCGGCGAAGCCGGGGATGGTCAGGCCGTTGCTGATGCTGCGCGCCGCTCCCTTGACCTGCTCGGTGGCCCAGTGCCGGCCGGCGGTCTCGAGGACGACGGCGCTCTCGGCGTCCGCGACGAGGAAGCTGTTGTGGTAGGTGAACTTCGGGTGCTCGATGCTGCACGCGCCGCTCTGCCCGTGCTCCTCGAGCAGCGCCACGATCGTCTGGACGGCCTCGTCGGCGGTCGTCGCCCGCTCGAGCGCCAGGCGCAGCAGGTCCATGCCGAGCAGGCCCGGCTCGAGGCTGGTCGGCTCCTTGGTGAAGACCGCCTCGTTGCCGATCGCGACGCCGTGCTCGTTGGCGCCCATCTCGGCGCCCCACATCCACCACGGCCGGGACACGACGGTGGCGTGCGTGCGGGCGGCCTGGGGGACGTCGACGTACGTCGTCCGCAGGGTCGAGCCGATCGGGTGGTCGGCCGCCGGCGTCCACTCCCAGAGCTGGGCCTCGTTGGGGTCCCGGTCGGAGTTCTTGGCCAGGACCATGCCGGTGTCGGTCCGCAGCACGAAGGTGTCGCACACGCTTCGCAGCCTAGGGAGCGGAGGTCACTTCGGGGTGAGGATCCGCGCAAGTCCCGCCACGCCGGAGCCGAGCAGCTCCAGCCAGCTGAAGGCGTCGTCCCAGAGCACGATCTTGCCGTCGCGCACCTCGAAGGTCCCGCGCACGTGGAACGAGGTCGCCCACGGCCCGGCCTTGATCACGTCGGTGCGGTCGGTGAGGACGGCGCCGCCGCTCGACGCGACGTGGTGCCACTGGACCTCGAAGCCGATGCCGCGGCTCTCCATGTCGCGCAGCATCGCGTGCACCCGCTTGCCCTCGAACGTCGGGAGCCCGGTGTTGCGCCACACCACCTCGTCGTCGAGCAGGGCGATGGCGGCGTCGGTCTCCTGGGCGGCGAGGTGCTCGAGGAAGGCGCGGACGGTTGACTTGGCCGAGGTCATGCTCCGACCGTAGCGCTGCCCCGGCGAGGGGCGACCGGCTCGGCGATCGCCTGGATCCTCCGGGTCGCCAGCTCGATCATCAGCCGGGCCGCGGGGGAGAGCAGGGCGTCGGCGCGGTGCACGACGGCGAAGGTGTCGTACTGGCGCGGGCGCAGCGACACCCAGCCGGCCTCGGGCGCGAGGCGGGGGAGCAGCTGGGTCGCCGCGCCCTTGGGCACCACGGAGTCGGCGTACCCCATCCCGACCAGCTCGACCGCGGTCTCGATGTCCTCGACCTCGATCCGGGTCTGCGGGTTGCGGCCGGTCTCGTGCAGCATCTGGCGCAGGGTCTGACGGGTGGAGTCCGTGGCGCGGTACGTCGTCTCCGCCATCACCAGCGAGCTCAGGGACAGCCGGTGCGGTGTGACCGGGCTCGCGAGCCGCGCGGGGTCGGCGCTGATGTAGACGAGCTCCTCGCGCGCGACCGGGGTGATCGCCAGCCCCTCGCTGGCGAGGGTCGACACGGCGAGCATCGCGGCCTCCAGCCGGCCGCGGCGCAGGTCCTCGGCGACCTCGGTCGAGTTCTGGCCGACCAGCTCGACCCGCACACCGGGGTAGCGGGACAGCACGTCGGCGATCAGCCCGGAGCCGGCGTACAGGCGAGCGATGCCGAACATGCCGAACCGGATGGTGCCGGTCTCGAAGGACCGGACGCTGCGCACCGCCTCCTGGGCGTCGTCGACGGCGGCCAGCACCTTCTCCGCGTGCGGGCGCAGCGAGTCGGCCACCGTGGTCGGGACCACGCCGCGCCCGACCCGCCGGAACAGCTGGACGCCGAGCGACTTCTCCAGCGACCGGATCTGCTCGGAGACCGATGGCTGGGCGTAGCCCAGCTCCTCGGCTGCGCGCGTCAGCGAGCCGTGCTCGTAGGTGGCGAGGAAGCATGTGAGCTGGTGCACAGAAACCATAGGACAATCCTAGGGCTCGCGAAGGAAACCAAGGCTACCCCTATCTCTACAGATGTCGCAGAATAGAGGGGACACCCCGTCCGTCCCGTCCTCTGGAGGAGGTCCACGATGTTCGACCACCACTGCACCGCGTGCGAGCGGCGCCAGCTCATCTTCCCGAGCCAGGTCACCGCCCTGGCCAACACCGAGCACGGCATCGTCGTGACCTTCACCTGCTGGTGCGGGGCCGACCAGACCCTGGTCACCGGCCGCGGCGCCACCTCGACCTCGAAGGTCACGCTCGCCGCCTGAGCCCTCCGACCCGGCGCCTCGTGGTCGCGTTCGACGTGCCGATCGGAGCGTCGGACGTCGGGCCGGGTGCGGTTTTCGCCCCCCGGACCGGCGTCCGTATACTTCCTCGGGTTGCCCGGACCGGATCGCCTCCGGAACCGGGCAGCGCGCCGCCTTAGCTCAGTCGGTAGAGCGATTCACTCGTAATGAATAGGTCGTCGGTTCGATTCCGACAGGCGGCTCCAGTCACATGATCTGACCTGCGGAAACGCGGAGTTTCAGAGCATCTCTGTTGCGATAGCGTCGGGGGCCTCGCATGAAACTTACGGAAAACCGTCTCGAGGCACCGCACCGGAACCGCATCCCGAAGCCCCACCGTCGCGACTGCGACCTAACCATCGCGTCAACGCGGCATCAGGGGGGCGGCCCAGATTGAGCCGCGAGGGTCCGTGACCCCCCGGGTCTCGGACCCTCGCGGCATGCAGACGCTAGGCGGCGGCCCATTCACTTCTCTAGGTGACCGGCGAGTAAGAGATCCGCCTCACACGCCGGCTCACCGCTGCGGCGCTCGCCTTCCGAACGACCTTGGCGGTTTGCCGGGCCGCCTTCTGTTTGCAGACTGGACGAACCTGGCGAGAGCAAAGGACAGCGCTTCCGGTCACGGCCCGACAGTCAGGTACGTACGTAGGTCGACCATGCTCTGTGCTAGTCGCTGTTCGAGGGTCAACGCGCCGCTGCGGAGCCATATCGCGTAGGCGGAGAGAGCGAGCGCCAAGGCGACCTGGCCGGCGGTCTCGGGCAAAGCGTCATGTGGGTCGAGACCGGCACGTTCGGCGACGTACTCAGCGACAACCGCACGCCATTCCGCGTATCGAAGTACGGAGTGCGCTTGGAGTGCCGGCGTCTCGAGGATGAGCCGCATCCGCTCGCGATGGGGAGGGGCGGCCGTCTCATCGAACCTGTTGAACTCCAGGACGCCGCGGTGCACGACCTCGTGCACCGGGAGCATCTGCGGCAGCGCGCGCAAGATCGTCCGGAATCTCTCCAGCGTCAGGTCGAACTGCCCCCAGGGGATGTCGTTCTTGGACTCGAAGTAGCGGAACAGCGTGCGTCGACTGACGCCGACCTCGGCCGCGATGTCGGCCATCGTGACGGCGTCGAACCCGCGCTCGGCGAAGAGCTCGAACGCCGCGCGCTCGATCACGGCGTGCGACGTTGCCTCCGGACGGCCGACTGCGGAGCGTCGGTGGGCGTGGGTCGGCATCACCGGATCCTAAGACACCTCTTCCATTTATGCACCGAGTGCATTTATTCTGTGCCGCACCACACCCGCTGTCGAGGAGGCCGCGCAGATGATCGAGAACCCGGAGCAGGAGAACACCGAGACCCAGGGCGAGCTCGTCGCCGAGGACCTGATCGAGGAGGTCTCGATCGACGGCATGTGCGGCGTCTACTGAGCATGGCCGAGATGAGCCTGGACGAGCCCTGGGCGCTGTCGCCGTCGGTGGCGCTGCGCCCGGAGCCGTTCGGGGCGCTGGCGCGAAACCAGCTGCGGCAGCGCGTCGTGACGTAGCCAGTCTTCATGCTTGCCGGTCCAGGCTTCCCCGCCGTAGTAGACGATCCCGTTGCGCAACAACAGCTTCGACAGCCGATGCCGGGCTCGCATCAGGTCCCCACGGCAGTCCTCCCGGGCCCGGACAAGGTCTCGGGCGGACTCCTGCTCGACGCTAGGCACGACAACCGGGCTGATCTCGTCGAGCCGCAGCAACCGGGCCAGGTGGATCGCGTCCTTGGCGTCGGTCTTGACCCGGTCTCCGGCCGGTCGCTGCAGCTTGCTCGGTGCGACCACCTCACATCGGATCCCCGCCGCGGACAGGTGCCGGTACAGACCGAACCCGGTCGGCCCGGCCTCGTAGGCCACCGCCACCGGACCCGGCTTGTCGGTCAGCCAGGAGGTGATGTGGTCATAGGACGGAGTCAGCTTTGCCTGAAACAGCTCGCCCGTGTAGCCATCGATCGCCGCTGCCGCGACGGATCGGGCGTGCACGTCGAGCCCCACACTCGTACGCTCGGTAAACAACCGGGGCCTCCCACAATGTCGGATAGGCCGAGCAGGCAGCCCCTGCTCGGCAACCCACGAATCTTGTGAGTGAGGCCCCGGCCCGCAACCCGTTCCTACGACCGGGTCACGTCATACCGTCTAGTGCGAACGGGTCGGCTCGCTGACTCGCCTCGATAGACTCGTACGCGTGATGGCACCTCTGGCAGACCGCTTTGGCCGCGTGGCCACGGACCTGCGTGTGTCCCTGACCGACCGGTGCAACCTGCGCTGCAGCTACTGCATGCCGGCCGAGGGCCTCGACTGGCTGCCCCCAGAGCAGACGCTGACCGACGACGAGATTGTCCGGTTGATCACCATCGGTGTGGAGATGCTCGGCATCGGCGAGGTTCGATTCACGGGAGGCGAGCCGCTGGTGCGACGAGGGCTGGTCGACATCGTGGCACGTACCCACGCGCTTGGGGTGGAGACCTCACTTACCACCAACGCGCTCGGCTTGGCCCGCACCGCGCAGGCGCTCGCCGACGCCGGCCTCGATCGAATCAACGCCAGCATCGATACCGTCCGCCCGGACACCTTTGCCACCATCACCCGCCGCGACCGCCTCCACGACGTAGTCGCCGGGCTCGAGGCAGCCAGGTCCGCCGGTCTGGGCCCCATCAAGCTCAACGCCGTCCTGCTGCGCGGCGTCAACGATGACCAAGGCCCCGAGCTGCTGCGCTGGAGCATCGAACACGGCTACGAGCTGCGCTTCATCGAGCAGATGCCCCTCGACGCGCAGCGCGACTGGAGCCGCGCCGAGATGGTCACCGCCGAGGAGATCTTCGACGTGCTCTCGACCGAATTCAGTCTGACCCCGCACGGCGAGCCGCGCGGGAGCGCCCCCGCTGAGCTCTTCGACGTCGACGGGGGACCGGCGACTGTCGGCATCATCGCTTCGGTCACCCGTCCTTTCTGCGGAGACTGCGATCGCGTGCGCCTCACCGCCGATGGGCAGGTGCGCAACTGCCTTTTTGCGCGCGAGGAGTCTGACCTCCGCACGGCGCTGCGCTCCGGCGCCACCGACCAGGAGATCGCCGAGCGCTGGGTCATTGCGATGCTCGGCAAGCGCGCGGGCCACGGGATCGACGACATGACGTTCTTGCAGCCCGACCGCCCGATGTCCGCGATCGGCGGGTAGCCGCAGCCAAATCGGGCGCGGCAGGAGCCGCGCGAGCGTCGACCGCTAACGGCCGCGTTGGACGCAAGGAAGGGCGCGGCGGCTCTGCCTTGCCGGTCGTCAGCGGCACGGGCTCCGGGCGTAGTCGTGACCGATGCGGCGCGCGCTAGGAGCTGCTTCCGTTCGTCGGGGCTGGTCAGGCACTCATGCTGATGCTGGCGAAGTAACCCGATGTGTAGATCTCTTTGGCTCGACATATGAGGCGTACCGAAGATGGTCCATGCGACGGAACCTCACTAGATCTGCGCAGCCGCGCTGGAGCCTGGCGGGGCCACTTGTCGAGTCAAGAGTGGTTCTCAACAGAAGACGTTTGGGATGAGGCCCGCCGCGCGGTGGGTCATCCTGTCGACGAGCGGGCGCACTGTCCTGCGACTAGGGCGCGCCCGAATGCGGTGTGTGTGGCCGTGATAGCTGTGCGTTGCAGTTGATGTGTTCTGGCCTCCATGTTGCGCAGGCCAGCGGGGTCGTCAAGGTGACCGACGCAGGGTACAGGCGCAGAGGGTGTGCGGCACCGGGTGATTCGTGCAGGAGGGGGCGGTCCAACGGGAAGCGGAGTCTCACGGGGCGAAGTCCGACGCGGTGCCCTCTCGTTGCGAGAGGGGCACCGTCTACGCTTTCGATCCCCGGAGTCCGTGCTCCACAGTGAGCCCGCCGAGTCGAACTTCCATATGGCCGGGCTCGACTCTCGATTTGCCGCTGGGTCTGGGAAGGGCACTCCGTGGTTAGGCCCCGACCCGGCCGGCGGTGGTGCGATCATCGGAGGTCGCCGAACGGCCCTAGCTCCAGGGAACGCTCGCGCGTCAAGCACTCGGCAGAACGCGTTCGGATACCTCGACGGAGGAGCAGTGTCGGTAGTGCGTCAAGCAACCGATGTCGGTTCTGCGGATTGGGGCAAAGGATGCGCACGCCTATCAAGGCAAAGTCGTTCCCCCACCCCAAGGAGGAACGATGTCGCCGGTCGAAGACGTGAGCACCCCGGGTGATGACGAACAGCTGGACCCTCCGCCCAAGCCGCCGGGGCCGCCCGGTCCACCGGTGCCTGATCCCGACGACCATGAGACTGACCGTTGCCGATCGCGCGAGGCGTGTCGCGCATGAGCGTCGTAGGCACGACGAAAGGGCAAACCATGAGCCAGATCCTGGTTATCGGCGCGCGAGGCAAGACCGGGCGACACGTGGCGTCGGGGCTCGTCTCGCGTGGGGCTTCAGTCAAGGCAGCCTCACGCAATCCGGAAGAGGTTTCCGGCGAGTATGGCGTCCCGACTAAGTTCGATTGGCTCGACAGCTCGACCTGGAGGTCAGCTCTCGCCGGTATCGATGCCGTGTACCTCGTGAAGCCCGAGTCCGAGGACGTTGTCGAGATCGTGACTGAGTTCCTGCACGCGATGGAGGACGCCGACGTGCGACGGCTCGTCCTGCTTTCCGAATGCGCGACCCACACCCGCTCTGAAGAAGTAACGGAACGCCGGGTCGAGTTGGCCGTGGAGGCTACGAATCTCGAGTGGACGATTCTCCGCCCGAGCTGGTTCATGCAAGACATGATCGACGAAGACTTCTTCGGGCCGATGATCCGCGATGGCGGCGTCATCGTGATGACCACCGGCGGTTCGGCGATAGGCTGGATCGATGCTCGCGACATCGCCGAGGTAGCCGTCGAACTACTGATCGGCGGCGGCTCCATCGGCCAGGCGCTCGACCTGACCGGCCCGGAAGCACTCACGTTGAACGAGCTCGCGGACCGCATTACCGCCGCGGCGGGCACGCCCGTGTTAGGCGTCGAGGAAACCGTGGCCGAAGCCGAGAGTCGTATGCGCCGTGACGGGTTCGACGAGGACACCATCGCCTACCTGACCCGGATCGTCGAAAGCATCATCGAAGGACACACCGCGAACGTCACCGGCGATGTCGAACGGATAACCGGGCACCCACCTCGACACTTCGACTCCTTTCTGGTTGACCATGCCCGAGACCTTCGACGTACTGGTGAGCTCGACGCCGACAGCACGCGACCAGACGCCGCCGCCGATAACGAGGCCCTCTTCAGGCGGCTAGTTGCGGCGTGGGCGAGCAGTGACTTCGACACGCTGCTCGACTGCTTCGCAGACGACATGGTCTATACGGACATGCCCTTCCCCGACGCCCCGGTTCTGGGCAAGACCGCTTTCAAGCGCCACGTGACCGACTACAACGCGCTGTTCGCCCGCGGGCAGGTAGACACTGAACTGGTGACAGTCGTGGCGACCGACACGCATGTCGTCGGCGAGCTGTCGTGTCGAGCCCGCTACGTAGGCCCCGGCGCTCCGGAGGAAGGGGTCCCGGTCCATTGGTACGCCACATTGGTCGACACCATCGACGACGGGAAAGTTGTCTCGGAGCACGTGTACTTCGACCCCACAGCATTCGACAAGGCTGTCCAACGCGTCTCTACTTAAACGCTGCGCTCCTCGGGCGAGTTCGCTACGAACCTGGCGACTCCTCGGCGCGGTGGCGACGGCAAATTGTCAAATGACCGACATTGCAAACCCCTACTTAGCAGACTCCGTGAAGGGCGCCGCAACCCACTGATCGTACGTTGGCGAGATGACCATGGACCCCCGCCATGCCTCACTGTTCGAACCGATTCGCGTCGGCCCGAAGACCTTCCGCAACCGGTTCTACGTAGCGCCGCACTGTTCCGGGCTCGGGGTCGAGTTTCCAGGCGCACAGGCATACCTGCGCGGGATGCGGGCAGAAGGCGGCTGGGCCGCCGTCAACACCGAATACTGCGCGGTCGATGCCGAAAGCGACGATTCGCCGTGGGTCCAGGCACGGCTCCTCGATGAACGCGACGAAGCCAACCTGCGCCTCATGGTCGAGCGCGTCCACGAGTTCGACGCCCTGGCCGGTGTCCAACTGGTGTACATGGGTGCCGACCACACCGGTTACGTGACGCGGCTACCCGCCGGAGGACCCTCGCAGATCGCGAGCGGCATGTCGGGCCACTCCTGCTACGCGATGGACAAGTCCGACATCCGCCGCATACAGAAGTCGTACGTCGATGCTGCGATTCGCGCTCGAGACGTCGGATTCGACCTGATCCAGGTTGCCGCACGCGAAGGCTTCTCTCTCCCGCTCCAGTTCCTGTGGCGTTACTGGAACCATCGCACCGACGAGTACGGCGGCTCACTCGAGAACAGGACACGATTCTGGAGAGAGACGCTCGAACAAGTGCGCGAAGCGGTCGGTGACGACTGCGCCATCGTGGCCGGGTTCTGTCTGGACTCCTTCAATGACACCACGGAGAGGGCGTTCAAGGTCAGCGACGACGGTGTGGGTGTAGTCGAGATGCTCGATGACATCGTCGACCTCTGGGACATGCAAGTCGGTCACCTGGAGGACGACGTCAGCTCGTCTCGGTTCTTCGAACCGTTCTGGCAGCGCGACTACATCGAGCAAGTCCGGGCTTACGCCAAGAAGCCCATCGCCGCCGTCGGACGGTTCACAGATCCGGAGCTGATGGCCCGAGCAGTTGGTGACGGGGTCATCGACATCATCGGTGCGGCTCGCCCGGCGATCTCCGACCCGTTCATTCCCAACAAGATCCGCGACGGTCGAGCCGAAGACATCCGCGAATGCATCGGCTGCAACATGTGTGTCTCACGCTTCAACAATGGCGGCGGCCGCATCGTTTGCACGCAGAACGCCACCGTTGGCGAGGAGTACCGCCGCGGCTGGCACCCCGAGAAGTTCAACCCTTCAGACCGTGGCAACGATCCCATTCTCATCATCGGCGCCGGCCCTGCCGGAATGGAATGTGCACGCGTACTCGGTGAGCGTGGTTTCGAAGCAGTCCACCTGGCGGAAGCCGAGTCGGAGGTCGGCGGCCACGTCAACTGGGTGTCACGGCTCCCCGGGATGCGCACGTGGCGACGAGTGGTCGAGTACAGGGAAGCGCAGCTGGCGAAGTTGTCGAACGTCACGGTGCTCACGGGTAAGCGTTTCGACGTGGAAGATGTCCTGGACTACGGTGCCTCGACGGTCGTCATCGCCACGGGCGCGAATTGGGACCGTACGGGGACCAGCCCGATGACCCACACGTCCGTCCCAGGGGCCGACGCTCATCCGGGGATGGTGTTCACCCCAGAAGACGTCATGGTCGACAAGCGCACGGTCCACGGCAGCCGAGTCCTAGTTTACGACTGCGACGGTTACTTCATGGGATCGAGCCTGGCACAGAAGCTCGCCATCGAGGGGAAGGAAGTCATCCTGGTCTCCCCCACCGACCAGGTCGGTTCCTACCTGTTCCACACTGACGAAGGAGGGCACGTGATGCATGCGCTGCTCGAGCTCGACGTGGAGCTCGTCACGAGTCACGCGCTTACCAGGATCGAGCCGGGAAGGGTCACTGGACACAACGTCTACCACGAAGCCAAAGAGTCGAGCTGGGCGGTCGACTCGGTCGTGCTCGTGACACAGCGCCGGTCCCGCAATGACCTGTACGAGCAACTAACAGCTGACCCGGAACGTCTGAGCGCTGCAGGGATCGCCCAAGTGTTACGCATCGGAGACTGCGTCGAGCCGCGTGTCATCGCTGAGGCCGTGTTCGACGGTCACCGCCTCGGCCGGGAGATTGACACCTCGGACCCTGCCGCCCCTCTGCCGTTCATCCGAGAACAGCGCATCCTGGGCTGGCGGGAGGAGGACTACGACGGTGTCCTTCGGCACGTGCTGCCGCTTACGCCGGTGTCGAGGACGACTCGAGCATGATGGGCGAACATGACACAACTGGACTCCGCTACCGACCAGGCCCCAAGGTCGCCGCAAGTCGCTCCACGTGGTTGGCGGCTCGTGCTTGCCGCCCCGACGCTCGCCCGGGCACCCGCGAAGTACCCGACTACGGGCCGTCTCCGTGTGTAGGGCCGGCCAAGACGATGCCCCGAGTGTCGAGCTGGAGGAGCCGCCACCAGCGGCAAGACGCGGTCCTGTCGAGGTCATGGTCGACAGAGGTTCGACGACAGACCAAGAAGGACTCGGGATGACGTTATCGCTAGAGACTGGCCGGCGGATCGTCCGGTTCGTTCACGGAGCGGCAGACCGCCTTCAACTTCGCCCGCTCACAATCGTCGTGCTCGACAGTGGAGGTCACCTCGTGGTGGCGGAGAGGGCGGACGCTTCGCCCATCGGTCGATTCGAGATTGCCCGGGGTAAGGCTTACGGTGCGCTGGCACTGGGCATGAATTCGCGCGCCATCATGGAGCGAGGCGAAGTGCAGCCGCAGTTCGTCGCATCGGCGACCGTGGCCCTGGGCGGGCGCGTCATCCCAGTGCCGGGTGGCGTCCTGGTGGATGACCCCGATGGGCAGCTCGTCGGCGCCGTGGGGGTATCAGGCGACACGTCCGACAACGACGAATCCGTAGCGATGGAGGCCATCGCTGCAGTGGACCTCATGCCGCGCGGCGCGGGGACATGACACGTCCGATGTCCCTGCCCGCTGGGTGAGGTCCCTGCGCGCGTCCATGGGGACGCCCGCGAGCATCACGCTCAGCGTTCGCTCGTTGGAGCGAAAGTCCGCCCGTTCGCTCGCTTGAGCGAAAGTCGGGCCCGGGCGCCTATGGTCGGTGGGAGACGATCTCTCGACACCTCGGACAGCAGTCATAATCCGGGCCAGGAGGGAACGAGTGCCCCCACCACTTGGGCCACGACTCGCAACGGATGCCGCAAGCCGTGGAAAAGGCGCCCATCTCTTTGGCATGGACTGTGGACGACGGCAGTACGACCACGTCTCGTTCTACGTCCGCACGCCGGCTCGACTCGGCGACGATGAACCATCTGTTCACGCGATCACCGGGAGATCGGATCAAACTCGGACAAGGCCCGCGGCTGCGCGGGCGCGCCGTCGACTTCTCGGCTGCCGACCTGGAGAGCGCGCGGGTCAGCGATGCGCTTCGTTCGCGCGGCGCAGATTTCCATCGTTCGTCCCGTCGCTTCCTAGTGGCCCACACTGTATGAGGTGCGAGGGCGGACGACGTGTCGAGGATCGGGAGATTTGTGCTCGACAGTGCCGGAAACATGGCGTTCCGCAGTGCGGATCGCTGCCGTTCACGGATCGACAGGTGTGAACTACCCGGTGGTCCTCACGCGATCGGGTAACGCTGTTGACAGAAGGTGGCGAGCCGCTCAGCCAGAGTTCAGGCGCTGCGTGGGGGTTCGGACCCGCATCCCGATGACGGCCAGCAACCCGATCAGGGTGTGGTGGGTGGCCGCTGGCAGCCGCCACCGCATCGAGTCGGGCCGTTCGTCGGAGAACCACGCGCGGAGGTGAGAGTCACTCCACGAAGTGCAGCGACTCTCGCCTGTACAGAAGCGGCACCGAAGGGTCGGTTGACTCGAACTCACGTGCCAAGCGGTGACCGTCAAACATCGCCTCGGCGAGCGGACGCGGTGACTGCGCGTCTCCGATGCAGAAGACTGCCTCGATCCCCGACTCGGGAAGCGCGCTGCGTTCACTCACGAGTCGGTGATACAGGTCGTCGACCGGTGCCCGCATCGTCACGAGCACGAGGGCGTCCGTCTCGAGCGAGAACGGCTCCTCGAATTCGCCCGCCCCCCGAAGCACTCCGGCGCCGACGCCCGTCAGAGAAACGTTCCGGTACATGGCGACGCCGCTGGTGTGGAGGAACGCACGAACCGCTGGCCCATCCAGTGTCAGGTCCGCTTCTGCTGACACTTGAGAGTGCGGCGTCACGACGGAGACCTTGTAGCCTTCGTCGGCAAGAAGCTGAGCGAGACTCGACCCCATGTAACCGCCTTCGGCGTCGTAGACGGTCACGCGACATCCCGAGACAGGCCGGGCGCCTCGGACGACCAACTGTTCAGGCGTGAACACCCATGCCGAGCCGTCGACTCCCGGCAACGACGTGTGGGTGCCTGGCGTGAGCCCTGTTCCCAACCATCTGGCACCTGTAGCGATGACTACGTGGGATGCCCCGTAATCGAGAATGTCGTCGGCGCTCAAGGTGGTCGAGGGGATGAGCTGCAGGTTCGGGAGCTTTTCGATCTGGACCTTTCGGTGATCGATGAAGCGTCCCCACTCTCGAAGTCCCGGTAGGTCGATCACTTGACGGAGGTGGCCGCCGACCTGGTCGGCAGAGTCCACAAGGTGCACCATGTCGGCTCCGCGCCTCGCCAGGCCGACCGCTGCTTCCAGGCCGGCAGGGCCTGCGCCAACGACCAAGACGCTGACGTCTGGTCGTTCGAGAGGTTCGTAACGCTCCGGGTGCCAGCCACGCCTGTACTCCTCGCCCGCGGTCGCGTTCTGAGCGCACGCCATGTTGCCCCGATCGAGACTACTGATGCAGTAGTTGATACCCATGCACTCTCGGATGTCCTCAATGCGACCCTCATAGACCTTCTGAGGGAAGAAGGGATCCGCGATCGACTGGCGAGCAGATCCGACAATGTCGATGACTCCGGACCGCACTGCCTGGGCCATCAGATCAGGACTCGTCCATCGCGATACCCCGACGATGGGCTTTTGGGTGGCGCTCCGGATGCGCGTGAAGACTTCCATGTTGTGCCCTTCGGGGATGACTCTCGACGGGCTGATGTCGCTGCCCCAATCCAGAACAGACCCGACGTTGAGATCCCAGAAGTCGACCAGTGGATCAGCCATCCGGACCAACGTCACACTCTCGTCCAGCGTGTGACCCCACGGACCCTGCGTCTGGATCGACAGGCGACTCGCGACGGCGCATTCGGCACCTACGGAGTCGCGGACTCGGCTGAGCGTCTCGATCCAGAACCTCGCCCTGTTCTCCAACGACCCGCCGTACTTGTCAGTGCGGTGGTTGTGGAAGGGGGACAGGAACTGCGCAAAGAGATACCCGTATCCCGCGAGCACGTCCACGATGTCGTAGCCCACGTCGCGTGCGCGCACCGCCGCGTCGACAAAGGCCTGCTCAACGCGCTCTATGTCCTCGAGGGACATGGCTTTGGGAGTCCCAAGTGGCCCGGCGGGCGGCGGCAACTCGCCGGCGAGGCCTGACGGCGACAGCGCTGGTTCTCGGGACAACCTTCGCATGGCGTGAGCGCCGCCATGATGAAGCTCGATGCTCGCCAGCGCACCGTGGTGGTGGACGGCGTCGACCAGAGCTTTGTGCCGTCGACCGTCCTCCCTGTCCCAGATGTCACTGGAGTGCAGGGGGAATTCGTCGCTGCTGGGTCCCACGCTGGAGAACTCCGTCGACACCGCTGCCCAGCCGCCCTCAGCGCGAACCGCGCGGTATGAGGCCCACGTGGATGGACGGAGTACCCCGTAGCCCGTGCCGTGGGGAACGTTGAAGAAGCGGTTTCGAAGAGTCTTCGGGCCGATTGAAATCGGTTCGAATAGGACCCTGTGGTGATCAGCAGGGGGCACGCGATTCAGCCTCTCCTCGGGTGGCAGGGATTGTGAGCACGGACGGATGAGCGTCGGGGGCGTCTCTCATTAGTGGGCGGAATCGCCAGCGAGGGTCCTACGGCTTGTCTTGCGACCTCGCCCTCCGCAAGAAGTCCGCTGGCCAGGGAAGTGGTATGCCGGTAGTTGGAAGCCGATCTGGGGAGTTGTGAACTCGCGGGGCAGAGCGGTAGATGCTGTGGGATGTATGTGTGTCGCGGCGACATCTAGCGTCCGATGCCGTTGTGAATATGCCGACCTCTTCGCCACGGAACCAAGCTAGTTACGTTCTGCATCCCTGAAGCGTCACGGCTTCTCTGCCGCCCCCTATACGGGTAGCGACTCTCGGTTGAGGGCAGCGTAGTAGTCCTGCTCGTACTCGACTGGGGTGAGCCAGTTGAGGGATCCGTGCAGGCGTCGGTGGTTGTACCAGTCGACCCAGCCGGCGGCTGCGTACTCGACGTCGGCGAGGGTCTTGTAAGGGCCGTCGTGGAAGACGGTCGTGGTGATGGCCTCGGTCTTGAACAGGCCGATGATCGATTCCATCAGGGCGTTGTCGTAGGCGTCCCCGACCGACCCGATCGAGGGTGCGATGCCCTCAAGCTCGAGGTGCTCGGTGAAGCGGATGGAGGTGTACTGGCTGCCGGCATCGGAGTGGTGCAGCAGCTGGCCCGGTCCGACCGGCGTGCCCTGCCGTTCCCGGTCCCACAGCGCGATCCGTAGCGGGGTCAGCACCAGATCGGTGACCTTGGTGGATGCGGCCTGCCAGCCCACGATCCTTTGGGCGTAGACGTCGACGATGAAGGCGACGTAGACGAACCCGGCCCAGGTCCTGCAGTAGGTGAAGTCCGCGACCCAACGCTGGTTGGGTGCTGGTGCGGTGAAGTCGCGGTCCAGCAGGTCCCCGGCACGGTTGCCGTCCTTGGCCGGGACCGTGGTCCGGATGCCTTTGCCGCGACGGACCCCGTTCATGCCCAGGTCACCCATCAGGCGGTCTGTGGTGCAGAACGCGACCTGATGGCCCTGCCGACGAAGCCAACGGGTCATCTTCCGGCGGCCGTAGAGCCCTTCGGGGGTGCCCTGGACGCTGATCAGCGCGTCGATGATGACCGCGTCGGACACGGTGCGGGCCGCGATCGGGCGGGTGATCTGCTTCCAAGACCGATAGGTCCGCGCGGCGACACCGCAGCCGTGCTCGGTGAGCACCCTGCAGGTCGACTCGACCGCGTGACCGGCCGCTTTCATGTCGTCGATGAACGCCATGATCAGCGGTTGCGGGGGTCGAGCTCCCCGGCGAAGAAAACCGTGGCCGACTTCAGGATCTCGATGTCCTCCTTCAACCGCCGGTTCTCGGCTTTCAGCTTCTTGATCTCGGTCTGGTCGTCGGTGGTGACCCCGGGTCGGGCGCCGGCGTTGACATCGGCCTGGACCAGCCACCGTCGAGCGGTCTCACGACCCACACCGACCTTCTTCGCCACCGCCTCGGCCAACGCCGTGTCCGATGGGTAGTCCGAGCGGTGCTCGGCCATCATCCGCAGGGCCCGCTCCTTGACCGCGGGATCGACTCTCTTCGGCATGCGCACATTCTCCTGTGACTCAAACAGGAGCGGCATCAAACCCGTGACGCTTCATCCCAGCTTTGTGACGAGTGGCAGAGGAGGTCCACATCTTCCACGGATTGGGGAGAAGATTCGTGCTGGAGGCACGACCGCCCGGGCGATGACTGGGCTACGGCGGCGTGGGTCCGAGCCGCGGGTGAAGGGACCGCTGAGATCCGGCGCCCGCTCATTGCCCACGCCGCCACCGGCTGTTTCGGCAGGGACTGGCAACGTATGTGACCAACCGGCTGACAGCTCGAACCGGTCGAAGTGTGCGAGGGCTAGGGTGAGCCGACCCACTCCTCGGTGCCGTCGCCGAACTGTTGGTGCTTCCAGATCGGGACTTCTGACTTGAGTGTGTCGATGAGCATCCGCGATGCCTCGAACGCGGTGCCGCGATGAGCAGACACCGCCGCGACCACCACCGCGATGTCTCCGATTGCCAGCGAGCCTACCCGGTGAACAACTGCAACGCCGTGAACCTCGTGCCTATCGGTGACGGCCTCGCACACGCGGGCCAATTGCTCTAGAGCGCTCGGATGAGCCGAGTATTCGAGCCCGTTCACCGATCGGCCGCCGTCGTGATCGCGCACGCGACCCACGAACAGTACGAGTCCGCCCGCCGCATCATCGTCGAGCGAGGTAAGAACCTCGCCTACGCTCAGCGGAGCTTCCCGGATGTCGACGAGACGGACAGCAGGATGAGTCATGAAGAAAGGCTAGTGACCCCACGAAGGGTTGCCCGGGAGGCACCCATAACGGGATATGGGGTCTCAGGAGAGACTGGAGATGACGGTCGGCTTGCGGCTCCGTGCTGGTCCTCGGACGCGCCCACCGCGTACACCGACATGGGTCCGCTTCTTCGCCGACTGGTTCACGTCGCAACCCACTCGTAACTCAACTGAACGAGGTGCCACACAACCTCCAGCTCATGACGATCCCGAGGACCGAACACGAGTAGGGCATCCTGCACCGGATGCGGGACCCCCCATCTGACACCGACCACATGCTCCATCACGTGATCCGGGACCGAGAGGTGAAGGCTCCCATCGTGATGAGGATGCAGGTGCGCGAACTCCCGCCCGCGCTGGAACCTATCGGGCGGTGCTGAACCGATCCCTTCCGCGAGGTGGAGAGCCCGGGCGTGCGACACCGAAACCAACGTCGGGGCAATGTAGGTGTAGGGGAGCGAACGCATGCGGGACCACAGCTCCTCCTGCACCATGACGGGAGCGATCTGTGACCGTTGACCGTGCGGGGCCGGACCCACTGTCTCGGGGATGGGGCCCGCGCGGTGTGGCAGCGTGGGGAAGAGGGAAGTCATCGCACTCGGCCGGTCAGAGCAGACTCCACACCGGCGGCGGCGTGGTGTCCGCTGCGGATCGCCCCTTCCATCAGGCCTGTGTAGTCCGGGTCTGTGTACTCGCCCGCAAAGAACACCGCGCCTACTGGGCGCTGAATTGCCTCGACGTCGGCCGGAGTGGCGGCGGCACCGAGTGCGGAGTAGGCCCCGCCGGACAAGGGATCATCAGACCACGTGCTCAGAACGGCACGGGGCCCCGGCACGAACTCAAGATCGTTACGTAGGCGGCGCACCGCTTCTGTCCACCCAGACTGGAACCCATCCGGACCGTAGGCACCAAGAGCCTCCGCGCTGCCCATGAAGCAATTGAGTATCGGCGGAACACGACCGTCCGCAGACTGCGCTGTCCAACACCAAACACGACCGCGCACGGACATGACCGCCGAGGTCCCGGGTTCCTTGCTGAGCGGGACGTGGAGCTTGGCTGCATCTCCTTGGACCAGATGGTCCAGGGCCGCGCGCTTCCACTCGGGCAGATGCATCACAAAGGGGCCCAGCTCACGCAGGACGGCCAGCGGAAGCGCGACGACCGCAGCATCGAATCGCCACGACTCATTTCTCGTCGCGATGGTGACGCCTGCTTCGTCCTGGATCAGGGTCTTCACCCTCTCGCCCAACCGCACACGAGCCCCTAGTCGGGCGGCAATCGCGTCGGGAAGGCTCTGGTTGCCGCCCGCTATACGCCAGCTCGGCCGGGGTTCGATCGACGCTATCTGGCCGAGCGCAGAAGCACTCACTAACCGTGCTGCTGCCGCCGCAGAGATCTCGATGCGAGCCCTGAGCACCTCGGCCAAGCGACGATCGTCCACCCCCCGCAGACCGTCCTCCGCGGAGAGTGCGCCCTCGTGCGCATGATCGCGCACGAATCGCAGCGCATCCCGGCCAGCCGCGATGACGTCTTCGGTCGACACGCCCTCCAGGTCGCCAACCTCGCGGATGTAGTAGCTCATCCCGGTCTCGACGAGCCCAAGACCGTAATGCTGCAACAGACCCCTCGTCTCGGAGTAGCCATGAAGCACGAACTCGGCGCCGCGCTCGATGACGATCGGACCGAACGGATCCTCGAGCGTCTGCGTCCACACGCGACCCCCGACGCGGTCCCTTGCTTCGAAGACCGTGACATCGAACCCCTCGTCCATAAGGCGCGCGGCCGCAGCGAGGCCCGCCAGACCCGCTCCTAAGACAGCAACGGTGCCAGTGGACGGCGGGATCATGCGAGTGCTTTCAACTGGGTCACCCATCGACCGTAGGCAGACGAACGACCGCCGTCACTTCTCGTGCCGTATGAATTGGGGCCTCGATCCGTACGTTCGTATAGCCCCTCGCGTGCAGCAGTCCTGCACGAGCCCACAGCCCTGTCGGGTGCGGGACAGCGCGCACCGCGGATCGCAGCTGCGTCACGATTGCAGGAAGGTGATAGGGGTCACCCGTCTTTCGTCAGATCCGGGTAACAGAGCACGTCGCAGTGATTCGTCAGAATGTCTGTTGAGCAAACGAGAGGGAGAACAGCATGGTCGACAGCGTCGAGGTCGCAGTCGTTGGAGCCGGATTTGCCGGACTTCGGGCGGCACGGGATCTGAGCGCAGAGGGGCGTTCGGTCGTGCTGCTCGAAGCAGCTGGAAGGGTCGGCGGCCGTGCATACAGCCGAGAGTCGGCGACTGACCCAGGGACGACTGTGGAGGTCGGCGGAGCATACTTCCACCGCTACCACCACGCGCGCCTCGCAGCAGAGGTCGACCGCTATAACATCGAGACCCAACCCGCCGCGCCGTTCAAGGTCTTCCGGAACCGCTTGGCGCCAGGAGATCACAACGCTGCCTTCCCCATCCCGCCTGAAGAGTTTCTCGAGGCAGAAAGAGTCCTCTTCTGCCTCATCAGGGACGCGCGCCGCATCGACCCTCACGCGGGCCTCGAGAATCAGAATCTCAAGGATCTCGACATCTCGGCGCATGACTATCTGAACGCATTGAACCCGCCGCCTGTCACCAGCCAGCTCTTGCGATCGTGGATCTGGAACATGATGGGTCAGCGCGTCGAGGACGCATCTGCGCTGTGGGTCCTGCAGTTGATCGCCTCGCACGACTATTCTGTGCTTGGTGTTCTCTTGTCTTTGGACGAGGTGATGACCAGCGGTACTGGCACACTGACGAATGCGATCGCCAACGAGGTGCCCGACCTTCGGCTGGGTGAAGCGGTGCACGCGCTTCATCAACAGGCCGACTGGGTCGATCTCGCGTACGGCGCAGAGCGTGCGCTGAGGGCCGAACACGTCGTCGTCGCGGCACCCTTGAACTGCATGCGAGAACTCCGATTCGAGCCGCCATTGTCGGGGCCGCGCGCCGAAGTCGTCGCCGAAGGGCACGGAGGCAGGGGACTCAAGTTGCTCATCCACGTGCAAGGCGTCCCCGAAGGAATCTCGTGCACAGGCGACGGTGTCTTCCCGACCTTGTACGACTACCTACCCGCCACCGACGGCGGTCGCATCCTCGTCGGCTTCACGGACCGGGACTCCTTCGACCCCGCCGACAGCGACGCGATCGAGGCAGCGGTTCACCACTACCTGCCGGAGGCGGTCATCGTCGGAACGGACTACCACGACTGGTGCGCGGACCCGTACGTGCGGGCGCCATGGGTGTCGCCGCGTATCGGGCAGGCGACACGCGCCCACAAATCGCTCGGTGAGCCGCACGGCCGTGTGCACTTCGCGGGGTCGGATGTGTCGGTCTTGTTCCCTGGCTACATCGAAGGTGCGCTTGAGACCGCCGACCGCGTTCGGGCAGAGATTAATGGCTGACGATCCGACTCTAGGCCACCTGTCGCTCGCTGATGCGCCGCTGGCGGGGGCCTCTGGGTCGGCTGTCTGTCCGTCGCACACGCGGCGACGGGCCGGAGGCACAGCGTGATTATCGGACTGTCGTCGTAGGTGCAGTGGTGCAGTCACGAGCAGGAACGACGCAGGTCAAACGCTGTGGGAGCCTGACCCGGTTCTCCGGACACGGGTGGTGTGGTGATCATGCCGCTCCGTTGGCGGTGGTGTGAAGGTCAGCGGCAGCTTGTTGCTGCTGCCAGTGGTGTTCGTATTCGACGGGGCTGAGCATCCCGATCGAGGTGTGTCGGCGCCGGGGGTTGTACCAGGCCTCGATCCACTCGAAGATCGCGGCGCCGAGCTCCTCGGGGGTCTCCCAGATCCGCTGATCGAGGAGCTCGCGTTGCATGGTCGACCAGAACGATTCGATCATCGAGTTGTCCACTGATGAGGCCACGCGGCCCATGGATCCGAGCAGGCCGGCGTCGCGGAGCCGGTGCCCGAAGACCCAGGATGTGTACTGGGCGCCTCGGTCGGCGTGTACCACGGTCCCGGGCTCGGGGCGGCGTCGCCAGATCGCCATCTGCAGGGCGTCGACGACCAGCTCGGATCGCATGTGGTCCGCGATCGACCAGCCCACGACTTGTCGGGTGAAGACGTCGAGGACCGCGGCGCAGTAGACCTTCCCGCCCCGGGTCGGGCGCTCGGTGATGTCGGTGCACCACAACAGGTCCGGCCCCGCGGCGACGAACTTCCGTTGCACGAGGTCCTGGTGGACCGCCTGCGCCGGCTTGTGGCGCCGCTTGTGGCGGTGGCTGATCCCGCGCCGGCCGGTGATCCGCAGCAGCCGGGCGACCCGTTTGCGTCCCACCCGGACTCCCATCCCGAGCCGCAGTTCGGCGTGCACCCGCGGCGCCCCATAGGAGCACCGGGACATGGCGTGGATGTCGACGATCGTGTTCGCCAGATAGGCGTCCTCGACGTCCCGCGCCGAGGGTGGCCGGTCGCGCCACTCGTAGTAGCCCGACCTCGAGACCTTCAAGACCCGGCAGGCCACCGCGACGTCAAAGCCGTCCGCGGCGAGCTCCTGGACCAGCCGGAACCCTATTTTGGGAGCACGTTCTCCCGCGCGAAGTACGCGGACGCGCGCTTGAGGATCTCGACCTCCATCTCCAGTCGGCGGTTGTCGCGGCGCAGCTTGGTCAGCTCCTCC
Organism: Nocardioides sp.; assembly: GCF_044226305.1. Classification (GTDB taxonomy): domain Bacteria; phylum Actinomycetota; class Actinomycetes; order Propionibacteriales; family Nocardioidaceae; genus Nocardioides. The sequence continues at coordinate 284,609 of NZ_JBGAHF010000002.1, read as the reverse complement.
CGCTCGCTGGTCGACAACCCCTCCTTACGACGCGACCGACGCGCCCGGCTGGCGGGCCAGATCGACAGCCCGGCGGCGGAACTCGGGCGGATGTGGTGCAGGCATCTTCGAACTCCTTCCTGCAGCGATCATCGCTACAGGTCAGGTGTCCGGGCTACCGGGTCAGGCTCCGTGTGCGAGGTTGCGAGCTGGTGGGCATCCGGCAGACAACCTGGCAGAAGGGGTCACGAGCAAGCCATGTATTGGGAGGGACGGACGTCGGCTTGTTCTATTCGATCCATTGTCCCGTGGTGAAGACAGCACTCAAGCAGGAAGACATCCCCGTCGTCGGCTCAGGAGCCGGCAGAACGCTGCGAGTTCCACCCTGTGCAAGGTCGCACTTCGCCGCAGCGTCGCCGTTCTCGGAGGGCAGTTCTATCTACCGGAGTGATGTGCTGGGTGCAGCGCGGGCCAGGGCGGTCGCGCGGTTGCGGGAAGTTGAAGTTATCGAGGTCAACGCGCCGGATCTCGCTATATCAAGGCTCTCCGCGATGGGCTCATCGACGTCACGACCGGGTCGACTCCGGCGAGGTCGAGATGACCGAATCAGCCATCAACAGGCCGGACACCACGCCATCACGAGTCATGGTGACGACAACGCCCCTGGGCGTGGCGTGAGCGTCACCTGGCAGACAATTCTGACGCCGGCAGCCACTTGCAGGAAGGTGACAGGGATCGCGCCGAATTCGTCGAATCTCGGCAACACGTGTCCCTGTGGACCACCCCCAAACTGGATCTCACCAAGACCGAGAGGGGCTATCAGCAACCACAAGGTCCCTAAGCCGCCCAGGCATCCATCTGAGGCTTAGTCCTGACGACAACCCCGATCCCACGCTACGTGATCGAACCTGGGGCGTTTCTACAAGGCGCCGCTTGAAGGGACCCGGCTCACTCGCCGAGCACTTCGTTGATCCGATTCTCGGACTCAGCATCACCAATGGCGGCTACATGGTGTGGCTCGCCGCTGACACTTCGCAGGCTCGTTGCCTGTCCAGCACAGCACTCCGAAAGAGGAACGACATGCACAAGACACTCGGCACACGAGTCCGACGCCTCGTTGGCGCGGTCCTGACGTTGGCGGTGATGGGAGCCATCAGCAGTTGCAGCACTGAGTCCGGGGGACAGGCCGCTTCCGTCTCCAGTGACGACAAGGTGGCGCAGGCGGCGACCGAAGCCATCGACAAGCTCTACGGCAACGGCACCTTCACCGAGCCCGCGTCCACCGGCCCCAAGGCGCAATCCGGCTACAAGGTCGCGCTGGTGAGCTCTGGTCTTCAGTCGCCGACCGGAACTGCCATGGCCAACGGCGCCAAGGCCGCCGCAAAAGTCCTCGGCTGGGACTTCACCGTATACGACGGCAAGTACGAGCCCTCCGAGTATCAAGAGGGCATCCGGCAGGCCATCTCCCAGAACGCGGACGCCATCTGGCTTTACTCAATCGATTGCCCGCTCGTCAAGACCGCCCTCGAAGAGGCCAAGAAGGCGGGCATCCCGGTCTTCGCCGAGGAGGCCGCCGACTGCAGCGACGTCGACCCCAGCCAGCCCTCCTACTACGAGCGGACCCTGGAGTTTGTCGAAGGTGACTTCATTACGTGGGGCGAGGGACTCGGCGCTGCGGAGGCCACGTGGCTCCTTTCCAAGCTCGGATCCGAGGCGAACATCATTGAGGTCAGCAACACCGAGCTCGTCATCACCAAGGCTGTGCACGATGGCTTCCAGAAGGCGATGAAGGAGCAGTGCCCCGAGTGCAAGGTCACGACACTCAACATCCGGCTTGCCGATTTCGGGCCCGCCCTCGAGGAAAAGATCTCGACTGCGCTTCTTCGCAACCCGGAAGCCAACGGCATGGCCCTGTCCTATGACGACCTCGTTACGTCCGGGGGAGCGGCGGCGGTGATGGCGTCTGGACGCAACGACTCGATCGAGGTGGTCTCCGGCAGCGGATATGCCGCGAACATCGAACTCGTCCGCCAGAACAAGGGTCAGGACGCGGGATGGACCTACGACGGAAGCTATGAGGCGTGGTCGGCCGCGGACATGATCAACCGGTACTTTGCCGGCGAGGAGAGCGTCCCGTCGGGCGTGGGCATCTCGATGTTCGACCACGACCACGACCTCCCGCCCGAGGGCGAGGCCTGGTCGACCAGCATTGACTACGAACCGATCTTCAAGAAGGTGTGGGGCGTCTCCTGATCCACCAACCGGAAGGGGGAGGGCGAGGGCTCGCGCCAGCGTCCTCCCCCGCCCCGACCGGCGAGGGTCGAGGATCAGAACGCCGCTCAGAGGTGTGCGCCGGCGCCCTACAATCCACGTATGTCGATCGAGCACGACCTGCGGGCGGTCGCGGATGAACTCATTCTGAAGATTCCCGCGATCAGCGAAGAAGTCAGGGAGCGCTGCCGCTCCGGTGCTCCCAATTACTACCGCCGCAACGACCCCATGTTGCTCGAAACCGAACTCCCCAGCATCACGGGGGCGCTCACGAGCATCATCCACGGGCTCCGCAACGCCCGGCAGCTCCCTGAGGGTGCCTCCGAGGGGGCCTTGGAGGAGGCCAGGGTTGCGGCACAGGCCGGCGTCGAACTGACCGACCTGCTCCTTACTCGCCGGATCGGTCAAGTGGTCCTGTGGAACTGGATTCTTGAAACGGTTGTACGCATCGTCCCTGCAGGCCCGCGCCAGATCGCCGTCCTGAAGCAGGCCGCAGAGTTTCACTTCGCTTGGAACGACCGCATCACGCACGACGTAGTAGCGACCTACGAGCAGGAGAAGTCGGCCTACTTCTTCCACAGCAGGGACCGGCAGCGTCGCGCGGTCGTCACGGACCTGCTGAACGGAGTTCCGACAGACACCGAGCAACTGGGTTACAACCTGAAGGTTGATCACCTGGCCGCAGTGGTGTGGGGAAGTGCGCCAAGGGCTGCCCTGAAGTCTCTCGCGGCACTGTTCGAGGCGTCCCTCCTCGTGGTCGAAGGCACGGGCGGGACGTCGCTGGCTTGGTTGGGCAGTAGCCGACTCTGCGAGTCCTTCGAGCAGCGTTACGAGACGTTCCAACCACCGGCGGCAACTTTCGTTGCAGTCGGCGGCCCGCTGAATGGAGTCGAAGGCTTCCGCCGCGCACATAGGCAGGCGTGGCAGGCATGCCGAGTCGGGCGCCTCCGCTCCCAACCTGTCACGCGCTACCGCGATGTCGCTCTGGAGAGTGTCGTACTTCGTGACGCGCCGGCCGCTCGCGATTTCATGATGAGTGAGTTGGGGCCAATCGGCGACGACGACGCGCGTACCCAGCTCCTGCGTGAGACGTTGAAGGCCTACTTCGACACCGGTCAGAACGCGGCCGCTACCGCGGGCCGCATCCGTGTGCACGAGAGGACGGTCGCGTACCGCCTCAAGTCGATCGAGGAACGGCTCGGATTCCCGATCAACGACCGCCGCGACGAGCTCGCGGTCGCCCTTCGCCTGGCTGATGTGTTGCACGACGCCAGCGATCGTCAGCTCTCCATTCTCGGAGAGAACAGCCAAGGCGAGACAGGGATCTGAGTGACGACCAGGAGTCCCTCGACGGACTTCCGGGCTGACGTGGACGGCCAGCACGTCAGCAATCCCACAAAGACAACCTCCATCTTGTCGGAGCATGCAGAGGCGATCGGAATGGTCGGCTTCCAGACTGACGCAGCGCAGTTGCGCACTCACGCGTTAGCAAAGGAGTTCCCCATGATCCGCCACGTCTTTTCTTGGCGTGTGGCCGAGGGCCACAGTAACGACGACGTCATCGAGTTGCTGAACACCCTTCGCGAGCCGTACCCCTACATCCAGTACTGGGAGCTCGGCGCGCACGAGGGCGACCCGGGCGACAATGGTCAGCCCTTCAGTGGCGTGCTGATCAACGACTTCGAGTCCTGGGATGATCTGCAGAAGTACTCGGTCGACGAGTTCCACCTCGAGGTCGTGGCCAAGCTCAAGCCCAAGCTGGCTGAGCGCGCCGTCGTGGACTTCGTGCGTGAGGGCGCGTGATGGATCGGGCCGGCATCAAGGTCGCCGCTAGCCCGTGGGGACCCGATGATCAGCTCGGGGCGCTCAATCACCTCAGCCGCGAAGGTTCCGCCGCCATCTTGGCGCGGGTCGACGGAACCCGGAGCTACGACCTCAGCATCGACTACTTCGTCGGTATGCCGAGCTTCCAAGCCGCTGGCGACCCCAGCTATCAGCTGTTCATGAGCCATACGCCGGCTGGAACTGTCGTTGACAACATGAACGGGGCAGGTGAGGCCGGCAACCGGCACGTCTGCTACTCCGGTGATGTCGTCTTCATGTACACCCACACCGGGACACACATCGATTCTCTGAGCCATTTCGGCGTCGACGGGCACATCTACAACGGCTTCTCGGTCGAGGACAATCTCGGTAGTCGCGGATGGACCAAGGGCGGGGCAGAGGTCATCCCGCCCATCATCACCCGCGGTGTGTTGCTCGATGTTGCCAAGAGCCACCAGGTCGATTGTCTGCCGGATTCGTACGCCATCACCGTTGAGGACTGCCAGAAGGTGCTCGGTGATGCGGGCATCACCCTGCAGCCGGGCGACGTCGCGCTGGTCCGGACTGGACGTATGGGGTTTTGGCCCGACGGGTCCAAGGTTCTCGGGAATCCTCCGGGACTCAGCCTCGAGGCCGCCAAGTGGCTCACCAGTCAAGGAATCTCGGCGATCGCTGCTGACCAGGAGTGTGTCGAGGTCGGTCCGTCCCAGCACGAGGACAACTGGCTCCCCGGGCACTGTCACTTTCTTGCAGAGGCCGGCGTTCCCATGATCGAACTGGTCAACCTCGAGGAACTGTCGCGCGACGGCGTCGACGAGTTCTGTCTGATCGCGGCACCCATCCGCCTCCGCGGCGCAAGCGGAGCACCGCTGCGACCCATCGCGTTGCCGCTGCGTGACAACTGATCGCGAGAGGGACGGACAAGGAGGTACGGGATGAGCATACCGAAGGTCGCCGTTGTCGGCGGCTCGATCGCGGGTCTGACGGCGGCGAATGTGCTCCGCGACGCCGGCTGTGAGGTGGACGTCTTCGAGCGGAGCGACACGCTGCTCTCCGGTTTCGGCACCGGGATCGTGGTCCAACCCGAGCTGGTCCGCTACCTGCTGGAGCGCACCTCGACCACTCTGGACGACATCAGCGTCCCGAGCCACGCGATGCGCTACTTCGACGCTGCCTCTGGGCGCAGCGCGGGACAGGTCGAGGCAAGGTGGCGCTTCACGGCCTACAACGCCATCTACCAGAAGTTGCTCGACGCCTTTGGGACAGAGCGCTACCACCTCGGCAAGGAGCTCGTCGGGCTGACGCCGGGAACGGACAGCTCTTCGGCTGCCTTTGCCGATGGCACTGAGGTCACCGCTGACCTCATCGTCTGCGCGGATGGCGGGGGCTCCGTAGCGCGATCCCAGTTGCTCGCCAGGAAGCCTGACTATGCGGGTTACGTCACCTGGCGGGGGATGGTGGACCAGCGTGACGTCTCGGCGGAGACCTGGGACTTCTTCCAGGACGCCTTCACGTACGGATTGCTGCCCGATGGCCACATCATCGCGTATCCCATCAGTCAGGTCTCCTCCGAAGGTGAAGTTACGGGCGACACACGACTCAACTTCCAGTGGTACTGGAACGTCGAAGCCGGCGCGGCTCTCGACCAGCTCATGACGGCGAACGACGGCAGTCGGCGGCCTGTCTCCGTACACTTCCCGGCACTGCGGGCGTCCAGCCTCGAAGAGTTCCGCGGCCGGGCGACCAGCCAGTTGGCGCCCGTCTTCCGTGACCTCATCACCGGTGCGCCGCAGCCGTTCGTCACGATCGTCGCCGACGCCGATGTCCCCCAGATGGCCTTCGACCGACTCGCCTTGATCGGGGATGCAGCATTCACACCCCGACCGCACGCCGCGGCCGGAGCTGCCAAAGCAGCTGCTGATGCCTGGGCGCTGGCCGAGAGCCTCATCGAGGCTTCCGGTGACGTCCAGGAGGCCTTGGTCGCATGGGAACCCGAGCGGCTCGCCGTGGGGCAGGCGTACCTGGCAAAGGTGCGCGCGATGGCCGCTGCCCTGCAGCACGGGGGGGAGTTCCCCCCTGGGGCGACAGAGTTCCGGTTCGGTCTACCCAAACCCGCGTGATGCGGGCTATGACCTCACCCGAGGTCGTCCCGAGTTGCGACTGACGCATTCTTGGAATACGTCGCCCAGGCGAAGAAGGAGAACCCGATGCAGTTGCTCAATGAGTTCGAAGTAGCGCTCCCGCCCGAGAACACGTGGATCCTGCTCACCGACCTCGAGAAGGTGGCGCCATGTCTTCCCGGCGCATCAATCACGTCGGTTGAAGGCGATGACTTCCATGGCCGCGCCAAGATCAAGGTCGGTCCGATCACAGCCGAGTACAAGGGTGTCGCGCAGTTCACGGAGCTTGACGAGGAGGCGCACACCGCCGTCCTCCTCGCCCGCGGCAAGGACGCACGCGGTCAGGGAGACGCAACCGCCAACGTGCGCGCGACACTCCACCCGAAGGGCGCGGGTACGCGCGTGGTGGTCGAGACGGAACTCGCCCTGACCGGCAAGGTGGCCCAGTTCGGACGGGGCGTGCTTGCGGACGTGAGTGGCGCACTCATGACCATGTTCGCTCAGCGGCTGCAAGAGATGGTCGCAACCGAAGGCGCGCCTGACGCACCCACGTCTGCTGCCGCTGCCACAGACGACCGCGACGCGCAGAACCGGAATGCCGCGGCCCCAGCGCAGCCGGCGGCCCCCGCGTCATCCAGCCGGGCAGGTGGGCGTGTCAGCGACCGCGACGACGACGTGCTCGACGTCCTTGCTCTGGCCGGCGGCATGTCGTGGGCCAAGGCTCTTCCTGCCGGCGGAACGCTCGTCAGCGTCGTAGCCGCCCTGATCAGTGTCTTCGCTGCGGGATACGCCTCCGCCTGGGCGCGCTCGGCCAATCGTTGATGTCATCAATCACCACTGATTGAGGGAGTACACCGTGAAACCACCCAAGTTTCGTTATGTCGCACCCAGGTCGCTCGACGACGCCGTCGAGCTTCTGGCGTCCGATCCGGACGCAAAGGTGTTGTCGGGTGGTCAGAGCCTGATGCCGCTCCTCGCCATGCGGTTGGCAGCTCCCTCGATCTTGGTCGACCTACAGCATGTATCTGGCCTCGATGACATCGAAGACCACGGCACATCTCTGCTGATCGGGGCGCGTGTGACGCACCGAGAGATCGAGCGTTCGACCTTGGTGGCCGAGCGTCTGCCGATCCTGTCTGCAGCGGTCGTCCACATCGCTCATCCGCAGATTCGATCGCGCGGAACCCTCGGCGGTAGCACAGCGCACGCCGACCCGTCTGGTGAGTGGCCGACCATCCTGCTGGCCCTGGGCGCAACGATGCACACGGTGAGCCCCCGCGGGCGTAGGACGATCGAGGCCGACGACTTCTTCGTCGGGCCCTTCACCTCGACCCTTGCCGAAGATGAGATCCTCACCCACGTCTCGGTATCTACCACGCGTACTGCATGGTCCTTCCAGGAAGCTGCCGTCAAGAAGGGTGACTACGGGCTCGCCCTGGTGGCTGCCACCGGCACCCCTCGCGATGGGGTGCTCTTGGACCCGAGAGTCACAGTCGGTGCTGCGGTCGGGTCCGTACGGAGGGTCGTGGAGGTCGAGCGTCTCTTGGCCGGGACGCCACTGACCGCGGCCCTGGCGAACGAGGCAGCCGTCACGGCGGCCGCTTCGATCGACCCGATCTCGGATATTCACGGCAACAGCGAGTACCGCCGGAAGCTGGTGGCCGCACTAGTACGACGTGCCGTCACCGAACTCACGAACGGAGCCTGACGTGTCCACGACCCCCGAAGAGCGTTTGGCCGTCTCGATGACGATCAATGGACGCCGCTATCGCGCTACGGTTGAGGCGCGCAGGACGCTGGCCGACTTCATCCGTGAGGATGCGCAGCTTCCCGGCACCAAGCTTGGCTGCGAACACGGTGTGTGCGGAGCATGCACCGTGCTGCTCGACGATCTGCCGGCGCGTTCATGCCTCACCCTCGCCGTGCAAGCGGAAGGCAGTCAGATCCGAACCGTGGAGAGCCTTGCCGATGGCCAGGAGCTAAACCACCTTCAACGTGCTTTCCGCGAGCAGCACGGCCTCCAGTGTGGATTCTGCACGGCTGGCTTCCTGATGACCGCCACGGCATTGCTCGAGGACAACCCGACGCCGACCCGGGAGGACATCGTGGAGACGGTGTCAGGGTCCCTGTGTCGATGCACGGGATACCAGACCATCATCTCTGCCATCGAACAAGCGGCCGCCGAGCGTCAGAGCGACACGGAGGACGAGGACCAGTGAAGAAGCTCGACAGTCACCAGCACATGAAGACGCCGGTCGTCGCTGCTCGTTCGGTCGGGACCCGAGTGCTGCGGGCTGAAGACCCGCGGTTGCTCACCGGCCGAGGTGAGTTCATCGCCGATATCGACCTCCCTCGCCAGCTCCACGTGGCTTTCGTACGAAGTCCTGTTGCACACGCGCGAATCACCAATCTCGACTTGTCCGCAATCCGGGACGCGGACGGCGTGGCACTGGCGTGGTCCGGCAAGGACGTCGCTCCCTTGTGCGAGGGCCTCGTCGGCGAGATGGCGGTTGAAGGCTGCTTTCCGACCACGATGCCGCTGCTCGCGGGAGATGAAGTCGTGTACGTCGGTGAGCCTGTCGCCGTGGTCGTGGCTGACTCGCGCTACGCAGCCGAGGACGCATGTGAACTGATTGACTGGGACTTCGACGAACTGCCTGCCGTCACCAACGCGGACTCCGCCGCCGGTGGCGGTCCAGTCGCGAACCCGCAGCTGCCCGACAACATCGGACTCAACGGTGGCGCAAGCTTCGGTGACGTTTCACGAGCCTTCGAAGGAGCACACCAGGTCGTCGAAGGCCGGTTCTACACCTGCCGTGTCTCGGCGGCTCCTATGGAGACACGCGGCGTGATCGCCGACTACGAATGGGCGTCGAAGGCCCTACGTCTGTGGTCGAACACCCAGATGCCGCACTATCTGAAGTACATGCTGACGGCGTACCTCGGTTTCCCGGAGCAAAGCGTCGAAGTCATCACTCCCGACACCGGCGGTGGGTTCGGCATGAAGGCGCACGTCTATCCCGAAGAGATGTTGCTGCCACTCCTCGCCAGGGAAGTCGGCCGACCTGTCAAGTGGATCGAGGACCGTCGAGAGAACCTCATCGCCGGCGCCCACGCGCATGAGCAGTACGTCGACATCGCGTACGCGCTTGATGCCGACGGCAAGATCACAGGAGTGCGTACACACGCGCTCGGTGACGGCGGGGCGTATCACTTGCCGCCGTGGTCGATGGCCGTGGAGCCGTGGTGTGCGGCGGTGATGACCCCCACCGGCATCTACGACGTACCGGCTGTGGAGTACACCTACAAGGCCGCGGCCACCAACAAGACGCCCGTCGGCGCCTACCGCGGGGTGGGCTACATGGCCGGGACATTCGCTCGTGAGTGCCTCGCCGACGATGCTGCGCGTGCACTGCGCATGTCGCCCTTCGACTTCCGTCGACTCAACGTGGTTCGCGAGTTCCCGTGGACCAATCCTCAGGGCATTGTTTACCAGGAGGGAAGCTGGCTGCAGACGATCGATGCGCTTGAGGAGATGGTCGACTACCCGGCCTTCCTGCGTCGGCAGGCCGAGTTGCGCGAGCAGGGGCGCTACATCGGTTTGGGCCTGAGTTGCTTCGTCGAGAGCAGCGGCGAGAGTACGGCGACCAGCCTCGAGCACGGGCTCGGGGACGTTTACCACGACACTGCCACAGTCCGGCTGAATCCCAATGGCACCGCCAACGTGACGATCGGTCTGTCGGCGCAGGGCCAAGGACTCGCCACGACGATGGCCCAGATGGCAGCCGATACCTTGGGCATCAAGGTGGAGGACGTCAGCGTTCAGACAGCGAGGTCGACCTCTCACGCCTACGGCTCGGGCACCATCGGTAGTCGCGGCGCAGTCGTTGCAGGTGGAGCCGTGGCACGAGCAGCAGACATTGTCAGGGAGAAGGTGCGGCAGGTAGCCGCCCATATGCTCGAAGCGTCAACAGATGACATCGAGCTGGTAGATGGTCTCGCTTCGGTCAAGGGCATCTCAGACACCTCGTTGTCGATCGCCGATGTTGCCACCGCGATCTACTTCGACCTCGACTCGTGGCCGGAGGACTTCGAGCCGACCCTCGAGGCTACACAGGCCTATGATCCTTCGCAGGCGATGTTCAGCAACGGCGGCCACGCGATCCTGGTGGAACTAGATGCCGAGACCGGCTTCGTGCGCTTCGAGAAGATCTTCTCGGTCGAAGACTGCGGCACGGTGATCAACCCCAACATCGTTGAAGGACAGATCCGCGGCGGCGTCCTGCAAGGCATCGGTGCATCGGTATTCGAGGAGCTGGCCTACGACGAGTCGGGCCAGATTCTCACGACCACATTCCTCGACTACGGATTGCCGACAATGGACGTGGCGCCGCCGTTTGAGATCAACCACCTCGAGACGCCCTCCTCGCACTCCGCCTCGGGCGTGAAGGGGATGGGGGAGTCGGGCCTCATCGCGGCTCCCGCTGCAGTCTTGAACGCCGTCAACGACGCGCTGTCGCCCTTCGGCGTTGTGTTGCGCGACCTGCCTCTGACGCCCGAGAAGGTGCTTGGTGCCATGTCTGGACCGAAGGTGACGACTAGTTCGGCAGCGGGGTCGTGACCAGAGGTGACGGGGCGCGCACAAATCGTCTGCGCGTTGCCCTGCTTCAGGTCTCCTATGGCGACGACGAGAGTCTGTCCGATCGGGTTCAGCGAGTGAGTCATTGGATCCGGGAGATCGGACCAGCAGACCTGGTGGTGCTCCCGGAGCTTTGGGCGCACGGCGGCTTCGCATCGACGTCGTGGCGGGCGACAGCGGAGCTCATGAATGGACCGACTGTCGCGCAGATGGCCTCAGTTGCCCGCGAGGTCGGTGTGTGGCTGCACGCGGGATCCATCATTGAGCGAGCAGAGGACGGCGCCGATCGCGGTGCCGAGGGACGCGGACTGTGGAACACTTCTGTGCTCGTCTCTCCACAAGGCACCGTTCACAAGACGTACCGGAAGATCCATCGTTTCGGCTTCGGCGAGGGTGAACCGCGCCTGCTGGAAGCCGGCACCGACCCCGCTGTCGCCGAGCTGGCGCACGGTACGAGTGCGAGTCGTGTTGGCATGGCGACCTGCTATGACCTTCGGTTTCCGGAGCTCTTCCGTCGACTCGGCGACCTCGGTGCCGACGTGATCGTCCTTCCGGCGGCATGGCCGATGCCCAGAGTGGAGCACTGGCGGCTACTCGGACGGGCCCGAGCCTTGGAGAACCAATCCTGGGTGCTCCAGTGCAACACCGCCGGCACGCACAGCGGCGTGGAGATGGGAGGCCACTCCCAGGTCGTCGCCCCTACCGGCGAAGTCGTCGCCGAGCTCGGGAGCGAGGAAGACGTCCTCCTCACTGACATCGACCTGAGCCTCGTCGCCTCTGTCAGAGCGGATTTTCCCGTCCTGGCCGACCGCAGGATCTAGACGTACATCCGAGTCAACTAAGCGGCCAGTAGCAGTAGCTCGATAGCGTGATGGCGCCGCGGCTGTCGCGAGCCGTACTGGATGGCCGATTGACGATCGTTACCCGCTCCGCTCTCGAGGCCCTCACGCACAGTGTCGCGAGCCGCCTTGCCGCGAGCGGTTTACGCCTCGGTCAAAGAGCAGATCGATTCACCTTCGGCAGCGTTCGAACTCGTGACGCTGGTGGACGCAACAACTCAGGGAAGCCACGAGTTCCGGACGAATAAGACCCGGGTCGTAGCGGTCTAGCGGAGCCAAGGTGGCAGGAGCGGTCGGTGGTACACAGTACGAATGCACCGCCTTCGGAGTGACCTAGTCATGGTGATGGGACGTGGTCCGGGCCTAATTGGGCTCCGCCCCGATCATCTTTGATGATCGGGGCGGAGAACGCGCCTCCTACGGAGACGTCAGTCGGCAAGCACCCAGACCTCGCGGAACTTGGTGTGGAAGGTCCACGTGGAGATGTGGCCGGCAGGCAGGAACGCCTGCATCCCCGCCCTGAGATCGACGCGGGAGCCGTTCTCGAGTTCAATCGTGACCTCGCCCTCCAGGACGTAGATGATCTCGTTGTATTCGAGCGTGTAGGTGGTCTTGGACGGCTCACACTCGAAGACTCCGGTCGCCCGGGCCCCGCTTTCGTAGTTCTCGAAAAGGGTGAAGCCCCGGCCCTTGGGGTCTCCTTCGTGAATGGTGACGCCATCGGGCTGCCAGGTCTCCAGCTCGACGGTCCCAGACTCGACGGCCCTGATCTCATCCATGAAGTTCCTACCGTTCCGCAGCTACTCGGCTGCCTTGAGGGGTGTGGTGTGGCCCGCGCGACGCAGCGGTCGCGAACGCCGCGCGGGGCCGGTTCAGGGGCGAAGTTGGTTCGCCAGCCAGTCCGCCATGCGAAGGCGCGGGGCGGGACCGAGGTTGTGGCAGCAGTGATCGCCCTCGGGCTCGAGATCAATCGTGATGTCCGCGTCGACCGCGTACTCCTGCAACAGATCCAGCTCGGTGATGGGAGTCTCGTCCTTGGCCCCGTGCATTACGTACGTCGGCACCTTCAGTCCGGCTAGCACGGGGCGTACGTCGATGGCTTCCTTGACCCGCTCCTGTGCAGTGGACAGATCGGGCGACTTGGTGACGTACTGCCAGCTGAGCTTGGTCATGGGGTACTCGAAATCCCAGTCGTCCATCTGGACGAAACCACCCCAAGTGACGCATGCACGGAACCGGTCGTCCATAGAGGCGGCACGCAGCGCATAATGTCCTCCCAGGCTGCGGCCCAGCACTCCGATCCGATCCTTGTCGATAGTCACTTCAAGGGTTTCGAGGTAGTCGACCACCCGCGAGGTGTACCGGTGGTAGTCGCCGGCGAGTGCGACGTCCTCGAACATCTCACCCTGGCCGGGACCGTCGAAGGTGAAGGTGGCGACGCCTCGCTCGAGTAGGAGGTTCTCGAACATGTAGCTCTCCTCCTTCGTGCTCTCGAGGCCGCCGAGCAGCACAGCGCACGGGACAGGACCGTCGGCCCCCTTGGGCCGGCGCAGGTAGCCGATGATCACGGTGTCGTCGATGGGGAGGTCTACACGCTCAGCCGGGGGGTCGAGCAGTGGAGCGGCGCGGTGATAGAGCTCGGCCTTGCGGAGCTGGCCCTTCGGGCGGCGTCCGTCGAACCATAGGAACTGCGCGTACTGCGCGGCCATGGATCCGACCCAGAACCAGTAGCCGGCCGTGAGGTCGTTTCCGTCCTTCAGGGCGGTGTCACCCATGGCCTCGTACGTGTCCGCCTTTGCCATCCAGAAGTCGAACCATGACGTATCAGCGTCCCGACGCTGGGCGGCCAGGAGGTCGGCAAACGGCAGACCGTCCATCAACAGGCGGCCCCAGTTCAGCATCTCTTCTTCGGCCGTCGGGACTTGTGGGGTCTCGGTCGTCATGTCTTCTCCATAGGTCGGGAGGCAGCATCTTCCCGACTGCGCGGCCGTTGGCCGTCTACATGTTCCGCGAATCCGAGGCATCTCTTTGCTGCCCACCTAGCAATGGGAAGGCATATGTACATGATCTGCCCATAGGGCGGATGCGCTTCTCCCGCCAGCGAGCAGCGAAGCAACGACGCCGCGACGACACTTCGTGTCTCGGAACATCGCACAGAAGTGAGGACGAGCAGTGAGTAGACCTGGCGCTTCGGGTGGCCTCGGCCCTTCAGCAAAGAGATACGTAGGGCAGCCCGTGCGTCGCCGTGAGGACGCGCGGCTCCTGCGGGGAGACGCGCGTTTCGTGGACGACGTCGATATTCACGGGCAGCTCTACATGAGCGTGGTGCGTTCATCTGAGGCCCATGCGCACATCGTCTCCGTGGATGCCTCTGCGGCACGACGAGCTCCCGGCGTCCGGCTAGTCATCACGGCCGATGACATCGATGCTGAAGTCCCACTGGAACAGATCGGGTACCACGAGGTTTACCCGCAGATCGACGACTATCTGCACCCGATCTTTGCAGGCGACCGTGTCCGATACGTCGGGCAACCCGTCGCCGCGGTTGTCGCTGACACGCCGTACCTGGCTGAAGACGCCGCCGGGCTGGTGGAGGTCACCTACGACCTCCTACCGCCGGTGCTCGATCCTCAGTACGCCTTGACCGATGAGGCTGAGCCACTATTCGAGGGGCAATCCAACGAGGCAGTGCGCATCGTGAAGGCGTACGGCGACGTAGCGGGCGCCTTTGAGGAGGCAGCGCATGTCGTGAAGGGTCGCTACGTGGTCGGTCGTCACTCCGGGGTGCCGATGGAGACAAGAGGGTGCATCGCAGAGCCCGACCGCGGTCGCAAGCAACTCTTCATGTGGGGCCCGGTCCACACCCACGACTGTCAGCGGCTCATCGCGCAGGTACTCGAACTCCCGCTCACGGATCTGCGCATGAAGCACGTCGACATCGGAGGGAACTTCGGTGTGAAGGGCGGGGTGTTTCCGGAATACATCATGGTGGGCTGGGCGGCCATGCGTTTGGGACGTCCTGTCAAATGGACCGAGGATCGCCTCGAGCACATGGTGGCAAACGCTCACGCTCGCGAGCAGGTGCACGAAATGGCCGCGGCCTTCGACGCCGACGGGGTCCTGCTGGCCTTGAAGGACGAGATCTGGCACAACCACGGAGCGTTCATCCGGCAGGCCGAGCCTCTTGTCAGTGACATCACAGTCGGGATGGTGCCAGGGCCCTACCGAGTGCCGGCGTACGACGGGCTCCTGCACGTCGTGGTGTCCAACAAGACCCCGTTGTCGGCCTACCGTGCTCCAGGAAGGTATGAAGGGACTTTCGCTCGCGAGCGACTCCTCGACCTCGCGGCCGAACAGATCGGCATTTCGCAGGTAGACATTCGGCGCCGCAATCTGCTGACCGAAGCCGACCTCCCGTTCGCGCCGGGCATGGACATCTGTTTCGAGCCCTACCACTTCGACTCGGGTGACGTCGTCGACCACTTGGACAAAGCGCTCGAGTCAGCGGGGTTCGACGAGTGGGAGCGGGAGGCGGCAGAGCTCCGAGCACAGGGCCGCTTGGTCGGCAACGGAATCGGCATGCTGATGGACAAAGCCGGTCTTGGGCTCTACGAGACGAGCGCCATCGACGTGGACGCCTCTGGACGGATCAGAGTTCGAACGGGGGCATCTTCCGTCGGACAGGGCATCGAAACAGTCCTGGCGCAGATCGTTGCCGAAGAACTCCAAGTCGATCCCGAGCTCATCGACGTCATTCACGGCGATACCGAGCTCGTGCCAGAGGGTGTCGGCTCCTGGTCGAGTCGCTCGACGGTCCTGGCCGGAGGAGCGGCGCGTCAGGCGGCCCTCGACACGCTAGCCAAGGCCAAGCGGCTCGCCAGCGAGATGCTGGAAGCGAATATGGACGATCTTATTCTCGTCGATGGCCGCATCGTGGTGTCCGGGCTCGAGGAGCAGGGGTTGAGTCTCGCCGAGATCGCTGACCGGTGGGACGGGTGGTCCGCGAGGTTGGCCAACGACGAGCCGGGCCTCGGCGCGCAGGCCGTCTACCTGGATGAGCACATGAACTATCCCTACGGCGTCACCCTCGTGCAGATCGAGATCGATCCCGCCACGGGCGGCCACACCTTGAGGCGTTTCCTTACCAGCACCGAGGCTGGACGAGCGATCAATCCCATGACCACCCGCGGCCAGGTGATCGGTGCGGCAGCGCAGGGCATCGGGGGCTCCCTCTACGAGGAGTTCCTGTACGACGAATCCGGTCAACCGTTGGCCACGTCCTTCATGGACTACCTTCTGCCGACGTCGCTGGACGTGCCAGATGTCGACTTCTTCATGACGGAGGACGCGCCCACGCCCAACAATCCGTTCGGGGCCAAGGGCTTGGGGGAGGTCGGCCTCATCGCTGTGGGAGCGGCCGTCGCCGGCGCCATCGACGATGCCTTCGGCCAAGGTGTGCGCACGATCAAGGTCCCCGTCCCACCCGAGACGCTCTGGCGGAGGTCGCAGTCGATGGCGTTCAGTGATGAACCCGAGCAGATGTGAGTCGCAACACCCGGAAGGCGTCAAAGGGTGGTCTCGCATTGTCCGGAACCGGATAGCCCGACTTGCTTCCCAAGATCCACAGTTGCGTGTCTTCTCGGCCGGAGATCGGGACACGTACCGATGACCGGACCAAGCAGCGGACCGTGTGCAGAGTAGCCACCACCAGGAGCACCGATGAACGAACAGACCACCACGGAGCATCCCCGGGCGGAGCAGGCGAGGAGGGTTGCGCTCGCCATCCAGGACGTCAGCAAGACCTACGGCGCGACCCGCGCTCTCGACCGGGTCTCGTTGGAGGTCACGACTGGCGCCATCCACGGCCTGATGGGCGGCAACGGGTCTGGCAAGTCCACGTTGATCAAGATGCTGGCAGGTGTCGTCACGCCTGACCAGGGCAAGCTGGCGCTGAACGGCGACTGGATCGACGCGCGGTCCCACACGCCTTCGCGGGCGAAGGCATCCGGACTTCACTTCGTCCACCAGCAGAACTCCACCTTCCCAGACCTCACGGTCGCCGAGAACCTGGCGCTCGGTCGCGGCTTCGAGTCGACGGCCGTGAAGTCCATCAACTGGAGTGCGCAGAAGGCACGGGCCAGGCAGGTGCTCGACCGGTTCGAGATCGACGTCGCTGCCGACGCCCATCTGGTCCGCCTGTCGCCTGCGGCGCAGATGATGGTGGCGATCGCCCGGGCTCTGCAGGATCAAGATGACACGGACGAGCGCGGCGTGCTGGTTCTGGACGAGCCGACGGCCAGTCTGCCGAAGCACGAGGTCGACGTGCTCCTGACAGCCTTGCGGAAGTACGCCGCCGACGGTCAAACGATCGTGTATGTCTCCCATCGGCTCGAAGAAGTCACCGCCATCACCAACGAGGTGACGGTGCTTCGCAACGGCAGCGTCGCCTCACGGCTCACCGGTGCAGACATCAGCCACGACACTCTCGTGGCCGGCATCACCGGCTCGGCGTCCGCGCAGCCCGCCGCACGCGCGCGGCGTGGCAACGATGTGGTGGCGAGCCGGGTTCACCTGTCTCAAGTAGCGGGTTCCCGCGAGACGGCACTGACCCTGAGCCGCCGATCTGCGGACGGTCTAGAGGACGAGATGTTGCTGGTGCGGACCGGCGAGATCGTGGGCATCGCAGGCCTACTCGGGTCGGGTCGCTCGCGCATGTTGAAGCAGATCTTCGGGGCCGCGCACCGGGATGACTTCGAAGTCACGGTTCGATCGGGCAGGGTGCCATCGTCCGACATGCGGACCGCAATGAAGCGGGGCTTGGCCTTCGTCCCCGAGAACCGTTTGCGCGAAGCGGCACTGCCGGAACTCAGCATCGCCGAGAATCTGTCAATCACGTCGCTCAGTGAACATGCGCGCGTGGGTTGGATCCGCCCCTCGCGAGAGCGGAACGCGGCCAAGCGACTGATCCAGGAGTTCGGGGTCCACGCGCCGAGCACCACTGCGCCGTTGACAGCCCTCTCAGGCGGCAATCAGCAGAAGGTCATCCTGGCGAGGTGGCTGCAACGTCGTCCAGACGTCTTGCTGTTGGACGAGCCGACGCAGGGCGTCGACATCGGGGCGCGCAACGAGATCCACGAACTGGTGCGCGCCGCAGCGTCGGCCGGTACGGCCGTGCTGGTGGTCTCCTCGGACTTCGGTGAGCTGGCAGCGCTGGCTCATCGCGCCGTGGTCACCAGCGGGGGCGAGATCGTCGACAGCGTCGCCGGACCTCTGACCGAGGACATCCTCAACGACATCGTGTACGCACAGGAGAAGGCATTATGAGTCACACGCAAGACACCACCAACGGGCCCGTCGCGTCCCCGGACGCCGAGACGCTGCCTGCTCCTGCAGACGCCGCCGAGGCGGAACAGAAGCGGAAGGCCGCGCGATCCCGCACAGGCAAGGCACGCTTCGTGAACTTCCTCGAGGCCTATGCGCTCCTGGTTCTCCTGGCCCTGATCGCCCTATTCTTCTGCTTCTGGTCGGAGACGTCGTCCACGTTTCCGACCGTGGCTAACCTACGCATCCTGCTTGCCAGCCAGGCTGTCATTGGCGTGATCTCGCTCGGACTGCTGCTCCCGCTCCTCTGCCAGGAGTTCGACCTCTCCGTTGGCAACATCGCGGGCCTCGCCGCCATCGTGGTGGCGGCATACGTTTCGTCCGAAGGCAATGTGCTGGCCGCGGTAGTCCTCGCGCTGGCCATCGGGCTTGCAGTCGGTGCGGTCAACGCTTTGATCGTCACTCGTCTGCACGTCAACGGAGTCATCGCGACCTTGGGTATGTCCACGATCCTGGGGGGCATCATCCTCCAGCGCACCGGCGGTCTCGCGCCGGCGAGCGACATCCCCCAGTCTCTGACCAACTTCGGAACGGGACTCGTAGCCGGCATTCCGATCATCTTCATCACCCTCCTCGTGATCGCGGGTATCACCTACTTCGTGCTCAACCACACTTCTCTGGGGCGCCAGATCTACGCTGTGGGCTCCAACCTGGAAGCAGCGAAGCTCGTCGGCCTCCGCACTGATGGACTCCGCGCGGTGACCTTCGCCGCCGCGGGACTCCTCTGCGGACTGGGTGGTCTCCTGTACGTCTCCCGCGCAGGTGGTGCCTCGCCCAACGTCGGGGCTACCTTCACGCTGCCGGCCTTCGCGGCGGCATTCTTGAGTGCCGCGTCGGTTCGACCGGGGCGTTTCAATGTTTGGGGCACGATCATCGCTGTCTACTTCCTCGCTGTGCTCAACAACGGGCTGAGCCTGGCCGGCGTCGATCCCTACGTGAACGACTATGTGAACGGTGGCGCTCTGATCGCCGGGGTCTCGTTGGCCACCGTGCTGTATCGGCGACGGACGACCTGATCGTGACGGCCGGGACCGACCACGCAGCCGAGTCTCCTGCAGACCCCTTCCAGGACCCGGCGCTGGTCAACACCACGGATGGCGTCATCACGGTCTGGTCGGATATCGGATGTCCCTGGGCGAGCCTTGCGCTGCACACTTTGCGTTCCCGAGTGCTGCAGCGAGACGTTGACGTTGCCATCGACCACCGTGCCTTTCCGCTTGAGCTCTTCAACAAGCGCGGCACGCCGAAGGGGATCATCGATGTTGAGGTGACTGCCATCGCCGGACTGGTGCCGGCTCTCGGTTGGCAGCCTTGGACCGCTCCCGATTGGCAATACGTGGTTTCCACCATGCCAGCCATGGCTGCCGTTCAGGCCGCGAAGGCGCTCAGCGTCGGTGGCCTGCGGGCCAGTGACGAACTAGACCATGCTCTACGTCAGGCCTTCTACATTCACGGCCGTTCGATCAGTGTGCACTCCGAGATCCTTGCGGCCGCTGCGGGCTGCCCCTCGCTGTACTTGCCCGCTCTCGAATCGGCTCTCGAGCAGGGGCGGGGTTACGCGGAGGTATTCACAAACTGGCGTACTGCGGCGGCGCTGCCGGTGCAAGGCAGTCCTCACATCTTCGTCAAGGACCGCTACGCCGAACACAACCCTGGGGTGCAGTACCACTGGACGGCACGTCCGGGTGAGGGATTTCCTCGCTTCGATCAGTACGACGAATCCTGGGCGGACGTGGTTGTCGACACTGTCGTGGCCCCGTGAGCCCGAGCGTGCCCGGAGGACATTCTCGGCGCGCTGAGACCTCGATGGCGGACGTGCCTAGGATCGATCCATGACGATCGAGTCCGACCTGCAGGTCGTGGCGAACGCAGTCCGCGCGCGGATCCCTGAACTCGTCTCGGCGATCGAAAGGACGTCCGCACAAGAGGTCCCTGAGATCCACGAAAAGGACGACCCGGTATACAACGAAGCCGAACGCTCCAGCGTCCTGTCTGCACTCACGAGTATCGTCGAGGGCTTGGCGGGCGGGCGGCGACCACCGGACCGTCCTTCCGACGCTGCACTCCAGGAAGCCCGCATAGCTGCCCAAGCTGGCATCGATCTTCATTCCTTGTTGCGAACGTATCGGGTGGGTCAGTCGATCTTGTGGGACGCAATCCTGGAGGAGACCTTGGGTATGGTCGACTCGGACGAGCGGCGCATGGCGGTCCTAAAACAGGCCTCGGACTATCAATACGCGTGGAACAACAAGGTGATGGAGTCCGTCATCGCCGCCTATCAAGCCGAACACAACGCCTACTTCTTCAGGAGCCAGGACCGGAAGCGACGTGCGGTGGTCAGCGACATCCTGCGAGGTATGCCGGCCGACGTTCAGCAACTCGGCTACAGCCTCCGTGCGGAGCATCTGGCTGTCGTCGCATGGGGCCGCTCGCCCGAAGCCAACATCCGGGCGCTAGCCGTCAGTTTGGACGCGAGGCACCTGACCGTGAGCGGCACCTCGGGGACGTACCTGGGCTGGCTGGGCTCGTCATCGTTGAAGCGAGTGTTAGTCGAGCGACCTGACGCTGCCCGGGCAATGCGCGAAACCCATCTGGCTCTGGGCGAGGTGGCGCATGGGATCGATGGCTTCCGGTTGAGTCACCGTCAGGCGTGGCAAGCGTACAGGGTAGGCAAGCTACGAGCCGCGGGCATTGTCAACTACGCCGATGTCGCGCTAGAGGCCTTGATGCTCAAAGACCGTCAAGCCGTCCAAGACTTTGTGTCGCGTGAGCTGGGTCCGCTCCATGACGAGGAAGATCCGCGTGGAGAATTGTTGAAGTCCACCTTGCGGGCGTACTTCCGGTCCGGACAGAATGCGGCCTCGACGGCACAGGCCATTCACGTCCATGAGCGTACGGTTGCCTATCGCCTGCGCTCTATCGAGTCCCGACTCGGGGTGACCATCGGCGCCCGTCGGGACGAGTTGGCCGTGGCACTACGACTCGCAGACCTCCTAGGGCAGGTCTCTAGTGCGGACCTACGCGATCTCGAGGTGCACGCGGACGCGGGATTGGGTCCGGACCCCGAGGCCGCCGGTCCTTAAGCCGCCACACGATCTCCCCTTGTCAGTTGTCGAATAAGCAGGCGTTGACCTTGCCTGACTGCGTAATGGGCACGGCGCCTCGCTGTGACCACACTGGTCGGACAGTCGAACCAAGATCAGGCGTCCTGATTGGAACGCACAACTGCGTCGGGACCAGCCGACGTTCCACGAGAGGGATGCCCGTGAAGCCACCGCCCTTTGAGTACGTGGTCGCCACATCAGTCGACCACGCGATTGAACTCGTCAGTTCCGATGAGGACGCGAAGTTCATCGCCGGCGGGCAGAGCCTCATCCCGCTGCTAAGCCTGCGGTTTGCGAGTCCCACACTGTTGGTAGATGTCTCCCGACTCACCGAGCTCCGCGACGTGCGGCGTGTGGGCGAGGTGCTGCATATCGGAGCGCTGACTCGGCACGCAGAAATCCATAAGCTGCCCAAATTCCGACAGGACGCTCCGCTCCTCTCGACGGCTGCAGGTTGGGTCGCCCACTCACAGGTGCGCAATCGAGGGACGTTCGGTGGAGCGATTGCGCACAGCGACAGCGCAGCCGAGTTCCCGGCGGTGCTCCTCGCCACTGGAGCCACCATCGTCGCCCGGTCTAGCAACGGGGAACGACGCATCCCATGCCAAGAGTTCTTCGGCGCCCACTTTCAGACTGCCCTCAACCATGGCGAACTCCTGACAGGTGTGGAGGTCCCCGCACACGATGCTTTCACCAGGTGGGGGTTCTCGGAGTTCGCGCGCCGTAGAGGTGATTACGCCATCGGCGGGGCGGCAGTCAGTGCCCGCGTGGACGAACAGGGACGCTGCACGCGGGTGCGCGCGGGTCTGATTGCGGCGGGCCCTGGACCCACCTCGGCCGAGGGCCTCGAGGAGGCCCTCGTCGACCGGGTAGTCGACGAGTCGGCCGTGTCGGACGCGGTCGCCTGCGCAGAACGGCATCTCACTCCGGAAAGCAACGTCCACGGGACGAAGGAGTATCGGCGCGCCGTCGTCGCGGAGTCACTACGTCGGGCTCTGCGCCAAGCCTTCGATCTGGACCACGCCGGAACCGAGAGGACATCCGCATGAAGACTCGTGTGATCGTTAATGGTGAGGGGTATGAGCGTGACGTCGAGCCCCGGATGCTGCTGTCGGACTTCTTGCGACACGAACTGGGGCTGACCGGCACAAACGTGGGTTGTGAGCACGGCGTGTGCGGCAGCTGCACCGTGCTTCTAGATGGCGAGCCCGTGCGGTCCTGCACCATGCTTGCGGTGCAGTGTGACAGCCGGCGACTGACTACCGTCGAAGGCCTCGCCTGCGACGAAAAGCTGCACGGGCTCCAAGATGCATTCTCCGCTTGCCACGGCCTCCAATGCGGCTTCTGCACACCTGGGATGCTGATGACCCTGCTGCCGATTTACAACGAGGCGCGTCGACTTAGCAACGACGAAATCCGCGAGGCGATCTCCGGCAATCTGTGTCGCTGCACTGGGTATCAGCAGATCGTCGAGGCAGCCCGGAAGGCGCTGGGTGACGCCGCCGACATGGCCGACTCCTGTGTCGAACCTCAAGCATGATCGGTCATCGCGACGATCGCGGACCCGTTGTGCCTGAGCCACGTTCGCGCACCAAGCACCTCAACTTCATTCCGTTTCGCACCCAGGTCGGGGCAACACCAGAGGTTGTCACCTTCGAGGAGCGAGCGCGGAGACGCTCTCAGCGTTGACCGTGGGCATCCCGGCCGCCCGAGCCGCTTGGCACCGTTGTCTCAGCGCCCGACTCGACCGTGACGGCGATGGACGCCCCTGCAGTCGGCGGCAGGTGCATGAGCGACACCCGAGCGGTTGCCAGATAGCGCTAAACCGGCTGTCGGTTTCCGACACGCGGCCCGCAGACGCTGGTCGAGATCCGCCCTACCGTCGGGACGTTAGGCCGTTTGGAAGAGTGACATGGCGCAAGGCGGAGACACATGGTGACGTACCTACTGCTAGGACTCGCAATCGCAGTGGAAGTGATGGCCACCTTGTCGCTGCGAGCATCCGAGGGTTTCAGCCGACTTCTGCCAAGTCTTATCGTCGTGAGCGGATACGGGCTGTCGTTCTTCCTGCTGTCTGTGGTGCTCCAACGCGGTTTGAACGTCGCTGTCGTGTACGCGTTGTGGTCCGCGACCGGCATCGTCGCCATCGCTGTGATCGGCGCGACCTGCTTAGGTGAACGCCTCACGAGTGCCCAGGTTCTGGGCATGGCACTCATAGTGAGCGGCGTGCTAGCCCTTGAGCTGGGTGCGGGCCGCGGTTGACCGGATGGAGTGTAGGACCGGGATCGAGAAGACGGC
The DNA here is from genome assembly GCF_044226305.1 of Nocardioides sp. Lineage (GTDB taxonomy): Bacteria > Actinomycetota > Actinomycetes > Propionibacteriales > Nocardioidaceae > Nocardioides. The sequence continues at coordinate 261,154 of NZ_JBGAHF010000002.1, read as the reverse complement.
GGGGTCAAATCATCGGAGAGGAATCGAGAGACACTGTGATCATGAGGGTGGATGAATCGGTCGGCACCGTCGCACGGCTGTACACGACTGTGACAAAGGGATTCGCCCTCCGCGAAGTCGAGCACATCCAGGTGACAGCCTCAGGGATCGTCGGTAACCGCGAGTTCTTTCTGGTCGACGTCGACGAGCGCCTGTATTCGGTGCCCAAAGATCCGATCTTCCTCGATTGCTGGACCACCTACGACCCGATCGCCAAGATTTTCCGAGTCGGTAGGCGGACGGTCGTCGATTGCGAAGCCGAACTGCGCCCTGTGGGTCCCGTTCGCCCGTTCCAGTTCGACGAGCGCATGGTCGAAGGTAGGTGGACCCCGGGACCTTGGGATGCGTGGTTCTCCGACCTGGCCGGGCGCAACCTTCGACTGGTTCGCTGCGCCGAGCCCGGTGGAGGCGGGGACGTGCATCCTGTCACCCTCGTTTCGTCGGCCTCATTGGCATCGCTGGGATGTGAGCTCGACGGTCGACCGGTAGACGGTCGTCGGTTCCGGCTGAACATGACTCTCGACCTGGGCCCGCACCCCTATCGGGAGGACGCCTTGGCTGATCGCGCCATGGTGGTCGGAGACTGCGCGCTGCGGGTTGCCAGAGGAATCCCGCGATGCTTGGCTGTCGAGCATCGTCCGTATGACGGCGACCGGAGATTTCAGGTGCAGCGACGCATCCGGGACGTGCGCGGTTCCACGCCGGATGAGTCGGGCCCTGCCGTCCTCTTCGGTATGTACGCAAGCGTCGTGTCGCCGGGTGGTGTCCGCGTCGGCGATCGGGTAGCTCTGATGAGCTGACGGTTGTCTGGCAGGCGCTTCCTTGCGTGCTACTTGCGCCACTTGCGGAAGGGGATGGACAGTCGCGCGAACGCCGGCCGTGGAACTAACGAAAGACGCCGAGCAGTGCAGGATGTGGGCCATAGCGGACGCGCGCCGTTCGTAGGGGCAGCCCTCTGAGACGCAAGTACCTGGTCGGAGGGTCAGCACGATGCCCGGGTCACGAGAGTGACCGGGTCACTCGCAACAGCTGGCCACTCGTGCGGGACGCCGACGGTCGAGGCGACTGTCGCCGCGATCAGCGCCGCATCCTGGGTCAAGTCGAATCGGATACTGCTGAGCGGTGGGGCGGTCAGGGCGGCCAACGGGGTGTCGTCGACGCCAATAACACCTATTTGGTCGGGTACTGCCAGCCCCAAGATGTGAGCGGCGCTGAGGATGCCGGCTGCCGTCATGTCGTTCCAGGCACAGACCCCGATAGGGGAGCCGTGTGTGTCGCGCATGGAGCGCACGACGTCGACGAACTCGTCGAGCCGCCCGGCCAGGACCACGACGTCGGTGTCGGTGATGCCTTGCGCCGCTACGAGGTCTTTGAATGCGCTCACGCGCGCGTCGATGAACTGCTGATTGCGTGGGTCCTTGATGACCGCATAGATCAGGCTGTGGTAACCCCGCGACACGAGCCGATCGACTTGGAGCTGCACCACCTCTCGCTGGTCGATACGGAGGGTGTGCCCTTCCGGCCCGTCGAGCAGCCAAGCGCGGACTTCTGGGATGGTTGAGGCGGCCATCGCCTCGGCGTCTCGTGCGGACAACGGTGAGAATGTGACGACGGCGGCGGCGGTGACCTTCCCGAGGAGGGCAGCAAGGTGTCCCTGCCACTGCGGTCCCTCGTACCGCAGACACACGAATCCTGCCTCAGAAGTCAGGTTGCCTACGCTCTCCAGGAAATGGCCGAGCTCGCCGGTCGTGTCCCAGTCCGGCAGTAGGAACAACACCACGTCCCCTCGACCGACGCGCAGCGCCCTGGCGGCCGGCGAGGGTTGGTAACCGAGGCGGCGAGCGGCGCTCAGGACCTGTTCACGCGTCGCATCTGTGATGCGCACATCGCTTCGACCATTGAGCACGTAACTCACGGTCGCGCGCGATACGCCGGCCTCGCGCGCCACGTCTGTGCTGGTCGGTGCGTTCTTGGGCACGGGATGGCCTTTCTGGGGTGTACGGCTGTTGGTTCTCCGAGTTGTTGAGGGCGGCAGCCTGCTCATTCTGATCGGGACCGGGGGTGGTGGAGGATGTATCTGACTCGACTTGAGGGCGGCTTATGCGTCATCGTCCTTTGGCAGCCAGGGAGCCTGACCCGGTAGCCCGGACACCTGACCTGTAGCGATGATCGCTGCAGGAAGGAGTTCGAAGATGCCTGCACCACATCCGCCCGAGTTCCGCCGCCGGGCTGTCGATCTGGCCCGCCAGCCGGGCGCGTCGGTCGCTCAGGTCGCCAAGGACTTGGGGATCAGTGAGTCCGGCCTGCGGCGCTGGATGGCCCAGGACGACATCGACTCCGGTCGTAAGGAGGGGTTGTCGACCAGCGAGCGGGAGGAGCTGACCAAGCTGCGCCGCGACAACCGCCGACTGGAGATGGAGGTCGAGATCCTCAAGCGCGCGTCCGCGTACTTCGCGCGGGAGAACGTGCTCCCGCAACAGGGTTCCGGCTGGTCCAGGAGCCTGCCGCGGACGGCTTTTGACGTCGCGGTGGCCTGCCGGGTCTTGAAGGTCTCGAGGTCGGGCTGCACGAGTGGCGCGACCGGCCACCCTCGGCGCGGGACGTCGAGGACGCCTATCTGGCGAACACGATCGTCGACATCCACGCCATGTCCCGGTGCTCCTATGGGGCGCCGCGGTGCACGCCGAACTGCGGCTCGGGATGGGAGTCCGGGTGGGACGCAAACGGGTCGCCCGGCTGCTGCGGATCACCGGCCGGCGCGGGATCAGCCACCGCCACAAGCGGCGCCACAAGCCGGCGCGGGCGGTCCACCAGGACCTCGTGCAACGGAAGTTCGTCGCCGCGGGCCGGACCTGTTGTGGTGCACCGACATCACCGAGCGCCCGACCCGGGGCGGAAGGTCTACTGCGCCGCGGTCCTCGACGTCTTCACCCGACAAGTCGTGGGCTGGTCGATCGCGGACCACATGCGATCCGAGCTGGTCGTCGACGCCCTGCAGATGGCGATCTGGCGACGCCGCCCAGGCCCGGGACCGTGGTACACGCCGACCGAGGCGCCCAGTACACATCCTGGGTCTTCGGCACCGGCTCCGCGACGCCAGCCTGCTCGATCCATGGGCCGCGTGGCCTCATCAGTGGACAACTCGATGATCGAATCGTTCTGGTCGACCATGCAACGCGAGCCTCCTCGATCAGCGGATCTGGGAGACCCCCGAGGGGCCTCGGCGCCGCGATCTTCGAGTGGATCGAGGCCTGGTACAACCCCGGCGCCGACACCTCGATCGGGATGCTCAGCCCCGTCGAATACGAACACCACTGGCAGCAGCAACAAGCTGCCGCTGACCTTCACACCACCGCCAACGGAGCGGCATGATCACCACACCACCCGTGTCCGGAGAACCGGGTCAGGCTCCCTGCACGCCGCCTTGGTATCGGACACCAGCGCAACAGAGACGGATCGCAAGGACAACAGAGACCGCGTCGGCGTGGGCCTCAGCGCCGAGACGCTCGACGACTCGACGCGGGTGCAATCTGAGGGTCAGCCCTTCATGGGGCCGCCCGTCTCCTTGGTCCCGAGGTGGGGGACGGGCCTCATGCTGTCCTCGGATCTGCGCCCGATGCTGGGGCCTTCGAGCTTCGGCCACGACGGCGCAGCGGGTGGCTTGGCCTTCGCCGACCGTGACGCTCGGGTGGGGTTCGCCTTCCTGCCGAACGTGATGGGTCCCATGCCGGACGACCGAGCCAACAAGATTGTCTCCGCACTGCAGCGGGCGCTGGGGTAGGGCGGGAACCGGACGGCGCCGAGTCGTCAGTGGTCCCGATGTGTCGACTGGCACTGATTGGTCGGCCTCCGGTCGCTCGCATCGGTGGCAGGCGGCCGATGCAACTTCGGCGTCTGTGTTCGCACTGTGGCTGATCCGACGCACGCGCCGCCGTGTTGTCGTCCTCTTGGCGGCGATCATCTCAAGTCCGGGGATATGTGCGTAAGTCGGTCCGGTTCGTAGCTGTCGGATCCGCACCTCCTGTCCGCTGGCGGGGACGTCACGACCCGAGGATCTGCTCCATTGCGCGACTCACACGGTCGGTGTCCTCGTGATACTTCACCAACGCGCCGAGAGTTACGGCTGCTGCCTCGAAGTTCAGTTCGACTGTCTGGAGGTAATGGAGCGCTCGCGCCCAATCCAATGTCTCGGCGACGCCGGGTGGCTTGAGTAGTGCGTGTTCCTCGAGTCGAACCTCTTGGACCACTCGCACGACCTGCTCTGCTAGTTCTCTTGAAACCTCAGGGGCCCGGGATCGGACGATCTGCAGTTCGCGCTCCAGTCCGGGGTGCTCGACCCAGTGATGGAGGCAGCGACGCTTCAGCGCATCGTGGAGCTCGCGCGTCCGGTTAGAGGTCAGCACGACCACTGGAGGGACGGATGCCCGGACCGCGCCGATCTCCGGAATGCTCACCTGGTTCGTTGAGAGCACTTCAAGTAGGAATGCTTCGAATTCGTCGTCGGCGCGGTCGACTTCGTCGATGAGTAGCACGGTCGGGGCCTGCCGCAAAGCCTGAAGTACCGGGCGCGGGAGCAGGAACCGCTCGTCGTAGAGCCCCTCTTCGGCTTCTGCTGTCTCCACCGCGCCGGCTGCTTCCAGGACGCGCAAATGCAGAATTTGTCGGGGAAAGTCCCAGTCGTATAGCGCTTGAGTGGAATCGATGCCTTCGTAGCACTGAAGCCGCAGGAGGGGCAATTGGCAGGCGGTGGCCAAGGCCTCTGCGAGAGCAGTCTTGCCTGTGCCGGGTTCGCCCTCGAGTAGTAGTGGCTTGTGCATCTTCAGGGCGAGGAAGACGACCGTAGCGAGTTCGGGTGAGCAGAGGTACCCGGTCTCGCTCAACAAACGCTCCACGTCACCCGGTCGGTCAACCCGATCGGCCGGGATCAAGGCGCGACCCCAACTGCGGTGTGATGAATGGCGCCCGCGGACGCGCTGAGAGGCACCCCGGTTCCACCCCAGCGCACCGACACGATTTCGGCTGCGATGCTGATCGCGGTCTCCTCGGGAGTGCGAGCGCCCAGATCCAGACCGATCGGGCTCGACATGCGGTCCAGCTGCTCCTGCGTGACGCCAGCTTCGCGAAGCCGAGTCACTCGATCGTCGTGAGTGCGACGTGAGCCCATGACGCCGACGTATGCGGCTGGAAGCGTAAGCGCAACGGAGAGGAGGGGAACGTCGAACTTCGGGTCGTGCGTGAGGACGGCGATGACCGTGCGGTCGTCGACCCGTCCTTCGCGGTGCTCCTGCACGAGGTACCTGTGTGGCCAGTCCACAACGACCTCATCCGCCTCAGGGAAGCGAGCCGAGGTGGCAAAGACGGGTCGTGCGTCACACACGGTGACGTTGTATCCGAGGAACGATCCCACGGACGCGACCGCCGCGGCGAAGTCGATCGCGCCGAAGACGAGCATCCGGGGCGGCGGGGCGAATGCCTGAACGAACACCTTCATCCCATCGCCGAGCCGTTGGCCGTCTGGACCGTAGGTCAGCATGGCGTTGTGACCGGCAGCCAGTAATCCCAGCGCGTCGTCCGCCACTGCGTCGTCGGCCCGGCCGCTACCCAGAGTGCCTTTGCGGGAGGAATCCTCTCCTTCCGGGTAGATCACGATTCGGCGACCGCGCCACGTGGCGTCTGGATGGTCGACGACAGTAGCGACGGCGACCGGTCGACCGCTGCGGATGTCGTCGACGACTTCGGCGAAGTGCGGAAAGGTGCCACGGTCGAGCCGTTCTACAAAGACGTCCAGTTCCCCACCGCAAGTGAGCCCAACTGCGAATGCTTCGTTGTCGGAGTACCCGTAGTGCTCGAGCACCGGAACTCCGTCAGTGAGGACCTCACGCGCGATTTCGTAGACCGCGCCTTCGACGCAGCCCCCGGATACCGAGCCGTGCACCGTGCCGTCGGCCGTGACACCCATCGCGGCTCCTGGCCCGCGGGGCGCAGATCTCGAGGTGTCCACCACAGTGGCCAGTCCGATCGACACTCCGTCGTCCCACCATTCGATGAGACGATCAACGATGTCGCGCATGGTGTGTCTCCTTGCGGTCTGTCATCCAAGGAACGATGTGGGGTCGATTCGCGATATGAGGCGGGTGGGGAGGTCGACTCGGACCTCGTCATCCTGTTTGCGGTCCCGGCGGAGCATTGCCGCCTTGACGAGCTGGCCGCCCAGGTACCGGAATGGCTCCGGCGGCAGGCCGTGTCCTGAGGGTGCTCTCGTCAGAAAAGACGTCGTCATGCCGTCCGTCGATCTGGTGGCTAGGCCGGCCAGGACCTGAGCGCCGATCACAGACGGTCCGACGCCGTCACCTGAGTAGCCCGTGCCGAAGTACACGCCCGGGAAGCCGGTGATCTCGCCGAAGAAGGGCAGGGAGGACAGCGAATACTCGACGGGCGCGCGCCACGAGGACAGCAGCTCGGCGCCAGCCAAGCCAGGCACAGTTCTCGCCATCTGCGCCAGGATTTGGTCCGGACGGGGGGCCGCGGTGAATAGCGTGTTCGGACCTCGAACCCCCCAACCGATGCCGAGGCCCGCCTTGCCGAAAAGAACCTCTCCTCCGCTCATCGGGCGCCAGTAGTCCAAGAGGCGTCCGGAGTCCGAGACGTTGGTGAGCGGAGGGTTCTTCAACTCGTGTCGGGGGCGGACCACGACATTGTCCGATGCCGTCGTGACGAGGTGGGAGCGGAGTTGCGGGAACTGGTTGCACCAAGCGTTGATTGCCAAAACCACCGAACCAGCTCGGACCGATCCAGAATCAGTTGTCACCGACGTGGCAGCGTGCTCGCGTAGCAACCCCGTCACCGGGCTATGTTCGTGCACGACGACACCAAGACCCTGTGCGACTCTCATGAGACCACGGGCGAGACGGGCAGGATGGAGACCTACACAGGTCGGGTCGAGGAGCCCACCGCGTGCGGGCGCTCCGGCCAGTCGAGTCGCTTCCGCTGCGTCGACCTCGACGAAGGGGCAGTCGCGGTAGGCGGCCGCGGCCTCAAGGGTGTCAAGCCACGCCCCGTCTTGGCTGCTGTTGTTCGACGCCCACAACCAGCCGTTCGACTCGACCTGCGCGTCGATGCCGTGTTCAACGCAGAAGCGACGAATGTGGTCAATCGCCTCTACTGAGGCCCGAGCTACGTCAGCGCCTTCGTCCTTGCCGCCCGCACGCAGCAGGGAGGGCAGCTTGGGCCATAGGTTCATCAGCATGCCGGCGTTGGTCCCGCTTGCTCCCCAGCCACAGAGACCCGCTTCGAGAAGGATCACGTCGATGCTGGGCTCTCGTGTCTTCAGCTCGATGGCGGTCCACAGGCCGGTGAACCCCCCACCGACGATGCACACGTCGGCCCGGACATTCGAGGCTAGCCGCTCGGCATCGATGCGGTCTGTCTCGTCGGCCAGCGCATCAGCCATCCAGAACGAGCGGACTCCCGCGTCGGCCGTGTTCAGGTCATGGGCGCGCGGGACTCGCCACTGTGCACTCATCCGACCATTCCGTAGGTGCGTGACATCGCGTGTTGCGGGAGCGGATACGGACTAGTGGAGATGCTCGAACAGCCCATCTGGCCAATCTAGGAGCGCTCGGAATCGCACCCCTGCACAGTCGCAGGCAAAGATGCGTCGGTACTTGTATGGAAGCGGTAGGGGCTCGGCAGAGGTAAAGGCCGCTAAGGCGGGTCTGGATGATGCCGAACTCGAGTCTGCCGCTGTGCAGTTGCGACTTTCCGCACAATCGTGCCGGTGGCCTTGTGGCACCTGGCAGTGCTGTGGCGGTTCCCTTTGGGCGAACATGAGCCGTCTAGTACTGAGAGAGGCGCGCTGGATGACCTTCGTTATCACCCAGTCTTGTTGCGTGGACGCCGCCTGCGTCCCGGTTTGTCCGGTCCAGTGCATCCGACCCCGACCCGGTGATCCGGACTTCGAGAGCACGGAACAGCTCTACATCGATCCGTCGAGCTGCATCGATTGCGGCGCTTGCGCCACCGCATGTCCAGTCGACGCCATCTACCCAGGAGATGCACTTCCGCCGACTCTCGCCACGTCCGGCGTGATCAACGCCGAGTACTTCGAGGCGCGTCCGTTGACCCCGGCTGAACCACCGGTGGTCTCCCGCCATCGCCTTCCCCCGGGCCTGTCGACACTGAGGGTCGCGGTGATCGGATCGGGACCCGCTGCCCTATACGCGGCGACCGAGTTGACCGAGATCCCCGGCGTCGAAGTGACCATCATCGAGCGACTCCCGACTCCTTTCGGATTGATACGTGCAGGAGTCGCGCCCGACCACGACAACACCAAGCGCATCGCTGACAGGCTCGGACGCGTCCTGGTCCGGCCCAACGTGCGTTGTCTCTTCGACGTTGAGGTCGGACGCGACATCTCGATCGAGGAAGTGCTGCAACATCACCACGCTGTCATCGTGGCAACAGGAGCAGCGAGTGCGCGACGCTCAGGTATCCCCGGAGAAGCCCTCCCCGGCTCAGTCTCAGCCAAAGAGTTCGTTGCTTGGTACAACGGTCACCCCGACAGCGCACTCCCGGACTTCAGCATCAAGGGGCGGAGGGCGGTTGTCATCGGCAACGGCAACGTGGCTCTGGACGTCGCGCGTCTGCTCGCCCAGCCGACTGCCGCGTACGCGTCCACCTCGGTGTCCGACGCCGCACTCAGGTCGATGACCGCCAGCAGCATCGAGGAAGTTGCCGTCGTCGGACGCAGGTCCCAAGCGTTCGCCGCCTACAGCACAGCTGAGTTGTCGGCACTGACGCACCTGCCAGACGTAGATCTGGTCGCGGAAGCGAGTGAGGTTGCTGTCACGGACGATGACTGGGCCGCTGCTTCCGAGTCGGACCGAGGATGGGCCCTGCCTCGCCGATCCGAGATTGTGGCCGAGGCCGCCGCTCGCTCTTGCACACGGCCTCGACGGATCATCCTTCGTTTCGGTTTGACGCCGGTTGCACTGTTGGGCCAGCACGAGGTGACGGGCCTCGAACTGGCCCGACATGACGGGACCAAGGAGGTCATCGAGACGTCGCTGGTCATCTGGGCGGTGGGATTCACTGGACAACCGATCGAGGGACTGCCTTTCGACGGGGACAGGGGGGTACTCCCGAATCGCGCGGGTCGGGTTATCGACCTCCGCAGCGGACGCCCCGTGCCGGGCGTGTATTGCACCGGATGGGTGAAACGCGGGGCCTCAGGGGTTCTCGGGACGAATCGGGTCGACGCGGCCGAAACAGTTGCGTCACTGCTGGAGGACTTCAAGATCGGACGCCTAGCAGATCCGCCTGGCGGCGCGGAATCGTTCGCAGACCTCGCCCGATTGCGACGGCCCGGCCTGCTTGGGATCGACGGTTGGCGGCGCATCGATGATGCCGAGGTGAGTGCAGGACGCGACCAAGGCCGCACCCGGGTCAAGTTCGTGACGTGGTCCGGCCTCCGCGACGCAGGTCGTAGCGACTGATCGACGTCGGCAGGGCCTGCACTGAACTCGTCCACCGTCTGAACGCAGTGCACGCGCAAACTCCAACAGCTTTTCTTCGGACAGTGAGTAGGACGGCCGGCACTCATGTCGACAACATCGAACCCGTCCGTTCTCTCGCCCTTCCCCTCCAAGAAAGGCTCCACATGTCACCGGTCAAGGTCGCTGTCATCTACTACTCCGCCACGGGGACCATCCATTCGATGGCTGAGCGGCTGGCAACCTTCGCACGAGGCGCAGGTGCGGAGGTCCGACTCCGTCGAGTCGAGGAACTTGCCCCGCCGGAGGTCGTCTCACGCAACAAGGCGTGGGCAGAGCATGCGGGCGCCACTGCACACATCGACATTGCATCCGCCGATGACGTGGTGTGGGCAGACGGCGTCCTGTTCGGGACGCCGACCCGGTTCGGAAACGTTGCCAGTCAGCTGAAGCAGTTTCTAGACACCTTGGGACCGCAGTGGTCCCAGGGCCTGCTTGCAGACAAGGCCTACGCCGGCTTCACGGCCACGCAGACGGCGCACGGGGGTCAGGAGTCGACTCTGCTCGCTCTATACAACAGCATCTACCACTTCGGCGGTGTCCTCGTGCCGCCCGGCTACACCGATCTCCTCAAGTTCGTCGACGGCAATCCGTACGGCGTATCCCATGTGACCGGCCAGTCAAACAGCGAGCCGCTGGGAACGCCGCAGGTCGCTGCACTCGAGCACCTGGCCAACCGCGTGGTGCGGCTGTCGGGGAAGTTGCGGGACGTATCAGCGTCGACCGCCGGCGTCTCGTAGCCGCGCACGCTTCTCGCTCCGCCGAGGCGATCTCACTGCTCAGCCAGCCGGCTGAGCAGGTGGCCTTCTCCTGACCTTGAACGGAAATATGACCTTGGCGAAGCAGCAGAAGGCCGACAGACAGACGACTCGGGCAACCCCAGCGAGGACCGGATGGTCGGCGACACAGTCGAGCTCTCTGAGGTCTTGCGAGGATTGTGGCGAGGAGCTTCAGCAGTGCGCGGGATGCTCTGAGCCTCGGTGCCTGAGGTGCGAGCCTTACCGTTCCGACGACTGCCGCTGGGTCCTGTAGAAGGCAACCCGACACGCGCAAGATGTGGCATCTCCGTCACGGGTGTCGTCGGTCGCCTGTCCGATGGGAAGCCTCGCGCGCGTCGAAACGCCGGCCGCCGGCTCCGAGAGGTCGGTCGTCGCCAGGACTGTGTGGCAAAGGGACCCGGGCTCCAAGTTTCGTCAGTGCGATCTTCGCCTGCGTGCTCGCAAAGTTCTCCGCCGGTGGCTGTGTGGCTGATCGCGGAGCCTCACTCGTATGCGTGAGCGATCCACTCGGCCAATCGATTCCCGACGCTCGCGAGCGTGGTCGCAGCGACCCCGCGCGGGTCCCACGTCGCGGTGAGGTGGACGGCGAGCGCCTCCCCTCCGATGTCGATGGTCAGTGGGATCAAGTCAAATCGCGGATCGTCCGACACAACGGCAACGCCGCGCCCCGAGGCTGCGAGGGCTTGCGCGATTGTGCCGTTGGCCGCTTCCACTAAGGCGGAGAACGACCCGCCGTTACCGACTACGGCGGCGTCTAGTGCCTCGCGGGCGGTGAAGGTCGCCGGCAATGCGACCAGCGGGCGGCTGACCAGCTCGTCAATCGTCAACCGCTTGCGTGCGGCCCACGGATCGTCATTGGGCACGTATGCCCAGACAGGCAGGGTTGCCAGGTGGCGCGCGGCGTACGGGGCTGGTGGGCGCCGGGTCCCAATCGCGAGGTCCGCGCCCGCGTGGAGCATCTCGACGGGGTCGAGACCGTCGGCCCCGAGCACGTCAACTATCGGGTCGTCGGGCGACATGGTGGCGACGAACGGCGAAACGATGTCGGTGAGCGTGACGGTCGGCGCTGCGATGGTGAGGTGCTCGATTCGGCCATTTCGGTGGAACGCGGCGGCCTCATGGAGCGCGTCCGCGGCGGCCAGCACTGCGCGCGCCCCCGGGAGGAGCGCTCGACCGGTCCGGTTGAGGACCAAACGACCAGCGCCGCGTTCGAAGAGCGGCACGCCGAGATCGCGCTCCAATTGCCGCAGCTGGCGCGACACAGACGGTTGGGCGACGTGGACCTTCGCTGCGGCCTTGCTGACGCTGCCCTGCTCTGCGGTGGCGACGAGATAGCGGAGGTGACTGAGTTGCACTAGGCCTCATTGGCATGGAGATGAACGCGAATAGGTATTGGACAGCATAACCCTGCGAGCAACACCCTTGAATCATGACCGCGACGACCACCAAGCCCACCACCCTGACGACCCAGGAGGTGCCGCAGCGGCGATTGCTCGTGACCGAGATCCCCGGTCCGGAGTCCCGGCGTCTGATGGCGCGCAAGTCCACCGCCGTGGCGGCCGGGGTCGCTACGACGATGCCGGTGTTCGCCGCGCGCGCCGGCGGCGGGATCGTGGTCGACGTCGACGGCAACCAGCTCGTCGACCTCGGGTCCGGCATCGCGGTGACGACTGTCGGTGCGAGCGCACCCCGGGTCGTGGCGGCCGTGCAAGAGCAGGTCGCCGCTTTCACGCACACCTGCTTCATGGTGACGCCTTACGAGGGATACGTCGCCGTGGCGGAGGCGCTCAACCGGCTTACCCCCGGCGACCACGCCAAGCGCACCGCGCTCTTCAACTCGGGAGCCGAGGCTGTCGAGAACGCGGTCAAGGTCGCGCGCTCCCACACCGGACGGCAGGCCGTCGCCGTCTTCGATCACGCCTACCACGGGCGCACCAACCTGACGATGGCGATGACGGCGAGGAACATGCCGTACAAGCACGGCTTCGGCCCGTTCGCGAGCGAGGTGTACCGCGCCCCGCTCTCCTACCCCTTCCGCGACGGTGGCACCGACGGCGTCGTGGCCGCACTCCGCGCGATCGACGTGATCGAGAAGCAGGTCGGCGCCACCAACCTCGCCGCGGTCGTGATCGAGCCGATCCAGGGCGAGGGCGGGTTCATCGAGCCGGCCACCGGCTTCCTCCCCACAATCGCCACATGGTGCCGCGACAACGGCGTCGTGTTCATCGCCGACGAGGTGCAGACCGGCTTCGCCCGAACCGGCGACTGGTTCGCCTGCGACCGCGAGGGCGTCGTGCCTGACCTGATCGTCACCGCCAAGGGGATCGCCGGGGGCCTGCCGCTCTCGGCGGTGACCGGTCGCGCCGAGATCATGGACGCCGCCCACGCCGGCGGGCTCGGTGGGACCTACGGCGGCAACCCGCTGGCGTGCGCCGCCGCCCTCGCCGCCATCGAGACGATCGAGGCCGAGGGCCTGGTGCAGCGCGCTCGCGACATCGAGACGCTGATGCTCGACCGCCTGCGGCGGATCGAGGCGCGCGACGCGCGCGTCGGGGACGTGCGCGGTCGCGGCGCGATGATCGCGGTCGAGCTCGTGCAGGCCGGGACCGACGTGCCGAACCCGGAGCTGACGAAGGCCGTCGCCGCCGCCGCCCACCGCCAGGGCGTCATCGTGTTGACCTGCGGCACCTACGGCAACGTCCTGCGGTTCCTGCCGCCGCTGAGCATCTCCGACAAGCTGCTGCACGTCGCGCTCGACGTGCTCGACACGATCTTCGAGGCCCCCCGATGACCACTCTTCACAGCGTGCCCATCGGCTCCCCGGTTGACGCCGCGGGGTCGCGTGGCCCACTTGACGATGCGCAGGAGCAGTTGCGGCACGCGGTCGACGTGCTCGGCTATGACGAGGGGGTGCATCGCCTGCTTGCATCGCCTCGCCGAGAGGTGACCGTCAGCATCCCCCTGCGCCGCGACGACGGCTCAGTCGAGGTACTCACCGGCCATCGTGTCCAGCACAACTTTTCTCGCGGGCCGGCCAAGGGTGGGCTGCGCTATAGCCCCAAGGTGGACCTCGATGAGGTCCGAGCGCTCGCCATGTGGATGACGTGGAAGTGCGCGCTTATGGACCTCCCCTACGGGGGAGCCAAAGGGGGCGTGACCATTGACCCGAGCAAGTACTCGGCGGCGGAGCTGGAACGCGTCACCCGTCGCTACACCTCGGAGATCCTCCCCATGATCGGGCCGACCCGAGACATTCCCGCCCCGGACATCGGAACCGACGAGCACACGATGGCTTGGATGATGGACACGTACTCCGTGGCGTCCGGCCATACTGTCCTCGGCACTGTCACGGGCAAGCCGGTGAGTCTGGGCGGATCGTTGGGACGTGCGTCGGCGACGTCGCGTGGCGTGGTCCTCACCGCGCTCGCCGCACTGCGGCACCTCGGCCTCGAGGCTGGCGGCTCGACTGCCGCGGTGCAGGGATTCGGCAAGGTCGGCCGAGGCGCTGCTCGATTCCTGGCCGAGGCGGGAGTCCTGGTCATCGCTGCCAGCGACGAGCAGGGAGCGATCTGGAACCCGGACGGAATTGATCTGCAGGCCCTCGAGGCCCACGTCGAGCAGACCGGCTCCGTAGTGCACTTCGGCGCTGCAACCGGCATCGACAACGAGCTGCTGCTCACCCTCGAGGTCGATCTTCTGGTGCCGGCTGCGGTGGAGGGCGTGATCCACGCGGGCAACGCTGGATCTGTCCGGGCTCGAGTTGTGGTCGAAGGCGCCAACGGGCCGACGACGACCTCGGCAGACCGAATCCTGGCTGAGATCGGCACGCTAGTCGTTCCCGACATTCTGGCGAACGCAGGTGGGGTCGTCGTCTCCTACTTCGAGTGGGTCCAGGCGAACCAGGCGTACTGGTGGCACGAGGCCGAAGTCGAATCCAAGTTGGCCGAGCGCATGGACACCGCTTGGTGCCAGGTACTCGCGGAGGCGGACCGACTCCGACTCCCCCTCCGGCAGGCTGCCACCTGCCTCGCCGTACGTCGCGTCGCCGAGGCGCATCGACAGAGAGGTCTCTACCCGTGACCAGCAACCGCATCATCGCCGTCGAGAATCCTGCCACGCTTGAGGTGCTCGGCGAAGTTCCCGACCAGGATGTCGGTGCCGCTCGCGAGGCCGTCGACCGCGCGTCGCGCGCGTTTGCGGACTGGTCTCGAACAGCCCCGCGTCACCGTTCCGACATCTTGCGGCGAGCGTTCGAGCACATGCTCCGCGACCGGGACGAACTCGCAGTTCTCATCGCACGCGAGAACGGCAAGTCATTGGTGGACGCAGCAGCCGAGGTGGGCTACGCAGCCGAGTTCCTGCGTTGGTTCTCCGAAGAGGCGGTTCGACCCGGCGGAGAGTATGGAGAGGCACCGTTCGGCGGAACCCGTACTCTGGTGACGCACCGGCCCGTCGGAGTCGCAGCACTCGTCACTCCGTGGAACTTCCCGGCCGCCATGGCAACTCGCAAGATCGCACCGGCTCTGGCGGCCGGCTGCACCGTCGTTCTCAAACCCGCTCCGGAGACTCCGCTCACCGCTCTCGCCCTCGCCCGGCTTCTCTCCGAGGCCGGACTGCCCGACGGAGTGCTCGAGATCGTCACGACCACCGACGCGGGTCCCGTCGTCAGCACATGGCTCGAAGATGAGCGGGTCAGGAAGATTTCCTTCACCGGGTCTACCGGCGTCGGACGCACGCTGCTCCGCCAAGCCGCCGACCGGATTGTCAACGCCTCCATGGAACTCGGAGGCAACGCGCCTGTGGTGATCACAGAGGACGCTGACCTCGACGCCGCGGTGGCAGGCACGATGATCGCAAAGTTCCGCAATGGGGGACAGGCGTGCACGGCTGCGAACCGGATCTTTGTGCACAGCGCCGTGGCGTTTGACTTCCTCGCCAAGTTCGGCGCGGAGGTCGAGAAGCTTTCTGTCGGTCCCGCGGTCGGTGGCGCCGCTATCGGACCGCTCATCAACGCGCGCGCACTGCACCGGGTGACGGAAGCTGTAGACCTCGCTGTCCGTGAAGGTGCCCGTATCTCGCATCAAGCGGGACTGCCGGAGGCCCCTGGATACTTCTACCCTCCGACCGTCCTCGCCGACGTACCGGCTGATGCGACAATTCTTCGCGAGGAAATCTTTGGGCCGGTGGCCCCGATCGTGCTGTGGCGCGACGAGGATGAGCTGCTGCGCCAGGTCAACGACACGAAGTACGGACTCGCGGCGTACGTATTCGCAGGTGATCTCGGCCGTGCGGTTCGCCTGGGCGAACGCATCGAGGCGGGCATGGTCGGCATCAACCGCGGACTGGTCTCTGATCCTTCGGCGCCGTTCGGCGGGGTGAAGCAGAGTGGCTTGGGCCGAGAAGGCGCGCGCGACGGGCTCCGAGAGTTTCAGGAGACTCAGTACCTCAGCGTTGAGTGGTCAACATGACCACTCGGCCGCCGAGTGTCTACGAAGGGCTCGCGGTGCGTAGCGACGGGTGGCGTCGTCCGGACGGAATGCCACCCGTCGTTGAGTGGGGACCGCAGAAGAACCGCGACGGCGAGCCCCTCCGAACGAACGTCAACTCGGCAAGCGCCAACGCGGGAGAGTCGGACGACAACTAGAAGACACCGACGTCGGCAGCGTTTCAGGCGGACCGAGCAAGCGGCCAGGGGAACAGGCCAGCGCGCACCCATGGCCGGGAGTTGCCGTGACCGAAGACGACCAGACGGCACCTCTCGTGTGAAGCGCGGCATGGCGGAGATGCTCAAGGGAGGGGTGATCATGGACGTGGTCACGCCCGACCAGGCGAAGATCGCCGAGGACGCCGGCGCGGTCGCGGTGATGGCGCTCGAGTGCGTCCCCGCCGACATCCGCGCCTGGGCGGGGTGTCCCGGATGAGCGACCCCGACGTGGTCGCCAAGGTCTCCCGCGGGCTCGGCGAGGCGATGGTCGGCATCAACGTCGAGGATGCCGCACCGCCTGGCCGAGCGCGATTGGTAGGCATGGACGAGTGGATCCTCCTGGGCGACGTCTTTGACGCTGCGATGGAGCGGAGGGGGTGGGACGCGCGTGCATTGGCGGCGAGTCTCGGATTGGCCTTGCCAACTGTTGAGGTGCTTCGTGACTTGCGTGTTTCGCGATCGGCCGCTCGAGAGCTGTGCGCAGCTCTGGGCATCGATGTCGCAGAGGTGGCACGTCGTAACGAATGAGCGCCGAAGTAGGCGCAAAGTTCATCTGCGAAGGCAGCGCGATGATCTTGTGTCGACGCTGCCGACTTCGACGATGTTGCGCGCCTTCCGCGATGAGTCCGGCGGTGTGGACGACAGCGGTGCTTTCCATGAATCGTTCGGGGCGCGGTACTGAGTCTGGGTGACGCTCCAGATCCCTAGGATGACGACGAAGTCTCTGTCAGCCCTTGCGCTTGGTGACCTCCTCGGTCAGCGCCGGGAGCACCGTGTGCAGGTCGCCCACCACGCCGAAGTCGACGAGCTCGAAGATCGCGGCCTCCTCGTCCTTGTTGACGGCCACGATCGTCTTCGAGGTCTGCATGCCGGCGCGGTGCTGGATCGCACCGGAGATGCCGGTCGCCACGTAGAGCTGCGGCGACACGGTCTTGCCGGTCTGGCCGATCTGGAAGGTGTGCGGGATCCAGCCGGAGTCGACCGCGGCACGCGAGGCGCCCACGGCCCCTCCGATCGCGTCGGCGAGGTTCTCCACCGGCTCGAAGTTGCCGCCGGTGCCACGGCCGCCGGAGACCACGATCGCGGCCTCGGTGAGCTCGGGGCGACCGGTCGCCTGCCGCGGCTGCGAGGCCACGATCTGGGCGGTCTTCGCGGCGTCGGAGATGGTCGCGGAGAACTCCTCGACCGTGCCGGCGCCCTCGGACTCCTCCGGAGCCGCGGAGTTCGGCTTCACCGTGATGATCGGCGTGCCGTGGGTGACCTTCGCGGTGACCGTGTAGTTGCCCGCGAACACGCTCTGCGTGGTCACCGGGCCCTCCTGCACGTCCACGGCGTCGGTGATCAGGCCCGACTCCAGCTTGATGGACAGCCGGCCGGCGACCTCCTTGCCCTCCGCGGTGGACGGGATCAGGATCGCGGCGACGCCACCGTTCGACTGGGCCTTCTCGGCGAGCTGCTGCAGCGCCTCGGCCTTCGGGGCCACCAGGTAGCCCTTGATCTGGCTGTCGTCGACGACGTAGACCTTCTCAGCGCCGTACTTCTTCACCTTCTCGGCGACGTCGGAGGCCTGGTCGGCCGGTCCGATGAAGACCGCCGACGGCTCACCGAGGCGCTTGGCGATCGTGAGGAGCTCGTACGTCGGCTTGCGGACCGCACCTTCGACGTGGTCGATCAGAACGAGAACTTCAGACATCGGTACTCCTTCGCGCGCAGGCGTCTTGTGTGCCAGCACGGTGCTGGTGGACCGGACACCGTCGCTGGGTGACTGAAGTTGACATCTCGCCCGACGGAGAGGAGCGAGTGCAATTCGCAGCGACGGTGCCCGGCCGCCTTTGCGCCGGCTAGTCGGCGGGGTGGGTTGGCCTAGATGAACTTCTTCGAGGCGAGGAACTCGGCCAGCGCCGAAGCGCCCGAGCCGTCCTCGTCCTTGACGATCTCGCCGGCGGTGCGCGGCGGGCGGGCGGTGGTCTCCTCGACGGCGGTCCACGCCGCGTCCAGGCCGACCTGGCCCGCGTCGACACCGAGGTCGCCGAGCGACCAGGTCTCCAGCGGCTTCTTCTTGGCGGCCATGATGCCCTTGAACGACGGGTAGCGGGCCTCGCCCGACTGGTCGGTGACCGACAGGACCAGCGGCAGCGTGCCGCCGATGACCTCGGTCGCGGTGTCGCCGTCGCGCTTGACGCGCACCTGGTCGCCCTGGGTCTCGACCACCGACGCCAGCGTGACCTGGGGCAGGTTCAGGCGCTCGGCCAGCATCGCCGGGACCACGCTCATCGCGCCGTCCGTGGAGGACATGCCGCACATGACGAGGTCGACCTTGCTGTCCGCGCCGGCCTTCTCGACGGCCTTGGCGAGGACCAGCGAGGTGGCGGCGGCGTCCGAGCCGGCGATCGCGTCGTCGAGCACGTGGACGCCCTCGTCGGCGCCCATCTGCAGTGCCTTGCGCACCGCGTCGACGGCCTTCTCCGGGCCCACGCACAGCGCGGTCACCTTGGTGTCATCGCCGGCCTTCTCCTTCAGCTGGAGGGCCTGCTCGACGGCGTACTCGTCGAGCTCCGACAGCAGCCCGTCGACGCCGACGCGGTCCACGGTGTTGTCCGACTCGAACTGCCGGTCGGCAGTGGCGTCGGGTACGTACTTCACACAGACGACAATGTTCATGCTGCTTCGCTCCGAGTCAAGGTCACACCTCTCACGAGGCTGCTAGCGCGTCGTCGGCGATCTGGAGTCCAGCCGCGCGCTCGGCTAGCTCGACGACGTTCTTCAGGAGCATCGCGCGAGTCATCGGTCCTACTCCGCCGGTGGCTCTGGTCCACTTGCCCGCAACGGTTCCCACATCAGGATGAACGTCCCCCAAGATCCCTTCGACGGTACGCGTGATGCCCACCGACATCACGGTGGCACCCGGCTTGATCCAGTAGGGCTGGACCAGGTGAGCGACCCCAGCGGCCGCGATGACGACATCCGCCACGCGAGTGTGGGCGGCCACGTCCACTGTTGCCTCGTTGACCATCGTCACGGTGGCGTGCTCACTTGGCCGAGTCAGCATCAAACCAAGCGGTCTCCCGACCGTGGTGCCACATCCGATTACGCAGAACTGGGACCCTGTGATGGGCACGTCGTTGCTTCGGAGCAGCTCGAGAATGCCTCGTGGCGTGCATGGCAACGTGCCGGGTTGATTCAGCACGAGTCGGCCGAGGTTGACTGGGTGGAGGCCGTCAGCATCCTTGTCGGGGTCGACTGCGTTCAGCACGGCGTGCATGTCGATGTGCGCAGGCAGCGGCAACTGCACGATGAAGCCGGAGCAACGCGGGTCCTCGTTCAGCCGCTGAACGGCGTCCAGGACGCGATCCTGAGACACGTTGGCCGAGAGGTCGATCCGGATCGAGTCAATCCCGACCTCAGCGCAGTCACGGTGCTTACCCGCGACATACGAGTGCGACCCTGCGTCCTCTCCGACGAGGATCGTGCCGAGTCCAGGCCTGCGGCCGAGTCGTTCGAGCACGGCGATGCGCTCGCGCAACGACTCCTTGACGTCGCGAGCAGCGAGTGTTCCGTTGATGACGTCTGCCGTGCGGTCCGGCTCCACGTATTGCCCTCCTGATCATGTCGGGGACAACCCACTACTGCCCCGTATGTCTCGCAATGCCGATGGTTGAACCGCACAAGCGGTACAGGAAGACCGTCCCTGACTCGGGACACGAGAACCATTGATCGATCGCACAGTCCGACGCGCCACGTTCGATGTGGCGACGCATGGCAAGCGTCCGAGCGCCGAGAGATTGTGGCTGTCTGATTGAAAGGTGGCCTCATGGCGAAACAGCTCCCCACGCGAGCCCAGGTCGTGATCGTCGGTGGCGGAATCATCGGCGCGAGTACGGCGTATCACCTCGCACGGCGAGGGTGGACTGATGTCGTGCTGCTCGAGCGCAACACACTGACCTCGGGAACTACGTGGCATGCTGCCGGCCTCGTCACGCAGGCTCGTGGAACGTGGGGAACGCGAGAGATCGTTCAGCGGAGCATGGAGGTGTTCCAGGACCTGGAGAAGGACACCGGGTTCTCCACGGGCTTCGTCCGCACCGGGACCATGAACCTAGCAACCTCGCCGGATCGCCTCGTCGAGCTCCAACACCTCGCGACTGCCGTAAGCGGCAACGGCATCGAGGCCGAGCTGATTGACGTCGAACGGACCCTGGAACTCCACCCGCTGCTGAACCCTGAGGGTCTATACGGGAGCCTCTACTTCCCGAAGGATGGCCGCGGTAGTGCGACTGACACCACCATCTCGCTCGCTCGCGGTGCTACGCAGCGTGGCGCCCGCGTCGTGGAGGGTGTGACAGTCACCGGAATCACTTCATCGGGTCACCGGGTGACCGGCGTCCGTACGACAGCCGGCGACATCGAGGCCGAGTACGTCGTGAACGCGACCGGCATGTGGGGTAGGGAGTTCGGTGCCTTGGCCGGCGTCAACGTTCCGCTTCAGGCTCTGGCGCATTACTACATCGTGACTGAAGCGATCGAGGGCCTCCCGCGCAATCTCCCGACCGTGAAGAGCGGCGACGAGTACTCGTATGTCAAGGACGAGGCGGGCGCTCTCATGGTGGGATTCTTCGAGCCGGGTAGCTACGCGTGGGCGGGCGATGGAATTCCCGACTCCAAGGGCTACCTGCAGCTGTCTGAGGACTGGGACCACCTCGGTCCGTTCTACGAACGGATGATCGAGCGTGTCCCGATCCTGGCCGATGCCGGCATTCGGCTGCACTTCTGCGGTCCGGAAAGCTTCACGCCTGACGGTCAGTACCACCTCGGAGAGGCGCCGGGGCTGACCAACTACTTCGTCGCTGCTGGCTTCAACTCGGTCGGCTTCCTCTCCGGGCCTGGCGCGGGCTCGGTCCTGGCCGACTGGATTGTCGACGGACGGAGCCCCGTCGATCTTCCTGAGACTGACTTGGGACGCGTGCAGCGTCACGAGACCAATCGACGATTCCTCGCCGAGCGGGTCGTAGAGACGCTAGATCTGTCGTATGAGGTGCACTGGCCCTTCCAGCAGCGCACGAGTGCGCGGCGACTGCGACTCAGCCCGCTGTATGAGCAGACGAAGGTCGCCGGAGCAGTGTTCGGCGAGCTCGCTGGATGGGAGCGCGCGAACTGGTACGCCCCAGAGGGCGTAGAGCGTGAGTACGAATACTCGTTCGGACGGCCCAATTGGTTCGAGCATTCGGCGGCTGAGCACAAGGCGATCCGAGAAGCCGTCGGCATGATCGACACGTCGTCGTTCGGCAAGCTCCTGGTCCAGGGTCGCGACGCCGTTCGTGTCCTGAACCGACTCTCGGTCAATGACGTTGACACCGCCGTTGGTCGAATCACGTATACCCAGTGGCTCGACGTCAATGGCGGAATCGTGGCCGACGTAACAGTCACCCGGCTGGCAGAGGACGAGTTCCTTGTGCTTTCTGGTCCCGCGACCGTGAACAGGGATCTCGCACACCTTCGCCGTCAGATCGGCCTTGACGACTTCTGCACCGTCGCCGACGTCAGTGGCACGATGGCAATGCTGGCCGTCATGGGGCCCAACTCCCGTGACCTGCTGGCTTCGCTGACCGACTCAGACCTGTCCAACGAGGCCTTCCCCTTTGGGACCTCGCAGGAGATCGATCTCGGTCTCACCTTCGTACGTGCCACCCGCGTGACCTACGTCGGTGAACTGGGCTGGGAGCTGCTAATCCCCGCTGAGAGTGCAGCGCACGTCTGGGAGACGATCGTCGCCGCAGGCGAGCCTCACGAACTGCGGCCCGTCGGCTATCACGCCATGAATTCCCTGCGGCTCGAGAAGGGGTACCGCAGTTGGGGCCACGACATCTCGGCCGGAGACAACCCGCTCGAGGCCGGACTTGGCTTCGCCGTCAGGTGGGATAAGCCCGGAGGATTCGTGGGACAGGAAGCTCTGGAGAAGCGTCGTGCGGAAGGCGTCTCTCGCCGCCTAGTCCAGCTGGTCCTGACGGATCCGGAGCCGCTTCTCTTCCACGACGAGCCGGTGTTTCGCGACGGCCTGCAGGTGGGTCGCGTCGTCTCCGCGCAGTTCGGGCACACGCTCGGCGGAGCCGTGGCACTCGCGTGGGTCGAAGCGCCTGAGGTTGTTCCACGCGGTTGGTTCAACGAAGGCCAGTACGAGGTCGAGGTGGCAGGGAACCTTGTCGTGGCACGCGCGTCCCTGAGCCCAATGTACGATCCCAAGTCCGAAAGGCCGAAGCAGTGAATGACGACCTGGTTCTGACGCTCTCATGTGTCGACCGGCCCGGCATCGTGGCCACCGTGGCAGGGTTCCTCGCCGACCGTGGATTCACGATCCGGGACAGCCAGCAGTTCGGTGACGATGACACTGAGTTGTTCTTTCTCCGAATCCACGCCGCACGCGAGGGGTCCATCTCCTTTGAGACGGTTCGCCAGGAGTTCGCCGCCGTCGTCGCCGACCCTCTCGAGGCTGAGTGGGCGATCCAGGATCCGAGCCACCGCCAGCGAGCGCTGGTCATGGTCTCGAGGCAGGGGCACTGTCTCAACGACCTGCTCCATCGGTCGCGCATTGGTTCGCTACCCGCCGAGATTGTCGCGGTCGTGTCTAATCACGAGGACTTTCGCGAGTTGGTGGAGTGGCACGGGATCGAGTTTCACCATGTGCCGGTGACGGCTGAGACCAAGGTGCAGGCCGAGGACGAGCTCCGCAAGCTCATCTCCACTCACGACATCGATCTCGTCGTCCTCGCCCGCTACATGCAGATCTTGTCCGACGACCTGTGTCGTGATCTGGCGGGACGAGCGATCAACATCCATCACAGTCTGTTGCCCAGCTTCAAGGGAGCTCGGCCGTATTACCAGGCCCACGCGCGCGGCGTGAAGGTGATCGGCGCGACCGCGCACTACGTGACCGCCGAACTCGATGAGGGGCCCATCATCGAGCAGGACTTCACGCGAGTCGATCACTCCAGCTCCGCTGCCGACCTGACGGCTACCGGCCGCGATCTGGAGGCACTTGCCTTGGCTCGCGCCGTGACCGCGCACGCCGAGTACAGGGTGCTGCTGAACGGCTCTCGGACGGTCGTCTTCCGATGACCGTCGGTGGTGTCGCCGCCACGACCGTTAGGCAGCGATCAGCTTCAGCCCTCCGTGCTCGTCGAGCGCCCAAAGGCAATCCGGCAGCCGGGAGGCACATCGCTGGGTGAGACCGCGGACCTCACTGCCGCGGCGTTCGTTACCGTGTACGTACCTAGCCCGGATTCAACAGGCGCCAGGTCCTCAGGGCTAGATATAACTCGGCCTGCACCCCGAAGTCGCGAAGGTCTGCTCCGGTCAGCTCCTCGACCTTCTTGAGGCGATAGACGAGGGTCTGCTTGTGGATTCCGAGACGGCGAGCGCCAGCCTGCCATGATCGGTTGACCTCGAAGTACACCTGGAGCGACTCCATCAGATGGGCGTTGTTGGCTCGGTCGTAGTCGAGCACTGGTCCCAGGAGCCGACGAACGGCGAGTTCTCCTTCGGCGACTGTGTTTGGCATGAAGTACGACCCATGAGCACCGTAGACGGCGGTCGCGAGTCCGGCCTGGCGTGCGCTTTCGAGCGCCCAACGCGCCTCGCGGAATGCGTCCGCAAAGCGGGCCATCGCAGAGAATGGCTGGCTGGCCCCCATCGTCACGCCTAGGTCGTCGAGGTCGAGTCCGCTGTCGATTCGCGAATGCTCAAGCACGATCAGGTGCGTGTCTTCTACGAATGTGTGCAGGTGCGGCCAAGGCACGAACGCCAGTGCATCGACCAGCTTCGAGGAAGCTCCGCTTCCGGCGAACCCTTGTGGTGTCACCTCGGCCCAGGCGGTCACGATCCAAGGACCGTCGCCGAGCCCGAGCAGCCGAAGCTGAGTTCGGGCGGCGTCTGGCTCGATGCTGCCGTCGAGCATGCGACGGGCAAGATCTGCGCCGCGAGTACGCGCTCTCGAGGCCCGAGCCGCTCGTCGCTCGACCTCGAGCTCGGCGATCATAGCTGCGTGCTGAGCGAGCACCAGGTCGGGCGCGTCGTCGGGTGTCCGAGCGCGCAGGATGAGGGCGGCCGAATCCCGTGTTCCGACTGGAACGAGAAGGGCGGAGAAGTCGCCGTCTGCCAGACGATTGAATGCGGACAGCTGGCCGCCTTGCTCGGCCGCGCGTTCCAGGGCGCGTCGCCGGAGGGAAGCCGGGAGCTCGCCATGGCCGGGCAGGAGGTCACGTCCATGTGTTAGGTCGAAGACGTGTAGGTCAAGGCGAAGCTCAGCGCCGAGGAGGTCGAGCAACTGGTCGTCGGGTCCTGGCCGCTGGTTGCGTCGCAAGATGTCGTACAGCCGGAGCACTCGTGCCGCGCGCGAGTTGCCTTGGCCACTCGACGACGCCTCGGCGACGACCCGAGAGATCGTGACGAACGGAACACTGCGGGCAGTCTGCAAGATAGGGAAGCCGAGCTCGTCGGCCGCCGCTTTCGCCTCAGCAGTCAGCGGGGGAGCGACGAAGCCCTCGCCGAGAGCCAGTCCAGCAATATTTGCCGACGAGAGCTCGCGTATGAATTCGACCTGGGCAGCTGGCTCCGGAGGGAAGCTGTAGCCGTCCGTCATCAGCAGGTCGCCGCTGCCGAGCCAGTTCCATGGATCTTCGACCTCGCAGGTGTGTGCCCACGCAATCTCCCGACTCAGACCCGAGTCTCCCGCAACCAAACGTGTGCGAACGAGGGGATCCGCGACAAGAGATCCAACAGTGAAACTCACCCGTGCATGATCCCACGTCGGACATCGGCCGGCGGTCCTCGTTCCGGGCTTGGTTGTGGTCGGACTCTCGTCCGGTGTGGGTCATCCTTCTGGGCATTGTTGCGACCGTCATCACCATTTCCCGGACACCTCTGGAGCACGTTGGACTGCCGTCGTGCTCCTCGTTGTTCTCGCCGGCTACGCTATTGGAATCCTGCTCGGCGGCCACCCACACAACGTTGCCTTCGACTCGGCGAGACGTTTGAGAGCGCCCGTTGTTCTTCATGGTGATGTCGGCCGCGTTGGCATGCCAGTTCTCGTCGGCGTTCTTCGTCTCCGACTATTTCTGATACATGCCCCGAGCATCAGCCACCGCGCGATCATTCTCTACACGGCCGCCGGCGCCGGCCTGGGTGTCCTTTCGACACAGGGTCGGCGCCGTCGGCGCCTCCGGTCTGGGGCGCCCAGCGGAGACGACGCCTGTGGCCAGCGATTCAGGACGCACTGGGGCTGCTCGGCCCGCGTCGCACGCCGAAGACGGGCGAGTCCGGGCAGGCTTGTCACTGACCCACGCACAGAGGTGGCAAGCGCGCGGGCGGTTTGAGTACACAATCTCAGGCTGTGGACGGCGCTCGAAGACTGGTCGAATGCGGCAGTTGAAAAGTGAGCGGTTGTCGGGAGTCTAGGACTCGCCTTGGTCGGCGGTGGTGCGGATGCTGGGCAGGCTGTCGATGCCCCGCCCGCGGAGTCGGTAGCTGGCGCCTTTGAGGGTCAGGACGTCGGCGTGGTGGACGATTCGGTCGATCATCGCCGCGGCGACTGCTTGGTCGCCGAACACGCCGCCCCAGCTGCTGAATGGCAGGTTGCTGGTGAGGATCAGCGAGGCGTGCTCGTAGCGGGAGGACACGAGCTGGAAGAACAGGTTCGCCGCGTCTTGCTCAAAGGGCAGGTAGCCGACCTCGTCGACGACGATCAGCCCGTAGCGGCGCAGTCGTGTGAGCTCGTTGGGGAGCCGGCCGGCGCGGTGGGCCTCAGTGAGCCGGGTGACCCACTCGGTCGCGGTCGCGAACAGCACGCGGTGTCCTGTCCGTGCGGCGGCTACGCCCAGGGCGGTGGCCAGGTGGGTCTTCCCGGTGCCCGGTGGGCCGAGGAGGACGACGTTGCGGGCCTCGGCCAAGAACCCACCTGATGCGAGTGCGGCGACCTGCTGACGGACGGCCGGTTGGGCGTCGAAGTCGAAGTCCTCGAGCGTCTTCACGCCGGGGAAGCCAGCGGCACGGATCCGTAACTGGGCACCGGAAGCGTTGCGGGCGGACACCTCGCGTTCCAGGACCGCTGCGAGGTAGTCCTCATGGGTCCAGCCGGCGTCGCGGGCTTGGTCGGCCAACCGGGCGGCGGCCTCGGTGATCCGCGGTGCCTTCAACGCAGTCGCCAGATAGGTGATCTGCTTGACCGCCTCGGTCGGCTTGCCAGTTCCGGTCGCGGTGCTCTTCGTCGCCATCAGCCGATCTCCTGCTCGCCAACGGGATCGGCCAGTCGGTCTTCAAGCCCGAAGGCTCGGTCGTAGTCGGCCAGGTCCCGCACCAGCTCGTCATCGCCAGCAGCGACAGCACGAGGGTGTTGGAACTGGTGTTGGAACTGGTGACGCAACCGCGCTGCTGCCTCGACGTGCGCCGGATCGGTGACGGTGGTGCCTCTGGCCCACACGCGAGCGTGTTCGGCCACGACCCGGCCTTCGACGCGGACCCTGACGCGGTCGAGGTCGGCTGCCACGTCGACCATCCGGCCGATCACGTGCGGGTCCACGGAGTAGTCGTTGGTGTCCAGGCGCACGTAGTAGTCGCGGCCGAGCCGGATCTTGTTGCGCCAGCCCAGGTGCAGCGGGATCGGTGGCAGCGGCAGCATCGCCGCCCTGTCGGCATCGAGCCGGCTGATCGGCGTGGCCTTGATCGTCCGAACCACCCGCGCGTTCGCGCGGGTCAGCCAGTCAGCGAACTGGACGTTGAAGTCGGCAGGCGACTCGAAGTCGCGCCCGGGCATGAAGGAGGTCTCGAACCAGCCGTTGCGTCGCTCCACCACGCCCTTGGACTCCGGATCGTTCGGTGGCAGCAGCACCAACTTGGTCGCCAGGGTCCCCATGAACGCCGCGACTCCCTCGGCGCGCCGCTGACCCCGCCCGATGCCGGGCTCGTTGTCCCAGATCAGCCGCCGCGGGACCCGCCCCAGCTGCTGGATCAGCTCCCACGACCCGAGCAGCAGGTCCTCGGTCTTCCTGGTCGGGATCATCCGGGCGACCATGAAGCGCGAGTGCGCGGCGGTGATCACCAGTACCGGCAACAACTTCGTGGTGCCGTCCTCGAGCGGGATCTTGCGCGGCGGGAACCATAGGTCGCACTGCGCCGCATCACCAGGTGCCCACACGATCCGGTCGGCCGGGTCGACCGGCCGGTGCTCGGGCCGCAGCCGCTTCACGTTCTCGCTGAACCAGCGGATCGACCCGGTCCACCCCACCCGCTCGGCCAGCACCGTCGCCGGCATGTCCGGGACCTCTGCCAGCAGCGCCCGTACGTGGGGCTCGAACTCGGTGAACGACGTCGGCCCCGGCGACCGCACATACCTCGGCGGGGCATCTGAGTTCACCGCCTTGATGACTGTGGTCCGCGAGATCCCCAGCCCCTCCTGATCAGCGCCCAGTCCTCCAAAGTGATCACACTCCAATCGTTGAGTGCTCACTTTTCACCGCCGAAACTGTTCAGTTTTCGAGCGCCGCCGACATCAGCCGAGCTCATGGGGCGTTCGACGAGGGTTCCGTCGCGGGTCGGGCGGACAAGTCACCAAGTCACGCCGTCGGGCCACGACAATTGGAACTCGGCTGAAAACGGAGGTGGTCCGTACCGGTCGATGCCGGCACGGAGGCGTCAGTTCTGCTGCGTTGCGACGCTCAGGCTTGAAGCCCTCCTGCTGTGCGGGCGTCAGGTTAGACGATTGGATGTTGTCCACGAGGCACAACCGAAGGGTTGCTGAGATACGGACCTTGGCTGCCGGTATGACGCTGATCTCTTACCCACCGGTCACGACGACGATCACTCGAACGGGCCCCTAGCGTTCCTCGAGTTGCTGCGGCCTCCACGACCCGGGGGCGTCGTCAGCAAGGCGAGCCGGTCCGCTCCCTCCTCCCTCATGCGGTCGGCAAGCGGGTTCCTGGCCCGCCGGATCGGTGTTCAGAGATGGCGGGTCAGGATTCGCACGCGAGACTCTCGCGACCAGAAACAGACAGCTGCTGTAGCGGCCCCGATGTGTATCTCAAGGTGTACGACGACCGACCTCGGCGCCATTCGCGCACGGGTCTGAGGAAGGACCGACAGTGGATGCGAGACCCGTCCGGGTCGGCGGTCGTCGGGTGAGCATGCAGCATGTGGCCGCCGAGGCCGGCGTGTCCGTGTCGACGGTCTCCAAGGTGATCAACGGCCGGTACGGCGTCTCGCCGGAGACGTTCGAGAACGTCACCGCGGTCATCAACCGGCTGGGGTACGAGCCGAGCCTGGTCGCGCAAAGCTTGCGCAACACGCGTAAGCGGGTGATCGGGGTGCTGGTGGCCGACTTCGAGCCGTTCAGCACCGAGGTGCTCAAGGGTGCGGCGGACGCGATCCGCGGCACCGGCTTCGAGCTGGTGGCCTACTCCGCCGGTGGTCGGGTCGACGAGCACGTCGGGTGGGAGCGCCGCTACCTCTCCCGGGTGATGGGCACGCTCGTCGACGGCGCCGTGCTGGTGACCCCGACGGTCACCGACGTGCAGTACGACGGGCCGGTGGTCGCCGTCGACCCGCACACCGGTCGCTCCAGCCTGCCGACGGTCGCGTCGGACAACCTGCAGGGTGCGCGGCTCGCGGTCGAGCACCTGGTCGGGCTGGGCCACCGCCGGATCGGCATGGTGACCGGCCGTCCCGACCTGATCTCGGCGGAGCTGCGCGAGCAGGGCTACCGGGAGGCGCTCGCGGCCGCGGGGATCGGCGTCGACGAGTCGCTGCTGCGGCTCGGCGCGTTCGACCCCGACGTCGCGCGGGAGGCCGCCCGCGAGCTGCTCACGCTGCCGGAGCCGCCGACCGCGGTCTTCGCGGCGAACGACAGCACCGCGCTGGCGACGCTCGAGGTCGCGGCCGAGCTCGGCATCGACGTACCGGGCCGGCTGTCGGTGGTCGGGTTCGACAACATCCCGGAGTCCGCGCTCGCCGTACCCCCGCTCACGACCGTGCAGCAGCCGATGCGGCAGATGGGCCACGACGCGATCGCGATGCTGGTCGCGCTGATCGCCGGCGACGGGCTCGAGGACACGCACGTCACGCTGGAGACCACGCTGGTGCCGCGCGGCACCAGAGGGTACGTGTCCTGACTGACCCGTTAGCGCCAGCTCAACCCCAACTCGACTCGCCCTCGAGCAGTTGTGCCATAACGACGTACAGGCTCGCGATCTCGTGTTCGATATCGCGGCGGGTTTTTGCGGCCTCCGCGAGTTCCCGGTACGCCGAGGCAGCCCTTCGGC
This sequence comes from Nocardioides sp., assembly GCF_044226305.1. GTDB lineage: Bacteria > Actinomycetota > Actinomycetes > Propionibacteriales > Nocardioidaceae > Nocardioides. Next base: position 231,780 of record NZ_JBGAHF010000002.1, on the reverse strand, counting down.
TGTCGGCGGCGGGGATCAGTTCAGCCTCGAGCAACGTCACCTGATCGGTCAGGGCACGCCTCCAACCCAGGTCGCCAACGGCGGTGGCGCACGCAACAAACCTGCGAAGGGCATCAGGGCCGAGCGCATAAAGGTATGAATGTTCGCGAGAGCTGCTCATCGGTCTTCCTCGAACAGCAGCCGAGGGTCGAGGACCCTGACGCCCGATCGCTGCACGTAGTGGCGACGGGTCACTGCGTCGTCCTTGTGGCGCAGGAGGTCGCGTGCGGCCTCGAGATCGAGCTGCGCTTCGGCCTTGGTGGCCAGGGTCTTGCGGAAGGAGTGGGGGTGAGCCCACGCGAGATCGGTGTCGCGGACGAGATCCCGTAGTGCGCGACGGAAGTTGGCCTGGGTGACCGGCTTGCCGGTCCGGGTGGCGAACACGAAGCCGTCAATGGCCCGCGCGTGCGCCTTCCGCGAGGTGAGTACCGCTTCCGCTTCCGCGTGGAGCGCGATCACGTCGACGGTGCTGCTCTTGGTCGGGCCGATGCCGCCGACGGTTCCGCGCTGCTCGAGGAGGGTGTGGCGGGCGGTGATCGTGGGCGGGTCGCCCTGCAGGTCGACGTCCGGCCAGGAGAGGGCCAGCAATTCGCCGATTCGCAGCCCGGTGTAGCGGAGCAGGACCAGGCCGTGCCAGAGCACGTCGCTGGCGCCGTGCCCGGTGCGGTGCCAATGCTCCGCCATCTCGATGAGGCGAGCGCTTTCCTCGTCGGTCAGGGCTCGGACGGCCGGAGTGCTGCGCTCTGGCGTCTCCGTGCCGTCGAGGGGGTTGATGCCGTCCGTGCGGTGGCCGCGGTCGGCTGCGAAACGGAGCACGATCCGCATCACGTTGCGAGGCTGCGCGCCGTGCAAGGGGATCCGCTGTCCGTGCTCGTCGAGCCGGTAGTCGCCGGGGACCCAGGTGCCGTCGTCGGCGCGATGACCCTGGCCGCGTGCAAAGAGGCCGTCGAGCAACACGTCCTGGACCCGGGCACGGGTGATCTCGTTGATCGACTCGCGGCCGAGGACGGGGGAGAGGGTGCCGCGCCACGTGGCCTGGTACTGGGCAACCGTCGACGGCCGGCGACGGGAGCGCAGCATCTCCCCGAAGCAGCGAGCGGCGATGTCGTCGAGCGTCAGGTCTGCGAGTACGGGTTGCCGTAGCGCAGCGCGGGCCTCGGCGATGCGCGTCTCCGCGAGTGCCTCGCACTCGCGCTTGCTCGAGGCCTCGGCGGTCGTGCTGTGGTAGTCGCCTGCGTCGTCGCGCCAGCGGGCCCGGACTCGCCACAACCGGTCCTTGACCTGTCGAGCCTTCACCTCGCCCGTGCCGCCGACGGGGATCGGTGGGCGCCCCATCAGGCGGCCCCGCCTGTCTGCTCGAGCCAGAAGGCGTCGTAGGCCGAGCGCGGGTAGTAGACGCGACCGGCGACGCGGACGAAGGCTGGTCCGGTTCGACGTGAGCGCCAGTTCGCGAGCGTCTTCGTCGTGGTGCCCAACGCATCGGCGACCTGGTCCGGGGTCAGGAGGGACGCCACGTTCGGGAGTTGGTCCGCCGCGATGCGGCTGGAACTGTGGTTCGGCTGGTTCTCATCCATGCCCTCGAACATGCGGCGACGATTTGACACATCTATATCTAAGACTTAGATTTATCAAACGACAGCAAGGAGTAGGGATGATTTCGAAGGCGTCACGTGACGGTGCTCGGGCCGTCGCCTCCACGGTGGTCGACCGCGGAACCCGGCTGGACCACCATGCGGCCTACGTCAGGGCTGCCTATCGGCTGCGCTTCGAACTCGGTCCGACGGTCGCGCCGGAGACGCTGGAGCAGGTTCGTCGCGCCAACGAGGCCGACGCGGCCCGGCTGTTGGCGGAGGGGGTGAGCCCGCGGCTACTCGGACTCGATGAGTGACGACGGGATGTCCGGGAGGAAGACGCGCTTCCCTCGGGGGCCGTCCTCGGCCTCGAGAAGACCGGACTCGATCCAGGTGTAGATCGTCTGGGTCGACTTGCCCAAGCGCTTGGCTGCCTCCCGCACCGAGTAGGTGCCCGGGCGGTCCGGCGCGCGCGGTACTGCGTCGCGAGCCTTCGCCTGGTTGCTCGCAGCGGCCGCGTTCTTGTACTCGGCGAAGGCCGCGATCTCGGACCACGACCAGCCGACGTCGTGTGCGATGCGCAGCGTCCGGTGGAGCTCTTCTGTCAGCTCCTGGCGACGCCGGTCCAGGGCCTTTCGCTCCGCGATGAGGGCACGCAGGCGGTCGCGGACACGCTCGCGGTCCGCAGCGGCTTCAGCGTGGCCCTCGCACACCTACGGATCCTCTCACGCGAGGACCGACGAAGTCTGGAGGGAGCGGTCGAGTGAGTGACGACATGCGTGCGAGCGGGACCGGGATCCTCGTCGGCGTTCATGACGAGCGCGCATGTGCCGCGCGGCCCCGACGCTGCCGGATCCCTGGGCCGCTACGGCGCCAGCCCTTCCTCGATCCCGAGTGGTCGCAGTGAGCGGGGACGTCGGTCCTAGCCAGAACGTCCCCGACGAGCTGGCGGGGCTCGCGGCTCGAGTCCCTCCTGGCTGGCGCGGCTGGTGGTTCGGCTGCGGGCCGGGATGGGTCGCGCTGCTCGTCGAGCTCGGGCACGACCTCGACGAGATCGCGCCGCGCTGGTCGCTGACGCAGGCCAAGAGCAAGTTCGCTGAGCTCAGGTTCTACGCGACCGCGGGTTCGGACGACAAGGACGTACGGCAACGGTTCGACGAGCGCATTCGTCGAGCCGAAGTGGAGTCGTCGCGGACGTGCGAGGACTGCGGCCGGCCGGGGTCGTTGTGGGTGACGCCGTCCGGGTGGCGGGTCACCTCGTGCCAGGAATGCCGGGAGGCCGCCGATGAGGAGCACTGACGAGCAGCGCAAGCTGGCCGACCTCCTCGCGCCGTACTGGTCCGCGCCTCGAACGTTGCAGGAGCTCGGGATCACGGCGGGGGAGATGCGGCAGCGTCTTGCTGATGGGTCCGTGCTCGCGGTCGCGACCTACGGGGGAACGCTGTTCTTCCCGATCTGGCAGTTCGAACGGCATCCGGATGGAGGGGTCGAGGTCAAGCCCGGCTTGATCACCATCATGCAGACGCTCCGCACGGTCATCGAGGACGGATGGATGGTCGGCACCCTGCTCCGCACGCCAGCTCCCGAGCTCGACGACCTCACCCCCGAGCAGTGGGTCGACGCCGATCGGGAGCCGGCGACGCTCGACCGGTACGCCGCAGGGCTCGTCCGCAAGGGGAGTCGGCCGTGATGCCGGATCCGGTCCCCTTCCTCGCCGATCGCATCACCGAGGATCGAGTCGTGGCCGACGCCCTCCGCCAGCTTGCCGAGACGTTGCCGCCTGCTCTGTTTCCGCGCACGCGGGAGGACCCCGATGTCGTGTTCGTCGCTGGCGTCGACATCGGCGCGGGGCAACCGGACCGGTTCCTACGACTCGGCCACCCCGAGGCCGCGCAGTACATGTCCCACTTCCATCTGCTTCGCGCCGAGCGCGAGGAGGCCGCGAAGAAGAACCTCATGGCGATCCACGGCCGGTCGGTACGTGGGGCTTGTTCGCTCTGCGTCGCGATCGCCGACGACCGCCCCGTCCCTCTTCCGTACCCGTGTCCGACTCTCGTGCTGCTGACCTGGGCCTACGCCGACCACCCTGACTTCGACGAGGCCTGGGCGACGCCGGAGGAACGATGGCGGTGACGCTCCGCGTCGCCCTCCTTGCGCGGTCGCGCGGCCCGCTGTCGGCTCCGGCGTGCGGCGGGATCCGACGCCGCGAGGGGTAGAACGCGAGCTGCAGTCCCATATGAGGAGGCCTCGCTTCGCTCGGCGGGTCGTCACGCGTCGGCTCGCTCCGTTTCGTTTCGTTTCCGCATGTCGTGCTCTGCGTGAGCGGTTCGTCTCTGCTCGATGGCCGTTGCGCTGGCTCGTCGTTCTCGATCCGATGCGTGTTGCCTTCTTGCCCTCGCAGGTGACGTCTTGGCCCACGGAGGTGTTCGCTTCGGCGGAGCCGAAGGGAGGCCGACGCCCGATCGCCGGTCGACTGGGGATTCTCGCGCCGATCTGTCCACCGGGGAGGAGTCGATCGGCGCCAGATTCGAAGCCCATTCCGCGCGCGGGGTGCCGAGCCTTCGGTGCCTACGCATGTTCTCGACGTGACCACGAAGCGATGGAACCCTATCCCCGACGAGCACCTCGACCCCGCGTGCCGGTACCACCTGAGCGACCACCTTCCCACGCGGCTGGGCGGCAACCTGCAGGCCGCAAGGTCGCTCGACCCGTTCTACGAGACCTTCGCCGGCGAGGGCCGCGACCAGGGCGCGATCTCGCTCAGCCGGGCTCGCCACATGGCCGACAAGACGCCGCTGCGGCTGCCGGCGACGTATCTTCGCGCCGAGCGGATCAGGCCGAGAGACATCCTCGCGGGCTCGCGTGCTCGGGAGGTACTCGACCTGCTCGGCGCCCTGATCGCCTTCGGCGTCGTGACCAACAACCAGGCCGCCACGATCACCGGGTCGCCGGCGTGGGCCGATCCGCGCAGCAACGTAGTCGCCAGCCTGTTCGCCTCCGACCTGATTTCGATCACCAACCCCTACGTCGGGCACAGTCTCGGCGCCGCCGGCGACGGCTCCGTCGCCTACCAGTTGGGCGACGCCGACCAGGTCCGCCGCCTGCTCAGTCAGCTCTCGTACGCCGAGTGGCTGGCGCTCACCGGCGGGCGCGACATCGGGCGCACGCAGGTGCACCTGCGCCACGACCTTCTCGGACTCGAGCTAGCCCTCCGCGCCGCAACGCACCTCGAGGTCGGCACGGTCCTGGGGCCGCAGTTCTCCACCTTCCGCGACCTGACCACCGGGTGCCGGTTTCCCTCGCGCAGCCACGGGGGAGCCGACCTCACCATCGTGCGCGACGACGGACTGCGCATCGCGATCGAGGTCACCGCATCGATCACCCAGGGGTTCACACAGAAGGTCAACCGCTGGGTCCGGATCCTCACCGAGTCGCCGCTCGAGGACACCGGTCTCGTGGTCGTGTTCCTGCTCGCACCTCCGCTGGCCAAGGCGGGCAACCGAGTACGACGGATGACCCACCACGTCATCGAAGACGCCATCAAGCACAACCCGGATGCGCACCTCGCGCTCACACCCGAACGGATCGGCGTCGCGACCTGGCGCGAGTGGTTCCCACGGCCCTCGATCGCGTCCGACCGGTTCGCCCGGCTCGTCATCGACCGGCCCACCGGCAGGACGTCGCTCTGGGAGGAGTGCTCCCTGTGGGAACCCGACGACCTCTCGCTCACGGCGCGCGAGTCGGACCGGCTCCGCTCGTCCATCGTCAACACCGCACTGCTCGCGCAGACCCCGTGGTGGCTGCGCGAGAAGCACCACCCCGCCCAGCTCGCGGCGGACCTGCTTGCCGCGCGTGTTGGCACCGTGGCTGACGTCGGACCCCAGCGCTCCCGATCTGCCACGCGGCGTACTGGTGCTGGCCAGGGCGCCGCCGGCGACGCCATGATCCCGCGCCGGCTCGCGGGGCCGACCGACACGGCCAAGGGCGCCACGTCCCAGCCCGTCGCCCGGTCAGGAGCCGCCATTGGGCCGTGGCTCCCACGCCCGCCCGAGTTCGGGCACCGCCTGCGTCCGGTGACCGCACGGAGCGTCGCGTGAAGGACATGTCCTCCCAACGGCGCGCCCTCAGCGCGGCCCGCCAGGCTCGCGCCGAGATGTTGCTCGAGATCAGCGCGGGGAGGCTGACGCCCGTCGAGTTCGTCGACATGGCGCGGGACGCGAGCTGGGTCGCGCTCCGCAGGGAGAGTCTGCGCGAGGTCATCGTCTCCGCGCCCACGCTCGGTGCTCGTCGGTGGCGTGAGATCCGAGACCGGATGCTCGGCGTTCTCGGTGTCGAGGCGTCCGACAAGGATCTCACCGTCGGGTGGCTGCTCGACCCTCGCGCCGGCGGCCGCCGCTACCTCGTCTTCATCGACGCGATGCGGACAAGGGAGCCGCCTTGGCCGGGCTTTCCGTGGGAGCCCCGGCCCGGTGCCTGCGGCGTTCAACGGACCGACGCAGCCGGGTCTGGCCCGTCCGGGGGCGTCGGGTGACGCTCTCTGCAACTTGGCCCTGCGGGTGGGTGCCCGGTCCCGCGGCTGCGACAGAGAGCGAGGGGGACCGGGCGTGCGCCGGCCCTTCTTGGGAGGGAGTGGCCGACGCGATGGTCTGCCGGCGGCCCGCGGGTCTCGGGCCCCGCGTGCCGCCGGCAGTGACGGAACGCTATTGACCACCTCAAGGTGACCGGACGGTAAGCGACGCAGGTCACAGTGAGGCATCTTCCTGGCCGGGTCCGCCGGCGGCGCTGGCGGACCCTGTGGATCAAGGGATCATCGGTGGGGGCTGCTTGCGACGAGGATGATGCCGTTCGCCGTCCCTGCGGCAGCAAACCTTTCAGAGCGGTGGCGGTCTGGACCGGAGCCCATTGGCGGGCGCTCGGTGGGTCACGGTCTGCGCGGATTCGCGGCGCGCCTACGTCTCACACCTCCGGGCGCGTGAACCACTCGCGGGTGAGGCCTCGCTTGGACGGCGGGTGATGCACGCCGTCCGTGGTGGGGCCGCCGAAGCCGTGGTCCATACCAGTTGGTGAAGACGAGGTCTCGCACCATCCTTCAGCGACGGCTGCCCTATCTCCAAAGTCTTGGTCCTTCACGTGACTGCTGCGCACGGATTCGCTCCGCCCCACGCGAGGCGCCAAAGGATCGTCGTCCTGCGGACGAGCGATGCCGGTATGACGTGGATCTCTTACTCGTGGGTCACGACGACGCCGGGGGGTGGAGGTCCCTAGCGTTCGTCGAGTTGCCGCCGGCACCACGACCCGGGCGTCGTCGGCGCAAGGAGAGCCGGCCGCCCCCTCCTTCCTCAGCGGTTGGCAAACGAGCTCTGGCCCATCCGATCGGTGTTCCGAGACGGTGGGCCAGGGTTCGGCTCGTGTGCCCGCATCGATCCAGGAGAGGAACCGTGAGCGCGATCTCTGCGGTGACTGCGCCGTTTGACGTCGACGTGGTGCCAACTGCCGCCGGGCAGGGGTGGCGAAGCCGCCCGCTTGTCGCGCTCCCCGATCTGGGGCTCGTGCCAGACCAGCTGCCGGGGAGAGGTACTGGCGCCATCGCGGCGGCGAGCGCTACGGCGTCGGGACCGTGCTGAAGATCGCGGGGCTGTTCGAGGTCTTCGAGCAGCATGGGGAGCACCACTGGGTGCTGCGTGACTGGGACGGCCAGATCATGGCGCGCAACGGTGGCTACATCACCCGCACCGCGGCGCTCCAGGAGATCGAGCGCCTTCGGGTGACGGCGCTGACGGCGAACGTCGTCGAGGCGTGAGTCACCGTGCCGGGCGAGTGACCGACGTGAAGTTGCTCGCTCAGGAGAAGCGCCAGGTCGCGACCCTCGAGGAAGTCGCCCGCCGAGCGATCCGCAACGCGACCCCGACCACGCAAGCCGTGGCCGAGCTTCACCGCATCACTTCCGACCCAGTGTTGCTCGGCGTTGCCGCCGGGCGGGCGAGCGGGCGCTGGACTGCCATCCCGCTGTTCCACTCGATCGGCCAGGAGGTCTCCGACCTCCTGGTTGCGGCGGGCGCCGATACCGACGTGTGCGCGATGACCGCCTCGTCTATCGAACGCCGACTTCGACGCCACCTGCGGCGTGGCTAACGCAGCTACGACTAGCTTGTCAAAGTCGTAATGATCTGCGGATGCTCACGGGTGTCAGAACCGAGGCAAACGCGGTGGATAGACGCACTTCCAAACGCGCGGGTCGCAGATCCGCATCTGTCGGCGTGCAAAGACAGGGACGGCGCCCGGCGGTCGTCGTTCGGAAGGCGGGGTTCCGTCCCGAGTCCTGCGGTCGCGCGGAGCTTGAAGCCAACCCGTCGCAGCAGAACGATGCGCGTCAGGTCGGGGCCGAAGGCTGAGCGCAGCACCACGTTGAGAGCCGACGCCATTGTCGGTGCCCTCTCCTAGGTTGTGTTCATGCAGATGCCGCAGCCGAACCAGCACGACGGGCCTATGGCCGGTCATGTTCACCGGCGCCGGGTCTTCACGCCGCCACTTGCGGCGACGGGAGTCCTTGTCATCGGAGACTGGTTCAAGGACGACCTCCCCGACTTGCTGTGGCCGGCCCTCGTGCTCGCCGAGCAAGGCAACGACGCCATCCGCAACTTCGTCTCATGGCAGAAGGCAGTTCAGGACGCACTGTCCGAACACGATGAAACCGTGTTCGTCGCTGAGTCGCTTGACGGTCGCCTGACCAACCTCGCGCGCCTCGCCATCAAGATTCCGAGCGCAGCAGACGTGGTGTCGCAGCAAGCACATGAACACGGTCTGCTCTCTGCTGGTGTGCGCAGTGCGCTCAGTTCGTACCCGTACATGCCGGTCCCGTGGCTCGTCGCGAACGCCGACGTGCATGTGCCCGAGCAGGCCGACATCGACCTCGTGCGCCGCGCGCTGCTCGAAGCGCTCAGCGACGGCCACCGCGAGGCGCTGATGAAGTGCCTCCGCACCTGGAGCACACTTCAGGCCGGCACGTTCTCATCAGAACGAGAGACCATCGAACTGTTGAGGAGCTACCCCGACGACGAGGAGTCCAGGACCCGAGCGGACTCGGTCGTCCGCTCGCAGTGGGGAGCTTACAAGGGAATGCTGACGGCCGAGGATCCGACCTACTTCGACGAGGCGATCAGATGGGCGCGCGTGTTCTGGGGGGCCAACTCGATGACGTCGCAATGCGTTCGCAAGAGGGAAACCGAGAGCGAAACCGCACCCACGCCAGCAGGTGAAGCCGCGTCATTGAACGGCGCTCATGTGCCAGCGGCCGAGTCCGAAACCGCTCCGGCCAGCACGCCGCCAGCGCGCGCCGAACCGGACACGGATCCCGACATCGAGCTTGACGGGAAGCCTGACCCAAACCCCGATCCGCGAGAGGACCGACCCGCGGTGGGGAATGACCTCGGCGCCGGCCCAACGCCGGTTCCCGCCGATGGTTCCCACTTACGACAGCTCACTATGGACCTGTTGTCCAGCTTCGTCGAAGCCTTGGAGACGGCGCCCGCCCGGCTGCACGACAAGGAGCGTCAGGAGGTCGTCTCAGGCCTGGTGTCGCGAGCTGGGCGGGACCTCATCGCGGTGCTCACAGCCCCCGACCTGTGGTGCATGGAGCACGGCGCCCACATCGTGCGCGTGCTGGTTGAGACGAAGATCTACCTGCAGTGGATGGCCCAGCAGGACCCCGCCATCTACCGCGAGTTCCAGGAGTACGGCGCAGGCAAGGCGAAGCTCTATGCCCGCATCGCAGATGAAGTGCCGGCCGAAGCACGCACGCCCGGATATCAAGAAGCCATGAACGAGTTCCAACGACTCAGCCACAACCACGACGTCATCGATCACCGGGTCGTCGACACCCGCGACACATTCGCACAAGGCAAGTCCATCCGAAGCATGGCCACGGAGGCAGGTCTCATCGACTTCTACAGGCAGGCCTACCAACAGGCCAGCGGCGTCGCGCACTCTGAGTGGTGGTCCATCGAGACCCACGCGATGGAACGTTGCCTCAATGTCCTACACGGCCTGCATCTCATTCCCAGCCTCTCGCTCAGCATGGGCGGCAACGTCCAGCTCGCTACTGCATGGGTCGACCAGTTCTACTCACTGATCCGCATCGCCTTCCGCATCCTCGACACGGATGAGCGGGCGGTCTCTTGGGCGTTTTCCTGGCTCGAGGGAGTCCGAGACTGAGGAGACGGCCTGATCTCACACTCGGCATCGTGACCGTGGGCAGGGCAGTTGTGCCCGCTTATCGGACCCGGCCGTTTCCTCGCGCCGACAGGCGGCGGAATGACGCGCTGCAATCTCAACCATCGCGGCTCCGGATCCGGATGTGCGGGACTGGCTAGGTGCCCACGGCGCGGGGTTCGTCAACGCGTTCAGGTCAGCGGCGGCCCTTCGCGTCGCGGGCGGGCTGCGAAGCGGCCACCACCCTTGACGCCCTTGGGAACGCGGGGCTGAGCGCCCGGCGCGACCCCCGGACGGCTGCTGGGTGTCGTGCCGCTGGTGAGGGCCTGGATCGGCTCCCGCATGGTCTCGAGGGCGCCCTCGAAGCGGTTGCACTCGCTCTCGCTGATCCCGTGCGAGGTGGCGACCTTGCGCCAGTCGGTGGTGGCGTCGTCGATCTCGCGCAGAATCTGCTTCGCGTCGCCCTGGGACAGATCGAAGGTGTCGGCGTAGGTCATCAGACCGGTCAACTCGTCGGCGCGGCTGCGCGCGCCGCCGATGCCGGTGACTCGGTCCTCGGCGAGGATGGGGTTGGGGTTGACGTCGAAGACCGGGGACAGGCGCCATCCCGCGGTACCATGACGCAGGAAGCCGTGGTTGCGGAGGTGGTCGTCGGTGTTGTGGACGGCGACCGAGAACGCGATGCGGCGCCACAACTCACGCAGGTCGGCGCTGGTCTGTGCCCCGTGCTCGGGGAGGGTCTCCGCGACCTCGGTGTAGTCCCGGACGTCGCCGTCGCCGCCTTCGACCAGAGTCATCGCGCTGATGTAGCCGACGCGCTGCGCTCCGTCTCGATCGAACCGCTCCAGGACGAGAACGGGGCGACCCTCGATCCGCACCAGTTCGTTGCCGGGCACCTCGATCCCCGCCCGGTCGGCCAAGTCGAGCGCGGTCTTCTCCCAAGCCATCACGTCCCACTGGTCGCGAGTGCTCGGAAACTTCGCGATCAGCAGCCGGTCGCCGTCGCGGACCGACGCCTTGGGCCGAGCGCCGCCCAGGGTGCCGGTCCCGGCATCCAGCAGCACCTTGATCGCCGAGGAGTCCTCACCGTCGTCGCGCGCGACCTGATCGGCGGCCCGCAGCAGCCGCGGCAACTCGACCATCTTCGGCACGTGCAGGTCCGGGTCCAGGAACGGGCCGTCGGCGCTGGCCTTGAACCGCAGCGACCCCTGCCGGGTCAGGTCGCTGACGCTGATCAGGAAGTCGACCTCGCTGAGGGAGGGGACAGCGCGCCCGGCACGAAGCGCCTCGGCCTGGATTCGCTTGGTGATCAGGTTCTTTCCCCACCGGTCCGGGGAGCAATCAGCGAAGGCGCCCGGAACGCCGGAGACCTGCTGGTTGCCGCCGAACAGCCCCAGCGCCGGGTCGATGGCGTAGGCGTCCTTGCGGGCCAGGTAGTCGGGGGCGTACTGGAACGTGGTCGACAAGGTGCCGCGGTTCCAGGTGAAGTAGGCGGTCCCGACCGGGACGGTCTGGCCATCGCGGTTGTCGAAGACCAGCAGCGGGCTCGTCATCGCCGCACCCGCTTCGGCAGCGCCTCGTCCGCCCGCGCCCGGCCCAGATCGGTCTCGTAGGGGTCGAGCGCCTCCACCACGCGGTCGAGAGCCCCAAGCACGCGCGCGACGTTGAGGAGGACGTCGAGGCCTACGCTGGTCTCACCGTTCTCCAGCCGTCGCAGGGTTCCACGCGAGAGGCCCGCACGGTCGGCCACCTGCTCGGCGGTGAGACCTTGGAGTTTGCGCCAGGCAGCCACGTGCGCCCCGATGCGCTGCGCGGCGAGACGGGTGCGAGCTGGAACGGGCCGAACCACCGTCTACCTCCTTGGGATTATGGCCGCTGCGTCGACCACTATACGCGATAATGGTTCATTCGACGGCCGTTAGATGGACAGCGGTGCTTCGGCTGCTCCTGACGGAGATGTGCCGATCGCGCTAGAAGGCTTGAGTAGTCGATGCGCTCGGGTCGTCCGGGTCAGCGCAACATCGGCCAGATCCGTCACTCGGCCGGCGCCGTCAGGCGGCGGAATGACGCCCAGGCTGACCTTCGCAGAATTCGAGTCCAGGGACGTTGCAACCTCAGCGCATAGACGGCTAGCCACTACCGAGAATCTCCAGCCTGGTCGCGCTGGTCTCGCGCACGTAGGTCTCGGTTGCGGCAAGCAGCTCGAGCTGGCTGGCGCTCGCCCGAGTCTGGCTCAATCCGGGCTGAACGAGGACGATCTGCATTTGAACCGCCAGCGACGGGAGTTCGCTCAGGAGACGCAGAAGGTCTCTGTCAGTTCCCGACTCGAAGCCGGTTCGCCGGCCCTTTGCGAGCCGGTTGCGCTCGCGCGCGAGGAGTCTGCGGATCATGCTTTCAGGATTGCGTCGCCACGCGGCGCTCTTCTGCGCCTGCCCGCACAACTCGTACAGGTCTGCCACGCGGGCACCCACTGTGCCGCCGTGAGCAAACTTGCAATGGACGAGGACGACTTCGAGTGTGGTCTCCGCACGCCTGAGCGCGACCAGGTCCGCCACTTCACCCGAGCCATCATCGTCAATCACGAAGTCCCAGGCTTGGGTTCTGAGCAGGTCAAGCGCTGCACCTTGGACGGTAGCGGGGTCTCTGCTTGGCCCCCGCGACTCCTTATTGATGGCGATCCCGTCCCACGCGAGCGCGATGATGCGGTCTCGGTCGAGCGCAGGGATGTCTCGCTGCGGCCGATACAAGATGCCCGGCGGGTAAACGACTCCGTCGCCGCCGAGCAAGATGATTGGGCAGTTCTTGGCAAGAAACTCGGCACCGGACGTTGACCCGCGAGTGGTAGTGAACATGGCTTCGTCGGCGACTGGGCAGGCCCGCATCCCGTCAACATCTAGGACGAGGTCGTACTTGGCTTCGGAGTCCTCGGCGCGCAGGATGATGCGAACTTGGCCGTCGTCAGTAAGGCCGGGCTCAACTGAGAGTTCAAGGTCCGTCAGCGGAACCTCGGTTGCGCCGATGCGGACCTGCAGCGAGGTCGGTGGCGACAGGAGAAGGCTCGGAGGCCATTCCGCTCCGAGGGGAACGGCGTCCGGCCAGCAATTGAGAATTTCGGGGCGGATGAAGTTGCGCTTGACCGCTTGGACGTCGATCGACTCGTCCAGCAGGCGCCGCCCGACGTCTCGGCACCACTCCACCCAGTCGAGGATGTTTCTGGCGACAAGATAGCTCCAGACTCGCCCCTTGAGACTGACGCCCACAGTAACGCGCTCGCCTTCGCGGAAGCCGGCAGCGAACAAGTTGGTCTGGATCTTGGTGGCTTCTTCGGCAGCCGGGAAGCCGTCGGTAACATCCGCGCCCACGTGCATGGAGAATCGCCTTGCACGGCTGTAGATGTCGAGCACTCCAACGTTTGTGGGCACGGGGCGCGCCATGTCGCCCATGGCACGGAAAATGTCCTCGCCCTTAATGATCGCGGCGGTATCTCCGACGGCGGCCTTCGCGATGTGGGTGTTGGTGCCTTCGAGAGCGGAGTGGTTGATGAACAGGAGGTCCTGGTCCTTGTCCCAGTGAAGAACGAAGAGGGAGTGAGCAACGTCTTCGATCCCGGGACCGTCGACCCAGGGCACAACCTGTCGGGTGCGCGTCACGAACCACATGACGTTCTCTTCATGGTTGATAGGCAATGGCAGGGTGATGATGTCGTCGGCGGGGATGACGTCGAGTACCCCCTCGGGCGTCCATTCTTCGCATGTCGTCTTGAAGACAACCGTGCTCATCTTGGGTGCGACGGCACGGGTCGCCACTCGTACTTCCTGGGAGCCGAACGCCTGCTCAAACTGGGACACGCGTTCCTGGTAGAGGATCGCCTCCTGGGACAGTTCGGCGATGACCAGGTTCCAGTCGGCGTCCTCGCCATAGAGCCGCGAGAGCCGCTTGTCGAACAGCCGGTCGGATCTTCCGGTGATGACCGTCGCGTCTCCGGTTCCGTCTGCGACGCGGGCGAAGCGGCCAGCGAACTGCAGGGTCGGCGCAAGGGACCGCTTGGGGTCGTGCAGTGCTGCGATCTTGAGTTGTGGAAGGTCGAAGCCCTCGCCAAGCATGTCGACGCACACGATGATTCGGGAGCGTCGCGAAATGATCTCCTTGAGGGCTGCGTCGCGCCGAGACTGTGCCATCCCGGAGTGCATGATTACGGGGCTATGAGCGGAGCCAACGCCGCCGTAGATCGCATGGACGCGTTCCGCATCGACCTGGGTCTTGCAGCGCGCCATCAGTAAGTGGTCGAGGCCCTCGGCAACGTCTGCGTCGAGGACCTCGACAGCGCGGGTTGCGATGGCCGCGTCCGGATCGTTCAGGTCGAACACCGATTCGTAGTTGATGACGCTGTACACCCCGTCGGACTGCGCTTCTCGAAGAGGAAAGATGTAGGCGAACCGTCCTTGCATGTGCTGGCCGTCCTCACGGAACGGCGTCGCCGTGAACTGGACGACCTTCTTCCCAGTGAAGGCGTCGCGAATCTGAGTCCACGTCGCGGCCCTCACGTGATGCGCCTCGTCGAAGAACAACGCGTCGCAGGACTCGAATAGAGACTCCGCAATGTCTTTTGGGCAACCAGCGAGCGCGTTCGGCGTCGAGACGATCACCTGGGACGCCTGAACGAACTCGCGCATCTCGGCGACGTCCTTCGGCCGGCCAGTGATCATGCCGACCGCTGGCAACAATGCACCGTCAGGTAGCACGCCCAGTTCGCCTAGCAGGCCGAGCGCCTCGAACTTCTTCGTCAGCTGCGAACGAAGCGCGTCGCTCGGTACGACCACGAGCAGTCGATCGATTCGGGCTTCCACCAGCAAAGCGAGCATCGTCTCGGTCTTGCCAGTCCCGGTGGGAAGAACAACTGTCGCCGGCTCGCTGCTGCCAGTTGACCAGTGGGCGAGGATTGCGTGCAGTGCGCCCAGTTGTGCTCTGCGCAGCCCACCGTCGACCTTCCCCGCGCCGGCCGCCCGGAAGCTGATGCCTGGAAGCCAGCTCGCCCGGACGGATTCGTGATCGAACAGGCCTGATTCCTCGTTGACGCCGTGACCGCAATTGCGACGGACCACGCCGAACGCGAAACGTCGCTCGGCGATGCCGTCGGTGCCCAGGCTCGGGGCATCCATGCTCATCGACCAATCGAATCAGAATCGAGTGGTGGAGGTCCTAAGTTCACCGTGTTTCGACCTCGGCGTTCAGACCGGCCGCATGCTAAGTATTTCGTCTGAACAGACTTGATGAAGCCTGTCGTCCATACGCGGCCAGCGCGCGTCATTCTGGGCGCTGTGGGCTAGTTGTCGAATGACGTGTCCCGATCCTG
This sequence comes from Nocardioides sp., assembly GCF_044226305.1. Taxonomy (GTDB): domain Bacteria; phylum Actinomycetota; class Actinomycetes; order Propionibacteriales; family Nocardioidaceae; genus Nocardioides. The sequence continues at coordinate 216,609 of NZ_JBGAHF010000002.1, read as the reverse complement.
CCCCATCGTCAGCAGCAGGCCCACGAGTGCGGCTTCGGTGACGATCGGGACGCCGTAGGAGCGGGCCTTCGCCGCCTTGCCGCTCTGGCTGTCGGGATCTGCTGCGACGAGCAATCGTGTCTTCTTCGTCAGGCCACCTACGGACAGGCCCTGCGCAACAACCAGTGCCTCGATGTCCTCGCGCGGCCTACTCATCTGGCCTGTGAGGCAGATCTGATCGCCCGGCGCGAGCCGGAAAGACGGCGCGACCGGGCGGACCGTGCTCGCCTTCGCGGCGTCCAGAGATCTCGGCACGTCGTCGATGCTGAGGCCGAGGAGTCGAGCCACGGTCTCCAGGTCCTTCAGTTCTGCCTTGGTGACGACGCCGTCCTCGAGTGCGACGGCCGCCATCGCCATCAGGTAGTCGCGGTGGATCGTGTCGAGTTGGTCGCGACCAAGGCCGAGGTCCGTTGCGACTTCGATCAACGCCTCCTCCTCGTGCGCCGATAGGTAGCGGTCGAGGAGCGCGGACTCGAGTACCTCGAGGTAGGAGTCGACTCGCGCTTCGGGGTGCCGGGGCATCGAAGCCACGATGCGGTCGAGCCAGAAGCGTTCGCGAATAGGAGCGCTGGCGGAGCGCTGGACAAACTGGGGGATGGTGGAGTCGGTGCAGACGGGCCAGGCGTACCGATGCGCCTCGACCGCCAACGACAGCCAGGGCGGCGGCGTGTACGTCGCGTTGATGACGTACGTGAGCAGAGCGGCGACGGCTCGAGCATCGGCCAGGGCCTCGTGCTCGCCCGAGACCTCGAGCTCGGCGGCTCGGCAGCAGTCGGACAGCTTTCGAGATGACGCGCGGCGGACGTACCGGCCGGCGAGCTCCATCGTGCAGAGGGCCGGGATGTTCGTCCCTGTCCAGGAATAGCCGGCGCGGGCAAGCTCGACCCGGAGGAACCGGATGTCGAACGGCGCGTTGTGCGCGACGACGGTCCGTCCGGCGACCGATCGCAGCAGCACCGGGGTGATGTCGGCGAATGTCGGTGCCCGAAGCACCTCGCGGGCCGTGACGCCGTGGATTTGGGTCGGCCCGACATCACGACCTGGATTGACCAGCGTCGACCATTCGCCCTCGACCTGGCCTTCGTCGTCGACGAACACGACGCCGATCTCGAGGATGCGGTCGTGGCGAGTGGGGAAGAGGCCGGTGGTCTCGACGTCGATGCACGTGTAGCCAGACATGAGTGCCCTCCCTGCGTTGGCGGGCACGGTAGTCACGACCGGTCGGCGTAGGCGGCGTTTTCGTCAAGGTGCCCGCGCCGAGGTCGCCGGGAGGGAAGCGGGCTACGAGCGAGATACTGCGCGTATTGCGGTGAAGGCGCGGGGAAACGCGGGACAACCCGGGATGCCACAAGCGGCTGGCCGGCGACAAACGTGCAGGTCAGGGGCAGTGTTGGGCGTGCTGGCCGTTGCTGGTTCTTGCTCGGGTTTGCGGTCGACCGTAATGAATAGGTCGTCGGTTCGATTCCGACAGGCGGCTCCACGTCAGGCCCCGTGCCCCCCGCTTCTCGCGCGGCGGGCGCCGTGCCCCACCAGGCCCGATCGGGCCGTCGACGTCCGACCGGCCGTCGACCCCCCATTCCCATCCCGCAGCTCTCGGCCGAGCCCCGCCACCTGGCCCGCGCCGCCGAGGCTGCACGTACGTCGAGGAGAACTGTCATGAGCATGAACCAGCCCATCTACCGCGAGTCCGCCCACGCCGAGGTCGACCTCCGGCTGCGCGCCGCGGCGGCGGCCCGGCAGGGCCGCAAGGCCCGCACCCTGGCGATCTGGCACCGCAGGTCCGCCTCCCACCGGACCGGCAGCGCTCGCTGACCGGCTCGGCATGAGGGGGTCAGGTCGACGACAACAGGTCCTTGGCCTGGCTCCGACAGGTGGTTCCGATCCCAGCCCCTGACCAGCAGCAACGCCGGTCAGGGGCGTTGTCTTGCTCCATCCGGATGCGCCGAAGGCGAGACACGGGCGAGAAACTGCTCGGGTAGGCGCCCACCGCACGTCGACTCACCCGCGGTGGAGGTACTTGCGGAGTCGCCGTGCCGTGCTGTCCGCGGTCGAGGCCAGGACGTCCTTGTCGGCACCGGCCTCGATGAGCAGGGTGGCGACTTCGTGCCCCTGTGAGTGGAACGGGGAGACTTCCCAGCGTCCCAACCCTCGGTCTGCACCACCGCAAGTCCCGGCCGCGGTCCACCGGCGGCGGCACGACTTGCGGCAGCGGCGGTCGCCAGGACGCGATCGTCCCTGCGACGGAGACCTGGTTCGCAAGACCTAATGGGGATCGAGCCGGTACCCGCAGGATCGTCGTCCTCCGGACGATCGGCGCCGCTATGAGGTGGATCTCTTACCCACCGGTCACGACCGGTCGATCCCTAGTGTTCCCGCGGTGCCGGCCGCCGACCCCTCCCTCCGAGCGGCCGGCGCCGCCGTCTCGGACCAACGCACGAGTGGGGATGGTGAGGACCGCCGATGCTGAAGATCGTGGCCGTGTTCGAGGTCGACGGGAAGCTCGGCGAGCACCGGTGGCAGCTCCGGGACTGGGACGGCGAGGTGCTCGCGGAGAAGGGTGGCTACCTCACGCGAGCCGCCGCGCTGCAGGACATCGAGCGGGTCCGCGTCGCCGCCGTGACGGCCAACGTCGTCGAGGCGTGACCGCCACGGCTGCCCCAGCTGCTGGGAGCGTTGCTCGAGCACCTGCGAGCTCCTCAGGTCCGTCGGTGGAAGGTGACGTCACCGTTGGGTTGGTAGGTGGTCTGGTAGTGGGTGTCGTGGGCGCGGGCGTGGTGCCAGGGGCACAGCGAGACCCCGGCGGCGAGGTCGGTGTTGCCGCCGTCGGCCCAGCGCTTCTTGTGGTGGGCGTGCAGCCCGGTGGTGCGGTCGCAGCCCTCGGCGCGGCAGCCGCGGTCGCGCACGAACATCGCGACCCGCTGGGCCTCGCTGTAGAGGCGGCGCCTGCGGCCGACGTCGAGGGGTTGGGAGTCGCCGCCGAGGACGACGGGGATGATGCCGGCCTCGCACGCCAGGCGCCGCGCGAGGGCGGGGGAGATCTTCTCGCCGGTGTCCAGGACGCCGGCCTTCTCCAGCCGGCCGAGGAGCACGTCGAGGTCGATCAGCACCACCAGGGTCGCCGAGACTCCGCCGGTGTGGGGGAGCTGGTCGGCGGGGTAGCGCTCGATCAGGTCGCAGAACGCCTGCCCCAGGGCTTCTGGGGGAGCTGGTCGGCGGGGTAGCGCTCGATCAGGTCGCAGAACGCCTGCCCCAGGGCTTCTGGTGTGGGCGGCCGCTCGGCGACGGCGCCGGCGCCCTGCGTGGCAGCCACGTGCCGGGGTGCGGCGACGGCGCCGAGCATCTTGCGCAGCGCGGCGCCGTGGTAGGTGGGGATCGTGAACGTGCCACGGGTCCTGCCCTGCCCGTCGTCGACCATGGAGAGCCGGCAGGCCTTCGCGGCAGCCGCCTCCTCCTTCGCGAGCAGGGCGGCCTCGCGGGCGTCGGCCTCGTCGGGGGCGATCACCTCGAACAGGTGCTTCCCGATGCGGTTGAGGGCCTTCGCATCGTGGTGGCGCGCCTCGCCGATCAGGTGCGCCTCGGCCTTGGCGACCTGCTCGGTCGGGACGGTGTCGGGGAGCTGGTCGACCCACCGGACGACCACCCGGGCCTGCTCAGCGGTCAGGTCGCCGGAGGCGAGTGCCTCGCGGGTGCCGGGGTGGGCCTCGAGGTCGCGGCCGAGCCGCACGGCGGCGTACGACGCGGAGCGGGTCGACCTCGTCTGGTGCGCCAGCCAGTTCGCCGCCGAGGAGGCGCCGACCTCCTGGCCGAGGTGGACGTCGTCCGCGTGAGCGGCGACCCGTGCCTTGAGCTCGGTGAGCTTCGCCTCGGCGCGCGTCAGCTCGACCAGGGTCCGGCCCGTCTCGGTCGGGTCCATCGACCAGACCGATGCGTCGGCGACGGCGTCGAGCTCGGCGTGCAGGTGGGCGGTCGCGACACTGACCCGGTGCTGGGGGGTCGCGATCGCTGTCATGTCTCCATCCCAGCACTGACCACCGACAGTCAGGGCCGAGAATCCCCTGTGTGCACAGGGATCCGGTCACGATGAGGTCACGATCCACGAGCCGTTTCCACTGATCGGATCCGGGGCTGTGGACAGACGGGCGGAGGGTGGTTTCGAGGCTCGTCGCTGATGCTCCTCACGCCTCAACCACCGTGTCCCGGGGTGTTGGAACACGGGGCCAGGTGTCGGAGGATGGTGTCGGCGGAGTCAGCGCTGCAGGAACGCGCGCACGGTCTCGATGGTGTCGACCTCGTCGACCGGCTTGTCGTCGCGGTAGCGCAGCACCCGCGCGAACCGCAGCGCCACGCCGCCGGGGTAGCGGGTGGAGCGCTGCACCCCGTCGAAGGCGATCTCGACGACCTGCTCGGGCCGCACGTGCACGACGTGCCCGGACCGGGCCGTCTCGAGCGCGAGGAACCGCTCGGTCTGCCAGGCCAGCATCTCGTCGGTCATCCCCTTGAAGGTCTTGCCCAGCATCACGAAGCCGTCGCCCGCCGGGTCGCGCGCGCCCAGGTGGATGTTGGAGAGCCAGCCCTGGCGCCGGCCGGAGCCCCACTCGACCGCCAACACGACCAGGTCGAGGGTGTGCACCGGCTTGACCTTGACCCAGGCGGCGCCGCGCCGGCCGGCGTCGTACGGCGCCGCGAGGTTCTTGACGACGACGCCCTCGTGGCCCGAGCCGATGGTGTGCTCGAGGAAGTCCTGCGCCTCCGCGGCCGACGCGGTGACCAGCCGCGGCACCCGGTGCTCGACGGGCACCAGCCGCTCGAGCGCGGCAGCCCGCTCGCCGGCGGGCGCGTCGAGCAGGTCGGCGCCGTCGAGGTGCAGCAGGTCGAAGAAGTACGGCGTCACCGCGATCTGCCCGCCACCGGGGGCCTCGCCCGTGGCGGTGCGCGAGGCGGTCTCCTGGAACGGGCGCGGCCGGCCGGTCTCGTCGAGGGCGAGCGCCTCGCCGTCGAGCACGAAGTCGCGCGCCGGGAGGGCCAACGCCACGGCCACCACCTCCGGCAGCCGGGCGGTGATGTCCTCCAGCGACCGGGTCGCGACCACCACGTCGTCGCCGGCGCGGTGCACCTGGATGCGGATCCCGTCGAGCTTCTGGTCCACGGCCACCTCGTCCCCGCCGCCGGCCTTGGCGAGCGCCGCCGGCACGTCGGGTGCGCTCGAGGCCAGCATCGGCAGCACCGGCCGGCCGACCTCGAGCCCGACGGCCGCGAGCGCGTCGACCCCCGCGAACGCCGCGCGGGCCACGGCCACCGTCGAGCCGCCGAGCATCGCGGCCCGGCGCACGGCCGGGAGCGGGACCCCCGCCGCGACGGCGAGCGCCTCCTGCACCAGCGAGTCCAGCGCGCCCTGGCGCAGCGCGCCGGTGACGACGCCGCGCAGCCAGGCCTGCTCGGCGGCGGTCGCCCGGCCGAACAGCTCCTCCACGGCCCGGGTCCGCGCCGATTGCGAGCCGCTGCCGGACAGCGCCGCGATCGCGTCGAAGGCGGAGTGCACCTCGAGCACGGTCAGGGTCGGCTCCGCGGCCGGCTCGGGCAGCCCGGTGAGCCCGCGCCACCCGAGGCCGGTGCGGCGCTGGCGCAGCGTCCCGCCGAGGTAGGCGGTCACGGTCTCGAGCTCGTCGGGCCCCGCCCGGCCGAGCAGGTCGGCGAGCGCCAGCACCTTGGCCTTGCGGGACCGGGTGGCGGCGACGGTCTCGGAGGTGGCGACGACGTCCGCGAGCAGCACGTCCCCATTCAAGACCAGGGCACCGACGGCGCACGCCCGCTGGCTAGCGTGGGCACCGTGGGACGCAAGCAACGGCTGCTCGTCGGCGCCGAGCACGCCTGGGACGGCCTCCGGCTGCGCCGTCGCTCGCGCCGGCCGCTGCGCTTCTTCCGCATCGAGACCTACGGCGGCCACGGAGGTCCGGGCGGCGTCGTGGTCCGCGGCCGGGTGCTCGACAACCCGCCGCCGTCCGAGGCGGTGGCGGGCGAGGGCGTCGGTGCGGCGGTGCGGCGGAGCCTGGGCCAGTTCGTGACCGTCGAGCTCCCCGACGTGCCGCTGCGGGTGCGGATCGGGGACGCGACCGTCGAGACGAGCTCCGACGGTGACGGCTACTTCCGCGCCGAGCTGCACCCGACCCAGCCGCTGGACACCCCGTGGCAGCGCGGCACCGTCGAGCTGGCGTCGGCCTACCGGGGCGTGTCCGAGCCGGCGACCACCGCCTTCGCGGTGCGGGTGCCGGCGCCGGGCGCCCGGTTCGGCATCGTCTCCGACGTCGACGACACGATCATCGAGACCGGCGTCCAGCGGGTCGGGGAGATGCTGCTGCAGACCTTCGCCGGCTCGGAGCTGACCCGCACAGCGTTCCCCGGTGCGCCGGAGCTCTACCGCGACCTCGCCGGGCCGGACAACCCGGTGTTCTACGTCTCGTCGAGCCCGTGGAACCTGCACGCCTTCCTCCACGGGTTCCTGCGACACCGTGACTTCCCGCTCGGCCCGCTGCTGCTGCGCGACCTGGTCGGCACCCGCGAGGGCCGAGAGCGCAAGCACGACCGCATCGAGGAGGTCCTCCGGCTGCACCCCGACCTCGACTTCGTGCTGATCGGGGACTCGGGGGAGCGGGACCCGGAGATCTACGCCGACATCGTCCGCGAGCACCCCGGCCGGGTCCTGGCCGTCTACATCCGCGAGGTCCGTCTGGACCCCGGCGACGGGCGCGTCGAGCAGGTCACCGACGCCTGGTCCGAGGACGTCCCCTTCGTGCTCGCGGCCGACAGCGACGCCGTACGCCGGCACGCCGCCTCGATCGGCCTGCTGTGATCGGACCGCTGTGAGCCGCCCCCGCCTGCTGCTGACGGTCGACGCGCCGTCCCTGCTCCACCGCAACCACCACGCCCGGGCCGAGTCCGAGCTGCGCGACCGGGCCGGCCGCCCGGCGTGGGCGCTGCACGGGATGCTCCGCCAGATCCTGGAGGCGATCGACCAGTTCGCGCCGGACGCGGTGCTCTTCGGCCTCGACGACCGGAGGTCCTCGGTGCGCGAGCAGGCCTACCCGGCCTACAAGGCCGGCCGCGCCGCCAAGGACCCGGCGCTGGTCGACCAGCTCGAGCGGGCCGGCGCCCTCCTCGACGCGCTCGGGATGCGCACCGTGACGCCCGCCGGTCTCGAGGCCGACGACGTGAACGCGTCCGCGGCGACGTGGGCCGAGGCGGCCGGCTGGCACTGCGTGATCATCACCTCCGACCGCGACTCCTTCGCCCACATCAGCGACCGCACCCAGGTGCTCCGGCTGATCAACGGGGGCATCTCGGCGTCGCCCCTGCTCAACCCGGCCCGGCTGCGCGCGCTCTACGGGATCGCCGCCGAGCACTACCTCGAGTACGCCGCGCTGCGCGGCGACGCCAGCGACAACCTGCCGGGCGTCCCGGGCATCGGCGAGAAGCTCGCCCCGGTGCTGCTCTCGGAGATGGGCTCGATGCAGGCCGTGTGGGCGGACATCGACCACTGCGCGGGCGCCACCCTGGTGGCCACCCTCGACTCCTACTGCCAGGAGGTCGGCCGGCCGCGGATCGGGGCGTCGGTGCTGAAGCGGCTCGCCACCCCCGCCGCGCGCGAGCGGTTCGAGTTCAACATGTCGATGATGTCCGGCCGCACCGACCTCGACCTCGGCCTCACGCCCGACGTGCCGGGCAGCCCGGGCCTGCTGCCGCTGGAGCCGGACCGGGTCTCCCGCGTGGTCGGCTACCTCGGCGTGCCGTCGACGACCCAGCTGGCGCTGCGGGTGCTCACCGAGCCGCCGGCGAGCGTCGGCCGCCCGCCGGTCGGTCTCACCACCCCGGCGGAAGACCGGTGAAGTCCGGCTCGCGGCCCTCGGCGAACGCCGTCAGCGCCTCGAGGTTGGCCGGCCCGCCCATCAGCTCGGCGAACGCGGCGTTCTCCCGCTCGCGCGCGGCGTCGATGCCGGCGCGCAGCGGCGCGGTCATCGCTCGCTTGACCGCGACCAGCGACGAGATCGGCCGCGCGGCCAGCAGCTCCGCGTGCCGGCGCGCCTCGGGCAGCAGGTCGTCGGGCTCGCAGACCCGCCAGACCAGTCCCATCTCCAGCGCCTCCTGTGCGGAGACCCACTCGGCCGAGAGCAGCACCCACGCGGCCTGCTGACGGCCGACCAGCCGGGGGAGCAGGTACGACGACGCCGCCTCGGGCGCGACGCCGAGGCTCGTGAACGGGCACTTGAGCCGGGCCGCGGTCGACATGAACGCCAGGTCCGCGAACCCGAGGATCGTGGTGCCGATGCCGAGCCCCACCCCGTTGACCGCGCAGACGAGCGGCTTGGGAAAGTCCACCAGCGCGTCCACCAGCCCGACGAACCCGTGTGCGCCGGGGACGAACGCGGGGTCGGTCGCGCGGGCGTGCATCTCGAGCAGGTCGGTGCCCGCGCTGAAGCCCCGCCCGTTCCCGGTCAGCAGCACCACGGCGACCGTGGGGTCGTCGGCCGCCGCTCGCAGCGCGACCGTCGTGGCGTCGTACAGCTCCTCGTTGAAGGCGTTGAGCGCCTCGGGCCGGTCCAGGGTGAGCGTGCGGACCCGGTTCCGGTCCTCGATCTGCAGCGACATGCCGACCAGACTAGAACGTGTTCCACTGTCGGGGGCGTCCGTTACGGTCGGGGGGTGGACGGACGGGTTCGGGACTGGCAGCCCGGCTGGCCGTGCCCGGTCGGAGCGGTGCTGCGCATCCACAAGCGCGGCGGCGGCGACCCGACGTACCGCCTGGACGGCGACCGGCACTGGCGCGGCGTTCGCACCCCCGAGGGACCGGCCACGCTGCTGGTCGAGCCGCGACCGGGCGAGGCCCTCGTCCACGCCGAGGCCTGGGGTCCCGGGGCGGAGTGGGTGCTCGAGTCGCTCCCGGCGATGCTCGGCGCCGACGACGACGTCAGCGGCTTCGAGGCCGGCCACCACCCGCTCGTCGCGGAGGCCTGGCGACGTCACGGCCACTGGCGGATCGGTCGGACCGGCCTGGTGATGGAGGCCCTGGTCCCCGCGATCATCGAGCAGAAGGTGACCGGCCAGGAGGCGTTCGCGGGCTACCGGATGCTGGTGCACCGCTACGGCGAGCGCGCGCCCGGCCCGGGTCGCGACCTGCGGCTGTGGGTGCAGCCGGGCGCCGACACCATCCGGCAGGTGCCGTCCTGGGAGTGGCTGCGGATGCACGTCGACCCGGCGCGCTCCCGCACCCTGGTCACCGCCGCCCGGGTCGCCGACGCCCTCGAGCGGACCGCCGGGCTGCCCGGCGAGGAGGTCGAGCGCCGGCTCACGTCGCTGCCGGGCATCGGCGTGTGGACCGCCGCCGAGGTGCGCCAGCGCGCGCACGGCGACCCCGACGCGGTCTCCTTCGGCGACTACCACGTCGCCAAGGACGTCGGCTGGGCGCTGGCCGGCCGCGACTTCGACGACGCCGAGCTGGCCGAGGTGCTGGAGCCCTGGCGGCCGCACCGCGGCCGGGTCACGGTGCTGGTCGGGATGGCCGGCGGCCGGCGACCCCGCCACGGCGCCCGGATGGCGCCCCGCACCCACCTCCCGGCGCGGGTGACGCGGACGTGAGGGCGACCTGATGGACCTCGCCCCGCTGCGCACCGCGAGCGCCGCCGAGGCGGCCGCGTTCTTCGCCGAGGCCGACCCCGAGGACCTGGTCGCCACGGTCGCCGCCACGAGCGACGACGACCTGCTGCTGCTGATCGGGCGCGACGAGATCCGGCCGGCCGCCATCGAGGGGATCCTCGCGCGGCTGCACGAGTACGCCGTCCCGGAGCGGCTGGCCGAGATCCGCGGGACGTTCCGCATCGACCTCGAGCGCCGAGGCCGCCTGCTGGAGCGCCACGGGCTCCGGTTCGCGGACGGCTCCATCGAGCTGCTCGCCCACCTGCCCGACGACGTACCGGTCGACGTCGTGCTGCGCACCAGCATCCTGCGGTTCGTGCGGCTCGTCAGCGGGGAGTGCAACGCCGGCCTGGAGTACCTCTCGGGCAAGCTCGACATCGACGGCGACGCGGACCTCGCGCTCGCGCTGGGCGGGATCTTCCGGGTCCCCGGCACCGACGAGGTCGCGGTCGACCCGAGGGCGCTGGACCCGGTCGACGTCGCCACGGTGCTCAAGGACGCGCCCCGCGACCACCTCCGCAAGGTGATGGCCTCGGGGTTCCGGACCGTCGTGCTCAGCGAGATCTTCCGGCGGCTCCCCGACTTCGTCGACCCCGAGAAGGCCCGGGACGTCGAGCTCGCCGTCGGCTTCCGGCTGACCGGCAACCCGTCAGGGGAGGTCGAGCGCTACCTCGTCCGCGTCTCGGGCGGCGCCGCCACCGTGACCCCCGGCGAGGAGGGCGGCCGCCGCGACGCGACCGTGACCTGCGAGGCCCACGACTACGTGCGGCTCGCCACCGGCCACCTCAACCCCGTCGCCGGCGTGATCAAGGGCCAGCTCAAGGTGCGCGGCGACAAGGCGAAGGCGCTCCAGCTCGGCTCGGTGATCGACATCCCGCACTCGCGGTGACGGTCAGAGCAGCGGCCGCAGCGGTCCCAGCACCAGCTCGGTGAACTTGCGGTGCAGGTCGCGCGCCTCCCACTCGCTCTGGGTGAGCTCGAGGCAGTTCGACTCGTCGGTGCGGTAGATCTCCTCGAGGTTGGCCGCGAAGTTCTCGTCGATGACCTCGATGTTGATCTCGTAGTTGCCCTGGAGGCTGAGCCGGTCGACGTTCGCGGTGCCGACCGTCGACCAGGTGCCGTCGATCGTGGAGGTCTTCGCGTGCACCATCGCGTCGCGGTAGCGGAAGATCCGCACCCCGGCCTCGAGCAGCTGCGAGAAGTAGCCGCGCGAGATCCAGTCGGCGACGATGTGGTTCGACTTCAGCGGCACGAGCAGGCGGACGTCGACGCCGCGCATCGCGGCGTCCTTCATCGCGTCGACGAAGTCCTGGTCGGGGCAGAAGTAGGCGTGCGTCATCCAGACGTTGCGCGAGGAGCGGGTGATCGCCTCGATGTACATCGACCGGATGGGGAACATCCACAGCCGCGGCACGTTGCGGTGGAACCGGATCCGCGGCTCCCAGGTCGAGGCGGTCTCGAGCAGCAGCGGCCGCTCCGACGTACCGATCCGGCGGCGCCGGTTCAGGTTCCAGAAGTCCGCGAACGCGCGCTTGAGGTCCCACACCCCGGGCCCGGTGATGCGGACGTGGGTGTCGCGCCACTCGGTGGCGTACGCCGACCCGATGTTGTAGCCGCCGACGAACCCGACCGCGTCGTCGACGACGAGGATCTTGCGGTGGTCGCGGCCGTAGCGGGCCAGGTCGTAGAACTTCCAGCCGGCCGGGTAGACGGGGTAGCGCAGCACCTTCATGGTCGGCGGGAACCGCTTGAAGCGCGGGGAGACCACGAGGTTGGCGAACCCGTCGTAGATCACGTAGACCTCGACGCCGCGGTCGGCGGCCCGGGCGAGCGCGGCCTTGAACCGCTCGCCGACCTCGTCGCCCTTCCAGATGTAGGTCTCGAAGAGGATCTGCCGGTGCGCCTTCTCGATGGCGTCCAGCATCGCGTCGTACAGGTCCTGGCCGAAGGTGTACGTCGTCAGCGTGCCGTCCCCGACGGGGATCGCGTGCGGGCGGGTGACGGGGAACGGCTTCGGCTTCTTGCCGCGGCGCCGGTAGGAGTCGACCAGCGTCATCCCGACGGCCAGCGCGAGCTGGAGCCCGAAGAAGGTGAGGAGCACCCGGCGCAGCCAGCGCAGCAGCCGCTCGGGGACCGACCGCTGGCTGCTCACGGGGCCAATCTACCGATCGCCACAGGTGTCCCAGCCGTCACGGCGGGTTTCGGTGTCGGCGGCTCCGTCTACGCTCGACGACATGCGACCAGTGACCGATCTCGAGCGCCGGGTGGCGCCGTTCCAGGTGGTCTCCGACTACCAGCCGTCCGGCGACCAGCCGGCGGCGATCAAGGAGATCGCGAAGCGGATCGAGGCCGGCGTCCAGGACGTCGTGCTGCTCGGCGCGACCGGCACCGGCAAGACGGCGACCGTGGCGTGGGTGGCGGAGAAGCTGCAGCGGCCGATGCTCGTCATGCAGCCCAACAAGACGCTGGCGGCGCAGTTCGCCAACGAGCTGCGGCAGCTGTTCCCGGACAACGCGATCGAGTACTTCGTCTCCTACTACGACTACTACCAGCCCGAGGCCTACGTCCCGCAGACCGACACCTACATCGAGAAGGACTCCTCCATCAACGAGGAGGTCGAGCGGCTGCGGCACTCGGCCACCAACTCGCTGCTGACCCGGCGCGACGTCATCGTGGTCAGCACCGTGTCCTGCATCTACGGCCTCGGCACCCCCCAGGAGTACGTCGACCGGATGATCCGGCTCAAGGTGGGCGACGAGCACGACCGCGACTCGATCCTGCGCCGGCTCGTGGAGATCCAGTACACGCGCAACGACATGACCTTCACCCGGGGCACCTTCCGGGTCCGCGGCGACACCCTCGAGATCTTCCCGGTCTACGAGGAGCACGCCGTGCGGATCGAGTTCTTCGGCGACGAGATCGAGCGGCTGATGACGCTGCACCCGCTGACCGGCGAGGTCGTCACCGAGGACGAGGAGCTCTACGTCTTCCCCGCGACCCACTACGTCGCCGGTCCCGAGCGGATGGAGCGGGCGATCCGCGGCATCGAGCTCGAGCTGGAGGACCAGCTGGCGACCTTCGAGCGGCAGGGCAAGCTCCTCGAGGCGCAGCGGCTGCGGATGCGCACGACCTACGACATCGAGATGATGCGCCAGGTCGGGTCCTGCTCGGGCATCGAGAACTACTCGATGCACATCGACGGCCGCAGCCGCGGCTCGGCGCCGAACTGCCTGCTCGACTACTTCCCCGAGGACTTCCTCCTCGTCGTCGACGAGTCGCACGTGTCGGTGCCGCAGATCGGCGGCATGTACGAGGGCGACATGTCCCGCAAGCGCAACCTGGTCGACCACGGCTTCCGGCTGCCGAGCGCGATGGACAACCGGCCGCTGCGCTGGGAGGAGTTCCTGGACCGGATCGGCCAGACGATCTACCTCTCGGCCACGCCGGGCAACTACGAGCTCGACAAGGTCGGCGGCGACACCGTCGAGCAGATCATCCGGCCGACCGGCCTGATCGACCCCGAGGTCGTGGTCAAGCCGACCAAGGGCCAGATCGACGACCTGATCCACGAGATCAACACCCGGGTCGAGAAGAACGAGCGGGTCCTGGTCACGACGCTGACCAAGAAGATGTCCGAGGACCTCACCGACTACCTCCTCGACGCGGGGGTCCGCACCCGCTACCTGCACTCCGAGGTCGACACCCTCAAGCGGATCGAGCTGCTGCGCGACCTGCGGCTGGGTCAGTACGACGTGCTCGTCGGCATCAACCTGCTCCGCGAGGGCCTCGACCTCCCGGAGGTGTCGCTGGTCTCGATCCTCGACGCCGACAAGGAGGGCTTCCTGCGCTCGGACAAGTCGCTGATCCAGACGATCGGCCGCGCGGCGCGCAACGTGTCGGGCCAGGTGCACATGTACGCCGACAAGATCACCCCCTCGATGGAGTCGGCGATCGACGAGACCAACCGGCGCCGCGCCAAGCAGGTCGCCTACAACACCGCGCACGGTGTCGACCCGCAGCCGCTGCGCAAGAAGATCGCCGACATCACCGAGATGCTGGCCCGCGAGGAGGAGAGCACCCAGGAGCTCCTCGAGACCTGGCAGCACCAGGACCCCAAGCGCCGCAAGGCGCCGGTCCCGGGGCTCTCCCGGATCGCGGGCGGCGAGTCCGGCCAGCACGCCCAGGACCTCGCCGGGCTGCCGAGCGCCGAGCTCGCCCAGCTCATCCAGGAGCTCACCGACCAGATGAAGGGCGCCGCCGCCGAGCTGCACTTCGAGCTCGCGGCCCGGCTGCGCGACGAGATCAGCGACCTGAAGAAGGAGCTCCGCCAGATGATGCAAGCAGGTGCGAAGTAGTGGCCGAACGCCGTGAGTTCCAGGTGTCCTTCGACGCGAACGACCCCGGGGCGCTGAGCCGCTTCTGGGCCGAGGCGATCGGCTACCCCCTCCAGGCGCCCCCACCGCCCTTCGAGAGCTGGGACCAGGCGCTCGAGGCGTGGGGGGTCCCCGAGGACCACCGCAACGACGCCTCGGCCCTCACCGACCCCGACGGCACCGGGCCGCGGATCTTCTTCCAGAAGGTCCCCGAGGGCAAGACCGCCAAGAACCGCGTGCACCTCGACGTCCGGGCCGCGCCCGGCCTCGAGGGCGAGGAGCGGATGGCGGCGCTGGAGTCGGAGTGCGAGCGGCTGGTCGCCCTGGGGGCGACCCGGGTCCAGCGGTTCGAGCCGGCGCCGCCGATGGCGGCCGGCCACATCGTGATGCAGGACCCCGAGGGCAACGAGTTCTGCCTGGACTGACCCGTCCGCACCGGTTGGCGAGTTGAGTCCGCGTACTCACCCGGAGAGGCGGTCCGGCGCCCTAGCGTCAGGACCATGAGCCGCTATGCCGATCCGGACCGGTGCCCGGACTGCCGGGCACCCCTCCCGGCGCGCCCCGCCCCTCGCACCAGCTGCCCGGCGTGCGGCCTCCCGTTGCAGGGCCCTGCGGCCGCCGAGCTGTTCACCACGCTCCAGCGCGCGGACACCCTGGTCGCCACGCTGCGGGCCGGCTCCGCCACCGCCCCCGCTGCCGCCACCGCTGCCGCCACCGCTGCCGCCACCGCTGCCGCCCCCGCTGTCACCACCGCCCCGGTGACCGTGCCGCCGGTGGCCGCCCCCGACTACCGGGCGACGAGCGCCGCGCCCGCGTCGACGACCGCCCCCGTCGTACCGCCGCTGCCGGCGGCAGCCCCGGCCGGCCCGGGGCACCGCTGGACGGTGCCGGCGGTGCTGCTGAGCCTGGGCGGGCTGTGCCTGGTCGTCGGCGCCCTGGTGTTCCTCGCCGTGACCTGGTCGGTCCTCGGCGTCGGCGGCCGCACCGCGGTGCTCGTCGGGCTGACCGTGGTCGCCGCGACCGGCACCGTGCTGACGGCACGACGCGGGCTGCGCGGCGGTGCGGAGACGTTCGCGGCCGTCGCCTGTCTGTTCCTGGCCCTCGACCTGGCCGGGGCGGCCTCCGCCGGCTGGCTCGGCGACGCGGGGACCGCGACCCTGGTGCTCGCCAGCGCGCTCGTGGTCGTCATCGCCCCGACGCTCGGCAACCTGGTCCTGCGGCGGCTGCCCACCGGGCCGCTGCTCGCACCGCAGCTGGTCGCGATCGCCGCCGAGGTCGTCGCCGCCGGGGCCGCCCTGGTGCGGTTCGACCCGCACCCCACCCTGACCACCTCGGTCGCCGTGGTCGCCGTCGCCGGTCTCGGCGCGGGCGTCCGCCGGACCGGCCAGCAGGCGTTGGCGGTGGGCTCCGTGGTCCTGGCGGTCCTGCTCTGGCTGCTGCTCGTCGTCGCCGGTCTCGGCGGCTCGCTCGAGGCGTGGGCCGAGGACGGCATCGGCGCGGCGACCTGGCGCGACGTCGAGCCGTTCCTCGTCGCGGCCGGGTTCGCGGTCGCCGTGCTGGTGACCTGTCTGCTGCGCCGGACGGCGCCGGTCGTGCAGCAGCTGGCGGTCGTGGCCGCCGGCTGGCTGCTCGCGACGGCCGTCGCGGCGGTGGTCGGCGACAGCACGACCGCGGTCGTCGTGGTGGCCGTCGTCGCGTCCCTCGTCGTGGCGTCCCTCGCGCTGGTGCTCCGGTCGCTGGACGCCGCGGTCGGCGTCGCCGCCCTCGGGCTCGCCGCTGCTGCGGTCCTCGGCGCGTCGAGCGCGCTGGTCGTGCTCGCCGGCGGCCTGCTGGACGAGGTGCTCGACCAGCTGACGGCGGACCCGCACGACCTGCTCGCGCGGGCCGACCTCGCCGACGCCGGCGCGCAGGTGGCGGCACCGTGGACGCTCCCGCTCGCCGCGCTGGCCCTGGTCGCGGCGGTCGTCGTGCTCGTCCCGTCGGTCCGCACCCCGCTGCGCGGGTGGCGGCCGGCCCTCGCGATCGGCCTCCCGGTGCTGGCGGCGACCGTCCTCTGCTACGCACCGTTCCTGCTGCTGGCGGTGGTCTCCTGCGTCGTGCTGGCGGCGCTGCACCTGCTGCCGCAGGTGCGTCCGTGGCCCCGGCAGGCCGACCTGGCGCTCGCGACCGGGTGGGCCGGGCTCGCCGGGCTGCTGTCCCTCTACGACCCGGCTGCGGCGACGGTGGTCGCGCTGCTGGCGACGGCGGTCGTCACCGCCCACGTCGTGCGCACCGGCTCGCTGGCCGGCCAGCTGGCGCTGCCGCCGCTCGTCGCCGCGACGGTCGGGGCGGCCGGCTGGCTGGTGGGTGCGCCCACGGAGTGGGTCGTGGTCGCCCTGGTCGTGCTCGTCGCTGTCGCCACGCTCGTGGTCGGCTCGGACGCCGCCATGCAGCCGGTGGCGCTGGCGACCTGCCTCGTCGCGGTGGTCGTCGGTGTGGACGCGGTCGACCAGGACGGTGCGACCTGGCTGGCGGCGTACCTCACGCTGGTCGCCGCCGGCTCGGCCGCGGTCGGCATCAAGGACCGGTCCCGGGTCGCGGCGTGGGTGTCCGCGCTGCTCGAGGTCGCGGCCGTCTGGGTCCGGCTGGCCTCGACCGGGGTCGAGACCGTCGAGGCCTACACGCTGCCGCTGGCGGCCGTGCTCCTCGCCTTCGGCCTGTGGACCCTGTGGCGCCGACCCGGCGCCGGCACCACCTGGACGCTCGGGCCGGGGCTCGCGCTCGCCCTGGTGCCGTCGCTGGTCCTGGCGGCGGCGGATCCGGTCAGCCTCCGCGCGCTGCTGCTCGCCCTGGCGTGCGGCGCACTCGTCGCTGCCGGTGCCGTCGGGCGGCTGCGGGCGCCCCTCGTGGCCGGGGCGCTCGTCGGCGCCGCGCTCGTGGTCGTCGAGGTGGCGCCGTGCCACGACGCCGTCCCGCGCTGGGTGCTGCTCACCCTCGCCGGGGTCTGCCTCGTGGTGGCCGGCGTGCGCTGGGAGCACCTCGCCGCGCTCGGCCGTCGCGGCTGGGGCCGGCTTCAGGACCTCACCTGAGGGGTCGAGTCCCGATTCAACGGGAGGGGTGGGGCAGATCTAGGATCCCGGGAGTGAAGCCCGCGATCCGCAACGCCTGGACGGTGTGGGCGGTCGGGCTGCTCGTGTACCTGGTGGCGGTCTTCCACCGCTCCTCGCTGGCGGTCGCCGGCCTCGCCGCGGCCGACCGGTTCGACATCACCGCCTCGCAGCTGGCGACGTTCACGATGCTCCAGCTGGCCGTGTACGCCGCCATGCAGGTGCCGGTGGGACTCCTGGTCGACCGCTACGGCTCCCGCACGGTGCTGCTCTGCGGAACGGTGCTGCTCACCGTCGCCCAGGCCGGCTTCGCGCTGGCCGACAGCTACGCCGCCGGGTTGGTCGCCCGGATCTTCGTCGGCGTCGGCGACGCGATGACCTTCATCTGCGTGCTGCGGCTGGTCAGCAGCTGGTTCCCGGCCCGGCGGATCCCGCTGGTCACCCAGCTGACCGGCACCCTCGGCCAGCTCGGCGCCGTGGTCGCCGCCGTCCCGATGACCTGGGCGCTGGGCAACCTCGGCTGGACCCGGGCCTACCTGGTCGCGGCCTCGGTCGGCGTGTTCCTCGCCGTGGCCGTGCTCGTGCTGCTCCACGACAGCCCCACCCACCGCAACCTGCGTGGCCCGTCGCTCTCGCTCGCGGAGGTCCGCCAGAGCCTCTCGGCGTCGTGGGCCCACCCGGGGACCCGCCTCGGCTTCTGGATGCACTTCTCCACCCAGTTCAGCGCGACCGCGCTCAGCCTGCTGTGGGGCTACCCGTTCTTCGTCAAGGGCGAGCACCAGTCCTCGGCGACCGCCGGCCTGCTGCTGACCCTGATGGTGCTCGCGGTGATGGCCTCCGGCCCGGTCCTGGGCTGGCTGGTGGGCCGGCACCCGTGGCACCGCTCGACGATGGTCCTGACGATCGTCTCCGCGATCGTCGTCGTGTGGACCGCCGTCCTGAGCTGGCCGGGGCACGCACCGACCGCGCTGCTCGTCGTGCTCGTCCTCGTCGTCGGCGTCGGCGGGCCGGCGTCGATGATCGGCTTCGACGTCGGTCGCACGTCGAACCCGAAGGAGCGGTTCGCGAGCGCCAGCGGGATCATCAACCAGGGCGGCTTCATCGCCAGCCTGGTGCTGGTGATCTCCATCGGCCTGGTGCTCGACTGGCGCACCCCGGGCTCGGGCACCGGCTACACGCCCTCGGCGTTCCGCTGGGCGATGAGCACCCAGTACCTCATCTGGGCGCTCGGGCTCTCCCAGGTCTACCGCTACCGCCAGCAGGCCCGCCGGGTCATCGACCGCCGCGCGCTCGAAGAAGGCGCGCGAGCAGCGGCGTGAACGCCAAGATCACCAGCAGCCGGAACAGCTGGACCGCCATCACGTAGGTGACGTCCGAGCCGCTGTCGGCCGCGATGGCGAGGACGGCGAACAGCCCGCCCGGCGTCGTCGCCAGGTACGCCGTCAGGCCGTCGACCGGCGTCAGCCAGGCCAGCAGCGCGCCCATGAGGGCGGTCGCGGCCACCATCGCGACGATGATCAGCAGCACCACCGGGAGCATCCGCGCGATCGACGCGAGGCTGGCCCGCGTGAACCGCAGCCCGACCTGGACGCCGATGACGGCGTAGGCCAGCCACTGCAGCGCCGTCGGCACGACCGGCTCGCCCCACCAGCCGGTCGCCGAGAGCGCCACGGCGACCACCAGCGGACCGAGCAGGGTGGCCGTGCTGACGGGGACCAGACGGGCGAGCAGGAGCCCGCCGGCGAGTGCGACCGCGGTGTAGCCCAGGTCGGCCGGGAGGGACGCGCCGCCGGCGTCGAACCGCCCGAGCCCGTGGTCGGGGTGGAAGACGACCCCGGTCACCAGCGGGATGGTGACCAGCACGACGAAGACCCGCAGGTACTGCACGACCGTGACCACCCGGTCGTCCGCGCCGAGGTCCCGGGCGACGGCCACGACCCCCGAGGCGCCCCCGGCGATCATCGCGAACGCCCCGGTCACCCGGCTCACGTCGCTGCGGACGGCCAGCACCCGGCCGGCGAGCAGGCTGATCGCGATGGTGCCGACCGTGACGGCCAGGATCGGGAGCAGGGCAGGTCCCATCGCGCCGAGGTCGGACAGGCTGACCAGTGAGCCGATCGTGATCCCGATCAGGCCCTGGCCGCCGCGGAACACCCAGGCCGGCAGCGCGAGGACGCGCGGCGACGTGAGCGCGTGCGCCATCCCGCCGAGCAGCGCACCGAACAGCACCGCCGACGGCACGTGGAGGAGCGTCAGGGCCAGGGACAGCGCGACGGTGACGCCGAGGACGAGCAGCGCGGCCCGCCAGGGCCCGCGCTCGCGTCCGGTCATCGCGACCTACGCTACGGGCCATGACGAACATCGATCTCGGCAGGCCCGTCCAGGGCGATGTGGTGGACCTGATCCTCGACGACCACCGGCGGTTCGAGGCGCTGCTGCGCGACCTGCGCGACAGCAGCCAGGACCGGGACGCGGTCCGCCGGGCGTTCGCCACCCTGCATGTCGCGCACGCCGAGGCCGAGGAGCGGCACGTCTACCCCAAGCTCGAGCGCAAGAACGCGGTCGACGACCACGAGGCCGAGCACGGGATCGAGGAGCACGCCGAGGGCAACGAGGCGCTGCTCGCCGTCCTCGAGCTCAAGGGCACCGACACGCAGGCCTTCGAGGACGCGGTCGAGGAGCTGGCCCGGGTGGTCAACCACCACCTCACCGAGGAGGAGCTGACGATCCTCAACCCGGCTCGTGAGGGCGTCGGCCCGCAGGTGCGTGCCGAGCTGGGTGCGCTGTTCGCCCAGGAGCGCAACGCGCAGGTCGACGCCGACTGCGGACGGATCGAGAACGTCCGCCGGATCGTCGAGAGCGCCCGCGAGCGGGGCCTGCTCGACGACGAGGGCGACGACGAGGGCGACGACGAGGGCGACGACGAGAACTGAGGGGGACCGGACGTGGACGTCGAGCGGATGCAGGAGTACTGCCTGGCCAAGCCCGGCGCCTGGGCGGACAACCCCTGGGACCACGACCACCCGGTGGTCAAGGTCGGCGAGGGGGAGCGGGGCAAGATCTTCGCGTTCCTCGGTGCCGGCGGCGTCGGGGTCAAGAGCGGGCCGACCCGTGAGGTCGCCGACGAGTGGCTGCACCGGTTCCCGGGCGACGCGACGGTGATGCGTTACATCGGCCGGTCCGGCTGGAACGACCTGGCGTTCGGGGGAGCGATCCCCGACGAGGACCTGCTCGAGGCCGTCGACGAGTCCTACCGGCTCGTGGTCGAGAAGCTGCCGAAGAAGGTCCGTCCGCCCGGCTGGGAGGGCTGAGCGGCTGCGGGGCTCAGGCCTCCGGGCGCCGGCCCAGGACCGTGAGCCCGACCAGGCGCGCGACGACGAGCGCCACGTAGAAGACCCCGGCCACCGCCTCGACCATGAGGAAGGACCGCGCGTGCTCGCCGACCGGGACGATGTCGGAGAGTCCGACACTGGTGAGCGTGGAGAAGGACAGGAAGAGCAGCTCGAACCAGGGCCGGTCGCCGGCGCCGCCGGTGCCGACGAACGAGCCCGGCCAGATCACCTGCGTGGCGGCGTACACGTAGGCGAACCCCCAGGCGACCACCGTGAACGCGGCACCGGTCGCGAACAGCTCGTCCCGGGTGACCCGCTCGTCGTGGAAGAGGTAGCGGATCATCGCGTAGGACACGTAGAAGTAGAAGGGCGCGTGCAGCAGCGCGGAGACCAGCACGACGGTGTCCTGGTCCGGCTGGAAGGCCTCGAGGATCGTGAACAGCATCGCCGGGACGCCGAGCAGGACGGCGAACCAGGTGAGTGCCGGCGTGCGGCGCACCGCCGCCAGGGCCGCCACGACCACGCAGAGCTGGACCACGCCGAGGACCGACCGGCCCCAGACCGAGTCGCCGAGGAACGGGTAGGCGAGCACGGTGAACAGCTGGACGACCAGCAGCACCCCCGAGGGGTGGGTCCGCGCGGTCTCGACCGACCCGCGCAGGCTCACCACGGTGGCCAACCGGGGCGCCGTTGCTCCTTGTCGCGCTTGCGCTCGAGCCGGCGGACCTCGGTGTCGACGATCTCGGCGTGGGACGCCGCGGTGCGCACCAGGTTGAGGAGGGTGATCGCAATGACGAAGCCGGGCCAGAAGAAGTAGGGGTCGAACCCGTCGCCGCCCCAGCAGGTCGCGAACCAGATGGCCGTCGTGATCAGGCTGGCGCCCAGGAACGAGAAGGCCGCCTCCCGGCGCTTGAACCGGAAGTGCCGCTCGGCGATCACCTCGAGGTCGGTGCGCGAGGCGCGCCGCAGGTCCAGGTCCCCGCTCACCCGGGCCGCGACCAGGTCGGAGAGCAGCGGGTTGACGTCGCCGAGCACCCGCACCGAGCCCACCCGGGCGCTGCGGTCGTCGTACTCGTCCCGGTCGAGCCGGCCGTCGGCGTACGCCTCGCCCAGCACCTGGAGCACGATCGCGCGGTCCTGGTCGGAGGCCCGGATGCCCGTGTAGCGACGGTCCCGTGGGTCGTGCGTGAACGACGACCAGACCTCCTGCTCCACGCCGCTCATCGTAGGAGCCCCGGTCCAGCCCACGTGGCCGACCCACGTTTCGGCCGCGTCACCCCAGGGGAGGACCGTCGTTGACCTGGGCGGGAGACACGGAGCGGGCAGGCGCGTTGCCCGGAACGAGAACACGTTCTACTCTGTGCGGGCTGTCTAGACAGGTTCCGGGAGGTGTGGGGATGGCGTTCTCTGCCGCGTCGGTGATCCGGGGACCGGGCGAGATCGCCGTGATGGTCGTCGAGGTCACCAAGCGGATCTTCACGCGCCCCTTCCAGTTCCGGGAGTTCGTGGAGCAGGCCTGGTTCATCACCAGCGTCACGCTGATGCCGACCATCTTGGTCTCGATCCCGTTCGGTGCGGTCATCTCGCTGCAGGTCGGCAACCTGACCGGCCAGCTCGGCGCCCAGTCCTTCGCCGGGGCGACCGCGGTCCTCGCAGTGGTCCGGGAGGCCGCGCCGATCGCGGCGGCCCTCATCATCGCCGGCGCCGCCGGGTCGGCGATCTGCTCCGACATGGGCGCCCGCAAGATCCGCGAGGAGATCGACGCGATGGAGGTGCTCGGCGTCGACCCGCTCGAGCGGCTGATCGCCCCCCGCGTGGTCGCCACGATGTTCGTCGCGCTGATGATCAACGGCATCGTCATCGGAGCCGGCATCGGCGGCGGCTACTTCTTCACCGTCATCGTGCAGGGCGGCTCCGCGGGCGCGTTCCTCTCCTCCTTCACGGCGCTGGCCAGCCTCCCCGACCTCTACATCTCGATGGTCAAGGCGGTCGTCTTCGGGTGGCTCGCCGCGATCGTCGGCGCCTACAAGGGCCTCAACGCCGGAGGCGGCCCGAGCGGCGTCGGGCGGGCGGTCAACGAGTCGGTGATCGTCGCCTTCATGCTGCTGTTCTTCCTCAACGCGGTGATCACGGCCATCTACTTCCAGGTCGTCCCACCCCCGGGGCTGTGAGGCGGCCGATGTCCCAGCTCTCCTCGCAGTTCCTCGGTCTCGGCGGCTCCTTCGTCCGGGGCCGCCGCGACTCCCTCGAGGCGTACGGCGACCAGCTGTTCTTCTACGTGAAGGCGCTGTCCTGGACGCCCCGGGCGGTCAAGCGCTACCCGCGCGAGATCGTCAACACCCTGGCCGAGGTCACCTTCGGCGCCGGCGGGTTGAGCATGATCGCGGGCACCGTGGGCGTGATCGCGTTCCTCGCGTTCTTCGCGGGCACCGAGGTCGGCATCCAGGGCTACGCGTCCCTGAGCCAGATCGGCGTCGCCAAGTTCAGCGCCTTCATCTCCGCCTACTTCAACACCCGCGAGGTCGCGCCGCTGGTCTCCTCGATCGCGCTGGCCGCGACGGTCGGGTGCGGCTACACCGCCCGCCTGGGCGCGATGCGGATCTCCGAGGAGATCGACGCGCTCGAGGTGATGGGCATCCCGTCGCTCCCGTTCCTGGTCACCACCCGGATGGTGGCGGCGTTCATCGCGGTGATCCCGCTCTACATCGTGGCGCTGTGCGCGTCGTACCTCTCGCCGCGGCTGATCACGACGCTGATCTACGGCCAGTCGCCCGGGACCTACGACCACTACTTCCTGGCGTTCCTGCCGCCGATCGACATGCTGTGGTCGTTCTTCAAGCTGCTGTTCCTGGCGACCGCGGTCATCCTCATCCACTGCTACTACGGCTACACCGCCTCCGGCGGCCCCGCCGGCGTGGGGATGGCGGTCGGCCGGGCGATCCGCACGAGCATCGTGACGATCGTCGTCGCCGACTTCTTCCTCAGCTTCGCGATCTGGGGCTCCACGACCACGGTGCGGATCACGGGGTAGGGCGCTCGGATGCTGGTGAACATCTACCACGACAGCCCCCGGGAGCACCGGCGGCTGGTGGTCGCGGGCGTGGTCTTCCTGACCGCGATCGCGCTGCTCATCACGCTCTCGATCGCGATCTACGACAAGGCGTTCGCCCATGTCACGACCGTCACGATCCAGGCCGACCGGGCCGGCCTGCAGCTGGCGAAGTTCGGCGACGTGCGCGTCCACGGCGCCCTCGTCGGCCAGGTGCGCAGCGTCACCGAGGTCGACAACCACGCCGAGATCACCGTCGCGCTCGACCCCGACGAGGCCGAGCGGATCCCCGACAACGTGTCGGTGCAGATCCTCCCCACGACCCTCTTCGGCCAGAAGTTCGTCTCGTTCGTGCTGCCGGAGGACCCGTCCGGCACCCCGCTCGCCGACGGGGACGTGATCCCGGCCAGCCGGGTCGAGACCAACGTCGAGCTGAGCCGCATCCTCGCGCGGCTCTTCCCGCTGCTGCGCTCGGTGCGGCCGGCCGACCTGAACGCGACGCTGAACGCCCTCGCCACGGCGCTGGGCGGCCGGGGCGAGCAGCTCGGCGAGACCATGGACGAGCTCGACCACTACCTGGGCCGGATCTCCGACCACCTGCCCACGCTGCGCACCGACCTGATCAAGCTCGCCGACGTCGCCGACACCTACGACCTCGCGGCCCCCGACCTGCTCGGTGTGCTGCGCAACGTGACGACGACCGGGCGCACGATCATCGACCACCGCGAGCAGCTCGGCACCTTCTTCGCCGACCTCGGCGGCCTCGCGGACACCTCCACCCGGGTGCTCCGTGACAACGAGGCCAACCTGATCCGCGTCGGCCAGGTGACCGCGCCGGTGCTGCGGCTGCTCGCCGTCTACTCGCCCGAGCTGCCCTGCCTGATCGAGGGCGCCGCGCGCTACGCGCCCCGGCTGGCCCGCACCTTCGAGGGCAACCAGGTCAAGCAGTACATCGAGTTCGGCACCCCGCAGTACCACGCGTACGACAAGAGCGACCAGCCCGTGTACGGCGAGGTCGGGCACGGACCCTGGTGCCTGGGTCTCCCGAACCCGCAGGTGCCGTCCCCGCCGATCGCGCTCGAGCAGGGCAGCGACATCGACGAGCACCCGCCGACCTCGCCGGCCCCGACCTTCCTCCAGGGGCTCAACCGGCCGGGCACCGACTACTCCGGCACCGCGGGTGAGCAGCAGGTCGTCAACGCGCTCCTGGCGGAGCGGACCGGGCTGTCCGCCGACACCTTCGGCTCGCTCGGCTCGCTGATGTTCGGCCCGCTCCTGCGCGAGGGGGTGCCGGCCCGATGAGTAGGAACTCGACGACGATCAAGGCCGGGATCAAGCTGGCGGTCTTCACGGTCGTCTCCGTGCTGGTCACCGGCCTGCTCGCCGCGATCATGGGCAACATCGGGTTCGGCAGCGGTACGACGTACCAGGCCGTCTTCACGACCGCCTCGATGCTCGAGAAGGGTGACGACGTCCGGGTCGCCGGCGTGAGCGTGGGCGAGGTCAAGAGCGTCGAGCACTACCACCGCACCGGCGCGCTGGTGACCTTCCGCGTGAAGTCCGACGTGCCCCTGACGACGGCGTCGCAGGCGCAGATCCGGTTCCTCAACCTCGTGGGTGACCGCTACCTCGCCCTGGAGGAGGGCGCGGACCGCGACGCGGAGCCACTGGAGCCCGGGGGCACGATCCCGGTCAGCCAGACCCGGCCGGCGCTCGACCTCACGACGCTCTTCAACGGCTTCCAGCCGCTCTTCCAGGCACTCAACCCCCAGCAGGTCAACGACCTGAGCATGAACCTGGTCCAGGTGCTGCAGGGCGAGGGCGGCACCGTGCAGAGCCTGCTGGCCGAGACGGCGTCGCTGACCAACACCCTCGCCGACCGCGACGAGCTGATCGGCCGCGTCGTCGACAACCTCTCCCAGACGCTGACGACCGTCGACAGCCGGCACCAGCAGCTCAACGACCTGGTCATCGGGCTGAAGAACTGGATGGCCGACCTGGCCCGCGACCGGCACGTGCTCGGCTCCTCGCTCAGCAACATCTCCGACCTCACCGTCGTCGTCGCCGACCTGCTGCGGCAGGGCCGACCGCTGGTGAAGTCCGACGTGGCCAAGCTGCGGCAGCTCGCGGCGCTGCTCAACGAGAAGAAGAACAGCGCGAACCTCGTCGACCTCCTCGACCGGCTGCCGGAGTCGATGACCGACCAGACCCGGACCGGCACCTACGGGTCCTGGTACAGCTACTACATCTGCGGGTTCAGCGGCCGGATCACCCTGCCGGCCGGCCTCGGCGCGCTGCCCGGGGTCCGCCAGCTCATGCAGCAGCTCAACCACCTCGACTTCCACTCGACCGCGCCGCGCTGCAACGGGGCGAGTGCGCCATGACCGACTCCCGCAAGTACAGCGACGCCCGGGTCCTCCGCCTGGGTGCGATCACGATCGTCGTGATGCTGCTGGTGATGGCGGCCGCCTTCAACCTGTCCCAGTTCCCCGGCTTCAAGGGTGGCACGTTCCGCGCCGAGTTCAGCGACGCCAGCGGCCTGCACCGCGGCGACATGGTCCAGGTCGGCGGCATCCGGGTCGGCCGGGTGCAGGACGTCGGTCTCGAGGCCGACGGTGGTGGCGACGACAAGGTCGTGGTCACCTTCGAGGTCGACAACGGCGTCGAGTTCGGCACCCAGAGCCGCGCCTCGATCGAGGTGCTCAACCTGCTCGGCGAGAAGTACCTCAACCTCCAGCCCGCGGGGGACGGGCAGCTCGGCGAGGACGACGTGATCCCGCTGGACCGCACCGAGTCGGCGTACGACATCGTCGGTGTGTTCAGCGACCTGACGCAGACCACCGAGCGGATCGACACCGACCAGCTGAGCAAGGCCCTCGACGTCGTCGCCGACACCACCAACCAGGCGGCCCCCGAGATCGAGGCGAGCTTCCGCGGCATCGCGCGGCTCTCGCAGTCGGTGGCCTCCCGTGACCAGCAGATCCAGGCGCTGCTGAAGAGCGCCCAGGGCGTCAGCACCGTGCTGGCCCAGCGCGGGGAGGACCTCGTCGACCTGATGAAGCACAGCGACCTCGTGCTCCAGGAGGTCGCGCGCCGCAAGGAGGCGATCCACCTGCTGCTGGTGAACGCCCGCGACCTCGCCGACCAGCTGCGTGGCGTCGCCGAGGACAACCAGGCCCAGATGGCGCCGGCACTGGCGGAGGTGCACGACCTGCTCGCCCTGCTCAACAGCAAGGACAAGGAGCTCAAGGCCACCCTCCACGCGCTCGGACCCTACGTCTCCATCCTCGGCAACATCATCGGCACCGGGCCCTGGTTCGACGCCTACGCCTCCAACCTGCTGGCGATCCCGACCGGAGAGTTCCAGCCGGGCTTCACGGACGGGGGCCAGTGATGGCGCCGGTCACGAGGGGAGCGATGGACGCCCTCACCCGCGTCAGCGGGCGCGTGGTCGCCGCCGTGCTCGCCGTGGTGCTGGCGGTGACGGCGTACGTCGTCCTGCTCCGCGACGACACCGAGACGAAGACCCTCACCGCGCACTTCCCGCGCGCGGTGAGCGTCTACCAGGGCAGCGACGTCCGGATCCTCGGGGTGAACGTCGGCCGGGTCACCGCTGTGACGCCCGAGGGCAACTCGGTGCGCGTCGACATGGAGTACGACGCGCAGTACCGCGTGCCCGACGGCGCGAAGGCCGTCATCGTGACGCCGACGCTCGTCGCCGACCGCTACGTCCAGCTCACCCCGGCGTACCACTCCGGGGACGAGCTGATGGCCGACGGCGCGGACATCCCGCTGCCCGACACCGGCGTCCCCGTCGAGCTGGACCGGATCTACGCCAGCCTGCGCGACCTCTCCGAGGCGCTCGGTCCCAACGGGGTCAACAAGGACGGCACGCTCGACCACGTGCTCGCCGCCGGCGCCCACGCCCTCGACGGCAAGGGCGCGCTCGGCAACCAGATGCTCACCCGGCTCGCGCAGGCGGCGCAGACGTTCGGCGACGGCTCCGGCCCGCTGTTCGACACCGTCAGCCAGCTCGCCCGGTTCACGACCACGCTGGCCGAGAACGACCGGTTCGTCCGCGCCTTCCTGCGCGACCTCGCGGGCGTCTCGGGCCAGCTCGCCGACGAGCGCACCGAGATCCGCGCCGCGCTGGCCTCGGTGGCGCAGGCGGTCGGGACCGTCAAGACCTTCGTCCACGACAACCGGCAGGCCCTGGTCGACGACGTCGAGCAGCTCACGCGGGTGGTGAAGACGATCGGCTCCGAGAAGGACAGCATCGACACCGCGCTCCGGGTCGCGCCGACGGCGATCGGCAACCTCGCGCTGGCGTTCAACAACCGCACGGGCACGATCGGCTCCCGGATCGGCATCAGCGGCAACGTCTGGGACGCCGACGGCTTCCTCTGCGCCGTGGTGCAGCAGGCCGGCCTGCCCCAGGCCAGCGCCGACCTCGCCTGCAAGCTGTTCAAGCAGCTGCTCGAGCCGGTCGCGGGACAGGTGCCGACGATCCCGCCGGGTGCCTCCGGCCGGCCGGGCACCTCCGGCACCACGGGCACGCCCGGCCTCAATCGGGTCCAGCAGTACGCCGCCTCGGGGGCCGGGTCGCTCGGCGCGCTGATGGGAGGGACGCCGTGAGACGCCGCCTCCTCGCCGCCGTGGTCCTGCTGACCGGGCTCGCCGTCACCTCGTCCGGGTGCCAGTTCGACGGCGCCTACGACCTGCCGCTGCCCGGGTCGCCGGTCGACGCCGACCACTCCTACGACGTCACCGCGGAGTTCGCCGACATCCTCAACGTGGTGCCGCGGTCGCCGGTGATGGTCGACGACGTCACCGTCGGCGAGGTGACCGAGGTCGAGCGGGTCGGCTGGCACGCCCAGGTCACCCTGCGGATCCGCGACGACGTCGACCTGCCCGACAACGCCGTCGCCGAGATCCGGCAGGCCAGCCTGCTCGGCGAGAAGTACGTCGCGCTGGAGCCGCCCTCCTCCGGCGCGCACGGCACGCTCTCGGACGGCGACGAGATCCCGCTGGCCGACACCGGCCGCAACCCGGAGGTCGAGGAGGTGCTCGGCGCGCTGTCGTTCCTGCTCAGCGGCGGGGGCGTCGGCCAGCTCGGCACGATCACCCACGAGCTCAACGCCGTGATGGACGGCCGGACCGACCGGCTTCGACACCTGCTCGGCTCGCTGCAGGACGTGGTCGGCACCATCGACGCGCAGAAGGAGGACATCGTGCACGCGATGGACTCCATCGACCACCTCACCTCGACGCTGAACGCCGAGAAGAAGACGATCACCGACGCCCTCGACGTGACCGGCCCCGCGGTGGAGGTGCTGGCCGCCCAGCACGACCAGCTGATCGCGATGCTGCGGTCGCTGGACCGGCTGGGCGTGGTCGGCACCCGGGTCATCGGGCAGAGCAAGGACGACATCCTCGCCTCGCTCGACCACCTCCAGCCGCTGCTGGCCCGGCTGCACCAGGCCGGCGACAAGCTCGCGCCCGGGCTCAACCTCCTGGTGAGCTTCCCGTTCCCCAAGGAGGCCTCGGAGATCGTCAAGGGCGACTACGCGAACACCTCGATCCGCGCCGACATCAACCTCGAGAACATCATCCCCGGCCAGCCGGGCGGCGGCATCCCGCCGGTGGTCGACCCCGGGCACGTCCTGACCCTGGTCGAGAAGTGCCTGCGCAGCGGCGACCTGCAGAGCAAGGCGTGCCAGAAGGTGCTCGCCTCCGCCGACCTGGTCAAGCAGCTGAAGAAGCAGTGCCGCAAGAAGAAGTACGACGGCAACCCGGTGTGCACCATCGTCGAGGCGCTCCCGGGCAGCGGCGGCGGTGGTCTCGGCGGCCTCGGCGGGATCCTGGGCGGTCTGGGCGGCGGCCTCGGTGACGCCCTGGGCGGCGGCGGACTCGGCCGCGCCCTGACCGACGGCGCCCCCACACCCGCGCCGAGCGCGGCGGCCCTGTTCGGGGGCTCGTCGTGAGCCGCGGGGTGAAGGTCCGCATCATGGCGTTCGTCGTGCTGAGCGCCGTCGGCATCGTCTACATCGCCGGCAGCTACCTCGGGCTGGTCGACCGGGTGCTCGGCCGTGGCATCACCGTCCACGCCACGCTCCCGCAGTCCGGCGGCCTCTTCGAGGGCAGCGAGGTCACCTACCGCGGGGTCAAGGTCGGTCAGGTCAAGGCGATGACCGCGACCCGCGAGGGCGTGACGCTCGACCTGGCCCTCGAGGACGGCACCGAGCTGCCGCTGGACTCGCCGATGTACGTGCACAACCTCTCGGCGGTCGGTGAGCAGTACCTCGACTTCGAGCCGCCCGACGACCAGGGCCCCTACGCCGAGGCCGGCGACACATTCCACGGCTCGGCCGACTCGCTGCCGGTCGACGAGGGCGACCTGCTCGTCGAGCTCGACAAGTTCGTCGGCTCGGTCGACAAGGACAACCTGCAGACCGTGGTGCGTGAGCTCGGCACGATGTTCGACGACACCGGACGCCCCCTCCAGCACCTGCTCGACAGCGGCAGCACGTTCGTCCGCACCGCCTCGGCCCACACCGACGACACGATCCGGCTCCTCGACCGCGGCGAGCGGGTGCTGTCGACCCAGCAGGGGGAGGGCGACAACATCCGCACCCTCGCCCGCGAGCTGCACCGCCTCACCGACGCGCTCGCCGCCGGCGACGACGACCTCGCGCAGGTCCTCGACGACACGCCCGGGGCGGCCCGCGAGGTCGACGCCCTGCTGAAGGACCTCGAGCCGACCCTGCCGGTGCTGCTCGGCAACGCCGTGAGCGTGAACCAGGTGGTCGTCTCCAACCTCGCCGGGGTCGAGCAGCTGCTGGTGACCTACCCCCGCGTGATCGCCTCCGGCTTCACCGGCACCCCGGGCGACGGCTACGGCCACGTCAACCTCCAGACCGACTCGACGCCGCCGTGCACCGCGGGCTACAAGCCGCCCGACCGGTGGCGGCCCCCGAGCGACCTGACCGACGCCCCGATCTACCCGGCGCAGTGCGAGAGCGGTCCGCCGTACGTGATGCGTGGGCCGAAGCACTCGCCGCAGGACACCCGGAACGGCTCGCCGGGGGCGGTCTACCGGTCGTCGTACGACCCGGTGACGGGAATCGTGTCGGGAGCCGCCGACGGACGCGGCCACACCGTACGATTCGTCGATCAGGGGGACCTGTCGATCCTGGGAGGGGACGCGTGGAAGTGGCTGCTGGTGGGACCGGTGACCAGCCGGTGACCCCCGGCTCCCGCAAGCGTCTCGACATCGGGCTCTACGCGCTGGCGCTGGTGCTCGCCTGCGCCTGCGTCTTCGGTGGCGTGCTGGTGTGGCAGCAGCACAGCGACGACCAGCAGGCCCAGGCCGAGCAGGAGCGCTACGGCGACGTGCTCGCAGCCGCGCGTGCCGAGGTCGAGGCTTTCATCAACATCGACTACCGCGACGCGCAGGCCAGCATCGACGCCGTCGCCGGTGGGGCCACCGGTGACTTCCAGAAGCAGTACGACAGCTCCACCGCGGGCGTCGTGAAGCTGCTCGAGCGCGAGAAGTCCGTCATGGACGGCAAGGTCCTCTGGGCCGGCGTCGTCGACATCGACGGCGACAGCGCGACCGTGCTGGCCGCGACGACCGGCACGGTCTCCAACGTCTCGACGAAGAACGAGAAGGTCGCCCGCTACTTCCGGCTCAAGCTCGACCTCACCAAGGTCGGCGACGAGTGGAAGACCAACAACCTGGAGTTCGTGGGCTGATGGCCGAGAGCTCCCGCCCCCGCCGCGTCGTCGGGTCCCGCAACCCGACCGGCCGGCCGCGCAAGGTCGCCGGTCAGAGCCGGTCGGCCGACGACACCGTCGCGACCACCCCGGAGGAGCCGGCCCAGCCGGACATGCCGTCGGACCCGCCGGAAGAGCCCGGTCCGCAGGAGCCGGTCGCGGAGGAGCCCACTGGGGCTGGGCCGGTCGCCGAGGAGCCCGCCGCGGACGAGCCGGTCCCCGGCCGGCTACCCCGCCGCCGTACGACGGTGGCGCTGGTGGTCGCCGTGGTCGTGCTGGCCCTGGTCGGCCTGGCCGAGCTCTGGTACCTCAACCGCGACGACAGCCCCACGCCGTCCGCGGCCCGGCCCGTGGTCGTCGGCGACGCGACCCGCGGCGAGGCCGTCGAGACCGCGGCGCGCTCCACCGAGGCGATCCTGTCCACGAGCTACGAGGACTACGACGACCAGGTGGCGCAGGCGACCGACAAGATGACCGCGACCTTCGCGAAGGAGTACCAGCAGACCGCCGACAGCATCCGCGACCAGTTCGTGGCCCAGAAGACCAAGCTCCAGGTCAAGGCGGTCGGGCAGAGCGTCGTCCAGGCCTCGCCGGAGCAGGTGCAGGCGCTGCTCTTCCTCAACCAGTACGTCGAGAAAGTGGTCGACGGGCGGCCGAAGACCGACTACGCGCAGTACCGGGCCCTGGTCACCGTGGTCCACACCGACCAGGGCTGGCTCGTGTCGGACATCGACACGAAGTGAGCAGTGTGCGAAACTAGAACACGTTCCAGTCGCGGTCGTTGAGACCGGCCGGCAGAAGGAGAAGGATCGCGGCGTGGCCGACCACCAGACCCACGAGACCGATCTCCTCGTCATCGGCGCCGGGCCCACCGGACTCTTCGCCACCTACTACGCGGGCTTCCGCGGGCTGCGGGTCGCGATCGTCGACTCGCTGCCCGAGCTCGGCGGCCAGATCACCGCGATGTACCCGGAGAAGATGATCCTCGACGTCGCCGGGTTCCCGAGCGTCAAGGGCCGCGACCTCGTCGAGGGGCTGGTCGCGCAGGCGGCCACCGCCGACCCGGCGTACTTCCTCGACCGCACCGCGATGACGCTGCAGGAGGACGACGACGGCGTCACCGTGGGCCTCGACGACGGCACCGACATCCGCACGAAGGCGGTGCTGGTCACGGCCGGCATCGGCAAGTTCAGCCCGCGCCCGCTGCCCGCGGGCGAGGGCTGGCTGGGCCGCGGCCTGGAGTTCTTCGTGCCCAGCTTCGCGCCGTACGCCGGCAAGGACGTCGTCATCGTCGGCGGCGGCGACTCCGCGTTCGACTGGGCGCTGCACCTGGAGCCGGTGGCGAAGTCGGTCACGCTGGTGCACCGCCGCGACGCCTTCCGCGCCCACGAGCGCACCGTCCAGGCGGTCAAGGCGACCTCGGTCGACATCGTCACCCGCGCCCAGGTGTCCGCGATCCACGGCAACGGCACCGTCGAGTCGGTCGACATCACCGTCGACGGCGAGGTCACCACCCGGCCCGCGCAGGCGGTCGTCGCCGCGCTCGGCTTCGTCGCCGACCTCGGCCCGCTGCAGAAGTGGGGGATCGAGGTCGAGAAGCGGCACATCGTCGTGGACTCCTCGATGCGCACGAACCTGCCGCGGGTCTTCGCGGCAGGCGACGTGACCGAGTACCCCGGCAAGGTCCGGCTCATCGCCGTCGGCTTCGGCGAGGCCGCCACCGCCGTCAACAACGCTGCCGTGGTGGTCGACCCGACCGCCCACGTGTTCCCCGGTCACTCCAGCGAAGGCAGCTGAGCAGGGCACGACCGAGAAGCCCCACCAGGAAGTTGAGGTAGCCCCCATGAAGATCAAGGTCGACTTCGACCTGTGCGAGTCCAACGCGCTGTGCGAGGCCATCGCGCCCGACGTGTTCGAGCTCGACGACGACGACTTCCTCCAGCTCAAGACGGAGGAGACGACGCCGGAGAACATCGACGCGGTCAAGCGGGCCGTCGCCGCCTGCCCCCGGACCGCGCTGTCCCTGGAGGACTGACCGTGGGTGAGGTCTCCCTGGACGGCAAGGTCGCCGTCGTCACCGGCGCCGGCGCCGGGCTCGGCCGGGCCGAGGCGCTGGCGCTCGCCGGCGCCGGGGCGCGGGTGGTGCTCAACGACCTGCCCGGCGGCGCCGACGCCACCGCCGAGGAGATCCGCGCGCGGGGCGGCCAGGCCGTCGTCGTACCCGGGGACGTGGGGGAGCGGGCCACCGCCGACGCCCTCGTCGCGGCCGCGGTCGACGACCTCGGCGGGCTCGACGTCGTCGTCAACAACGCGGGCGTGACGCGCGACCGGATGCTCTTCAACATGTCCGACGAGGAGTGGGACCAGGTCGTGCGCATCCACCTGCGCGGGCACTTCCTGCTCTCGCGCAACGCGGCCGCCCACTGGCGGGCGAAGGCGAAGGAGTCCGGGCCGGTCGGCGCCGCGGTGGTCAACACCGCCTCCGAGGCCTTCCTCTCCGGCCCGCCCGGACAGGCCAACTACGCCGCCGCCAAGGCCGGCATCGCCGCGCTCACCGTCTCGACCGCCCGGGCCCTCGCCTCCAGCGGCGTCCGCGCGAACGCGATCTGCCCGCGCGCGCGGACCGCGATGACCGCCCAGGTCTTCGGCGAGGACGCGTCGGGGCTCGAGGTCGACCCCTACTCGCCCGACCACGTGGCACCGGTCGTCGCCTACCTCGCCTCGCCGGCCGCCGCCGCGATCACCGGCCAGGTCTTCGTCGTGTACGGCGGCATGGTGGCCCTCGTCGCGGCGCCCACGCTCGAGCAGCGCTTCGACAAATCCGGGACCCTCTGGACCCCCGACGACCTCGACAAGCAGCTCGGCGGCTACTTCGAGGACCGCGACCCCTCCGTCGGCTTCGCCGCCGACTCGATCATGAAGCTGACGGTGTGAGCATGAGACTGCAGGGGAAGGTCGCCATCGTCACCGGCGGCGCGATGGGCCAGGGTGCGGCGATCGTCCGCGCGTTCGTCGCCGAGGGTGCCCGGGTGGTGGTCGCGGACGTCGCGAAGGAGCAGGGCCAGGCGCTCGCCGACGAGCTGGGCGAGTCGGCGCACTTCGCGGCGCACGACGTCTCCGACGCGGCGTCGTGGGAGGCGCTCGTCGAGGACACCAACGCGCGGTTCGGCCCGGTCGACGTGCTCGCCAACAACGCCGGCATCCTGCGGTTCGGCGACATCGAGCGGATGCCGCAGGAGGAGGTCGAGCTGCTGTTCCGGGTCAACCAGCTCGGGTGTTTCCTCGGCATGCAGGCGGTGGCCCGCACGATGCGCAAGAACGGCGGCGGGTCGATCATCAACGCCTCGTCGGTCGAGGGCCTGGCGGGCATGCCCGGCTGCGCGGCGTACGCCGCCACGAAGTGGGCGATCCGCGGGATGACCAAGTGCGGGGCGATGGAGCTCGGGCCCAAGGGCATCCGGGTCAACTCGATCCACCCCGGGATGATCGACACCCCGATGACCCGGGTGCACGGCGGCGACGCCGCGATGGAGTACGGCGCCTCGAAGGTGCCGCTGCGCCGGGTCGGCCACCCCGAGGACATCGCGCCGCTCTACGTCTACCTCGCCAGCGACGAGTCGGCGTACGTCAACGGCGCCGAGATCTCGATCGACGGCGGCGTCACCGCGACGCACGCCTTCGGCGGCTGAGCGGGGCGGGGGAGTCGTGGCCAACCAGCGCGCGCAGATCGTCATGAGCGACGAGGAGGTCGCCGAGTTCCTCGAGCAGCAGCGCTCCTCGACGCTCGCGACCTACGGGCCGCAGGGCCAGATCCACCTGGTCGGCATGTGGTACGCCGTGCTCGACGGCGCGATCTGGTTCGAGACGAAGAAGAAGGCGCAGAAGACCCAGAACCTGCGGCGCGACCCGCGCGCCAGCTTCCTCGTCGAGGCCGGCCACACCTACGACCAGCTGCGCGGCGTCGCGATCGAGGGGACCGCCGAGGTCGTCGAGGACGAGGCGGTCGTCTGGGACGTCTGCGTCAACATCTTCGAGCGCTACAACGGCCCCTACTCGGAGGAGATGAAGCCGTTCGTCGAGTTCATGGCCCACAACCGCGCCGCCCTCCGGCTCGACCCGGTCCGCACCCGGTCGTGGGACCACCGCAAGCTCGGGCTGCCCGTCATGGAGCTCGGCGGCTCCACCGCCCCGTTCGTCTGATCCGGGCCCGCGCCCGCCGGTCCGTGCCGGAGCAGCGATCATGGGCACGTGCACCGGGTCGCGAAGCTCCACGCCGTCGGTGACCTGCGCGTCGAGGACGCAGCCGGCCCGGCGCGCCCGCTCCCGGGCTGGTCGACGGTCGCGGTGACGTCGGTCGGGCTCTGCGGGTCCGACCTGCACTGGTACGCCGAGGGCGGGACCGGCGAGGTGACGCTGGGCGAGCCGGTGGTGCCGGGTCACGAGCTCGCCGGCGTCGCGCTGGACGGGCCGCACGCCGGCCGCCGGGTCGCCGTCGACCCCGCGATCAGCTGCGGGCGCTGCGAGCCCTGCCGCTCCGGCGACCGGAACCTCTGCCCGCAGGTGCGCTTCGCCGGCCACGACGGCGTCGACGGCGGGCTCCAGGAGCGCCTGCTCTGGCCCGACGAGCTGCTGGTGCCGCTGCCCGACGAGCTCAGCGACGACGCCGGTGCGCTCCTCGAGCCGCTCGGCGTCGCCCTGCACGCCGTCCGGCTCGCGCACGTCCGGCCCGGTCACGACGTGCTCGTCGTGGGTGCCGGCCCGATCGGGGTGCTCGCCGGTGCGGTCGCGCGCCGGGCCGGTGCCGCCCGGGTCTTCGTCAGCGAGCCGCTCGAGCACCGTCGGCGTACCGCGCTGCGCCTCGCCGCCGACGCTGCCTGGTCGCCGGAGGAGGCCGTCGAGGGGCTGGTGGCGGCCACCGCGGGTCGGGGCGTCGACGCCGTCGTCGAGATGGCGGGCGCCGACGAGGGCCTCGGGACGGCGGTCGCCTGCGCCCGCCCCGGTGCCCGGGTGGCGCTCGGCGGGATCCCGTCGACACCGATGAGCGCGTTCCCCGCCGCACCCGCCCGCCGCAAGGGGCTCACCTTCGCGATGGTCCGGCGGATGGGCGACACCTACCCCGAGGCGATCCGACTCGCCACCGGCGGCCTCGACCTGGACGCCCTGGTGAGCGACCGGTTCCCGCTGGAACGGGCCGCGGCCGCGTTCGAGCACGCCGTCGGCCGCACCGGGGACAAGACCGTCGTCACCGTCTCCTCGTCCTGACCGTCGCCTGCGGTGCGCCGGCCGCCGCTACGCCTAGGGTGGTGAGCACGCATCCGGACTTCGAGGGGAGTGCACGTGATCACGACGATCGAGAACCTGCCTGCCGGCGTCATCGGGTTGAGGGCCAGCGGCGAGGTCACGGCGGACGACTACCGGGACGTGATGGTCCCGCTGCTGGACGAGGCCCTGAAGCAGGGGGGCGTGCGGCTGCTGTACGTCCTGGACGAGCACACCGAGTTCAGCCCGGGCGCCCTCTTCGCCGACGCGAAGTTCGGTGTCAGCCACCTCAAGGGGTGGGAGCGGCTGGCCGTCGTCTCCGACGCCGACTGGCTGGAGAACAGCATCAAGGCGTTCGGCTGGATGATGCCCGGGGAGATCAGGGTTTTCGACGACGACGACATCGACGAGGCCACGGCGTGGCTCGCCGAACCGTCGCGCGAGACGCCACGCTGAGGGCAGCCCACCGACCGGCCGTGCGTCACCGCTCCTCGCGCGGCGACAACCGCAGGATGCGCGGTTTCGTCCAGTCGTGGTCGTCGACGACGACGTCGGCACGCGGGACCGGGGTGCTCACCCGGTGGTCAGGTCACTCAGGTCGCCCCAGCCCGTGCGGTTGGCGTAGGGGACCAGCACGAGCGCGAGCACGATGAACGGGAGCGCCAGGTTCAGCTCGCTGATCGCCGACGACTGCCACGTCTCGCCGTCGACGAGGCCGCCGACCCGGGCGACGTCGTTCGAGAGGCCGTGCATCACGATCGCCAGCAGCGTCGCCTGTCCGGCGCGGGCCCAGAAGAACGTCATGACCACGGAGATGGCGACGATCTTGACGGTGAAGGCCCCGAGGTAGGCCAGTGCGCCCCAGAGCCCGTAGTCGATGAAGGCGTCGAACTTCACGGGGAAGTGCCACGAGGCCCAGGCCAGGCCCACGATGAGGGACGCGGCCAGCGGCCCGTGCCTGCGGAGCAGGACCGGGAGCGCGAAACCGCGCCAGCCGTTCTCCTCCAGCAGGGCCCCGGCATCGAGGAACATCGCCACCGGCAGGAGCGCGAGCATGCTCCACGAGAAGTGCCAGACGAAGTCCTGGGGCACGAGCGCCCGGTGCAGCAGCCCGCTGGCCAGGTTGCAGGCCGAGAAGACGACGACCACGAGCAACCAGATCCGCAGACCCCGGCGGGCTCCGACCTCCGGCGACCACGGACGGAACCTCCTGCCGACCGCACGCAGCAGGCCGCGACCGCCACGGATCAGTGCCACGACCAGCACGGCGAGGTCCGGTGCCGCGACCTGGGCCAGCGCCAGGCCGACCCCCAGGATCGCGGCCGGGTAGACCACGACCACGCGGAGCGCCGTCACCAGGTCGGAGCCGAAGTCGATGCCTGCCTTCGACAGCCCCGCGTCGATCGACGACTCCGCGCCGCTCACCAGGAACGCGACGCCCAGCACGACCTCGAGCCCCACGGCGATGAGCCAGAAGGTCAGGACCGGACGGCGAGGGAGGACGACCTCGTCGTCGCCGGTCGAGCTGCCACGCTCCGACGAGATGCCCACGTCGCCAGGGTCGCAGCACCGACCTGGTCAGCTCATCCGGCATCACCCTGAGGACCCCCTGGTCTTCGTCCGACCAGGCGTCGGTCTAGTCGATGCACTGGCTCCAGGCGCCCGCTCCCCACCCGCCGTCCCCGGTCCGCCAGACGTCGACCTGGGAGACCCGGTGACCCTCGTGGTCGAGCAGGTCCACGACCCGGACCACCTCCTGGTCACGGCCTCCGACCAGGTCGTCACCCTGCTCCTGGATCCGCACCGCGGCCACGGGACCTCCCTCGCCGCGCACCATCTCCTGGCGCAGGTCGGCCCAGGTCGGAGCGAGCAGCACGTCGGTGTACCGGCTCACGCAGTCGCTGTCGCCCGCCGTCGAGCCGGTGCTGGCGCACGCGCTCACCACGAGCGCCGCGCCCAGGGCAGTCGCGCCCAGGGTGAGGGGCAGTCGGGTCGGCACCGTCATACCCGTGTGACGTGCGCCGTCCTGAGCCGGTTCCGACGGTCGCTCCTCGGCGCGACGCGTGCGGGGTGGGCGGATCGTCGACCGTGCTGAGCCCGGTCGGCTGGAAACCGAGGTGCCGACCTCGGCCGAGCCTCCTAGGTTGAGGCGATGACCTCACGGCTGCTGGCAGTGGCGTTCGGTGCGCTCGACCCGGACCAGACGGCTCGGTTCTGGGCGGCCCTGCTCGACCGCGACGTCGTCGCCGACGCCGACGGCGTGCTGCTGCCCGGCGACGACACCCAGGTCGGACTGCGCTTCTGCCCGACCCGTGCGGAGAAGCGGGAGCCGAACCGGCTCCACCTCCACCTGACGAGCGACGCCTCTGACCAGGGGACGGTCGTGGCGCGGGCGTTGGACCTGGGCGCCCGGCACGTCGACGTCGGTCAGCGGCCCGAGGAGGAACACGTCGTGCTCGGCGACCCCGAGGGCAACGAGCTCTGCGTGATCCCGCCGGAAAGCAGCTTCCTCGCCGGCTGCGGACTGCTCGGTGAGGTCGCGTGCGACGGCACCCGGGAGGTCGGCCTGTTCTGGCGGGACGTGCTCAGCTGGCCCCTGGTGTGGGACGAGGGCGGGGAGACCGCGGTCCAGTCGCCGCACGGGGGCACCAAGATCGCGTGGGGCGGCCCACCGGTGGCGCCGGTGACCGTGCCGGCTCGCCAGTGGTTCGAGCTGCTCGCCGACGGCGACCGTGCCGGTGAGGTCGACCGGCTCCTCTCGCTCGGTGCCGCGCTGGTCAGCGAGCGCGACCTCGGTGTCGTCGTCCTGGCCGACCCCGACGGCAACGAGCTCCGGCTGCGGACCGGGCGGCCGGACGCCTGACCTCGACACCCGCACCTCGGCAGACTCGGTCGTGCCCGAGCGGCCCCGTGGCGGGCGGACGACCGACGCGGGTGACGCCGAGAGCCGTGGGGGAGTGCCTGGCGGTCAGGCCAGGGACGCCGTCATCCGGATCGAGACGAGCAGTCCGGGTATCTCGGCCCCCAGCTTGGCCGCGTAGCGGGCCGGTGGATCGTTCGGGAACCAGCGGGCGTACTCCTCGTTCATGCCGGCGAAGTCGGCCGGGTCGGTGAGCAGCACGCCCACCTCGACGACGTCGTCGAGCGTCGCGCCGGCCTCCCGCAGGATGGCCTCGCAGTTCGCCAACGCCTGACGGGTCTGGGCCTGGATGCTGTCACCGGCCATGCGATCGGTGCCCGGGTCGATGCCGGTGGTTCCCGAGACGAACACCTGGGAGCCGGCTCGGACTCCTTGGCTGAAGAGCGGCGAGCTCGGCGCGTTCGGCGTGCTGATGATCTGGCGGGGCATCTGGGACCTCCTGGTCGATCGTCCCATCGTCGGAAGTGCTGGGGAAGGTCCGCTCCCGCGCCCGGCCCCGTACGCAGGTCAGCGACCGGGCTCGACGCGCCGACCAAGGCCTGATCGCGACCAGTGCCGGATACGGCGGGTGCCCCGGAGGTGACGTCAGCCCGCGCGATGGCGCGAGACCGCGGCCAGGAGGGCGTCGTGGGCCTCGGGGTCGCCGGCGGCCACGATGCCGGGCCCGGTGTGGACGGGGTTGCCGTCGAAGTCGGTGATGACGCAGCCTGCTGCGACACACAGCGCGATCCCGGCGGCGAAGTGGACGCTGTCGCGGTGGAGGCCGTCGGTGACGTACCCGAGCCGCTGGCCGGTGCTGACCCAGGCCAGGGCCAAGGTCGTCGACTCGACCCGGGGGCTGAACCGGGCACGGAGCTCGGGGTCGGCCGCGAGCTGGGCGCCGACGAAACGTCGGTCCAGGGGGCCGTCGGCGTTGACGTCGACGAGACGGGTGGCCGGTCGCTCCGCGGTGGGTCGGCCGAGGGTGCCGAAACGGGTGCCGGCCGCCCAGTACAGCTCGCCGCTCGGCGGATGGGCCACGACGGCGACGGTCGTGGTCCCTGCCTCCCGAAGCGCGACGTTGACCGAGAACGTCGCCGTCCTCGCGGCGAAGTTGAGGGTGCCGCACAGCGGGTCGACCAGCCAGGTGCGGTGCGCGGTCCCGCCCTGGTCGAGGTGGACCTCGCCGAGCTCCTCGCCCACGAACCCGTCCGTCGGCCGAGCGGTCCGGATCACGTCGAGGATGGCGCGCTCGGCGGCCACGTCGGCCGAGGTGGCGAAGTCGATCGCCGTCTTGTGCTCGCGGGACAGCTCCGTCCCGTACATGCGGGAGAGCACGGCAGCGCCCGCGCGGGCCGCGGCCAGCCCCACCTCGAGGTCCTCCGCGACCCGGGATCCTGACTCCACACCCCGATCACACCACGTCCCGGCGAGCGAGGCGTCAGCTCGTGCGGCGTAGTCCTCGGCGCGGATGCGGCCCCGCCCGTCCGCCGCAGCGGTGGACGGCGGGCGGGGTCATGCCTCTGCAGGGGCGGGTGCCCCCGGAGCCTCTCCGGCCGGGCGGCTGATCGGCGTCGAGAGGTCCTGGCCCTCGACGTGGAGCTCGGGGAGGAGGCGGTCCAGCCAGGCGGGGAGCCACCAGTTGCGGTCTCCGAGGAGCTCCATGGTGGCTGGGACCAGCACCATCCGCACGACGGTCGCGTCGATGAGGACGGCGGCGGCGAGGCCGATGCCGAACATCTTCCCGAAGACGTCCTGACCGAGGACGAAGGAGAGGAAGACGGTGACCATGACCGCCGCGCCGGCGGTGATGACCTTGGCGGACTTGGCGAGGCCGTCGGCGACCGCGGTGGCGTTGTCGCGGGTCTTGTCGTACTCCTCCTTGATCCGGGAGATCAGGAACACCTCGTAGTCCATCGAGAGGCCGAACAGGATGGCGAAGATGCCGACCGGGATCAGGATCGGGACGGGGGTCTGCTCGGGGATCCCCACGAGCGTGCCGATCGGGCCGCCGTCGACCGCGAGGGTCAGGACGCCGAACGCGGCGGCGCTGGCGAGGAGGTTCATAATCACGGCCTTGAGGGGGACCAGCACTGACCGGAAGACCAGCATCAGGAGCAGGAACGAGACCAGCAGCACTCCCAGGAAGAAGACCGGCAGGCGGTCCGCGACACCTCGGGTGATGTCGAGGTCCACTGCGGACGCCCCGCCCACGTGGGCGGTGAGGCCGGTGTCGGCGGTGGCGGCGGGGATGGTCGTGTCGCGGAGCGTGTCGATGAGCTGCTCGGTGTCCTGGTCCTGGGGCGAGGTGGTGGCGACCACGGTGATCACTCCGGTGTCGCCGGTCTCGTTGACCAGTACGGGGGAGACCTCGGCCACCCCGTCGACCTCGGCCAGTCGCCGTCCCAGGTCGTCGGCAGCGGTGACGAGCTCAGCGCCTGAGCCTCCCTGGACGGTGACGACCAGAGGTGCGGAGAACCCCGGGCCGAAGCCGTCGGCGAGGAGCTCGTAGGCCCGGTGGGTCGTGTAGCTGGGCGGGTCGTTCTGCGCGTCGGGGAACCCGAACCGGATGCCGAGGAACGGGGCCGCCAGCGCGAGCAGTGCCACGAGGCTCCCGGTTGCGGCGATCAACGGGCGTCGCTGGACCCAACGGCTCCACCGGTACCAGCGGGAGTCGCCGGGCGAACCCGAGGCCCGGCGCAGGCGCGGGACGTGCAGTCGCTCGATGTTGCGTCCGGCGAACCCCAGCAGGGCCGGCAGCAGGGTGAGGGAGGCGGTCATCGTCATGAGCACGG
Source organism: Nocardioides sp. (assembly GCF_044226305.1). Classification (GTDB taxonomy): domain Bacteria; phylum Actinomycetota; class Actinomycetes; order Propionibacteriales; family Nocardioidaceae; genus Nocardioides. The sequence goes on along the minus strand of NZ_JBGAHF010000002.1, from coordinate 174,317 downwards.
CCAGGGAGACGGTGAAGGCGAACCCGTTCAGGGACTGCTGGCCGACGAGCAGGATGCCGAGCATCGAGACGATCACCACCGTGCCGGCGAACACGACCGACCGACCGGCCGTGGCGATCGCGTTGCGGTTGGCGTGCCGCGGCTCCTGGCCCTCGGCGAGCCCGGAGCGGAAGCGGGTCACGATCAGCAGCGCGTAGTCGATGCCCACCCCGAGACCGACCATGGCCGCCGTCGGCGGCGCCCAGTCGGGCACGTCGACCACGCGCATCAGGAGCTCACCCAGCAGGAGCGCCGTGCCGAGGCCGAAGAGGGCGGTGATGAGGGGAAGACCCATGGCCACCGCCGAGCCGAAGACCAGCAGCAGGATGACGGCCGCTGCGAGCAGGCCGATGCCCTCGCTGCCCACCGGGGCGCTCTGGGAGAGCTTGGCGACGTCGCCGCCGACCTCGACCTGCATGGTCTCGTCGCCTGCGGCCAGCAGGGGGAGGACCAGGTCCTTCGCCTGCTGCGCCGAGAAGTCGGAGTGTGACCGATCGAGGGTGACCACGGCGTAGGCGGTCGTGCCGTCGGCCGAGACCTGGCCAGCTCCCTCGGGCGAGAACGGACTCACCACACCGACCACGTGAGCCTCGTCGGCGACGTCGGCGAAGACCTGCTCGGCGCGCGCCTTCACGGCGGGGGACGAGACGCCGGCGGGCGAGTGGACGACGACCTGGATGTTGTCGCCCGACCGCTGGGGGAAGCTGGTCGCGAGGGTGTCGGCAGCGGTCTTCGACTCCGACCCCGGCTGCAGGTAGTCCTGTTTCAGGTCAGCGCCGAAGGTGCTGGCGAGTGCGAAGGCGCCCAGGAGGGCGATGATCCAGGCGGCCACCACCACACGGCGGCGGCGGTAGCAGAGGTCGGCGAGTCGAACGAGCATGAGCACTCCCAAGAGCGGGCGGGCGCGATGAGCATGAGCCCGCGCGCAGCGGGCAGGTCAACGCCGTGGCGCCGCCCCGACGAAGCGGGGACTTCCCGAGAGAGGGACGCTGAGTTCGCGACCGCTGTGCTCGACTCTCCTCGTCATCCCCGTGCCGCGCCAGCCCTGTTGCCATTCCTGGGAACGACGCGCACGAGGGCCCCGGCGACGCGGGCTCGGCCGGGGTTCGCTCCCACCGTCGGGGTCCCGGCGGAGGTACGACGGATCCTCAGATGGACAGGCCGGCAATCAGCCCGTCGACCACCGTGAACTGTTGGGCCAGGTCGACGACCCCGCCGGGGAAGTCGCCCTCCAGGTGGGTGGAGACGACGTACTCACCATCAGCGACCTGCTCGACCTCGGTGATCTCGGTCGTGTAGGTGAACCGGGAGGCCGTGCCCTCCCTCCACCGGCGGATCTCCGCGACACCGTGGTAGTCCCGCTGCTCGTCGTGGACGTGTGCGTCGGTCGTGAAGCAGGCGACCACGGTGTCGGTGTCGCCGACCGCTGCCGCCTCGTAGTAGCGGTCGATGACGTCAGGGATCGTTGTCATGCGGAGGAACCTAGCCACGCACACCGACATCAGTCGTGGGCGTCCGGACGACCGGACCCGGATGGGACGATGGCTCAGCGACCGACGTCGAGGTGCACGAGTCGCGCACGGCGAGGCGGTCGGTCCGGTGCTCGACCCTCGGCATGATCGGACGCCCCGGTCGCGGCAGATGAGTGCGGCTGCTCGACCTCCGGGCAGGACGCCATACGGACGGAGTCGACGGGCGCTCCGTCCCGTATGACGTCTCTGCGCCCGTCTCTCTCACCGGCCGCACAGTGCCGCTGGTCAGCAGGTGCCGCTAGTGGCTGATCCATCTGGCGGAGAAGGCGACATCTCCCAAACTGCTCGTGCTGATGCTCCAGTGACCGTTGACATGGGTGTCCGTCGTCCAGTGCCCGCGCGTGCAGTGGTTGTTGTGGCAAGTGCGATGCCACATGGCGCCCTGAACCTCGGCGGGCGGGAAGTTGGTGTGCTCGACCCGGAAGTTGACGACCCGGCCGTGGGAGCCGTAGTAGAACTTGATGTGCCGGTGATGGGTGTCGCGGCCCTCGTAGTGACCGATCTTCGGAAGCACGTCGATCCGAGCGCTAGGCGTCGAACGGGTCGCGTCCGCCGCCACGGGGGCGAGCGAGATCGCGACCGCAGCCAGGACCACCAGGAAGGCGGCGAAGCGGGTGCGGATGCTCATGATCGGCACCCTAGGAACCTCAGTTGGGCCGGGCCCATGACCCGAGAAGGTCAAATCCGCTCTGGGGGTGCAGACCCCCAACGGGCCCGACCGTTCAACATCGGCATGATCGGACGCTGGGTCGCGGCAGATGCGGTAGGTCGGCTCGGCGCGTGGCGGGAGTTTCGGTCTGCGAGTCAGGCGATGCGCACGCCTCGAAGACGGGACCGGCCGACGATCACCGCCGACACCGCGGACAAGGCGGCTGCGCCAAGCAGAGCCGATCGCTCGTCGGACACGGTCAGAACTGTCCCGCCGAGGACGGCACCGAGTGCGCCGGCCGAGCGGTTCACCGAGCGTCTCGTTGCGTTCGCCCGCCCGAGCAACCTGTCGGGGGTGACGGTCTGCCAGTATCCGGTGTCGTTGGCGTTCTCAACGCCCATGGCGAGGCCCTGGAGCACCATGGCCCCGCCGAGTAGCACCACGCCAGCGGGAACAGCCGGGGCCGCAGCGACCAGGATCCAGCCGAACGGGTAGACTGATCGTGTCGCGATCGCAGGTCCGGTGCCGAGTCGGCGTCCGACGGTCGGCGCGATCGTGGCGCCGACGAGACTGGCGACGCCACTAGTGGCTACCAGCATCCCGAACACCAGCGCCGACAGACCCATCACCCGCAGCACGAGGACCGTCAGTGCCGTGAACCCTGCCGCGTTGGCGACGAACCAGACATGGGTCGACACCGCCAGTGGAGCCAGAGTGGGGTGACGGTAGGTCCAGCTCAACCCCTCCCGAATCTCCCGTCCCAGGTGCCGCTGCACGGGACGTGGGGCAGATGACTCATCGACCTGGAGTCCGGCATTGAGCACGGCGTCGAGGAGATAGCTCACCGCATCGACCGCAATCGGGACGGGCGCACCCAGGAGACCGACCAGACCGCCACCCAGTGCCGGACCGAGGGTCTGCGCGGCAGCGTCGCTCTGGTCGAGCCGGGCGTTTGCCGGGACCAGCTGGTCCCGAGGAACCAAGCGCGGCAGCAGTGACTGCGTGGCGGCGAAGGCGAACACCGAGAACGCGCCGAACGCCAGCAGCAGCACCACCAGCGTCCATACCTCCAACTCGTTGAAAGCCCACAGCACCGGCAGCGCCCCGAGCGTTGCCGCTCGTCCCAGGCTGCTCCACACCAAGATGCGCTGCCGCCGCCAGCGATCGGCGTACACCCCAGCGACGAGCCCGAGAACCGCATAGGGGACGAACTGCGCGGCGTTGACGACTCCGACAGAGAACGACGATGCGTCCAGTTCGTGGATGACGAGCACCGGCATTGCCACCGTCGTGACCGCAGTGCCGAACGAGCTGATCGTCGCCGCCGCCCAGTAGCGGCCGAACGGGGCGTCCGCCACTACATCTCCTGTCACCGGTGATCGGCTGCCATCCCATCACAGTCAGTCATGACGGCGAATCTCCCATGCACCACCACCGCCCGGACGCCCGCAGACTCACGGCACGAGATCGCCTTCCGCGGGGCACGGGGGAGCCACCCAGCCAGATCCGGTGGATCGAGGCCCGCGCATACGGGCGGCGGGCAAGCTCACCGCACAGATCTCCGGGGCCGGAGCGTGGAGGCCAGCCACGGCCGGACCTGGTCGAGCTACGTCCGTGGGTGGTAGCCGGGCTTCGTGGGCTGGTGCCGGTGGTGGAGGTGGTGGTGGCGGGGGCAGAGGAGTCGTCCGTTGGCGAGGTCGGTGGGGCCGCCGTTGGACCATTCGAGGTCGTGGTGGGCGTGGCAGCGCCACGGTGGTGCGTCGCAGCCGGGTTCGGTGCAGCCACCGTCGCGGAGCGCGAGGGCGAGGTGCTGGGCGGCGGTGAACAGGCGGGTCTGGTGGCCGAGGTCGAGGACCTCGGAGCGGGTGCCGAGCACGGCGGGGATGATCGCGGCCTGACAGGCCAGCCGGCGGGCCTCGCCGGCGGAGATCCGGTGGCCGGTGTCGAGGATGACCCCGGCGGTCTCGAGCTGCCCGACCAGCGTCTCGTAGGAGAGGGTGACCACGACGGTCGCGTTGGTGCCGCCCGTCTTCGGCAGGCTCGTGGCGGGCAGGTGTTCGAGGAGCTCGCAGAACGCCCTGCCGAGCCGCTCCGGCGTGGGCCGGCCGGCGGTCTGCTTGGCGACCTCGGCTCCGTCGGTGGCGGCGCGGTGGTTCGGGGCGGCGAACGCGGTGACGGCCTTGAGGAACATCGCGCCGTGCAGGTGTGGCAGCACGAACGACCCGACCAGGCGGCCGTGGTCGTCGAACCGGGCCCGGAGCCGGCACGCCGCCAACGCGTCGGCCTCCTCGCGTTCGAGCAGCGCGGCTTCGTGGGCGTCGACCAGGTCCGGGGCGATCACCTCGAGCAGCCGGCGGCCCAGGATCCGCAGAGCGCCGGCGTGGTGGTCGGCGGCGAGCCCCACCAGGTGGTCCTCCGCCTCGAGGGTGAGCTCGGGTCCGATGGAGTCGGGGAGCTCGTCGACGGCGTGCACGACCACCCGCGCCTGCTCCAGGTTCAGGTCCCCGGCCGCCAGAGCATCGGCGGTGTGGGGGTGCGCCTCCAGCGCCTGGGCGAGCTTCACCTGGCTCTTGGCGGTCCGGGGGGTCTGCCGGGTCGCGTGGGCCCAGGCGGCGGTGGCGTCCCGGGTGTCCACCTGGACCGCGTGTCCGGCGACGCGGAGCTTCAGTGCGGCGACCTGGGCCTCGAGGCGGGTCAGCTCGACCAGCGTCGTGTGCGCCTCCTCGGCGTCCAGGGACCACACCGACGCATCCGCCACCGAGTCCGCCACCGACCGCATCTGGACGGTCGCGGCGGTGACCCGGTGCCTCGGTGTGGCCATCGCTGTCATAGATCAATGACAGCACTGACCACCGACAGTCAGGGCCGAGAATCCCCTGTGTGCACAGGGGATCCGGTCACGATCGGGTCACGATCGACGGGTGTTCTCCACCGCCCGGACCGGGCCTGTGGAGAGGATGGCCGCTGGCTCGGCCCACGTGGCGTGCGTTCAGGCCTGGAGCTCACCGACCGGGACGGCCGTGTCCACGGTGTTGCCGGGCGGGGCGAGGGGGCAGGCCCAGGCCGGGTCGTAGGCGCACGACGGTGCGTAGGCGAAGTTGAGGTCGACCACCAGCCGGCCGTCGGCGCCGCCGAGGTCGGCACCCTTCACCGTGTCGAGCAGGTAGCGGCCGCCGCCGTAGCCGCCGCCGGGCCGACCGCTACCGCCGTCGCGGAGCGGGACGAACACCCCGCCGCCGTACGACCGCAGCCGCCACACGTCGAGGTCACCGACGCCGGGCAGGGAGACGACGCCGAGCCGCTCGAAGGGCACCACCCCGTCGGTCCCGGTCTGCACGTCCCACGGCTCCGGGTCGGTGGCGCGGACCTCGACGTCGAACCGCCAGGCCGGGTCGTACGGCGCCACCGTCAGTCCCGCGAACCCGGCTCGCTGCTCGGGGAGGAGCGGGCTGGCCGGATGCTCGGCGAACAGCCGGTCCCGCTCCCGGCGCCACAGCCCGTGGGCGGTGGCGGGGTCGGGCTCGGTCCGCACCGCGGCGTAGATCGCGAACACCTGGCGGCGCCAGTCGACGACGTCGAGGGGAGTCATGCGTCGAACCTACGCACCGATCGGTTCCTCGCCCGAGGGGTGGTCCTCCTCCGCCTGCTCGCGGCGTCGCCGGCGCACGTGCCAGACGACGAGCGCGGTGACGACGATCAGGCCGACCAGGACCGCCGCGCCCTCGCCGATCGCGGAGGCGACCTTCTGGTAGGACGCGCCGGCGAAGTAGCCGACCAGGCAGAACGTGACGCCCCAGGCGATGCCGCCGAGCGCGTTCCACAGCAGGAACGTGCGGTAGTGCAGCCTGCTGAGCCCGGCGATGCCCGGCATGACTGCCCGGAAGAACGCCGTCCACCGGCCGAGGAAGACCGCCGGGCCACCGCGGCGCCGCAGCATGGCCTGCGCGGCCTCGATCCGGTCCCCGTGCCTGCGGAGGGGTCGGAGACGCAGGATGCGCGGGCCGAAGTGCTTGCCCACCTCGTAGCCGACGCTGTCCCCGAGGATCGCGCTGACCACGACGACCACGATCAACGTGGTGATGTCGAGGTGGCCCTGGCTCGCCATGAAGCCGCCGAGGAGCACCGCCGTCTCACCGGGGACGACGAACCCCAGGAAGACCGCCGCCTCGCCGAAGACCAGCAGCGCGATGATCGCGTAGGCCAGGCCGGGCGGGACCGCGCGGATCGCGTCCAGCACGGCGTTCACCACGCAGTGAACGTACTCCCGCCGACCTGCCGCTCACCTGACCGGCCGCTCACGATGCGCCCTGGTGCCGCCTGCGGCGCACGACCGCCGTCAGCGCACCGGCGGTGGCGACCAGCCAGACGGCGGCGAGCACGGCGGCCAGGTCGCTGCTGCCGTGGTTCGGGTAGTCGCCGGTCGACCGCGGCGGGAGCATGTGCTGCTCGCCGCCGTCGCGCTGGTGCACGACGGCGGTGGTGTGCATGGTGACGTGGGTGACGACCGCACCGACCGGGTTCCCGGTGAGCACGGTCGGCACGTTGGCGGCCACGGCGCCGATCTCGGGGTAGCGCAGGGTGTCGCCGCGGAACTCGGAGTAGCCGAGGTGGTAGGTCGCGGTCACGAACATGGACAGCACGAGCGCCAGCCCGGCGAAGGCCGCCTTCCGGGCGAAGGTACGCCGGTCGCCGTGCAGCAGCAGGAAGGCGACGGCAGCGGGGAGGACGAACAGGGTCAGCGCGTCGACCGTGCCGTAGACCAGCCCGCGCCAGACGACCTCGAACCCGAGGTGCCAGCCGGCAGCGTGGGCCGTCCCGGTCTGCTGGAGGATGCCGAGGGCCAGCGCTGCGCCGACCGCGGCGCCGAGCACGACGCTCTGCCACCGGTGCAGACGCCACAGGTCCGCGAGCTCCTCGGCATACCGCGTCACGAACGCCACGAAGAACACGACCGCGACGGTGAAGTAGCCGAGGTAGTAGAGGTCGGGCTGGAGCCCGAGCAGGTCGGTGCCGACCGCGGGGACCAGGAAGAAGAGCGCCGCTGCTGCGAGGTACCAGAGCCACACCCTGCCGGCAGCGGGGCCCTCCTCGTGCATCCGTGTCGGCTCGGTCCGGTGCAGGTGCGCCGTGCTCATCGCGCTCATCTCCTCCCGGTCCATGCTGTCGCGGACGCCGGCCGGGAAGGTAGGGCCGGACGTCACGAGCCGGCGGCCGTCGCGCGCGACCCGTCAGGCCGGTCGGAGCGCGACGAACGGCCGGGTCCGCACGAACGCCCTCAGCGCGTCGTCGGTGCCGAGGTCGCCCCAGCCGAGCACCCGGCTCATCAGCCGGAGGCGGTAGCGGTGGCGGCGGCGGAAGTCGGCGGCGACGGCGACCGCCTCGTCCTCGGTCAGGAACCGGTGTCGCGGCGTGAACGAGTCGCTGCCGACGTCCACGCGGACGGCCGGCCCGGCCCGGAGGTTGCGGACCCAGTCGGCGTCGGCGCCCCACGCCGAGCAGACGACCACCTCACGCGAGGCCGCGTCGGAGGCCAGCACCATGGCGACGGTCGAGTACAGCCGCCCGCTCCGCCGCCCAGGGTGGACGAGCCGCAGGAACGTGCGCCCCAGGAGCCGGCCCCAGCCGCGCTCGTACAGGCGCACCGGCAGCCGGAAGACGGCCAGCGCGACTCGGCCCGGGGTGCGCACGCCCAGGAGCCGTCGCTGCTCGTGCCCGGCCGGGCGCTGGTGTGCCACGGGTCCCCCTCGCCGCCTGCTTCCACTCCAGTCAAGCCGCACGGTCCGCGTCCCGGCAGGGCCGATGGACCCGGGTGCCAGGAGACGCATGATCGGCACCGGCGACGGGCACGGGCGTCCATGCGTCTCCTGATGGCCGGCGTGCTGGCCGCCTCCCTCGCCGGGCTGACCACCGCCGGGCTCGCCCCGACCGCCTCCGCCGCACCGACGGCACCGACCGCCTCCGGGGGGTCCGCCTGGCAGCTGGCCACGAGCTCCGCGTCCGACGCCGCCGCGGCGCCCGCCTACGTCGGGAACGGGTACGTCGGCACGCGGGTGCCGGCGTCCGGGGCCGGGTACGCCGAGACGCCGATCGCCACCGAGACGCACGTCGCCGGGGTCTACGCCGACGTGCCCGACCCGATCACCGGGGGAGTCCAGCACCAGGGATCGGTCAACCTGCCCGGGTGGACCCAGCTCGACGCGCTCGCGGGCGGCCGGGTCCTCGACGCCGCCGACGGCCGCGGCTACCGGCAGGTGCTGGACCTGCGGCACGGGACGGTCACCACGAGCGCGACGGTGACCGGCGGCGGCCGCAGCACCCGGCTGACCTACGAGGTGCTCTCGACCGCGGCCACGCCCGCACCGGGCTGGTCTCGCTCGAGGTCCGCCCGCAGTGGAGCGGCCGGCTCCAGGTGCGCGACGTCCTCGGTGCGGGCGCCGACCTGACCCCGGGCGCCCTCTCCAGGGTGCGGGCGTCCGCCGGGCGGGCGCTCACCGAGCTCGCCGTGCGGGCCAAGGGCACCGGGACCGTCGTCGCCGAGGCCGCACGGCTCCAGGTGCCGGCGGGGACGCGCGTCGCGGCGTCGTCGGCCGGCATGTCGGTGCGGCGGACCGCGACGGTCGATGTGCGCGCCGGGCGGACCTACCGCTTCACGAAGGTGGTCGGCTTCGCCACCTCCGAGGACGCGCACCAGCCGATGGGGGCCGCCCGCCGGGCGTCGGGGCTCGCACCGCGGGCGGTCGTGCGCGGCAACGCCACCGCGTGGCGCGCCGAGTGGCGCCACGACGTCGTCGTCCCGGGCCAGCCCGAGCTCCAGCGCCGGGTCCGGGCCGCCATGTTCTACCTCCTCGCCAGCTCGCGGCCCGACGTGGACGCGAGCATCAGCCCGGTCGGCCTCTCCGCCGGCGGCTACAACGACCACGTGTTCTGGGACGCCGAGACGTGGATGTACCCCGCCCTGCTCGCGCAGCACCCCGACGAGGCGAGCACCGTCGTGGACTACCGCTACCGCACCCGGGCCGGCGCGGCGCGCAACGCGGCGAGCACCGGCTACGACGGGATGCGGTTCGCCTGGGAGAGCGCCCGGACCGGTGACGAGGTGACACCCACCTGGGCGGAGACCGGTCGCCTGGAGCAGCACGTGACCGCCGACGTGGCGCTGGCCCAGTGGCAGTACTACCTCGCCACCGGCGACGAGGACTGGCTGCGGACGCGGGGCTGGCCGGTGCTCCGCGGGGCGGCGCAGTTCTGGGCGAGCCGCGCCGAGCAGGGTCCCGGCGGCTACCACATCACCGACGTCGAGGGCCCCGACGAGGAGAACTGGCCGGTCGACGACGAGGTCTACACCAACGCCACCGCGGCCACCACGCTCCGGCTCGCCGGGAAGGCGGCGGCGGTGCTCGGGGAGGCCACGCCGCCGCAGTGGGCGACCGTCGCCGACGGGCTCGTGGTGCAGCCGCCGCAGCAGCTCGGCGGCATCCCCGGCGTACGCCCCGAGTTCGAGGGGTACGCCGAGCAGCAGGTCAAGCAGGCCGACGCGGTGCTGCTGACCTACCCCTGGGAGTACCCGCAGCCCGCGGGGGTCGACCGCGGCAACCTCGACTACTACGCGCTGCACTACGACCCGGACGGTCCGGCCATGACGGACTCGGTGAACAGCATCGTGTCGGCCCAGCTCGGCCAGGGGTGCGCGGACTGGACCTACACCCGGCGCAGCGTCGACCCGTTCGTGAAGGCGCCCTTCGAGCAGTTCACCGAGGCGCGCAGCGGCCAGGGCGTGTTCACGTTCCTGACCGGGGAGGGCGGGTTCCTCCAGGAGTTCCTCTACGGCTACTCCGGGCTGCGGTGGCGGGCCGACGGGATCGCGCTCGACCCGACGCTGCCGCCGGCGCTCGCCGACGGGCTCCGGCTGAGCGGGCTCCAGTGGCACGGCCGGACCTTCGACGTCGACCTGGGCTCGAGCGGCACCACGGTCACCCTGCGGCGGGGCGAGGCGATGCAGGTTCACGCACCCGGCGGCACCCAACAGCTCTCCCCGGGCGAGCCGCTGGTCGTCCCGACCCGCTGGCCGCACGCGGGCAGCGACGACCTGGCGCTGTGCCGCCCCGCCACCGCCCACGTCACGACCGCCGACCCGAGCGCACCGCCCGAGGCGGCGGTGGACGGCAGCCCCGCGACCGCGTGGGGACCGGCCTCCGACCCCGCGACGCCGAGCACCTACACCGTCCGGCTCGACGGCGTGCAGACGGTCGACCACGCCACCTTGAGCTGGCTGGTCCGACCGCTGGCGACCTACGAGGTCCAGGTGCACGGGACCGGCGGCTGGCAGACGGTTGCCGAGGTCGCGAGCTCGCCATCCGACACCGACGAGGTCCCGTTCGCCGCGACGTCCGGCGACGCCGTACGCCTCAGGCTGCCGCCGACCCGCCGCGGCGCCGAGAACCCACGCCTCGCGGAGCTCGCGCTGACGGGGTGAGGTGCTGGACGACGGGGGAGTCGTAGACCGGCGTGGACGCCCGTCGCCGCCGGTGGTTGGGTGTCCGGATGAGACGGCTGGTCGATGTCGACTACCTGGTGGTCGGCGCGGGTGCGACCGGGATGGCCTTCACCGACGCCCTGACCGACCACGCCGACGTCCGGGTCGCGCTCGTCGACCGACGGCACGCCGCCGGTGGGCACTGGCTGGCGGCGTACCCGTTCGTGCGGCTGCACCAGGCCTCGACCTTCTACGGTGCCGCGTCGACGGTGCTCGGGGGCGGGCGGATCCAGCAGCGCGGGCCGGAGGCAGGCCTCCACGAGCGGGCCGACCAGGCGAAGATCTGCAGCTACTACAGCGACCTGCTGACCCACCGGATGCTGGCGTCCGGCCAGGTGGAGTTCTTCCCGGGCTGCGACTACCGCGGTGACCGCACCTTCGTCTCGCGGGTCTCGGGCGAGGTCTTCGACGTCCCGGAGCGCTGCCGGGTCGTCGACGCCCGCTACCTGTCGCCGGACATCCCCGCCGAGTCGGCCCACCGGTTCGGGGTCGCCGAGGGCGCCCGCGTCGTGCCGGTCAACGACCTGGCACGGCTGGAGGAGGCGCCGCGGCAGTTCGTGGTCGTGGGCTCGGGCAAGACCGCGACCGACGCGTGCATCTGGCTCCTGGCCCGCGGTGTCGACCCGGGCGCCATCTGCTGGGTGCGCCCGCGCGACCCGTGGATGCTCAACCGCGCGTTGATCCAGCCGGACCCCGCGATCTACCTCGGGATGGTCGCCGACATGATGGCCGCGTCGGCCGCTGCTGCGTCCCTCCCCGACCTGTTCCTCGACCTCGAGGAGCGCGGCATCATGCACCGCGTCGACCGCTCGGTCACGCCGACCATGGCGAAGGCACCCACCCTCGGCACCTGGGAGCTCGATGAGCTGCGCACGATCGAGGACATCGTCCGGCTCGGCCACGTCACATCGGTCCGCCGCGGCCGGATCGAGCTGGTGGACGGGTCGGTCGGGGTCGCGGACGACGCACTCGTCGTGGACTGCGCCGCGGACGGGCTCAAGCAGCCGCCGCTGGTGCCGATCTGGGGCCCGGAGGCGATCACCCCGCAGCCGGTGCGGGCCGGGTTCCCCTGCTTCGGCGCGGCGATCGTCGGGTACGTCGAGGCCACCCGTGACGACGACGCGGAGAAGAACCGGCTCTGCCCGCCGTCGCCGTACGGCAACACGCTGACCGACTGGGCCCGCATGAACGTCCTGGGGTTGCGGGCCTCGGCCTCCTTCGGCGCCGAGCCGGACGTCAAGGCCTGGGCCGACGGGGTGGCGCTCAACCCGTCGCGCGTCCCTCCGGACCACCCGGGCTCGCCCGCCCTCGACGACGCCCTCGCCCGCCTGCAGGAGCACCTGCCCGGCGGGGTCGGCCGGCTCGCCGAGCTGAGCGGACTGGCCGGGCGGGGCGCTACAGGACGTTGACGGCCCGGGCGATCACCAGGGCGGCGAGTACCAGCGAGATCGCCGACTCCGCGATCAGCCAGAGCTTCGACCAGTGCCGGATGGCGGAGACGTCCGTGGGGCTGAAGGCGGTGGCGGTGTTGAACGACAGCGCGAGGTAGTCGACGAACTGCGGGTACCAGCCCGCCTCGACCAGCGAGTCGATGTCGTGCTCGGGGAACCGGAAGGCCGGGAGGACGGTGCCGGTCCCGCGGGCGCGCGCCACCGGGCCGCCGGAGTCCAGGTGCCAGTACCAGAGCGCGAAGGCGATGACGTTGGTCGCCCACACCGCCGCGCCGAGACTGAGGAGCTGGCCGGGGGAGTCGAAGTCGGCGTGGTCGAGCAGGCCGGCCACGAGGCGGACGGCGGAGGCGGCGATGGACGCCGTGATGATCCCGATCATCACGCCGGTCGTCACCCGCAGCCACGGTCGCTCCCGGTCGATCCGGCCCGGGTCGCCGAGGACGAGCAGCAGGAGCAGCAGGACCAGGATCGTCGGGTAGGCGAGCCGGGTCGCCTCCGCGATGGTGAAGTCGGACGGGATCATCAGGTCGAGCGCGGCGGCCGCCAGCACCGCGAGCGCCATCGGGAGGCGGCGCTCGCCCTGGCGCTGCGGCTGGCGCACCGGGTCAGCCATGGCGCACCAGCACCTCACGGGTGAGCTCGCCGACGGTCGCGTAGCCGTTGAGCCCCATCGTCAGGTCGGCCTCCGCGAGCAGGCAGCCGAGGACGAACTCGATGCCGGCCGCACCCCCGAGCACGGCGCCGTACCCGTAGGGGCGGCCGATGCCGACCGCGGTCGCGCCCAGCGCCAGGGCCTTGACCACGTCGGCTCCCGAGCGCACCCCGGAGTCGAAGAGCACCGGCATCCCGTCCGCGGCGTCGACGACCGCCGGCAGCATCTCGATCGCGGGGGCGCTCGCGGCCTGCCGGCCGCCGTGGTTGGAGCAGTAGATCCCGTCGACGCCGCCGTCGCGGGCCCGGCGGACGTCGTCGGGGTGGCAGATGCCCTTGAGGAGCAGCGGCAGGTCGGTGAGGCCGCGCAGCCACTCGAGGTCGTCCCACGACAGGCTCGGGTTCCCGAAGGTGAACGCCCAGGCCATGGCGGCGGCGCCCGGGTCCTCCTCCGGCGGTGCGGCGAGCTTGGCCCGGAAGACCGGGTCGGAGAAGTAGTTGGCCAGGCAGTAGCCGCGCAGCTGCGGGAAGGTCGCGTGCTGCAGGTCGCGCGGCCGGTAGCCGAGTGTCCAGGTGTCGAGGGTGACCACGATGCCGCGGAAGCCGGCCGCCTCGGCGCGGCGGACGAAGCTCTCGGCGAGCTCGCGGTCGTTGGGCGTGTAGAGCTGGAAGAACCCGGGGGTGTCGCCCAGGGCGGCGGCCACGTCCTCCATCGGGTCCTGCATCAGCGTCGACGCGACCATCGGCACGCCGGACGACGCCGCGGCCGTCGCGGCGGCGACGTCGCCGTGCTCGTCGTCGGTCATCACCCCCAGGACGCCGATCGGCGCCAGGAAGACCGGCGCCGGGAGGGTGTGCCCGAACAGCTCGACGCCCAGGTCGCGCTCGGCGGCGCCCGAGAGCATCCGCGGCAGGATCCCCCAGCGCTCGAATGCCTGGACGTTCAGCCGCTGCGTGTGCTCGTCGCCCGCGCCGCCGGCGACGTAGTCCCACAGCCGGTGCTCCATCTTCTCCCTCGCCGCGGCCTCGAGGCCCGCGAAGGTGAGCGGGTACGGCGGCAGCTCGCCCGCGAGCCCGCCGAAGTAGAGCCCCAGCTGGAAGTCGGAGTAGTTGGCCATGCGGGTATCCAACCGCCCCCGGCCCCTCGCGCCAACGGCTTCCGCAGGTTGTCGAGACCGTCGCCCCCGGGCGAGACGGCCGGCACCGCGACGGAATGCGCACGCTGCGGGCGTCCGTCCCTTACCGTCGACCCATCCTCCTGCCCAGGGGGCCAGCCCGCCCGGAGGCGCCCATGACTGCTCGGCCAGCACCCACCACCCGGCGGGGGGCCCTGCCCCGGGCGGTGGCGGCCGGCCTGGGCCTGCTGCTGTCCCTGACGCTGGCCGCGACCCTCGGCCCGACCGCGGCCCCGGCCACCGCCGGCGGCCGGGGTGCCGCCGCCGACGCCCGGCACCGCGACCAGGTCCGTCACCTCCTGCGGCACCTGTCGCTGCGCGAGAAGGTCGGGCAGCTCTTCGTCATCGAGGTGGCAGGTCGCGACGCGTTCACCGTCAGCGACACGGCGAAGGCGGTGAACCAGCGGCTGTACGGCGTCGACACGCCCGCGCAGGCGATCGCGAAGTACCGGCCCGGCGGGGTCATCTACTTCACGACCCGCAACAACGACGACAACATCGGCGACCCGGCCCAGGTCGCGACCCTCTCGAACGGGCTGCAGCTCGCCGCGCTGGCACCGCCGCGTGGGATCCCGCTGCAGATCTCCGTCGACCAGGAGGGTGGCTCGCTGGTCGCCCGGTTCGGCTCCCCGGCGACGCAGATGCCCGGCAACATGGCGCTCGGCGCCGGCCGCTCGGCCGTGGACGCCCGGCGGTCCGCCCAGGTGATCGGCAGCGAGCTCGCCGCGGTCGGCGTGACCCAGGACTACGCACCCGTCTCGGACGTCAACGTCAACCCGAACAACCCGGTCATCGGGATCCGGTCGGTCGGCTCCGACCCGGCGCTGGTCTCCGAGCTGGTCGACGCGCAGGTGCGCGGCTACCACGCCGGCGGCGTCTCCGCGGTCTCGAAGCACTTCCCGGGCCACGGCGACACCGGGGTGGACAGCCACTACGGGCTGCCCGAGGTGACCCACACGCTCGCGGAGCTCGAGACGATCGACCTGCCACCGTTCCGCGCGGCGATCGCCGCCGGCGTCGACACGATCATGACCGCGCACGTGGTGCTGCCGGCGATCGAGCCGGACGTGCCGGCCACCATGTCCCACAAGATCCTCACCGGGCTGCTGCGCGGCGAGCTCGGGTTCGACGGGCTGATCGTGACCGACGCGCTCGACATGGGCGGGGCGACGGCGACGTACCCGCCGGACGTCGCCCCCGTGCAGGCGCTGCTCGCCGGGGTCGACCAGCTGCTCATCCCGCCGCAGATGGACACGGCGTACGACGCGGTGCTCGACGCGGTCCGCAGCGGGGCGATCGGCCGGAAGCGGCTCGACGCCTCGGTGCGCCGGATCCTCCAGCACAAGCTCGACCGCGGGCTGTTCGACCACCCGTTCGTCGACCCGGTGGCGGCGGTGCAGGTGATGGGCTCCGCGGGCCACCTCGCCACAGCACAGGCGATCACCGACCGCACGACCACGCTCGTCAAGAACGACGCCGGGCTGCTGCCGCTGGACGCCGGCCCGCGCGACGTGCTGGTCGCCGGCTGGGGCGTGACCACGACCCAGCGTCTGGCGACGGCGCTCGGTGCGCGCGGCGCGACCACCCAGGTCCTCGAGTCCGGCACGACGCCGTCGCCGGCGGCGATCGACGCCGCGGTCGCGGCGGCGCCGGACGCCGACCTGGTGGTCGTGTCGACCAACAACGCCTACGCCGTCGACACCGCGACCGAGCAGCCGACCGCTGCCGCCGCGGCCCAGACCCGGTTGGTGCGGGCGCTCCTGGCGACCGGGACGCCGGTCGTGGTGGCGGCGATGCGCAACCCGTACGACGTCGCCTCGTTCGCCGAGGCGCCGACCGTGCTCGACACCTACGGCTACACGGCGGCCCAGGTGGAGTCGCTGGTCCGCGTCCTCTTCGGGGAGGTGGACCCGGCCGGCCGGCTGCCGGTGTCGGTCCCGGGCCCCGACGGGACCCGTGAGCTCTTCGAGCTCGGCCACGGCCTGGGCTACTGAGCGACGCCGGGCGAGCCCGTCGAGCGGGCCGGTGACGAAACGGCTCCGAGCTCGAGTGCGCCGGTGTACCTTCGCCTCGATCAGCGGGGGGCTGAGGAGGTCAGTGGGGATGGGCGGGTCAGCACCGCGCCCCGTGGCTCGGGTGTGGCGCATGACGGGCGGCGAGCTCGACGACCGGTCGGTGACCGAGGCGATCTGCGCGGCGTTCGTCCCGCTGCTGGAGGCGACCCCCGGCTACCTGGGGGTCGTCGTCGTGGTCGACCGCGAGCGGCGGGTCCTGCGGGGCGTGTCCTTCTGGGACGGCGAGGAGTCGCGGGACAGGTCCCGGCCGGCCGTCCTCGCGGCCGTCGGCGAGACGAGGAAGCTGACGCCCGTCGAGTTCGAGGGGCCCTGGGACTACGAGGTCGCCTACAGCCGGTTCCGAGGACCGGTGACCCCTCCGCCCGGGACCGGCGAGCAGCCGCCGATGCTGGTCAGGGTCGGCCAGATCGAGGGCGGTGACGCCGCCGACCCGGGGCTGGTCGAGGTGATGAAGAGGTACGCCGCCACCGTCGTCGCTCCGAGCCCGGGCTGCGTCGGCACGCTCCTCCTCGTCGACCGGGACCGGCCCGAGGTCCTGGGCGCGGCACTGTGGGCCGACGCGGTCGCAGCCCACCGGATGGACCGGGCGGGTGACGTCGCCGTCCAGGCCCTGGCCGAGGGCGCCGGGTCGGTCTCGTTCGGCAGGCACGGCTACGAGGTGCTGGTCAGCCGCCCGATGACGCAGCTGGTGGACTGAGCGGCCGGGCCGAGCCGGGCCGTTCCCCTGACACGACCCGGACATCCTCCTAGGGTGCTGCTCGCACCTCGGGTTCCCCGGAGCGACGACGGACCGCTCCCTGTCCGTCGAAGGCGAAGGACCCGAGCGTGACCGAGACCCCCCTACCTGTCGACCAGCGGCCCCGCCGTACCCGCAGGCGCTGGCTCCGGGCGCTCGTGGCAGTGGCGGTGGTGCTGGTGCTCCTCGTCGGCGGCGCGTTCGTCGCGACGGCGGTGATGAAGCTCCCGCCGCCGCAGACCCTGGCGCGGCTCGAGTTCGCGCCGCCCTCGACGTGGGGCGACTACTTCCCCTACCGCACCATCGAGGCCGGCGAGCCGCGCCCGCTGGAGAGCGCCCCGGCGTCGATGCCCGAGACCGTGCCGTGGAAGGGCGAGCAGATCCCGTTCGACGAGTTCCTCACCTCCACGAGCACCAACTCCTTCGTCGTGCTCCAGGACGGGAAGCTCGCCTACGAGTGGTACGCCGACGGGTACGACGACTCGACCCTCCAGTCGTCGTTCTCCATGGCCAAGTCGCTCGTCTCGCTGCTGGTCGGGCAGGCCATCGCCCGCGGTGAGCTGTCGGAGGACGACCGCGTGGTCGACCTCCTGCCCGACTACGAGACCGGCACCGCCTACGACCAGGTCACGGTGCGCGAGCTGCTCGACATGACTGCCGGCATCGACGTCTCGGAGGTCTACAACGAGTACTGGCCCTTCACGGGGACCTCGCGGATGTTCCTCACGACCGACCTGCCCGGGTTCGTGAAGGACAACCGGTCGGTCGACTACGAGCCCGGCACGAAGGGGGTCTACCGCAGCGTCGAGACCGAGACGCTCGGCCTGATCCTGGCCGAGGTCACCGGCCAGAACCTGTCCGACCTGCTCTCCGAGGGGATCTGGAAGCCCGTCGGCGCCGAGTCGCCGGCCCGGTGGAGCCTCGACCAGGAGGACGGGACCGAGAAGGCCTTCGCCTCCGTCAACGCCACCGCCCGGGACTTCGCCCGGGTCGGCCAGATGGTCCTCGACGACGGCCGGGTCGGCGACCAGCAGGTCGTGCCGCGCTCGTGGATCACGCGGATCGAGACGCCGGCGCCGCTCGAGGTGGACGGCTGGCCGTACAGCGCGCAGTGGTGGCACCCGCCCGGCGGCGACGGCGCCGACCTCTCCATGCTGGGCGTCTACGGTCAGTACACCTACGTCAACCCCGAGACCGGGACTGTCATCGTCAAGCTCAGCGACTACGGCACCGACCAGGACGAGCAGGAGACGTACGACGTGCTGCGGTCGGTCGCCGACCACCTGGCCGCCCAGCCGGCGGGCTGAGCGGCCTCGCTCCTAGCGACGCGGCTCCCAGCTGAAGAACCGCAGCGCGACGAGCAGGCCGGCCACGCCCCAGAGCGCGACGACGAGCACGTCGCTCCAGCTGAAGGGGTTGCCGAGGAAGGCCGCCTGCATCCCCTGGGCGAAGTGCCGCACCGGGAACACGTCGCCGGTCCACGTGATCCAGTCGGGGGCGTCGTCGCCGATCGGGATGAAGACACCGGACAGGAACAGCAGCGGGAGGATGGCGGCGTTCACGATCGGGGCAGCGGCGTCGGCGTTCGGGATGACGGCGGTGATCGCGAAGCCGAGGGCGCAGAAGGCGCAGGCGCCGACGACCAGCATGACGAGGAACCGCCACAGGGTCGCGCCGGTGGGGATGTCCGCGCTGTAGAAGAAGTGCCCGAAGGCCACGGTGATCCCGACCAGCAGCAGCGAGACGACCAGGGCGTGCAGCACCCGCGCCGTCAGGTAGACCCCGCTCGGCAGCGGGGTGCCGTCGATCCGCTTCAGCACGCCCGAGTCGCGCTGGAAGGTCATCCCGATCGCGACGTTGTTGAAGCAGGCGGTGATCACGGCGAAGGCGGCCATCTCCGCGACGTAGTAGGTCGACTGGTGGATCGTGCGGCCGCCGACGTGGACCTCGCCCTCGCCGAGCAGGGCGGTGAAGATCACGAGGAACATGAGAGGGAACGCGAAGGTGAAGAAGGCGGAGGCGGGGTTGCGCCAGAACGCCTTGTTGACGTAGCGCATCTGGAAGAGCGTCAGCCGGGCCGCGTTCATCGGGCGCTCCCGTCGGTGCGGACGTCCGGTCCGGGGTCGCCGACCAGTGACAGGTAGACGTCCTCCAGGCTGGGTCGTCGGATCTCGAGCCGCTCCATCGGTACGCCGGTCTCCAGCGCCCACGCGGTCAGCCGGTGCAGGGTCACGACGAGGTCGTCGGGGACGAGGTCGACGTGGCCGTCGGTCCGGGTGACCGGGCCCAGCCACTCGGGCGTGGCCACCCCGGCGGGCAGCTCGAAGCGGACCGTGGGATGGAGCGCGTCCCGGCCGCCGAGCGTCGACGGGGTGCCCTCGGCGACGATCCGGCCGCCGACCACGACCGCGACCCGGTCGGCGAGGTTCTGCGCCTCGTCCATGTAGTGGGTGGTCAGGAGCACCGTCTTGCCGAGGGCGGACAGGCCTCGGACCACCTCCCAGGCCTCCTGCCGGGCCGACGGGTCGAACCCCGTGGTCGGCTCGTCGAGGAACAGCAGCTCCGGGTCTCCGGCCAGGGCGATGGCGACGTCGAGGCGCCGCTGCTGCCCACCGGAGAGCCTGACCACCCGGGCGTTGCGCTTCGCAGTCAGTCCGACGAGCTCGATCACCTCGTCCACGGGACGGGGGTGCGGGTAGTAACCCGAGTACATGGCGATGGACTCGGCGACGGTGAGGTAGTTGTCGACCCCGGTCGCCTGGAGCACGATGCCGATCCGCGGCTTCAGGGCCGGGCGCTGGGAGCCGGGGTCGAGACCGAGGACCCGCACCGAGCCGGCGTCGGCCCGCTGGTAGCCCTCGAGGATCTCCAGCGTGGTGGTCTTCCCCGCCCCGTTGGGGCCGAGGATCGCGAACACCTCGCCCCGTTCGACGCGCAGGTCGATGCCCCGGACCGCGTGGACGTCCCCGAACGACTTCACGATGCCGGCCGCGAGGACCGCCGGCTCGTCCGAGGTCGTCTCCATCGTCCGTGTCACCCTCCTCCGGTGCCAGCCGAAACCCTAGGGCCGGGCCGCGGCCGCAGGCCAGCATGTCCGGGCCCTCTC
This sequence comes from Nocardioides sp., assembly GCF_044226305.1. Taxonomy (GTDB): domain Bacteria; phylum Actinomycetota; class Actinomycetes; order Propionibacteriales; family Nocardioidaceae; genus Nocardioides. The sequence goes on along the minus strand of NZ_JBGAHF010000002.1, from coordinate 154,370 downwards.
CCGTTCCGAGGAGCAGAATGAGCACCATGAGGACCTGGAGCACGACCCGTCCCGCCACGCGTGCGCGCATCGCCCTGGTCGCCGTCGTCGCCCTCCTGGGCGTCGTCCTCGAGCCGGCGCCGTCAGGGGCGACGATCCCGCTCTCCGCCTTCCCGTCGAAGGCGGTCGTCAAGCAGACCATGGACGGCACGGGGCACTGGCGGACCTCCCCGGGCGACCTCACGAAGCTCGGGGCGCGACCGCGTGACTGCCGGTCGGACCAGCAGATGCTGGCGTACGACGACGTCCGGGTGCGGTGGTACAGCGGTCGGGAGATGGGGATGCCCCGATCCGTCTACACGTCCGCGGAGATCGGCGTCCTCACCTACGCCGACGTCGCGGCGGCCCGCCACGCCGTCCAGCGCAACGCGTCCTACCCGCGGCGCTGCCCCCGGGTGGTCGAGTGGGTGTGCACCGACTGCGACGGGATCGACACCACCTGGCGGACCAGGACGCCCGCGGCCCGGGTGGGCAGCCAGAGCGTGACCTGGAGGTTTCGTCAGGTCGGCAACCTGAAGTCGAACGGCTACGCCGTCGTGGCCCGGGACGGCGCGACCGTCGTGCGGGTCACGGGGATGCGTACCCGCGACGTGTTCGTGGACGGCGGGCAGCACTACCCGCGGCTGATGGCCAAGGGTGTCGTGCTCCGTCTGGCGCGCACAGCGCTCCGGACGGCGACCTAGGACCTGGCGTCCCGCCGTCAGAGGCGGACGAGCATCTTGCCGGTGTTGTCGCCCCGGTGCAGGCCGAGGAACGCGTCGACGGCGTGGTCGAGGCCGTCGACGACGGTCTCCTGGTACTTCAGGGACCCGTCCGCCACCCACGCGCCAGCCCGGCGGTAGAACTCGCCCGCGGCGTCCGCGTGGTCGGTGACGATGAAGCCGCGCAGGGTCAGGCGCTTGCTGACGAACATCATCATGTTGCGCGGGCCCGGGACCGGCGCGTCGGCGTTGTAGTCGGCGATCGCCCCGCACGCGGCGATCCGCCCGAAGTCGGCCATCGCGAAGATCGCGGCCTCGAGGTGGTCGCCGCCGACGTTGTCGAAGTAGACGTCGACGGGGCCGTGCCCGCGCAGCTGGCGGCCGATGGGGGAGTCCTTGTAGTTGAGGGCGACGTCGAAGCCGAGCTCGTCGGTCAGCCAGGCGCACTTCTCGGCGGTCCCTGCCGACCCGATCACCTTCGCGGCGCCGAGCTGCCGCGCGATCTGGCCGACGGCGGAGCCGACCGCCCCGGCCGCGCCGGACACGAAGACGGTGTCGCCCTCGCGCAGCTCCGCGATCCGGGTGAGGCCGACGTACGCCGTCAGGCCGGGCATGCCGAGCGCGCCGAGGTACGCCGTCGCGGGGGCGCGCGACACGTCGAGCCGCCGGACGGCGGACGCGGGCAGCAGCGCGTGGGTGCGCCGGCCGGCCTGGTGGAGCACGGTGTCGCCGACCGCCACGTCGTCGGAGCCCGTCGCCACCACCTCGCCGACCGCGCCGCCGTCGAGCGGGGCGTCGAGCGCGAACGGCGGCACGTAGGACTTCACGTCGTTCATGCGGCCGCGCATGTAGGGGTCGACCGACATGAACGTGTTGCGGACGAGCACCTGTCCGGCGGCGGGGTCCGGCAGCTGGACCTCCACGGTGCGGAAGTCGTCGGGCGTCGGCCAGCCCTGGGGTCGGGAGGCCAGGTGGATCTCGCGCGCGGTGGTGGGCATGGCCCGATGGTGCCAACCCGTCCCACGGGCCGGGTGGGCGGCCCCGGCGATCGCGTCGACCCCGCACTCGTGACAGACGTCAGTGGGTGCAGTAGGCCGGCACGGCGCCGACGTTCGAGACGTAGCGGGCCGAGACCCAGAGCCCGTGCGGCAGGTTGTACCAGAGGCTGTTGCCGCGCACCTCCTGCCCGCGGAGCTTGCAGTTGATGTGGACCAGGGTGCCCCGGGTCAGACCGCCGTGCGAGTTCGCCCGGGTCGTCGGCGCCTCACGAGGGATGAGCGTCGCGGTCGTGACGCGACCCCGGTAGGTCCGGCCGGTTCCGCAGTACGGCGGCGCGCCGCCGATCGGGCGCACGTACATCGCCGACACCCACTCGCGCGCGGCACCCGGCAGGCGGTACCAGACGTTGCTCACGCGACCGTCCTCGTCGTTGCCCCGGTGCACCACCGATCCGGTGACCCGGCAGGTCAGCGGGTAGACGTGCCCGTGCTGGAGCTTGCCCTGGCGCGAGGAGAACATCGTGGGCAGGCTGCGTACCAGCAGACCGTTCTTCGCCGTCACCCGCCCCCGAGGCCCCTCAGTGGACTGCGTGCGACCACGGTGGAGGTACCCCGTGAAGCGGGTCTGGTCGTCGTAGTAGGCGTCGTAGAGGTCCATGGTGCCGTCGATGGTGCGCACCTTGGCCCGGAGCGGGTCGGACGGACGGCTCTTCCTCAGGCACGACGTTGCCACGGACACCGTGGCGCGCTTGCCGTGCAGCGAGGTACGGATCTTCGAGCAGCGCAGCAGCGTCGGCTCGACCGGGTTGTTCACCGGCCGCCAGCCCAGGCTCTTGTCGACGACCTTGCCCCGTCGGTTGCGCATGACGGTCACCCCGTAGGCACGCTTCGCGCCGCGCGGCTGGAGCAACAGCTCGACCGTCGAGAGGCGTCGCGCCGTCACCTCCGGCATCGTGATCGTCGCGGTGACCCGGTTCCCCCCGTGGTGCACCTGCAGCCGGGTGATGTCGGTGGCCGGCGAGTAGGAGTCGCCCGAGGGATCGGGGACGCCTCCCTGATGCGCGTGCGCGCTCGACGGGCTGAGGGCGAGCCCGGCTCCGAGGGCGGCGGTCACGAACGTTCGTACGGTCTTCATCGAGGTACTCCCTGACGGTGAGGACGGGCCGAAGCCCCGGTACGTCTGGTTGAGAGGTCGTGGGACCACCGGAGGTCACACCCGATCCGAGAATTCTCGCCGGATCGCGTCCGGTGTGACCTCCCGGGTGTCCCCGGGCGTCAGAAGGGGAAGGACGGGAGGACCCATGCATCGACGTACGACCGAGGACTTCGAGGAGTTCGCCCTCGCGCGGGCCGGCGACCTGTACCGCCAGGCCTGGGCGATGTGCGGTGACCGCCACCGGGCCGAGGACCTGGTGCAGGAGACCCTGGCCAAGGTGTTCGTGAAATGGCGCCGGATCGACACGCCCTACGCCTACTCCCAGCAGACGTTGCTACGGACCTTCCTCAGCCGGCGCCGGCTGCGCAGCAGCGGTGAGCAGCCCTGGGCCGACGTCCCCGAGACCGCGGCGGTCACGGACCCGATGGCCCAGAGCGACCTCCGGATGAGCCTGCAGGACGCGTTGGCCGAGCTCAGCCGGCTGGATCGGGCCGTGCTGGTCCTGCGCTACCTCGAGGACCTGTCGGTGGCCGAGACCGCCGAGCGCCTGGACCTGTCGCCAGGGGCGGTGAAGAACCGGAGCCTGCGTGCGCTGGCCCGGGTGCGCGAAGGGAGCCTCCGGTGAACGAGAGGGACATGGCAGACCTGCTCCACCGCGCGAGCCGGGACCTGGCGCCCGACGTGCCCTCCCTGGTGGCGGTCGGGCTGCGTCGCGGCCAGGCGCGCCGCCGTCGCCGTCAGTCGGCGGCTGCGGTCGTCGCCAGCGCTGTGGCCGTCCTCCTGGTGGTCGCGGGCTTCGAGCTGGCCGATTCCAGCCGGGCCGGGACCCGGGGTGTCGCCCCGGCGAACCCGTCGCCGCGGTCGGCCTCCGCGGAGTCCGCCGACCCCGGACCGGTCCGCCCGGTCGACCTGGCCGTGACGACCGACCAGGTGCCGACCACGTTCGCCTCGCTGGAGCCCGGGACGGTGAGCGCGCCCGGGCCGAAGTCGGGACCCGACGCGGCCCCGGTCGTCGACTTCACCTGGAACGGCTTCGGCGTCCGAGTCGGCCTCACCCCGGACGACTACGTGACGGGCCACCGGGTCCGGGAACCCGGGCGTCGCTGCGCCGAGCAGGAGGGTGCGGCCCGGTGCCGACCCGGGCCCGAGGGCACGGTTCTCGCCCGGTCGAGTGCCACCAACCCCGCGGTCGACGGGGGCACCCGGTTCCGGGCGGTGACCGTCTTCCGGCCCGACGGCTGGGACGTGCTCGTGATGGCCTACAACGGACCGGGCAAGGACGGTCCCGCGACCGCTGCGGAGCCGCCCTTCGACCTGTCGCAGCTGCAGCGCATCGCGTCGAGCGACACCTGGTTCCGATGACCTCGCGTACCCCGGGCTGCTGCAGATCGTCGCCGACCCGTCGTCCGCGCCGAGGAGGGCAGCTGCCGCGGGTCAGCCGGCGCCGCCCACGCCGCCCACCTCGGCGGAGAGCAGGAGCAGGCGGTTGAGCAGGTCCGCCGCTCGGGCGACCTGCTCGCGCTCGCCGCAGACGAGCAGGTCGAGCAGGAGGCCACGCGCGGCGCCGAGGGCGAGGCGCGCATGGGTCTCGGCCTGCTCCTCGGGGATCCCGATGGCGCGGCAGAGGTCGGTGACCGAGGGCAGCCAGGCGGCGATCAGCTCCTCGCGGAGCGCCGCAGCGTGCTCCTTGCCCTGCATGGCGTGCGCCGCCAGCTCGAAGAACAGCGGGCCGTAGCGCAGCGTCGCCTCGACCGTCTCCTCCCAGTACTTCGCGCCGGCCTCGAGCGGCGGGAGGTCGGTGTCGTACGTCGCGGTCATGACCGCGCGCTGCCGGGCCTCGACCTCGCGCGTGACCTCGGCGAGCAGGCCCTCGCGCGACCCGAAGTGGTAGATCAGCATCCGGTGGCTGGTGCCGAGCGCCTCGGCGATCCCGCGCAGGCTCGTGTCGCCGATGCCGTGCCGGCCGAAGTGGTCGATCGCGGCCTCGAGCAGCCGCTCGCGCCCGGTCGCGGCCCGCTCCGGCTCGGTCACGGGGTCCGGTCGCCGGTGACCCGCGCGTCCAGGCTCTGGGCCTCGAGCTCGATGTAGCGCTGCGTCAGCCGGCGCCAGACGAGCGCCGCCACGGCGCCGACCGGCCCGATCTGCTCGATGCCTAGGGTGACCAGGGAGCCGGCGCCGTCGGGGACCACCTCGTGCCGGCCGATCGTCCGCATCCCGGGCCCGGTGGCCTCCCAGGTGAAGCTCCGGCCCTCCACCACCTCGGTCACCTCCCACACCGCGCGGGGCAGCCGGGGCTGCCGGACCTCGGCCCGCGAGCCGACCTGGACCGGACCGTCGTCGAGGCGCTCGACGCTGTCGACCGTGGGCAGCCACTCCGGCCAGCGGGCGACGTCGAAGAGCACCTGCCACACCGGACCGGTGGGCGCGTCGATGTGTCGGGAGGTCACGAACTTCCGGCTCATGTACCACATGGTACACGCGCGGAGAGGGCCGGACCCCCTAGCCTGCGGCCATGGCCACCTTCACGCTCACCTGCATCGGCGACGACCGACCGGGCCTGGTCTCCGACCTCTCGGAGACGATCAGCAGCCACGGCGCCAGCTGGAAGCGCAGCCAGATGGCCCGCCTGGGCGGCAAGTTCGCCGGCATCCTGCTGGTGGAGGTCGCCGACGACCGGGCCGACGCGCTCGTCGCGGACCTGACGGCGCTCGAGGAGTCCGGGCTGCTGGTGACCCCCGAGCGGACCGACGTGCCGGTCGAGGAGCCCTCGCTGCGGCTCACCCTCGAGCTGCTCGGCGCCGACCGTCCCGGCATCGTGGCCGAGATCTCGACGGCGCTGGCGGCCGAGCAGATCGGGATCGAGGAGCTGAGCACCGACGTCCGCGAGGCGCCGATGGCCGGGGGGCACCTGTTCGAGGTGCGGGCGGTGCTCGAGGCGCCGACGTCCACCAGCACCGACGACCTGCGGTCGATGCTCGAGGCGATCGCCGACGAGCTGATGGTGGAGATCACGCTCTCGGACGCCGAGGGTCCCGCCTGACCCGAGGAGCCGCGCGGTCAGTCGCGCAGCAGCAGCTTGACCGCGACCTCGATCTGCTGGCCGGTCTCGGCGGCGGAGTTGCGGCCGGTCACCCAGCCGACGAGGGCGGAGAGCCACACGTCGCCGATGACGCGGGCGATCTGGACGTCCTCGTCGGTGACCTCGGCGTGGCCCTCGGGGTACATCGCCTGCGTCAGCATCGAGGTGAGCAGCATGCCGACCTGGTGGATCTCGGCCGCGACCGAGGCGTCGGCGAACATGAACGCGCGGGTGAGCGCCTCGGTGAGCTGGGGGTCGCTCTGCATCCCGCGCGTGGTGCGCTTGAGGACGGCGATGACCCGCTCGGCGGTGGTGTCGCCCTCCAGGGGCTTGTCGCGGAGCGCCACCTCGGTGCGCTCGAACTCGCGCTGGAGCGCGGAGACCAGCAGGTGGATCTTGGACGGGAAGTAGCGGTACAGCGTGCCCAGGGCGACGTCGGCGCGCTCGGCGACCGCCCGCATCTGCACGGCGTCGAAACCACCCTGCGACGCGAGCGCGATCGTGGCGTCGAGGATCCGCTTGCGCCGGTCCCGCTGGGCAGCGGAGCCGAGGTCCTCGACCGCCAGCGAGTTGGTCGAGTTGGCGCTGGTCACGCGGTCTCCTGTGGTCAGGTGTCGTGGTCCCGACGGCGGTCGGTCCGCCGAGTCTAGAGAACCGGGGACGGACCTGGTGGGATGGCGCACTAGGCTAGCAATCCGTGGACTAGATTAGGAACACGTTCCAGTTTCGTCGGTACGGCGCGTTCCCGCGCACCCGACCCCGGTCGCCGGACGTCCTGGCGGTGCAAGAGAGAGGTGCGGATGCGGGTCGCTCTGCTGTCCTACCGAAGCAAGCCTCACTGCGGGGGGCAGGGGATCTACATCCGGCACCTGAGCCGCGAGCTGACGAACCTCGGCCACACGGTGGAGGTGTTCTCCGGCCAGCCCTACCCGGACCTCGACCCCGGCGTGGCGCTCACCAAGCTCCCGAGCCTGGACCTCTACCGCGAGCCCGACCCGTTCCGGGTGCCCAAGCTCAAGGAGTTCCGCGACCGCATCGACGTCGAGGAGTTCGCGACCATGTGCGCGGCGGGCTTCCCCGAGCCCAAGACCTTCAGCCTGCGCGCGGTGCGCGCGCTGAGGGACCGCGTCGACGAGTTCGACATCGTCCACGACAACCAGGTGCTCGGCTACGGGATGCTCGAGATCGAGAAGCTCGGGCTCCCGCTCATCACGACGCTGCACCACCCGATCAGCTACGACCGCCGCATCGACATCGCCTCGGTGCGCAACCCGTGGCGCAAGTTCACGCTGAGCCGCTGGTACGGCTTCGTGCGGATGCAGGCCAAGGTCGCGCGCCAGGCACGCAAGATCCTCACGCCCTCGGAGACCTCCAAGCGCGACATCGCCCGGGACTTCGGGGTCGACCCGGCCCGGATGGAGGTCATCCTCCTCGGCGTCGACGACGCGTTCGTCCCGCCGACCAAGCCGCGCGTGCCGGGCCGGATCATGGCGATGGCCAGCGCCGACGCCCCGATGAAGGGGATCGCGACGCTGCTCGAGGCGTTCGCCAAGCTGCGCACCGAGCGCGAACTCGAGCTGCTCCTCGTCACCAAGCCGACGGCCGGCGGGCGCACCGAGAAGCTCATCGACAAGCTCTCCATCGGCGACTCGGTCCGCTTCGTGCACGGCATCAGCGACGCCGAGCTGGTGGAGCTGATGGGCTCGGCCGAGCTGGCGTGCGTGCCCTCGCTCTACGAGGGCTTCTCGTTGCCGACCGCCGAGCTGATGGCCTGCGGCACGCCGCTGGTCGTCTCCGACGCCGGCGCCATCCCCGAGGTCGTCGGGCCCGACGGGCTGTGCGCCGACCTGGTCACCCCCGGTGACGTGGGCGAGCTCGAGAAGGCCATCGCGGCCATGCTCGACGACCCCGAGCGCCGGGAGCGGTACGGCGCCGCCGGCCGCCGCCGGGTCCAGGAGCTGTTCAGCTGGCGCGCCGTCGCGCAGAAGGTCGCGGCCGCCTACGAGGACGTGATCGCCGACTACGAGCAGGAGAGGGAGACCAGTGCTCACCGTTGACTTCGACCGCCTCGGGCTGCGCCCGGGGGAGCGGGTGCTGGACATGGGCGCGGGCGGCGGCCGCCACGCCTTCGAGATGTACCGCCGGGGCGCCGACGTCGTGGCGTTCGACCTGGACGCCGACGAGCTCGCCGGCGTGCTCGAGATCTTCGGCGCGATGAAGGAGCAGGGCGAGGTCCCCGCGGGGGCCGCGGCCGACATCAAGCAGGGTGACGCCCTCGAGCTGCCGTTCGCCGACGGCGAGTTCGACCGCATCGTCGCCGCGGAGGTGCTCGAGCACATCCACGCCGACGTCGACGCGATCAAGGAGCTGGTCCGGGTGCTGCGGCCCGGCGGCACGATGGCGATCTCGGTGCCGCGCTGGCTGCCGGAGGTCATCAACTGGCGGCTGTCCGACGACTACCACAACGCCCCGGGCGGCCATGTCCGGATCTACACCGACCACGAGCTGATCGACAAGGTCACCAAGGCCGGGCGGCCCAACGACGGCACACCGGGCGACGCGATGATCTTCGAGGGCAAGAGCCACGCCCACGGCCTGCACGCGCCGTACTGGTGGATCAAGAGCGCGGTCGGCGTCTCCAACGACGAGCACGTTCTCGCGCGGACCTACCACAAGCTGCTGGTCTGGGAGATCATGAAGCAGCCCAAGGTGCTCCAGTACGCGTCCCGCCTGATCGACCCGGTCATCGGCAAGAGCATGGTGCTCTACTTCCGCAAGCCGGACGCTTCGTGAGCCCCGCCCTCGCCAGGATCCCGTACGTCGACGGGATCCTCACCGCCGAGCAGGTCGCCGAGTCCGCGGCGTCGATCGCGGCGATGCAGGAGCCCTGGGGCGCGATCCCGTGGACCATCGGCGAGCACGTCGACATCTGGAACCACGTCGAGGGCGCGATGGCGATGCTCGTCGGTGGCCAGGTCGAGGCCGCCGAGCGCGCCTACGCCTGGATCCCGACCATGCAGCACGCGGACGGGTCCTTCCCGATGAAGATCGTCGGGGGCGAGCCCGCCGACGACCGCGGCGACGTCAACATGACGGCGTACGTCGCCGTCGGGCTGTGGCACCACTGGCTGGTGCGCCGCGACATCGACTTCGTGCGCGAGCACTGGCCGATGGTGCGCGCCGCGCTCGGTTGGGTCGTCTCGCAGCAGGTGTCGTGGGGCGGCATCAACTACACGCCCACCGAGGACTACTGCCTGCTCACCGGCAACTCGAGCATCTACCAGTCGCTGCGCGCCGGCGTCGCGCTCGCCGACCTGCTCGACGAGCCGCAGCCGGAGTGGGAGCTCGCCGGCGGCCGGCTCGGGCACGCCGTGCGGGAGCACCGGGACCTGTTCGAGGACAAGTCGACGTACTCGATGGACTGGTACTACCCGGTGCTCGGGGGCGCGGTCCGCGGCCAGGCCGCGTTCGACCTGCTCGCGAGCAGGTGGGACGAGTTCGTCGTCCCGGGGATGGGCATCCACTGCGTCGACAGCAACCCGTGGGTGACCGGAGCGGAGACCTGCGAGCTCGCGATGGCGCTCGACATGCTCGGCGACCACCGGCGCGCGCTGACGCTGGTCAAGGACATGCAGATGCTGCGCGAGAGCGACGGCCGCTACTGGACCGGCTGGGTCTACGGCGACCAGTCGCTCACCGACGAGCCGCGCAACGTCTTCTGGCCGGTCGAGCACACGACCTACACCGCGGCCGCGGTCATCCTCGCCGTCGACGCGCTCGGCGAGGTCGCCGGGCACAGCACCGCCGGGTCCGGGATCTACCGCGGCACCTCGCTGGCGCCGCACTTCGCCGAGCTCGGGCTGGAGTGCGGCTGCCCGTCAGCCGACTCGGTCTCCAGCGTCCCCGGCCGTCCGTCGTAGCACCCGCATCGAGCCCAGCGCCTCCACCTCGGTGAAGGCGCCGCTCTCGAGCGCGCGCAGGAACACGTGGTACGGCGGCTGCCCGCCGTCGGCCGGGTCGGGGAAGACGTCGTGGATGACGAGCAGCCCGTCGCGCGCCACCCACGGCGCCCAGCCGGAGTAGTCGTTCTGCGCGTGCACCTCGGCGTGCCCGCCGTCGATGAAGAGCAGCGAGAGCGGCGTGCGCCAGTGCGCACTGACCGTCGTGCTCCTCCCGACCACTGCGACCACCTGGTCCTCCAGGCCGGCGCGCGCGATCGTCCGGCGGAAGACCGGCAGGGTGTCCATCAGGCCGGACTCGTCGTCGACGAGCGAGGGGTCGTGGTGCTCCCAGCCGGCCTGGTTCTCCTCCGAGCCGCGGTGGTGGTCGACCGTGAAGACCGTGCCGCCGACCTCGCGGGCGGCGGCGCCGAGGTAGATCGCGGACTTGCCGCAGTAGGTCCCGACCTCGAGCGCCGGGCCGTGGGGGAGGCGCTCGCGCGCGTACCGGTGCAGCAGCAGCCCCTCGTCCTCGGGCATGAAGCCCTTCGCGGCGAGGGCGTGGCTCAGCCACTCCGGGGGCAGGTCCGCGGGCATGTCGGTCACCCGCGCGACTCTAGTAGTATTGGAACACGTTCTAGTTCTGCGGCCCGCGAGGAGTGGCATGTCCATCGGGATCTCCGAGGAGCACGTCGAGCTGGCGTCCAGCCTGCGCAAGTGGGCCGCCGACCTGGCCGGGCGCGACCTCGCCCGGGCCGCGGAGGGTGACGCCGGTGCCGCCTTCGCGACGGCGTGGGAGGCGCTCACCGAGATGGGCGTGCCCACGATCGCGGTGCCCGAGCCGGCCGGAGGCGGAGGCACGGTGCTCGACCTGGCCGTGGCCCTCGAGGCCTGCGCCCACGAGCTGGTCCCCGGCCCGCTGCTCGGGCCGGCGGCGGTCTCGCTGCTGCTCGGGCGGCTGCCGGAGGACGGCGTCGTCGGCCTGGTGCTCGACGACCTGGTCTGGGACGCCCCGTCCGCCGCGCACCTGCTCGCCGAGGTGGACGGCGGCTGGCGGCTGCTCCCGCGCGACGCGGTCGAGCTGACCGCGCAGACCGGCCTGGACCTGAGTCGTCGGTACGGCCGCGCCCGGGTGCTGGACCCGACCGCCGGCGAACCCGTCCACGTGACGACCGACCGCGTGCGGCGTACGGCGGTGACCCTGGCCGCCGCCGAGGCGGCCGGTGTCGCGCGCTGGTGCCTGGCGACGGCGGTCGAGCACGCGAAGGTGCGCGAGCAGTTCGGGCAGAAGATCGGAAGCTTCCAGGCGGTCAAGCACCTGTGCGCCGAGATGCTCGAGACCGCCGAGGCGGTCACCGCGACCGCCTGGGACGTCGCCTCCGCGGCCGGCTCGGACGAGCAGCAGTGGGCGTTCGCCGCCGACGTCGCGGTCGCCACCGCCTTCGACGGGGCCGTCGAGGTCGCCAAGACCTGCATCCAGGTGCTGGGCGGGATCGGCTTCACCTACGAGCACGACGCCCACCTCTACCTCCGTCGCGCGCTGGCGCTCCGCGCGCTCGCCGGCGACGGCGACGAGGCGGCGGACCGCCTGACTGCGGCGGCGGTCGGGGGCGTCCGGCGCCGGGTGGAGCTCGACCTGGGCGGTCGCGACGAGGCGGTGCGCGCCGAGGTGCGGGCGACCGTCGAGCGGATCGCCGCAGCGCCCGAGGCGGAGCGACGGGCGGCGTTCGTCGAGACCGGCTACCTCGCAGCGCACTGGCCGGCGCCGTACGGCCTCGGTGCCGACCCGGTCACCCAGGTCGTGATCGACCAGGAGCTCGACCGGGCCGGCGTGGCGCGCCCCGACCTGGTGATCGCCGGCTGGGCGCTCCCGACGATCCTCGAGCACGGCACCGACGAGCAGCGCGAGCGCTTCGTGCGGCCCTCGCTGCTCGGCGACCTCGTGTGGTGCCAGCTCTTCTCCGAGCCGGACGCCGGGTCGGACCTGGCCTCCCTGCGCACCCGGGCCGTCAAGGTCGACGGTGGCTGGCGGCTGACCGGGCAGAAGGTCTGGAACTCGGTGGCCGAGCGCGCCGACTGGGGCATCTGCCTGGCCCGCACGAACCCGGACGCGCCCAAGCACCGCGGGATCACCTACTTCCTGGTCGACATGAGGAACAGCCCCGGTATCGACGTCCGGCCGTTGCGCGAGATCACCGGCCACGCGCTGTTCAACGAGGTCTTCCTCGACGACGTCTTCGTGCCCGACGACCTGGTGGTCGGCGAGGTCGACGACGGGTGGCGGCTGGCCCGCACCACCCTCGCCAACGAGCGGGTCGCGATGGGCTCCACCCGGCTGAGCCACAGCACCGAGCGGGCGGTCGCGCTCGCCACCGACGGCGTCGGTGCGGCCGGGCGCGTGCGGGTCGGGCACGCAGTGGCGCTGGCGACCGTGTGCGCCCTGCTGGGCGTCCGCTCGACGATGCGCTCGCTGGCGGGCCACGGGCCCGGGGCCGAGTCGAGCGTGGCCAAGCTGCTCGGTGTCCGCAACCGCCAGGACGCCGCCGAGCTGGTCGCCGCGCTGCACGGGGACCGGGTGCTCGTCGACGACGACGAGCAAGTCCGGCGCGACCTCTGGGAGCTGCTCAACACCCGCTGTCTCTCCATCGCCGGGGGGACCACCCAGGTGCTCCGCAACGTCGCGGGGGAGCGGATCCTGGGGCTGCCGCGCTGACCCGGAGCCGTCCTGCGGGCGACCGCGGGGCAAATGTCGAGGAAACGACTGCACTTTTGGGCGATTTTCGCCCCAGAACGCCCACAACAGGTCTAGTCTGGAAGCACCATGTTGTCCGTCCGACCCGTTCGCCTCGCCATGACCGCGACGCTGACGCTGGCGAGCCTCGTCATCGTCAGCCAGCCGTGGCGGACGCCCGCGCCCATCCAGAAGGTCGCGCCGGAGCCGGTGGACACGATCGTGAACGCGGCGGAGCCGTCCGTCCCCACCGTCCCGACCGTCTCGGACGCGCGGGTGTCGGTGGTGCGCGACGCCCTGGCCAAGGCGGGCACCGCGCCGGACATCGGCGAGATCCCGGTCGTCGCGCTCGTGGCGTACCAGCGGGCGGCCACGGTGGCGACCCGCGTCGACGAGTCCTGCGGGCTGTCGTGGACGCTGCTCGCCGCCATCGGTGGCGTGGAGTCGGACCACGGACGCTACGACGGCGCCCGGCTCGGCCAGGACGGTGTGTCGAAGCCGCTGATCCGCGGGGTCGAGCTCGACGGTCGCGGTGCGGTCTCGAAGGTCGCCGACACCGACGCCGGGCGGGTCGACGGCGACAAGCGCTGGGACCGGGCGGTCGGGCCGATGCAGTTCCTGCCCTCGACCTGGGCCACGCTCGGTGTCGACGCGGACGGTGACGGGATCCGCTCCGCCGACGACATCGACGACGCCGCGCTCGGTGCGGCCGTCTTCCTGTGCTCCGCGCCCGGCAGCCTCGACACCCGCCAAGGCATGAGCGTCGCGTTGCACCGCTACAACCCGTCGGCGGCGTACGTCGCCGAGGTGGTCGCGCTCGAGCGGCAGTACCGCACGGGTCGTTACTCCCAGCCCGACGTCCCGGTGACCGTGCGGGCGATGTCGCCCTACACGCTGGCGCCCTCCGGGCCGTCGCAGGGTGACCGGAACGGCCAGCAGGGCAACGGCCAGGGCAACAGCCAGGGTGACGGCCAGGGCCACCAGCAGGGACAGCACGGCGACCAGCCGGGCCAGCACGGCCAGCAGGCCGGCGGCACCGGCCACGACGGCCACGCCTACGAGCCCGACCACCCGCACGGCGGCGGCTCGCACGACCCCGGCGGCGACCCGAGCGACCCGCCGACGACCGACCCGACCGACGGGCCGCAGACCTTCCCGACCGACCCGCCGTCGACCGCCCCGGCCACCGAGGAGCTCGCCGGCACCCTCCAGGCCTGTGGTGACGAGACGACACCGGCCTGGTGCGTGGGCGACACGGTCGTCGACGTCGGCGACACCGACTACCTCGCGGCGGCCGCGCTGGCCGACTTCGACGGGGACGGCACGGTCGAGACGAACGCCGAGGAGCTCGCCGGCCTCGAGGGCACCGAGGTCACGTTCGTGGTGACAGCCGCGAAGGCCGACGAGGTGCCGCAGGTGCTCGCGATCGGCGACGAGGACTACGTCGAGGACGGCGTCGGGCCGACGCGCTGACCGCTCCGCAGGGCGGTGGGGCGGGGGGTGACCGGGACCAACGTCCCGCGAGGTCGGGTCGCCGGACCGGTGGACGTCCGGGCCTGCGCGCGGACGCTGGTGCTGTGCCCACCCGGACCCAGCACCGCGCCACCGCCGCCCGACGGCCGCGGCGTGCCCCGGTGGTGCCTCCGCAGCACGGTGCCTGGGGCTTCCTCGCGCTGCCCCTCCTCCTCGGCGTGGCCGCGGCGGGCTGGTCGCCGTGGGTGCTCGTGCTCGCGGCCGCCTGGGTCGCGGCCTACCCGTGCAGCTGGGCGGTCACGGGGCTGCTGACCGCCCGGCGGCCCGAGCGGTTCCGGAGGGCAGCCCTGGTGTGGACGCCGCCGTGCGTGGTCGCCGGAGCCTCGCTGCTGGCGACCCACCGGTGGCTCGTGTGGGTGCTGCTCGCCTACCTCGCGCTCTTCGCGGTCAACCTGCAGCAGGCGCGGCGTCGCCGGGAGCGCTCGATCGGGAACGACCTGGTCCTGGTGGTGGAGTGCGTGCTGCTGGTCCCCGTGGTCGCCGGCGTGGTCGCCGGCGTGGTCGCCGGCGCATCGGGACTGCGGCTGCCGACGGCGGCGATGACGGCCCCGTCCGTGCTGCTCGCGATGCTCGTCACCGCGCTCGCGCTGGTCGGCTCGACGCTGCACGTGAAGTCGCTGATCCGCGAGCGTGCCAACCCGGCCTACACGACGGCGTCCCGCCTGGTCGCCGTCGTGTCACCGCTCGTCGTGGTGGCTGCGTGCGTCGCGGCGGACGCCTCGTGGTGGCTGGCCGTCCCCTTCGTGCTGCTCGCGGGGCGGGCGATCTGGTGGCACGACCCGACCTGGCGGCCCGCCCGCATCGGCCTGGTGGAGCTCGCCGGGCTCATCCTCGTGGCCGCGTCGGCCTTCCTGGTGCTGTAGCGCCCGTCCCGGCGTCGGCGTCCATGGTCCGCGCGTCGTGCTCGCGACGCCAGCCGTTCCAGTGCCAGTGCAGGTAGCGGTCGATCGCCCGCACGACGTGGGCGCTGCGGATCGAGGGGAACACGTCGAAGGCGTGCTGGGCGCCGGGGAGCTCGGCGTAGACGACGGTCGCCCCCGACACCTCCCGCAGCCGCGCCACGAACAGGCGGGCCTGCTCCACCGCCACGAGCGAGTCGTGCGCGCCGTGCAGCACGAAGAAGTCCGGCGCCTCCTTGGTGATCCGGAGCAACGGCGTACCCGCCCGGAAGACCTCGGGGTCCTCGGTCCAGCTGCGCTGCACGATCCGGGGCGCCAGGAACCGGTCGCGCATCAGCTCGGCGCTGCGCAGGCCCGTGCAGCCGGAGAAGTCGTAGACGCCGTAGTGCGGGACGGCGACCGCCACGCTGGTGTCGGCGTCCTCGAACCCCGGTTGGTACGCCGGGTCGTTGGGCGTGACGGCGGCGAGCGCGGTCAGGTGGCCGCCGGCCGAGCCGCCGGTGATCGCGATGTAGTCCGGGTCGCCGCCGTACTCGGCGATGTGCTCACGGATCCAGGCGATGGCCCGCTTGACGTCGACGATCTGCGCGGGGAACGGGTCGCGGGGGGCGAGCCGGTAGTTGATCGCCACGCAGATCCAGCCCTTGGCGGCGAGGTGCTGCATCAGGGGGATGCCCTGCTCGTCCTTGCTGCCGATCGTCCAGCCGCCGCCGTGCACCTGCAGCAGCACGGGGGCGCGCTCGGTCGTGGCCGTGGCTGGACGGTAGACGTCGAGCAGGCCGCGCTTGCCGTGCTCGGGGGCGTAGGCGACGTTGCGCTCGACGACCACCTCCGCGTTGCGCATCCGGAACGGGTTGACGAGCTGCCGCCAGGGCGTGGCCAGGTCGGCCGGGGTCGGGAGGGCATCGAGCTGCTCGACGTAGTCCGCGCCGATGCCCTCGACGAGCGCGTCCTCGGCCTCCTTCCGCACCCGCCGCGCCTGGTCGACCAGGAACGCCTGGCCCGCGATGTTGAGGGCGGCGAGCGCGAGTCCGGCGCGGCTGCGGGACCGGCGGCCGCGCCGGGTGGTCGCGGCGTGGACGGCGGCGTCGGTCGCGGTCAGGGCGAGCAGGTGCGGGGCCAGCTCGGAGGTCAGCCAGCCCGCGGCGAACGCCGGGATGCCGGCCCGGAAGCCGGGCACCGGTCGGATCGCGTTCGCGGTGAGGGCGGCGGTGACGACCTGGCGGCGGAGGATGCCCATACGACAAATGTAGAACGTGTTTCCGTTCGTGGCACCGGTCCGGACCGACCAGTCGTGAGAGAGCGGTCACGCGTGTCGCGGACTAAGGTGCCTCGTTGAAGGACTGGAACACGTTACAGATCCGTCGTCAGACCCGTCGTCACGAGCGCCCGGAAGGATGTCATGGAGCGGCTGTCAGGCCTCGACGCGAGCTTCCTCTACCTGGAGACGCCCGCCCAGCTGATGCACGTGTGCGGGGTGATCGTGCTGGACCCGAGCACGATGCCGGACGGCTACTCCTACCCCGCCTTCCGTGACGAGCTCGAGCGCCGGGTGCGCGACGTCCCGGAGTTCACGCGCAAGCTCCGCAAGGTCCCGATGGGCATCGACCACCCGATCTGGGTGCAGGACCGGCACTTCGACATCGACCGGCACGTGCACCGGCTCGCGCTGCCCGCGCCGGGCGGCTACGACGAGCTCGTCGAGCTGACCGGCCACCTCGCCGGCCTGCCGCTGGACCGCTCCCGGCCGCTGTGGGAGATGTGGGTGATCGAGGGGTACGGCGACCGGGTCGTCGTCTTCTCGAAGATGCACCACGCGACGGTGGACGGCGTCTCGGGCGCGAACCTGATCTCGCACCTGTGCAGCCTGGAGCCGGGGGCCGCGCCGATGGCGCCGGCCGAACGGCAGCGCGCCCGTCGCGACCCCGGCCAGGCCGAGCTGTTCGGGCGGGGCGTGGCGAGCTTCGTCACCCGACCGCTGAACGCGTTCCGTCTGGTCACGCCCTCGGTGCAGATGGTCACCCGCACCGTCGGCCGGGCCCGCACGGGCACCGCGATGGCGGCGCCCTTCACGGCACCGCGGACGTCGTTCAACGGCACCATCACCAGCCACCGGGTGATCGCGTTCGCGGACCTGTCGCTGGGGGACGTGCGCAAGGTCAAGACCGCGACCGGCACCACCGTCAACGACGTCGTCCTCACCGTGGCCGGCGGGGCGCTGCGCTCCTACCTCGAGGACCGCGGCGAGCTCCCGGAGCACTCGCTCCTGGCGACCGTCCCGGTCTCGGTCCGCGACAAGTCGCAGCGGTCCGGGGGAGCCAACAAGGTCTCCGCGCTGTTCGCGAAGCTCGGCACGGACACCGCCGACGCGCTCGAGCGGCTGCGTGACCTGGCCGCCCGCAACCAGCACGCCAAGGACCACCACGCCGCGATCAGCGCGGACTCGCTGCAGGACTGGGCCGAGTTCGCCGCCCCGCGGACCTTCGGGCTCGCCGTGCGCACCTACGCCGGCCTCAAGCTCCCCGAGCTGCACCCGGTGGTGCACAACCTGGTGATCTCCAACGTCCCGGGCCCGCCGGTGCCGCTCTACTTCATGGACGCCCGGATCGACGGGCTCTACCCGCTGGGGCCGGTCTTCCACGGTGCCGGGCTCAACATCACCGTGATGTCGAACAACGGCCGGGTGCACGTCGGCGTCATCGCCTGCAGCGAGTCGCTGCCCGACGCCGAGGGCCTGGTGCGCCGGTTCCCCGAGGAGCTGGCCGCGCTGCTCTCCGCGGTCGACGACGAGCAGGCCGGCGCGTCGGCGGAGCCGGTGACCGAGCTGGCCACGAAGAAGTCAGCCGCCAAGAAGGCGCCGGCGAAGAAGGCGCCGGCGAAGAAGGCGGCGAAGAAGCCGGCGGCGAAGAAGCCGGCGGCGAAGAAGCCGGCGGCGAAGAAGCCGGCTGCCGCCGAGGCGTAGTGCTCCCGCTTGGACGATGAAACTCCCGCTTGGACGACGAAGGTTCATCGTCCAGCCGTGAGGTTTGTCGGCCGGCCGATGAATCTCCTGCCGGGACGACGAAGGTTCATCGTCCAGCCGTGAGGTTTGTCGGCCGGCCGATGAAACTCCCGCCGGGACGACGCAGGTTCATCGTCCAGGCCGGGCCGCTCCGCTGACCGCCCCCCTGACTGCCCCTGACCGTCGCGCCCGGACGACCCCTCAGGCGGACTCGGAGGCGCTCGGCGGCGGGTCGTCGGTCCGCGGCCGGCGTACGCCGCGGTGCCGGGCGTTGACGGTGGCGACCGCCTCGAGCAGGGCCGGCACGAAGCGCTCGGACTCCATCACGCACGCCGCGTGCCCGGCGTCGACCACGTGGATCGTCGCGCCGGGGATCCGGCGGGCCAGCGCCACCTGGTTGTCCGGCGGCAGCACCCGGTCGCGGCGCGTGACCACGACGGCGGTGGGGACGTCGATCCGGTGCAGCCAGGGGCGGGAGTGGTGCCGCCCGAGCGCGGCGACGGCCTGCCCGACCGCCCACGGCGAGGTGCTGCGGAACTCCTCGACGGCCCAGTCGTGGATGTCGACGGGCGCGATGTCGAGCGCCTGGTTGGTGGCGCGGCCGGCCGCGCGGGCCGCGCGGGCGGTGGTCCGCGAGCGGGACAGGCCGCGGGCGCCGGCCATCGTGACCTCCATGCCCTGGTGGAAGACCCGCTCGGCGACGGTGGAGCGGAACCGGTCGGTCGTCGCGCACAGCACCAGGCCGGCGACCACCTCGGGGTGCTGGCGCCACACCCGCTGGGCGATGATCGAGCCCATCGAGTAGCCCGCGACGATCACCTCGCCCAGATCGAGCACCTCGACCAGGGCCGCCACGTCGTCGGCGCAGTCGACCAGCGAGAACTCCGCCGAGTGGATGCCGCGCCCGTGCCAGCGCTGGTCGAGCGTCACCACCCGGTAGCGCCGCGAGAGCGGCCCGATCGACGGGAACCAGGTGAGCAGCCCCGTGCAGCCCACGGCGTGCAGCAGCACCACGGTCGGCGCGTCCGGCGTCGGGCCCGGGGTGTCGGTCACGTACGTCGCGCCGCGGCCCGGCAGCTCGACCATCCGCCCCTCGGGGATCCGGGCGTGCGGGACGTACACGCGCCGCTTGAGGAAGCCGAGTGGTGCGACCGGTCTCACGGTTCTCCTTGCGTTCGAGGGCGTGCCCTGCTGGAGTAGAACAGGTTACAGTTTCGCACGGCAGGGACCCGGAGGCGACAGGAGATGCAGGTGAGTGAGGCAGCCGAGGCGGTGTGGTCGGTCGTCCGCGAGGTGCTGGACCGCGCCGACGACGCCGACGACACCCGCGGGGACGCGACCTGGGCGGCGCTGGCCGCCGCCGGGCTGCTGGCGCTCCCGGTCCCCGAGGCCCACGGCGGGGAGGGTCTCGGCCTCGACGAGGTGGCCGTCCTCCTGCACGAGACCGGGCTCCGGGCGACGCAGCTGCCGGTGTGGGAGACGCTCTGCTGCGGCGTCCTGACGCTCGCGGCCGCCGGCTCGGAGGACCAGCGCGCCGCGCTCCTGCCCGGGGTCGCGGCCGGCGACACCCTGCTCGCACCGGCGGTCCGCGAGGTCGGCGGCACGGCGGCCACGACGTACGCCGACGGCCGGGTCACCGGGCGCAAGATCGGTGTCACGTACGCCGACCGCGCGGCCCGCCTGCTGGTGACCGCGGCGTCCGGCGACCAGCCGGTGGTCGCCCTCGTCGACCCGGCGGGGCCTGGCGTCGAGCTGCTCGAGTCGATGTCCAGCCTCGGGCCGGCGCAGCACACCGTGGTGCTCGACGGCGCCCCGGCCGAGCTGCTCCCGGGAGCCGACGCCGCCGGGGTGCTGCGCGAGCTGTGGGTGGCCGGGCTGTGCCTCACCGCCGCAGGGCTGGTGGCCGGGGCGCGCGACCTGACGGCGTCGTACGTCAAGGGACGCACCCAGTTCGGCCGGAGCCTGGCCGAGTTCCAGGCGGTCGCGATGCAGGTCGCCGACGTCTACATCACCTCGCGGACCGTCGCCCTGGCGGCCGAGAACGCCGCCTGGCGGATCGGCACCGGCCGCGACGTGACCGACGACCTGGCCGTGGCGGCGTACTGGGTGTGCCACGAGGCGCCGACCGCGATGCGCACCTGCCACCACCTGCACGGCGGGATGGGTGTCGACATCACCTACCCGATGTCGCGCTACTTCTCGTGGGTCACCGACATCACCCACGCGCTCGGCGCGCAGGCCGAGGACGTGCACGTCGAGGACCCGACCACCAAGAACCTCGAGCTCACCGAGTCGCAGCGGGCGCTCAAGTCCGAGCTGCGCAGCTACTTCACCGGCCTCGCCGACGAGAACCAGCACCGCGACATGGCCCTGGACCGGCACGGCGAGACCTACCAGCGGGTGGTCCGCCAGATGGGCGAGGACGGCTGGATGGGCATCGGCTGGCCGACGGAGTACGGCGGCCACGGGCTCGGCGAGATCGAGCAGACCATCTTCGCCAACGAGGCCCAGCGCGCCGACGTCCACCTGCCGGCCGTCACGCTGCAGACCGTCGGACCGACGCTGATCCGCTACGGCACCCAGAAGCAGAAGGACATGTTCCTCAAGCCGATCCTCGAGGGGCGGGTGCACTTCGCGATCGGCTACAGCGAGCCCGACGCCGGCACCGACCTGGCCGCACTGCGCACCACCGCGCGGCGCGACGGCGACCACTACGTCGTGAACGGGCAGAAGCTCTGGACCACCGGCGGCCACCAGGCCGACTACATCTGGCTGGCGTGCCGCACCGACCCGGACGCGCCCAAGCACCGGGGGATCTCGATCCTCATCGTCGACACGAAGGACCCCGGCTACTCCCACACGCCGATCATCACCGCCGACGGTTCGCACCACGTCAACGCGACCTACTTCAACGACGTCCGGGTGCCGGTCGACATGCTGGTCGGCGAGGAGAACCAGGGCTGGAAGCTGATCACCACCCAGCTCAACCACGAACGGGTCATGCTGGGGCCGGCCGGCCGGCTCGAGGGGCTGCGCGACCGGGTCGCGGACTGGGCCGCCAAGGCCGGGGTGATCGACCGGCCGGACGTGCGCCGGACGATGGGCGCGGTGACCGCGGCGTTCCGGGTGAACGAGCTGCTCAACTGGGAGGTCGCGCGGGCCGCCGCCGTCGGCGAGGTGTCCGTCGGCGACGCCTCGTCGTCCAAGGTGTTCGCCGCCGACCAGGTGCAGCACCTCGCGGCCGACCTGACCGACGTCGTGCACCGGTACGGCGACCCTGCCGACGAGGAGACCGACCAGCTGATGCGCTACCTGGACGGCCAGGCCAAGCGGAACCTCGTCCTCACCTTCGGCGGGGGCGTGCAGGAGGTCCAGCGCGAGCTGATCGCGATGTTCGGGCTCGGGCTGCCGAGGGTCCCGCGGTGAGCGCGGACGTGAGCGGGGCGGCCGTGGGCGCGCAGGACCGGATCATGGCCGAGGCGGAGCGGATCAAGGCGCTCGGCGAGGCGTCGGAGTCGCTGGCGCCGTACGAGGTGAACCAGCCGACGATCGGCACCTGGCTGGACGCGATGGGCTACGAGAACCCGCGGTTCCGCAACGGTGAGGCGCCGCCGTCGATGGCGCAGGTGTGGACGATGCCCGGCCTCGGCCGACGGCGTCCGGACGACGACCCGTTGAGCCGGATGATGGAGGTGCTGACGGCCGAGGGCTACACGGCCGTGCTGGGCACCAACTGCGAGCAGACCTACGAGCGCTACCTGCGGGTGGGGGAGCGGGTCCGGGTGACGACGGCGCTGGACTCGGTGGCCGGCCCGAAGCGCACCGCGATGGGCGAGGGCTACTTCGTCACCTCGCGCAACACCTGGTACGTCGACCACCCGGACGGGAGCAGCGAGCAGGTCGCGAGCATGCTGTTCCGGGTGCTCAAGTTCATCCCGAAGGAGGCTCACGGTGGTTGAGGTCCGAGCGGAGCGAGCGTCGAGACCACAGGTGATCCGCCCGATGATCGGGCGCGACTCGCAGTTCTTCTGGGACGGCACCCAGGTCGGGGAGCTGCGGATCCAGACGTGCAACGCCTGCGGGGACCTGCGGTTCCCGCCCGGCCCGGCCTGCCCCGCGTGCGGCGCCTTCGACCGCGGTCATGTCGTCGCTGCGGGCACCGGCACGGTGTTCTCCTACGTCGTGCACCGCCACCCGCCGGTCCCGGGCAAGGAGCTGCCGATCGTGATCGCGCTCATCGACCTCGACGAGGGCGTGCGGATGGTCGGCGAGGTCGTCGACGTGGGTGACGAGGAGATCGAGATCGGGATGCCGCTACGCGTGGACTGGAACCGGGTGGACGACGAGCTGACGCTGCCGGTGTGGAGGCGGGCATGAGAGCCGGCGACACGATCCCCGCGTGGTCGCTGCCGCTGACCCCGACCACGATCGTGAGCACCGCGATCGCCACCCGGGACTGGCAGGACGTCCACCACGACCGCGACGTCGCGCAAGCGGCCGGGTCGAAGGACATCTTCATGAACATCCTCACGACCAACGGGCTCGTCGAGAAGTACGTCGTCGACTGGGCCGGCCCCGACACCGAGCTCAAGGGCATCGCGATCCGGCTCGGCGCGCCGGCCCACCCCTACGACACGCTGACCTTCAGCGGGACCGTCGAGTCCGTCGAGGACGGCATCGCGACGATCTCGGTCGTCGGCCGGGTCTCGCTCGGCGACCACGTGACCGGCACGGTCCGGGTGGTCGCATGACGCTCTCCGGCAAAGCGGCGATCGCCGGCATCGGCGCGACCGAGTTCTCCAAGGAGTCCGGCCGCTCCGAGCTCCAGCTGTCGGTCGAGGCGGTGCGGGCCGCGCTCGCCGACTGCGGGCTGACGCCGGCCGACGTCGACGGCTTCACCACGTTCACCATGGACACCTCCTCGGAGATCGCGGTCGCCCGCGAGCTCGGCTGCGGCGAGCTGCGGTTCTTCAGCCGGATCAACTTCGGCGGCGGCGGCGCGTGCGCGACCGTCCAGCAGGCCGCGATGGCGGTCGCCACCGGGGTGGCCGACTGCGTGGTGGCCTACCGCGGGTTCAACGAGCGCTCCGGCTCGCGCTTCGGCCAGTTCTCGGTCGCGGCCGCGACCCAGGTCAACACCAACGGCCTCGACAACGCCTGGACCTACCCGATGGGGCTCGGCACCCCGGCCGCCACGGTGGCGATGCAGGCGCGCCGCTACATGCACGAGTACGGCGCCACCTCCGAGGACTTCGGCCGCGTCGCGGTCGCCGACCGGCGGCACGCCGCGACCAACCCGAACGCGTTCTTCCACGGGCGCCCGATCACGCTCGAGGACCACCAGGCCTCGCGGATGATCGTGGACCCGCTGCACCTGCTCGACTGCTGCCAGGAGAGCGACGGCGCGGTGGCGCTCGTGGTCGTCTCGGCCGAGCGGGCGCGCGACCTGGCCCAGAAGCCGGCGTACGTCGCCGCGGCCGCGCAGGGCAGCGGCGTCGACCAGTTCGTGATGACGTCGTACTACCGCGACGACATCGGGATCCCCGAGATGGGCGTGGTCGGCCGTGAGCTGTGGCGGCAGAGCGGGCTCGGCCCGGCCGACATGCCGATGGCGATCCTCTACGACCACTTCACGCCGTACGTCCTCATGCAGCTGGAGGAGCTCGGCTTCTGCGGCCGCGGGGAGGCGCCGGGGTTCGTCGCGGACGGGGCGATCGAGATCGGCGGCCGGCTGCCGCTCAACACCCACGGCGGCCAGCTCGGCGAGGCCTACATCCACGGCATGAACGGGATCGCCGAGGCGGTCTGCCAGGTCCGCGGCACCTCGGTCAACCCGGTCCCCGACGCCCACCACGTGCTCGTCACCGCCGGCACCGGCGTCCCCACGTCCGGGCTGGTGCTGTCGGCTTGACCGGTGACCTGTGACCGGCGACCGGTGACCGGGGCCGGCACATCTTCTTGCTGGTTTCCCCGGCCGGCCGGGGAACCATGGACTTAGTGGGTGATGCAACACCCACTAAGTCCAGGGATTGCCCACGAAGTCTGCCCAGGAGCCGCACACACGGCAGATGTCCCGACTCAACGTGGCGGGCCGGCGTCGACGATGCGCTCCACCTCGGCGAGGTCGAGGTCGAACGGGCCGATCCGGGTGAGCACCCAGCTGGCGCCGCGGTCGAGCCACGGCGTGTGGTCCTGGTCGGTCCGCAGGTCGACGACGAGGTCGAAGCCGGGGGCCGGGGACTGCGCGGCGATGTCGGCGGCGACGGTGTCGAGGTCGTCGGGCCCGTCGAGCCCGATCACGAAGTAGCCGTCGTGGCGCGCCGCCCGGCGCAGGGGTACGGCGTGGGGGAACCGCCCGCCGAGCCAGATCGGCACCCGGGGCGCGGGCCGGAACCGGACGCCGCGGGCCGTGTAGTGCGGTCCCTCGTGCGCGACCTCCTCGCCGGACAGCAGCCCGGTGAGCACCGTGAGACCGTCGTCGAGCATCTGCCCGCGGACCCGCGGCGAGACCTCGTCGCCGAACGCGCCGAACTCGCCGACCCAGTCGTCGCCCAGCCCCAGGCCGAGGACGAACCGCCCCGACGACAGCACCGCCAGCGAGGCCGCCTGCCGGGCGAGCACCTGGGGGCGGCGCCGGGCCAGCGGGGTGACCATCGGCCCGAAGGAGAGTCGCGACGTCCGCATGGCCACCGCGGCGCAGCAGGTCCACACGTCCGCGATCTCGCCGACCCGGTCGCCGTACTGCAGGTGGTCCCAGAGGAAGAAGCCCTCCCAGCCGGCGGCCTCGGCGGTTGCGGCGAGGTCGCCGACCACCCGCGGGTCGGCGAGCGCGTCGAACGGCGCGACGAACAGCCCGCGCCGCGCCGTCACGCGGGCGCCTGCAGCTTCTCGGCGAAGAACCCGAGCACCCGGTCCACGGCCTCCTGCGAGCGCTGCTCCGTGACGGTCGAGTGGCCCTTGCCTGGGAGGTCGACGCGCAGGAAGGCGTCGCCGAGCTCGCGGGTCAGCGTGTCGAAGCGGGTGCCGACGGCCGGGTCCTTGCTGTAGCGCAGCCCGAGCACCTGGCAGCCCGCTGCCGCGCGCTCCTTCACGGCCGTCAGGTCGGCCGCGGAGAGGTTGAGGTCGGCGGCGCGCTTCCTGCCGACGGCGAACGGCAGCGACGGCTGCGCGAGCACGGGCGCGGCGACGGAGGTGTCGACCATCATCGCGAGCGCGAACCCACCGGTGAAGCACATCCCGAGCGCACCGACCCCCGGTCCGCCCAGCTCCTCGTGCAGCGACCGGGCGAGGCTGCGCAGCCAGGTCGCGATCGGCGACGTCTCGCCGACCGCCATGGTCGTGAACTCCTTGCTGATGCACGCCCTCGGCAGCACCTTGGCGATGGCGCCGGCGCTCGGCGGCGCCTCGGGGGTGCCGAAGAGGTGCGGCAGCACCACCGTGTAGCCGGCCGCCACGACCTCCTCCGCGAACCCGATCACCGTCGGCGTCAGACCCGGGATCTCGTGGATGATGACCACGCCCGGGCCGGCACCTTTCCGGTACGTCGGGTGGGTGGTGTCGCCGGCCGTGTGCTGCCCGGCGGTCCAGCTGTCGAGGAGTGGCATGTGGTGAGTATGGGGACGGGGAGGTCGTGAGGGAACGTCGTGTCCGGCTGGTGATGCCGCACCAGCTGTTCGAGGAGCACCTCGACGCTCCGGCAGGGACCGCCTTCGTGCTGGTCGAGCACGACCTGATGTTCCGCCAGTACCGCTTCCACCAGCAGAAGCTGGTCCTGCACCGCGCCTCGATGCAGCGCTTCGCGGACCGGCTGCGCGCCGCCGGCCGCGACGTCGCGGTCGTCGAGACCGGCCCCGGCCGCACCTCGCGCGACCTCCTCGAGGAGGCGCTCCGTCGGCTGCGCCCCACCGCCGTCGAGGCCTACGACGTCGTGGACGACTGGCTCGAGCGCGACCTGCCGATGGTCGACGAATGGTGGGAGAGCCCGGGGTTCCTGACCACCCGCGCGGACCTGCACCGCTGGTTCGACGACGCCGGACGCCGCGTCCGGATGCAGCACTTCTACACCTGGCAGCGGCGCCGGCTCGGCGTCCTGCTCGACGGCACGGGCCCGGACGCAGGACCGGTCGGCGGCCGGTGGTCCTTCGACGAGGACAACCGCAAGAAGCTGCCGCGCGGGCACCCCGTCCCCGAGGTGGCGCGACCGGAGCGGCACCCGGCCGTCGACGCGGCGGTCGCGTGGGTGCAGGACGCGTTCCCCGACAACCCCGGTGACGCGGGGGCGTTCGCCTGGCCGACCAGCCACGAGGAGGCGTCGACGGCGTACGGCGACTTCCTGACCAACCGGTTCGACCAGTTCGGCCCCTACGAGGACGCCATCGCCGCCGGCCAGGGGACGCTCTTCCACTCGCTGCTCACCCCGGGGCTCAACATCGGCCTGATCTCGCCGCGGGAGGTTGTGAACCGGGCACTCGAGGTGGACGACGTGCCGCTCGCGTCGCTGGAGGGGTTCGTGCGGCAGGTGATCGGCTGGCGCGAGTACATGCGGGCGACGTACGTGCGGGGCGGCCGGCGGCTGCGCAGCCGCAACCACCTCGGCCACACCCGTCCGCTGGCGCCCGGGTGGTGGACCGCCGAGACCGGCCTCGACCCCGTGGACACCGTGGTCGGGCGGGTGCTGCGGACCGGCTACGCCCACCACATCGAGCGGCTGATGGTCCTCGGCAACGCGATGTGCCTGCTGCGCACGGACCCCGAGGCCGTCCACGAGTGGTTCATGGAGATGTTCGTCGACGCCTACGACTGGGTGATGGTCCCGAACGTGCACGCGATGAGCCAGTTCGCGTCCGGCGACGCGATCACGACCAAGCCCTACGTGTCGGGGTCGAACTACCTGCGCAGGATGAGCGACTTCGGTCCGGGGGAGTGGCGCGACGACTGGGACGCCCTCTACTGGACGTTCGTGCGCGACCACCACGACGTCTTCGCGGCGAACCCGCGGTCCCGCCAGGTCGCCCGGCTGTACGACGGCCTCGACCCGGCCACGAAGGCCCGGCACACCCGTCGTGCCGCGCCCTGGCTCGCCTGACGTCGGTGGTCGCCCTGCACGGGTGGTGCTCCGGTGGTGCTCCGGTGGTGCTCCGGGGGGTGCGCCGGGCCGGCGGCCCGGTGCGGGAGGATCGTGGCGTGACCGAGACAGACCGGCCCCGGGGCCCGGCGCGGGCGTGGCTCGCCGCCCGCCCGGGGGACGTCGTCGACGTCTTCGTCTACGTGGTCGTCCTCAACCTGGCCGTGGAGTACTTCCCGGCCGTCATCAGCGAGACGTTCACCCTCTCGCTGCTGACCGCGCTGCTGCTCAAGGTCGCGCTCGAGGTCGTCCTCCGGCTCAAGGGCCGGATCCTCGCCCGGCACCGTGCGGCGACGACGACCGCCGGGAAGCTGCTGGCGGTCGCCGCGCTGTGGGCGGTGGCCGCCGGGAGCAAGCTCGTCGTGCTCTGGCTGGTCGACCTGGTCTTCGGTGACGACGTCAGCCTGGGCGGGTTCGTCCCCGTCACGGTGCTCGTCGTCTGCCTGCTGCTGTCCCGGGCCGGCGTGCGCCGCCTGCTGGGCGAGTCCGCCTGACCGCGCGCCGCCGCGCGGACGTCATACGTGGTGGCTGTCGGGGCGACCGGTTCGTAACCGGTTCGTATGACGTCCCGGGGGGGGGGGGGCGGCCGGGGGACGGCATCCGGGGGGGCGGTCGGGGCGACCGGGGCGTTTGACGTCCCGCGGGGGGGGGGGGGGACGTGATGGGGGGGGGTTGTGGGGGCGACCGGTTCGTTTGACGTCCCGCGGCGTGGCGGGGGGACGTCATGCGGGGTGGTTGTCGGGGCGACCGGTTCGTATGACGTCCCGGGGCGTGGCGGGGGGACGTCATCCGGGCTGGTTGTCGGGGCGACCGGTTCGTATGACGTCCCGGGCGGGGGCGCGGCAGGCAGGCTCAGCCGCGGTGGGCGACCATGCCGGCCACGTGGTCGGGCACGTACGTCGCCTGGTCGCGTGGGGGACGCTGGTAGCCGGTGGCCGGCGGGCGCTCGGGGACGACGATCTCGGCCTGGTCGACCTCGGTGTAGGGGATGGTCGAGAGCAGGTGGGCCATCATGTTGAGGCGCGCCTCCTTCTTGACGTCGCTCTCCACGATGTACCAGGGCGCCTCGGGGATGTCGGTGTGGACCATCATGTCGTCCTTCGCGCGGGAGTACTCCTCCCACCGCGTGATCGACTCCAGGTCCATCGTCGACAGCTTCCAGCGCCGCATCGGGTCGTCGATCCGGTCGCGGAACCGGCGGTGCTGCTCCTCGTCGCTGACGGAGAACCAGTACTTGCGCAGCAGGATCCCGTCCTCGACCAGCATCCGCTCGAAGATCGGGCACTGGTGCAGGAACCGCCGGTGCTCCTCGGGCGTGCAGAACCCCATCACCCGCTCGACGCCGGCGCGGTTGTACCAGGACCGGTCGAAGATCACGATCTCGCCGCGGCTGGGCAGCTGCTCGACGTACCGCTGGAAGTACCACTGGCCGCGCTCGCGCTCGCTGGGCGCCGGGAGCGCCGCGATCCGGGCGACGCGGGGGTTGAGGTACTGGGTGACCCGCTTGATCGTGCCGCCCTTGCCGGCCGCGTCGCGTCCCTCGAAGACCACGACCAGGCGGGTGCCGCTCGCGCGCACCCACTCCTGGACCTTGATCAGCTCGGCCTGCAGGCGGAACAGCTCCGCCTCGTACTCGCGCGCCCCCAGGCGCTTGTGCGGCTTGCTCATGGTGCAGCCTAAGCACGTGCCGAAGCTCCACACCCTGGACCTTGTGCCTGACATCGCAGGACAAGATCTGGTACGCCGTGACTGGCAGGCCCTCCGCGACGCGGGACTGCCCTCGCAGCTCGACCACCGGGGTCACTCGAACGCGCCCCACGTCACAGTCGTCTCCGCCCCGGACCTGCCCGACGACGCCGTCGACGTCGCGAAGGCCCGGCTCGGCACCCTGCTGCCGGTGCGGGCGCGCGCGGCCGGCCTGCTGCTGCTCGGCGGCGAGCGGCTCACGGTCGCCCGTGCGGTCGACATCGAGGACGACGTCGTACGACGGGTGCTCGCGGTGCGCGTGCAGGTGCCCGGTCGTCAGCACACGGGCTGGCTGGCGCACGTCACGCTGGCGCGCCGGCTCGACCGGGCCAGCGCCCAGCGCGCGATCGACGTGCTGGGCTACCGGGACGTGGAGCTGGTGCTGACGACCCTGCGCCGCTGGGACCCCGACCGGGACCGCGTGACGACGGTCGCCGAGGCCCGCTGAGGGCTCCCCAGGGCGATCGGTGACCGCCGTCACAGGCCGAGCGACGCCGGACCGGAGGGCGCGGGACTACCGTCGAAGGTGAGGACGGATCGTCCGAGGAGGTCGCCATGAGGTCTCGACTCGTCGCACTGCTCGCGGTCCCGGCCCTCGCTCTCGGCGGGACCCTGCTGGTGGTCCCCGAGGCGGCGGCCGCGGGCCACCCGATCATCCGTACCGTCCGCGCCTTCGCGGCGCCGGCCGGGGAGAAGGGCGGCATCACGGCGCCGTGGGTCTCGTGCTCGGACTACACGACCGACCCGACCGTGCGGTGGCGACTCACGAACCTCGACACCGGCACGACGCGGCGGTGGCACTGGTCCGGAGACGACCACCGGTCCCGCTTCCCGCGCGTGCCCGCCGGTCACTACCGCAGCAGGACCGTCGCCACGTGCGACACCACGCGCAGGACCCGGACCCAGTGGCCCGTGGTCCAGCAGAAGACCCGGCGGACGACGATCTCGCGCGTCGAGTTCGACCGGATCCGGCGCGGCATGACGCGCGGCCAGGTCACCCGGATCGTGGGTTACCCGGGCTCGTCGGGGACGAGGGCAGGCGCGATGGCCTGGCGCTACTACGACCAGATGGCGTTCCTGAAGCAGTCCGAGATCCGGTTCCGCCACGACCGCGTCGACGCGAAGTGGTGGAACGGCGAGGGCGACTGATCCGGTGAGCACGAGAAGGATCCGGGACCGGGTGGCGCCTGCGGGTTTGTGACCCCGGTCACAGGGAACGGTCCGGGTGCCTGCGCGGTCGCGGGCGCACGCCACCGCCGCGCACGCCCGGTCGCCACCCCCGTCGGCCGGCCACGAAGGCGCCCGCGGAGGAACCCCCATGCGACGAATCGCGATCTCGGGCGCGGTCCTGGCGCTGGCGATCACGGGCACGGCGACGGCCAGCACCGTCCTCGCGCCCGGCCGAGCACCGGACGAAGCAGCCCTGGCGCCGACCCGCGGGCCGGCCGACCGGTCGATCGAGAAGAAGATCGACCAGCTGCTGCGCAAGATGACCACCGCCGAGAAGCTCCAGCAGGTACAGCTCCTCTCGGACGGGCAGATCACCGACGCGGACGCGAAGGCCGGCGTCGGCGGCGTCTTCAGCCTGACCGACCCCGCGAAGATCGACCACTACCAGCACATCGCGGTCGAGCAGTCCCGCCTGCACATCCCGATCCTGTTCGCCTACGACACGATCCACGGCTACCGCACGGTGTTCCCCGCGCCGCTCGGCGCCGCGAGCTCGTTCGACCCCGACGTCGCCCGCGCCGACGCCCGGATCGGCGCGCGCGAGTCGTCGACCGTGGGCATCAAGCAGGTCTACAGCCCGATGGTCGACGTGTCCCACGATCCGCGGTGGGGCCGGATCGTCGAGGGCAACGGCGAGGACCCCTACCTCGGGTCGGTCTTCGCCGCGGCCCGGGTCAAGGGTGCCCAGGGCCGCGACTACAGCGCCCCGGACAAGGTGGCGACCAGCGTCAAGCACTTCGTGGCCTACGGCCAGCCGGAGGGCGGGCGCGACTACAACACCACCGACATGTCCGAGCAGCGGCTCCGCAACCTCTACCTGCCGCCGTTCAAGGCCGCGATCGACGCCGGGGCCGACACGGTCATGTGCTCGTTCAACTCGATCAACGGCGTGCCGGGCTGCGCCAACTCCTACACCGAGACCAGGATCTTGAAGAAGGAGTGGGGCTTCGACGGGTTCATCGAGAGCGACTACACCGCGGTCGCCGAGACCCGCGCCTGCCCGCCGCGCACCCCCGACGAGGGCCCGTGCGGGCACGGCACCGCGGCGGACGGGCCGGGTGCCGGCGCGAACGCGCTGATGGCCGGGACCGACTCGGAGATGGTGAGCACCTACATCCGCGACTACGGCAAGCAGCTGCTCGCGCAGCACCGGATCACGATGGCGCGGCTCGACGACGCGGTGCGACGGATCCTGCGGGTGAAGTTCCGCGCCGGCCTGTTCGAGCACCCCTACGTCGACCAGGCGAAGGCCACCGACCCGGCGAGCTTCGTGACCGCCGCGGACCGGCAGGCCGCCCGCACGGCTGCCGCTCGGTCGATGGTGCTGCTGCAGAACGACGACCAGACGCTGCCGCTCGACCCCGCGAAGGACACCGCGGTCATCGGACCGCTCGGCGACGACCAGCACGACATGCTCGGCCCGTGGTGGGGCCAGGGCAAGGACGAGGACGCCGTCAGCGTGCTGCAGGGCGTCCAGGACGGCTCGACCGGCACGACGACGTACGCCGAGGGCTGCTCGCTGAGCAACGAGGAACCGCCGGACTACGACCCGGCCGACGACTGCCCGGACGACGGGTTCGCGGACGCGGTCGCCGCCGCCCAGGCGGCCGACCAGGTGGTGCTCGCCGTCGGTGAGACCCGGGAGATGAGCGCGGAGGCGGCCGCCCGCAGCACGCTCGACCTGCCGGGCGACCAGGAGGCCCTGATCGACGCGGTCGTGGCGACCGGGAAGCCGGTGGCCGTGGTGCTGTTCAACGGCCGCCCGCTCACCCTCGGCAACGTCGTCGACTCCGCGCCGGCGGTGCTCGAGGCGTGGTTCCCCGGCGTCGAGGCCGGGAACGCCGTCGCCGACGTCGTCTTCGGGAAGGTGAACCCCGGCGGCAAGCTGCCGGTCTCGTTCCCGCAGTCGGTCGGTCAGGTGCCGATCTACTACAACCACGAGCCGACCGGCCGCCCGTGCGACGTGACGCAGAAGTACAACTCGCGCTACCGCGACCTGCGCACCTGCGACCCGCTGTTCCCGTTCGGCTTCGGCCTCAGCTACACCACGTTCGACGTCTCGGACCTGCAGCTGAGCCGGACCTCGGTGCCGCGGAGCGGCACGGTCGTCGCCTCGATGACGGTCACCAACACCGGTGACGTGGCCGGGGACGACGTGGCGCAGCTCTACCTCCACGACCCGGTCGCGAGCATCTCCCAGCCGGTCCGCCGGCTGCGTGGCTTCGAGCGGGTCACGCTCGACCCGGGGCAGTCGACCACGGTGCGGTTCACCCTGGACGCGAGCGACTTCGGGTTCTACGACAACCGCGGCAAGTTCGTCGTGGAGCCGGGCGCCATCGAGGTGTACGCCGGCGACGACTCGACGGCGACGCTGACGAGGACGTTCCAGGTCACGCGCTGACCTCCTCGGGGCCACGTGGGCTGCTCCGGCAGCGCACGTGGCCCCGGCAGGAGGAGCCGGCATGACGATGCTGACGGGCGGGGTCTCAGCCCGCCGGACGTCGCACGCCGCGGGTCGGTGGCGCGGTCAAGGGGTCGTCGGGCCAGGCGTGCTTGGGGTAGCGGCCGCGCAGCTCGGCTCGGACCTGCGGGTAGCCCGTGGTCCAGAAGGACCCCAGGTCGGCGGTGACCGCCGCGGGCCTCCCGGCGGGGGAGAGCAGGTGCAGCAGGAGGGGCACCCGCCCGTCGGCGAGCCGGGGGGTCGTGGTCCAGCCGAAGACCTCCTGGAGCCGCACCGCCAGCACCGGCTGGTCGCCGCCGTAGTCCACGCGGATGCTCGACCCGCTCGGCACCCGCACCCGCTCCGGCGCGAGCTCGTCGAGCCGGCCGGCCGCGGGCCAGGGCAGGAGTCGGCGCAGGGCGGCGAGCACGGGGACCCGACGCAGGTCACGAGTGTTGCGGACCCGGGCCAGCTCGGGGCCGAGCCACGTCTCGATCCCGCTCAGCAGCGCCTCGTCCGACACGTCGGGCCACGGGTCGCCGAGCGACCGGTGGAGGAAGCGCATCCGCTCGCGCAGGGCCGTGGCCGCCTCCGACCAGGGCAGCACGGCCAGGCCCTGCTGGCGCAGCCCCTCCCGGACGGCAGCCGCCACCGGCGCCGGCGCCGGATCGGTGATGGCGACCGACGAGAGCTCGATGGCGCCGAGGGACACCGTGCGGCGCGCGACCACCCGGTCCTCGGACCAGGTGACCTGCTCCGTCTCCTGCCACCACGCGGATGCCGCCTCGAGTGCCAGGTCCTCGGACAGGGGTGCGGCCGAGCGGATCGTGGCGTCCCGGGTGCCGGGCCGCCGGTCGACGTCGGCGACGGCCAGCCACGGCTGGCCGGTGAGTGCCGAACCGGGGGAGAGGACGGCGCCGGTGCCCGAGGTCATCAGGTACGTGGTGGCGCCGGACCGCGACCGGGCGATCCGGTCGGGGTGGGCGAGTGCGACGACGAGCCCGACCGCGACGTCGTCCGGCATCCCCTCCGCGCCGCGTCGGTCGACGCCGCGGACCGCGGTCTCCAGGCGCTTGACCGACCCGCTCCACGCCGTGCTCGCGGTTCCACCGCGACGGACGGCGCGCAGCGCGGCGACGAGGTCGGCGCCGGGCGGCCGGATGTCCTCGGAGAGGAGCGCCACGACCTCGGCCGCCCGGCGGGCGCCGACGACCGCGGCGCCGTCCAGCAGCGCCCGGGCGAGTCGCGGGTCGGTGCCCACGCGGGCGATCTCGCGGCCCCGGTCGGTGACCGAGCCGTCGTCCTCGACTGCGCCCAGCCCGGTGAGAGTCCGCCGCGCCGCCGCCATCGCCGGCCCGGGAGGCTGGTCCATCAGCGCGAGGCCGGCGGGGTCTGGGCTGCCCCAGGTCGCGATCTCGAGCGCGAACGAGGTGAGGTCGGCCGTCGCGATCTCCGGTTCCGGGTGGGCGGGCAGGTGCGGGTGGGCGGCCTGCGACCAGCACCGGTAGACCGCGCCCGGCGCCTCCCGGCCGGCGCGGCCGGCGCGTTGCTCGGCGGCCGCCCGGCTGACGCTGACGGTCACCAGTCCGGCCAGGCCGCGGCGGTGGTCGGTGCGGGGCTGGCGCGACAGCCCGGCGTCCACGACGGCTCGTACGCCGGGGACCGTCAGGGAGGACTCCGCCACGTCGGTCGAGACCACGACCCTGCGGCGCGGCCCGGGGGTCAGCGCCAGGTCCTGGTCGCGGTGGGGCAACCGCCCGTGCAGGGGACGCACGTCCGCGTCCACCGCGGCCAGCCGCGACGCGACGCCCGACACCTCGGACACCCCGGGCAGGAAGACCAGCACGTCGCCGTCCTGCTCGGCCAGCGCCCGTCCCACGCATCCGGCGACGTGGTCGAGGAACCGGTGCGTCAGGCCGCGGTCGTCGGAGCGTCGCACGCCGGGCGGCGGCGGGCACCAGACCTCGACGACGGGGTGCAGCGATCCGGGTACGGCGACGACCGGCGCCGGAGCCGCGCCGCCGACGAGCGACGCGGTGCGTTCGGCCTCGACCGTGGCGGACATCGCGACGAGCCTCAGGTCCGGGCGCAGGTGTGTGCGCACCTCGACCAGCATCGCCAGGGTGAGGTCGCTGTCGAGCCGGCGCTCGTGGACCTCGTCGATGACGACGGCCGCGGCCCCCGGCAGGTCGGCGTCGCCCTGGAGCCGGCGGAGCAGGACTCCGGTGGTGACGAACTCGATCCGGGTGTCGGGGCCGACCTGGCGGTCGCCGCGGACGGAGTAGCCCACCGTCCGTCCGACCGGCTCACCCAGGAGCTGGGCGAGCCGCCGCGCCGCGGCCCGCGCCGCGATCCGACGAGGCTGGGTGACGACGACGGGCCTGTCGACGAGGGCGGCGACCGCAGGTGGGACGAGGGTCGTCTTGCCGGTGCCCGGGGGTGCCTGGACGACGGCCGTGCCGGTCGCACGCAGCGCGGCGACGACCTCGCCCAGCCCGTCGCGGACCGGCAGCGCCGGCGGATCCGCGAGGAGTCGCTGGATCGGGTCGCCGGGCACGAGGACAGTCTGGCGGGTCAGTAGGGTCGGACCATGTCCGACCTGCCCGTCCTCGACGCGGAGGAGCAGCGTGTCCTCGGCAGCCTGCTGGAGAAGCAGGTCACCGTCCCGGCCAGCTACCCGTTGAGCCTCAACGCGCTGCGCACCGCCTGCAACCAGACCTCGAGCCGCGAGCCGGTGACCGACTACGACGAGCAGGCCGTCGAGCGGGTCGGTCGCCGGCTCAAGGACCGCGGACTGCTGCGGATCGTCTGGTCCGCCACCGGGCGGCGGACCCTGAAGTACCACCAGGCCCTCGACGAGGTGCTGGACCTCGCCGACGACGAGCGCGCGCTGCTGACCGTGCTGCTGCTCCGCGGACCGCAGGCGCCGGGGGAGCTGCGGACCCGCACCGACCGGCTGCACGAGTTCGCCGACCGCGGGGTCGTCGAGCAGGTGCTGCGCCGGATGGCCGAGCGGGGCCTGGTGCGCGAGCTGCCCCGCCGGGGAGGTGAGCGCGACGCCCGCTGGAGGCACCTGCTGGGCGAGCCGCCCGCGGAGGGCGCGCCGACGGCCCCGTCCGCGCCGGCCGTGGACCGCGACAGCGTGCTGGCGGCCGGGGCCGAGGCGCGTGACGAGCGCGTGCGGGCGTCGTACGACGCCGTGGCGACCGCCTACGCCGACAGCCTGCTGACCGAGCTCGCCGGGCTGCCGTTCGAGACCTGGCTGCTGGGCCGGGTGGCCGAGCACGCGCGCGCGACCGGGGGACCGGTCGTCGAGGTCGGCTGCGGCCCGGGCCACGTGACGGCCCACCTCGCCGCGGCGGGCGTGGACGCGACCGGTCTCGACCTGTCGCCGGGCATGGTCGCGGAGGCCCGACGCCGGTTCCCGGGCGGCCGCTACGAGGTCGGCGACCTGCGCCGGTTGATGCGGCCGACCACGGCGGAGGGCTGGGCCGCCGTCCTCGGCTGGTACTCGCTCATCCACCTCGCCGCCTCCGAGCTCCCGGCCGCCGTCGCTGCGCTGGCGCGACCGCTCCTCCCGGGCGGCTGGCTGGTGCTGGCGATGCACGCCGGCGCCGAGGTGGCCCACCACGACTCGTGGTTCGACGCCGAGATCGACCTCGACTTCGTCTACCACGAGCCCGCCGACGTGGTCCCGCTCGTCGAGGAGGCCGGGCTGATCGACGTCGAGTGGTACCGCCGCGGCGCGCTCGCGCACCGCGGTGAGACCAGCGAGCGGCTCTACGTGGTGGCGCGCAAGCCGATCTGAAGCGTCCACGCCGAGGTCACGGCGGCCCGGGGTCGGACGGTGACCGCGCGGGCGCCGGTGCGCGACGGGGCGGACACGGTGACCCGGGCGTCCACCTTCCGGCCGCGGGCGTCGGTGAGCCGGACGACCGGCTGGTCGGCGAAGCCGCTCGGCAGCACGACCTGGGTGGTGACGCCGCGGGTCGGGCGGTAGTGCAGCAGGTAGTGGCCGGCGGACGCGCGCTCGGAGACCTCGGTGCCACCGAGCGCGAGCGGGTACGGCCGACCGGCCGCGGCGTGCCCGGGCGCGAGGTGGCCCTGGTCGTCGGAGAACAGGCAGTAGCCCGAGCCGGTGGCCGACCAGCAGCCGTACCAGATCGCCCAGCCCGTCGCGAACCGCGAGAAGCTCGCGGTCTGCTGCCGCACCAGCTCGATGTTGCCGGGGTGCTCGGCGTCGGCGTTGCTCGGACCCCACTCGCCGACCAGGACCGGCAGGTCGTGCCGGCGCGGGTAGCCGACGATCATCGACTCGTACGAGCGGACCCAGCTGCTGGACACGTCCCAGTCGCCGCCGTCCTCGACGTCGGTCGAGTAGGCGTGCGGGGCGTAGCCGATCCGGTCGGCCCCGGTCCGCGGGTCGTCGATGCCCGGCAGCCCGGTCGGGAGCCCCTCGCCGACCAGCACCGTCGGCTCGACCCACAGCCAGGAGCGCTGGTCGACCGTCCGGATCCCGGCGATGACCCGGCGGTACATCGCCGGGAGCTCGTCCTTGTCGAACGTGCTCGACGTCCACATCGGCTCGTTGAACAGGTCGTAGCCCAGCAGCGCGGGCGAGCCCGCGAGCTGCTCGGCGAGGTAGGTCCACGCGTCCACCTGGGCCTGCCGGAGGTCGGGGTCGTTCCACAGGTGGGTGAACGCCGCCTTGACCGCCGGGTCGAAGTAGTTGTTGAACCAGTTCCCGGGGTCCGGCGTGAAGGCGATGCCGTCGGTGCGCGTCGTCCACTCGGGTGCCCCGTCGAAGCCGGGGAAGTACGGCCCGTAGACGTCCTGGTGCCAGTCGACCAGGACCAGGAGTCCGTACCGCTCCGCCCAGTCGAGCACGTCCTCGACGTGCTGGAGGTACGTCGCGTCGTAGCTGCCCTGGGTGGGCTCGAGCTTGCTCCACTGGATGGGCAGCCGGAGCAGGGTGAAGCCCGAGGCGCCGAGGTTGGCGACGTCCTGCTCGGTGATGTCGTCGGTCTTGCCGAGGTTGGCGCCGTGCAGCTGCAGCGCGCGCCCCGACGCGTCGGCGAGCAGCGTGTTGCCGGCGGAGTCGGTGACCGTGCGGGTGGGGAACGACACCTGCGTGTGCAGCTGGGGGGTCGGCGCCCTGTCGGGGCCGCTCGACGGTGCACCCGACGCCGGTGCCGGGAGCGTCGCGAGGACGACGGCCGCGGCGGCAGCGGCGGTGGCGACGACGGTCGGCACGCGGCCGTGACCTGGCATCTGGTTCCCCCTCGATCGGGTCCCCGGGTGGGGACGGCCGGAGCCTAGTTTTTCCGGACGTGTGACGTCTGGAGATTGGGCGATCCGGTGCGCGGGTCGTCAGCGCAGGGTGAGCACCACGTCGCCGAGCACGGGCGCGCCGTCGCGCTCCCCGCCCGCGACCGTCGCGGACCCGACGACCCGGCCGTCCTCGCGCCAGGCGCGGGTCCGGATGGTCTCGCCCGGGAAGACCACCCCGGCGAACTTCACGCCGAACCCGCGGACCTGGGCGGCGTCTCCGCCGAGGAGCCCGTCGGTGAGCGTGCGCAGCACGATGCCGTAGGAGCACAGCCCGTGCAGGATCGGCGCGGGGAAGCCGGCGGCCTTCGCGAAGTCCGGGTCGGCGTGCAGCGGGTTGCGGTCGCCGCAGAGCCGGTAGAGCAGCGCCTGCTGGGGGAGCACGTCGTACGTCGTGTCGAGGTCGGGCTCCCGGTCGGGGACCTCGACCGGGGTGGACGAGCCGCGGTCGCCGCCCCAGCCGCCCTCGCCGCGCACGAAGATCGACGAGCGCGTGGTCCAGAGCCGTTCGCCGGAGGGGGCGGTGGCGACGCCCTCCTGCCAGATGACGGCGGCCTTGCCCTTGTCCCAGATCTCGCTGATCCGGACCGAGACGGTCGCGGACCCGCTGGTCGGCAGCGGTCCGGCCACCTCGACGGCCTGGGACCCGTGCACGACCTGGGCGAGGTTGATGTCGCAGCCGGGCAGGTCGAGCGGCGGCGGGTCGGTCATGTGGAACGTCGGTGCCACCACGCCGAACGACGGCAGCACCTGGAGTGCCGGGCCCTCGAGCGTGTAGGAGAGGTCGGTGGCGCCGATCGCCAGGTGGTAGAGCAGCACGTCGCTCTCGGCCCAGCTGAAGTCGAGCGAGCCGAGCTCGGCGCCGACGGCGACGTCGGGGTCGATGGGCATCAGGTCTCCTGGCGCGGTTCGTCGGCGGCGATCGTCTCGGCGGCGAGGTAGCCGAAGGTGAGGGCGGGCCCGATCGTGGCGCCCGGCCCGGCGTAGGTGCGGCCCATGACGGCGGCCGAGCAGTTGCCGGCGGCGTACAGCCCGGGGATCACCGAGCCGTCGGGACGCAGCACCCGGGCCCGCTCGTCGGTGACCAGACCACCCTTGGTGCCGAGGTCGCCCGGCACGATCTTGACCGCGTAGAACGGCGCCTGGTCGATCGTGTGCAGCGACGGGTTCGGCTTCACGGTGGGGTCCGAGTAGTACTTGTCGTAGGCGCTCTCGCCGCGGTGGAAGTCCTCGTCGGTGCCGGAGCGGGCGAACCCGTTGAAGCGGGTCACGGTCTCGGTCAGCGCCCCCGGCGGCAGGCCGATCTGCTCGGCGAGCTCCTCGAGGGTCGCGGCCTTCACCACCGTGCCGTGCTGGTACCAGCGGCCCGGGAACGGCTGGCGCGGCGACAGTCCGGCGAAGAGGTAGCGGTTGCGGTACCGCTGGTCGATGACCATCCATGCCGGGACGTGACCGACGCCGGTCGCCTCGCCCCGGTAGATCTCGTGCACCGCCTCGACGTAGGGGAGCGCCTCGTTCATGAACCGCTCGCCGGCCTGGTTGACGATGATCGAGCCGGGGAGGTTGCGCTCGGCGAGGCAGAACCAGGGGCCGGACGGCAGCGGGATCGTGGGACCCCACCAGGCGTCGTCCATCAGGTCGGTCTCGGCGCCCGCCGCGATGCCGGCGAGCACGCCGCCGCCGGTGTTGAACTGCGAGCCGGTCGTCCAGTCGACCGAGGTGGGCTGCGGCTGGTACTTCTCCCGCATCTCCAGGTTCTTCTCGAAGCCGCCGCTGCCGAGGACGACGCCCCGGCGGGCGCGCACGACGACCTCCTCGTCGCCCTGCCGCACCCGGACGCCGACGACGCGGCCGTCCTCGAGGACCAGGTCGGTTAGCTCGGTGTCGTAGAAGAGCGGGACGCCGGCGTCGATCAGCCCCTTGCGCAGACCGATCGCGATCGCGTTGCCCATCGCGTACATCTTCCGGCCTCGCAGCAGGCTCACGACGCGGTGCAGCAGCACCTTCGCCATCGTCAGCGGGCCGCGGACCGTGCGGAGCCCCAGGCTGATCTTCCGGAAGTCGGCCTGGGTCACGATCAGGTTCGCCGGCGCCTTGGTGTACTGCGGGTGCAGGCGCTCGAGCTCCTCGCCGAGGAACCGGGCGTCCATCGGCACCGGCTCCGCCGAGCGGCCCGCGGCCCGGCCCCCCGGCGCCTCCGGGTGGTAGTCGGCGTACTGCGGGACCCACTGGAACCGCAGCGGCGTCCGCGCCCGCAGGAAGTCGAGGACCTCCGGGCCGCGGTCGAGGTAGGTGTCGCGCCGGACCTTGGGGACGACGTCGCCCACGATCGAGTCGAGGTAGAGCTTGGAGAGCGCGGGGTCGTCGCCCTGGCCCGCGGCCTCGAGCGCGTAGTTGTTCGGGATCCAGACGCCCCCGCCGCTGCGTGCGGTCGACCCGCCGAAGTAGGAGCTCTTCTCCAGCAGGACCGTGTCGAGGCCGCGCGCGGACGCCGCCAGGGCGGCGGACATGCCGGCGCCACCGGCGCCGACCACGACCACGTCGACGCTCTCTGGCAGACGGGCCGCGAGGGGGGTCGTCATGGCCAGAAACTGTAACAGGTTCTACTATCGTCCCGTGACCACCCACGACGCGATCTCGGCCGCTGTCGACCGCCTGGCGCTGGCCCTGGCCACCCGCGAGCCGTGCGCCCCGGTGCGGGACCTGATCGGCACCGACGACCTGCCGGCGGCGTACGCCGTCCAGCAGGGTCTCGTGCAGAAGCGGCTCGCCGCGGGGGCGGTGGTGGTCGGGCGGAAGATCGGTGCGACCTCGAAGGCCGTGCAGGACCAGCTCGGCGTCGACCAGCCCGACTTCGGCTACCTGCTCGACGAGATGGACGTCAGCCACGAGGACCCGATCCCGATGCGCACGCTGCTGCAGCCGCGCGTGGAGGCGGAGGTGGCGTTCCGCCTCGCCGCCGACGTCGCCCCGGCGTCGGAGGAGGAGATCACCCTCGCCGCCGTGCGCGCCGCCGTCGACGTCGCGCTGCCGGCGCTGGAGATCGTCGACTCGCGGATCGACGGGTGGGACATCGGCTTCACCGACACCGTCGCGGACAACGCGTCGAGCGGGCTCTACGTGGTCGGGACCGAGGGCCGGCCGCTCGCCCCGGACCCGGACGGGATCTCGCCGGTCGACGTCGTCATGTCGTTGACGGTCAACGGCGAGGAGCGCTCCAGCGGGACCGGTGCCGCGTGCCTCGGCGACCCGCTCGAGGCGCTGCGCTGGCTGGCCGTGCAGTGCCACCGGTTCGGCGACCCGCTGCGGGCCGGTCAGGTCGTGCTGTCCGGCGCGCTGGGCCCGTTCGTCCCGTTCTCGTCCGGCGACCGGGTGGTCGCCTCCATCAGCGGGTTCGCCCCGCTGTCCGTGACCTTCAAGGAGTGGTGATGGCGAAGAGCCCCGTGACCAAGCTCAGCGCGGCGATCGTCGGGCCGGGCAACATCGGCACCGACCTGATGTACAAGCTGCTGCGCAGCGACGTGATCGAGCCGCGCTGGATGATCGGCGTCGACCCGACCAGCGAGGGGCTGCGGCTCGCCGCCGACCGGGGTCTGGAGGCCAGCCACGAGGGCGTCGACTGGCTGCTCAAGCAGGACGAGCTGCCCGACCTGATCTTCGAGGCGACGTCGGCCTACGTGCACCGCGAGTACGCGCCGCGCTACGAGGAGGCGGGCATCCGCGCCGTCGACCTCACGCCCGCCGCCGTCGGCCCCGCCGTGATCCCGCCGGTCAACGGCGAGGAGCACGTGGGTGCGATGAACGTCAACATGATCACCTGTGGTGGCCAGGCCACGATCCCCATGGTCGCCGCGGTCTCCCGGGCCGCCGCCCCCGTCGGCGGAGTGTCGTACGCCGAGATCGTCGCCTCGGTCTCGTCGGTCTCCGCCGGCCCGGGCACCCGCGCGAACATCGACGAGTTCACCCGCACCACGGCCGCCGGCGTCGAGACGATCGGCGGTGCCGCCAGCGGCAAGGCGATCATCATCCTCAACCCGGCCGAGCCGCCGATGATCATGCGCGACACCATCTTCTGCGCGGTCCCGCCGGACGCCGACACCGACGCGATCGTCCAGTCGGTCGTCGCGATGGAGAGGGCCGTCCAGGAGTACGTGCCCGGCTACCGGCTCCTCCAGGAACCCCAGGTCGACGGGCCGTCGGACGCGACCCGGGGCCAGACGAAGGTCTCGATCTTCGTCGAGGTGGAGGGTGCCGGCGACTACCTGCCGCCGTACTCCGGCAACCTCGACATCATGACCGCCGCCGCCACGCAGGTCGGCGAGAACATCGCCCGCTCGATCCTGGGAGCCTCCGCATGAGCGACATCGACGCCCTGACCCGCACGTGGAGCGGCACCCACGGCGACGAGCCGTGGGGCCGGCTCGACCTCCGGCTGACCGACACCTGCCTGCGTGACGGCTCGCACCACAAGCGGCACCAGTTCACGGCCCAGGAGTGCCACGACATCGTCGAGGCGCTCGACGCCTCCGGCGTCCCGGTGATCGAGGTGACCCACGGCGACGGCCTCGGCGGCTCCTCGTTCAACTACGGGTTCTCGAGGACGTGGGAGCAGGAGCTCATCAAGATCGCGGCCGAGACCGCCACGCGCGCCAAGATCGCCTTCCTCATGCTGCCCGGCGTCGGCACCAAGGACGACATCCGCGCCGCCCAGGACAACGGCGGCCAGATCTGCCGGATCGCGACGCACTGCACCGAGGCCGACGTCTCGGTCCAGCACTTCGGCCTGGCCCGCGAGCTCGGGCTGGAGACCGTCGGGTTCCTCATGATGAGCCACACCCAGCCCCCGGAGGTGCTGGCGAGGCAGGCCCGGATCATGGTCGACGCCGGCTGCCAGTGCGTGTACGTCGTGGACTCGGCCGGTGCGCTGATCATGGAGCAGACCGCGGACCGGGTCTCGGCGCTGGTTGCCGAGATCGGCCACCAGGCCGACGTCGGGTTCCACGGCCACGAGAACCTCGGCCTCGGGGTCGCCAACACCGTCATCGCCGCCCGCGCGGGCGCCACCCAGATCGACGGCTCGGTGCGGCGCTTCGGGGCGGGCGCGGGCAACACGCCGCTCGAGGCGTTCATCGGCGTCTGCGACAAGCTCGGGTGGGTCACCGGCGTCGACTTCCTCCAGGTCGTCGACGCCTCCGAGGACGTCATCAGGCCGGCGATGCCCGAGGAGTGCCAGCTGGACCGGATGACGCTGATGATGGGCTACGCGGGGGTCTACTCCAGCTTCCTCAAGCACGCCGGCAACGCCGCGGACCGCTACGGCGTCTCGGGCGCGAAGATCCTGCTCGAGGCCGGCCGCCGCAAGCTGATCGGCGGCCAGGAGGACCAGCTGATCGACATCGCACTGATGCTCAAGGCGGAGCAGGAGAAGGCGGCCGCGGACGCCGGTACGGCGTAGTCCCGACCGGTCCTGGGCCCGTCGGCCGGAGGCTCGGGGCCCTTCGACCGTGCCGCGCGCTGCTGCGGAAGCTCCATGCTTGAGGTCATGAGGAACGGCCCGGACCCGGCACCGAGCGCCGTGGCCGGCGCGCCCGGTCCGACCGACGCGGAGCTGCTCCACGGCCTCGGGCAGGCGCTGATCGCGACCGACCCCGAGGGCATCATCCTCTTCTGGAACGCGGCCGCCGAGGACCTGTACGGCTGTACGGCTGGACGGCCGACGAGGTCGTCGGGCGCGAC
This sequence comes from Nocardioides sp., assembly GCF_044226305.1. GTDB lineage: Bacteria > Actinomycetota > Actinomycetes > Propionibacteriales > Nocardioidaceae > Nocardioides. The sequence continues at coordinate 110,691 of NZ_JBGAHF010000002.1, read as the reverse complement.
ATCGCCGACGTCGTCATCCCCCAGATCTCCCGCCAGGCCGCCGCCGAGATCATGGAGGCGCTGCGGCACGGCCAGTCCTGGGCGGGCGGGTTCGCGGTGCAGCGGCGCGACGGCGAGGTGCTGCAGGCGCTCGTCACCGACGCGGGGATCTACCGGGACGGCGAGCTGATCGGCATCGTCGGTGAGTCCCTGAACCTGGGCGCCGCCGTCCGACACCTCATGGAGCGGTCCAGCGACGCGGCGGTGATCCTCAACGACGACCACGTCGTCAGCTACGCCAGCCCCGCGGTGACGACGCTGTTCGGGTGGCCGGTCCGTGACGTCGTGGGGGAGTCCCTGGGCGACCGGGTCCACCCCGAGGACCGGGTCGCGTTCGTCGAGCTGCTCGAGGACGAGGACGCGGGTACGGAGCGCGTCGGGGACCTCCGGGTCCGGTCGGCCGGCGGCTGGACCTGGGTCGAGATGGCGGTGACCGACCTGTTCTCGGAACCGGACGTGCGCAGCCTGGTCTGCAACATCCGGCGCAGCGAGCGGCTGGCCCGGATCGACGAGCGGGAGCGGCTCCTCGACAAGATGCACTCGGACGTGCTCCAGGACCTCTTCGCGGCGACGCTCGAGCTCGACCGGCTGCTGCCGCGGGCGGGTGCGACCCAGCTCGCCGGGCTGGAGACCGCCCGCGAGACGGTGGTCCGCGCCATCGGCACGCTGCGCGAGGTCGTCAAGCCGCCGCCGTACGACCCGACGGCCTGACCGGAGCTCCGGCCCGGGCGCGGTCGATGACGGGCGGGACGGCGATCGGACGGGTGGTGACGTCGGTGCTGATGTCGGGTTCCAGCGGGGGCGGGCGGGTCAGTGGTCGGGACCGGGGTCCGCGGCGGGGCCGACCGAGATCAGCGGCAGGCCGAGGTCGCGGAGCCGGGCGAGGAGGCCGTGCAGCGCGGCCTGGTCGGCGACCGGGCCGCGCAGGACGGTGACGCCCTCGTCCGCGACCGTGACGGTCATGCCGTCGAACCACGGGACCCAGCGGTCGTCGAGGCGTCCTCGGATCCGGATCTCGTACCGACCGGGCTCGTGTGCCGTGCTCACTGGCCTGCTCCTCGTGCTCGTGTGCTGATGTCGGCACGTTAGGAGCGGGGGCGGGGACCGGGCGTCACATCACCTGGTGATCCTGGTGGTGATCTCCGGCTCAGGCGCGCCCGGACCGGGAGAGCAGGCCGAGCTGGTGGGCACGGCTGACGGCGGCGCGGCGGTTGTTGACGTCGAGCTTGGTGTAGATGTGCTTGGTGTGCGTGCGCACCGTGTTCAGCGAGACCACGAGCTCGCGGGCGATGGCCGGGCCGTCCAGGTCCGACCCCAGCAGCCGGAGCACGTCGAGCTCGCGGTCGCTCAACGGATCGACGAGGGTGGTCGGCGGCGCCGCCACGGCGTCCGGTCCGGCCGTCCGGTCGGTGACCAGCCCCTGCAGGAAAGCCGAGGCGGGGCGGCGTGCCGCCAGGTCGCCCAGCAGGTCGGTCAGCCCCGGGCCGGCGTCGAGGAGGAAGCGGGTCCAGCCGTCCGGCTCCGCCAGGTCGACGGCCTGCTCGAGAGCGGCCAGTGCCGTCTTCCGCTCGCCGGCCGCCGAGGACGCCACGGCCCGCAGCACCTGCACCTCGATCACCGTGCCGTACCGGTCGCCGGCGAGGGCGGCCTCGAGCAGGCGGTCCAGCAGGCCGGCAGCGCGCGAGAGCGTCGCGGCTGACCCGGTCGAGCGGTGCTGCGCGAGCAGGACCCGGGCGAGGGTCACGTGCTCGTACTCGCGCAGGTAGCTGAGCTCGTCGTCCGCGTCGAGCCCGTGCCGCCGCGCCCAGGCCGTCGCGCCGGCGACGTCCCCGGAGGTGGCGAGGAGCCGGGCCCGGGTCGCGTGGACGGGGTGGACCTGCGGGGAGAAGTCCCCGACGTAGACCCGTTCCGCCTCGTCGAGGAGCTCGAGCGCCGTGGGCCAGTCGCGCTCGGCGGCCCGGAGGCGCGCCATCGCGACCCGCCACCGGTAGGGGTTCTGGGGGAGGTCGGCGGACTCGCCGAGGTCGTCGGCGCGACCGAGGAGGTCGGCCGAGGTGCGCAGGTCGTCGCGGTGCCAGGCCGTCCGGCTCAGGGCGACGAGCATGTCCGCCGTACCGCGCATCGGCGTCGCCGGATCGGGCTGGTGCCGCCGGGCGAGGTCCAGGGCGCCCTCGATGGTGCGCGCGGCGTCGCCGAGCCGCCCGAGGGCGAGCTCCATGTCGGCGATGGTCAGCGAGCAGCCGAGCACGTCGGCGATGTGCCCGGTGCGGGTGAGCGCCTCCGCCGCGGCCACGTAGGAGCGGTGAGCCGCGACGACGTCCCCGGACGCCCACGCCGCGAGCCCGGCGAGCCCGGACGCCGCCCCACGGGCCAGGTCGTCGTCCTCCGGCGCGAGCGCGAGCGCCCGGCCGGCGCGCTCGATGGTGGCGGCGGGGTCGCCGGCGACCAGGCACAGCCCGGCGCGGTAGATCTCGAGGGTGGCGGGCACCCGCGCGAGCTCGGCGTGGTCGACGACGACCTGCTCGGCCGCCGGTCGGGCCAGCACCTCCTCGACCTGGGCGACCCGGCGTGCGACGTCGCCGAACTCGTTGCTGGCCATCAGGGCACCGGCCAGGCCCGTGGCGAGCACGGGCCGGTCCTGCACGACCTCCGGGGGCAGCACGTCGAGCCACCGGCGGAGGACGTCCTCGCGCCGCTCGCGGCGCAGGTCCGGGATCGCGAGCTCGACGAGCTCGGCTGCCCGCGCGCCGTCACCGGCGGCGAGCGCGTGCCGCACCGCCTCCTCGGTCTCGCCGTGCTCGGCGAACCAGCTGCTCGCGCGCCGGTGCCGTCCGGCAGCCCGTTCGGGGCCGTCCTGGAGCAGGTGCACGCGCAGGACGTCGGCGAACAGGTGGTGGTAGCGGTACCAGCGCCGCTGGTCGTCGAGCGGCACCAGGAAGAGGTTCTCCCGGTCGAGCAGGTCGAGCATCGCCCGCCCGCTGCCGTCGGCGCTGTCGGTGACCGCCTCGCACAGGGGTGCGGTGAGCCGGTCGAGGACGGCGGTGTCGAGGAGGAACCGGCGCACGTCGTCGGGCTGCCGGCTGAGCACCTCGTCCACCAGGTAGTCGACGACGAACCGGTCGTCCCCGGCGAACCGGTCGACGAACCCGGGGGCGTCGGCGCGCCCCTGCAGGGACAGCACCGCGAGCTGGAGGGCCGCGACCCACCCCTCGGTGCGTGCGGCGAGCGCCGCCACCGCGTCGGCGGGCAGCGCGAGGTCGTGGAGACCGTTGAGGTAGGCGGTGACCTCGTCGGCGTCGAAGCGGAGGTCGGCGGCGCGCACCTCGACCAGCTGACCCCGCGCGCGCAGCCGGGACAGCGGCAGCGCGGGGTCGGCGCGGGTCGTGATCACCAGGTGCAGCTGCGGCGGCAGGTGGTCCACCAGGAAGGACATGCCGTCGGCGACGTCGGGGCCGTCGGCGAGGTGGTAGTCGTCGAGGACCAGGACGACGTCGCCGTCGTGGACGCTCAGCTCGTTCACCACGGCGGCGAGCGCGGTCTCGACGGGAGCCTGACCGGACTGGACCAGGGTGAGCGCGGCCGCGGCCGCGCCTGGGACGGCGCGGTCCAGGGCGGCGAGGACGTAGGCCCAGAACGACGCCGGCCGGCGGTCGCGCTCGTCGAGCGAGACCCACGCGACCGGGCGGTCGTCACCGGCCAGCCAGGAGGCCACCAGCGTGGTCTTGCCGAAGCCGGCCGGCGCCGACACGAGGGTCACCGCCGCCTCCTCGGCGCGCTCGAGCGGACCCGAGAGCCGGGTCCGCGGCACGGCGTCGCGGCGCGGTCGTGGGGGCAGCAGCTTGGTGCCCACTAGCGCGTCGGCCATCCGCGTCCCTTCCCCTGCCGGGCACCGATCGCTCGGTGCGGAGCACCGGGCTGTCAGTGCGCGGCCCCCATCATGTCGTGCCGCGCCTGCAGGTGCATCCGCTCGCCGGGTCGCCCGAAGATGCTGAGCACCTCGGCCGGCTCCTCGCCGGTGCTGCCGAACCAGTGCGGCACCTGCGTGTCGAACTCGGCGACCTCGCCGGACCCGAGGACCAGGTCCTGGTCGCCGAGCACGAGCCGCATCCGGCCGGAGAGCACGTAGAGCCACTCGAAGCCGTCGTGGGTCCGCGGCCGCGGCTCCGACTGGGAGGTCGGGATGACGATCTTCCACGCCTGGACGCCGCCCGGCCTGGTCAGTGGGAGGACGGTGCGGCCGTTGACGCGCCGTGGCTTGAGCCGGATCCGGGGATCGCCGACCTCCGGCGCCCCCACCAGGTCGTCGAGCGGGACCCGGTAGGCCTGCGCGAGCGGCAGCAGGAGCTCCAGGCTCGGTCGCCGCTGGCCGTTCTCGAGGCGGGACAGCGTGCTCTTGGAGATCCCGGTCGCCTGCGCGGCGTCGGTCAACGTGATGCCCCGCTGCTCCCGCACGCGGCGCAGCCGGGGACCGACCAGCTCGAGGGTCGTCGTGATCTGGGCGGAGTCGTCGGTCATGGCGCCATTGCACCCCGGCCTTCCCGGAAACGGCAACAACGGTTGTCGCGCGTCCGCGAAGTGGCGATCCTCGTCCCATGACCGAGAACGCGCAGGACCCCGTGGCCGCCCGGCACCGTGACGGCGCCCCGTACGACGTCGTCGTCGTGGGCGGGGGAGCGGCGGGCCTGTCCGCCGCACTCGTCCTCGTCCGCTCGCGGCGCCGGGTGGCGGTCGTCGACGCCGGCCGGCCGCGCAACGCCCCGGCCGCCCACATGCAGGGCTTCCTCGGCTCGGACGGGCTGCCGCCCTCCGAGCTGCTCGCCCGCGGCCGGCACGAGGTCGCGGGGTACGGCGGCGAGCTGGTCGCCGGCACCGTGTCGTCGATCACCGCCCGTGGCGTGAGCGGCGGTCGCCGCTGGTTCGACGTCACCCTGGCCGACGGCACCGTGCTGCGCGCCCGCCGGGTCCTGGTGACCACCGGACTGCGCGACGACGTCCCGGACCTCCCGGGCGTCCGCGAGCGGTGGGGCCGGGACCTGCTCCACTGCCCCTACTGCCACGGCTACGAGGTGCGGGACCAGCCCCTGGGCGTGCTCGGGGGCACCCCGGGTGCGCTGGCCCACGCGCACCTCGTCCGCCAGTGGTCCGACGACGTCGTGTTCTTCAGCCACGGCAGCACCCTCAGCGCCGCCGAGCGCGAGCAGCTGGTCGCCCGGGCGATCGGCGTCGTCGACGTACCCGTCGTGTCGCTGGTCGTCGAGGACGACCGGCTCGCCGGGGTCGAGCTCGCCGACGGCCAGGTGGTGCCGCGGACCGCCGTGTTCGTCCGTCCCGTCCTGGTCCCGAACGACGCGCTGCTCACCGACCTCGGCTGCGCCACGCACGAGGGCGGCGGGGTCGCCGTCGACGCCACCGGCCGGACCAGCGTGCCGGGCGTCTGGGCCGCCGGGAACGCGGTCGACCCCCGCGCCCAGGTCATCACCGCCGCCGGTGGCGGGTCCGCCGCCGCGATCGCGATCAACAACGACCTCGTCGAGGAGGACCTCCCCGTCGCGGTCGCCAACTTCCGCCACGGCCTCCCCGTCTGAGCCCGGGCACCTGACCCGAACCCCCGTCCCGGCCCCGCCCTGCGGCGCCGGCCGGTCCCGCACGCCCCACCACACCCGAAGGAGAACCCTCATGTCCGAGACCCGTCCGACCCCCGCCCCCCAGCAGTCCGCTCGCGCCCTCAGCCCGGTCGGCCCGCCGACCAAGCACCAGCTGGCGCTGATGATCTGGATCGCGGTGTTCCCGACCCTCACGGTGCTCAACCTGACCATCGGACCGTGGCTGCGCGACGCGAACCCGGTCCTGCGCACCTTCGTGCTGGCGACCGTGGCCGTCCCGATCGTCATCTACGGCCTGATGCCGCGCCTGCACCGGGTGCGCGTCCGGCTGCTGACCCGCACCGCCGGCTGACCCCCGCCGGCACGACGCGCCGACTCGCGGGTCCCGGGGGCCTGCGGCGAATCACCACCCCGGTCACCACGTGTGGTGACGACCGCTCACCACGTCCGTCCCTAGCTTCTGGGTCCATGAGCAACCCCTCCGCCCGCACCCTCCGGACCCCCGGAGCACGGAGGCCCCCACACCCGAAAGGCACGACCATGGACCGACTCACCCGCGCCGTCGCGCTCGCCAGCGCGCGGCACCCGTGGCGCACCGTCGCCGGCTGGATCGTCGTCGTCGCCGGCATCTTCGTCCTCGCCGCCGGCGCGGGCGGGACGTTCGCCGACGACTTCTCCTCGCCCGGCAGCCAGAGCGCGCACGCGACCACGCTGGTCACCGAGAACTTCCCCGAGGCCGCCCAGGGCACCGCCCTGGTGGTGCTCGAGGCCCAGGACGGCACCACGCTCGACCAGGACCGCGCCGCCGTCGCCGGCGTGCTGGCCGACGTCGCCGCCCTCGACCACGTCGCATCGGTGACCGACCCGTACCGGGCCGGCACCGTCTCCGAGGACGGCCGGATCGCCTACGCACAGCTGACCCTCGACGTGCCGGAGCGACAGATGGGCAAGCCGGCGTTCACCGTCCTCTCCGACGCCGTCTCCGGGATGGAGGCGACGGACCTGCGGGTCGAGCTCGGCGGCGACGCGGTGTTCCTCAACGCCGAGAACAAGGACAACGGCCACGTGGGGATCGGGCTCCTCGTCGCGCTGCTGGTCCTCCTGGTCGTGTTCGGTACGGCGGTGGCCGCCGTGCTGCCGATCGGTCTGTCCCTCGTCTCGGTCGGCGCGGCCATCGGCGGGATCATGCTCCTGTCGGGCTCGATGACCGTCTCCGTCTCCGCCATCCCGGTGGCGGGGCTGGTCGGCCTCGGTGTCGGTGTCGACTACGCCCTGTTCGTCGTCGCCCGCTACCGGGAGAACCGGGCCGCCGGTCAGGACAACGGCGCCGCGCTGAGCAACGCGATGGGCACCTCCGGAGCCGCTGTCGTCTTCGCCGGCGGGACCGTGATCATCGCGACCACCGCGCTGGCCATCACCGGGGTCGGGATCCTGACGTCGATCGGCCTCGCGACCGCCCTGATGGTGCTGTCCGCCGTCGCCGCGGCGATCACCCTGCTGCCGGCGCTGCTCGGCCTGCTCGGCGACCGCATCGACAAGGGTCGCGTGGTCCGCCGCCACCGTCCGGCGAAGGTGCCCGAGGAGACCGTCTGGTGGCGCTTCGGGCACCGGGTCTCGGCCCGGCCGTGGCCCTACCTGGTCGGCTCGGTCTTCGTCCTGGTCGCGCTCGCCGCTCCCGCGCTGGCCATGCAGACGGCGTTCCCGGCCGCCGGTGACGCGCCTGCCGAGACCACCCACCGACAGGCCTACGACCTGCTCACCGAGGGCTTCGGCGTCGGTGTCAACGCGCCGCTGACGGTCGTCGCGGACCTCGGCGCACCGGGTGTCGACGCCGCCGGCCTGCCCGGCCTGGTCGACGACCTCGCCTCGGTGCCGGGCATCGCCTCGGTCGGCGTCCCGCAGACCTCCGCCGACGGCGACACGGTCGTCCTCGCGGCCACCCCGACCACCGGACCGGCCGACCCGGACACCTCCGCGACCATCGACCGGGTCCGCGACGTCATCCCCGGCAACGTCTACGTCTCCGGCATCACCGCGACCACCGACGACCTGAACGCCCAGCTCGCGCGGACCCTCCCGCTGTTCATCGGCGCGGTCATCGCGGTCTCGTTCCTGCTGCTGATGATGGTGTTCCGGTCGATCGCCGTGCCGCTCAAGGCCGCGATCATGAACCTGCTCTCCATCGGCGCCGCCTACGGCGTCCTGGTGGCGGTGTTCCAGTGGGGCTGGGGGGCCGAGCTGCTCGGCCTCCAGGGCCCGACGCCGATCACGTCGATCATCGTGGTGATCATGTTCCCGATCCTGTTCGGGCTCTCGATGGACTACGAGGTGTTCCTGCTCTCGCGGATCCGGGAGGAGTACGACCGCACCGGCGACAACACCGAGTCGGTCGCCCGCGGCCTCGCCGGCACCGGCCGGGTCGTGACCTCGGCGGCGCTCATCATGGTCGCGGTCTTCCTCAGCTTCGTCTCCAGCCCGGTGGTGTCGCTGAAGATGCTGGGCCTCGGTCTGGCCGTCGCGATCGCGGTCGACGCCACCATCGTCCGCATGGTGCTGGTGCCCGCCACCATGGCGCTGCTCGGCAAGGCGAACTGGTGGCTCCCGGGCTGGCTCGACCGGGTGCTCCCGCACCTGGCGGTGGAGGGCGAGAGCGTCCACGACGGGTCCGGGACGCCGGCTGTGCCCGCCAGGCCGGGGACCGAGCCGACCTTCGACGAGCTGCTCCGCTGATCGCAGCCTGCCTCCCGCCGGTCGGCGCAGATGTCCTCCCATCTGCGCCGACTCGGCGTCTGGCGCGATCCGGCACCCATGTGGCGCGATCTGCCATACCGGAACCCTCGGTCAGTCGTTAGGTTCGACGTACGAACCCCGACGAGCAGGAGCTCCCCCCGTGTTCTGGACCATCGACGACATCCCCGACCAGACCGGCCGCACCGCGGTCGTGACCGGCGCGAACGGCGGCCTCGGCCTCGAGTCGACCCGGGCGCTCGCCGGCGCCGGCGCCCACGTGGTGATGGCCGCCCGCAACCAGGAGAAGGCCGAGACCGCGCGGCGTGACGTGCTGGCGACCCATCCGCAGGCCTCCCTCGAGGTGGTCCCGCTCGACCTCGGGTCGCTCGCATCGGTGGCCGAGGCCGCTGACGCGATCCGGGCCCGACACGAGCGGATCGACGTCCTCATGCTCAACGCCGGGGTGATGGCGATGCCCGAGGGCCGCACCGTCGACGGGTTCGAGACCCAGCTGGGCATCAACGTGCTCGGGCACTGGGCCCTGCTGTCCCACCTGCTGCCGGTGGTCGTGACGACCCCGGGCGCCCGCGTGGTCACGCTGTCCAGCATCGCCCAGCACCAGGGCCACCCCCTGGACCCGGCCGACCCGCACCTGCGCGGGGGCTACGACGCCTGGCGGCAGTACGGCAACACCAAGCTCGCCATGCGCCACCTCGCCCAGGGTCTGCAGGCCCGCTTCGAGGACGCCGGGGTCGACGCCCTCGCGGTGCCCGCGCACCCGGGCTACACCAACTCCGACCTCCAGTCGACGACCGCGCACGCGGGCGGTGGCGGGCGGCTCGGCCCCTTCTACGACAAGGCCGCCGACCTGGTCGGGATGAGCGTGCCGCGCGGCGCCCTGAGCCAGCTCCGGGCCGCGACCGACCCGCGCGCCCGGGCCGGCGTCATCTACGGGCCGCTCCTCGCCGTCAGCGGGCCGCCGGTGGCCAAGCCCCTGGTGCGTCCGGGCTCCGCCGACGCCGTGCGGCGGCTGTGGCAGGTCGCCGAGCGCGAGACCGGCCTGCCGGTCGACCCGGCTGCCGTCGTACGCCCGCGCTGAGGGGCGCCGACGGTGCGGGAGATCGCGGTCGGTCCGGCGGCCCGGACCCTGCTCGCCGACCTGGGCGTGGACCCGCGTGCGCTGCTCCGGCGGGCCGGGCTGTCCCCGGACCTGCTGGCCGGGTCGGGGACGATGCCGCTGGCCGACTACTACGCGCTGTGGCGGGTGCTCGAGGACGAGGTCGGGCCGCAGCTGGCGGTCCGGGTCGCCGAGCTGCTCCGCATCGAGTCCGTCGACCCGGCCGTCCTCGCGGCGCTGTGCAGCGTCGACCTGGTGTCCGCCGCCGACCGGATCGCGACCCACAAGAGCCTCCTGGGCCCGCTCGGTCTCGCGGTCGACGACAGCGAGCGCGGGCTCCGCGTCACCGTCGGGTTCCCGGAGGTCCCGCCTCCGCCGCCGGTCGTGCTGCACGCCGAGCTGGCCTTCTGGGTGCGGCTCGCGCGGACCGGCACCCGGACCCGCGTCGTCCCGCTGTCGCTGACCGCGCCCGCCCCGCCGCCGGCCGAGGCGGCCGCCGCCCTCGCCGAGGTCCTCGGCGCCGAGGTCCGTCCGGGGCCGACCACCTCGGTCACGTTCTCCCGCCTCGACGCGCGGCGCCGGTTCGTGACGGCCGACGAGGCCCTCCAGTCGTCCCTCGACGAGCTGCTGCGTCGGCGGGTCGCCGAGCACGGCGCCGGCCGGACCGCCGACGCGGCGGCGGCCGCGCTGCTCGAGCTGCTCCCCGCGGGCCGCGCGCTGACCTCCGAGGTCGCGCTCCGCCTCGGGACCAGTCCTCGGACCCTGCAGCGCCGGCTGGCCGCCGAGGGGACCTCGTTCGGCGAGGTCCTGGACCGGACCCGCGCCGAGCTGGCGACCCACTACCTGGAGCAGGGCCGGCACTCGGTCGCCGAGATCGCCTTCCTCCTGGGGTACGACGACCCGGGCTCGTTCTACCGAGCACACCGGTCGTGGACCGGACGCTCGCCCCGCGCCGCGGCTCGCTGAGTCGACCGACGTTGCCATGATGGGGACGTGAAGGTCGTCGTCGCCCTGCTCGCGCTCCTGCTCGCGGGCTGCTCGTCGGGCGGCTCCGGCGCGGCGGACGGCGGACCGTCCGACGAGCCGGCCCCGTCGTGGATCGCCATGGTGCCCGGGGACGCCGAGGTCTTCGACGGCCCTGGTGGGGAGATGCTGCTGATCTACGTCGACGAGACCTACGCGATCGACCGCACCAACGCCTCCGCACTCACGTGGGAGCACGGCGACCGGTACACGACCGACTACGTCGTGCAGGACGACGACGGCGCCCTGTGGTGGTACGGGCGCAGGGGCTCCTGGCGGGCCGGCCGGCACGGCGAGGAGCCGCGCGCGGTGGACCTCGCCGACCACGAGGCGCGGTTCGGCGACCGGGTGATCACGCTGTCCGAGGACGGCGACCCGGTGCAGCTGGAGACCCCGGCCGGCGTCTACACGAGCCGGTCCTCCTCCTGACCGGCCGGCCGCCCGTCAGCTGCCCGGGTCGAGGTAGCTGATCGACCGGTAGAACAGGTCCGACGCCCGCCGGAGGTCGGCGGACGCCGCCGGCGGCTCGTCGTCGAGGAGCGCGAGGTCGGCCGTGCGCCAGCCCGGGCGGTACTCGTCGGCGAGGTCCACCGCGGCGCGGCTGGCGTCGCGCACCACGCGCGGGTCGACCGACCAGACCGCGTCGAAGCAGCGGTGCGCGTCCGGGACCGCCTCCTGGCCGGGTCGCTCGACCGCGGCCAGGCACGCCTGGAGGTCGGGGGCGTCGCACACGACCACCCACTCCCGGTTCAGGGGCGCGTCCTGGGGGAGGGCCACCTCGACCGGCCGTCCGCGGCCGGGCGCGGCGGGCGCGTCGAGCTCGGCGAAGACGAGGGTGACGCGGGCGGTGCGGGCCAGGTCCTCCCAGCGCGCCCGGGCCGCCTGGAGGAACCGGTCCCGCTGGAAGCACCCGACGAGCAACGGCTCCTGGGCCCGCGCGGCGCACTCGTCCTCGATCGCGTGGCTGAGCGCGAGGAGCGCGGTCTTCGAGAGGGTCTGCACGGCGAGCGTGGGGTGCCACCGACGCAGCTCCGCGTAGATCGACCGGCTGCGGACGGGATCGGTCGAGACCCGTCGCACGGCGGCGTCGAACGCCAGCCCCGCGCTGCGGTGCCGCAGGACCTCGAGCACCGCGGCGACGTCCGACTCGGCGTAGCGGCGGTGTCCGCCAGAGCCGCGGAGCGGTCGCGGGAAGCCGTACCGCGACTCCCAGCTGCGCAGCGTCGCCGGCGGGACCCCGGTGCGCTCCGCGAGGTCGCCGATGGTCAGCTCGTGGGTCCGCGGCGGTGGCGCCATGACCATCCCTTCTTCACGTCGCCTAGGTTTTTCTTGACGTGTTGCCTAGATTAGACACCACAACCGGCACGAGGGAGAAGGTCGTGACCCCACGCACCACCGATGAGGCCCTGGAGCGGCTGCTCGACGAGGGCGCCGCCCGGGCCGCGGCGATCGACCCGGAAGAGGCCCGGCTCTGGCAGGCCGTGGCTGCGGCGGCCGAGGGCGGCAAGCGGTTCCGCCCTGCCCTGGTGACCGCCGCCCACGGCGTGCTCGGAGGGACCGACCCGGCCGCGGCCGCGGAGGTCGGAGCCGCGATCGAGCTGCTCCACACGGCCCTGATCATCCACGACGACGTCATCGACGGCGACGACGTCCGACGGGGGCGCCCCAACGTCAGCGGCACCTACACGGCCCACGCGCTGGCGGCCGGCGCTGCGCCGGGCGAGGCCGCCGACCTCGGCCACGCGGCGGGCATCCTCGCGGGGGACCTCGCGCTGGCCGCCGCCGTCCGGGCGGTCGCGACCTGCGGAGCCCCCACGGACGTCGTGCGGCGGCTGCTCGACCTGGTCGATGCGGCCCTCCACACCACCGCGGCCGGGGAGCTCGCCGACGTCCGGCTCTCGCTCCACCTCGGCTCGGCCTCCCTCGCCGAGAGCCTCGCGATGGAGGAGCAGAAGACCAGCGCCTACTCGTTCGCGCTCCCGCTGCAGGCCGGCGCCGTGCTCGCCGGGTCCGACGACGGCACCGTGGCCCGGCTCGGCGAGGCCGGGCGGCTGCTCGGGGCGGCCTTCCAGCTGGTCGACGACCTCCTCGGGGTCTTCGGCGACCCCGGCCGCACCGGCAAGAGCGCGACCAGCGACCTGCGCACGCGCAAGCAGACGCCGCTCCTCCTCCACGCCGCCTCGACCCCGCAGTGGCAGGAGATCGGGGCGTACGTCGGCCGCGACCTCACCGACGACGAGCTGGACACCGCGCGGCGGCTGCTCACGGCCTCGGGCTCCCGCGCGTTCGTCGAGGAGCTCGCCGCCGCCCAGCTCGCCGGGGCCCGAGCCGTCCTGGACGAGCTCGGCATCGCCGGGGACCTGGTCCCCGCCGTGACCGCGTGCCTCCCGATGCTCGCCGGCGACGACGCCGCCGACGGTCGTCCCGCCGCGGAGAAGGAGGTGGCGGCATGACCCTGGTGAGCCCGAGCCGACGGCTCGCGCACGAGGACAACCTCTACGACTCGGTCTCGGAGGACAGCGCGGCGATCGTCATCCGGCGCTACTCGAGCTCGTTCGGCCTGGCCTCCCTGCTGCTCGGCCGGCAGGTGCGGACGCCGGTGCGCAACGTCTACGCCCTGGTCCGGGTGGCCGACGAGGTGGTCGACAACCCCGACCCCACCCTCGGTCGGGCGGCCCGGGACCGGATGCTGAGCTGGCTGCAGCTGGACGTGCACCAGGCCATGGAGACCGGCTACAGCGGCAACCTGGTCGTGCACGCGTTCGCGCGGACGGCGACCCGGTGCGGGATCGGCGCCGAGCTGATCGACCCGTTCTTCGCCTCGATGCGGATGGACCTCGACACGGTCGTCCACACCCCGGAGACCTTCCGGCGCTACGTCTACGGGTCCGCCGAGGTCGTGGGCCTGATGTGCCTGCGGGTCTTCCTCGCCGCCGAGCCCGCCCGGGCCCGGGACTACGAGCGGCTCGCCCCCGGCGCCCAGCGCCTCGGCGCGGCCTTCCAGAAGCTCAACTTCCTCCGCGACCTCGCGGAGGACCACAACACGCTGGACCGCTGCTACTTCCCGGGTCTCGACGTGGACCGGTTCTCCGACGCGGACCGGGACCGGATCCTGGACGACATCGCCACCGACCTGGACGCCGCCGCCGCGGTGATCCCGGACCTCCCGGTGAGCAGCCGCCGGGCCGTCCGCGTCGCCCACGCCACGTTCGCCGAGCTCGCGACCCGGCTCCGGGCGACGCCGGCGGCCGACATCCGGCGTACCCGGGTCCGGGTCCCCGACCCGGTGAAGGTCCGGGTCATGGCCGGAGCGCTCTACGGGCGGCGCGCGTGAGCTCCTTCCTGCGGGACCGTGCCGCGACCGACGACGCGGTGACCGGGACAGGATCCGGGTCGCGCCGGGTCGTGGTGGTCGGCGGCGGCATCGCGGGCCTCGCGACCGCGGCGCTGCTCGCCTCCCGCGGACACCGTGTCGACCTGGTCGAGAAGAACGACGACGTCGGCGGTCGGGTCGGCAGCATCGAGCAAGACGGCTTCCGGTTCGACACCGGCGCGTCCTGGTACCTGATGCCCGAGGTCTTCGAGCACTTCTTCGCCCTGCTCGGCACCTCGGCGGATGCCGAGCTCGACCTGACCGTGCTGGACCCGAGCTACCGGGTCTTCTTCGAGGGGCACCGCGGCTCGGTCGACGTCCGCCCCGACCGCGAGCACAACCGGGCCCTCTTCGAGGAGCTGGAGCCGGGGTCGGGGGCGCAGTTCGACGCCTACCTCCGCTCCGCGGACGAGACCTACGACATCGCCCTGCGGCGGTTCCTCTACAACAACTTCGACGCCCCGACGACGCTCCTGCACACCGAGGTGCTGCGCCGCAGCCCGCGGCTCGGCCGGCTGCTCACCCGCTCCCTGGGCAGCCACGTGGCGGCCCGGTTCTCCGACCACCGGCTCCGCCAGGTGCTCGGGTACCCCGCGGTGTTCCTCGGCTCGTCGCCGAGCCGGGCGCCGAGCATGTACCACCTGATGAGCCGGCTGGACCTCGGCGACCGGGTGCTCTACCCGCAGGGCGGGTTCACGCGCCTGATCGAGGTGATCGCCGCCCTCGCCGAGCGCCACGGCGCGCGGCTGCACACCGGTGCCACCGCCACCCGGATCCTGACCGGGCCGGGCGAGCACCGCCGTCGACCCCGCGTCACCGGCGTCGAGGTGGTCGTCGACGGCGAGCGTCGTACGTTCCCGGCGGACGTCGTGGTCGGTGCGGCCGACCTGCACCACCTCGAGACCGGGTTGCTGCCGCCCGCCCTGCAGACGCACCCCGAGCGGGCCTGGCGGCGACGCTCGCCCGGGCCCGGCGCGGTCCTCGCCATGCTCGGCGTCGAGGGTCTGCTGCCGCAGCTGCCGCACCACTCGCTGTTCTTCACCCGTGACTGGGACCAGAACTTCGGCGACATCTTCGGCCGGGAGACGCGGGTCCCGGACCCTGCCTCGGTCTACGTCTGCAAGCCCTCGGAGACCGACCCGACCGTCGCGCCCGCCGGGTGCGAGAACCTCTTCGTGCTGGTCCCGGTGCCCGCCGACGTCTCCATCGGGGCCGGCGGCCCCGACGGCCAGGGGTCCGAGCTCGTGGAGCGGACGGCCGACGCGGCGATCGACCAGGTGGCGGCCTGGGCCGGCATCGACGACCTGCGCGACCGGGTCCGGGTGCGCCACACCGTCGGACCCGAGGACTTCGCCCACCGGTACAACGCCTGGCGCGGTGGCGCTCTCGGCCTCGAGCACACGCTGCGCCAGAGCGCGTTCTTCCGGCCGGGCAACGTCTCGTCGAAGGTCGACGGCCTGCTCTACGCGGGGGCCAGTACGGTTCCGGGCGTGGGACTGCCGATGTGCCTGATCAGCGCCGAGCTCGTGCTCAAGCGGCTCACCGGCGACCGGTCGGCGCTCCCGGTGCCCGGATGAGCGGCACGCGGGGCGACCGAGCGCCGGCGGGGTCGCGATGACGATCGAGCACGGTGCCTACGTCGCCATGCTGGTCTTCTGCCTGGTCGGCACGCTGCCGCTGATCTGGGCGTTCCGGATGCGCGTCCTCCAGCAGCCGGGCCGGCTCATCCTCGCCGTCCTCCTGGGCGGGGCGCCGTTCCTGCTGTGGGACCTCTACGCGACCGCGGCCGGGCACTGGCGCTTCGACCCGGCCCAGACGCTGCGGTGGCGGGTCGGTGGGCTGCCCCTCGAGGAGATCGCCTTCTTCGTCGTCATCCCCTTCGTCTCGATCCTGACCTACGAGTCCGTGCGCGTGGTCCGGTCGCGGGACGGGGAGCGCCGATGACCTACACCGCCCTCGCCGTCGTGGCGGTGCTGGCCGCCGTGGTGCTCGACCGCTGGGTGGCCCGGACCCGCCTCACCGGCACCGCGACCTGGTGGTCGGCGTACGGCATCATCGTCGTCTTCCAACTCCTGACCAACGGCTGGCTCACGGGCCGCGGCATCGTCCGCTACGCGCCCGACGCGATCGTCGGCAGCGGCGAGGTCCGGTTCGTGGGGGACGGCCGGCTCGCCTACGCGCCGGTGGAGGACCTGGGCTTCGGCTTCGCCCTGGTGCTGACGACGTGCGTCGCGTGGGTGTGGCTCGGGGACCGCCGGGGCGCGAGGGACGCGTGAGCACCTCGACCCGCCTGCAGGCGATGAAGCCGACCGACGTCGGGGTCCCCGGCCCGACCTCGTGGGACATGGCGCGCGCCTTCCGCTCGGTCCGCGCCGACCCGATCTCCTTCCTCGCCGACGTCGCCGAGCAGTACGGCGACCTGGTGTCCTTCCCGGTGCCGGGACCGCCGGCGCTGCTGGCCAACGACCCGGCCGACGTCCGGCACGTGCTGCAGACCTCCGCGCGGCACTGGGGCAAGCAGACCGTGCAGTACGCCGCGCTGGCCCGGGTCACCGGACCGGGGCTGCTCGCCTCGTCGGAGCCCAGCTGGATCGAGCACCGGCGGCTGGCCGCCCCGGCCTTCCACCACGAGAGGCTGGCGGCCGTGGGCGAGCAGGTGCGCGCCGCGGCCGACGCGGCCGTCGTCGGCCGCCTCGGGCGGGTGACCTCGCCCGAGCTCGTGGACGTCGCCGCGCTCACGCACCGCATCGGGCTCGACTCCGTGGGGCGCGCGCTCTTCTCCGCGGACCTCTCGGGGCAGGCCCAGTGGCTCCTGGACGCGACGAGCGAGGCGGCGACCCTGGTGGTCCGGCTCGGCCGCTCGGTCCTGCCGACGGCGACCTGGGCCCCGACGCCCACCAACGTCCGGCTCCGGTCGACGCGACGCCGCCTGGACGCGTCGTGCGCGGACCTGGTCGCGCAGCGGCGCCGACGCGCCGGTGCGTCGGCGGCCGCTCCGCACGGGGACGACCTCCTCGGGCTGCTGCTCGACAGCGGCCTGAGCGACGCCGAGGTCCGCGACGAGCTGGTCACCATGGTGATCGCCGGCCACGAGACCGTGGCCGCGGCGCTCGCGTGGACGCTGATGCTGCTGGCCGAGGACCAGCCGGCCCAGGAGCGGGTGCGCGCGGAGCTCGCCGCCCACCCCGGACCGGTCCCGCTGCTCGGCCACCGGGAGTCGCTCCCGTGGACGCGGGCCGTCGTCGACGAGGCGCTGCGGCTCTACCCGCCCGCGTGGGTGGTGTCCCGGCGCTCGACCCGGGCCGACGTCGTCGGGGGGCGCGTGGTCCCGCCCGGCACCCTCGTCATCGTCAGCCCGTGGCTGGTGCACCGTCGCAGTGACGCGTGGCCCGACCCGTCCGCGTTCCGGCCGGACCGGTTCCTCGGGGCCGGGGCGACGGTGCCGGCGTACCTGCCGTTCGGGCAGGGACCGCGGCTGTGCATCGGTCGTGAGTTCGCCCTGGGCGAGATGGTCGTGGTGCTGAGCCGCGTGCTGACGGCCTACCGGCTCGACGTGCCGCCGGGGTGGACCCGGCCGGTCCCGGAGGCGAAGGTCGCGGTGCACCCGCGCGGCGGGATGCCGCTGGTCGTCACTCCGCTCGACACCGGCCGGGCATGACCGACCCGGTCGTCGCCGCCCTGCTGGTCGTCGCCCTCGCGTGGGCCGGCTGGCTGGTGCGCGACCTGCGCCCGGTGCCCCGCGGCGGTGCGCACGACCCGAGGGCGGCCACCGTGTCGGTCGTCGTCCCGGCCCGGGACGAGGAGGCCACCCTGCCGGCGCTGCTGGAGTCCCTGCAGGGGCTGGCGGTCGGGGTGCGCGAGGTCGTCGTCGTCGACGACGCGTCCCAGGACGCGACCGCGGCGGTCGCCCGGGCGGCAGGCGCCACCGTCCTGCACGCCGAGGACCCGCCACCCGGGTGGACCGGGAAGGCGTGGGCCTGCCACACGGGGGCGCGGGCCACCCGTGGCGACCTCCTGCTCTTCCTCGACGCCGACACGGTGCTCGGCCCCGACGCCCTGGACGGGCTGCTGGAGATGCACGACGGGTACCGCGGGCTCGTGTCGGTCCAGCCCTTCCACACCGTCGTGCGGCCCTACGAGCAGCTGTCGTCGTACTTCAACGCGGTCTCGGTCCTGGCCAGCGGCGCCTTCCGCCGCCGCCCGACCGGGCGGCCGATGGCCTTCGGCCCGTGCCTGCTGACCTCGCGGGCGGACTACGAGCGCGTCGGCGGGCACGCCGCCGTCCGGGCCGAGATCCTCGACGACGCCGAGCTGGCGGCGGCCTACCACCGCGCCGGCCTCCCGGTGCGGTCCGCCGTCGGCGGCCGCTCGGTGAGGATGCGCAGCTACCCCGGCGGGGTGCGGCAGCTGGCCGACGGGTGGACCAAGAACGTCGCGTCCGGGGCGTCCGCGGCCGCACCCGGCCCGACCGTCGGCACGGTGTCGTGGATCTGCGCGCACCACGCCGTCGCCGTCGGCGCCGTCCTGGCCCTGGTGGGCGCGGCGACGGGGGAGGAGCTGCCGATGGTCTACGGCAGCCCGGTCCTCTGGGCGGTCGCCTGGGTCGTCGTCGCCTGGCAGCTGCGGTCGCTGCTCCACCGGATCGGCTCGTTCCGCTGGTGGACCTGGGCGCTCTTCCCGGCGCCGCTGCTCGCCTTCGACCTCGTGTTCCTGCGGTCGCTGGTCCTCACCGCGGTCCGGCGCCGGGTGCGGTGGCGCGGACGTGCCGTGCGACTGGACGGACCCGGGTCCCTCGAGGGGGGCGCCTGATGCTCCGGCTGCTGATGCCCCAGGGACTGACGATCCTGGTCGACGTCGTCGCGTGGGCGGTGTTCCACACCGTCACCGGGTACGCCGCCCACCGGCTCGACGACCACCGGCTGGCCCGGGACGGATGGCTGCTGCGGCAGCGGTCCTTCGAGGACGGGGGCCGGTGGTACCGACGCCGGCTGCGCATCCACCGCTGGAAGGACCGGCTGCCGGAGGCGGGCGACCTCTTCAGCGGGGGGATGAGCAAGCGCGAGCTGCCGACCTACGACCTCGCCGGCCTGCAGGTCTTCGCCCGGGAGACCCGCCGGGCCGAGCTGGCACACTGGTGGGCGATGGCCTGCGGGCCGCTCTTCGTCCTGTGGAACCCCCCGCTGGCCGCCGCCCTGCTCGTCACCTACGGCGTGGTCGTGAACCTGCCGTTCATCGTCATCCAGCGCTACAACCGGTTCCGGATCGACGCCCTCGTCGCGCGTCTCGAGCGATGACGGAGCTGGCGACTGCGACCCGCCGCCCGCGTCTGGCCCAAAACGAGAACGTGTTCTAGTATCGGTCCCGTTGGCCTACGTGACAGGAGATGCGATGTCCCAGGCAGTTCTCGACGGGGTCCGTGACCTGCTTCCCGGCATCCGGGAGCGGGCCGACGAGACCGAGCGGCTCCGCGTGGTTCCCGACGCCTCGATCAAGGAGCTGGAGGAGGTCGGCTACTTCAAGCTGCTCCAGCCACGCCGGTTCGACGGGTTCGAGGCCGACCCGGTCGACTTCTACACCGCGGTGCGTGACCTCGCGACCGCGTGCGGCTCGACCGCGTGGGTCGCCAGCGTGGTCGGCGTGCACCCGTGGCAGGTCGCCCTCTTCCCGGAGGAGGCCCAGCAGGCGGTGTGGGCCGACGACACCAACACCCGGCTCAGCTCGTCCTACGCCCCGACCGGCAAGGCCGTCGTCACCGAGGGGGGCTACACGCTCTCGGGCAAGTGGAGCTTCTCCTCCGGCTGCGACCACTGCAGCTGGGTGCTGCTGGGCGGCCTCGTGTTCAACGAGGAGGGCAACGTCGTCGACTTCAAGACCTTCATGGTCCCGCGGGAGAACTACACGATCGTCGACGTCTGGAACGTCGTCGGGCTCTCCGGCACCGGCTCGAACGACATCGTGGTCGACGACGTGTTCGTCCCCGACGCGTTCACGCTGTCGATGGGCGACACCGGTCGCTGCTACGGCCCGGGCCAGGAGCAGAACACCTCCGACCTCTACAAGCTGCCGTTCCACTCGATCTTCACCGGCACCATCACGACGCCGATCATCGGGATGGCGATGGGCGCGTACGCCGAGCACGTCGACATGCAGCAGAAGCGGGTGCGGGCGGCGTACCTCGGTGAGAAGGCCTCGCTCGACCCGTTCGCCGCCGTCCGCATCGCGCGCGCGTCGTCGGAGATCGACGCCGCCTGGGCGCTGCTGGTCAACAACATCCGCGAGGAGCAGGCCTGCGTGGCGCGGGGGGAGAAGATCCCGCTGAAGCTGCGCCTCAAGGTCCGCCGCGACCAGGTGCTCGGCACCCAGCGGGCCATCGACGCGATCGACGACCTCTTCGAGGCCTCCGGCGGCCGCGCGCTGGCGACCGGCACCTACCTGCAGCGGGCCTGGCGGGACGCGCACGCCGGTCGCGTGCACGCCGCCAACGACCCCGAGCGGGCGCTGCAGATGTACGGCGCGCACGAGTTCGGGCACAAGGTCGACCCGGGGATGTACTGAGTGGCCTCCGACGACGCCACCGCCAAGGAGTCGGCCCATCGGACGGCCCGGGTCACGACCGGGTCCGGCGACGTCACCCTGAGCTACTACGAGGCCGGCGAGGGGGCCGGTCTCGGCGGCGGACTGCCGCTGGTCATGCTGCACGGCGGTGGGCCGGGAGCGTCGGCGTGGTCGAACTTCGGCAGTGCGCTGCCGAGGTTCGCCGCGTCGTTCCGGACCCTGCTGGTCGACCAGCCCGGCTTCGGCGGGTCCGACAAGCCACCGGTGCTCGGCAACTACTACCGCTTCGCCGCCGAGCACGTGGTCGCGCTGCTCGACGGGCTCGGCATCGAGCGGGTCCACCTGCTCGGCAACAGCCTGGGCGGCGGTACGGCGATGCGGCTGGCCCTCAGCCACCCCGACCGGGTCGGGCGGCTGGTGCTCATGGGTCCGGGCGGGCTCTCGCTCAACCTGTTCCACGCCGACCCGACCGAGGGCGTCCAGCGGCTGATGGCCTTCGGCGCCGACCCGACCCGCGAGAAGCTCCGGGCGTTCATCTCCACCATGGTCGTCAACCAGGACCTGGTGACCGACGAGCTCGTCGAGGAGCGGTTCGCCGACGCGACCGCGCCGGGCGCCCAGGACGCGATGCGCTCGATGGGCATGTCGTTCTGGAACCCCGAGACCGCCGAGGACGGGATGCTCTGGCGCGAGGCGCACCGGCTGCGCAAGCACACCTTGCTGACCTGGGGACGCGAGGACCGGGTGAACCCGCTCGACGGCGCGTTCGCCGCGCTCAAGCTGATCCCCAAGGCCCAGCTGCACGTGTTCCCGAACTGCGGGCACTGGGCGCAGATCGAGGCGGCCGACGAGTTCGCCGAGATCACCACCGCGTTCCTCGCCCGGCACGTAGAGAGGTCGAAGCAGTGATCGACGTGAAGAGCATGGGCTACGTCCGCGTGGCCAGCACCGACCTCGAGCAGTGGCAGACCTTCGCCGGCAAGGTGCTCGGGCTCGCTGCCGGCCGCGGCCCGAACCCCGACCACCAGTACTGGCGCATCGACGCGGTCTCCGCGCGGCTGGTCGTCTTCCCCGCCGACGTGGACCAGCTCGACTGCGTCGGGTGGGAGGTCGCCGACCACCGCGCCCTGCAGGAGGCGCGGGAGCACCTGCAGAAGGCGGGCGTCGACTTCGAGGAGGGCACCCGCGAGGAGCTCGACGAGCGGCGGGTCCAGGAGCTGGTCCGGTTCCGCGACCCGTTCGACAACGTCTTCGAGCTGTTCCACGGCATCACCTACGAGCGGCGACCCGCGGTGACGCCGTACGGCGCCACGTTCGTCACCGGCGACCAGGGGATGGGCCACATCGTGCTGCCGGTCACCGACGACGTCGAGGCGCTGCGCTTCTACTCCGACGTGCTCGGCTTCCGGCTGCGCGACTCGATGAGCATGCCCGGCGAGTTCGTCGGCAAGGAGCCGGGCAGCAAGGTCTGGCTGCGGTTCCTCGGCGTCAACCCGCGCCACCACTCGCTCGCGTTCCTGCCGATGCCCAACCCCGCCAAGTGCGTCCACGTGATGCTCGAGGTGGACCGGCTCGACGACGTCGGCCGGGCGCTCGAGCGGGTCCGCAAGCACGGTGCGCCGCTCTCCGCGACCCTGGGGCGGCACATGAACGACGAGATGATCTCGTTCTACGTGAAGTCGCCCGGCGGGTTCGACATCGAGCTCGGGACCGACGGTCTCACCGTCGACGACGCCCGCTGGGTCGCCCGCGAGTCGACCGCCGTGTCCTACTGGGGCCACGACTTCGGGGCAGCAGCCCGGTAGTGGCGCTCGGGACCGGACGGACCGTGGTCGGGTCGACCTGCCACCCGGTGAGAGACTGGTGGACATGACCTCGGAGCCCAGCCGCGAGATCCCGGAGGGGATGAACCCGAACGCGCGGGAGACGTGGCCGAGCCCCGAGCTCATCTACTCCTGGCTCGGCGACCAGGACATCGACTTCGAGTTCCGGCCCGGCGAGGACCTCATCGTCCACGACGACCCGGAGCACGTGGCGGCCGCCCGCCGCTTCCGCGACGTCCTCGGCCGGTTCGCCTCCGGCGTGACCGTCGTGACGAGTACCAGCCAGGGCGAGCCGGTGGGCATGACCTGCCAGTCCTTCTCGAGCGTCTCGCTCGAACCGCCGATGGTGCTCTTCATCCCGGCCAAGACCTCGCGGGCCTGGCCGATGATCCAGCGGTCGGGCACGTTCTGCGTCAACTTCCTCGCCGCCGACCAGGCCGAGCTCTCCAACACGATGGCCAGCCGCGGTGTCGACAAGTTCGTCGACGTGAAGTGGACGCCGTCGCCGCAGACCGGCTCGCCGGTCCTCGAGGGGAGCGTCGCCCAGGTGGACTGCACGATCCACAGCGTGCACGAGGCCGGCGACCACTACGTCGTCATCGGTCGCGTCGTCGACCTGCTGACCCCGGAGGACGGCCCGGCGGACCCGCTGCTCTTCTACCGCGGCGAGTACCGCAGCACCGACCGGCGCTGACGCAGCCGGAAATGACACCGACCCGCCAGGTGACCTGGCGGGTCGGTGTCATCCCCCGATACGTCCCCCCACGAGACGTCGACTGTGGTGCGTCAGGAGATCCGAGTGCGACGCGGGTTCGCGACCATCTGGGTCGGCGCGGGCTTCGGGGCGGTGGCCTTGGCGTTCATCGCGATCTCCTGAGAAGTTCTTCGGCGGCTGGTCCGGTGGTCTTCCGGGCTGATGTGACCAGCCTGCTGGACGAATCTCAGGTCTTCCTCAAGCGCCCTACAACGAGTTCTCAGGGTTGCTTCACGGGAGTCCAGTCCCGGCCGAACCAGCGCCGGACGCGCTCCTGGCCGAAGGTCGCCTTGTCGGCCGCGAACGCGGCACTGGGGCCCTCGAGGGCTCCGGTCGGCGCCTGCCCGCTCAGGAACGTGACGTCCACCTTGCCGACCTGCCCGTCGCCGAACTCGAGGTAGCAGGTGCCGTGGCCGTCGTACGTCGTCGTCGTCGCCTCGCCGCGGACCCGGGCGACGAGCTGCGCGGCCACGACCGACGCCTGGCCCTCGGCGAAGACGCCGGCCTTGGGGGTGCCGACGCTCGTCACGTCGCCGACCGCGTAGACGTCGTCGAAGCGGGTGCGCAGGGTCGCCGGGTCGACCGGGATCCACCCGTCCTCCGCGAGCCCGGAGTCGAGGACCACCTGCGGCGCGCGGTGGACCGGGACGGCCAGCAGCAGGTCGAAGGCGAGCTCCGAGCCGTCGGCGAGCACCGCGACGCGCCGGTCCGGCTCGACGGAGCGCACCAGTGACTCCGGTCGCCAGACGATGCCCCGCTCCGCGAACTCGGCCAGGAGCGCGGCCGAGGCCTGCGGCGAGGGCGGGATCGGGGAGCCCAGCGGCATCACGAGGGTGACCGTGGAGGAGTCCAGGAGGCCACGGTCGCGCAGGTGGTCGTGCACGAGCAGCGCCGTCTCGCTGGGTGCCGGCGGGCACTTGAACGGCGTGGAGGTCACCGCCACCACGACGTCCCCGCCCGGGAACTCGTCGAGGACGTCACGCAGGGCGAAGGCGCCGGCCACGGTGTAGAACTCGTGGCCCGCCTCGACGAGTCCGGGGGTGGCCTCGGGGTGCAGGTCGGCGCCCAGGGCGACCACGAGCACGTCGCCCTCGAGCGGGCCGGCATCGGTCTCGACGCGGCGCAGGGCCGGGTCGATGGCGCGGACGGTGGTCTGCACCAGGCGGACGCCGGACGGCACCGCGTCGGCGTACCGGTGCACGACGTGGTCGGCGCTGGTCCGACCGAACATCACGTCGAGCTTGGAGAAGCCGAAGACGAAGCCGTCCGCCTTGTCGACGACGGTCACCTCGACGTCCGCCCCGAGCGCGTCGTCGAGGGCCGTGGCCAGCTCCAGTCCTCCGAAGCCGGCGCCCAGGATGAGGACCCGCATGGGCGGACGCTACTGGTGTCAGCGCTGCGGTGCAGGTGCTTCGGTGAGATGCACCGTGGGCACGGTCCCCGTGGCGGTGCCGCAGGGGCGGACCGCGGTCCGTGCGCGCCCGGTCCGGCCCCGCGCCGGGTCGTACGGCTTCGGAGTCGGGCGCCGGGGCACCGGCGGCGGGTAGCTGGTCATGTCTCGACGCTAGGCGCCGTTCGGACACACGACGTCCACGGCCCGGTGACGGCTCGTCCACAGTTCTGCAACGACCCGCGCGCGGGTGGTCCGGCCGGTGCCGTCAGGGTCGCAGCTCGCCGGCGACGACCTTCGTCGCGACCTCGCGCAGGGGCACCCGGTGCCGCCGCGCGTAGGCCCGCAGCAGGTCGAAGGCACTGTCGACCGACATCCCGTGCTGCCCGGCGAGGATGCCCTTCGCCTGCTCGATGACGACCCTGCTGTCCAGGGCCTCCTGGAGCTGGGCCGCGGTCTGCCGGGCGCGGTCGAGGCGGGAGGCGTTGGCCAGGTAGCCCGTCGCGTGCGCCGCCAGCAGGACGGCGCACTCCACCTCCTCCTCCGACCAGGGGTGCGGACGCGAGTCGTAGAGGTCGAGCGCGCCCAGGCGTTCGTCGTGGAGGTGGAGCGGGAAGGAGGCGATCGAGAGGACCCCGTGCTCGGCGGCGACGGCCGCCAGCTCCGGCCACCGGTCGCCCTCGGTCGTCAGGTCGGTGACGAGGACCGGCGTCCCCGTGCGGTAGGCCTCTACGCACGGGCCGCTCTGGTGGCGCTCCTGCGCCTCCTCGAGCGCGGCGATGTCCTCGGGGGAGGCGGTGGCGTACTCCAGGCGTTCGGCCCGCACGAGCGAGACGCCGGCGCCGTGGACGTCGAAGATCGCGGCGGTGGCGTCGACGAGGTCGTGCAGCGCGTCGCTGACCGGGTAGTCCGTCGTCAGGGTGAGCGCGAACGCGTGGAGCTCGTCCACGAGCAGCTGTCGGTCGACCATGACGGTGCTCCCCTCTTCCCGGGCCCCCTCGGAGCGTAGGGACTGCGACCGGGCCGCCGTGAGTGCCGGAAGGGTGCGGGCCGGGGGCCGAAGGTCCGTGCGCGCGCCGGGTCGGCCCGGGGCTCTCGAGGTCCCGGGTCCCGGGTCATCGACCGACCGGGACCTCCGGCCCTGGCAGCGCGGATCCGACCGCCCTACGGTCTCGACACCTGCCCCAGACCTCGGCAACGTCCCGCGCCGCGCACCGGCCCGACCCTGGAGTTGTCCGTGGACCAGCAGTCATCCGGCTCACCTGCTCTTCCCCGCCTCGTCCGCTGGCGGTACCACACGGCCGTGCAGGCAGCGCGCGTCCTCAACTCGATCGGCCGGCCGCGGGCGACCGGGCTCACGAGCGGTGCGGAGGGGGCGCCTGCTCCACGTTGACGGTCGGGACGCCGCCACCGACGCGGGCGATCACCGCCAGCGACGGCTCCGTGGTGGGGTTGCTCTCGCGGTGCACGGTCCACGCCGGCACGTGCACGAAGTCGCCGGCGACCGCGTCGAGGTAGCCCTCGTGCCCCTCGAACTCCAGGCGCAGCACCCCGCGTACGACGTACAGGCTCGACTCGTTGCGGTCGTGGTGGTGCCACCCGGAGACGGCGCCGGCCGCGGTCTCGACCTGGCCGGCCCACAGCAGCGGCAGCTCGAAGGCGCGCTCGCGGTGCATGCCGGGCGTCGGGTCCGCGGTGACCAGGTCGTCCGGTCCGACGACACGCACGGGGCGGGGGAGCTCGAGACCCATGTGACCCAGCGTGGCACAGGTCCTCAGAGGGCGATGGCGGCCCGGTGCTCGCGCGGGGTCCCGAACAGCTGGCCGAGCGCGTGCGCGCGCTTGAAGAAAAGGTGGGCGTCGTGCTCCCACGTGATGGCGATGCCGCCGTGCAGCTGGATGGTCTCGCCGGCGACCTGCGCGAACGCCTCGCAGCAGTAGGACTTCGCGACGTGGGCGAGCTCGGCGGCGTCGTCGGCGCCGGTCGCGACGGCGTACGACGCAGCCCAGGACGCCGACCGTGCCATCTCGGTGAGCACCAGCAGGTCGGCCATCCGGTGCTTGAGGGCCTGGAACGACCCGATCGGCCGGCCGAACTGCACCCGCTCCTGCGTGTAGGAGACCGTCATCTCGAGGGCCCGGGCGGCGCCGCCGGTGGCGAGTGCGGCGCAGCCGGCGGCCCCGACCAGCAGCGCCCGTTCGCGGGCGGGGCGAGCGTCGCCGATCGGGGTGCCCGACGTGGGGTCGACGGCGACTCGGGCGAGCCGGACGGACTGGTCCATCGACGGGGTCCAGGTCCGGTCGGCGGTCGCCGGGTCGACCTCGAGGAGCCGGTCGCCGACGGCGACGACCAGCACGGTCGCCAGGTCGCCGTCCAGGACGTCGACCGCGTCCGCGCCGTCGACGAACGCCGCCACCTCGCCGGCGGCGATGCGGGGGAGCAGCCGCTGCCGGGCCGCCTCGTCCGCGCCCGCGAGGAGGGCCTCGGCGGTGACCAGCGAGGACAGCAGCGGCGACGGGACCAGCGAGCGGCCCACCTCCTCGAGGGCGACGAGCGGCTCGAAGAGCGAGAACCCGGCGCCGCCGTACTCCTCCGGGATGCCGAGCGCGGGCACGCCGATCTGCTCGCAGAGCGTCTGCCACAGTGCCTCGTCGTACCGCTCCGCGCGCGGGTCGCCGCGCTTGGCGAGGAGCGAGCGCACCAGGGCCGCGAGCTCCTGCTGCTCCGGCGCGAGCGCGAAGTCCATCAGCGGCCGCCGTCCGCGTCGACGAGCGAGGCCAGCACCCGCTGGCGGTGGTGGGCCGGGGTGCCCCACGCGGTGACCAGCGCGCGGACCTTCGTCAGCCACAGGCTCAGGTCGAGCTCGCGGGTGTACCCGATCGCGCCGTGGACCTGGAGCCCGGTGCGCGAGGCGAGGTACGCCGCGTCGGAGGTCGCGACCTTGGCGGCCGACGCCGGGACGGCGCCGAGCGCGGCCCCGAGGACCAGGGGGCGTGCGAAGTCGAGGGCGATCCGCACGTCCGCGAGGCGGTGCTTGATCGCCTGGTAGGACCCGATCTCACGTCCGAACTGCCGGCGCTGCTTCACGTAGGCGACCGAGTCCGTGAGGATCCGCTCGCCGGCACCGAGGAGCTGCGCGGAGACCGCGAGCACGGCGAGGTCGAACGCGGCGTCGTCGACCGCGCCCTCGCCGGCGACCGGGAACAGGTGGCGGGTCGGGTCCACGGAACCGACGCGCTCGCCGACCGACCCCGCCGGCGTGGAGCCGACGTAGACGTGGTCGGCGACGTCCGCGTCGAGGGCGTAGGGCACGAGCGGCGGCAGGGCCACGGTGGCGACGCCCTCGAGCTCGTGGCCGAGCGCGAGCGGGAGGTAGGCCGCCGCCTCGACCCACGGGCCGGGCACGGCGTGCCGCCCGAGCGCCTCGAAGGCGATGGCGACCTCGACCGGGCCGGCCTCGGTGGCCAGCGACGGCACCCCGAGGTCCGTGAGGCGGCTCCACAGCCGCAGGCCGGGGCCGTGGTCACCGCTCGCCCAGGCGCGCGCGGCGCCCACCGGGTCGGCGGCGCCCAGCAGGCCCTCGAGCGCCGCCGCGAGGTCGCGCTGGTCGTCGTCGAGCTCGAACCTCACCGTGCCGTCCTCTCCGGGCGGACCTCCCGCGGCAGGCCGAGGATCCGCTCGGCGACGATGTTGCGCTGGATCTCGTTGGTGCCGGCGTAGATCGGGCCCGACAGCGAGAACGTGTAGCCGTCCAACCACGCCGACTCCACCTCGGCCTGCTCGCCGAGTAGGTCGAGGGCGGTCTCGTGCAGCGCGACGTCGAGCTCGGACCAGAACACCTTGTTGACCGAGCCGGCCGCCCCGATGTCGCCGCCGGCCGCGAGCCGGGTGACGGTGCCCCACGTGTAGAGCCGGTAGGCCTGGGCGCCGATCCACGCGTCGACGACGCGGTCGGCCGCGGACGTCATCCCGTGGTTTCGAGACGGTTGGTGTGCACCCTCCTCGACCACCGTCTGCCGGTAGAGGTCGACCAGCCGGTCGGCGGCGGCGCAGAACCGGCCGGGGGAGCGCAGCGAGAGCCCGCGCTCGTTGCCGGCGGTCGACATCGCGACCCGCCAGCCGTCGCCCGGGGCGCCGAGCACGTCGGCGTCGGGCACGAAGACGTCCTCGAAGAAGACCTCGGCGAAGCCGGCCTCGCCGTCGAGCTGCGCGATCGGGCGGACGGTGACGCCCTCGGCGTCCAGCGGGAACAGGAAGTAGGTCAGTCCGTGGTGGCGCTCGGCCTCCGGGTCGGAGCGGAAGAGCCCGAAGCCCCAGTGCGCGAAGGAGGCGCGCGAGGACCAGGTCTTCTGGCCGTCGAGGACCCAGCCGCCGCGCTCGTCGTCGCGCCGGGCGGTTGACCGGAGCGAGGCCAGGTCGGAGCCGGCCTCGGGCTCGGACCAGCACTGCGCCCAGACCCGTTCGCCGGTCGCCATCGTGGGCAGGAACCGGTCCTGCTGGTCCTGGGTGCCGTGGTCGAACAGGATCGGCGCGAGCAGGAAGATGCCGTTCTGGCTCACCCGGCCCGGCGCACCGGCGCGGTAGTACTCCTCCTCGAAGACCACCCACTCGACCAGGGACGCCTCCCGGCCGTGGTACTCCGCCGGCCACGAGACGACCGACCACCGGGCGTCGGCGAGCCGCCGCTCCCACTCCTGGTGGGCGGCGAAGCCCGCGGCCGTGTCCATCGAGGGCAGCGGCTCGTTCGGCACGTTGGCCGCCAGCCAGGCGCGGGCCTCGTCGCGGAACGCGAGCTCCGACTCGCTCAGGGTCAGGTCCATCACGCGTCCCTCAACTGGTTCTTCAGCACCTTGCCCGACAGGTTGCGCGGCAGGCCGTCGACGACCTCGACGTACCGCGGCACCTTGAAGTTCGCGAGCCGTCCCCGGGCGAAGGCGACCACGTCGTCGGGGGCGGCCGTGCCGACGACGTACGCCTTGCCGACCTCGCCCATCCGCTGGTCCGGCACGCCGACCACGGCGACGTCGTCGACGCCGTCCATGCGAGCGAGCGCCTGCTCGACCTCGGCGGGGTACACGTTGAACCCGCCGGAGATGTACATGTCTTTGAGCCGGTCGGTGATCGACAGGTTCCCCCGGTCGTCGAGCGTGCCGACGTCGCCGGTGTGCAGCCAGCCGTCCTCGTCGACGGCCTCGGCGGTCGCCGCCGGGTCGTCGAGGTAGCCGAGCATGACGAACTCGCCGCGGACCAGCAGCTCGCCGTCGTCCGGAGCGATCCGGACCTCCATGCCGGGGATCGCCCGGCCGCAGGTGGTCGCCACGGTCTCGGCCGGGTCGTCCTCACGGCACATCGTGACGACGACGGCCTCGGTCATCCCGAACGCGGTGACGACCTGGTCGATGCCCAGCTCCTCCCGCATCCGCTCGATGAGGACGACCGGTACGACGGCGGCGCCGGTGACCGCGAGCCGTAGCGACGACAGGTCGCGACCCTCGCGTCCCGGTGCGGCGAGCAGGGACTGGTAGATCGTCGGCGCCCCGGGCAGCACCGTGATCCGCTCGGACTCGACCAGCCGCATCGTCTCGTCGACGTCGAAGGCCGCGACCGGGTAGAGCGTCGCCCCGGTGAGCAGGCCGACGAGGATGCCGATCTTGTAGCCGAAGGAGTGGAAGAACGGGTTGACCACCAGGTAGCGGTCGTCCTGGCGGACCCCGCCGAGCCCGGCCCAGGAGCGGGCCACGCCGATGGACTGCCGGTGCGCGCTCATCGCGCCCTTGGAGCGGCCGGTGGTGCCGGACGTGAACAGGATGTCGGCGACGTCGTCGGGGCCGACCTCCGGGAGCGGGCGCGTCGGCGACGTCCGGCGGGTCAGGTCCTGGAGGGTGACGACCCGGTCGGTGGTGCCGGCCTCGGCCAGCTCGCCGACCTGGTCGCGACCGAGGAACCCGTCGTGGACGACGACCAGCGCCGCGTCGGTGCGCTCGACCACGTCGGCGACCTCGTGCCCGACGTAGCGGGAGTTCACCGGCACGAGCACCCCGCCGGCGTACGAGACCGCGAGTCCCGCGACCGCCCACGCGGTGCTGTTGGGACCCCAGAGCACGACGCGGTCGCCGCGCCCGACCCCGAGGTCGGCGTAGGTGGCCGCGACCGCCTCGACGCGGCCGAGCAGCTCCGTGTAGGACACGGACGCGTCGCCCTCGACGTAGGCCGGGTGGTCGCCGAAGCGCTCCGCGGCCTCACGGAGCAGGGCGGGGATGGTGTCAGACAAACCAAGCATTTGCTTGGTAGCATAGCGCATGTGGACCTGACCTACTCCGAGGCCGACCAGGCCTTCCGCGCCGAGGTGCGGGGCTGGCTCGAGGAGCACCTGACCGGCGAGTGGGCGGCGCTGCGCGGCCTCGGCGGCGCCGGCCGGGACCACGAGGCGCACGAGGAGCGGCTGGCCTGGAACCGGCTCCTCGCCGAGCACGGCTGGA
This sequence comes from Nocardioides sp., assembly GCF_044226305.1. GTDB lineage: Bacteria > Actinomycetota > Actinomycetes > Propionibacteriales > Nocardioidaceae > Nocardioides. Next base: position 79,805 of record NZ_JBGAHF010000002.1, on the reverse strand, counting down.
CCTGCGTGGGCTGGCCCGAGGAGCACGGCGGACGGGGACTCAGCCTGGTCCAGCAGGTGATCTTCCATGAGGAGTACGCGCGTGCCGACGCCCCGGTGCGGGTCAACCACCTCGGCGAGGAGCTGCTCGGCCCGACCCTGATGGCGTTCGGCACCGCGGAGCAGCAGCGGCGCTTCCTGCCGCGCATCGTCGCGGTCGAGGAGCTGTGGGCGCAGGGCTACTCCGAGCCGGAGGCCGGCTCCGACCTGGCCAACGTGCAGACCCGGGCGCGGCTCGACGAGGGCTCGGGCGAGTGGGTGCTGGACGGCCAGAAGGTGTGGACCTCCAACGCCCACCTCAGCCAGTGGGCCTTCGTGCTCTGCCGCACCGAGCCGGGCTCGCAGCGCCACCACGGGCTGTCGTTCCTGCTGGTGCCGCTCGAGCAGGACGGCGTCGACATCCGTCCCATCGAGCAGCTGACCGGCGGCTCGGAGTTCAACGAGGTCTTCCTGACCGGTGCCCGGACGCCGGCGGACCTGGTCGTCGGCGAGCCGGGGGAGGGCTGGCGCGTGGCGATGGCGCTGCTCGGGTTCGAGCGCGGCGTCTCCGTGCTCGCGCAGGTGGTCGGCTTCGCCCGCGAGCTCGCCGGGGTCGTCGAGCTCGCGAAGGAGAACGGCGCCATCGACGATCCCGTCCTCCGCGACCGGCTGGCCGGGCTGAAGGTCGAGCTCGACGTGCTGCGCTTCCAGGCGCTGCGCGGCCTCTCCTCCGACGCCGCCGACCGGTCCGGCTCCGCGGCCGCCGGCCCGTCGGTGTTCAAGCTGGTGTGGGCGAGCTGGCACCGGCGGCTGGGCGAGGTCGCGATGGACGTCCTCGGGACCGCGGGACTCACGGCCGGCGCCCCCTACGAGCTGGACCGCTGGCAACGGCTCTTCCTCTTCTCGCGCGCCGACACGATCTACGGCGGCAGCGACGAGGTGCAGCGCAACATCCTGTCCGAGCGGGTGCTCGGCCTACCCCGAGAGGCACGTGGATGACCACTCCTGCGAACGCCGCGCCCCCCTACGTGGCGGGCCACGAGCTGTTGGCCGGCCGGGTGGTCGTGGTGACGGCCGCCGCGGGCGCCGGCATCGGTGCCGCCGTCGTACGACGCGCGCTCGAGGAGGGGGCGAGGGCCGTGGTGTTCAGCGACACCCACGAGCGCCGGCTCGCCGAGGCGGAGGAGGCGCTCGCCGCGGAGTTCGGCGCGGACCGGGTGCGCCAGCTGGTGTGCGACGTGACCGACGAGGCGCAGGTGAGCGCGCTGCTCGACGCCGCCGACGAGCTCGGCGGGGTGGACGTGATGATCAACAACGCCGGCCTCGGCGGCACGGCCAGCGTCCTGGACATGACCGACGAGCAGTGGGGCCGGGTCCTCGACATCACCCTCACCGGCACCTTCCGCTGCGTCCGCGCCGCCGGCCGGCGGATGGTCGAGGCGGGCACGGCCGGCGTGATCGTCAACAACGCCTCGGTGGTCGGGTGGCGCGCCCAGGAGGGCCAGGCCCACTACGCGGCCGCCAAGGCCGGCGTGATGGCGCTGACCCGGTGCGCCGCCATGGACCTGGCGCCGCACGGCATCCGCGTCAACGCGGTGTCCCCGAGCCTGGCGATGCACCCCTTCCTCGCCAAGGTCACCTCCGACGAGCTGCTCGAGCAGCTGACCGACCGCGAGGCGTTCAAGCGGGCCGCCGAGCCGTGGGAGGTCGCGAACGTCATGGTGTTCCTGGCGAGCGGCTACTCGTCGTACCTCACCGGCGAGGTCGTCAGCGTCAGCAGCCAGCATGCCTGAGGGGACGCCCGCCTCGGCGACCCGCCGGGACGAGCTGCTCGCGATCGCGGCGCGGCTCTTCGCGGAGAAGGGCTTCAAGAACACGACCGTGCGCGACATCGCCGACGCTGCGGGCATCCTCTCGGGCAGCCTCTACCACCACTTCGACTCCAAGGAGTCGATGGTCGACGAGATCCTGCGGACGTTCCAGGAGGAGCTGTTCGGCCAGTACGACCAGATCCTGGCCGGCGACCTCGACCCGCTGGCCAAGCTGGAGCAGGCGGTCCTGGTGTCCTTCGACGCGATCGACCAGCACCACGACGAGGTCGCGATCTTCCAGAACGACGCCGCCTACCTGCTGACCTTCGACCGGTTCGCCTACCTCGCCGACCGGAACCGGCAGTCGCGGGAGGTGTGGCTGACCCTGCTCCGCAACGGCATCGACGCCGGCGTCCTGCGTGACGACCTCGACCTCGAGCTCACCTACCGGTTCATCCGCGACACCGTGTGGGTCGCGGTCTCCTGGTACCGGCCCGGTGGCCGGCGCACCCAGACCGAGATCGCCCGCCAGTACCTCTCCATCCTGCTCGAAGGGATCCACCGTGGGTAGCACCGCCAGCTCCGAGGCCTACATCGTCGACGCCGTCCGCACCCCGGTCGGCAAGCGCGGGGGCGCCCTCGCCGGGGTCCACTCCGCCGACCTGGCCGCGCACACGATCGGCGCGCTGATGACCCGCACGGGCGTCGACCCCGGGGCGGTCGACGACGTGATCCTGGGCTGCTGCGACACCATCGGGTCCCAGGCCGGCGACGTCGCGCGGACGGCCTGGCTGGTGGCCGGCCTCCCCGACCACGTGCCGGGCGTGACGATCGACCGGCAGTGCGGCTCGTCCCAGCAGGCCGTGCACTTCGCGGCGCAGGGCGTCCTGTCGGGGACCCAGGACCTCGTGGTCGCCGGCGGGGTGCAGAACATGAGCGCGATCCCGATCTCGGCCGCGATGCTCGTCGGCCGGGAGTACGGCTTCTCGACGCCGTTCGCCGAGTCGCCCGGCTGGCGGGCCCGCTACGGCGACCAGGAGGTCAGTCAGTTCCGCTCGGCCGAGATGATCGCGGAGCGGTGGCAGATCTCCCGTGAGGAGATGGAAGGGTTCGCGCTCGCCTCCCACGACCGCGCCCGGACCGCGATCGCCGAGGGCCGCTTCGCGCGCGAGGTCGTGCCGGTGCCGCTCCCCGACGGCCAGGTCCTCGACACCGACCAGTGCCCTCGCGAGACCTCGCTGGAGAAGATGGCCGGCCTCCAGCCGCTGGCGCCCGGGGGACGGATCACGGCGGCCGTCGCCTCCCAGATCTGCGACGCGTCGTCGGCGCTGCTGATCGCCTCGGAGTCCGCCGTGCGCGATCACGGCCTCACCCCCCGGGCCCGGATCCACCACCTGTCGGTCCGCGGGGACGACCCGGTCTGGATGCTGACCGGCCCGATCCGGGCCACCCGCCACGCGCTGGACCGCACCGGCCTGTCCGTCGAGGACATCGACCTCTTCGAGTGCAACGAGGCGTTCGCGTCGGTCGTGCTCGCCTGGATGCGCGAGACGGGCGCACCGCACGAGCGGGTCAACGTCAACGGCGGCGGGATCGCCCTGGGTCACCCGATCGGAGCGACCGGCACCCGGATCATGGCGACGCTGCTGGGCGAGCTCGAGCGCACCGGCGGCCGCTACGGGCTGCAGACGATGTGCGAGGGCGGCGGCCAGGCGAACGTGACGATCATCGAGCGGCTCTGACGCCGTCCGGTCACGGACCATCTCGTCCGAAAACCCTCCCGGTGCTGCAACATCTCGCAGTGCACATTTGTGCACGGCGGATCCGTTGACGGCATCTTTCCGCGGGGGCGAGAGTTCGCCAGGCTCTCATCTCGGGCGGGCCGATCCAGACCCTCCGCGACGTCGGGCCACGTCCATCGCCCCACCCCAGCGCAGGGCTCCGTCGTGAGCCCCGACCCAAGGAGTGTCAGTGAAACGACTCGTCGCGGGGGGCTTCACCGCAGCCCTCGTCTCGGCGTTGGCAGTCGTCTCGGTACCGACCGGTGCCGACGCGTCCGTCACGAAGAGTGCTCCCGCCGTCAAGCCCGCCAGCAACCCCGGACCCGCCGCGGCCCGGAAGCAGGCGGCGGAGACCGCTCGCAAGCTGGTGGCCTCGCCGCCGGCCGTCCTGAAGGCCGGCTCGCACGACGCCTTCCAGCAGCACCGTGTGCTCTCCTCGCACGGGCTGCAGTACGTGCCCTACGACCGCACCTACCGCGGCGTCCCGGTCGTCGGCGGCGACTTCGTCGTCGTCACCGACTCCGCGGGCCGGCTGCTCAGCACCAGCGTCGCCCAGGACCGCCCGGTCTCGCTCGCGTCGGTGACGCCGCGGGTCGCCGAGTCGGCCGCGCGGCACACCGCGCTCGGCCAGGTCCGCCACGGCCGGTACGACGGCGGCTCCCGTCTCGTCGTGCTCCAGCAGAAGACCTCGCGGCTGGCCTGGGAGACCACCGTCGTCGGGACCCGGGCCGGCCAGCCCTCGCGGCTGACCGTGTACATCGACGCCGTCTCGGGCCGCGTGCTCAGCACCCGCGAGCACGTCGCCGAGGGCACCGGCGCCTCCGCGTGGGCGGGCACCGTCAGCATCCCGACCACGCTGTCGGGCTCGACGTACTCGATGAAGAACTCCAACGCGCCGACGCTGGTCTGCCAGAACGCCTCCGGCAACGCGACCTTCACCGGCACCGACGACAGCTGGGGCAACGGCGACGCCACCAACCGCGAGACCGGGTGCGTGGACGCGTTCTACGCCGCCGAGCAGGAGCGCCAGATGCTCTCCTCGTGGCTCGGCCGCAGCGGCATGGACGGCTCCGGCGGCTGGGTGCCGATCCGGGTCGGCCTCAACGACGTCAACGCCTACTACGACGGCACCCAGGTGCAGATCGGCCACACCCAGACCGGGAGCAAGTGGATCGGCTCGATCGACGTCGTCGCGCACGAGTTCGGCCACGGCATCGACGACCACACGCCGGGCGGCATCTCCGGCGCCGGCACCCAGGAGTTCGTCGCCGACACCTTCGGCGCCGCGACCGAGTGGTACGCCAACAACGGCACCGACCGCCCCGACTACACCGTCGGCGAGCAGGTGAACCTGGTCGGCAGCGGCCCGATCCGTTACATGTACAACCCCTCGCTCGCCGGCGACAGCAACTGCTACTCGTCCTCGACGCCGACCAGCGAGGTGCACGCGGCGGCCGGTCCCGGCAACCACTGGTTCTACCTCCTCGCGGAGGGCAGCAGCCCGACCGACGGCCAGCCCTCCAGCCCGACGTGCAACAGCACCAGCGTCACCGGCGTGGGCATCCAGAAGGCCATCAAGATCATGTACAACGCGATGCTGATGAAGACCTCGTCGTCGTCGTACCTCAAGTACCGGACCTGGACGCTCACCGCGGCGAAGAACCTCTACCCGGGCTCGTGCACCGAGTTCAACGCAGTCAAGGCCGCGTGGAACGCGGTCAGCGTCCCGGCGCAGACCAGTGACCCGACCTGCTCCACGACCGGGACCAACACGGTCACGGTCACCAACCCCGGCAGCCAGACCGGCACCGTCGGGACCGCGAAGAGCCTGCAGATCTCCGCGACCGACTCGGCCTCCGGTCAGACCCTGACCTACTCGGCCACGGGCCTCCCGACCGGCCTGTCGATCAACTCCTCGACCGGCCTGATCTCGGGCACGCCGACCGCGGCGGGCACCTACTCCACCACCGTGACCGCGAAGGACACCACCAACGCCACCGGCTCGGCGACGTTCACCTGGACGATCTCCGGCTCCGGCGGTGGCGGCTCCTGCTCGGGCCAGAAGCTGCTCAACCCCGGCTTCGAGTCCGGCACGACCTCCTGGAGCGCCAGCTCCGGGGTGATCACGACCGACACCGGGCAGGCGGCCCACGCGGGCAGCTGGAAGGCCTGGCTCGACGGGTACGGCGCCACCCACACCGACACCCTCAGCCAGTCGGTGACGATCCCGGCCGGGTGCACCGCCACGCTGTCGTTCTACGTGCACATCGACAGCGCGGAGACGACCACCACGACGGCGTACGACAAGCTCACCGTCAAGGCGGGCTCGACCACGCTGGCGACCTACTCCAACCTCAACAAGGCCTCGGGCTACGTCCTGAAGTCGTTCAACGTGTCCTCGCTGGCGGGCCAGACGGTCTCGATCAGCTTCTCGGGCACCGAGGACAGCTCGCTGCAGACCAGCTTCGTCGTGGACGACACGGCGCTCACGCTGGGCTGACGCACCACCGCACCACAGCAGACCGGCGACCGGCGTGGGCCTCGGGGCCCACGCCGGTCCTGCGTCCGGGGCGGCCGAGCCGCTCAGCGCAGGACGAGGACGAGTCCGACCGCGGCGGGCAGCAACCCCACCAGCAGCCAGGGGGAGAGCAGCGGCTTCTGGTGGATCGCGCGGAAGACGGCGACGGCCAGCACGCCGAACGCGGCCGCGATCACGTTCAGGCCGACATCGGCGCCGGGACGGTCGTCGCCGACGTACAGGGACGCGATCACGATGCCGCCCGAGAGGTGGATGATCGTCACGAACGCGAGCGCCGAGAGCACCCACTTCTGCACCGGCTCGAGGTGCATCGGGCCGGAGCCGGACTGCCGCACCACCTCGCGTCTCGGGTTCGCCGGGTCCATGAGGTGCCGCGGGCGCTTCTTCGGGGGCACGGCCTGCTCGTCGGGCACGTGCCCATCCTCCCCGGCCCGTCCTGGGGGCCGGACACCGGGCGGCACCTCGGCCGCCCCGGGCCTGTCCGCGACGGTCACCCTCAGGCGACGGCAAGCGCCGGCCGTCGCGCCAGGACCAGGGACAGCAGCAGCACCAGGTAGGCGACGAACGACGCGGCACCGAACCCGACCATCAGGTCGTAGCTGAGGTCCAGCAGGCTGCGGCTCCACCCGAAGACCTGGGTGAGCAGCGAGATCTCGCTGTCGGGGGCGTCGCCGAAGTCGGGGGTGAACGCGCCGAAGAGGAACAGGCACAGCCAGGTCGCCAGCTGCGCCCAGGTCTGGAAGGCGGTCAGGGACCGAGGCCGGCCGTGCTGGGTGTAGGCGAGGACGGTCGTCACCACCAGGCCGGCCAGCAGGATCGGCACCACCGAGACGAGGAAGATGAACAGGAACCAGCCGCCGACGCCGAACACAATGCGACCCATCCACACCCACACCACGATGAAGAGGTTGGCCGGGATCATCGCCAGCAGCGTCACGCGGCCCAGGGTCTGCACGTCGACAAGGTAGGGCAGGAGCGCCGGGCACGGGGACGAAACCCGGGTGCGTCCGGGCGCGCGGAGGTTCATCCTCGTGGGATGGACACACTGCGCACGCAGACGCCGCCGCTGGGGATCACCGAGGTCGCCTGGTCCGACGAGGACCTGGTGCGCCGGTTCGCCGCCGTGAAGGAGGCCGTGCGGGCGGCGGACGAGCCCTGGGGACATCCGATCCTGGCGAGCCGGACGGCCGCCGCCCTGCGCCACGGCTGGGACGGCGAGCCGGCGGTGGCCCACCTCGTGACGGTGGACGGGGTCGACGTCGCCGCCGCGGAGTACGAGACGACGTCCTGGGACAACCAGCACCTGGCCTGGCTCGGCGCCGACGTCCACCCCGCGCACCGGCGCCGGGGGTACGGCGAGGCGGTGCTCGACTTCCTGGTCGACCGCGCCCGGGCGGAGGGCCGCACGTCGGTCGGCGGCAACAGCTGGGACGCCGCCGCCCCGCGCGCGTTCGCGACCCGGCACGGCTTCGAGGCCAAGGCGGTCGAGGTGAACCGCCGTCAGCACCTGGCCCGGGTCGACCAGGCACGGCTCGAGCGGCTGCACGCGGACGCGCTCGCGCACGCCCCGGACTACGAGCTGGTCCGCCGCGTCGGCGCCACGCCGGCCGCGGAGCTCGGTGCGCTGGCGGAGATCACCGCGGCGATCAACGACGCCCCGACCGACGACCTCGACATCGAGGACGAGGTGTTCCCGACGGAGCGGGTCGCCGCCTACGAGAACGCCTGGCTGGGACGCGGCGACCGGCTGATGCGGGTCTGCGCCCGGCACCGCGGGACCGGTGAGCTGGCCGGGCAGACCGTGGTCGTCGTCGAGGCCGAGCGGCCGCAGGTGGCGCACCAGCACGACACCTCGGTCGTGCGCGCCCATCGCGGGCACCGGCTCGGTCTGCTGCTCAAGACCGAGATGCTGCGGTGGCTGGCCGAGGACCAGCCGCAGGTCGCGACCGTGGACACGTGGAACGCCGAGTCCAACGACCACATGATCGGCGTCAACGAGGTGCTCGGCTACGAGGTGGTCGGCCGGGCGCTCGCCTGGCAGCGCCCGCTCTGACCGGCAGGCCCGGGCCGGACCGCCGCCCGGGGCCGGGCGGGTGCCGATAGGCTGCCGCGCAGTCCGAAGAGTCGTCGACAGGGGTGCAGATGATCGGCCTTCCCGGCCACGGGTTCGTGCTGCTCTCCATGCCGAAGTGTGCGTCGACCTCCCTGGTGCAGGCCCTCCAGGGACGCGCGGAGCTGGTGCTCCGGGTCAACCCCCGGCTCAAGCACATGAACTGCCAGTCCTTCCACCACCTGATGGTCCCCGTGCTGCGCAACGGCGGCTACGAGCGCGAGGACTACGAGCTGGTCTCGCTGTTCCGCGAGCCGCTGGCCTGGCTGGAGTCCTGGTGGCGCTACCGGCAGCGTCCGGCGCTCGCCCGGGAGGACGCCGCGAAGTTCACCGGCGAGATCTCCTTCGAGGAGTTCGTGGGACGGTACGTCGACGCCGACCCGCGCCCCGGCACGCTCCGCGGCCGGCCGGCGAAGTTCGTCGCGCTCAGCGAGCACCTCGACCTCGGCGTGGACCGGCTGTTCGCCCTCGAGCAGCCCGAGGTCTGGAAGCGCTGGATCAACGAGAAGGTCGGCGGCGGCGTCGACGTCCAGGTCGACAACCGGTCGAGCGTGCGTCGGGAGCCGGAGCTGAGCCGCACCATGCGCGCGCGGCTCGACGAGTTCTTCGCTCCCGAGCACGAGATCTACGAGCGGCTGCGCAGCACGGGGGAGTGGGCGCCGCCGCGTGGCTACGTGCCCGGGGTCCGCACCACGTAGGACGCCGCCCGGCGCAGCTCGTCGGCGGCCCGGACCACGATCCGGTCCACGAGCTCCTCGCAGGTCGGCAGGTCGTCGATGACACCGACGACCTGGCCGCTGGCCAGCACGCCGGCCGTGGTGTCGCCCTCGACGAGCCCGGCGCGCAGCATCGTGGGGGTGTTGGCCGCGAGCGCCATCTGGCCGAGGCTGCGGCCCTGGGCCTTCTTCATCGCCCGGCCGTCCTTGGCCAGCGCCAGCCAGGACATCCCGCTGGTCCGCTTGAACTCGAGCGTCCGCCGGGCCGTCGGTCCCATCCGCCGCAGCGCGCTGGACTCCTCGAGCTCCTCCACGAGATCGGTGCGCAGCATCCGGTGCGGCATGCCGTCCACCTTCGCGGTGACGACGGTGTCGGTCAGCCCGCGCTCGAGATAGAGCTGCTTGACCGCGTCGGGGACCGCGGAGTCCTGGGTGAGCAGGAACCGGGTGCCCATGCCGACCCCGCCGGCGCCGTACGACAGCGCGGCGGCGAGCCCGCGGCCGTCGAAGAAGCCCCCCGCGGCGACGACCGGGATGTCGCTCCCCGCCCCGCTGAGGGCGTCGAGCACGGTCGGCAGGAGGAGGGTCGTCGGCACCGGTCCGGTGTGGCCTCCGCCCTCGCCGCCCTGGACCATCACGGCGTCCGCGCCCCACGAGGCGACCTTGACGGCGTGCTTGGCGGCGCCGATCGACGGCATCACGACGACGCCGTGCTCCTTGAGGCGCGCGATCAGCTCGGGCTTCGGTGCGAGCGCGAACGACGCGACCTTCACGCCATGCTCGACCAGCAGGTCGCAGCGGGCCGGGGCGTCGGCCGCGTCCGCGCGGAGGTTGACGCCGAACGGCTGGTCGGTGCGCCCCTTCACCTCGACGATCGCGCGCTCGAGCTCCTCGAAGGTCATGGTCGCGCTGGCGAGGATGCCGAGGCCGCCGGCGTTCGCGGTCCCGCTGACCAGCCGCGGCCCGGACACCCAGCCCATGCCGGTCTGCACGACGGGGTGCCGGACACCGACCAGGTCGGTGAACGGGGTGCGCAGCAGCTGCTCGATCACGTCGCGTCCTCCGGCCGAGGGACCTCGCGGAAGCGCAGGCCCCGGGGGTCGAGCACCTCCCGGATCAGGACCTGCTCCTCCGAAGTGGGCTCGCGCGTCGTCGGCACGTCGGCCGGGACGTCCAGCTCGAACCCGGTTGCCGCCCGGACCTCGTCGACGGTGACGCCGGGGTGCACGCTCAGCAGCCGCATCGTGTCGCCGGGGCCACGGACGTCGAGGACCGCCAGGTTGCTGACGACCCGGTGGATGTCGTTGTAGCGGGCGGCGGCCGGGCCGGCCGCCCTGGCGCGCGCCGGCCCGACCCCGGAGACGACGTCGACCTGCTCGACGAAGACCCGGGGCGAGTGCTTCGGGACCCAGTACGACGTGCGGTTGTTGACCGTGTTGCCGGGGGCGCCCCGGGAGCCGAGCAGCTGGCGCTTCGGCCGCTGCCAGTCGCCGATGGCGGAGATGTTCTGATTGCCGTGCCGATCGACCTGCGTGGCGCCCATCATCACGTGCCGCTTGCCGTAGGCGACCACGTCGAAGACCCGGCGGAAGGGGATCCAGCCCTCGACGACGTCGCCCTGCGCGAACAGCGGCGGGACGCCGGCGAGGAACAGCGACTCCCCGTCGGAGATCACCAGGTCCGGGTTGCTGGTCAGCTTCGCGAGCCGGACGCCGAGCATCGGCAGCAGACCCATCGGGCTGGCGAAGATCTCGCCGTCGTCGCGGAAGGCGTCCGCGATCGCGGCGGCGCAGACATCGGCCCGGGTCACCTCGCTCATGCGGACTCCTCCCGGAACGCCTGGACCGCGGCCTGGTAGGCCGCCTCGTCGCCCCCGAGGAACCGGGTGCTGAACGCGGCCCAGTCCTCCTCGCTCCCGGACGCCGCGGCGGCGTACGCCTTCTGGAACGGCTCGTCGCGCTCGTAGTCGGGGGTGCAGGTGGTGAAGTGCGCGCCGTGCGGGGTCTCCACGACGCCGCTGACCATCATCCGGCTGAGCAGCAGCCGCTGGACCGGCGCGTCGACGGTGAGACCGGCGGTGTCGACGACCCGCTCGCAGCTGACGAAGGCGCGGTCGGCGGCCATGCAGAACAGGTCGTCGAAGTAGGGGTCCGGTCCGAGGTAGGTCGCGTTCCCGTGCCGGTCCGCGCGGTTGAGGTGCACGAGCGCGACGTCGAGGTGGAGCGCCGGGACCGCGACCAGCTCCTCGGTCGAGCCGTCGGGCGCGGGGTAGGGGCTCGTGACGGTGCGGATCCACGGCTGGTTGACCAGGACGTCCGAGCCGAGCCCCGCGCGCATCGGCAGGAACGGCAGCCGCTGCGCGGCGGCGCGCAGCCCGGTCTGGAACATCCCCTCGTCGAGCTCGACGACCTCGGGGATGCTGCCCTCCTGCCGGGCCCGCTGGAAGTTCGGCTCGAGCGGCACCGAGTCGAGCGACACGAACGCGAACACCAGCTTGCGGATCTTGCCCGCGCGGGCCAGGAGCCCGACGTCGGCGCCGCCCCAGCTCACGATCGTGAGGTCCTGCAGGTCGGACCGGAGGATGCCGCGGACCAGGGCCATCGGCTTGCGGCGTGGCCCCCAGCCGCCGATGCCGATCGTCATGCCGTCGCGCAGCTCGCCGACCACCTCGTCGACCGTCATCTGCTTGTCGCGTGGTCCCGTGGTCACTTCTTGCTCTTCTCCGTCCCCGCAAAGGTGTCGCGCAGCTCGTCGCTGACCCCGGCCAGGTTGAGCTCGAAGGTGAATCCCTGCTCGAAGCGGTAGCTCCTGTTGACGTCGATCGGGTCGATCCCGTTGAGGCACTCCTTGGCCGCGCGGATCACCCGGGTGTCCTTGGCCGCGATCTCGCCGGCCACCGCCAGGGCCGCGTCGTCCAGCCGCTCGCGGGGGACCACCTCGAGGACGCTGCCGAACTGCACCAGGTCGGCCGCCCGGACCGTGCGCGCCGTGAAGTAGAGGGTCCGCATCAGGTGCTGCGGCACCAGTCGGGCCATGTGCGTGGCCGCCCCGAGCGCGCCCTGGTTGACCTCGGGCACGCCGAAGTAGGCGTCGTCGCTGGCGACCACGCAGTCGGCGTTCCCGACCAGGCCGACGCCGCCGCCGAGACAGAAGCCGTTGACGGCCGCGACCACCGGGACCGCGCACTCGTAGACCGCCTTGAACGCGGCGTGGCAGCCTCGGTTGGCGCCGATCAGCGCGTCGAAGCCGGTGGTGGTCTGCATCTCCTTGATGTCGACGCCCGCGTTGAAGCCGCGGCCCTCGGCCCGCAGCACGACCACCCGGGTGTCCGGGTCGGCGCCCGCCTCGTCGAGGGCCGTCGCGAGGTCGAACCAGCCCTGCACGGTGAGCGCGTTGACCGGCGGATGCTCCATGGTCACCACCCGGATCCCGTCCGGGCGCAGCTCCGAAGTGATCGGCACGTCTTCTCCTAACCAAGCAAGTGCTTGGTAGGGTAACAGCATGGCGCTGGCGGTGGACCTCTCCGGACGCGTCGCGCTCGTCACGGGCGGCACCCGCGGGATCGGCCTCGGCATCACCCGCGCGCTCCTCGAGGCCGGCGCGGCCGTGGTGACCTGCTCGCGCTCGGACGTGCCGGCGGTGCCGGGGACCAGGCACGTCGTCTGCGACGTGCGCGACCCGGAGGCGTTCCGGGCGGTGGTGGCCTCGCTCGACCGGCTCGACGTGCTGGTCAACAACGCCGGGGGAGCCCCGGCCGCCGACGCGGCGACGGCGTCCCCGCGCTTCCACGACAAGGTCGTCGGGCTCAACCTGCTGGCGCCGCTGGCCTGCGCACAGGCCGCCAACGCAGTGATGCAGGAACAGCCGGACGGTGGGGCGATCGTCAACATCTCCTCGGTCTCGGCCGGCCGCCCGGCACCGACCATCGCGGCGTACGCCGCCGCCAAGGCCGGCCTCGACTCGCTGACCGCGTCGCTGGCGATGGAGTGGGCGCCGAAGGTCCGCGTCAACGCGATCGACGTCGGGCTGTGCCGGACCGAGCAGACCGACGACCACTACGGCGACGACGCCTCGGCCGCCGCGATCGAGCGGACCATCCCGCTCGGCCGGATGGCTCGCCCCGAGGAGGTCGGGAACGTCGCCGCGTTCCTGGCGAGCGACCTGGCGTCGTACGTGTCGGGCGCGACGGTGGCGTGCCACGGCGGGGGAGAGACGCCCGCCTTCCTCCTGGTGCAGAAGGGACTGTGATGAGCTCACTCCTCGAGGGACGGGTCGCGATCGTGACCGGAGCCGGCCGCGGCATCGGGCGCGCGCACGCGCTCGAGCTGGCGCGGCACGGGGCGGCCGTGGTCGTCAACGACTTCGGGGTCTCGCTGTCCGGCGAGGGCACCGGGGAGACGCCGGCCGAGTCGGTGGTCGCCGAGATCGAGGCGGCCGGCGGCCGCGCGGTCGTCAACACCGCCGACGTCGCGGACTTCGAGCAGGCGGCGTCGATGGTGCAGCAGGCGATCGACACCTACGGCGGCCTGGACATCCTCGTGAACAACGCGGGCTTCGTGCGCGACCGGATGCTGGTCAACACCTCCGAGGAGGAGTGGGACGCCGTCATCCGGGTGCACCTCAAGGGGCACTTCGCGCCGCTGCGGCACGCCGGCGCCTACTGGCGCGCCGAGGCGAAGGCCGGGCGGCAGCGCGCGGCCCGGGTGGTCAACACGTCCTCGGGCGCCGGCCTCCAGGGCTCGGTCGGCCAGGCGACGTACTCGGCCGCGAAGGCCGGGATCGCGGGGCTCACCCTGGTCGCGGCCCAGGAGATGGGCAGGTACGGCGTCACCGTGAACGCGATCGCGCCGGTGGCCCGGACCCGGATGACCGAGGGCGCCTTCGACACCTCCGCGATGGCGCTGCCCGAGGACAACTCGCCGGTCGTCGCGTGGCTCGCCTCGGAGGCGGCCGGCGACGTGACCGGCCGGGTGATCGAGATCGACGGCGGCACGATCACCGTCGAGACCGGCTGGGCGCACGGCCCGGCCCGCGACCTCGGCCGCCGCTGGGAGGCCGCCGAGGTCGGCCCCGCTCTGCGCGACCTGCTCGCCGCCGCCCCGCCCCCGGAGCCGGTCTACGGCGCGTAGGGGGGCGCCGTCAAGGTTCATCGGCCGGCCGACGAAACTCACGGCTGGACGATGAACCTTCGTCGTCCGAGTGCGAGTTTCGTGGCGGCACCCGCCCGTCAGCCCTCAGCCCTCAGCCGTCAGCCCTCAGCCCTCAGCCCTCAGCCGGCCAGCCGGGCCGCTGCGACGCGGTGGATGCGGTCGATCGTCTGCGCGGGCCGGTCGAGGTCGGTCCAGATCATGCGGAACATGCGGTAGCCGGTCAGCTCCTCGAGCAGCACCTCACGCGCACGCTCGGCCTTGATCACGTCGTCCAGCGACTGCCCCGGCTTCAGGAGCCGTCCGTACTTCACCAGTCCGTCGAACTCGACGATCAGGCGCAGCGACTCGATCCGGAAGTCGGTCCGGCCCGCCAGCCGTCCAGACGGGTGGAAGACCTCCCACTGCGGCTGAGGATGCAGTCCGGCGTCCTCGAGGAGGATGCGGCCCCGGGACTCGCCCACCGACTCCGACTTGCCGTTGCTCCTGCCGACCGCCTCGGGCAGCCCGACGGTACCGGGCCAGTCGCGCATGTACTCCACGGCGTACTGCTGGATCTCGGCTGGCGAGGTGAGCTCGAGGTGGAGCGTCCAGTCGAGCACGCACACGGCAGGCGCCAGCGCCAGACCGGCCGCGGTCTCGACGGCGGTCCGGCCCGGTGTCGTGATCCAGTGGCCATCGGTGCGGGTGATGTCGTGGACGCCGACCCAGCCGCGGTGGTGCGTGATGCCTGCTTGCTCGCGGTCGCCGCGTCCGAACAGGTTGGTGAGATTCACCGTGGCCAGGTCGAGGCGCCAGTCGGGTCCGCCGCGTCGGAGGTGGGCGCTGGCGTGGGACAGCGCGACGCGGTCGTCGTACTGCCGCATGACGGCACGACCGAGCAGGACGTGCCGGGCCGCCGGTGATGCCGGCAACCACACGGCGGGATCGGCGTAGGCACCATGCCGGATGTGGACGAGTGCGCCGTCCTTGACCATCCGGTGGAGCCAGTTGTCGTCCAACCCGGACCGGACGGCGGTGCGCCGGAGAAGCAGCCCGTGGGGATCGAAGGGGATCTGCGACATGCCAGGAGGCTGCCCGGCCGTCGGCCGCGCCAGCGCCTGCTCTCGCGATCTGTGGACAAGCGCCCCGCCGCCACGAAACTCACGCCTGGACGATGAACCTTCGTCGTCCGAGCGTGAGTTTCATCGGCCGGCCGATGAAACTTCGCGGCGGGCCCGCCCTCACCCCAGCGGGTTCGTCCCGCAGTGGCTGTACCAGGGCAGCGAGCCCAGGCCCGCCTTGACCGTGACGGTACGACGACCGGTCAGCCGGTCGCCGGTGCCGTGGAGGCGCCAGCAGCCCTGCGGCAGGTACACCTTCCGCGACGTCGCGCCCTCCTCGACGACCGGGGCGACGAGCAGGTCCGGCCCGAGCAGCCACTCCTGGTCCTGCTGCCACCCGGTCCGGTCGTCGGGGTAGGCCCACCAGAGCGGTCGGGTCGGCGGGGCGCCGGTGCGGTCGGCCTGCTTCCACAGCTTGGCCAGCAGCGGCCGGGCACGCAGGTGGAGGCGGGAGAACTGCTCGTAGATGCGGACCGTCTGGGCGTCGTAGGACCACGGGGTGTGGGTGCCGTGCTGGCCGCTGCCGTGCAGCCGGTAGACCGGGCTGAGCGCGGCCCATGCCGCCCAGCGCAGGAACAGCTCCTTGCCGGTCGGCGGCGTGTTGTAGTCGAAGTAGCCGCCGATGTCGGTCGCGTAGCCGTACGCGCCTCCTACGGCACGGTTGAGCATGTCGGTCGTCAGCGACTGCAGCCCGGAGGCGTGTCCCCAGTCGGTGGTCTCGTCGCCGGGGAAGTTCGCGAACTCGTACGCCGCGGCGCCCGGCAGGCCGCTGTAGCCGGCCCGGGTGAAGAACCACGGGTGCCGGTCCGGGTGCTCGTCGTGGTAGCGCGCGACCTCCTCCTGGGTCGCCTTCGCGTAGATCGTCAGGTAGTCGTTGTGCCGGTCGTAGCCGGTGGTCCCGTCGGCGAAGTGCATGTCGAAGAGCACCTGCTCGCCGTAGTCCTGCATGAACCCGTCGAAGCCGAGGTCCAGCACCGCGCGCACCTGGCGCTGCCACCACGCGACGGCGTCCGGGTTCGTGAAGTCCACGAGCCCGAAGCGCCGCCCGTTGGACCCGGTCACGTAGTACGGCGCCCCCTCGTCGTCGGTCACGGCGTACCCGGCGGCGACCGGCTTGGAGTCCGGCTCCAGCCACGGCCGCAGGTAGGCCAGCGCGTGGATGCCGCGGGCCTTCAGCTTGCGGATCATCGCGGCCTGCTGCTTGCCGTGCACCCACGTGTGCAGGGCGAGCCCGTGGTTGTCCGCGCTGCCCGGGAAGCCCCAGCCCTCGATGCGGTACGCCGACAGCGGCAGGTCGTACCGGTCGATGTTGCTGATGTCCTGGCGCAGCATCTTCTGGTAGTCGGCGTACGTCTCGCCGTTGTTCTTCACCAGCCGGTCCATCATCGTCCCGAGCGCCCAGGTCGGCGGGGCCAGGTGCCGGCCGGTGAGGGCGGTCAGGGTGCGGACCGAGCGCTGCGTGTCGCCCGGGGCGACGATGTAGTCCAGCCGCGGGGTGGAGGCGGTGACGTTCCAGGCGTCGTCGCGGCCGACCGCCATCTTGAACCGGGTGAGCTCCGGCTGCGGCGACAGGAAGCCGTAGCGCGTCGTCCAGAACATCGACTGGGGGTAGTACGACGCGGCCGGGCCGTTCGGGTACATGTCCAGGTTGTCGGGGTCGTTCGGCGGGGAGGGGAGGGTCGCGAGGTTCTCCTGGTTGACGAAGCTGGAGAGCACCCGCCCGCGCTGGTCGAGGTGGTCGTGCCGGCCCCCGAAGCCGAAGAAACCGTCCTCCTGGCCGGGGGTCGCCGGCGTCTCGAAGGAGTCACCGACCATGGCGACGCCCTCGGCGGGCACGGCCTCGGCACGCACGCGTACGGCGTCGTGCCCCTCGGGCCCGACGCGCACGACGAGCTGCCGCCCGCTGGGGTCGTTGGTGCCGAGGGTCAGCACCAGGTCGGCGCCGTCCTCGGTGACCTGCTCGACGCTCTGGGCGGAGTACCAGGTGCCGCTCCGGGTGCCGGACGCCAGGTTCGCCACCCACTCCTGCGACGGCTGCTGGGTGAGCTTCTCGGTGCCGACGAGGAAGGACAGCGGGGAGTAGAGGGTGGTCGTGTCCTGGTTGTCGCGACCCGGCGGCAGCGGGTCGGTGGTCGGCGGCTCCGGGATCGTGTCCGCGGCGGCGTGCGCGACCTCGCGGAGCACGGTCTGCCCGCTGCCGTCGGTCACCGTCAGGCGGAACGGGTCCTGCTCGATGACGACCCGGGCGCCGCCCGCGTCGACGACCAGCGGGTCGTCGGCGGACGGGGCCGCCGAGGACGGCGCCGCCGAGGACGGCGCCGACGAGGTCAGCGGGACGAGGGCCAGGGCGAGGGCGGCGGTCGTGAGGGCGGCGGCGGTGCGGCCCGGTCGTGCACGGAGCATGGCGGCCAACCTAGGCCGTCCGGCTGAGCGTCGCCTGATGAAGACGATGATCGTCGGTTAAATCCTCTCGAGCACCGTCCCGGTCGCCATGGCGCCGCCGGCGCACATCGAGATCAGGGCGGTCGAGCCGTCGCGGCGCTCGAGCTCGTGCAGCGCCGTCGTGATCAGGCGGGTCCCGGTGGAGCCGACCGGGTGGCCCAGGGCGATGGCGCCACCGTTGACGTTGACCCGGTCCAGGTCGACCTGGTGCTGCCCGGCCCACGACAGCACCACGGAGGCGAACGCCTCGTTGACCTCGAACAGGTCGAAGTCGGAGATGGTCATCCCGGTGCGGTCGAGCACCTTCTGGGTGGCCTCGATGGGGCCGTCGAGGTGGTAGTACGGGTCGGAGCCGACCAGGCAGTGCGTCACGATGCGGGCGCGCGGCGTGAGCCCGAGCGCGCGGGCCCGGTCCTCGTCCATGAGGAGCACCGCGGACGCGCCGTCGCTGATCTGCGAGGAGGTCCCGGCGGTGTGCAGGCCGTCGGGGAGGACCGGCTTGAGGGCGGCCAGGCCCTCGAGGGTCGTGTCACGCAGGCCCTGGTCGGTGTCCACCAGCCGGGTCTCGCCGGTCGGGGCGCCGTCCTCGTCGAGGACCGGGGCCGTGACGGGGGCGATCTCGCGCTTGAAACGGCCCTCGTCGACGGCGACCCGTGCCTTGCGCTGCGAGGCCAGGCCGAAGGCATCGAGGTCCGCGCGGTCGAGGCCGCGGTTGCGCGCGATCCGGTCGGCCGCCTCGAACTGGTTGGGCATGTCGATCGTCCAGTCGGCCGGGCGCGGGTCACCGGTCCCGGCGGGCACGTTCGCGCCGAGCGGGATGCGGGACATGGCCTCGACGCCGGCGGCGATCCCGATGTCGATGGTCCCGGCGGTGATCATGTCGTTGACCATGTGCGCCGCCTGCTGCCCCGAGCCGCACTGTGCGTCGACCATCGTCCCGCCGGTGTGCTGGGCGAGCCCGGCGTGCAACCAGGCCCGCCGGACCATGCCGTTGGACTGCTCGCCGGCCTGCGTCACGCACCCGGCGACGACCTGGTCGACCAGGTCGGAGTCGAGGCCGGAGCGGGCCAGGACCTCGCTCATGGCGTGGCCGATGAGCACGGCCGGGTGCACCCCGGCGAGCCAGCCCCGGCGCCTGCCGAGAGGGGTGCGGACGGCGTCGACGATGACCGGTCTTCCCATGGGAGAAAACTAGAACACGTTCTCGTCCGCAACAAGCCCGGCGCCGGAACCGGGGGCCGACCGGCCCGTGGCGAAGCCTTCCCCTGCGTACCTTCGGTATGTATCCTCCGTCACTAGAACACGTTCCACCGACCGCTTGCCAAGGGAGCAGCCGTGACCGCAGCCGACGTCCTGCCCGCGGGGTTCGACTTCACCGACCCCGACATGATCCAGGCCGGGATCCCGCACGAGATGTTCCGTGCCGCGCGGCAACACGCGCCGATCACGTGGATCGAGCAGGACGCCTCGCTCCGCACCGGGTTCGCCCCGGAGTCGGGGACGGGCTACTACGCGGTGACCCGGCACGCGGACGTGTCGACGATCTCCAAGGACAGCAAGAACTGGTCGACGTACGAGAACGGCGCGATCATCCGCTTCGGTGACGAGATGCTCCGCGAGCAGATCGAGCTCCAGCGGGTGATCCTCATCAACCAGGACCCGCCGGAGCACACGTTGACCCGCCAGATCATCTCGCGCGGCTTCACGCCCCGCTCGATCGCCGAGCTCGAGGAGGTCATGACGCAGCGGGCGACCTCGATCGTCCAGGACGCCGTCGCCCGGGGCACCGGCAACTTCGTCGAGGAGGTCGCCGCCGAGCTCCCCCTGCAGGCGATCGCCGACCTGATCGGCGTGCCGCAGGAGGACCGGCACAAGCTCTTCGAGTGGTCCAACCAGATGCTCGCGGGGGAGGACCCGGACTACGCCGGCAACAACGACATCGCGGCGGCCGAGATCCTCGGCTACGCCATGATGCTGGCGGCCGACCGGAAGGCGAACCCGCGCGACGACCTGATCACCAAGCTGATCAACGCGCACAAGGGCGAGCGCGGGCTCAACGACGACGAGTTCGGCTACTTCGTCATCCTCCTCGCCGTGGCCGGGAACGAGACCACCCGCAACGCGATCACCCACGGCATGAACGCCTTCTTCGACAACCCCGAGCAGTGGGAGATCTGGAAGCGCGACCGGCCGGCCACGATGATCGACGAGGTCGTCCGGTGGGCGACCCCCGTGACGGTCTTCCAGCGCACCGCGCTCAACGACGTCGAGGTCGGTGGGGTGCAGTTCAAGAAGGGTGAGCGCGCTGCGCTGTTCTACGCCAGCGCCAACTTCGACGACGAGGTCTTCGACGACCCCTTCACCTTCGACATCCGGCGCGACCCCAACCCGCACGTCGGCTTCGGCGGTCACGGCGCCCACTACTGCCTGGGTGCCAACTTGGCCAAGCAGGAGATCCGGGTGCTCTTCGACGCGCTGGCCGACCACGCTCCCGACATCACCAAGCTGTCCGAGCCGACGCGGCTGCGGCACTCCTGGATCAACGGGATCAAGCAGCTCCAGGTCAGCTACACGGGCTGACCCGGTCCCGGGCCGGGTGGTCTCCCGGCGCGGTCAGGAGCGCTCGGTGAGGACGATCGGGCCGTCGATCGTGATGGCCACGGTGTGCTCCATGTGGGCGCCGCGTGAGCCGTCCTTGCTGCGCAGCGTCCAGCCGTCGGCGTCGGTGTAGATCTCGTCGGTGGTGTGCAGGAACCACGGCTCGATCGCGATCACCAGACCGGGCCGGAGCTTGAGCCCGCGACCGGCGCGCCCGTCGTTGGGGACGTGCGGCTCGCCGTGCATGGTGCGGCCGACGCCGTGCCCGCCGAACTGGAGGTTCACGCCGAGCCCGGCGGCGCGGGCCACCTCGCCGATCGCCGCCGAGATGTCGCCGAGCCGGCGGCCCGACCGGGCCTGGTCGATGCCGGCCTCCAGGGCCCGGCCGGTGACCTCGATCAGCGCGAGGTCCTCGGGCCGGGGCGTGCCGACCACGACGCTCAGGGCGGAGTCGGCGACCCAGCCGTCGACCTTCGCGGCGAAGTCGACGCTGAGCAGGTCGCCGTCCTGGAGCACGTAGTCGTGGGGGAGGCCGTGCAGGACCGCGTCGTTGACCGACGTGCACAGCACCTTCCCGAACGGCGAGGCGCCGAACGACGGGTGGTAGTCGATGTAGCAGGACTCCGCGCCGCGCTCGCGGATCATCGCGTGGGCGAGCTCGTCGAGCTCGAGGAGGTTCACGCCGACGTCCGCCTTCTCGGCGAGCGCGGTGATGACGTCGGCGACGAAGCGGCCGGCCGGGCGCATCTGCTCGATCTGGGCGGGGGTGCGGAGCTCGATCACGGACCGACCCTACCCAGCCCCGTAGGGTCGCTCCCGTGGACCTCGTTCTCGGCACGATGTACTTCGGCACCCGCACCGACGAGGCGACCTCGTTCGCCCTCCTCGACCGGTTCGTCGCAGCCGGCGGGCGGCTGCTCGACACCGCGAACTGCTACTCGTTCTGGACGTCCGGGTCCGGGCACGGCGGGCAGAGCGAGGCCGTGCTCGGCCGCTGGCTCGCGGCCAACCCCGGGGTCCGGGACGAGCTGGTCATCGCCACCAAGGTGGGCATGGAGCCGCGGGGGAGGTTCGGCGACGACGCGGGCGTCGAGGGCCTCTCGGCGCCGGTGGTCGAGCGCGAGGCCGCCCGCAGCCGCGAGCGCCTCGGCGTCGACGTCATCGACCTCTACTGGGCACACGGCGAGGACCGTGCCACCGACCTCGAGGAGACGGTCGCGGCCTTCGGCGCGTTGGTGTCCTCCGGGGCGGTGTCCCGGCTCGGCGTGTCGAACCACCCGACCTGGCGGGTCGAGCGCGGCCGCGCCATCGCCGCGCGGCTGGGGGTGGAGCCGTGGACGGCGCTGCAGCTGACGACGTCGTACGTCGAGCCGCGGCCGGGCGCGGCCGTGCCGGGCAAGGACCACCGGTTCGGGTTCGTCACCGACGAGACCGTCGACTACCTCGCCGAGCACCCCGACCTCGACCTCTGGGTCTACAGCCCGCTCGTGCAGGGCAGCTACGACCGCGCCGACCGGCCGTTCCCCGATGCCTACGACCACCCGGGGACGACGTCGCGCCTCGCGGCACTGAACATCCTGGCCGCCGACCGCAAGGTCCCGGCGTCTCGGTTGGTGCTGGCCTGGCTGGTCGCCCGTGGGTGGCAGCCGATCGTCGGGGTGAGCTCGGTCGAGCAGCTCGACTCCGCCCTCGCGTCCGCGCGGATCGAGCTGACGGACCAGGAGCTCGACGTCCTCCGCTGAGAGCAGATCTGCCGGCGGCGGATCCCCTGGTCCGCGATCACTCGGCGACGCACGCTCGGGTCATGACCCAGACCCCGTCCCTCGCCGGCCTCACCGCCGCCGACCGGCTCCTCCACCAACGGATCATCGTCCTCGGCCAGCAGGTCGACGACGACATCGCCAACAAGCTGTGCGCCGAGCTGCTGCTGCTCTCCGCCGAGGACCCCACGCGCGACATCGCCCTGTACATCAACTCACCGGGCGGCTCGGTCAGCGCCGGGCTCGCGATCTACGACACGATGCGGCTGATCCCCAACGACGTCAGCACCCTCGCGATGGGCCTGGCGGCCAGCATGGGCCAGTTCCTGCTCTCGGCCGGCACGCCCGGGAAGCGGTTCGCGCTGCCGCACGCACGGATCCTCATGCACCAGGGCTCGGCCGGGCTCGGCGGCTCCGCGATCGACATCGAGATCCAGGCCGAGAACCTCGAGCACACCAAGAACGTGATGATCGGCCTGATCGCCGAGCACACCGGACAGCCGGTCGACCGCGTCGAGCGGGACTCGCTCCGGGACCGGTGGTTCACCGCGCAGGAGGCGCTCGACTACGGGTTCGTCGACCAGGTGCTCACCGACGTCCGCGCGGTCACCCCGGCCCGCCGGGACACGACGTTCGGCCTCGTGCGATGAGTGGCGCGTACACGATCCCGAGCGTCGTGGAGAAGACCGTGCGCGGCGGCGAGCGCGCCGTCGACATCTACAGCCGGCTGCTGACGGACCGGATCGTCTACCTCGGGACCGAGATCGACGACGGCGTCGCCAACGTCGTGATCGCGCAGCTGCTGCACCTGGAGTCGGACAGCCCGGAGACGCCGATCAACCTCTACCTGAACTCACCCGGTGGCTCGGTCAGCGCGATGCTCGCGATCTACGACACCATGCAGTTCGTCCGGTCCCCGGTCGGCACCACCTGCGTCGGCCAGGCCGGGTCCTCGGCTGCGGTGCTGCTCGCCGCCGGGGCGCCCGGCGGCCGGACCGTGCTGCCGCACGCGCGGGTGGTGCTGCACCAGCCGTCCGGCGGCGGCCAGGGCACCCTGCCCGACCTCGCGGTGCAGGCCAAGGAGATCGCGCGCGTGCGCTCCGAGATGGAGCAGATCCTCGCCCGGCACACCGGTCAGCCGGTCGAGCGGCTGCGCGAGGACACCGAGCGGGACCTGGTCCTGACCGCACCGGAGGCGGTCGGCTACGGGCTCGTCGACGCGATCCTCGACAGCCGGAAGCAGGTCCCGGGAAGAAACGGTGCCGCCTGAGGGTTCGCGCCCCATGACCGAACTCGTCGACCGCGTCGTCGCGGCCATCCGTCTCAACCACGACGTCCTCGTCGCGCTGATCCCGAACCTGGGGGAGGACCAGCTCAAGGCCCCGAGCGGTGCGTCCGACTGGAGCGTGGCCCAGGTGCTCTCGCACCTCGGCAGCTCGGCGGAGATCAACAGCCGGCCGATCGCCCGTGCCGTGGGCCTGGAGGTCGCCGAGGAGGACAACCAGGTCGTGTGGGCGCGGTGGGACGCCGCCGGGCCCGTCGACCAGGCAGCCGGGTTCGTCGAGCAGAGCCGTGCGTACGTGGAGCTGATCGAGGGTCTCACCGACGAGCAGAGGTCCTCGGTCACCGTCGAGCTCGGCTTCCTGCCCGAGCCGGTGCCGCTGGTCGTCGCGCTGGGCCTGCGGCTCAACGAGGTCGCCAACCACGGGTGGGACGTGCGCGCCGGGCTCGACCCGTCGGCGGAGGTCGACGACGAGTCGGCCACCGTGCTGCTCGAGCTCTTCTCGGGTCCGCTCGCCTTCGTGCTCGGGTTCTCGGGCCGGCCCGGCGAGGTCGACCGCGAGGTGCGGCTCGCCGTCCCGGGAGGCGCCGTCGTGGTCGACGACCAGGTGCGGGTCACGGCCGAGGTCACCGACCCGACGGCGACCCTGGCGGGGCCGCGCGGCGCGGCCGTCCGGCTGCTCAGCGGCCGGCTCAAGGAGCCGTACGTCGGCGGGGTCGACGTCACCGGCGACGTGACCCTCGAGGAGCTCCGCCGGGTGTTCCCCGGCTACTGACGGGGCAGGTCGCTGCCGACCGCGCGTGGCAGCGGCAGACCGGATCTGACGAGTTGCGGATGTCGCAACGCAGCGGTGGGTGAGCCACGTTTCAAGCGTTGGGTTTGGTGGAATACTCACCGCTGCCCCGGGTCGGCGCCGACCGCCGGTGGACTGTCCACCGATCTACTCCGCGAGAAGGTGGACAGCGCACCGCCGCCTGAGATCCGGACATGGCTCCCCTCTGTGTCAAGACACCTTGGGGAGTGCGGGTTTAGGCTGGGTCCTGGCGGGTCCCGGAGTGGCTTGTCCGAAGTGCCGGTGTTGGGGTTGTGAGCCGGCCGCGCTGGAGTCAGAGTCGCTATCCCGTTTCGTCGAGCATGGTCTTGTAGACGATGTTCGACAGGCGCCGTTTCAGTGCACGCATCGATTCCATCGAGGTCTTCCCGTCGGCTTTGCGGCGGTCGTAGTAGGCGCGACCTTCGGTCACGTTGCGCAACTGGACGGTCGCCATGATGTGCACGACCCGGTTGATCTGCCGGTTCCCCGCCCGCGACAACCGGTGGCGGACCTGGTCGCCGGAGGAGGCGTCGATGGGTGCAGTGCCGTTCCAGGACGCGAAGTGGTCACGGTCGGGGAAGCGGGTGATGTCACCGACCTCGACCAGCAGCCGGGCAGCACCGGAGGGTCCGATGCCGTGCAGGTCCAGCAGGGTGGTGCCCGTGGCTTTGACCAGCTCGGTCAGCTCCTTGTTCGCGGCCTTCTTCCGCGCATAGATCCGCTCCAGGTCGGCAATGAGCTCGGCCGCGACCCGGCGGCGGGTCTTGCCGACCACGTCACGCGGGCGGACCTTAGCCAGCAGTGCCTTGGCCTGCGCGGCGGACAGGTCCTTCTTCGCCCCGCCCGGGATCAGCTCGAGCAGCAGCTGGTGCAGCTGTGAGGTCTTGCGGGTGTGCTCATCACCGAGTGAGCGGCGTCGGTCGACCAGTATCCGCAGGACCGCGAGCTGCTCGTCGGCCACGACCGGACGCAGGCCGGCCATCCGGGTCCCGACCAGTGCCACGGAGTGTGCGTCGGTGGCGTCGGTCTTGCGGCCCTGGCCGGTCGCGAAGACCCGGGTCCGTGCCGAGAGTTTCGGTGGAACATCGACAACCCGCTCGCCGGCAGCAAGCAGCCGCATTGCGATGTGGTGGCCGATCCCGTTGCAGCCCTCGACGGCCCAGACCCGGTCCTCGACCCGGGGCCGAAGTACATTGACGTAATCGGTCATCGCGGCGAAGCCGGCCTTGTCGGTGCCGAACCGACCGGTCCCGACGATCGTCTCGTCGCCGGTCATCACCTCGATCGTGGCCGACCGCTTGTGCGGGTCCATCCCGATCACGACCCGATCTGCTTGCTGTTGCATGCACCCTCCCGGTGCTCGATCCAGTAGGCCATCGAGTCGGGAAGGGCAACGCTACTTCGAGCTGGGCAGACCCCTCTTGAGCCTCTTGCCGACTCACGCGGTGCCCGGCCCGCGCATGCCATGTGAGAGCCACACGGGACCCACATCAGGGTCAGCGTGGGCAGCCGCAACGAGAGCGACGAGCCAGGCACCTGGACCGAGCCTCGCCAGACCCGGACCTGGGGTCAATGAAACAAGCAGCCGCGATCCGAGCGGCTCCCACGAACGTCCTTCCACCCTGGTTCGTGTGAGCGGTTGCTTCTGGGGAACCGAACTGGCGAGGATGTCGATCTCTCGGTACTCGCTGAACCCGCGTCGCGAAGCGCGGTGGGCATCGCGGTCGAGATCCCTCCGAGACACGAAGGGCACCACCATGACGACGAAGGCTGACTTCTCCGACGAGGACTGGACGCGCATCGTCCGAGCGCCGTTCATCGCAGGAATGGCGCTGACCCTCGCGGACCCCGGTGGCCCGATCGAGGCTGCCAAGGAGTCGATGGCATCGATCAGGTCCGCGACGAACCCGCCGAGCCGGGAACAGCTGTTGAGCGAGATCGCCCTCGACATCCAGGCACAGGTCCAGCAGCACCACAACCCCATCAAGGGATACCGACCCACGGGTGGTGCCTCGGCCGGCGATCAGGTACTGGAGGAGCTCCGCGAGGTCCGCGCCATCGTCCTCGAGCACGCGACGCCGGAGGAGGCGGCCGCCTTCGGGAACTGGCTGGTCGTCACCGCCGAGGCCACCGCGAACGCGGCCAAGGAGGGCGGCTTCATGGGCTTCAACGCAGAGCTGGTGAGCGAGCGCGAGCAGGACATGATCGAGAAGGTCCGCGCGGCCGTCTCCTAGGTCTCGTTGCGCGGAGCGGCCGCGGCCAGGACCACCCCGTCTTGTCCACCGCTGGGCGCTTCTTCCGAAACCGGATCGAACGTCGCTGTGCCTCGGTACCTTCGTGCCGGGGGTGCGTGAGGCGACTCGGTGACGGTCAAGGGAGGGTTGGGGTGCCCTACGTTCGGACCCTTCCATCGGACGCGGAGCTGCTCCGCGCGGCGTTGGCCGCAGCCCCGCTCGGAGTGGTGGTGTTCGACCGCGACCTTCGCTACGTCGCCGTCAACGAGCGTCTCGCCGAGGCCAACGGGTTGCCGGTGACCGCCCACGCCGGCCACACGGTCCGCGAGGTGCTGCCGGTCGAGGCGGACTACCTCGAACCGCTCCTGCGGCGTGCCCTGGCCGGGGAGTCGCTGCGCGAGACCTGGGTCGACATCTGGATCGCGCACCGGCACGAGTACGGATCGTCACGAGTGTGGTTCACGCCGGTGAGCTCGCCGACGCCTGACGGTCCGGACGAGGTCATCGGTGTCCTGGCCCTGCTGGAGGACGTCACGACGGAGGTCCGGACCGCCACGCGCGCAGACAGTGCCCGCGCCCTGGCAGAGGATCTCTCCCGAGTCACGTCACTGGACGACGTCGCGCGGTTGGCGGGCTCGTTCGGCAAGGCGACGCTCGGTGCTGCGCTCGGGGTCCTCGGCGTGCTGGACGAGCACACCGACGACCTGCTCACCTATCCGGCCAGTGAGGAACCGGGGTCCGCGGAGGCCGAGCTCGCGAGCACTGCCCGGTCGGAAGCCGAGGCCTCGGTGCGAACGGTCGCGCGGTCCGGCCGCGAGCTCGACACGGTCGGCTCCGTTGCTGCGTTCCCCCTGCGCGTCGAAGGCCGTGTCCTCGGAGCGCTGTCGTACTCCTGGGAGGCCGGCCACCAGGTGGACGAGGAGGACCTCGTCTTCCTCCGGGCGGTGGCAGCACGA
This sequence comes from Nocardioides sp., assembly GCF_044226305.1. Lineage (GTDB taxonomy): Bacteria > Actinomycetota > Actinomycetes > Propionibacteriales > Nocardioidaceae > Nocardioides. The sequence goes on along the minus strand of NZ_JBGAHF010000002.1, from coordinate 52,495 downwards.
GTCGCGGTCGCCGTCGAACGTGTCGTCTCGAACGAACGCGAAGCGCGCGCCGCGTCCCGGGCCGAAGCACTGCTGGACGTGGCGACGAAGCTGAACACCGCGACTTCTCTGAGCCAGGTGTCCGCTGCGCTGGTCGAGGCCGTCAGCGCGCTCACCGTCGCCGTCGAGGCCGGCGTGTACGCCCTGAGCGGCGATGGACAGGGGCTGGAACGCCTGGATGACTCGCCGGCGGTCGACCCCGAACGGCGCGTCAAGTACGACCTCCTCCCCACGGACAGCGCCACCCCGGTCGCCCACGCCGTTCGCGGGGCGACCACGCTGTGGTTGCAGGAACGCGAGGACTGGGAGCCGTTCCCTATGGTGGCCGCCGACGGAGCCGCGATGGGCTGGCCGGTCATCGCCGTGGTGCCGCTGCTTCGCGGCGACCCGGACAGCGGCACGGCACTCGGCGCGCTGTACGCCCACTACCCGCCGCCGTACCGCTTGGCGGTCGAGGACCAGCAGTTCCTGATCACCCTGGCTGCTCTCGGGTCAGCCGCCCTCAGCCGGGCCACCCTCATGGAGGCGGAGAAGCGCGCCATCGAGGCGCTGGACCTCAGCGAGCTGCGGATGTCGCGCCTCGCCGAAGCCGGAGCGTGCGGCGTGCTCGAGGCCACCGACACCCACATCGTCAAGGCGAACGGCTTCCTGCTCGACATGCTGGGCTACGACGAGCTTCCTCCCGGCGGTCTGGACTGGCGTGCCGTGACCCCGCCCGGCTGGGAGGAGGTCGACGCGGCCGCCATGGAGGACCTCAGGACTCGCGGGGTCACCGAGCCGTTCACGAAGGAGTACCTGCGCGCCGACGGAACACCGGTCCCGGTCCTGTTGAGCGTGGCCACCTACCGCACCGACCCGTTCTCCGCAGTCGCCGTCGTCATCGACCTGACCAAGCAGCGCCAGCTCGAGGCGGACCACCGTCGACAGGTCGCCGAGAGGGAACGCCTGACCCGGGCCGTGCAGTCGGCGCTGTTCCCCGTCCTGCGCATCGAGCACGACTGGGTCTCCGTGGACGTGGGCTATCGCGCCGGTGACAGCCGCATGGCGCTCGGTGGCGACTTCTACGACGTCTGCTCGCGCCCCGACGGCAGGCTCGGCGTGGTCATCGGGGACGTCACCGGTCACGGTCCCGACGCTGCGGCGAACGGCGCAGCGCTCCGCGCTGCGTGGCGGACGCTGACGATCTCGGGAGCATCGCTGGCCGACATCCCCGGCACCCTCGACCAGATGCTCACCGCTGAACGGTCCGCCGAGGAGGACCAGCTCATGGCGACGGTCGGCCTCGCCGCCCTCTCCGCAGACGGCACGGTCGAGACGCTCACCGCCGGACACCCCCGCGCGATCGTCCTGACCGCCGCAGGTGCCCGCGAGATCGAGACGCCCTACGGCCCGATCCTGGGCGCCGGCATCCCGTCGACACCCCGCTCGGCCACCACACGACTCCAGCCCGGCGACCGCCTGCTCCTCTACACCGACGGCGTCATCGAGGCCCGAGCCGGCGCCTCCACCCGAGACCGGCTCGGGCTCCCCGGGTTCCTCGCCCTCCTCGACGCACTCCCGTCCGACTTCGCGTGCCACACGGTCCTGGACGAGGTCACCAGGCTCCATGGTGACCCCCTGCCCGACGACGCGGCACTCGTCCTCCTCGAGCTCAGCTGACGACGTCCGTCGACCTCGCCTGCGGCAGACAGCAGACGGCAGCGCCCGGGCAGTCCCTGCGTGCCGTCCCTGCGCGGTGAGCGCGGTCAGGCGGCCAGGCAGACCGGCCCCGACACTCGGGTGAGCTGCCGGCTGACCCGGGTCGTCAGGTCGACCAGCCGCAGTCCCAGGGCGCCGGCGACGGCACCCAGCACCTCGGAGCTGGGCTCCTTGCGGCCGCGCTCGACCTCGGAGAGGTACTGCGTCGACACGCCCGCAGCGCCGGCCACGTCGGCGAGCGTGCGCCCCGTCGTACGTCGCTCCTCGCGGAGCTCGCGACCGACCGCCTCGCGCCACAGGGGCTCGGGCTCCGGCTCGGGCGCGCGCACGGGATCCGGTCGGGACGGAAAGGCCAGGACGTCACCCATGTGCCGACGATAGGTGGCGCCCGGCGCGCGGCCGCCACCGTTCGCGCAGGGCGAACGCGCGCCGGTCGCCTCAGTTGGAGGGCTTCTCCGACCCCACCACCCACATGGCGAAGAACTGCGAGCCACCGCCGTAGGCGTGCCCCAGCGCACGACGGACGCCGTCGACCTGGTGCTCGCCGGCCGCGCCGCGGACCTGGAGGGCCGCCTCGCCGAAGCGGAGCATCCCGGAGGCGCCGATCGGGTTCGACGACAGCACGCCGCCCGAGCAGTTGACCGGGATCCGGCCCGTCATCGCGGTCTCCCCGGACTCGCTGAGCTTCCAGCCGTCACCGAGGTCGGCGAACCCCAGCGACTCCAGCCACATCGGCTCGAACCAGGAGAACGGCACGTAGATCTCGGCCATGTCGATCTCGTCGATCGGGCTGGTGATGCCGGCCTGCTTCCAGAGCGCTGCTGCGGCGTCCCGCGAGGCCTGCGGGTTGACCTGGTCGCGCTCGGCCGCGGTGGTCGCCTCCGACCGCATCACGGTGCCGTGGATCCAGGCCGGGTTCGGCGACGACCGGGCGGTGTCCTCGTCCACGATCACCAGCGCGCACGCCCCGTCCGAGGACGGGCAGGTCTCGTCGTACCGGATCGGGTCCCAGAGCATCTGCGACGCCAGCACCGACTCGACCGTCGTCCCCTCGTTGTGGAGGTGGGCGTAGGGGTTCTTCAGCGCGTTGTTGCGGTCCTTGGCGGCGACGATCGCACCGACGTGGGTCGGCGCGCCCGAGCGCCGGATGTAGGAGCGCACGTGCGGGGCGAAGTAGCCGCCCGCACCGGCGTGCACGGGCATGTTGAACGGCAGCGGGACCGAGAGCGCCCACATCGCGTTGGACTCCGACTGCTTCTCGTAGGCCACCGTGAGCACCCGCCGGTGGACGCCCGCCTGCACCAGCGAGGCGGCGACGATCGCGGTCGAGCCACCCACCGAGCCCGCCGTGTGGACGCGCAGCAGCGGCTTGCCGGCGGCGCCGAGCGACTCCGCGAGGAACAGCTCGGGCATCATCACGCCCTCGAACAGGTCCGGCGCCTTGCCGACGACGATGGCGTCGATGTCGTCGAGGGTCATGCCGGCGTCGACGAGCGCGCGGTCGATGGCCTCCCGGCACAGGCCGGCCATCGACACGTCGAGCCGCTTGGCGCGGTGGTGCGTCTGGCCGATGCCGACGACCGCTGCGGGCTGCTTCGCCATCAGTTCCCTGCCCCCGATCCGGTGGAGTCCATCGTGCACACGAGGTTCTGCTGGAGCGCCGGCCCGCTGGTGGCGTGCGCGAGCACCTTGTCGGCGTCGCCGGACCAGATCCGGGAGGCCGCCTCACCGACCCGGATGCCGCCGCCGCTGAACATCGGGTTGCCGGCGAGCGCGCCGCCGGACGGGTTGATGCGTACGTCGGCGGGCAGGCCGAGCTCGCGGCGCAGAATCAGCTCCTGGTGGCTGAAGGGCGCGTGCAGCTCGGCCACCTCGACCCCGTCCAGGTCGACGCCCGCACCGGCGCGCGCCGCCGAGGGGGAGCGGGTCAGGTCCCGGGTCCCCATGCTCATCGGGTCGACGAAGTGCGCGAGCCCGGTGATCCACGCCGGCCGGTCCCGCACGTCGCGGGCGCGGTCGCCGGCGGCCAGGACCAGGGCGGCCGCCCCGTCGGTGACCGGCGAGCAGTCGTGCTTGCGCAGCGGGTCGGCGTACACGGGGCGGGCGAGCAGCTCGTCGACCGACGAGCCACCCTTGCGGATCGCGTGCTCGTTCTTCTCGGCGTCGGTCAGGGACCGGTTGACCACCTCGGCCATCGCCCGCTCGTCCCACGCGCCGGCATCGATGCCCGCACGCGCCTGGAGGCCGGCGAGGGAGACGGTGTCGGGCCAGAGCGGCGTCATCGTGTAGGGGTCGAGCTGCAGCGCGAGGGTGCGGCGCAGCACGCCGGCCGAGCTCTTGCCGAAGGCGTAGACGAGCGCGGTGTCGACCTCGCCGGTCTGGATCTTCAGCCAGGCCTCGTACATCGCCCACGCAAGGTCCATCTCGACGTGGGACTCGTTGACCGGTGGGATGACGCCGATCGCGTCGACCGCCTGGACGAACGAGAACGACCGTCCGGCGAGGTAGTCCGAGGAGCCCGAGCACCAGAACCCGACGTCGCGGCGGGTCCACCCGGTCTGCTCGTAGCAGTCGGCGAAGATCGGGACCAGCAGCTCGACGCAGGTCGGGGACCCGTCGAACTCCTCCATCTGTCGCTGGGCGAACCCGACGACGGCAACGTCTCTCATCTGTCGATCTCCCGGCTCAGAGGTGCTGCTGGTAGGTGGCGTAGTCGGCGTCCGGCTCGCCGGTCGGCTCGAAGTGCGCGATGTTCTCCAGCGACATCTCCCACTCCTCGCGCGGCTTCCAGACGGCCCGGACGCGCATCCCCATCCGGACCTCCTCGGCGGGGACGCCGAGGATCAGGTGGAGCACGGCGATGTCGGCGCCGTCGAGGAGCACGTACGCGGAGACGTACGGCGGCGTGATCTTCTGCCCGAGGAACGGCACGTTGACGATGCAGAACGTCGTCACGGTGCCGGTGTCCGGCAGCTCGATCTCCTCCGCCGTCGGGGTGCCGTCGGTCGGGCAGGCGCTCCGCGGCGGGACGTAGACCTTGTGGCAGGACGGGCAGCGCTGGCCGATGATCCGGCCCTCGCCGAGGGCGCGGTAGAACGCGGACTCCTCGGGGCTGGCGGCGTAGAGGTAGTCGAGGCTGACCGGCGTGATGACCCCGGTCACCGGTGTGGTGGCTTCGAGGCTCGTCGCTGGCGCTCCTCGCACCTCGACCACCGAGTCGTCCCGCTCGGCCAGCGGTTCGAACGCCGCGATGTCGGTGATCGCACCGACCCGCTCCTCGGCCCACCGGACCTGCACGCGCATGCCGGTCGAGACCTGGTCCGGGGAGCTCACGTCCAGGGCGTGCAGCAGGGGGGTGTCGGCACCGTCGAGGGTGACCAGCACGAAGGCGAACGGCCGGTCGAACGGCTGGTCCTTGACCGGCTCCGGCACCCACGTCCAGGACGTGACGGTGCCGGTCGGGGCGACCTCGACGAAGTCGGTGACCGGCTCGTGGGTCCCGGGGTCGTACTCGGGTGGCGGCACCACGACCCGACCGTCGGAGGTGCGGCCGCCGAGGACCTGCCGGTCGCGCAACCCGGTCAGGAAGCGCCCGAGGACCGGTCCGGTCGATCGGGTGTAGTCGAACGCTACGGTGACCGGAGCCGAGAGGGTTCGCGTCATGGTCCGAAAGTAGAACACGTTCTAGGATCGGGCAACCACCCCCGGCGTACGACGGACAGGAGACGGACATGAAGCTCGGACTGCAGCTGGGCTACTGGGGCGCGCAGCCGCCGCAGGGCGTCGGTGAGCTGGTCGCCGCCGCGGAGGACGCCGGCTTCGACGCGGTGTTCACCGCTGAGGCCTGGGGGAGCGACGCGTTCACGCCGCTGGCCTGGTGGGGCCGGGAGACCTCCCGGATCAGGCTGGGGACGTCGATCGTGCAGATGTCGGGACGCGCCCCGACCTCGATCGCGATGCACGTGATGACGCTCGACCACCTGTCGAACGGTCGCGTGGTCCTGGGCATGGGCGTCAGCGGCCCGCAGGTCGTCGAGGGCTGGTACGGCCAGCCGTTCGCCAAGCCGTTGGCCCGCACGCGTGAGGTCGTCGAGATCATCCGCAAGGTCCTGGCGCGCGAGGCGCCGGTGACCAACGACGGCCCGCACTACCCGCTGCCGTTCCACGGGGAGGGCTCCGTGGGTCTCGGCAAGCCGCTCAAGCCGATCGTGCACCCGCTGCGCGCCGACGTGCCGATCTGGCTCGGCGCCGAGGGCCCCAAGAACGTGGCCCAGACCGCCGAGATCGCCGACGGCTGGATCCCGATCTTCTACACGCCGAAGTCGGCCGGCATGTACCGCCCGTGGCTGGACGAGGGCTTCGCCCGCCCCGGCGCCCGCCACTCTGCTCCATGGAAGGGCGGCTCGGACTTCGAGATCGCCGCGACCTGCCACCTCCAGGTGGTCAGCGGTGCCGAGGAGAAGGCCGCCGTGCTCGACGCCATGCGGCCCTTCGTCTCGCTCTACATGGGCGGCATGGGCGCCAAGGAGGCGAACTTCCACAACCAGGTCTTCGTGCGGATGGGCTACGAGGACCTGGCGGCCGAGGTGCAGAAGCTGTACCTGGGCGGCGAGAAGGACCGCGCCACCGCGCTGATCCCCGACGAGCTCGTCGACGACATGCACATCATCGGCACCGCCGGCGAGGTGAAGGAGAAGGTCGCGCAGTGGGAGGAGACCGGCGTGACCACCCTGCTGCTGAGCTGCCGCTCCGCCGACGAGATCCGGTCGGTGGCCGAGCTGCTCTCCTGACAGCGCCGACTCGGCATCACCTGCGCCCGCGCATTGCCTTGAACTGGAACACGTTCTAGTCTCCACCGCATGACCGACGACATGCGGCTCGGGACCCACAACGGCCATCTCATGGTCGCCGCGCTCAAGCGGCACCGCGACAAGCCCGTGATGCACCTGGGCGACACCACCCTCACCGGCGGGCAGGCCGCGGAGCGGATGAGCCAGTACGTGCAGGCGTTCGAGGCGCTCGGCGCCGGACGGGGCACGGCCGGCGCGCTGCTCGCCCTGAACCGTCCCGAGGTGCTGTTCATCCTCGGCGCCGGCCAGACCCAGGGCTACCGGCGCACGTCGCTGCACCCCCTCGGCTCGCTCGACGACCACGCCTACGTCATCAACGACGCCGAGATCACCAGCCTCACCATCGACCCGGTGCCGATGATCGTCGAGCGCGCGCTGGGCCTCCTCGACCGCTGCCCGAAGCTGGAGAAGGTGCTGACCATCGGCCCCGTGCCCGAGGAGCTCGCCCACGTCGGCCACGACCTGAGCGCCGCGGCCGCGTCCTTCGACCCGCAGCCGCTCGAGGCGGTGACCCTGGACCCCGAGCACGTCGTCTCGATCACCTACACCGGCGGGACCACCGGGAAGCCGAAGGGCGTCGTCGGCCTCTCGCGCCAGATGAACACGATGACCCAGATCCAGATGGCGGAGTGGGAGTGGCCCGACGCCCCGCGCTTCCTCATGTGCACGCCGCTCTCCCACGCGGGCGCCGCCTTCTTCGTGCCGACCGTGCTCAAGGGCGGCTGCCTCTACGTGCTGGCGAAGTTCGACCCCGCGGAGGTGCTGCGCACCATCGAGGAGGAGCGGATCCAGGCGACCATGCTGGTCCCCTCGATGCTCTACGCCCTGCTCGACCACCCGGACTCGCGCACCCGGGACCTGTCGTCGCTCGAGGTCGTCTACTACGGCGCCTCCGCGATCAACCCGGTGCGGCTCCGCGAGGCCATCGACCGGTTCGGCCCGATCTTCGCGCAGTACTACGGGCAGTCCGAGGCGCCGATGACGATCACCTACTTCTCGCGCGCCGACCACGCCGAGGCCGTCGCCGAGGGGGGCGACGAGGGCCGGCTGGCCTCGTGCGGACGGCCGTCCGCGTTCCTGCGCACCGCGCTGCTGGACGACGACGGCCGACCCGTGCCGGCGGGGGAGCCCGGCGAGATCTGCGTGGCGGGCCCGCTGCTGGCCGGCGGCTACTGGAACCTGCCCGAGGAGACGGCGGAGACCTTCCGCGACGGCTGGATGCACACCGGTGACGTGGCGCGCGAGGACGAGGACGGCTTCTGGTACATCGTCGACCGCACCAAGGACATGATCGTCACCGGTGGCTTCAACGTGTTCCCGCGCGAGGTCGAGGACGTCGTCGCGCAGCACCCCGCGGTCGCCCAGGTCGGCGTGATCGGCACGCCGCACGAGAAGTTCGGCGAGGCGGTGACCGCGGTCGTGGTGCTCAGGTCGGACGCGTCGTCCGACGAGGCGTCGGTCGCGGCGATGACCGAGGAGATCCAGCAGATGGTCAAGGACCGCAAGGGCTCGGTGCACGTGCCCAAGCGGGTGGTCGTCGCCGACTCCCTGCCGCTGACCGGTCTGGGCAAGCCGGACAAGAAGGCGCTGCGCGCCCAGTACTGGACGGGCGACCGGGCGGTGGGCTGAGCCGGGTCAGCCGGCCGTGTCCGCCCCGAGCGGGGCGGGCTCGGCGGAGGCCGCGAGTTCCCGCTCCGGCTCGCGTCTGCGGGCGATGAACCGACGGCCGGCGCTGTCGGCGGCGAGCCCGGCGAGCAGCAGGGCGACGGCGACGAAGCCGTCCATCCACCAGTGGTGGCCGGTCGCAGCGACCACCAGGGTCGTCAGGATCACGTGGAGCAGGAAGACCCATCGCCACGGGCTGGTGCTCGCCGCGACGATCCCCAGCGAGACGACCGCGGCCCAGCCCACGTGGATCGAGGGCATCGCCGCGAACTGGTCGGAGATGCCGCGCTGCACGTCGTTGCCGTAGACCGAGATGCCGTAGTGCGTGGTGAGGTCCTGGTAGCCGAGGTCGGGGAAGAACCGAGGGGGCGCCACGCGCACGAACCGGATGAACAGGCAACCCGCGGTGAGCAGCGCCAGGCCGTTGCGCCAGTGGGGGTACTGGTCGCGGTGCCGGAAGAACAGCCAGAAGAGGAAGGCGATCAGCGCGGGGACGTGGACGGTGGCGTAGTACCAGCTGGTCGGCGAGGCCAGCCAGTCGTGCGCGAGCACGAACCGCTGCACGGACAGCTCCGTCGGCAGGTGCAGGGCCTGCTCGAAGGAGGCGATGTCGCGCCCGCGGCCCAGCGCCCCGCTCGTGGTGGCCAGCGGCAGCATCCGCGCCAGCCGCCACACCGAGTAGAGCGCGGCGATGATGGCGAACTCGAGCGCCGCCGGCTCCAGGTGCTTGGTCTGTCCTGGGCGCAGCGCTCGACAGCCGAGCCACACCAGGATGCTGATCAGTGCGGCCACGGCGGCTTCGTCCCACGTCGGCCACGGCATGTCGACAGGGAGTCTAGGAGGTCCGTGGTGCGTCGGTACGCCGATCCCGACGACAGGTCGGGCGGGTCCGGGTCAGCGGCCGTGGAACACCGGGGTGCGCTTCTCGGCGAAGGCCCGCGGGCCCTCCTTGGCGTCCTCGGAGGCGAAGACGGCCATGCCCACGCGGGCGTCGTCGGCCCAGCAGTCCTCCTCGTGGCGGCCCTCGGAGTCGCGGACCGTCTTGAGGATGGCCTGGACGGCGAGCGGGCCGTTGGCGCAGATCAGGTCGGCGATCTCGTGTGCCTTGGCGAGCGCCTCGCCGTCGGGGACGACGTGGCCGATCAGCCCGATCTCCTTCGCCTCCGGCGCCTTCACCAGCCGTCCGGTCAGGAGCAGGTCGAGCGCGACGGTGTAGGGGATCTGGCGGGGGAGGCGTACGGCGGAGCCGCCCATCGGGTAGAGGCTCCACTTCGCCTCCGCCACACCGAACCGGGCGGACTCGCCCGCGATCCTGATGTCGGTGCCCTGGAGGATCTCGGTGCCGCCGGCGACGGCCGGCCCCTCGACCGCGGCGATGAGCGGCTTGGTCAGCCGGAAGCCCTTGAGCAGGCCCTTGATCACCGCCGGGTCGAACCCGGACCTGAAGCTCTCGTCGGGGGAGCGCTTGGTGGCGGCCTTGAGGTCCATCCCGGCGCAGAAGTAGCCGCCGGCCCCGGTGAGGATGCAGGCCCGGATCTCGTCGTCGGCGTTGACCCGGTCCCAGGCCTGCTCCATGATCGCGAGCATCTCGCCGGAGAGGGCGTTGCGCGCCTCGGGGCGGTTCATCGTCACGACGAGCTTGTGCCCGTCCTGCTCGACCAGGCAGTGCGGCTCGGTGGGCGCGGGTTCGGTCATGTCGGGCGATGCTAGCCAAGAACGAGAACGTGTTCTAGTCTCGCGGGCGTGGCTCACAACATCGCCGACCTGTTCGAACACGCCGTCGACGCCGCACCGGACAACCCCGCGCTCAAGGTGGGGGACCGGGTCGTGACCTATGCCGAGCTGGAGGCGGACTCCAACCGGCTCGCCCACTACCTCCGGTCCCAGGGGGTGGGGCAGGGCGACCACGTGGCGATCTACGCGAAGAACAGCATCGAGCACGTGGTCGCGACCCTGGCCATCGTGAAGATCCGCGCGACCACGATCAACGTCAACTACCGGTACGTCGAGAGCGAGCTCGACTACCTCTTCGAGAACGCCGACGTCGTCGCGCTGATCCACGAGCGCTCCTACGCCCCGCTCGTGGCCGCGTGCTGGCCCAAGCACGAGAAGCTGCGGGTGGCGGTCGTGGTCGACGACGCCCTCGACCCCTCCGACCAGTCGGACTACTCCTCCTACGGCGGGGTCCACTACGACGACGCGATCGCGGACCAGAGCGCCGAGCGCGACTTCGGCGAGCGCAGCCCCGACGACATCCACATCATCTACACCGGTGGCACGACCGGCTTCCCGAAGGGCGTGATGTGGCGCCACGAGGACTTCTGGCGCGTCCTCGGTGGCGGCATCGACTTCTACACCGGCGAGCCGCTCGAGGAGTTCGACCAGTCCAACCAGGCCAACGACCCGCGGATGGTCACCTTCCCGCTGAGCCCGCTCATGCACGGCGGCGCCCAGGCCGGCCTGCTCATGCACCTGTTCGCCGGACACCTCACGATCCTCGAGCCCAAGTTCGACCCGGTCCGCACCTGGGAGATCATCGAGCGCGAGAAGGTGCAGCTGATCTTCATGACCGGCGACGCCATGGCCCGCCCGCTGATCGAGGCGTTCGAGGCGAAGGCAGCGACCGGCACGCCGTACGACGGCTCCAGCCTGTTCGCGATCTCCAGCAGCGCCGCGATCTTCAGCCCGCCGGTCAAGGCCCGCTGGATGGCGGCGTTCCCGAACGCCGTCTTCACCGACTCGGTCGGGTCGACCGAGACCGGCTTCGGCGGGATGGGCATGCAGGACCCCAACAACATCTCCACCGACGGCCCGGTCGTCGGGCTGGGTCCCGGCAGCGTCGTGCTCGACGAGGAGAACCGGATCCTCGACATGGAGACCAACGTCGGCCGCACCGGCCGGCTGGCCCGTGGCGGCTCGGTCCCGGTGGGCTACTACAAGGACCCCGTCAAGTCGGCCGCGACGTTCATCGAGGTGGACGGCGCCCGCTACTCGGTGCCCGGCGACTTCGCGCGCATCGAGGAGGGCAACCGGGTCACGCTCCTGGGCCGCGGCTCGAACTGCGTCAACACCGGCGGCGAGAAGGTCTACCCGGAGGAGGTCGAGATGGCGATCAAGAACCACGACGCCGTGTACGACGTCCTGGTGGTCGGCATCCCGGACGAGAAGTACGGCCAGGCGGTCGCCGCGGTCGTCGAGCTGCGGGAGGGCCACACGCTCGAGCTCGAGGAGCTGCGCACGTTCCTGCGCGCGCACCTGTCCGGCTACAAGCTGCCGCGCAGCCTGACGATCGTCGACCAGATCCCGCGCAACGCCACCGGCAAGGCGCAGTACCCGCGGGCCAAGGAGCTCGCGCTGGCCGGGTTCGCCGCGAAGGCCGCCACGGTCGACCCCACCAGCGTCTGACCCACCGTCCGACCCACCGTCCGAACCAGAGCAACCGACCCACCGGAGGACACCGTGCGCACGCCGATCTGCGACGAGTTCGGGATCGACTACCCGATCTTCGCCTTCACCCCCTCCCAGCACGTGGCCGCGGCCGTGTCCCGAGCCGGTGGCCTGGGGGTGCTTGGCTGCGTCCGCTTCAACGACCCCGACGAGCTCGAGGAGACGCTGAGCTGGCTCGACGACAACACCGACGGCAAGCCGTACGGCGTCGACATCGTGATGCCGATGAAGATCCCCACGGAAGGGACGTCGGTGGACCTGAAGGCGATGATCCCGCAGGACCACATCGACTTCGTCGACCGGACCCTGCAGAAGCTCGGCGTCCCGCCGCTGCCGGAGGGCGAGGGGCGAGACGGCGTGCTCGGCTGGCTGCACTCGGTGGCCCGGTCGCACCTCGACGTCGCCCTGCAGCACCGGCCCGTGCTGATCGTGAACGCGCTCGGCTCGCCGCCGGTCGACGTGATCGAGACCTGCCACGAGGCCGGCATCAAGGTGGCCGCACTGGCGGGCGCGGCCAAGCACGCGCTCTCGCACGTGCGCAACGGCGTCGACATCATCGTCGCCCAGGGCTACGAGGCCGGCGGGCACACCGGCGAGGTCGCGAGCATGGTCCTGCAGCCGGACGTCGTCGACGCGGTCGGCCCGGACGTGCCCGTCCTCGGCGCGGGCGGCATCGGGTCCGGCCGCCAGGTCGCGGCCTCGCTCGCCCTCGGCGCCCAGGGCGTGTGGACCGGGTCGATCTGGCTCGGCACCGAGGAGTACCAGAACCTCCAGTCCAACACCGGCTGGACCGAGGCGTTCACCCGGGCGACGTCCTCCGACACGGTGCGCACCCGGATCTACACCGGCAAGCCGGCCCGGCTGCTCAAGACGAAGTGGACCGAGGCCTGGGCCGAGGAGGACGCGCCCGCGCCCCTGCCGATGCCGCTCCAGAACCTGTTGGTGGCCGAGGCCCACAACCGGATCAACGCCTCGGGCGACCCGGACGTGATCTCCATGCCGGTCGGCCAGATCGTGGGCCGCATGAACGAGGTCCGGCCGGTCGCGGACGTGATGGCCTCACTGGTCGCGGAGTTCGAGGAGGCCGTGGCGCGCCTCGACAAGATCGTCTGACGCCGTACGCCGCAAGGGCGACTTCCTCCAGACTTGCGCAAGACCGCGGGTCGGACGTGGTTCGAGCGAACCCGTGTGTCACTGTGTGATCAGGGAGGAACGGCTTCTCCCTGCATCTCGAGGCTCTGGGGGGACCTTCGATGCGCGATGTCTTGCACGCTTTCGCCATGGTCGCTGTGATCGCGGTCGCTGCCCTGTGCACGCTCGTGCAGCTCAGCGACGTGAGCCACGCCTTCGACCGTCTCGGTCACGACGAGCAGGCCACCATCCAGCAGGTCAGCAGCGACACCGGCTCGGGTGCCGCCCACGACGGCCAGCGGAGCGCGCGGCACCAGGGGAGCAGGTAGCCGCCCGCGGCCGACCGGAGGACGCCGGGCGGGCCGCACGGCCGGCCCTTGGGCGCGCCTCGTACCGTCGGCCGCATGAGCGACGCACCGACCGTGGCCCTGCTCGGGATCGGGACGATGGGGGCCGGCATGGCCCGCAACATCGCCGCCGCCGGACTTCCGCTGCGCGTGTGGAACCGCACCCCCGCCAAGGCGGAGCCGCTCGCTGACGTCGCGACGGTGGCCGGCACGGTCGAGGCCGCGGTCGACGGCGCGGACGTCGTCGTGACGATGCTCTACGACGGCGAGTCGGTCGCCGAGACCATGACGGCGGCGCGCGCGACGCTGGCGCCCGGGGCGGTCTGGGTGCAGAGCACCACCGTGGGCGTCGAGGCGGCCGAGCGGCTCGGCGCGCTGGCCGCCGACCTCGGCCTGGTCTATGTCGACGCGCCGGTGCTCGGCACCAGGAAGCCGGCCGAGGACGGAGCCCTCGTGGTCCTCGCCTCCGGGCCCGCGGACGCGCGCGCCGCGGTGGCCCCCGTGTTCGACGCGATCGGGAGCCGCACGCTGTGGGTCGGCGAGGCCGGCACCGCGTCCCGGCTCAAGCTGGTCGCCAACGCCTGGGTGTTCACCGTCGTCGAGGGCGTCGCGGAGTCGTTGGCCCTGGCGCGCGAGCTGGGCCTGGACCCGGCCCTCTTCCTGGAGGCGGTCGGCGGCGGCGCGCTGGACGCCCCGTACGTCCGGCTCAAGGGGACGGCGATGCTCGACGACGACCTCGCGCCCGCGTTCGCCCTGGGCAACGCGCTCAAGGACGTCGAGCTGATCCTGGCCGCTGCCGAGGGCGCCGGCGTCGACCTGGCCCTGATGCCGGGGATCCGGGCCCACTTCGCCCGCGCCGTCGACGACGGCCACGGCGACCTCGACATGGCCGCGACGTACCGCTCCCACTGACTCCGGGCCGGGTGGTCAGCGCAGGTCGGGGTGTGCCCGGCCGGCGACGAGAGGCAGGTCCAGGTAGGTCCTGATCCCGGGCTCGGCGGCGACGACGTAGGGGATCGAGTTCACGCAGTGCACCGCGGTCGCGACCACGCCGGGGTTGCGGACCAGCCCCTGCTCGACGGTCTCGGGCTGCCACCCGCGGATGGTGACGAAGCAGCTCGGGTCGCCCTGCACCTCGACCTCGAACCGCTCGCCCTCGGGCCCGAAGGACCACGGCGGGTCGAGGTTCTCCTCGCCCATCAGCCAGTTCACCGCGATCCGCACCACGCAGGTCTCGCCGACGACGGCCTCCCAGACGAAGCGCTGGGCGGCGACGTGGCCGGGCTCGATCACCCCGATCGGGGTGTCGATCGGCGCGGTGGCCACTGCCACCTCCTGGGAGGTGCGGATGTGCGGGTCGGCCGCGAAGCCCAGGGTGTCCACGCACATCCGGGCGGACTGGATGAACCCGCCCGAGAGCAGGCCCAGCATCGGCCCGCCCATCGCCTCCTCCGGCTTCCCGCCGAACATCATGATGTGCCGCACGACGTCCGGTGCGTCGTAGGTGCGGATGTCGGAGAACTCCTCACCACGCACGAAGGTCACCGCGGAGGAGAGCGCCGAGAACATGAGGGGGTGGAGCTCGGTGATCCCGCCGGGGTTGATCCCCGTCCCGTGCAACGTGGTGCCGCCCTCGCGGCACGCCGCCTCCAGCGGCGCCCCGTCCCGCTCGGTCGGGTAGAACCAGCCGACCGGGGTGACGACGTTCTTGCCCGAGCGCAGCAGCGCGGCGACCTGGTCGCGGTCCGGGACCAGTGGCGCGTAGACGACGGCGTCGGCCTCAATCGCCAGGATCTCCTCGACGCTGCTGGTGGCCCGTACGCCGACGGGGTCGGTGCCGACGATCTCGCCGACGTCGAGCCCGGCCTTGGCCTCGGAGTGGACCCAGCACCCGGCCAGCTCGAGCTCGGGGTGCTGGAGGACGGCCTCGATCGCGGCCCGGCCGACGCCGCCGGTCGCCCACTGGATCACGCGCACGAGCGCCACTGTGGCGGATAGAACGTGTTCTCGTCCAGGGTCCGGCGCGCCGCCGTCGACGGCCTAGAGCGAGGTCATCACGCCGACCGACTCCGGGCTGAACCCCGGGAACACGGTCGCGGTCGACGCCCCGAACCGGGAGGTGACGACCTCGCAGAGCACGCTGCGGTAGTCGGTGGTCACGAGCAGGTCGGCGTCGTCGTCGTCGGTCAGGCCCGGCCAGGTCCCGTAGTACCGGCCGCCCCGCACCCCGGCGCCGGCGAGGAGCATCACGTTGCCGTAGCTGTGGTCGAGCCCCTGGCTGGCGTTCTCGACGACCCGGCGACCGAACTCGCTGATGGTCACCAGCGTCACCTTGCCGGCCTGGTCGCCGAGGTCGCCGAAGAACGTCGCGAGCGAGGTGGCCAGATCCTCCGCGTTCCTCCGCAGCCGGCCGTCCTCGACGGTGCCGACGTCCGAGTGCATGTCCCAGTCGCCCTGGTCGACGGTGATGACCTCGACGCCGACGTTGCCGCGGATCACCCGGGCCACCTCCGCGAGGGCGCGGCCCAGGTCGGTGTCGGGGTAGGAGTCCCGGTGGTCGGCCGTCTCCCGGGCCGGCTCGAAGTCGTCGATGGCGCCGAACATCGAGCGCATCGCCTCACCGAGCGGACCCCGGTCGCCGTCCCACAGCGTGTGCAGCGAGGTGCGGCGACGCCGGGTGGTGCCGGCGTCGTCGTCGCCGGAGATCTTCAGCGAGTCCACGCCCCAGGCCGACATCACCTCCTCGGGACCGAAGAGCGAGGTCGGGACGACGCCACCGCCGATGTTGAACCCCTGCAGGGGCGAGCCGGCGGCGTCGGTGCCGATGAGGCGGTTGAGCCAGCCGGTGCGGACCGTCGAGCCCGGGTCGGCGTCCTCGACCTCCTCCATCGCGGAGAAGTGCGAGCGGTTGGGGACCGGGAGCCCGGTGGCGTGCACGGCGGCGAGCCGGCCGGCGTCCCAGAGCGGGACCAGCGGCGCCAGCTGCGGGTGCAGCCCGAACATCTCGTCCGCGGCCAGGAGCTGGTCGGCGGGGACGGCGATGGAGGGCCGGCCCGCGTAGTACGCCGGGTCGGCGTGGGGCACGACGAGCGAGAGCCCGTCGCAGGCGCCCCGCAGGGACAGCACCACCAGGACAGCGGGGGCGGGGCTCGCCGCGGCCGCCGAGGTGGTGACGGAGGCGGTGCCGACCAGGGT
Organism: Nocardioides sp.; assembly: GCF_044226305.1. Lineage (GTDB taxonomy): Bacteria > Actinomycetota > Actinomycetes > Propionibacteriales > Nocardioidaceae > Nocardioides. The sequence continues at coordinate 36,123 of NZ_JBGAHF010000002.1, read as the reverse complement.
GGTGGTGCCCACCAGGGCCGCGGCGCCGCCGAGCAGCGACCGGCGCGAGAGCCGCAGGAAGTCGGCGCAGCAGGCGTCGGGGATCGGGGAGGAGGTCATGGCGTCACCGGGTCATGAAGACGGGGGAGTCGAGGAAGGTGGACAGCAGCCGGAACATGTCCCAGCGCACCACCGGGTGGTCGCGGGTGATCCGGTCCCGGGCGTCGACACCGGTCGCTTCGCAGCAGGCCCGCAGGAGCCGCGGGGTCGCCGGACGGTGGAGGATCCGGCGGGAGACGTGGTCGACGAGCACGTCGAACCGGACCGGGAAGTGCGGCACCCACCACACCGCCGAGTGGTAGGTGACGCCGCGGTCCGGCCACCACGAGCCCGCCAGCGCGACGTGCGTCGACATCGACGCCAGCATCCGGGAGGGCGAGGACCAGGAGCGGTTGTCGATCGGCTGCCCGTCCGGCCGCGGCCAGCCGAACGGCATCGCGCCCATGTCGGCGGCCTGCCACAGCAGCTGGTTCGCGGCGTACCGCTCCCCGGCGGCGTTCGCCGGCGGGCGCGCGAACCGCACGTCGAGGGCGCGGTACGACGCCACGACGTCCTCGCCCGGGTCGCGGACCTTGGCCCCGACCGACCGGGCGAACTCGCCGGACGCGACGAGCGCACGGAGCACCGGGGCGATCGCCGTGTCGTGGTCGAGGTAGACGGCGGCGAGCCGGTCGACGAGCGCGTCCGAGGGCTCGTCGCTGACGAACATCACGGCCAGTCGGCGGGCGACCCGGCGGGCGGTCGCGGGGTGGTGCGCGAGGTAGGTGAGGTAGGCCGCGGTGACGGGACGCCCGTCGGGCTCGGCGTTGGGGTGGGAGAAGTCCATGACCCGGACCGGCCCGCGCCAGTGCCAGGCGAACCGGTACTCGGCCTCGAAGGTGTCCCACATGTCCACGCTCCACCCGGTGAGGATCCGCGCGGAGTCCTTGACGTCCGGCTCGCCGTACTGGCCGCGGCCGACCGTGTGCAGCTCGAGCAGCTCGCGTCCGAGGTTCTCGTTGGGGTGGGTGCGGTCGGAGCTGACGTTGTCGAGGTTGATGAGCATCGCCGGGTGCGTGGTCACCGCCTGCGGCAGGTCCTCGAAGCGGCCCAGGGCGTGGGCGCGCACCGTGTCGCCGTAGTCGACGCGCCAGAAGCACTGGGCGTCGCCGCTCGCCGGCACGTTGAAGTGGTTCTCCCACAGCTCGGTGAGCAGCTCGAGCACCGGGCGTCGTGAGTGGATGCGGCGCAGCAGGACCCAGCGCTGGTAGTCGAGCATCACCTCCCAGCCGCCCTCGATGTCGTCGCGCTGCCGGCGCCACAGCTCGGTGGGGGAGCGCGACAGGCCCGACCACCACGAGCGCAGCTCGTCGGCGGCCCCGTCCCCGACCGAGTCCGGGTCCAGCTGCTGCTCGAACCAGGGCCCGGCACCGCCTGCGGCGCGGACCTGCCGGGCGAGCGCAGGCGTGAGGCCGTAGGAGAAGCGACCGACCAGGTGCCGGGCGGTCGGCGGCAGCAGCCGCTGCGTGCGGTCGCGTGCGGGCGCGATGCTCATCCGGGCTCCCGAGTCCTCCCCGCGGACCGGGGCTGCCGCGGGTCGCTCCAGGCTAGGTCGGGCCTCGGCGCGGCGTCACCGTTTCGGCGAAGACCGTTCCCCGGGGTCGTCCCGGTAGACTCCCGACGACCGCCCCCGCACTGTGAGGACCCGACGCCCGCCCCATGGACGGCTCCCGAAGTCCCTCGCTCTCCCGGCCGCGCGGCCGTGGCCGTGGAGAGCCCCGATGACCGCCTGGCTGCTGCTCGTCGCAGCGCTGCTCCTGATCCTCGCCTGCGGCGTGTTCGTCGCCGCCGAGTTCTCCTTCGTCACCGTCGACCGCAGCCAGGTCGAGCGGGCCGCGGCGGAGGGGGACAGTGGTGCCCGCGGGCTCCAGCAGGCCCTGCGGAGCCTGTCGACGCAGCTCTCCGGTGCCCAGGTCGGCATCACGATCACCAACCTCGCGATCGGCTACCTCGCCGGTCCCGCGATCGCCGAGCTGATCGACGGTCCGCTGGGCGCCGCCGGTGTCTCCGAAGGCGCCGTGAACCCGGTCGCGGTCGGCATCGGCCTGGCCCTGGGCACCGTGCTCACGATGATCTTCGGCGAGCTGGTCCCCAAGAACCTCGCCCTGGCGCGGCCGATGGTGGTCGCGCGCGCGACCCAGCGCTTCCAGCGCACCTTCACCGCGATCGTCCGCGGGCCGATCAAGGTGCTCAACGGCTCGGCCAACGCCGTCGTACGGCGCCTGGGGATCGAGCCGCAGGAGGAGCTCCGCTCGGCGCGCAGCTCGACCGAGCTGGCCTCGCTGATCCAGCGCTCGGCCGACCTCGGCACCCTCGACGTCGAGACGGCCGAGCTGATGGAGCGGTCGGTGGAGTTCGGGACCCGCACGGCCGGCGAGATCATGACGCCGCGGGTGCGCACGGTCTCCCTCGACGCCAACGACCGGGCGGCAGCGGTGATCGAGCTGACGCGCGAGACCGGGCACTCCCGGTTCCCGGTCCTCGACACCGACGAGAACGTCGTCGGCACCGTGCACGTCAAGAACGCCGTCGCGCTGCCGGTCGGCGAGCGTGCGACGACCCGGGTCAAGCACCTCGTCGCCCGGCCGATCGTCGTGCCGGACTCGTTGCGCCTCGACCCGTTGCTCGCGCTGCTGCGCGACGAGAGCTTCCAGCTCGCGGTCGTGATGGACGAGTACGGCGGCTTCGCCGGCATCGTCACCCTCGAGGACGTCGTCGAGGAGATCGTCGGCGACATCGCCGACGAGCACGACCGGCTGAGCGCGAGCGCGCGCCTGCACCGGGACGGCTCGTGGACGCTGTCCGGGCTGCTGCGCCCCGACGAGGTCGAGGACCTCACCGGGATCGAGCTGCCCGAGAACGAGGACTACGACACGATCGCGGGGCTGGTCCTGCGGGTGCTGGGACGGGTGCCCGAGGTCGGCGACCGCGCCGAGGTCCCGGTGCCCGACCGCTCGGAGACCGAGGAGGTCCGCGAGCGCCTCGCGGTGCTGACCGTCGAGCGGATGGAGGGCCTGCGGATCGATCGGCTGCGCCTGCGGCTGCCCGACGACTCCGAGGACGACCGGACCGAGGAGCAGGCATGAGCAGCGGGACCGCCGTCGTCGTCGCCGTGCTGCTGCTGCTCGGCAACGCCTTCTTCGTGGGCGCCGAGTTCGCCCTGGTCTCGGCGCGCCGGACCCAGATCGAGCCGCGGGCCGAGGCGGGCTCGCGGATGGCGCGGACCACGCTCACCGCGATGGAGAACATCTCGCTGGTCATCGGCGTCAACCAGCTCGGCATCACCGTCTGCTCGCTGGTCCTCGGCGCGGTCGGCGAGCCCGCGGTCGCGCACCTGGTGGAGCCGGTCCTGCACGCCCTCCACCTGCCGGAGGGGCTCCTGCACCCCGTCTCGTTCGTGATCGCCCTCGCGATCGTCGTCTACCTCCACGTGGTCATGGGCGAGATGATCCCGAAGAACATCGCGTTGGCGGCGCCGGACCGCGCGGCGCTGGTGCTCGGGCCGCCGATCTGGGCCATCGTCACGGTGCTGCGGCCGGTCGTGGTCGTGATCAACGCGGTCGCGGCCGGCGTGCTGCGGCTGCTCGGCGCGCGGCTGACCGAGGAGGTCACCTCCACCTACACCCGCGAGGAGGTCGCCGCGCTGGTGGAGGAGTCGCGCGGCGAGGGGCTGCTCGCGGCCGACGAGTACGACCGACTCGCCGGCGCCCTGGGGTTCACCGAGAAGACCGTCGCCGGGGTGCTGATGCCGCCGGATTCCCTCACCACGGTCGAGCGCGGGGCGACCGCCGAGAGCGTCGAGGCGTTGTGCGCCGCGACCGGCTTCAGCCGGTTCCCCGTGGCCGCGGACGGTGAGCTGCTCGGCTACCTCCACATCAAGGACGTGCTGGAGACCGACGAGGAGCGCCGCGCGCGGCCGGTCGAGGACAAGTGGATCCGGCCGTTCGCCCCGGTCGGCGAGTCCGAGCCGCTGCACGACGTGCTCGAGACCCTCCAGCGCCGGGGCGCCCACATGGCGCGCGTGGTCGACGCCGGGGGGCGGACCCTGGGCCTGGCCACGCTGGAGGACGTCATCGAGGAGCTGGTCGGCGAGATCCGGGACGCCGCGCACCACGAGGACGCGATCTGACGGCCACGCTGGGCGCGTCCGACCTGGGAGGCGTGCCCTAGGGTGGCGTCGGCAGGCAGGGAGAGCAGACAGGCGAGCAGGCGAGCAGTGGCGGACGACTCGACGCGCAGCGGGGTGTGGACGCTGCCCAACCTGCTGAGCATGCTGCGGCTCGCCGGTGTCCCCGTCTTCCTCTGGCTCGTCCTGGGCCCCGAGGCCGACGGCTGGGCCCTCGCGCTGCTCGCCGTCATGGGCGTGACGGACTTCCTCGACGGCTACCTCGCCCGCCGCCTGGGCCAGACCTCGGCGCTCGGCGAGGTGCTCGACCCGGTCGCGGACCGGCTCTACATCCTGGCGGTGGTCGTCGGCCTCGCCCTGCGCGACGTGATCCCCTGGTGGGTGGCGCTCTCGCTGCCCCTGCGCGACCTGCTGCTCTGGGGGCTGGTGCCGCTGCTGCGCACCCGCGGCTACAGCGCGCTGCCGGTGCACTTCCTCGGCAAGGCCGCCACGTTCAACCTGCTCTACGCCTTCCCGCTGCTGCTCCTCGGTGACGGCGACGGCACGGTCGCGACCCTCGCCGACGTGTTCGGCTGGGCGTTCGCGATCTGGGGCATCGGCCTCTACTGGTGGGCCGGCATCCTCTACGCCTGGCAGGTGCGCACGCTGCTGCGCACCACCGACCGACGGCAGGCGGCCACCGATGCCTGAGACCACGGTCAACGACCGCATCAGCACGCCGCTGCTCACCCTCATCACCCAGCAGTCGCTCGACGAGGACTACCAGCACGTCGCCGAGCGGCGGGCGGCGCAGCCGGCGGAGCAGCAGCCGGACGGCGCCCGGCGCCGCTCGCAGCGGCTGGCGGCGGTCGCGGTGGTGGCCGTCTTCGGGCTCCTGGTCACGGTGGCGGCGGTGCAGACCTCGCGGGGCGAGGACGTGCGCAGCGCGAGCCGGGCGACGCTGATCTCCCAGATCGAGGACGGCCGTGAGCGGCTGTCGGACCTCCAGCGCCAGATGGTGCGGCTGCGTGAGACCAACGTCGCGCTCCAGACCCGGCTCGACCGGGTCACCGCCGACGAGCAGGCGGCGGCCGCCCGCGAGGTGCGGCTGGCCGCGACCACCGGTTTCGGCGCCGTTACCGGTCCCGGCGTCAGGGTCACGGTCGACGACGCGGCGAACGGCGACCTGGTCCGGGACTGGCACCTGCGCCTGCTGGTCGACGGCCTGTGGAACGCCGGCGCCGAGGCGATCGCCGTCAACGGCCAGCGGCTCACCGCCCGGTCCGCGATCCGCAACTCCGGCGACGCCATCCGCGTCAACAACCACTCGCTGTCCCCGCCGTACGTCGTCACGGCCATCGGCAACGAGAAGACCCTCCAGGCGGACCTGATGGAGTCCACGAGCGGCCTGCAGTTCCGAGGCACGGTCGAGAGCTTCGGATTCCCGTGGTCCATGCAGAATGTGGACGAGCTCTCGCTCCCGGCGGCCCCGCCGCGAGTTGCGCGGCTCCGCAACGCCGTGGAGGGTACGGCGGAGCAGAACCAGACCCAGCACCGCAAGGAGGCCCCCCAGTGATCGCCGCGCTCGGCCTGCTCGTCGGCATCGTGCTCGGCGTGGTCTTCCAGCCCGCCGTGCCGCTCGGGCTGGAGCCCTACCTGCCGATCGCGGTGGTCGCCGCGCTGGACGCGGTCTTCGGCGGCCTCCGTGCCTACCTCGACGGCATCTTCGACGACAAGGTCTTCGTCATCTCGTTCGTGAGCAACGTCGTGATCGCGGCGGCGATCGTCTTCCTGGGCGACAAGCTCGGCGTCGGCGGCCAGCTCTCGACCGGCGTCATCGTGGTGCTCGGGATCCGGATCTTCTCCAACGCCGCCGCGATCCGGAGGCACCTGTTCCATGCCTGACGCCGAGGACGCCTCCGAGCGGCCGGCCGAGCACGCGCCCGAGCACGCGCCCGAGCACGCGCCCGAGCACGCGCCCGAGCACGCGCCCGAGCACCGGGCCGGGCCGGGGGAGGAGCAGCACCCGCCGACCGGCCGTGACCGGCTGCGCGGCGCCTTCCTGCGTCCGACCCGCGGCCAGCTCGTCGTGGCCGTCCTGCTCGCCGTGCTGGGCTACGCCGCCGTGACGCAGGTGCGGTTCACCCAGGTCGACAACACCTACGCCGGCCTGCGCGAGCAGGACCTCATCGACGTCCTCAACGGCCTCGCCGGCACCACGCAGCGCGCCGACTCCGAGATCGCGCGGCTCCAGCGCACCCGCGACGACCTCCAGTCGAGCACGGGGGCGCGCGAGGCCGCCTTGGCCCAGGCCGAGCAGCAGGCCGACAACCTGGCGATCCTGGCCGGCCTGGTGCCGGTGACCGGTCCCGGCATCCGGGTCACGGTCACCGAGGAGACCGGGGCCGTGGACGTCCAGAGCATGGTCGACACCATCCAGGAGCTCCGCACCGCCGGTGCCGAGGCGATCCAGGTCAACGGCCAGGTGCGGGTCGTGGCGAGCACGCCCGTCGAGGACGCCTCGGGCGGCCTGCTGGTCGGCGGCGAGCTGGTCACCTCGCCGTACGTCATCGACGCGATCGGCGACCCGCACACGCTGGCGGACTCCGGCATCGACTTCCCCGGCGGGCCGCGCGACCTGTTCGAGGACGACGGCGCGACGGTCTCGGTCGACGAGCTGGCCTCGCTCGACATCGAGAGCGTCGTCAAGCCGGCCAAGCAGGTCTTCGCGAGCCCGGTCCCGTCCCAGTAGCCTCTCCACCGTCCGCCCGTCCCTGGACCCGCCCCGAGGAGTCGCCTTGTACCCCGACGACCTGAAGTACACGACCGAGCACGAGTGGGTGCGCGAGCCCGGCGAGCACGAGGGGTCGGTCCGGATCGGCATCACCCACTACGCGCAGGACGCGCTCGGCGACATCGTCTACGTGTCGCTCCCCGAGGTGGGGGACTCCGTCGACGCCGGCAGCACCTGCGGCGAGCTGGAGTCGACGAAGTCCGTGAGCGACGTCTACGCGCCGGTCTCCGGCGAGGTGGTCGCCCGCAACGACGCGCTGGACGCGACCCCCGAGCTGGTCAACAACGACCCGTACGGCGGCGGCTGGCTCTTCGAGGTCGTGCCGTCCGAGCGCGACCAGCTCGACGGGCTGCTCGACGCGGCGACGTACCAGGCCTCGCTCGAGGCCTGACCCACCCGGAGCCGCGGGCGGCCCCGGGCCGTGTCGGCTTGATCGGTCGCGCGCGACTGATAGGTTCGGGGAAACCATCAACCTCAACCCGGCCTTGAGGGTTGCCCGGCGCCCGCACCGAAGGACTTCACCGATGCCGTTCTGCACAGCGTGTGGCAAGCAGAACCCCGACGACGCGCGGTTCTGCTCCCAGTGCGGCTCCCGCCTGGTCGCCGCGGACGACCCCGCGGACCCGCCCACCGTGTCGACGCCGGCCACGCCGGCCCCGGGCGCCGACGAGTCCACGGCCACGATCAACCTCGGCGCCGGGGACAAGGTGGAGACCTCGGACCGGCAGCTGAACCCGGTCGACGCGGCCGCGGTCGACGCACTGCCGGTCGGGCACGCGCTCCTGGTGGTCCAGCGCGGCCCCGGATCGGGGAGCAGGTTCCTCCTCGACGCCGACGTCGTCACGGCCGGCCGGCACCCGGACAGCGAGATCTTCCTCGACGACGTGACGGTCTCGCGGCGGCACGCGGAGTTCCACCGCAGCGGCGACACGTTCACCGTCAGCGACGTCGGCAGCCTCAACGGCACCTACGTCAACCGGGACCGCATCGACCGGGTGCAGCTCACCGACGGCGACGAGGTCCAGATCGGCAAGTACCGGCTGGTGTTCTTCATGGGGCACACGAGCGGATGAGCACCCGATGACCCAGGCTTCGGCGTCCTCGTCGGCGTCCCGGGCGCGGATGAACATCGGTGAGGTCCTCGACCGGCTGCGTCCGGACTTCCCCGAGGTCACCATCCCCAAGATCCGGTTCCTCGAGGACAAGGGTCTGATCAAGCCCGAGCGGACCCCCGCCGGCTACCGCAAGTTCAGCCACGACGACGTCGACCGGCTGCGCTACGTGCTCCGGATGCAGCGCGACCACTACCTCCCGCTGCGGGTCATCGGCGAGCACCTCGACGCCATCGACCGGGGTCTCGAGCCGCCGCCGATCGACCCGGTCGTGCCGACCGTGCCGCGGGTCGCGCTGGCGGCCGACGGGCTGCCGAGCGCCGAGTCCTTCCGACGGCGCGACCAGCTGCGGCTCTCGCGGCGCGAGCTGCTGAAGATCGCCGAGATCTCCGAGGAGCTGCTCGACCAGCTGGAGCAGTACGCCCTGATCACCCCGCGGGCCGGCACCGGCCACTACGACACCGACGCCCTCGTCGTCGCCCAGACCGCCCGCGAGCTGGCCGACTTCGGGCTCGAGCCGCGCCACCTGCGCGCGTTCAAGACCGCTGCGGACCGCGAGGTCGGCCTCGTCGAGCAGGTCGTCGCCCCCCAGAAGGCCGGCCGTGACACGGCCGCCCGCGCCCGCGCCGAGGAGACCGTCTCCGAGATCGCCGCGCTCTCCGTGCGCCTGCACGCCACGCTGGTCAAGATCGGCCTGCGCTCGCGCTGAGCGGGCCGGTCCGGCGGGCTCGCGGCGCCACCACGCGGGAGTAGTGTGGTGGCGTGCGCGAAGTCGATGTCATGGGAGTCCGGGTCGAGATGCCCTCGAACCAGCCGATCGTGCTGCTGCGCGAGGTGTCGGGGGAGCGCTACCTCCCGATCTGGATCGGCGCGGTCGAGGCGACCGCCATCGCGTTCGCCCAGCAGGGCGTGGTGCCCCCGCGGCCGCTCACCCACGACCTCATGAAGGACGTCCTCGACGCCACCGGCAACGAGCTCACCGAGGTGCGGATCACCGAGGTCAAGGACGGCGTCTTCTTCGCGACCCTGGTCTTCGGCTCCGGCGCCGAGGTCAGCGCCCGACCCTCGGACTCCATCGCGCTCGCGCTGCGCACCGGGACCCGGATCCTGTGCGCCGAGGACGTCCTCGACGAGGCCGGGCTCGCCGTCCCCGCCGAGCAGGAGGACGAGGTCGAGAAGTTCCGCGAGTTCCTCGACCAGGTCACCCCCGAAGACTTCGACGCCCACTGAGCGCCCTGGGCGCACCGTGCGCACGCCCCTGGCTGCGTTGTCGTCGGTCGACGGCCCGCTTCGCTCGAAGGCCGCCTCCCTCCTCCGCCTGGCCAGCCGCGCACGCACGGCACGCCCAGCCGCGCTCGTACTCGCAGACCCTGACATCAGGGTCGAATCCCTCACCCTCAGGTAGAGGATGAGGGTTGCGACACGCCCGGTGACCTCTTTGACGGTCCCGGGGTGGAGGCCTACCTTGAAGTGTCTCTGTTGTAACTCCAACGCTGTGGTGCCCCGGATCTTGGGCCGCGCGGCACCTTCCCCCGGTAGTTACGCACAACGGAGTAGCCCACGGAGGACCGTGTGAACGAGAACGAGCAGCACACCGAGAACGCCGAGGCCGCCGAGGCGGTCGCCACGGCCGAGGAGCAGGGCCTGCTCTTCACCGACGACGTCTCTCCGCTGCCCAGCGACACCGGCTACCGGGGCCCGACCGCGTGCAACGCGGCCGGCATCACCTACCGCCAGCTCGACTACTGGGCCCGCACCGGCCTGATCGAGCCGACCGTGCGCGGCGCCAAGGGCTCGGGCTCGCAGCGGCTCTACTCCTTCCAGGACATCCTGCTGCTCAAGGTCGTCAAGCGGCTGCTCGACGCCGGCATCTCGCTCCAGCAGATCCGCACGGCCGTGCAGCACCTGCGCACCCGCGGCACCGAGGACCTGACCCGCGTCACGCTGATGAGCGACGGCGTCTCGGTCTACGAGTGCACCAGCAACGACGAGATCATCGACCTGCTCCAGGGCGGGCAGGGCGTCTTCGGCATCGCGATCGGCGGTGTGTGGCAGGAGATCGAGGGCACCCTCGCCGAGCTGCCCAGCGAGCGCACCGCGGAGGCCGACGACGCCCCCACGGCCGGCGACGAGCTCGCCGCCCGGCGCGCCGCGCGCAAGATCGGCTGAACCCGACCGGCGGCACGTCGGACAGAGGTTTCGGTCGTCGGCGCGGGCCCGGTAGATTGGGCCGCGCCGACTATCCCGTGCGGGAGAGTCCCCGACGAGGCTGGAGGGGACGCCGAAGGGGCAATTCCTCCCCGGAACCTCTCAGGCACCCGGACCGCGTGGGTCAGGCAGCTCTGGAGCGGCGCGCCCTGACCGGCGCGCGGTGACAGAGGGGGAGGCGCCCGTCCGACGTCAGTCGACTCCGAGGAGCCCTCCGCCATGGCCGACCACCCCACCCTCACCGACCTCGACGGCGCACTGCCGTTCGTCGACCGGCACATCGGGCTCCGAGACGAGGACGTCGCGACGATGCTCGACCGGCTGGGCTTCGGCTCCCTCGAGGAGCTGATGGACGCCGCCGTGCCCGGCGGGATCCGGACCGCGGCCGAGCTCGACCTGCCGGCGCCGCTGGGCGAGGCGGCCGTCGCCGCCGAGCTGCGGGCCCTCGCGCTCGCCAACCGCCCCGCCGAGGCGATGATCGGCCTCGGCTACCACGGCACGATCACCCCGCCGGTGATCCGTCGCAACGTGCTGGAGGACCCCAGCTGGTACACCGCGTACACGCCCTACCAGCCGGAGATCTCCCAGGGCCGGCTGGAGGCGCTGCTCAACTTCCAGACCGTCGTCGGCGACCTCACCGGGCTGCCGACCGCGAACGCCTCGCTGCTCGACGAGGCCACCGCCGCGGCCGAGGCGATGACCCTGGTCCGCCGGGGCAACCGCAAGGCGAGCGGGCCGTTCGTCGTCGACGCCGACGCGCTGCCGCAGACGATCGACGTCGTCCGCACCCGGGCCGAGGGCCTCGGCATCGAGGTCGTCGTCGCCGACCTCGCCGACGGGCTGCCGGACGCCCTGCTCGAGCAGGGCCTGTGCGGCGTGCTCGTCCAGTACCCCGGCGCCTCGGGGCGGGTCCTCGACCCGCGCCGCGTCATCGAGCAGGCCCACGAGCGGGACGCGATGGCGGTCGTGGCCGCCGACCTGCTCGCGCTCACGCTCCTCGAGTCGCCCGGCGAGCTCGGTGCCGACATCGCCGTCGGGTCCAGCCAGCGCTTCGGCGTCCCGCTGTTCTACGGCGGTCCGCACGCCGGCTACATGGCGGTCCGGGCCGGCCTCGAGCGGCACCTGCCCGGCCGCCTGGTCGGGGTGTCGGTCGACGCCGAGGGCCGGCCGGCGTACCGCCTCGCGCTCCAGACCCGCGAGCAGCACATCCGCCGCGACAAGGCGACGTCCAACATCTGCACCGCCCAGGTGCTGCTCGCCGTGGTGGCCTCGATGTACGCCGTCTACCACGGACCCGAGGGCCTGCGCGCGATCGCGACGCGCAGCCACCGGTACGCCGCGGTGCTCGCCGCCGCCCTCGCCGAGGCCGGTGTGCCGGTGGCGCACGACCGCTTCTTCGACACCCTGACCGTGCCGGTCCCCGGGCGGGCCGCCGAGGTCGTCACCGCGGCCCGCGAGCTCGACCTGCACCTGCGCCTGGTGGACGAGGACACGGTCGGGGTCAGCACCTCCGAGACCACCACCCGCTCCAGCATCCTCCGCGTCCTCGAGGCCTTCGGGGTCACCGGCACCGACGTCGACGCGGTCGACGCGGCGACCGGGGACGCGCTCCCCGACGGCCTGCGCCGCGCCACCGACTACCTCACCCACGAGGTGTTCCAGCAGCACCACAGCGAGAGCCAGATGCTGCGCTACCTGCGCACCCTCTCGGCGCGCGACTACGCGCTGGACCGCGGCATGATCCCGCTCGGCTCCTGCACGATGAAGCTCAACGCCACCACCGAGATGGAGCCGGTCTCGCTGCCCGGCTTCGCCGACCTGCACCCGTTCGCCCCGGCCCAGGACGCCGCCGGCTACCGGCAGCTGGTGGCCGACCTCGAGCAGTGGCTGGTCGAGGTGACCGGCTACGACCGGGTCTCCCTCCAGCCGAACGCCGGGTCGCAGGGCGAGCTCTCCGGCCTGCTCGCCATCCGCGCCTACCACCACGCCAACGGCCAGGCGGGGCGCGACGTCTGCCTGATCCCGTCCTCCGCGCACGGCACCAACGCCGCCTCGGCGGTGATGGCCGGGATGCAGGTCGTGGTCGTGAAGTCGGGCGAGGGCGGCGACGTCGACCTCGACGACCTCCGGGCGCAGTGCGAGGCGCACGCCGACGACCTGGCCGCGATCATGGTCACCTACCCGTCGACGCACGGCGCCTACGAGGAGACCATCACCGACCTCTGCCGGATCGTCCACGAGCACGGCGGCCAGGTGTACGTCGACGGCGCCAACCTGAACGCGCTGCTGGGGTACGCCCGGCCCGGTGAGTTCGGCGGCGACGTCTCCCACCTCAACCTGCACAAGACCTTCTGCATCCCGCACGGCGGCGGTGGCCCGGGGGTCGGCCCGGTCGCGGTGCGCGAGCACCTGGCGCCGTACCTGCCCTCGCACGCGATGCACCCGGAGGAGTCCGGCCGGACCGGCATCGGCCCGGTCAGCGCGGCTCCTTACGGCTCGGCGGGGATCCTGCCGATCTCGTGGGCCTACATCCGGCTGATGGGCGCCGCGGGCCTGACCCGGGCGACCGCCGCCGCGGTGCTGTCGGCCAACTACGTCGCCACCCGGCTCGGCGAGCACTACCCGGTGCTCTACCGCGGCCACGGCGGCCTGGTCGCCCACGAGTGCATCCTCGACCTGCGTGGCCTGACCAAGGAGACCGGCGTCAGCGTCGACGACGTCGCCAAGCGGCTGGTCGACTACGGCTTCCACGCCCCGACCATGTCGTTCCCGGTCGCCGGCACGCTGATGGTCGAGCCGACCGAGTCCGAGGACCTCGGCGAGATCGACCGGTTCGTCGAGGCGATGATCGCGATCAAGGGCGAGATCGACCGCGTCGGCGCGGGGGAGTGGACCCCGGAGGAGTCGCCGCTGCGGGGCGCCCCGCACACGTCGCGGGCACTGGTCGGCGAGTGGGACCGGCCCTACTCCCGCGAGCTGGCCGTGTTCCCGACCGGCATCGACCCGGACAAGTACTGGCCCCCGGTCGCCCGGATCGACCAGGCCTACGGCGACCGCCACCTCGTCTGCGCCTGCCCGCCGCTCGAGGCGTTCGCCGAGTGAGCGCCCCCCAGGCGGTCAGCGACCACACCTCCCGACGGCTGCTCGCCCGGCTGGCGCACGCCCAGACCACCGGCCGCTACCCGTCGGTGGTGGCCGGGCTGGTGCGCGACGGCGAGCCGGTGTGGTTCGGCTTCCGGGGCACGCCCGAGGTGCCCGAGCACGACCCGTACGACGTGCAGTACCGGATCGGGTCGATCACCAAGACGATGACCGCGGTGCTCGTGCTCCAGCTGGTCCGCGACGGCCGGCTCGGCCTCGACGACCCGGTCTCGACGGTGCTCGGGGACGTCGGCTACGCGGACCGGACCGTGCGCACCCTCCTCGCGCACAGCTCGGGGATGCAGTCCGAGCCGGCCGGCTCGTGGTGGGAGCGGTCCGCGGGCCTGTCCTTCGACGAGCTGGCTGCCGTCAACGACGGCTCCGGTGGCGTCTTCGGCGCCGGCGAGCGGTTCCACTACTCCAACCTCGGCTACGCCCTCCTCGGCGAGTCCGTGGCCCGGCTGCTCGACACCACCTGGTGGGAGGCCGTCCAGGAGCAGGTCCTCGGTCCGCTCGGGATGACGCGGACGTCGTACCTGCCGGAGGGGGCCGCGGCCCGGGGCCGGTCCGTGCACCCCTACGACGGCACCCTGGTCGACGAGCCCGCGACCGACACCGGCGCGATGGCCCCGGCCGGTCAGGTCTGGGCCACGGCGGCCGACCTGGCGACGTACGCCGTCTTCCTCGGGCAGGGTCACCCCGACGTGCTGTCGGTCGACGAGCTCGACCGCGCCTACGCGCCGCAGGCCGGCGCCCCGGAGGACGGGATGCGGGCCACGCACGGGCTGGGCTTCCAGGTCTTCGCCGGCGGCTCCGGCACCCTCGCCGGGCACACCGGCTCGATGCCCGGCTTCCTCGCGACCTGCCTCGTGGACCGGAAGCGGCGCACCGGCGGCGTCGTGCTCGCCAACGCGACCACCGGCTACTCGCCGGCGGCGGTCGTCACCGAGCTGCTGACCGAGCTCGAGGCGTGCGAGCCGACGCTCGCCGGCCCGTGGGTGCCCTCGAGCGGGGTCCCGGACGTGCTGCTCGGCGTGCCCGGGGTGTGGCACTGGGGCAACACCCCCTTCGTGCTCGCCATGGAGGGCAGCGAGCTGGTCGCTCGTCGCGACGGCGTCGAGGCCTACCGGTTCGCGGTCACCGACGAGGGCCGCGTGGTCGGCCGGTCCGGCTACCACGCGGGCGAGCAGATGCACGTCGTGCGCCGCCCGGACGGCACCGTCGGGCACCTCGACGTCGCGACGTTCATCTACACGCGCACGCCCTACGACCCGACCGCGCCGATCCCGGGCGGCGTGCCCGGCTAGGCCCGGGCCCAGCTCTCGGCTACTCGATGGGCTCCTTGGTGACCGTGAGCCGGTAGGCGAACGCGGTCGCGCAGTCCAGCGGCACGGTCGCCCCGCGCCAGGTCAGCGTCAGGTCGGTGTCGAGGCTGCGCTGGAAGCCGGTGGCGGTCACGTGCTGCCCGGCGTCGTCCTGCTCCTCGCTGACCGGGATCCGGTCGCCGACCCGGCGCGCGGTGCCGGTCACGAGCGCCCGCTTGCCGTCGACCTGCATCGCGGCGCGCACGCGTCCGTGGTCCAGGAACCCGTCGCGGTCGGTCCGGCTGCCGCCGACCTGCTGCTCGTCGTCGCCGACGAGCACCTGGAGCACGTTGGCGAAGGTGTCGTTCTCGTAGACGCTCGTGAAGACGTCGCGGCCGTGCACCGTGCCGGTGCACTCGACGACGATCCCGCGCTCGTGGGTGGTGGTGGCCTCGCCGGCCTGCGCCGCGCCGCCGATCCCGAGGGGGACGGTGGTCGCGACGACGGCCAGGACGCCCGTGATCAGCTGGGTGCTGCGCATCGTTCTCTCTCCTGTGTCGTGGTGTGTGGTGTGTCGTGGTCTGACAGGAGGGGTACGCCCGAGCCGGGCATCCGGTTGCACCATGATGTGAACGTGTCCGCCGACCCCCGCTTCCTCGACCTGCTGGCCGAGCTGGACCGTCGCGAGGCACAGGCCCGGCAGCACGACCCCGAGGGGGTGCACCGGGCCCGGGTGACGTGCCGGCGGCTGCGGGCGCTGCTGGCGACCTACCGGCCGGTGCTGGACCGGGCCGCGGCGGATGCGCTCGCGGCCGAGCTGCGCTGGTTCGGGCAGGAGCTGAGCCTGGCCCGCGACGGGCACGTCGTCCACCAGATCCTCACCCGGATGCTGGCCGAGGAGCCTCCCGGCCTGGTCGCGACCGCTGCGCGGGCCCGGGTCGAGCGGACCTACGGCGGCACGCGAGCGGTCCCGGACGTCTTCGGGTCCGAGCGGTACGCCGCGCTGCGGGCCGCGCTCGCCGGCCTTGCCGTCACCCGGCCGGAGGAGCCCGTGCTGCGCCGCCGGGTCCGCAAGGAGGTCGACCGGGTCGTCCGGCGCCACGACGCCGTGGCGGCGGCCGCGGACCGGGACGTGGCGATGCACCTGGTCCGCAAGGGCGCCAAGCGGCTCCGCTACGCGGCGGAGCTGTGGGAGCCCGACGGCGGCAAGGACGCGCGCCGGGTGGTCGAGGGGGCGAAGAGCCTGACCCAGCTGCTGGGGGAGCGCCAGGACACCGTGCTGGTCCGGACCCACCTGCTGGACCTGGCCGCCGCGGCCGAGGCGGCCGGCGAGACCACGTTCACCTACGGGCGGCTGCACGCCCGGGCGCAGCAGCGCGCCGAGGAGCTCGACGCCGCCTTCGACCGGGTGTGGGAGTCGTTCACTGGGCCTGCGACACGCTCGACATGTTGAAGTCGGGCACCCGCAGGGCCGGCATGGCGGTCCGCGAGAAGTAGTCGTCGCCCCACTCGCGGCTGAACGCCGGCACCGTCGCGGAGGCGTGGCTGAAGCGCCCGAGGAGGTCGACCGGGCTCTCGTTGAACCGGAAGTTGTTCACCGCCCCGGTGATCTCGCCGCCCTCGACGAGGTAGACGCCGTCGCGGGTCAGGCCGGTGAGCAGCAGGGTCTGCGGGTCGACCTCGCGGATGTACCACAGGCAGGTCAGCAGCAGGCCGTGCTCGGTACCGGCGACCAGGTCGTCGACCGACCCCGTGGCCCCGTCGACCGAGAGCGCCAGGTTGTCGACGTACGGCGTGACCGGCTGGCTCGTCATCGTGGCGGACTGCCGGGTCTGGACGAGCGCGGCGAGCTCGCCGTCGCGGACCCAGTCGGTGCGGCCGAGCGGCAGGCCGTTGTCGAAGACCGACTCGCTGTTGCCCGAGCGGGTCGCGACGACGAAGGGCAGGCAGGCCTGGCCCTCGAGGGCGGGGTCGGACCAGAGGTGCACGCCCTCGCGCGCGACCCGCTGGCCGATCCGGGTGCCGCCGCCGCGGCTGCTGTAGACGGACTGGCCCTCCCAGGCGACCCGGGCCCCGGCAGCCCAGTAGGCGTCGATCATCAGGTCGGCGACCGCGGTCGGCGGCAGGATCGTGTCGTAGCGACCGGCCGGCAGGTCGACGCGGCGCCCGGCCCAGCCGAGCCGGCGCTCGAGCTCGGCGTCGATCGCCAGCGGGTCGACGTCGGTGAAGTCCCGGGTCGCGGCGCCGACCCAGGCGCTGCGGCCCAGGTCCGCGCTCTTGGCGGTGCAGCCGACGTGCCCGGTCGGCTGCACGTGCCGCAGCCGCAGCCCGGTCGTCGAGCCGAGGTAGGTCGTGGTCGACTCGTGGTTGACGAAGCCGTACAGCACCCGACCGGCGCCCGCGGCGCGGGTGAACGCCTCGCCGAGGGCGGGCGCCACCGCGTCGTACACGTGGATGTCGGTCGGCACCGGCGGGTCGTCCCAGTCCGGCGACGTCACGTCGCGGACGAGCTCGGCCGCGTCCTCGGCAGGCGCGGCCGCCCGGGCCGCGGCGTCGGCGGCGCGCACCAGCTCGGTGACGCCCTGCCGGGTGGTCACGCTGCCGGTGAGCGAGGCGGTCGACCGGCCGACGAAGGAGATCGCGGTGACGTCGACCGCCGACATCACCCCGTTGGTCGTGAGGGTGTTGTTCGCCCAGCGCAGGTTGGCGCTGGTCCGGTCCCGGACGATGACGATGCAGTCGTCGGCCGCGGAGGCGGCGAGACCGTGCTCGACGAAGGTCTGGGCCAGGGACGCGGTGGTGGTCATCAGTGACCGGCCTCCTCGGTCGTGTTGAGGATGCGGACCCCTCGGAACAGGGCGGTCGGGCAGCCGTGGCTCACGGCGGCCACCTGACCGGGTTGGGCCTTGCCGCAGTTGAACGCGCCGCCCAGCACCCAGGTGTCGGGACCGCCGACCGCCTCCATCGACCGCCAGAAGTCCGTGGTGGTGGCCTGGTAGGCCGCGTCGCGGACCTGGCCGGTCAGCTCGCCGTCGGTGATCCGGTAGAAGCGCTGGCCGGTGAACTGGAAGTTGAACCGCTGCATGTCGATGCTCCAGGACCGGTCGCCGACGACGTAGAGCCCGCGCTCCACGCGGCCGATCAGCTCCTCGGTCGACGGACCGCCCGGTGCCGGCTGCAGGGACACGTTGGCCATCCGCTGGATGGGGACGTGGCCGGGGGAGTCGGCGTAGGCGCAGCCGTTCGAGCGACCGCCGTTCAGCTCCGGGTGCAGGTGCCCCATCGCGCGGTCCAGCTGGTAGCCGACGAACAGGCCGTCGCGGACGATGTCCCACCGCTGCGTGGCGACGCCCTCGTCGTCGTACCCGATGGTGGCCAGGCCGTGCTCGACGGTGCGGTCGCCGGTGACGTTCATGACCGGGGAGCCGTACTGCAGGGTGCCGAGCAGGTCGGGGGTGGCGAACGAGGTGCCGGCGTAGTTGGCCTCGTAGCCGAGCGCCCGGTCGAGCTCGGTGGCGTGGCCGATCGACTCGTGGATCGTCAGCCACAGGTTCGAGGGGTGGATCACCAGGTCGTGCGTGCCGGCCTCGACGCTGGGGGCCTTGAGCTTCTCCGCGAGCAGCTCGGGCACCTCGTCGAGCTCGGCGTCCCAGTCCCAGGCCTCGTCCGGCCCGCCGGTGAGGTACTCCCAGCCGCGGCCCACCGGCGGTGCGATGCTCGCCATCGAGTCGAAGGTGTCGGCGCCGGCGCCCATCGCCTCGAAGCCGGGGAAGAGGCGGACCCGCTGCTGCGTGGTGCGGGTGCCGCCGAGGTCGGCGTAGTACTTGCACTCGAGCACCTGGAGCAGGTGCGCCGAGGCGTGGTCGACCGCGGCCCCGCTGCGCAGCCGGTCCGTCCAGTCCACGAGGACGGCCGCCTTCTCCGGCACCGGCACGTCGAACGGGTCGATCCGGTACGACGAGACCCAGGTGACGTCGTCGTACGTCGGCTCGGCCGCTATCTCGACCGGCGCGCTCGTCATCCGGGCGGCGACCCGGGCCACGGCGACCGCCCTCTCGGCCACCCGGACCGCCTCCTCTGGCGTGAGGACCACGCCGGCGGCGAAGCCCCAGGACCCGCCGTGGATCACGCGGACCGCGAACCCGAGGTCCTCCTGGTCGCTGGCGCCCTGGAGGACGCCGTCGCGGGCGGTGAGCTCCTGGTAGCGGACCCGCTCGAAGCGGAAGTCCGCGTGGGTCGCGCCGAGCTCGCCGGCCCGGGTGAGGGCCGCGTCCCCGAGGCTGCGGTAGGGGAGGGCGGTGAAGGACGGATCGATCGCCGGACCTGGCATAGGGGCGAACGTACCCGACCACCGGGTCCCGGACCCGCAGCCCGCGTCCCGGGTCGGAGGTCTCCCTGCATCACCTGCGTTCGGCCCTACCCGCGGCCCGGTGCCCGGCCGAGGGTGGGCCCCAGGGCACCGCGCCGGGGTGCGGTGCGCGAGCGCGTCGTACGAGGAGGTCGTCATGCTGACCATGAAGCAGGCCACGTCGGAGTTCCTGGCCCAGCACCGGATCGCGGTGACCGGGGTGTCGCGCAACCCCCAGGGCCACGGCAGCAACGTGGTGTACCAGCGGTTGAAGGACCGCGGCTACGAGGTGTTCGCGATCAACCCGAACGCCGACCGGGTCGAGGGCGACCCGTGCTACCCCGACCTGAGGTCGGTGCCGGGTGGGGTGGACGCCGTGGTCATCGCCACCAGCCCCGCCCATGGTGCGGACACGATGCGTGAGTGCGCCGAGCTGGGCGTCAAGCACGTGTGGATGCACCGCGGGCCCGGTGCCGGCAGCGTGTCGCCGGCGGCCGCCGCGGACGGCCGCGCCCACGGGATCACCGTCATCGACGGCGGCTGCCCGTGCATGTTCGGACCGACGGCGGACGTCGGGCACAAGATGATGCGCCCCGTCCTCACCCTCACCAGGAACGTGCCCCGGAAGGTCTGAGGCCGCGGCCCCGCCCCGGGGACGGTCCGGCGGCCGGCCTCGGGACGTCATACGCCCTGGTCGTCGGGGTGACCACCTCGGATGACGTCTGGTGGGCGGCCCCGGGGAGGTCATACGTCCTGGTTGCCGGGGCCGCCACCTCGGATGACGTCCGGTGGGCGGCCCCGGGGAGGTCATACGTCCTGGTTGCCGGGGCCGCCACCTCGGATGACGTCCGGCGGGCGGCCCCGGGGACGTCATACGACCTGGTCGCCCGGGCCGCCACCTCGGATGACGTCCCGCGGGCGCGGCCCCGGGAGTCGGCGAGGGGGATTCGGGTACCGGTCGGCCATGACCGACGACCAGAAGAAGCTCGTGGACCTGCTCGACGACATCCCGATCGGGATGCTGACGACCTACGGCCCCGAGGGCCCGCGCAGCGTGCCGATGGCCCGCCAGGAGGTCGAGCCGTCGGCCGAGCTGTGGTTCATCACCGCCCGCGACACCGAGCACACCCGGGCGGTGGCCGCCGACCCCCGGGTCGCGCTGACCTTCTCGGCCCGTGACAGCTGGGTCGCGGTCTACGGCCGCGCGACCGTGGTCGACGACCGGGACAAGCTCGCCGAGCTCTGGAACACCTTCGCCGAGGCCTGGCTGCCCGGCGGAACCGAGGACCCGAACGCCGTGCTGCTGCGGGTCGACGTCGAGCACGGGGAGTACTGGGACACGCCGGGTGGCAAGGTCGCCTCGCTGCTCAGCTTCGCCAAGACCAAGCTGACCGGGGACACCTACGACGCGGACCACGGCCGGGTCGACGTCTGACCCACGGCTCGGGGGAGACCCGGCTCAGGCGGACGAGTGCGTGATCGCCCGGTGCACGAAGGTCGGCCGGGTGCCCGGGTTGGTCCAGGCCCCGGTCAGCTCGCTGGAGGGGAAGAACTGCAGGAAGCGCGGGTCGGTCTGGCTGCGGTCGGCCAGGGTCTTCTCGAGGATGATCGAGTTGTACTGGTCGGCCGTGGTCTCGACCGTGTTGGCGTTGAGGACCACCTCCTGCTGCCAGGACCGGGACCACTTCGCGACGCCGGGCAGCCGCGAGTGCTCCGGCGTGAGCGCCTCGGCGGCGATGACGTTCTCGCTGGAGACCCAGATGCCGGTTGCGGTGTTCAGCACCAGGCTCTGGTTGCCGAACACGTGGCCCGGGGTCTTGACCACGGCCACGCCGGGGCCGAGCACGACCGAGCCCTCGATGGGCAGGAACGCCTCGGCGGGCACGTCGGCGTAGGTGGCGGGCTGGTACCACGGCTTCTGGAGCGGGTGCAGGTCGGCGATGCCGGCGAGCTCGTCGCGCTGCACGATCACCTTCGCGTTCGGGAACACCGCCACCGGCTGCTCGCCGAGGTCGTCCTGGTGCGCGGTCGTGCCGACCCACCGGCGCAGGTCCTGGGTGTGCAGGTGGTCGAACATGAGGTAGTCGACGTCCTCGGGCGCGATCCCGAGCCGACCGAGGTGCTGCCGGACCGTGCCGTGCTCGGTGACGACCTGGCGCTGCACGACCTCGGGGGTGCGCTGGGCGACGCTGTCGAAGTACGGCGTGTAGCGGCCCAGCTCCCAGTCGCTGGGCTCGAAGAGCAGGATCCGGCGCGTCCCGCCCGAGTCGGACCACCGGATGACGAGCATCCGGTTGGTGATCGACAGGAACGGCGCCACCGACCGGGAGGCCCGGAACAGGCCGAAGCGGGTGGGGTAGGGCAGCGTGACGAGGTCGCAGGTGACGATGCTGTCGGGGGTGCCGGTGCCGGGGACCTCGCGGCGGAACGCCGTGGCCTCCTGCCGTACGACGCGCAGCCGCGCGCCGGGACCGCCGGGGATCCGGGACTGGTCGGTCAGGGTGTCGACCCGGTCGCCGATCGTCGGCAGGTCGGCGACCTCGTCGGGGGTCCAGGGGAGGCTCATCGGGTTCCTTCGGTGACGACGGCTGGCGGCGGCTGACGGCGGCTGACGGACGTCACGGTATGCCCGCGGAGGCGCGTCCGGGGAGGGAAGGGCCGGAGCGCTCGGTGCTAGCGGCTCACGTCGAGCGTGGACCCCCGGCGGTCCTTGCGGACCACGAGCTGGGTCGGGATCCGGTCGCGCATCTCGGCGACGTGGCTGACCACGCCGACGACCCGGCCGCCGTCGCGAAGCGAGTCGAGGGTGTCCATCACGTCGTCGAGCGTGTCGGCGTCCAGCGACCCGAACCCCTCGTCGACGAACAGGGTGTCGAGGTCGGCGCCGCCGGCCTCCTGGGTGACGACGTCGGCGAGCCCGAGGGCGAGCGCCAGCGACACCACGAACGTCTCGCCGCCCGACAGCGTCGCCGGGTCGCGGGACTCGCCGGACCAGTCGTCGCGCACCAGCAGGCTCAGGCCGCCGCGGGTCTCCCCGGCGCCGCGGCGTCCGGTGTGCTCCAGGGAGTAGCGCTGGTCGCTCATCCCGGCGAGCCGGACGTTGGCCGCGGCGACCACCTGACCGAGCCGGTAGCCCAGGACGTAGGCCGACAGCCGCATCTGCAGCCGGTTGTCGGCCGACTTGCCCTCGACGAAGGCACACAGCGACGTGACCAGGTCGAGCTCCGCACGCAGCGGAGAGCTCCCGGCGAGCGCCGCGTCGAGCTCGGTGACCAGGCTCGCCAGTCGCCTGGCCAGCCCCGCCCACCGGTCCTCCGCGGCGCGCGCGGTGCCGAGCGCGTCGAGCGCCTCGCCGTGCCGGCGGGTCAGGAGGGTCACGTCCGGCAGCGCCAGGGCGGCGGCCTCGGCGGCACCGGGCTCCTCGAGCACCGTGCGCACCGACGCCAGCCGGCGGTCGTGCTCGGCGACCCGCCGCGCGAGCGCGTCGTAGGACCCGCGGTCGAGCGCGGCGCCGACGGCCTCGTCGGCCGACCCGAAACCGGTCTCGACGACGGCGACCGCGAGCGCCGCCTCCGCCTCGGCGAGCGCGGCCTCGGCGACGACGAGCCGGTCCAGCGCGGCGAGCGCGGCACGGGCGTCGCGCTCGGCCCGCTGGTGCGCGGCGAGCAGCTCCTCGTCGTACGACGCCAGCTCGGCGTCGAGGGCCGCGGCCTCGGTCGCGAGCGCCTCGGCAGCAGCCGCGACGGCGGCGGACTCCGCAGCGAGCTCCGGGGGGACCGTGTCGACCCGGTCGGTCGCAGCCACGAGCTCGGTCGTGAGGTCGTGGACCTCGGCGTGCCGGAGGAACTCGGTCGCGGCCGCGTCGTCGGCGGCGCGCTGTGCGGCGCGCTCGGCGTCCTCGTCGGGCGCGCCGGCGGTGGCGCTGGCCTTGTGCGGGTGGTCGCAGGAGCCGCACACGGGGCAGGATGCCCCGACGACGAGGCCGGCGGCGATCTCGCCGGCCATCTCGCGGACCCGCTGCTCGCGCAGGGCGATCGCGTGCTCGCGCAGGTCGAGGGTCAGTCGGCGGGCCTCGGCGTGGGCGTGCTCGGCGGCGGCCAGCCGGGCGGTGAGGCTGCGGACCAGCTCTCGGGTCTCGGCGCGCGCCCGGTCGGCGGCCTCGGCCAGCTCGGTGCTGCGACGTCGGATCCGCGTCATCTCGGCCTCGACGACGTGCCGGCGCTCGGCGCGTGGCTGGAGCGCCCGGATCCGGGCGGCGCCGTCGACCGCGGCAGCGAGCACCTCCTCCGCCCGGTCGCGGTCGGTCTCGGTGACGGCGGCGCGGGCGGCGCTGCGGGCGCGGGCGGCGCTGCGCGCGACCTGGTGGAGCGGGACCACCCCGGCGGCGCGCCGGGCCGCCGCGAGCCGCTCGACGGAGGCGGCGTGCTCCTCAGAACCGGCGAGCAGGCGCTGGTGCTCGGCGGTGGCGGCCTCCCAGCGGGCGCGGCGCTCGGCGAGAGCGCGGGCCTCGTCGAGGGCGGCGCGGGCGAGGAGCTCTGCCTCGGCGGCCTCGGCGGCCGCGACGGCCGCGTCGCTCGCGTGCGACGCGGACCGGTCGAGCAGGCCGCGCGCCCATCCTGCGTGGTCGTGCTCCGGTGCCTCGACGCCGGCCGCCTCGCTGACGCGGCTGACCAGGTCGGCGACGACGGCGTCCGCCGCCTCGGCCCGCTTGCGCAGCGCGGTGCGGTGCTCACGCAGCCACTTCTCGACCGCGTCGAAGCGACCGGTGCGGAACAGCTGCTGGAGGAGGTGGTGGCGCTCCTCGGACCGGGCGCGGAGGAACGCCTGGAAGCGACCCTGGGGCAGCATCGCGACCTGGGTGAACTGCGGGAGGTTCATGCCGACCAGGCGGGTGACCAGGTGGCCGGCCTCGTCGAGCCGGGTGCTCAACGTGGTCCAGGCCCCGTCGACGCGTTCGGCGACCACGACCGACGCCTGCTCGGTGGTGAGGCCCGTGCCGCGCTTCTTCGGGCGCTCCCACGACGGGGAGCGCACCAGCCGGAACCGCCGGCCCGACAGGGTCGCCTCCAGCACCACCCGAGGCTGCACGTCGGGCGCGGCCTGGTCCGAGCGCAGCCGCTTGGCGCTGCCGCGGTCGCCCGGGACGTCGCCGTACAGCGCGAAGCAGACCGCGTCGAGCACGCTGGTCTTGCCGGCGCCGGTCGGCCCGGAGAGCAGGAACAGCCCGGCGTCGGAGAGGTGGTCGAAGTCCACGTGCACCGTGCCGGCGAACGGGCCGAACGCCGTGACCTCGAGCGAGTGCAGCCTCATCGGCCCACCAGCACGTCGACGTCGGGGTCCTCGCAGCAGGCATCGACGGCCGTGCGGAGCAGGGCCGCCTCGGCCGCGGAGGCGGGGGTGCCACGCACGGCCTCGACGAAGTCGAGCGCGATCGCGTGGTCGGAGCGGCCGTGGGGCGAGGCGACGGGGACGGCCCGCTGTTCGCCGGCGGCCGGCTCGAAGCCGAGCACCAGCGTGTGGGGGAACCGGGCGCGCAGCCTCTCCATCGCCTGGAGCGGTCGGACCTCGTCGGTGAGGGTGGCCTGCACCCACGCGTCCTCGTGGGCGGCGTGGGTGGGGTCGGCCAGCAGGTCCGCGAGGGTGCCGCGCAACCGCGCCAGCCGGCGGGGCACGGGGGCCGGCACGAAGGCAGCGCTCCTCACCCCGCGCGGGCCGAGGTCGACCAGCCACGAGCCCTTCACCTGGGTGGCCTCGGAGAAGGAGTAGGCCAGCGGCGACCCGGAGTAGCGGACGGTCTCGGTGAGGGTGTGCCGACCGTGCAGGTGGCCCAGCGCGACGTAGTCGACGCCGTCGAAGACGCTGGTCGGCACCAGCGAGACACCGCCGACGCTGATGTCGCGCTCGGACTCGCTGGGCCGGGCGCCGGCGACGAACGCGTGGGCGAGGACGACGGTGCGGGCGCCGCGCCGCGCGGTGTCCGCGCACACCCGCCGCATTGCCTCGGTCAGGGCCGCCTCGTGGGATCGCCCGGCCAGCCCCCAGGGCTCGCGGACGGCGTCGGGGTCGAGGTAGGGGATGCCGTGCACCGCCACCGGGCCGTGCTCGTCCTCCAGCAGCACCGGGGTGCCGACCGTGCCGGCGTCGGTGCGGATAAAGACCCCGGCCGCGTCGATGAGTCGCGAGCTGAACCCGAGCCGCTGCGCCGAGTCGTGGTTGCCGCTGGTGATGACCACCTTCGCCCGGCTGGCCGCCAGCCTCGCCAGCGCCTCGTCGGCCAGACGCACCGCGTCGACGTGGGGGAGCGCGCGGTCGTAGACGTCGCCGGCCACGACCACCAGGTCCACCTGCTCGGTCGCGACCACCTCGAGCAGGTGGTCGACGTACGCCGCCTGGTGGGTGAGCATCCCCTCACGGTGGAAGGACCGGCCCAGGTGCCAGTCGGAGGTGTGGAGGATGCGCACACCGCAACGCTAGGAGCGCCCGCCGACAGTGCTGGTGCGGCGCGCCGACCGGGTGCCCGCCACCTGGACCGCTCCTCCGGAACGGGTCCCGGGGCCGGCGACACGGACCGGCGACACGGACCGGCGACACGGACCGGCGCTCCCCGTGCCCGGGTAGCGTCGGTGAGGTGCTGGTGACCGAGCTCGTGGGCGTGTACGACGCTGACGGCGGGCTGCTCGGCGAGGCGGCGTACGTGTGGGGCAGGCTGCGCGGCACGCGGCACTGCTCCCTGTGCGACATCACCCACTCGCCCTGGCGTCGCAAGCCGGCCTGGGACGCGATGGCGGCCCGGCTGTCGGTGCCGATCCGGCTCCTCCACCGCAACGAGCTGGACGCAGGGCTCGCCGCCGTCGTGGCCCGCGTCGGAGCACCGGTCGTGCTCGCCCGGGCGGGCGAGGACTGGAGCACGATCGTGGGTGCCGACGAGCTGGACGCCATGAGCGGTTCGGTCGACCGGCTGGGCACGCTGCTGCGCGACCGGCTGGCGGCGGCACCGGACGACGAGCCGGCCTGACCGGCACGGATGCGGTTCGCGGCGGCAGCCCGCGCCGCGGCCGACCCGGGTGGGCTCCCGCCGCGGGGCTGGTCCTAGGCGGCCGCGGTGGGGATGCGGTTCACTGGACGGATGACTGCGCCGGGTGCGGGCAGGCGGGCGGTCCCGATGGGGCTCGGTCTCGCGGTGCTCGTGCTCGCCTCGTGCGGCCACGGCTCCGCCGGCGGTCCCGATCGCTCGTCGGGCGGCGGCGCGGCCCCGAGCGGAACCTTCAGCGTGGGCGGGAGGGAGCTCGTCCTCGACTGCACGGGTGAGGGTGACACCACGATGGTCCTGGAGGTCGGCGAGGGCGCTCCTCCTCAGGCCCTCTCGGGCATCGGTGACGCCTACCGGTCCCGGATGAGGGTGTGTTCCTACGATCGCGTCGGCACGGGCAGGGACCTCGTGTCCGACCTCCACGGGCTGCTCGAGGCGGCCGACGTCCCCGGCCCGTACCTGCTGGTCGGACACTCGGCAGGGGGTCTCCTGGTCCAGGCGTACGCCGCCGCCTACCCGCAGGAGACCGCCGGCGTCGTGGCCATCAACCCGGTGCCTCCCTGGCAGGCGTGGTCGACGCTCGCCTTCCCGGCGATGACCCCGCGCGAACGCGAGGACGAGACCGCCTACTTCGAGGGCTCGAACGGCGAGTCGCTGGACTACCGGGACATCAGCCGGCTCGTCGAGGAGTCCCCGGCACCGCGGACCGTCCCGTTGCACGTCCTCATCTCGACCGTGGCGCAGTGCGACAGCCCCGACGACATCTGCGCGCGCACCTACCCGGCCTACGAGCAGATCGCCGAGGACGTCGCTCGGCGGTGGGGCGAGGGTCGGTCCAGTCAGGTCGAGGCACCGCACGAGATCCCGCCGGCGGAGGTGCGACCGGCGATCGACGAGGTGATCGCGCGCGCCCAGCAGTAGCTCGCCCGGCCCGCACCGCGTCATCCCATCGGCCGGTCAGCGCGGCCGGCGGTGGTAGTCCGGGGCCTCGCCGGCCTTGAGGTTGCCGCGGTAGATGCCGTCGCGTACCTCGACGACGTAGCCCTCCAGCTCGGGCATCCCCATGGCGGCCGCGACCTCGAGCTCGGCCTCCCAGTCGTAGGGGACCCGGACGAACGAGATCGAGAACGGCGCGTCCTCGGTGCTGTCCATGACGCCCTCGAGGATCACGTAGACCGGCGTGGGGTCGCCCATGCAGTTGCCGACGCTGCCGGTGTTGAACACGGTGCGGCGCTCGCGGTCGGTCTCGTAGTAGGGGTCGTGGGTGTCGGCGTAGCCGACGACGTCGGGCACCGGGCCGTCGCCGGTGGCGGCGGTGTTCGTGAACAGCCCGAGGAACTCGGCCTCGTCGTGGTCGAACCGGACCCGTCGGTGCACGGTGTCCTCCGAGGCGTGGAAGAGCCGGATCCGCCGGCCGCTCATCGTGAAGTCGTGGGAGAAGGGCAGCGACCGCAGCCACTCGCCCTGGCCCGGACCCAGCTGGTGCAGCCACCACGTGAGCGCGTCGTTGTCGAAGGTGCGGTCGGGATCGGGGAGGAAGTCGTCCCAGTTGCCCAGGATGTTGACCTCGCACCGTTGGCGGCACCGGTCGACGACCTCGCGGCCCCGTGGGCCCTTCCCGACGTAGTCGCCGAGGTTGAAGATCCGCTCGATCCCACGGGCGTCGATGTCGGCGAGCACCGCATCGAGCGCCGTGAGGTTCCCGTGCACGTCGGAGAGGAGGGCGATCCGGTCCAGCGCGGCTGCAGAAGTCACCACGTGACCTTACGGAACCGACCCCGGGTGCTGGTCCGCGGTGCCGCCCTGCCTCGGCCAACCACTGTCGGGTGGGTGGCGTTCCGGCCAGGACGTGGGTGCGCGCCGACACTCGCGGCGCGCACACCCCGCCAGGACGTAATCAGCCACCGCCTGCGGCGTCAGCGCATATGTTGTCTGCAGGTCGACGGGATCGGGCCACGTGGACGAACCGGAGGCGGCCAGCGGCTCCGCGCGCACACCCAGGATGCGGACCGCAGGGTGGGTCGCGCAGTCGTCGACGGGGGAGGAACGCATGGGACCTGAGCTCGCGTTGCCGGCGGCCGCACCGCGCGAGGCGGAGTTCGGACACGACGCGCTGATCGTGTGCGACAACCTGGTGCGGATCTACCAGACCGAGAGCGTCGAGGTGCAGGCGCTCCAGGGACTCGACCTGCTCGTGCACGAGGGCGAGATGGTCGCGCTCGTCGGAGCCTCGGGGTCCGGGAAGTCGACGCTGCTGCAGGTGCTCGCCGGGGTCGATGCGCCGACGGCCGGACGGGCCCGCGTGGCCGGCCAGGACCTGGTGGACATGAGCCGCTCGGACCGGGTCCGCTACCGCCGGCACGTGGTGGGGTTCGTGCGCCAGCAGTCGACGCAGAACCTGGTGCCCTACCTGACAGCGCGGCAGATGGTCGACCTGCCCCTGACCATCGCCGGCGTGCCGCGCAAGCAGCGCCGCGGCCGTGCCGACGGCGTCCTCGAGACGCTGGAGGTGGCGGACTGTGCCGATCGCCGGCCCCACCAGATGTCGGGGGGCCAGCAGCAGCGCGTCGCGCTCGCGGTCGCCCTCGCGAACCGGCCGCGCGTGCTCCTGGCCGACGAGCCGACCGGTGAGCTCGACACCGAGACCGCCGCGGAGGTCTTCACCGCTCTGCGCACCGCCAACCGCGAGCTCGGGGCCACGGTCGTGGTCGTCACGCACGACGTCGGGGTGAGCGGGCAGGTGGCGCGCAGCATCGCGATCCGCGACGGTCGGACGAGCAGCGAGACCCTGCGCGACGGCACGACCGGCCACGGCCCGGGGACCGCCGAGGAGTACGCCGTCATGGACCGTGCCGGCCGGGTGCAGGTGCCGCGGGAGTTCCGTGAGGCGCTCGCCTTGTCCCGCCGGGTCCGGCTGGCCCTGACGGCCGACCACGTGGAGATCCGCTCGGACGACCGTGGCGGCAACGCGTGACCTCTCCCGATGCCCCGGTGGCCCACCCCGTCATCGCAGTCCGGTCACTGAGCCGCACCTACGGCTCGGGGCCCACCACGATCCACGCCCTGCGGGAGGTCTCCTTCGACGTGGGGCCCGGGGAGATGGTCGCGGTGGCGGGCCGGTCGGGTTCCGGCAAGACCACGCTGCTCAACCTGCTGGGCGGCCTCGACCACCCGGACAGCGGGACGCTGCACGTGGTCGGCGCGGACCTGGCGGCCCTGGACGACGCCGGGCTCAGCCGCCTGCGCCGCGAGTCGATCTCCTACGTCTTCCAGACCTTCGGACTGATCCCGGCACTGACGGCGAGCGAGAACGTCGGCGTGCCGCTGCGGATGCGGCGGACGCCGGTGGCCGAGCGCGAGCAGCGCGTCGAGCTGCTGCTCGACCTCGTCGGGCTGCGCGACCACGCCCAGCAGCTGCCCGGCGAGCTCTCGGGCGGCCAGCAGCAGCGGGTCGCGATCGCGCGAGCGCTCGCCGGCTCGCCCCGGCTGCTCCTGGCCGACGAGCCGACCGGCCAGCTCGACGCCGAGACCGGCACGGCGGTGATGGCGCTGCTCCGGGCCATCGTCGACTCCGAGGGGATCACGGCGGTCGTGGCCACTCACGACCCGACGATGATGGCGCTCGCCGACCGCGTCCTCACGATCGCCGACGGCCAGGTCCACGGCTGAGATGACGGGCCCGTGCTGACCCTCGGCCTCCGGCGTGCCCGCGTGCAGGGAGGGATGCTCGCCGCCGTCGTCGGACTGATCGCGGCGTCCGCCTGCCTCGTGGGGGTCTGCATCCTGCTGGTGAGCGTGACCCAGGCCCGGGCCTTCGACGCCGAGGTCGAGCGCACCCAGCCCGAGGATGTCGACGTGACCGCGTTCCTGGTCGACCTTCCCGGCAGCGAGCTCCAGGACGCTCGGTCCCTGGCCACGCGCATCGTCACCGACGACCTGGCTGGGATGCGTCCCACCGTCACCACCGACGCCGTCGGCCCGATGCGAGACCTCGGCGACGACCGCCTCGCCTACCTCGCCACCGACGACGACCTCGCGGCCCGAGCGGCCCTGGTGTCCGGACGCTGGCCCGGCGACCCGAGCGGCGCGCGGCCCGAGGCGGTGCTGCCGGCCACCGCTGCCCGGCTCCTCGGCCTGCACGTGGGTGACACCTTGGCCCTGGGCGACGAGGTCGGGCTGACCGGCGTGACCAGCGAGGCAACGCCGGTCACCGTCGTGGTGGTGGGCACGTTCCAGCCTCGTCTGGACGGCCAGTGGGGGACCGACCCGCTGCACGGGCAGGGGCACTCCGCCGACTGGCCCATCGGCTCGACCCGGCTCCAGGCGTACGGCCCGGTCGTGGTCGGCGACGACGCGTTCCGCGCCAGCGGCTCCTACGTCACCGGCCTCCGGGTCACCGCGAGCCCGATGCTCTCCCTGGCCGACCGTCCCGGGTTGGACGACGCGGTCGGGGGCCTCGGTCGCGCCTCGACCCTCCTGACCGCCGGCGTCGGGGACCGGGTGCGGATCACCCGGGTGGGGTCCGACCTGCCGAGCACGCTCGCCAGGATCGACGCGCAGCAGGACACGACCCGGTCCACCGTCCTGGTGGTCGTGCTGCTCGGCGCGGCCCTGGCCGTCGTGGCCGCGATCCTCGCCGGCTGGCTCGTCGCGTCCCGACGTGACGACGAGCGCGTCCTGCTCGTGGCCCTGGGGCAGAGCCGGCGCCAGCAGGTCACGGCCGCCCTCGCGGAGGCAGGACTGCTCTCGGCCGTTGCCGCGGGGGTGGCGGTCCCGGCCGCGACCCTCATCCACGCCGCGCTCACGACGCACCTGCCGGGCATGCGAGCGGCTGGGCTGGCCCAGCACCCGGTGGTGACGCTCCCGCTGGTGGCCGGGGTGCTGGTCACCAGCATCCTGCTGGCCTGCACCCTGGTCCTCACCGCCCTCGACACCGGGACCGCGACGGATCGGCTCGGTCGGCGTCGGGTGGTCAGGGGCGGGTTCGACGTCCTGGTTGCCGTCGTGGCGATCGTCTGCTGGTGGCAGGTGCGTTCGCAGCCGGCCACGAACGCCGACACCGTCCTGACCGCGGCGCCGGTGCTCTGCCTGGCCGCGGTGACGGTGCTCGCGACCCGCCTGGTGCCGGTCGCCCTCGGCGCCGCGGCGCGGGCCGCGACCCGCTCGCGGGGCCTGGTCGTGCCGCTCGCGGCCCAGCAGGCCGCGCGCCGTCCGCACTCGGGCACGGCCATGGTCGCCATCGCGGCCGCCGTCGCCGCCGGGACCTTCGGGATCGGGTTGCGGGCGACCTGGGAGCAGTCGCAGGACGACCAGGCGGCGCTGCTCCTGGGCACCGACCTCTCCATCGTCCCGGCCGCGACCGCCGGCCATCGCGCGACGACAGCCGTCGAGTCCGCCGTACGACGGGGCGCGCTCGACGGGATCGTCTCCCCGGTCGTCGACCGCCCGCTGACGCTCGGCACCTTCGTCGGCCAGGGCGATGACCCCCCGGTGCTGGTGGGCGTGGACGCCACGCACGCCGAGCAGCTGCTGGGCGGGCGGCTCGGCGACGGGAGGACCTGGGGGCAGATCGGGGACCAGATCGCCCCGTCGGAGCCGGTGCACGGCGTCCCGCTGCGCCCGGACGGCGCGGGCGTCCGGGTCGAGGCGACGGCCCCGGCTCGAGCGGACCTGCAGGTCACCGTGACGGCGGTCCTCCAGGACGCGGCCGGCCTCCGCAGCTCCGTGGGTGCCCTCCCGGTGCCGATGGACGGGCGGTTGCACCGGGTCACCTGGACCGGCCCGGTCGCTCGGGGGCAGGAGCTGGTCGGCGTCCGCCTCGGTCTCGACGGCCCGGGCGTGCCCCGGACGGCGCCGGTGGCGGTGTCGGTGCGGGTCCCCGGCCGGGTCTCCGGCACGCGGCCCGCGGCATGGGCGGTGCTCCCGGCGAGGCCCGAGGACAGCGGGTTGCTGTCCGGTGCGGACGTCGCGGTCCGGTCCGCCGGCGCGAGCACCGTCGTGCGCACCACGGCCCGCGCGAACCTCGCCTACTTCGGCTACTCGACCAACGAGCTCCTCGTGACCGCCATCCCGGCGCCGCCCCGCGTGCCGGTGGCCGTCTCCCAGGACCTGGCCGACGCCGTGGACGCCCCGGTCGGGGCCAGGCTGACGGCGAGCATCGACACCAGGCGGATCCCGCTCGAGGTGGTGGCGATCGTGCCCGACGTCCCGTCCGCACCCGGGCGGCTCGCGGTGCTCGCCGACGTCGACCTGCTGAGCCGCGCGCTCGTCGACGCGGGCGACCTCGACCCCGGCATCGACGCGTGGTGGGTCGCCGACCCGTCGCCGCGGACGGTGCGAGAGGCAGCGCGGCTCGGGGTCGGCGAGGTCACCACCCGCGCCGGGCTCGCCGACGGGCTCGCCAGCGGGCCGCTGCGGATCGCCCTGCCGACCGCGCTGCTGACCCTCGTCACCGCCGCCGTCCTCATGCTGCTGCTCAGCGCCGGCCTGCTGCTGGCCAGCGACCGGCAGCGGCGTACGACGGAGGTCTCCCGCCTGCGAGCGCTGGGACTGTCGTCACAGGGAGCCCGACGGGTGCTGGTCACCGAGAACGCCCTGTTCCTCCTCCCGGTGGTGCTCGTCGGCGCGCTGGTCGGCAGGGCGACGTCGTGGGCGCTGAGCCCGGAGCTGATCCGCTCGGACCTCGGCGGCGCGCCGGTCCCACCGGCCGTCGAGGTGTGGCCCTGGCAGGCCGAGCTGCTGCTCACGGTCGGCGCGTTCATCGGCGTCCTGGCGATCGCCACCGTCCTGACCGTCGCGCACGTCCGCCGGGCCGACCCGGCGCGGCTGTCGTCAGGGGACACGGCATGATCCGGCGGCCACGCCTGCACGGGCCCACGATCGCCGGGCGGCTGCGCAGCGACGCACCCCTCCTGGTCCTGATGGGACTGGTCGTGGCGGTCACGACGCTCCTGACCGCCTCGGTCGCACCGGTGGGCGACCACGCGGCCGACCGGGCGGTCGCGGCGGCCGTAGAGGACGCCGGCCTGGACGGCGCCGTGGTCGCCTCCCCGCCGCGCGACCCCTACGGCTCGGTCGACTTCTCCCGTGACCCGAGCGCGGCCGACCAGGTCCGCCGGACCGCGGAGCGTGCGCAGGCCGCCCTGCCCGCCCGTCTGGCGGCGATGCTGGACCCCGGCATCGCTTCGGTCACGACGCCGCAGATCCACCTGCTGGACCACGGCCCGGGCCGCTACCTCGTGCTGACCTACCTCGACACCCCGCACGGCTCGCCCGCCGTGAGGTACCTGGAGGGGCGGGCTCCACGGCCGGGTGCCCCGGCGGACGAGGGTCCCGTCGAGGTCGAGCGCGGGGGTCCGCCGTGGCCGGTCGAGGTGGCCGTGTCCCGCCCGGTGGCGCGCGCTCTTGCGATCGGACCCGGCGACCGCCTGCCGGGCGAGGACGACCAGCACCAACCGATCCGGATCCGGGTCAGCGGCGTCTACGCCGCGACCGATCCGCAGGCGGCCGCCTGGCAGCTCTCGCCCGAGCTGCTCGACCCTGCGCGCGGCGACCTCCAGGGCGTCGAGCAGGTCACCGGCGGCGCCCTGGTGTCGAGTGATTCACTGCCGGACCTGCAGCTCGCCGTGCCGTCCAACGAGCTGGCCCGGCACGTCACCTTCCCGACCCGGTCGGCAGTGGTGCGCTGGCGCAACACCGAGGCCATCACGCGCGAGGTCGCGCACCTGCAGGTGTCCGCGGACGCGACGGCGACCGGCCTCACCTGGGACAGCGCGCTCGGCGCCGTGCTCACGAACGCGCGCGACCAGGTCACGGCGGCCCAGGGTCAGGCGCAGGTCGTCCTGGTCGGACTGGTCGCCTCCGCCCTGCTCGTGCTCGCGCTGGCGGCGCAGCTGCTGGTCAGTCGCCGGCGCGGACCGATCGTCGTCGCCCGCGAGCGGGGCGCCTCGCTGGTGGAGGTCGCGGGCGAGCTCCTCGTCGAGGCCGTCGTGGTCGCGGCCGTCGGCACCACCCTCGGGCTCGTCGCCGCGGACCTGCTGGTCGGTGGAGTGGGGTGGGCGTGGGCCGTGCCGGTCGTCGCCGTCGCGGTCCTCGCGGCTCCGGTGTACGGCGCCGTCGTGGCCGCGCGCTCGACGAGCGTCCGGCGGGTGCCGGCGAACCGGTCGGCCCGGCGGGCGATCGACCGCACGCGGCGAGCCCGGAGGCTGGCGGTGGAGGTCACCGTGCTGGCTGCTGCGGCGCTGTCCCTCACGGCCCTGCGACAGCGCGGTGTCGTCGACCAGAGCGGGTGGGGAGGTCTGACGGCCGCGGCCGCGGCCACGCTGTGCGCGGTCGCCGGCACCGTGGTCGTGGTCCGGCTGCTGACGCCGGCGGTGCGGCTGGGCCTGCGGGCGGCGCGCCGTTCGGTGGACGGCGTCGGGCTGCTCGTCACCGCCCGCCTGAGCCAGACGGCGGGCCGGGTGCTCCCCGTGCTGGCGGTCTCGGTCGCCGTCGCCCAGCTCACGTTCGGCGTCGCCCTGGCCGCAACCGAGCACCAGGGTCAGGAGGCCGGGGCGCTGCTCGCCGTCGGGGGGGACGCGCGCCTGAGACCGGCTCCTGAGGCGGGCCTCCGGTCGGCGGTCCGCGAGGTCGCCCGCGCACCGGGGGTGCTGGCCGCCGCCGACGGGCTCGTCGACGACGGCGCGAGGCTCGTCTCGGACCGCACCGCCGCGCCGGTGCGGATGGTCGTCGTCGACGCCGCGGCCTACCAGCGGCTCCTCGCGAGCAGCCCGCTGCCCGACGCGCCCCAGCTGGCCCGGCTCGGCGGCAGCCGCGCGGACCAGGTGCCGGCACTGCTGCTCGGAGGGTCGGCGGACCTGCGCGAGCACCCGGTCCTGCACTGGCGGGACAGCTCGGTCCAGCTCGACGTCGTCGGCGCTGCTCCCCGCGTGGAGGCCTCGGTCGCCCCGGTGGTGGTCGTGGACGCCGGTGACCTGGGCCGGGCCGGGGTCGTCGCGACGCCCGACACCGTGTGGGCGGTCGGACCGGGTGCGGGCCAGGCGCTGCGGGTGATCGGCGACGGGGCCGGATCGGTCACGACGTCCGCCGGTGAGCTGGACGCCCGCCGGCACGATCCGCTCGCCAGAGCAGTGGTCGGTCTCGCCGCGGCGGCATCCGTGCCCCTCCTGGTCTTCGCCATCCTGGGCGTGGTCCTCGCAGCGGCCGCCGACGCCCCGGCCCGCGGCCTGTCGCTCGGGCGGCTGCGCTCGCTCGGCCTGGCCGACCGCGACCTGCGCCGGGTGCTGTCCGGTGAGCTCCTGTCGACGGCAGCGGTCGCTGCCCTGACCGGCCTCGCGCTCGGCCTCGCCAGCGTGCTCGCCACCGCCGGGTCCCTGTCGCTGCAGCGGATCACCGGTCAGGCCGTGACACCGCAGGTGGTCGTGCCCTGGTGGAGCCTGCTCGCGGGCTGCGCCGTGGTGCTCAGCGCGGGCGTCGTCGCGCTGTCGGAGTGGCGTGGTCTGCGCCGACGGGTCCTGGCCGAGCTGCTGCGCAGCTGAGCGTCACCGGCTGCGGCTCAGCAGCAGATGTGGCGCGGGGCGGAACCCGCAGGTGGCGTACGCCGAGGCGGGCACCGCCGAGGCCGCGTCCTTCCGGCACGATCGCGTGCCCGACCCGCGGCAGATCCGGTCGGAGGACGGCCTAGGTGCGACGGCTCCTCGTACACCGACGGGCAGAACTCCACACCTCGACCCTGCCCACGCTCAGACACTCGTCGCCAAGCGACCTCTGCCCGTCGGTCTACGAACCTTCGGCCGATCGGGACGCGCGACCCTCGGCGAGATCGGACGCCCGGGTCGCGGCATGAGCGGATCTCAGGCGGCGGTGCGCTGTCCACCTTCTCGCGGAGTAGATCGGTGGACAGCTCACCGGCGGTCGGCGCCGACACGGGGCAGCGGTGAGTGTTCCACCAAACCCAACGCTTGAAAGGTGGCTCACCCACCGCTGCGTTGCGACATCCGCAACT